>WGMX01000054.1 GCA_016124855.1 Anaerolineaceae bacterium | reverse complement strand
GCTACATGCTTTATTCGGGCAAAAGCTTCCTGCCTGTGCTAACACGCCCTGCTTTTTCATGTCAGCCTCCTGTTTCTTTTTCCCCTCTCTATTTTACCAATTCTCTAGTAGGCCACCACCGAAAATAGAAACCACATGACAAAAGAGAGGCACTGCCTCTCTTGTCACTTGAAACTTGCTACTTGTAACTTCCCCGCTTACGGATACTTGCGGTTCAGGAAGCGGGCATAGGGAATGGTTTCGCGGATGTGCGGCAGGCCACATATCCATGCGACGGTGCGTTCCAAGCCGATGCCGAAACCGGCGTGAGGGACGCTGCCGAAGCGGCGCAAATCCAGATACCACGCATACGCCTCGCGACCCAAGCCCATCTTCTTGACCTGCTTCTCGATGAGTTCCGAGTCGGAAATACGTTCGCTGCCGCCGGTGATTTCGCCGTACCCTTCCGGCGCGAGCAAATCGACACTGCGGCATACTTCCGGTCGTCCCTCGACCGGCTGCATATAAAAAGCCTTGAACACCGAGGGGAAGTTGTAGACAAACACCGGCTTATCGAACATTTCGGCGACGGCAGTTTCGTGTGGGCTGCCGAAGTCTGTTCCCCAATCAATGTGAAGAAGCTGCTTTTGTTCGGGATCCGTCGCCGCGTCTGAGAGTTTATTCAGCCGCTCCACACAATCGTCATAGCTGATGCGCGGGAACGGTGGCACGACCCGCTCCAAGCTGGAGGTATCGCGCTCCAAGATTTTCAGTTCCTCTTTATGCTTCTCCAAGACGGTTTGCACCACATGCCCGATGAAACGCTGCTCCATATCCATCAGGTCTTCGAGGCTGAAAAAGGCCATCTCCGGTTCGAGCATCCAGAATTCCATCAAATGCCGCCGCGTCTTGGATTTCTCGGCACGGAAGGTCGGGCCGAAGCTGTAGACCTTACCGAAGGCCGCCATATCCGCTTCGTTATACAACTGACCGGTTTGTGCCAAGTACGCTTTTTCGCCGTAGTAATCCAACTCGAACAAGCTGGTCGAGTCTTCACCTGCCGACGGCGTAATTATCGGGGTATCAATCAGCGTATAGCCGTCGTTATCCAACCAATTGCGCATGGCGCTGATAATCGTGGCACGGATACGCATAATCGCCCACTGACGGGTTGAACGCAGCCACAAATGGCGGTTGTCCATCAAGAACTCGACGCCGTGATCTTTAGGTGTAATCGGATATTCATCCGCCATCTGAATCAATTCCAGCGTTTTGATACCGACTTCAAAACCGCCGGGAATACCGGGCGCACGCTCATCTTTACGCACGCTGCCGGTGATGATTACAGCCGACTCTTGAGTCAATTTGCCGGCGATTTCGAACTGTGCTGCGTCCATGTCTTTCTTGAAGGCGACGCACTGGGCAATGCCTGTGCCATCCCGCAGTTGGATAAATTGCAATTTGCCCTTATCGGTGCGGTTATAAACCCAACCACGTAAGGTCACTTCCTGACCGTCGTACTGCGCAATATTCTGAATACTAATATTTGTTGCCACAATGACTAATCCTTCTGTAAACGATAGGCGTTTGGGCGCCAAATGCTGCCTGTTTCACGAACAGCTTTTAAGGGAAGATTATACCACGTCCGGCTTTTGTGTATTTTGTCACAAGGATACTTTGTCAATCTTGTTATTATTTACAAAGGACAAAATCATCATTGGTTGTTATAGTTAACCAAAATTTCAACTCCAATGCACTCACCCTTAATCGACATCTAATACTATTTTTGTCAATTCTGCCTTAGGGTAATAATAATCAAAAATCATAGGGGGCGCACTGCTGATGAAACTTGTACCAGATATGACCGATCTTCACTTTGCTTACCAAGATATTTACCGTCACTGGCACGTTGATTCCGAACGCTACACCGGCGGTGACGCGTTAAACACTGCGCTTGATGAAGGTTGGGCGATTAATGATGTCGTCGGTTTTCAAGAAATTCATCACATGGGTGCGCGCGGCACAGTGATATACCACTTTGAACTCACCCGCCGCGAAGATGAAGCGGTGACGATGCCAGTGGTTGGCAACCCTTATGTTGACCGTCTGGTACAATTGATGCAGTTTAAGCTGGTTCCGCTGGCAAAAGCGGGTTAAAGCCTTCTGAACTAAAAAAGGGCGAAGTGCCTCGTTCGCCCTTTTTGATTTTCCTCATTTATGCGCAAAGTGTTCTGATTTGCGCCGCAATCGCCGGATTCACCTCAAAATGCGTTTCCAAAAATTCAAGTATCGCCAGCGCGGACTCGGGGGTTCGCTCGTAGCCCTGTACCATTTTGGGCAGTTGTGCGGCCAGCTTCGGAAAGCGCTGTTCAAAACGCCGCTCGACATTGTAGGCATCAATTAATGCGGGTCGAGCCGTTTCAATCTCGCTGGCTAGCGGCAAAATATGGTCTAAAGCATAGCTCTGGATAAAACGGACTGCGGATAACTTTTCACCGCGCCGGTAGCGCCCCATGCCTACGTACAAGTTGGTCAGCGCCTCGCCCACATGAAAATCAACCGGATGCTGGCTGGAATGCGTCCTTTTCTGGGGTTTGCAGACTGACTCGTCAAAGCCGATGGTCTTCCAAACGATGCGACCTTCGCTAAAAGGAATAGCGGCCATTTCTTGCGGCTCGAATACGGCGAATTCACAGAAGATGCCATCCTCGAACAGCACTTTGTAACCATCAACGGTATTTCGAAAGGCATAGGTAATGGGATTGACGTTGGATAACCAATCGAGATTGTCGATATAACGGGCTTTGAAACCCGCTTGCACGATGGCGAAAAAGTCGAGATCAGAATAGGCATCCAAGCGTGCCAATTCTGTTCCGACTGATCCCAAGCCCAGCAGCGCTAATGCGTTCTCGCTCGCCCGCAGCGATTCACCAATCGCGTCTAGTCGCTGCAATAATTGTTGAGGTGATACCATTAAGTTTTCCTTTGCATAATTCATTATCCGCTCTGAAGTCGTGACGCGACCTTAATCGTCGTCAGATGAATGTCGGCAATGTCTTCGACGTTGCGGGCATATCCACCGGCCATTGTGATGGCAACCGGCAGCCCACGCGCCTTGCACAGTTCCAATACCATTTCGTCGCGGTGGCGCAGGCCGGACTTGGTGAGCTTCAAGCGTCCTAAGCGATCGCCTTCATAGGGGTCAGCGCCCGCCAGATAAATCGCCAAATCGGCATGACTGAGGGCTAACGCCCGCTGCACTCCTTCTTCCAACATATCGAGGTACACCCGGTCGCTCGTGCCGTCTAGTAACTCAATGTCAAGATCACTTTGCTCTTTGTGGTAGGGAAAGTTCTTCTCGCCATGAATCGAAAACGTGTAGATCGTCGAATCCCCTTTGAGGATAGCCGCCGTTCCATTGCCTTGATGCACATCGCAGTCCAATATTACCAGACGCCGCGCCCGACCTTCGGCTTGCATGGCGCGTGCGGCAATGGCGCTGTCGTTAAATACACAGTAGCCCTCGCCATGATCGCGGAAGGCGTGGTGTGTTCCGCCGGCCAAATTAGCTGCGAATCCGTCGGTTAAAGCGGATCGACAGGCGGCAATGGTCGCGCCTGATGATCGTCGCGAGCGTTCGACCATTTCGGGTGTCCACGGGAAACCAATCCGCCGGATTTCTTTGGCTGTTAATGTGCCTGTTTTGACCTTTTCCAAATAATCGGCATCATGCGCCCGTAGAATCTGCTCATCCGTCGCAGCTTCGGGAATGCGCAAATCATCCGGTCGAACGATGTCTTCCGTCTCAACCCGTTCGCGCAGCCGGCTGTATTTGGGCATGGGGAAGCGATGATCTGCGGGTAACGGCAGCACAAAATGATCGGTGTAGTAACACTTGAGTGTCATGTTTTTCCCGGAAGCACTTTTTGATAAACGGTGAATTGTCAGAATTCAATAATACCCGATCCGTTTATCCCATTATGGAACCATCCAAATGGGCAGTTAGGTAATCAATTGGTTAGCTTAGGATTAGAAACGGGTTTCAAAAGAATAAAGGATATTAATCCTTTTTTGAGCATTACGAGCGAAAAAAGGCGTAGACTCGGCTAAATTCGTCAGATTGAATACAGTTTCAGCCGAAAATTCGTACATATTTGACAGACGCATTTAATGCTTTTGCTATAGATTCTGCCGTATATTATGAATAAGAGCTTGTCCTAAACCGATACTTATATTCTTTTAGTAACTTAGTAGCCAAATTTGCAGTTTCTTTTGCAAGGCGACGGGCGAAGGTCAGTATAATTTGCAGTTTGAGGAGAAATATCATGGTGACGACCACTCCGTTGTATATGGATGAAGTAGTTTTTTACCGTCATTGGCACGCAAAATCAGAGCGTTTTGCAGCAGGCGATTGCCTCGCGACCGTCCTGATGGAAGGCTGGACTCTAAAAGTTCCGATTATTATGGATGTTTATTGGTGCATGGGTTCACGTCAAGTGAATGTTTACCATTGTGATTTGACGCGGGACGGCGAAACCATGCATATGCCTGTACTGGGTAACCCCTATATGGATCGGTTGATTCACGAGATGGGACTACCGGTTATCGTATCTGAAGAACCCAAGCAGTTCTTACTGCAAGCGGTCGCACCGGCACAGGCCATACAAGAAAAAGTTTCCGTATAATTTTCTTCGCTTGATCACTCAAAAGAGTGTGACCAACGGTTGCACTCTTTTGATTTCCCTATTTAGTCACAAGATTTTTGTCAGAACAAAGTGCTGTTCGCCCGCCGGATAATCATCTAATGTGGCGATGACTTGATACCCCAATCGTTCATAAAAAGGCCGGGCTTGGAAGCTAAAAGTTTCCAGAAATGCGTGGTGGCAGCCATGCGCCCGCGCTTCGTTTTCCGCCGCTTCGATTAAGCGCGTACCGTAACCCTGCCCGCGCAGCATTTCAACCATCCAAAAGGCGTTGATGTGCATCCATCCGCCCCACAAATCCGCCGTAATGCCGCCGCACAATTGATCTGATTCGTCACGCAAAAAGATTCGCACCGGACGAAAATTACGATCACCGGTATACTGCATATTAAATTCGTCAATGGCGTTCTGGATGGCCTCGACATCCTCTGGTCGGGCATCGGTCTCAGAACTCAGCCGGATTGTGTTAATGATACCGCTCTCCCTTTAGCTTTACTATCCAACTTTTACAGATGCAGCAGCGCTAAGGCCACATTGGCTGACCATGCCAGCACTTTGAACGCACCCGCTTTGAGCGCCGCCTCAACTTCGGGGCGATCCAGCAGCACCAATTCCTGTTCTTCTAAATCGTCGGCATGAACTTCCGCCGTTTTGACCGCGCCCTTCGCTAGAAACAGATGGGCCACGCCAGCCCCGCGATTGCCATCTACGGCATAATTGCCGAGGTTAACCCACTCGGCAGCACTGTAACCGGTTTCCTCGAGCAGTTCACGCTGCGCCGCCACAAACGGCACTTCACCCGGTTCGATGTATCCACCGACCGGAGCCAACGACACACCTTCAACCGCATATTTCACCTGTCGAAAGCACAAGAATCGTCCCACTTCAGTCACGGCTACCACGTTGATATATTCGGGCAGAATAATCCACGTCCAGTCATCAATCACTTTACCGTTTGGCAGCTCTAACGTCCGGTACTCGACTGTCACCCACTTGCCATTTTGCAAAACCGTTTTTTTATCCAGCGTTTTCCATGCTTGCATTTTATTGACCCGCGATTTCATAAATATGCGTAGGCAAACCGTCTGAGTCCGGTTCGGTTCGACTGAAGACAAAGCCAATTTTATTCGCAACCTTAATCGACGCACTGTTTTCGGGATCAATCGTGGCGATGATGCGCTTCAATCCACATGATTCGCAGCCGTAATCCACCATCGCTTTTGCCACTTCGGTCGCCAATCCTTGTCCCCAATAAGGCTTTTTCAGCGCATAAATCAACTCGGCATCATGCGGCGGCTCGGCAAATTCTGACCGCACTAAACCGCAAAACCCGATGAAGGCGCCATCCCGTTTATCAATCACGGCTGAACAGCCATAACCTTTGGTCACGTAGTTGTTGATGGATACCTCGACCCATTTAGCCGTTAGCTCGTATGAAAGCGGCTGACCGTTATCCATGTAACGGGTGAGTTCAGGATCACTCGTCACTGAATACAAATTGTCCACGTCATCGGTCTGTAACTGCCGCACTTGCAGCCGTTTTGTCTCAAAAATTAGGGGCATATTACACTTTTCGGTTATGACTGTTTGGATTCCCGGTAGCGCCGTCGTGACCGGTCACGATCCATACAAGCGGTGCTGCACCAATGGCGTGTACCACTTTTGGTCGTGTCATAAAACAGTAGTATACACTGGTTACTCTGGCATTTATGCAGGCGGCTCAAGTCGGTTTGGGTCAGCAGTCGCAGCGCGGATAATCCAACAGGCAGCAGCAGTTCCGCCGCTGGTTCGCCCACCGAAGTGTATTCCACATGCCGGCCATCATCCCACTTTAGTGCTGGATAACCGGTCGCCAATGACCAGTTCAAAGCCGCCAGATCATCCGCTTCGGGCTGCTGCCCTTCAATTACCTGCAAGAACAAATCATGCAAGTGCTTACGGACGCGCTTGGCCGTGTTCAACACGTCATCATCGAAAGGCATGGCCTCACCGGATACCGTTTCGATTTGGGGATGATGCTCATACGCCAATGACCACCAGTGCGCCAAGTCATCGGCATTTTGTAACGTGTCGGTAATTTCCCCGCGCACGACCTTAACCGTATTAATGAAGTCCAGTGCCAGCGCTTCACCCACAAATACAAAAGGCACGTCGTCGCTCATAATATTTCCTTTGCCTGACAATTATCCATATCATTTGACGTATTGACATGGATATTAATTTCGTGTACGATCCAAATATCCAACTCAAAAACGTTTTAGACATGGATATTTAACTCTAGATTACGCTTTTCTACAAGGAATAACCTCAATGTCAAACTTTGGACACATCGGCCTGAATGTCAGTGATGTCAGCCGCTCCCAACAATTTTACCAGCAAGTTTTTGGCTTCGATGTTATCAAAGAATCAACCGATGCCAACCAGCGTTTCGTGTTACTCGGTGAAGATGGCAAAGCAGTGGTCACGCTCTGGCAGCAAAGCACCGGCACATTCAAAAAAGATACGCCCGGTCTGCATCATCTCGCTTTCTGGGTTGACGATATTGATGCCGTTGAGCATCTCGAACAACGGCTGCGTGATATGAAAGTCAACTTTCTTTATGATGGCGTCGTCGCCCATTCCGAAGGCGCAAAATCGGGCGGAATCTTCTTTGAAGACCCCGATGGCATCCGCCTCGAAATTTTCAGCCCTGACAGCGGCGAACATCATGAAGCCCCCGAAAGCGGCGCGGCCTGTGGTTTATTCTAGGAGGTCATATGGCCTATCACGACGGTGAAATTGCGGTGCAGAGTCTTGCCGGCGTTCGGATGATGGCGGAACGCATTGGTCGTGGAATCTACCCGTCTATGCCGCCTATCGCCATGGATTTTTTGAGTGATCAAACCATCGCCGCCGTTTCGTCTGTCGACGCCGCCGGTGATGTTTGGGCATCACTGCTCACGGGTACACCCGGTTTTCTCGATCCGCTTGACGAGCAAACCTTGCACATCTATGCCCAGCCCGCAGCGGATGATCCGTTTTCGCGTAACCTTGCTGTTAATCCGCATCTCGGTTTAATCGCTATCGACTTCGCATCTCGCAGCCGCGTACGGGTGAACGGCATGGCAACGCTTCGACCAGACGGACTGCGAATGACGGTTGAGCAGGCTTATTCCAACTGTCCCAAGTATATTCAGGCGCGAACCTACCAGCCCGCGCCTCATGCCGATCATCCAGCAGCCGTCTCCACAACGGGTTTAACGTCATCACAATCCGCCTTCATCGCACAGGCCGACACTTTTTTCATCGCCAGCTATCATGCTGAAGGTGGCGCGGATGCCTCACATCGGGGCGGCAATCCCGGTTTTATCCATGTGGTGAATGAGGGTCTGTTGGAGTTTCCCGACTACAGCGGCAACAAAATGTTCAATACACTGGGGAATTTGACTGCTTATCCTCATGCGGGCTTGCTGTTTTTGGATTTTGATCGCGGGGCGACCCTACAGCTTAGCGGCGAAACCGAGGTCGTGTGGGATGCGGAACGATTAGCCGACTTTGCCGGAGCGGAACGGCTAATCCGCTTTCATATCAAACAGGTCATCGAACATCCTGATGCGCTTCCCTTCCACTTCACGCTGCGTCAGTATTCACCTTTCAACCCGGTATAGAACGAATTTGGGCGAGATGATTCTCGCCCTCTCATTTAGCTGTTTCGTTGGGATTACCGACGTTTGACACCCGTTCGAGTTCCGCTACTGCGTCCACAATCAACTGCCGCAGCGCTGGTTGTTGCAATTCGCTCATCGACCGCACCTTGACATGGCGCAGCAGCTTGCCCGTACCTTCCAATAAACCACTGGCATCCGGAAGCACAACGCCGCGATAAAAACCGAGGTTAATCCGGTCTTTCAAGGGCGCGATATAACAGAACATGGCATCCATTTTCGTCCCGCTGCCATAGCTGATGGTCTTATACGCCTCCTGCACGCGCTCCTGCACATCCGGCACAATCTCAAGCACCAACTCACGCGCTTTCAACGCCAGTTCTTGTACTTCTGCCGGATACGTCGAGAGGAATTGTTCAACTGTTGGAGGCATATTTCACCATCACTCGTTAATCGTTTTAGCTCTATAGCAATCAATAAAAAATAGCAACTATCGTCAGAAAATACTGATTTTAGCATTAGCATCGATTGCCGCTCCAGCAAGGTCGGGAAAAAGCAACCTATAATCAATACCGTGTTTCCTTAAATCAGGAAGGCCATTCATTAAAACCCTATCAGATAATAGAATTTGAGTGAGTAAGTTTCCTCGACCATTGTTATCAAGGAATCCTTGAAGTTCAAAATATTCCTCTGAATCTAACCATGTAAAAAGTCCTCGTTGAGACTGTACACGTCCTAATTCATCCACCATAACTTTTACGACGTGTAGTCCATCACCTTCTAAGGCTGTGTCATGAAACAATCTATAGATACTTATATATTTAGACCCAAGCGCGAACGAGCCTCCGTAGCGCACTAGCGACAAATAACATTCAGTAAGTGCAAAAAATGCAGCAATGTACGGACTTGTTGTCCAATCCAACAAGGGAGTAATCAATCCATAATGTCGACCCAAAGCCCACCACTGCTCATCAGTCAATTCTTTGGGGTTAGAACCTCTTAATCCGCTACTTGCTTGTTTAAATCTACTTAAATAACTATCACGATAATTTTGATAAAACGTGTTATCCCAAAATCCGTTCTTACCCTCTCGGTTATAGCGACCATCATAGGGATATATTTGGCTAGCTTTAGGCATCCAGCCCCCATTTAATTGCAGAATTTGACGTTCAAACGAAGAGGCTAAAGGCCAGTTCGGATCAAATTGACCACGCCAATATGTAGGCATTACTTCCCTATCTTGATCAATATAGTCACGAAATTCATGCCACTCTTCGAATTGCAATACAATCATGTCTTGTTATTCATTTCTAGCATCTTCGATAAATCATCATAGAGTCTCATCTGGCGAACCCGCAAACAAATCACCAACAGCCAACTCAATCTCCGGTGTGGCAGCGAAAGTTACTGTATCGCCCACATTAAACTTCTTCAACTGTTTATACTCGCCTTCCATCGGCTGCGAATAGAGGCGAAGCTGCTTCTTCCACGCATCAATCACGACATATTCTGGCACACCGGCTCTGGCATAGGCTGACAGTTTCACATCTTCGTCATAATCTTTGTTCCCCGGCGAAAGCACTTCTGCGATTAAATCCGGCACACCTCGGATACGTTTATCAGCCATAATCGCAGCATTTTTAGCCGCAATAAATACTGCGTCAGGTTGAACGGGACTGACACCCGCCATAATCAATCCAACAGGCGCGAGAAACATATAACCGAGTTTTTGATCTTCCGCAGGAATACCCACATACCGATAAAATCGCTGCACAATCCATTGATGGTACAAGCTCGGTGATGTTGACATATATAGCACCCCATCAATGACCTCATAACGATTTTCATCGTCCGGTAAGTGTTCCCAATCGGTATATGTCCATTGACCTTGTGGCGGCCCTTCAATCTTTTGTACTTCAGTCAACGTAGGAATGACCATTGTATGACCCTCAAAATCCATCTGGTCTATTATATGTTAAATCGGTGCAATCCATTTGACAAATTATAACATTTGTTCTAAAATAAAGCTATGAATAATCCTTTGTTTTCTCTGTGACCTCTATGATTAAACTGATTTTCCTTGCAACTTGATACTTGCAGCTTGCGACGATGCAGCGCCAATCTCCCTCACAGCCGCTGAAATAGCACAACAGTGCAGAAGCGGTGGCATCAGCCGAGCAAGCCGCTGCACTCAGCGGAAGTAGCCGAGCCACCTGCCAGCATAAATTGCAGTTTCAGCGGATTTTCGGCGGCTTCCCGCCTGTCATTTCAGCGGATGTATTGCACAATTTGCATATTTTGAATCTAGACGGCAGCACCTTGTTTAATCCCGATTACACGCCGCACCCGTCCCGGCAGCAGCGGGGCTAAACGTTCCATCTCTTCGGCGTCGAGCGGCTTCAGTGCCAGCAGCACACCCAAATACACCACACAGCCAACAATCACCCCGACGACCGGTGACAAACCCGTCATCACCCACACCACAATCACCATCGCAGCGGTTGCAGCCACCGGCTTCCACAGCAGCCGCACCCAATCAATGCGACCGACTGCCCCTTGCAGCAGCACAGCGAACGGAATCAACAGCGCCAACTCGGAAAGAATAGTGGTCACGGCAGCCGCCCGAAAACTGTACGGCGGGATCAAGATGATGTTGCTAATGATGTTGAAGCCTACGGCAATAAAAAACGCCCGTGTAATCCGGCGCTGTAAATCCAATGCAATCAGAACGTACTGCGTCAGGCTGTTAATCCAGCCAATCGGGATGCTCCAGATCATCAATTGGGTCGCGATTGCCCCATTGGGTAGATATTGGCTGCCGCCGAGTATCCCCGTCAGGATAAAAGCCAGTGCAGTAAACACGACCGCTACCGGAAGCGCCGTACTCACCAGCAGCTTAATCGCCAGCCCATAATTGCGCTTCAAGGCGGCTTTATCCTCGTGCGCCTGCCGTGACATCACCGGCAGCAAGGCCATTGTGAAGAAAGCCGGAATTACATTGAGCGCGTTCACCCACTTGTAAGCCACGCCGTACTCGCCGGTCACCGTATCGCCATGAAAATATTGGATAATGACCACATCAATCTGGAAGAAAATCGTCGCAAGGAAATGGTTCAGCATCAAAGGCCAGCCCTCGCCGATCATCCCCCAAATTAACTTTCGATCTGGCTTGTAATCCCTTGGCGCACTCGCGCCTTCGCGTTCTGATTTCCCCTCTTTGCTTGCGTGGAGGGGGATAGGGGGTGGGGTTAATAATCCGCGTCCAACCCATACCATAATCGCCAGCGTAATCGTATTGGTGACGATGCTCGCAGCCGCCAAACCAATGACCCCGTAACCCAGCACCAACGCCGCCAGCCCGAAAATCACTTTACAAATGGTGGCGACGGTCGAAATCGCGGCTGGATATTCGGCCTGCTGGAAGGCATAAAACAGCGCCGACATGCCCGTACTCAAACTGTTCGGCAGCAGCCCGATATACAGCAGCCCTATCGCAATCAGCGCCTCTTGGGTCAGCGGCGTACTGCCGGATGCGCTTTGCCGTGCGCTCAAGAATCCCAGCAGCAGCAGCACACCAATAAGCATCAATGCCAGCCTCAGCACACTCGTGTTGTAGAAATATCGCCATGCTTTGCTTGGATCACGCGCCACTTCACGCGTCAGAAACACATTCAGACCGAAGTTGGTGAAGATGTCGAACCAGCCGAAAATGAAACCGGCGTAGGTATAAATACCACTGCCTTCCGGCCCCAATATACGCAGCATGATGAAGGCGAAGCCAAAGTCGATGCCGCGATTAAACAGATTCAGGATGATCGGCGCGAGGCTGTTACGGGCGACCACCTGTACGCCTTCCGTTTGTCCACCCGCGCTCACGAACAAACGCCACAGGTAAATCCCGCCCATAAACACCAGCAAAATCCCGCTGATGAAGGAGGCAAATAATCCGATCTGGAAACTCGGCGGGCTGTAGCTCACCCGCAGAGTCAGTTGGCCGTTATCCAGTGCCGTTCGCTGTGCTTCTGGCAGCTTATCGTGAATATCGGCAAATGCCTTCTGTACGACTTCCGGCGACACATCGACTCCGATGAAGTTGTCCATGACTTTCAGGGCTTCAAGGGGGCGCTCGATGTCTTTATCGCCACCGCGAGGACGGACAAACGCCCGCCAGCCGGGTAGATAAGTCTCGCTTAACACCAGCCACGACGACGGGGCGGACTGCACAACCGTCGCATCCAAAATTTTCTCACGCCCTGAATCGCTTTGGATGGTCACGTCATAACCGTAAATCCAATCCATCGCGGTCATTGGCATTCCGCCATCGGTCGGCTGCGCCACATACGCGCGCGGCGAATAATTGTGTTCCCAGATGCGAACCGCCTCATCCTCATAAGCCAAGCGCCAGCTCGGTTGAACGCGGAGGTTGGCACTGGTCGTCAATTCGGTCGGCATCGTGAACTGCTTGGAGGTCATCACATAGCGCACGTTGAGCAGTTTCAATAATGGCGATTCAAGCGCGTCTGCCAGCTTAAAATTCTGGCTCATCGCCTTGTATTGTTCGTCCGTGTACAACGGCGCGACACGGTTGTAATCCAACTGCACCTGTGGCGCGAGTTGGCTCATAAAATCGACATACTGCTTGGGGATGATGCTCTCGTAGCCGCGAATGTCATCCAGCCCGTAACGCCAGCCCATATTGGCGTTCATGATCTTGCCACGTTCGCCTAACGACGGGTCGTCAATGGTGGTGAAACGCCACTCGCCCGGCTGCTGCTTCAGCCATTGAATCGCGGGCGGCGTAAAATCTAACAACGCCGGATCACTCGCCGGATTAAAACTCCACGAAGCCGCCATCAAATCCACAGCGACTAAGCCAACTGCCAGCACCTGCCAGAGAACAACTCTTTGTCTTTTATCCCCTCTACCTGAGGGAGAGGGGGTGAGGGGGTGAGGGCTTCTTCCCGCCCACAAAAACACGATGCCCGCGCCAAGCATCATCAAACCAAGAATCAGGACATTCACAAACTGGTAGCTGTAAAACATGCGCGCGCTGCTGAAGGCATTCCCCGCCAGCGCCATATTGTCAACGATGCTCTGGAACAATGGCTCAAACTGTGCGAAGAAAATCCGTGTCAACAGCAGCCCCACCAAAATCACGATGCCAATTATCACACTCGCATAACCGAAAATATGGGTCACCTGTTTGGGTCTTGCTCCCCCTCTGCCATGTAATGGAGAGGGGGTTGGGGGGTGAGGATTTGCCAGCACATCCGCTCCAAAACCAGCCAGCACTGCCACGCCGACTGTCACCCCAAATATCCAACGGAAGGGTGAATGAAGCTGGTTAATCCCCGGAAAGCCGTAGTACAAAATCGCATACGTCGGCAGCCCAAACATGAAGGTCAGCGAGACGACTGTCAGCCCCGCAAATATCCACTTGTAGGGCGGCTTTTTCTTCTCATCTTCCTCTGTGTTTCTGTGGTTAATTCTTGTATTAAATAATCCGTAAATCGCCAACATCAGCGGCAGTATTCCCAGATACAATGCCCCTTCGACGTAATTCTTGATGCCCCAATCAATCGTATTGATAGATTGACCCGCCGCATTGGTAAATTGGGTAACGGTTTCTCCGCTAAAAACATCTAAATAGCTGTGGTGCGAAGGGTTTCCGTAAAAGTTCGGCAGCAAGAACTGCACCATATCGCGCAGCGGATGCGCCCAGCCGCGCACTTGATCGAGCGTTGCCCGCCCATCACGGTAATTCATACTCGCCAATTCAAACAGGGGAATAAACTGAATCGACCCAAGACCTAAGCCGAGTATCACCATACCAACCAGCCATATGCCGCGTTGAACAATCCACATCAAGCGATGTGTTTGTGTTTTGCGTCCTGTCCACCACTGCCAGATCAAGCGCACCGCCGCATAGTATCCGGCGATAATCAGCACGTAGTAGGTAATCTCGACGTGTCCAGCCAACACATTACAACCGAGCGCTACTGCCCCCAACACCACCCAAGGAATAGTTGCAGGTCGCCCCCGCAGCGCCGGACGCTGCTGGATAATCAACTCGACCGCCAGCAGCACCAACGGCAGCCATGCCGCAGCCGCAATAATCATCGGGAATACGGCACTGATGACAAAAAAAGCACTCAGTTGATAAACGACCCCCGCCAGCAAACTTCCGAAGCGCCGGACGTTGACTCCACGCATGAACACATACATAAACGCGCCAGCCAGCCACAATTGAACAACAGTAAACCAGCCGTAAGCCGCAGGCAGCGGCAGCACGTAATACAACACACTGAATGGATATAACGTAGATTGTTGCCCCGCCGCTAAAAAGGGAATGCCGCTAAATTGATGTGGATTCCACAGCGGAATATTGGCGCTGCTGATGCTCTCGCGAATAAAGCTTTTCCACTGAAAGTTTTCCAGCACCAAGTCCGAAAGCAGCGCGTTATAAGGAACATCCGGCGCTTTCACGACTTCGCGGTAAGTGGCAAACGGCCCATATTGATAAAGGTTTTCAGTGGGAAGTAGGGTTTTTCCGCCAAGCGTCTGCTGCCAGAACAACACCAATGGCAGCGCGAACAACAGCGCGATAATGGCGAAATCAGGGGTATGGCGGCGTATCAAATAAATCTTCCTTCGCTATGGTTATGCACGTGGCAAGGTTTCACTATACACGCTGACTGTTTATTTTTCGACTGACGTTTCCCCGCCGCTGAAGTCCGCGCTAGGCAAGTTCCCAATCTAGAGGGCTATTGGACTTTAGCCACTATTCCTACAAAAAAACCCCCCAACACTCGCATCAATAATATACGTACCCCGTCTATCATTGGGTTCAGATAGTGAGTTCAGTTAATCAAAGAAAAAGGGGAATAAAAATGGATGGTGTAAACTTAATCGCTTGGATCATCGTTGGGGCTATCGCCGGTTGGCTTGCCAGCATTGTTATGAGCACGAACCGTTCACAAGGTCTGTTGATGGACATCATCGTGGGTATCATCGGTGGTTTCATCGGTGGTTTCGTCCTTAACGCGCTGAACATCGGTGGCGCAGTGACCGGTTTGAACCTTGGCAGCATCGTCGTGGCCTTTATCGGTGCAGTCATTCTCTTGGCTCTGCTGCGTATGGTACGTGGCAGCGCGCGTCTGTGACGCTAGGCCTAAAGTCTGCTAGAACAGTAAAAGCCGTTGTACTATAATGCAGCGGCTTTTTGATTCTAGGCTGTCACTTTTCTAGGATTAATAGTCATTGGGGAGCGATGTAAGTTATAATGACGACAAAGCAAATCATAGGGAAGGGCGTACCCAACCTTTTAGCAGTCGCCATGTTAGGCAATACGCCGGGGGTTGATACGTCAGCGAACCCCTTCTATATTATTTGGAGCCTTTCAATGGTCGATCGCGCAATGATTTTTGGATTGGTGGCAGGCATTGGCGCATTCATATTTGTGCTGGAATTGGTACGCCGCCGCCGTCTTAAAGAAGAATACTCGCTTTTGTGGCTGGCAACCGCCGTTGCCCTCATCGTTTTGAGCTTGTCACGCCCCGCACTTGATCTTTTAGCCAGTACTGTCGGCATTATCTACCCGCCGAGCGCCTTGTTTTTGGTCGCGGTGATATTTGTGCTGTTTATCTTGCTGCATTATTCCATCGTCTTGACGCGCTTGACGCAGGAAAACAAAGAGAATGCGCAGCAGTTAGCCCTTTTGCGCTGGCAAATTGAGCAGATGCAAAAAGCCTTACCGGCGAGCGAGATAAACGCCGACGAACGTCAGAACGACCAGAACAGTCGCGTAAATCGAGACAAACCAGTAGTGCTTACGCAAGGGGTTGATGTCCTCGCCCAATAATTCATCGGGATGGTCGGGATGTCGCCGCAGGTTCAAAATCGGGCTGATAACCCACGTCAATATAAGACCGCCGACGAGTCCGCCTGCGTGTCCCCAATTGTCAATCAGTAAGTCGCTGCCGCTGCCGGGGATTTGTGAAATCAGGCCACCGGCGAAATTAATAATTGCCAGCACGATGAGTGTTCGGCGCCGTTCCCGCCCTGCCGCGCCCATCAACTGTCGGTGATGCCACAAATACACAAACTCCGCGCCTAAAATGGCGAACACCGCGCCCGATGCGCCCACGGAATAGGCGTTATCGCCACCAAACAGTGCGCTGGCGACCGAACCGGCTAATCCACCCAACAGATAAATAATCAAAAAACGGGTGTGACCAAATAACCGCTCCATCGACACGCCAACCGCGTACAGGATATACATGTTGAAGATGAGATGAACACTGTATCCAAGCGAGTAATTACCATATTCGTTAAAGATACCTGCATGTAAAAACATGGAGGCCAACAGGCGATAATATTCACCTTTCAAGAAAATGTCGGAGGCGTGATTCGCACCCCATAGGAAAAGCTGCTCGTCAATTCGGGGCGAAAAAGCGCGTATCAAAAAGACGATGACATTTATGGCGATCAGCACATAGGTCACAGTGGGCGAAACTGAGGGAATACGCAAGTTAACCCGTTGGCGGGGTTCACCCGCCGGACGGACAGGCTGTTGTTCCAGTGGATGCTGTTTGCGCGGTTGAGCCTGTTCCAAAGGATGTTTATCCGGTTGCGGATCATTCATTCAGGGGCAGCTTTCGATTATAATAAAACCCATCACAAGCAAAGAGGCCAATTGTATTATGCCGAGTTACGACTACCGATGCAATCACTGTGGGCGCAGCTTCGCCCTCTTCTTCAAATCTATTAAGGATTATGACCCTAAAGGGACTCATATCTGCCCGAACTGCCAGAGCAGCGACGTGGTACGGCGCATCAAGCGTGTCGCCATCCCCAAACAGGGACGCGACCTCAGTCAGCTTTCATCCGGCGAGATGCTCAACGTCTTCAATTCCGGCGACTCGAAAGAAGTCGGCAAGATGTTCCAGCAGGTGACGGATACCACCGGCGTCGATGCCGGCGCGACTTACAACGAAGCCACACAGCGCCTGCTCAAAGGCGAGAGCATGGACAGCGTCGAACGCGACCTCAGCAGCCGCCCTTCTTCGAACAGCGATCCGGACTAGCAACCCTATCGACCTAATGATTCAACGCCTGCACCGTCCGCATGAGCAGCATCTGGCAGCAGGTATCGACGTGATAGTTCAGTTCCATCTGGTCAGCCTCGGTGGAGTACATCCCAGTCACCGTCACGCGGGGCCGACCGCCATGTTCTTCACACGTTAAATCACCTACCTGCCGCTCGACCTGACGCTGGATTTGGGCGCTGGTGTGTTCCAACATTTCGGCTAAGTATTCATCAGTGATTTCATCAACCGTCATCGGACGGTCATCCACTTCAAATTGCACAATGATTTCAGTCAATTGACACCCCTTCGCCAACTTACAACAATCAGCACCACACTACCACAAGTACATCCCGACTTACCAGTCAGCGTTCACCCGACGCTTCGCCACCTTCACCCGCCCCAAACGCGCCAATTCCGTTATAATCGGCGGCATGATGAACCCAAACCACCCTAAACACTTGAACCGTCGCATCTGGATTATCGGCCTCGTCGTCATCCTCGCCTTAGGCGGCGGTCTGGCGCTGGATCTCGCCAAGCACGGCCTCGTCTGGAATTTTTTCTGGTCACTAACAGGTGAGGAAACGCCGCTTTCGCAGATTCGCGGCATGGTCGAATGGGCGGGCAATTTCATCCGCATCCAGCCGCAAACCGATCCGATTGTCCCGATTAGCCACACCGATGTGCCGCCGTATGGCATCAACACCTTTTTGCAGCAGGAGGCCGAAATCGTCAAGCGCGACCGCAGCCTGCAAATGATCGCCGAAGCCGGATTCAAAATGATCCGGCAGCAGTTCCCGTGGGACGACATCGAAATCAGCGGGCGCGGCGACTTCACCGACCGCCGTAACGATCTGAACGGCGATGGCGTGATTGACGACAAGGACGCGATTTCGGCGTGGGCGAAGTACGACAACATTGTCGATTTAGCCGACAAATACGGCATTCAGATTCAAGCGCGGCTGGATAATCCGCCCAAGTGGACGCGTGCCCATCCCGACGCGGGCGATAAAGCCCCGCCGGATGACTATCAGGACTTCGTCAATTTTTCGGTGGCGGTTGCCAAGCGTTATTTAGGCCGGATTCATTACTATCAAATCTGGAACGAACCCAACGCCAACGAGGAATGGGGCAACCAGCCTGTTAATCCGGAAGCCTACACCGATTTACTGTGCCGCACCTACAAAGCGCTCAAAGCGGTCGATCCTGATTTAGTGGTCATCAGCGGGCCGCTCTCGCCGACTGTGTCACTGACGGATCGCAACCTGAACGACTTCATTTTCCTGCAACGGATGTATGACGCGGGCGCGAAAGACTGCTTCGATGTCATGTCAGCGCAAGGGTATGGTTTCTTCAGCGGCCCGACCGACCAGCGTATGCGTCCCATGACGCTGACTTACGCGCGCAACCTGTATATCCGCGACATCATGGTGGCTAACGGCGATGCCAACAAATCCATCTGGATTAGCGAGGCGGCATGGAATCCCCAACCGGACGATCCCGCCAATATCATCCAGAACGGCGCGTTCGGCATCGTCACCGAAGAACAGGCCGCGCGTTATATGCCGCTGGCCTATCAACGGGCACAGCAAGAATGGCCTTGGGTCGGCAATATCTCTTACTGGTTCTTTAAGCGTCCGGCGGATTACGAGAAAAACCAAGCCTTCTACTACTTCCGTATGGTCGAGCCGGATTTCACGCCGCTTCCCGTTTATGACTCGATGAAGCGGTACATCACTACGCAAACACCTATTTTGTATGCGGGCGTTCATCAAGCGGAAAGTTGGGCGGTCACTAAGTCAGATGATGCAAAAGTTGAGGATATGGATGGTGCAGAATTTGGGCAAGTCGTTAGCGTGCAATGGACGAACTTCACAGTTTATGGAACTGACGTAAAGATTCGATTTAAGGGAGTGGCTGGCCCCGAAGCCGACATTGATAATCAACACCTAAGATTAAATGATCCAGCAGCGTTTGAACAATACGAACATATGCAAACTCGCGTACATTTTCTTGATCCTTGGCAAGAAGTCATGATACATCTTTCTTCTACTGCCGAACTTCATTCAATAAAAAATCTTGGTTTTGAAGTTCCAACCAACCTCGACTCCATCACCGTTCTTGATCGCACCGCACAAAATATTCTCCCGATAGCGGCGAGTTTATTCGGCGTATTCCTCATCACGCTTTATGTTGTATTCAGTGCGTGGCGGGAGCGCCGGAAGTGATGAATACATTTCAACACAAAGACGCAAAGACGCAAAGGCACAAAGAAGCTTTAACCTCTGTGTCTTTGAGCCTCAGTGTCTCTGTGTTAATTATTTTTATCGCTGCGGCACTGCGCTTTCATCACCTCGGCACACAATCGCTGTGGAATGATGAGGGCAACGCCTACGTCCAAGCAACCCGTAACTTCGCGGATATTGCCTCGAATGCCTCACGGGATATTCACCCGCCGGGATATTATTGGCTGCTGGCCCTATGGCATGATCTAACCGGCAGCAGTGAAGTCGCGCTGCGTTCGCTATCTACACTCGCCAGCATCCTGAGTGTTGCCTTCACCTTTGCGCTGGGCAAAAAACTGTTCAATCCCGCTGCCGGACTAACGGCTGCGACGCTGGTCGCGCTGAATACGTTTAGCATCTATTACGCCCAAGAAGCGCGGATGTATGCGCTGCTGGCGCTGTGGGGTTCGGCGGGCATGTGGGCGTTGGTGGGTTTACTCAAGAATACGCGGACAGGATATATCCTGTCCCTACGATGGGGCTTGGTGCTGGCACTCATCAACGCCGCTGGCCTTTACACCCAGTACGCCTACCCCTTCATTATGCTGGCACAGGGTGTCATCTTCCTGCTGTGGTTTGCCCTCTCGATACTTCGTCGTGTTTCTACTCTCGGTACCCGGTACTCGATACTCGGTACTTACTTTGCATCTAATGTCGTCACCATTCTTCTGTTCCTGCCGTGGCTGCCGACAGCTTTACGCCAAGTCACCCAATGGCCGAGCACGGGTACGCCGATTCCGGCTGGTGAAGCGCTGGGCATCATCGGCGGTTGGTTCACGCTGGGTATCACCTATGAATTCGTTCCTAATGCTATAAATTATTTACCGGTTGCCTTGCTGCTGCTGCTCGGTGGATTGATCGGCTGGCTGTGGCTGCGTGGCAAAGCGGTTTTGTGGTCAACCTTAGTCCCTATTCTTTGGGCGGTGCTGCCTGTTTTTCTATTTCTGGCGCTCGGCCTGTTTCGTCCTGCCAACCTCAAATTTCTGCTGCCCGCGCAAATCGGATTTGCGCTGTTGATGGGGGCGGGCGTCGGCGGTTGGTGGGCGCTGTCACAGCGCGGCTATCGTCTTGACCGCATCACCTTGATTCTGACCGTTTTACAGGCGATATGGCTGCTGATCTATCTCGTCAATGGGTTGCAACCGCTTTATGGCGACCTCCATTTCCAACGGGCTGATTATCGCAGCATGGTTCAAACCATTACGGCTCATCCACGTGAAGGAGATGCCATTATTCTCGATGCGCCCAATCAAGAAGAAGTGTTTCGTTATTACTATCACGGCGCAGCACCGGTCTATCCCCTTCCGGCAGGCTTGGGCGGGGATGACGCTCAAACACTGGCAACCGTTCAAAAAATTATCACCGAGCATCAACGGATTTTTGTCCTATTTTGGGGTGAATCCGAACGTGACCCGAATCACATTGTTGAGAACACACTGGACAGTACAACCTATGAAGCAGGACAAGATATCTGGTATGGGGATGTGCGTTTCGCTCAGTATGTTACGCCTGTAACCATGACCGATACACAGCCGATCTTCAAACGTTTTGGCGACTCGATCTTGCTGGAACACGCGGCCATTAGCAGTCGTACTTTCCGCCCCGGCGATGTCATCCAGATTCAATTGGAATGGCGAACCGACGCTGCCTTAACCAAGCGTTTTAAAGTGTTTGTCCAACTGCTCAACTCTGGCGGCGTTTTGGTCGCTCAACGCGACAGCGAACCGGCTGGCGGATCACAACCCACGACCAGTTGGCTGCCGGATACCATCATAACTGACCAACATGGGCTTGCACTCCCCACTGTCCTCACAGCGGGAAATTATCAAATCATCGTCGGGCTGTACGACGCCGATGACCCCAACCAGCGGCTGCCTGTCGCCGGAAAAACTTATGTTAGTTTAGGTTTTGTAGGGATTATCTCATCCGAAAGCTGAACAACCGATGAGCATCTGTTGACGCTTGTTCCTAGCCAAAGATACAATCAAATGAAGGGGAGATTTATTCTATCTATTGACCGGAGGCAGACTGACATGCGTGTAATCATTACCGGGGGAACAGGGCTGATTGGCAAAGCAGTAGCAAACAGTTTGGCGCACGATCATCATGAAGTAATCGTCCTCACGCGCAACACCAATAAAACCAGCGGACTTGATGGAAGTATACAGCTCGTCGAGTGGGATGCCCGCACCGCGAAGGGCTGGGGCGAACTCGCTGACGGCGCGGGTGCAATCATCAACCTCGCTGGCGAAAGCATTGCTGGTGAGGGCTTCCCGCCGAGCCGCTGGACGAAAGCGCGCAAAATAGGTATCGTCGAAAGCCGCATCAACGCAGGCAAAGCGGTTGTCGAAGCCATCAGTGCCGCCAAAAACAAACCCGATGTGTTGATACAAGCCTCGGCAGTTGGCTATTATGGTACACACGGCAGTGAAGATATTACAGAAGACCATGCACCCGGAGGGGATTTCCTTGCCCAAACGTGTGTTCAGTGGGAAGCAGTCACCGAACCTGTCGAAAAAATGGGCGTTCGCCGTGTGATTATTCGTACCGGCATTTTGATGTCCACCAAAGGCGGCGTTCTGCCGCAACTGTCTCTCCCGTTCAAATTATTTGTTGGCGGGCGAATTGGCGACGGCAAGCAGCAAATGCCGTGGATACATATCGATGACGAAGTCGGTGCGATTCGCTTCTTGCTGGATAACAAAAATGCCAGCGGCGCTTATAATTTGAGCGCACCTGACGTCCTCAGCAATGCGGAACTCGCGACTGTTTTGGGGCGCGTCTACAAGCGTCCGTCATTCTTGCCCGCGCCGGCCTTCGCCTTTAAATTAGCATTTGGCGAACTGGCAATGTTATTGACGGAAGGCCAACGCGCTGTCCCCAAACGCCTAGAAGAAGCGGGTTACCAGTTTCAATACCCAAAGGCTGAACCGGCACTCAAAGATTTGGTTGTTCACGGCAAATAATTGCCAATTCCCTCACTACCTAAAGTCAACATTAGGCGTGGGGGTCAATATTGAATAGTCCAACGCTGCTTAATCGTCAAATCCGGGTGAACAATTGTCCAACACTATATACCAAACCGTGGTTTTTATTGACCTTGACGGCACACTCCAGCTAAACCCTTTTGAAAGAGCCGTTTGGCCCCAAGTCGTCGGTGAAATGGCTCAAAAATCAGGTCTATCAGGGGCAGATATCCTGCAAATGATTGAGGATGAAAACAATGCCCGTCAGCGTGATGACAATATACCTGCCATTCTGGCGATGGATATGGATGATATTTCACTGACGGTTGCCAAACGCTTGGGTGTGTCAATTACCACCAGCGTCACCGAGTTGGTAAACACCTATGCTAAATCCCATTCGACGCTTCTCGAATACGCGCTGGAGTCGCTGCAAGAATTGGCTGCTCCCCACCGCGCGATTGTGATTGCCACCAAAGGGCTTGCCAAATACCAGCTTCAAGTGATGGACGCGCTGGGAATCACACCACTTGTTACTGATACGCTCACACCGGACACACACAACGGTCTCAAGAAGCACCGTCATTTCTTCGGTGATTGGCCTGAACAAGCCAAGCTGTCGATTATGGTCGGCGATCTCTACGACGATGATGTGCTGTACCCGTCAGGTCACGGCTTTAAAACCTTGTGGAAGCCGCGCGCTACGCTTATTCCCGATTCTCTTTATCATCTTGATCCATTTACACGCGCCGAAGAATTCCCCTATGGGCCGGAGCAAACGGTGCACCCGACCGGCATTATGCATTCCTTGCGCGAACTTCCCGCCGCTGTGACGTATTTGGAACAACATTCCCTTTGATTGATTATTACGAAGCCCTCGAAATCCTTAGCCAACCTATTCGGGCGAGTGACTTACCCCACTCGCTCGATCATATGCGGCGGTTGGTCGAGGCGCTCGACAATCCGCAGCACGCCTATCCATGTGTTGTCACAGCGGGTTCGGTTGGCAAAGGAACAACCTGCCATCAAATCGCAGCATTGATGAACGATCACCTCAATGTCGGGTTGTTCACCAGCCCACACTTACACAGTTTCCGTGAACGGTTTGTGATTAACGGTCAAATGATTACCCAAGTCGATTTGACTGCAGGCTTGCAAATTGTCAATCAAGCTGCCAAAAAGCTAGTTACCTATTACAGCACTTTTGAACTAGCAACCGCTTTAGCACTTTGGTGGTTTCGACAGCAGGCGGTTGACATTGCTGTGCTCGAAATTGGTATTGGCGGACGGTATGATGCGGTCAACATTGTCCACAACACGCTAGCCGTCATTACACCTATCGAGTATGAACACGCGGCTATGCTCGGCGGCACGCTGGAGTCGATTGCCAGTCATAAGGCAGGCATCATTCAAGCACAGGGTTATGCAATTGCTGCGCCACAAGTCGCTGAAGTTGAAGCCCTGCTGCGAGAAGAAGCAAGCTCTCAGCAAGCCACTATGACCATTGAACCGCTGTCAACTTTAGCTGTAAAAGCCTGCGCCAATCTCATCCAGCGCGGAATAATCCCGACTATTGCATTACCTGACACCTCACCGGACGTTCAACTTATGGGACGTATGGAACGCCGTTCGCTGGATGGAAAAACGATTCTGATTGATGGCGCGCATACACCCAACAGCGCCAAACGATTACGGGCAGCAATCGAGCAACTAAACCCTACTGCAACGGTTCAACTGATTATCGGAATGCTGCGGGATAAGTCCGTTCATGACTTTCTCGCTGAATTTGATCATCCTCGATTTCAAATCACATTAACACAAACTTCGAGTCACCGCGCGCTTACTGCCGACGAAATCGGACAAACGGCAGCTCTCAAGCAAGCACAGATAGCCATCCAACCGGATTTCCAAACGGCTGTAGATGAGGCGCTAAAAGCGTCCAGTACGCTCATCGTCATCACCGGGTCGCTGCGTACAGCAGCCTTAACGCGAGAAATTCTTGGCCTCCTTGATGCAGACGCACTTTACGAATCGCGCCGCACCCGTGCCATCTTCGAGGGAAAAAATTACCTCGCCAAATTAAAATGAACATTCAGGAGCTGTCATTCGTAGCTGTGCATGAAACCGGAAACAGCAGAGTAGGATTTATGTCATGAGAGAACTATGGGTCTCTAACACAAGCTTAAACATCTCTACATCAAATTTCATTAAACCTGTGCTAGAGTGAAAATAATGGTTGCAAACATTTGGTATCATTATCTCCGCCCCTATTGGTATTTTGCAGAGGAACAGGTATTGAACGCATCATCACTTATGAATGCACGCTGGGCACGGATTGTCTCCAACTTATTTAGCCCACCGATGGTATGGAGTGTTCTGGTATTTATCATCGCGTTTCATTTTGCCGAAAATCGCCTTCAAGGATTAATGTGGGCGCTGACTTACGGTATTTTGGTTTGCGTCATGCCCATTCTCTTCATCGCATGGCGTGTACGTGGGGGCAAAATCAGCGATTTGCATATGAAAGAGCGTCAAGAACGCTTCCTCCCGTTTGCCGTCTCCATCGTTTGTGCCATTCTAGCGTGGGAAGTTCTACGCTTGATGAACGCGCCTTCGATCTTGCCGTTAATCGCTGCGATTACGCTGGTGGAATTAGCGGTCATGTTGGTCATTACTTTCGCTTGGCAGATTAGTATGCACGCTATGAGCATAAGCGTGGCGCTGGTTGCAACAGGCATCGTTTTCGGCGCAGCGCCGGCTTTGTTCGTATCGCCGCTGCTACCGATTGTTGGGGCAGCCCGTCTCCGCTTGCAGCGACATACACTGGCACAAGTCATCGCCGGAGCCATTGTCGGCGCGATTATCCCCCTAGTTGTACTCGCGGTCATGTAAATAAAATGGGGCGATCAATACCGCCCCACTTCACGACAATTCACAGTCAGATAACAAAACTTCCCTTAACCGGTAACCGGAATTTGCCCCACAACAGCCCCGCCTTGAATCCGTCCGTAGGTTGAACTGACCCAACCGACTGTGCCGTTATAGTTGATCTGCCACCACAAGTTATTGGATGTCCGCCCGATAATTCGCGCCGTTTCATTACGCTGCATCTTGGCGACAACGGTTGTGCCACGCGTCGATGGTGCATTGCGAACATTTAGTGTCGTCAAGGCTGTCACATCAAATCCGGTATCTACCGGCTGGGCAACGTTAGGAACGCCCGCCGCGACCACAGTCACATTCTGGTTTCCACCAATTGTGACAAATCGACCGGACACCCACCCGACAACGCCGTTTACGTTGATTTGATACCACGATGAGTCTCCATTTTTGCCGACGACCGGATACACTTCACGGATGTTAATCTTGGTCAAAATGGTCGCGCTGGCATTCGGATTATCGCGCACGTTTAGGCGGGCCGCCGTGACAGTCGCGGTAGTCCCTGTATTGACCGGGTTGACATTGGGCTGGGTGACGATAACTGAAGTAACCCGATTCAAGTTGTAGTTCAGAAATGCATTACCACCCGCTTCATAGTATTCGACGACGATGGTGTGCTGCCCTACCCCCAGATTAAGGTTGGCGGTATAGGTGGTATTCGAAGCAGAATGGAACTCGTTAATCACCAAGTTACCATCAACAAACACGCGTACACCATCGTCAGCCGATACGGATAGTTGGTAGTTGGCTGCGTCCAAGGCTTGTGTACTTGTCCAGCGTGCCGAGAAATTGTCTATCGGGACACTTGCGCCCGGAGAACCACTTCCCCAATTGTGGCTTGGGCTGCCTTCAGTCTGGGTCAGCACAGGTGAACCTGACAAACTTGCATTGTTAAAATATTGGGCTGCCCACTGTCCATTATTGATATTCGAGTAGGAGACTTGCGGAACAGGGAAGTTCGGGCCGCTCGCACCTGATGGAGCCCAATTCACATAAGCATAGGCGCTGCCGGAAATTTCTTGATAGTCGACACGCACCTTATGTACACCTGCCGTCATCGGCACATCAGCCGAAACAATTTGGCCGATTTGCGTTTGCCCAAACGTGCTCAATATCGGTGTATAACCATCATCCAGCGTAATTTTGATGTTATCGTCGGCTAACGCCCAAAAGCGATAGGTTCCGCCGCCAAACGCAGCTAATGCCGTCCAACGAACGGAGAATCCATCACTGCCAACGCCGTTGCCGGGGGAATTATTGCCAAAGTCAAATGCCAGTACGCCATCGGTACGGGTGAAAGCCGGTGAACCTTGTAAATAAGGATTATTATAATATTCGCCTGTCCAAGAATAACTCTGTGCCGCAACCCAAGTACTCGGTTGCAGTATGAATAAACTGAACATGGCGAACAACACGCCAAAGACACTCCATTTTCGCCACTTCATCGTTAGCCTCCTTTTTCGTCAGAATCAAAACTACATAATCTATCTCATTATAGGCATTTTTAGGGGGCAGTAGTGCGTCCCGTAGAGCAATCGTCAGGTTAAAACCCTAAAACGGGTCGGTTGGACTATCAGAAAATAGGACTATTAACCTACTGCCAGCACAATGACACCGATCATCATCACTAATGCTGCCATCATTCGCCGGCGACCACCTTCTTCGGATAACAAGCGCGTTCCGAGAAAAGCGCCCATCAAAATACTCGTTTGCCGCAGTGGAGAAAGCTGAGTCACCAGACCGCTTGAAAGTGCAATTAGAAACAGGATATATGACAGCGAATCGAGAACACCAACGCTAAAAGCCTCTCGTTTATAGGTCTGCCAATTGAACTTCACCCGATTCCAATGGCGCAGCGCATGAGGCGCAAGCACCACTAACCGCACAAAATTGCTTGCCCACGTCAAAATAAGCGGAGGCACGAGATAAAAACCAACAACCTGCTTATCTTGGAGTGTATATGCGCCAATGGCAACGGCGGTCAACAGCCCGTAAATAATGCCCATCCGAATACTTCCGTGATGAGTTTTAGAAGTGCCGCCCGTTAAGATGACAATGCCCACCGAAATCAGCAGCATACCACCAAGTGCAAGTGGAGAAGGACGCTCACCTAGTAGGATAATCGCGCCGATTGAGGCTAGCAGCGGCCCAGCCCCACGCGCAATCGGGTAAACCAGCGACAAATCGCCGACTTGATAGCCCCAATTTAGGAATAAGTAGTAGGCAATATGCAGCAAGCAGGTTATCGCCAGCGCCGTTAGCTCTGGTGCGCCTAACTGTGGTTTCTGGATAACGATGATCGCAATCGCCAGCGGCAAGTAGATAATTGTGGCCAGCAGGCTGAATAACCAAACAAAGGCTGTGTCACCACCCGCCCGCTTCGATAGAAAATTCCATGTCGCATGTAAAGAGGCCGAAACCAGCACTAGCACGAAGGCAATAATCGTCACAGTTATTCACATGCCTTGGTCGCATTAAGGTTAATCAACCACAAACCGCCGTGAATACCGTCCGCCGCCAGCGCAATCGTGTTATGGTTGGGCGAAAGCCACCACCATGCCTGCTCGTCGTCGGTTAATTGCAGTGGAAGCGTGGTTAAGTCGTAAGTGCTTTTGGATTGGACGTTATAACAGACCAAAGTTGCGCTATCATCTTTGGGAACAGCCATGTAAATGAAAGAGGCGTCATCGGAGTCCTTTTCGTAAAGTGGCCCCGGCCAATTGTTTCCGGGTAAAGGCGACTCGAATAACAGGGTAGTGGTTTCATAGGCAGCCCGTTTGTCGTAATAGCCCGTTTGACCTTTGACTTCCAGCCCAATGATTACATTTTCTCCGTTTGGACTGGAGCCCGGCGTAATGATAGAGGGCGTACTATTTGCGGGTGTTTCGCTTAAAATACGGTTGTCCACATTAGCCGTAAAATAAGTCACAGGGTCACCTACCGCGCCATAGTAATAAGCTAGAAAAATCCCTTTATCCAACCAACTGATGCCTTGTAAGGTGCGGTCTGATAATTTATCCAACATCCGGCGTTTAAATGAGCCATCACTCTCAGCACTTAAAACCGTATTCAATTCAGTCTGGTAAACCAATCGTCGTCCGTTGGGATCAAACGTCAGCATAGAGTGTTGGAAATACAGCGGATCAAGTAAGCCCAACTGCCGGCGCAATGCCTCTGTCACCAATTCAGCTTTAGGATGCGGCGTTACACTAACTGCGCCTGTGCGTAAGTCGTAAGTGCGCCATGTCCAATCTGTGAATAAGTCACGGTGACAGCCTTCGGCGTAACGTAGGCTTTGGTCATCAATCCATTCGACCTGTGCCACTTCACGGTTGTCAATTTTCTTTATCCCTGCACCTAAAGGACTTTCAGTTGCTGCAAGAACATCAGCCGGTGATGAGTCTATTTGAATATCTACCCGTTCGACCTTGGCGTCAGAGTCATAAAGCTCAAGCGGAATGACATAAAACTGTTCGGCTCCGGGACTCAAAACAAAATCTGGTAGGAGCGAGGCTCCACAGGCATTCGCCACATAACCGAGTCCTTCACCCACTTCGTTTCCTTCCGCATCGTAAGCGGTGGCCTCCAGCTCAATATTTGTGAAAGACCGGTCAGCACTGCTATTGCGCAGCGTACCTTCGGCATACAGTGTCGGCTGTCCGTAAACATCCTGTTTCGTAAGCAAATTAGGTTTGCTGGCGCTTAATGCGTCACCTTGTGCTGCCGCTACACGAACCCACAGCAAAATGCTCAGCACAATCCAGATTCGGCGCATAGTCGTTCCTTTCAACTGCTCTCAATATAGGGATTGTAGACGACTAGCCTAATTTGTCGAGGGCAGCGCGACAGACCAATCATGCCCAACGAACCTGTTGAATAAATTAAGAACAACCTAAGACGCATATCTAGCTCTCGTAGAATGTGGTAGCATATAGACAAATATCATGCTCAATAGTTAATAGGTCTATAGGGATTGATATGGATGGTTATGGAACTCGTCGCAACTCGTCGCGCCGCGCCCGTGAACGGCAGATGGCACGCCAACATCGAACCGCTTCTGCCGCCCCATTAAAAGATGCCCTGCGCGGTCAGCTCTCTGGCATGGGCATGGCCCACCTTGAATCGGGCTGGTTTTTGCGAACCCGCATGATTTTAAGTGATTTATTCTGGTATATCACCCACACGCGCCAAATCATCATCGGCATTGGTGGCTTAATCGCCATTGTGTTCCTTTTGTTTGTAGGCAGTCATCTGGTTTCAGGGCGCATTTTCCCCAATGTATACGCGCTGAATGTTCCTATTGGGGACATGAACGAAGAAGAAGCCATCGCCGCGCTGCAAAATGCGTGGGTCAACCAATATCAAATTCAACTGGTTGATGGTGACCGGAAGTGGTCGGTCAAGCCTTCGGACATTGGCTTACAACTTGATGCGCGCAAAACGGCTGATGCAGCCAAGGGTGCGGGGTTAAGCGGTTTACCGTTTGGGATTGGGGTCAAGCCAGTTCTAAGCGTCGATTACAACACGGCCAACAATTACCTCCTGAACTTGACAACCGCTACTGACATTGCCCCTTATAATGCGGGCTACGCGTGGAAAGATAACCAGCTCATTGGTGTAGCAGGCCAAGACGGAAGAATGCTCGACACATCCTTAACGATGGATACCCTGCAAAAGAAAACCGTCGATGTGGTACAGTCTGGCCGGCTTGAATTGTCGATGTCGGTTATTCCACCCCAACAAAGTGATCCAGAACCTTACCTAGCAGCAGCAACCAAATTTGTAAGCCAACCGTTTACGCTAAATGGTTATGATCCCTTCATAGACAAAACAACCACTTGGACGACGACCAAAGAATCCCTCGCTTCGTGGTTGGAAATTGGTGATGATGGCTTAACGCTGCGTGATTCAACCTACGCGCCGTTTTTGAACGCACAAATCCAATCCCTAAATCCACCGACCGCGACTGAAACACGCTATCTTGACCCGCGTGAAACACAGGAAAAGATGAATAAGGCCATCGGAGAACAGGCCAGCTCGGTCATGCTGCGTATCCGCTACCGTGATACACGTTATACGGTCGAGTCGGGTGACCGCGCATATTCTATTTCCCGTAAGACAGGCATTCCTTTTTACTTGATCCAAGAAGCCAATCCCGGTCGCAATCTGGATGTGCTTTCAGTCGGCGATGTTTTGAATTTACCCTCAAAAGACAAATCGGTACCGCTTGACCCCGTACCCAACAAGCGCATCGTGGTTGATCTTGATAACCAGAGTATGAAGGCTTTTGAAAATGGTCAGGAAAAGTTTAGCTGGCTGATTTCATCAGGCATGGATAAATACCCGACCTCACCGGGAATTTACCAGATTTTGTCTCATGACGAAGAAGCAGCAGGCGGCAGCTTTACCCTGTGCAGCAACAGCGGTCTAAACTGCGGCAGTTGGACAATGTATTGGTTCATGGGCATGTACGAAGTGGTACCGGGGCTAATGAACGGTTTCCACGGCGCGGTGCTGCTGCCGAACGGCGCTTATCTGGGTGGTGGTAACGTCGGTTCGAAGTACACTTTCGGCTGCGTCATGGCTCAAAACGATAACGCTAAAATGCTCTACGACTGGGCCGATCAGGGAACAGTGGTTGAAATCATTTCGCAGGAATACGCGCCGCAAAGTGATTTGGGGCAGCGCGTATTTTCTGAAGTCAACGGCGCTTAAAACATTCTAACTCAGCAAAAAACGGAGCAGACTATCTGCTCCGTTTTGATTTAGGGAGTTTAGCTGCGCAGTTTGTCCAACGTGTTTTGTAAACCGACTGGCAGAGGAGACTCAAACTTGATGCGTTCGCCTGTGGTTGGATGATCAAACGCTAACTCGGCGGCGTGTAAAAATTGGCGTTTGAGTTTGATGCGCTGCTTACGATAGCCATAAACGCTGTCACCGACTATCGGACAGCCAATAAAAGCCATGTGGACACGGATTTGGTGGGTACGTCCTGTGTGGAGCGTGACACGTACTAACGCTTGATCACCAATAAAGTGATGGTCAATAACCTGATACTCGGTGATAGCCGGTTTGCCACCGCGCATGACCGCCATGCGTTTGCGCTGATTGGGGTCACGGGCGATAGGCGCTTCAACCCGTCCCGTAACTGTCGCGGGCATTTTTTCTAAGAGTGCCAGATAGACCTTGCTAACAGTGCGCGATTGGAACTGCGCCTGAAGCTTGAGGCGTGCCGCGTCATTCTTGGCAACGACAATCAAGCCGCTGGTGTCTTTGTCCAAGCGGTGGACGATGCCGACGCGCTTCTCGACGATATTCATCTGGGCGACTTCAGGCCAACGGGCGAGTAACGCACTCACCAGCGTACCTTTTTCGTTGCCGACGCCGGGGTGAACTGTCATGCCAGCCGGTTTATCGATGACAGCAAAATCAGGATCATCGTAGACGACGACCAACGGAATCGCTTCCGGTTCGACCGTTTCGCTCACTTCGCGGGTGACAATCATCACACTGATTTGCTCGCCGCCTTTGAGCTTCACGCCGGATTTAACCTGTGCGCCGTTGACGGTCACTTTGCCCTCTTTGATGAGCGCCTGTACTTGAGCGCGGGAGAGGCTGTCACCCACCTGCTCGACCACCAGTTTATCCAAGCGTTCGCCGGGGGTTTTTACCTTAAAATCAATTTGTGTTTCAGTCATGGGAGGTTCTTTGCTGCTTAAACTCGGGTTTAATCATAGCAGACCAGAAGCTAAATGAGAACGATGCCCTTAACCATTCAATCGCTTTTGCTTGTGTCAGTGAAGTCGCTATGTTCGAAAGCTAAACAACCCAATAATGCAAAAACGATGCGTGAACAATAAGGTGTGATACCGCTGGAAAACAGGTAAACAATTCGACGACTCTGCCCTTCGTCGGAGAGTGCTGTGCGACTTTTTCCTCATGCTGAGTCGATACCGAGCCATGTTATAATTCAAAAATGATCGCAAACCATTCCGCTCTAAACCTTCATTATAACCGTCATGGAAATGGCCCTGACGTGTTGTTGGTGCATGGTTGGGCAAGTTCGGGGCAAATGTGGTCACGGTTGGTACGCGATTTAGGGCATATCGCCAATTTTTGGGCGGTAGATTTATATGGATTTGGCTTATCGCCGCGCCCCAACGAGAACGAATCAATTTACGTCCAACACCATGCAGAAATGCTGCTCGACTTCTGTACTCATTATCATGTTCGACCGAAGGCAATCATCGGGCATTCAATGGGCGGAATGTTGGCGCTCAAGTTAGCTGCCGAGCAGCCAGATTTCACCGAAAAACTGGTATTGATGTCGCCTGTCGTCACCGGACGCTTTGGACATCCGTTTGAGATTAGCTGGCTGTTCAACAACGACATCGGCAGTTATACGCTTTCGAAGTCCAAGCCGCTGTGGATGTTGGCACAGACCGTTATCAGCCCGATTTTCACCCGTCCTAGCCACTGGTATTTAGATCAAGCGACCGCAGCCCGCATTCAGCAGGATTTCCAACGGGCATCGTGGCAGGCCAGCACCCACGCGCTGCGCAGCATCGCCCGCGAGAATATGCATCCTCATTTACCCGCCATTCAACATCCAACATTGGTAATTATCGGCAGCAGCGACACAACGGTTCCGCCCAAAGAAGGTCGCCACGCTGCCACCCATTTGCCAAATGCTCAATTGTTGGAACTGCCGCGTACACATCACCAGCCGCTAGATGAACAACCGGAACGTGTGGTCAAGGCTGTAGGCGATTTCCTCCAATAACCAGCCCGTTACTTCTGACTCACATTATGCTACAATACAAATTGAGTGGTCGTCTAACTATTGGGTTTTATCACTCGTCGCGACAGTGCTAAATGCTAGGAGTCTTACTCTGGAATCAATTGAACTCGCCCGATTTATCGTCGATTCGGTAGAAGATAAAAAGGCCGAAAATATCGTATTGCTCGACTTGCGTCCCGATGCAATCATCGCGGATTATTTCGTCATTTGCACCGGCAACAGCGACCGCCAACTGCGCGCGTTAGCAGATGGTGTACGTGAGCAAGTTAAAGAACAATTTGGCAAACTTCCGGCTTCGGTCGAAGGAACGCCCGAAAGCGGTTGGATGTTGATGGACTACGGCGACACAGTTGTCCATCTCTTCCAAGAAGACAAACGCCGTTACTATGATTTGGAAGGCATGTGGCGCGGTGCCCATGTCCTGCTTCAAATTCAGTGACGCATTCCCACATCCAAATTTGCAGCGGATGAAGCGCCGTTTCATCCGCTGCATCTCATTTAATCCGCAAATATCTCACCACGAACGCACGGTAAACGTCTGCAAAATACGAAGATTGTCCGGTGTTAGTCCGGGTGCAGTCACGCGCTGATTATCCTCTGATTGATAGACCACCAACGCCAATTCAAAGGTATGTGCGCCCTCCCGCGAGAAGGGAATGCTGTCCGGTATATTGAGTGTTCGTTCTTCGACATAAAGTTGATTCAATTTCCAGCGGCTGGTTTCAGTCGGCAGCCTCGAAAAATCCATCGGATCGAGACTCAATAACTGCGGCGCGCTGTCGAGTTGGGTGATGAGCGTACCGGTATCTGCATCCAGCATGTATAAACCCACACTGTAATCCAGCGGCGGCGGATTATCGGCTGACCACCACAAACGCACCGTGATACTGTCACTCTCACGGCGAACCAATGGGATTGAGATCGGCTGTCCGTCCTCTAGAATTTCATAACCGTGAAAACGCATTCCGTTGGCATATAAAATACCCGTTGAATCAGGTGGAGCAATGTACAACCGGAACAAGCAGTTCCACGGGCCATTGAAGATTGAAGGCAGACGGTCGTTTGTCACTTCGCCCTTCAGTTGTGGATCATTCCAACCGTCAGCGGCGATGTACCAGACGCGCCGATAACCTGCCGGATTATCCACAATGTTGATACCCTGTGGGAAATAGAGGCGCGTGTAATAATCCCATTCGTCTTTGTAAATGGAACATTGTTGTCGGGGATCAATGACAACCGCATCACCCCAACGGGCACTACGTGCCAACCACGCAAAATTCACGCCCAACGGTGGATTAGGATTACCACTTTCGTCCAAACTTCCGGGCAAGGCGGGGACATATAGGCCGACGAGCAGAAACGCAAAACATCCTATAAGCGCTGGTTTAGGCAAATAAGAAAGTCCCCACGCCATGAGCAGCACAACCGGTGTAACCAGCCACCACGCGTGACGCTGACCTGTAAAACCGAGCCGACCGCCCAAGAAAATCAACATGGCACAGCCGACCGCAATCGACAGAAAAAGGGGTAATGCTCTCGTCAGTTTGGGCAGTGAACGATACAACAAAATCAGCGCGGCAATCAGCAACACCAGCGCCAGAATTTGTTGGACTACCGATTGTCCGGTGTAGTACTGAAAGAAGGAGTAAACGCTGTTGAGATCGACAATGGAGGAAGAACTATCGAGGCGTGAGGTGGCCGTTCCAAAACGGATTTGTAACTGGGGCAGCGCCAAAACCAGCACCAATATTCCCGGCAGCAGCCCGCGCAATAGACGACGCGGATAGGCGAATAAGGTATATGCACCTAAGACGACACAGGCCAACATGCCGGTCGGGTGAATGTAAACCATGCCTAACATAGCTGCCGCTAAAGCGATACCCGTTAGATATTCACGCCAACCGAGTCGTTTCGCACCAAAATAGCGAAGCAATAACCAAAACCCCAAAGGCATGAGCGCGAGTTGAAGGGCATAGCCTCTAATATTCAGGCTAAGGTAAATGATTCCGGCGGAAGTGGCATAAAGAAGTGTTGCTAAAAAAGGAGCGTTACCTGAACGCAGCCGCGCCATCGCCCGATAGATAAATGCCGAACCCAGTACCAACCATAATACAGATAATATTCGCGCGGTTTCGGTGTGAACACCGACCGTATTTTGCCAGCCGTACATCACCACATAATACAGCGGCCCCCAATCATAAGGTGTGCGGTTGATGACCTGCGGCAACGTGCCGACCGACTGCCACATCGTCCAAACTTCGTGGGGGTCGAGTTCCAATTGACTGAAGTATGGGGCGCGGCTGAGGACAATCAACACGAGCAGCACGGCAAAAAGCAGAACAGCCCATGATTTGCGGTTCGATAGGGGCATAACGGATGCTCAGTAGCCAACGATTGCCAGTAGTCTATAGGGTGGCTGAGGGAATTTCAATTATTTAGCTGCTGGCGACGGCGACCGCTGATGCATATTCATCAGTATGGGTTAAGCTGACATCCCATTGAGTCAAACCCATCTCTTCAGCAAGTTTGGCGGCTGCGCCATGCAAATGCAGTGTGGGGCGACCCCGTTCATCACAGCGGATTTCGATCTCAATCCAACTGATGTCACCGATGCCTGTACCAAAGGCTTTACTAACGGCTTCTTTGCCTGCCAGCCGCGCGGCTAAACGATTGGGTTTATCGTTACAGTCTTGGCGTTCACCCGCCGTAAAAAAACGGTTGAGGAAGCGTTCACCCAAGCGGGCAATCCCCTCCTCCACGCGCCTGTTTTCGATCATATCAATTCCGCAGCGGAGCATAATGTTCCTATCCTTCGTGGTTCATTTGCATTCGGCCTCGCCCTTAAATCCGGCGGGACTCCAAACAGGCGGTGTATTGGCGTAAGGTAGATTTGTCAGATTCCATTGACCGTTGGTGACATCGGCTAATCCTAAAGCATATTCGCTGCGAAAGGCCAACCAATGACCATCAGGACTAAAACGGGGGTAATCGGCAAAACGCAGATTGGGATCAGACAAGAATTGTTTGGCATCGGTATCCGCATTGCCGACCAACGGCACTTTCCATAGGGTGTTATCGGTGATGTTCTGGAAGTCACGCGCCACGCCCAAAATGGATGCGCTGTCAGGAAACCATGTGGTATCCATGATTTCGCTCCACATATAGCTCAACTGTGTCGCGATTGCCCCGTCGGCATTACCGATCATCCAGAAGGTGTCGTTATTCGGGCTAGGCGAATAGATAAAGCTAATCAGAAAACCGTCTGGTGACCAACGCGGCGAACGAACACTGCCAGTTGGGAAGTCCGTTAAGCGATACTTGGTTTTGCCATCGGCACTGACCACCCACAAATCGGCTTCCCGTAACATGCTGACCGCGCCCTGTCCTTCAGGCGTTGGCACAGCCGTTGAATTCACATCCGCACCGGGTACACGTTCGGTAAAGGAGATATAAGCAAGCCATTTCCCATCCGGTGACCAACGCGGTTCGTATTCACTGCCGCTGACGCTGTAAATGTCCGGTTTTCCGCCATTGGCATCTATGACTGCAAGATGGCTGGTGGTCTTACCCGACTTGGCATCTTTCCGCAGCAGGTTAAATGCAATTTTCGAACCATCAGGCGAGGCTTGCGGCTCCCAAACACCCCACGCGTCCGCTGGCAGGTCATTAAACTGCACCAATGCATGCTTATCACTGCCATCCAATCTGGCGCTGTAAACACGGGCAAAAGCTAATCCGTCGCTCGATGTATAAATGACACGGCAGCCATCGGCGGTAAATCCCCAAGGCATCAGCCAACCGTTACCCAGATTGAGCGAACGCTCTACACCGTTACTGACATCATAGAGAACGATGTGATCCTGTTCCGCTGTGTTGACCGCGATCAGTGGGCCAACTAAGGCTGTGAGGCTGCTTTGCGCCTGCACACTTAGACTGCCGCAAAACAGCAATATGCCAAACAAGAAAAATTTTCGCATTCTTGACCTAAATCATGATGAGCAATTGGGCATAAGCGTAGCTGAAAAGTCGGGCAGCCGTCAAATAACAGGACAGCCGTTCATACCAAACAAAAAGGGCGAACCAGTGGCTCGCCCTTCGTTTACAAATGATTGTCCGTCAAAATTACGGTGTGGTCACCGGCAGAATAGTTCCAGCAGGGCCACGGAACGCGCCCAGATCAGCCGCCAACCAGCCCTTAACGATGGCATTGTCGCAGGTCGCCTGTACTTCATACCAATCGGTCGCCTTGGTGCGTCCGGTCGCGATGTATTCGACGTTGCCAGCGATGCTGCATAATGGCACGGCATTCTTCTTTGGCGCCGAAAGCAGCGAAGACTTGCTATAAACAAAGAAGGTTGCCGGTGTGATTTCACCTTCAGACGGAACGACTGACACGCTGGTCAAATCACCGCGTGCCACCAAGAATTCGGCCTTCGCCCAGCCGACAATATCGCCGGCTTTCACCAGCCACCATGTAAACTTGAGGTTGCGTCCCAATGGGATGAGCTTGGTGCCGCCATCAACAATGCCAACCAGCGTATATTCCGGGCCATCGCCGCTGCGGAGTGACAGATTGTCAGTGTTCACGATGAGGAAACCGGGCAGGTTCTTGGTCATTTCTTCGGAATTGGTCGGACGCGGCGGAACAGCATTAATATCCACCGAATCAGAAGTCTCGCCGTTCAAGAAGCGCGGCAGCGCCCCCAAGCTCGGCAGTCCTTCGCAGCTTCCAGTTCCGATAGCGATGGTTTGCTCGTCGAAGTTGTTACCTGCAAGGCTGACTACACGCAGCGTCAGCGGGTTATATTGCGGCGTACCTGTCCATTCAATGACGTTGCTTGCCGTCCACGACACGGTACCGCCCACAAAGAAACTATCCACCACCGGCTTGTAAATAATATTGCCGACACCATCCGTTACGACCACTTGGAACGCTTCGCGCAGTGAACCGGTGTTATCACGGTCGAGCACGATTTGGCCGCTGCCCGAGAACCCTTTGCAGTCCAGCGAGAAAGTCGCATCGACTGTGCTTCCGGCGCTGGCTGGCAGGACAGCCGCGCCCATTACCAGTGCCATCACAAACGAGATGAAGGTTGAACGCCGCAGCATAAGTTTGCCCCCAAATTTATATATTGTAATTATCACGCTAGCATTAATCATAACCAGAAACTGTTTTTCCGCAATTCATGAATCTCTAAGCGAAGGCGTAGGAGTTCCGTAGGGCGTGCGTAGTTTACGACTCATCTTTACCTGTTATATTGGCTGATGTTCGGTGGCAGTTACCCCCACTTGCCGCCGAACAGGCTGCCCCGAATACCAAACGCCTCCGCCCCCCGGAGGCGTTTGGCTTTTTAGCTCAACCCCATTTAAGCCATTTTCTCGCTTATCACGAATGCCAATTCGTTACGGAAATCAGCTTTATGAACCAAGTACCCTAACAGTTATAGACATCACATCTAGTATATTACAATCTCTAAAAACTGCTTGTTGACAGCCTTAATGAGCTGGATATGATGTTAGTTATATAACGGGTTGTAAATAAATTGTCACTGTGTTTTTGATCGATAGACCCGATATGCAACCTGCTCTAGGCGCGCTGCGTATAACGTAACGATGTGCGGGAAAAGTGTGCAGCAGTTTTGCAAATCCGTATCATTTAGGTAACAACAGCTTTCAAAGGAATAGGTTATGGCATCCGCAAATTCGCGCGTCATTCTGCCGAGTTCGACCAGTAAGCGGCTTGAAGGCTATCCAGCCGACAGCCGTTGGTTAGATACCCTTTCGATCATTACATCCAGTTTGTTTCTTTTGGGTCTATTTTTAGACGGTTGGGCGCACAACAGCATTCCCAAACTTGAAAGTTTTTTTACCCCGTGGCACGCCGTTTTGTATTCGGGTTTTTTCTCGGTCGCCATCTTGATGGGCGTTACCCAATACCGCAATGTCGGTAAAGGTTACGCATGGTCAAAAGCCATGCCGCGCGGATATGGTTTGTCGCTATTGGGGATTGTGATTTTCTTCATCGGTGGCGCGGGCGATATGGTATGGCACACCGTTTTTGGCATTGAACAAAATTTGGAAGCGCTCTTCAGCCCGACACATTTACTGCTGGCGACCGGCGCATTCTTGTTTATCAGCGGCCCGCTGCGCTCAGCTTGGCAGCGCTCCGGTCTAAAAGGCTGGCGTGATCTGTATCCGGCGGTGTTGTCACTGCTGCTGCTCTTCACCTTATTCACTTTCTTCACCCAGTATGCCAGCTTAACAGCGAATGCCAGCCTGCTGAATATGCCCGAACCCACCGGCGGAATGCGTTACTATACCGATGCAACAACCATTGCTTACATTCTCATTCCTGCGGCGTTGATGATGGGTTCGCTGTTGTTCTTCCTGCGGCGTTGGCAGTTGCCTTTCGGCGCAGCAACCGTGATTTTCACAGTCAACGCCTTGCTGATGTTCCTGATGCGCATTGACTTTAACAACCGTTTTGGTCTGATTGTAGTCGCAGCCGCTTTAGCCGGATTGATGACCGATATTCTGATTGTACGGTTGCAGCCTTCGCCGCAGCACCCCAACAGTTTACGTCTGTTTAGTTTTGTCGTACCGGTAGTTTATTTCCTGTTGATCTTCGCGTCGATTGTCATCAGCGGGCCGCGCGGCCTGTGGTGGGAAATTCACATGTGGTTGGGTGTCCCTTTCGTCGCGGGTGTCATCGGGATTGGCTTGAGTTTCCTGCTCGTTCCGCCACCAATACCCCAAGAATGATGTTTTGTAGGGGGTTACCGACACCACGATATACCGAACATTAAGCGGCGTTCTAACGCATTATTGACACAGCGTGATTTACACCCTTCCACTTTCTGATATAATATTTACTTAACACGGGGGTGTACTAGATTCGACAGGAGAGGCTGTGTCCGTGTTGCAAGCCGTGGAGCATGTCCACGTAAAAACAGGCAAGGCATTAACTGCCAACAATAACACATACGCTCTTCCGCTAGCCGCCTAAGGCTAAGCGCCAGAGTGTTAGCCCTGCGGGGCTAACCGTTCACCCCACTCGTAGCTATGCGGGTGGATTGGTGGGCGTAATCAATCATAGCGTGCGGCTCTACTCACACCGATAAAGTAGGCCAAAGAAATTATCGGTTAGTCGTCGGCATACCTCGCCAGTTAGGGCTACCGGCGATGAAATCAAAGAATTGGCTACGCTTGTAGACGCACGTCCACGATTCTTTTGGACACCGGTGCAATTCCGGTCACCTCCACACACGAAAACAGCCTGAAGTTTCGGGCTGTTTTTATTTTGCCGACTCTGTTGCTTAACCGTTCGCGTTAGGGTCTTTCTCTAAATCTGGATTTTCCGGCGGGGCTTGGGGTGCATCCACATGCATCGCACCGGGCGTAAGTGAGCTGACCGCTTCTGGCGGCGGCGGTTCATTGGCCGCCTCTTGATGATTCATCAACGCATCAATTTCTTCAGAGCCTTGAGGGGCAGCTACATGTTCGGCACCGGGTGTTAAGGCGGTCATTTCTTCAGGAGCAGGTTCTTGTGGCTCAGAAGCGGAGGCTTGGGTTTCCACAGCCTGTGCTGATGCAGCAGCTTCTGAAGACTCGACCGGTGGAACAACATGCTCCTCCACAGTCGATTCTGTATGCGTAGTTGTTACGGCTGTTGGGGCATCCGCCGACTGAAAAGTTTGGTCATCAATATGGCTAGTCGTTACGGCTTCCTGCTCAGTATTACTAACACCCGCTGGCAGCGCGCCCCTTTCTTCGGGATCAACTGTAATCGTATGTTGACTAAATGACGGTCTGGATGTCGCCGCCGCGACAATTTTACGCATCGTGGCAATTTGCTCTTCCGACAATTGCAGATCACCCATTAAGGCGTTAGTGATTCGGGTGTCATTCGATTCCTCTTGAGCATTTTTATCAGCATTCTGAACATACTGCCCCCACTGATTTACTTCGCCCGTAAAGACTTCTTCACCACCCATGACAATACTGGGGTAAATTGTGGTCAAATCGGCAGTAGGCATTTCGTCTTTGTCAGGGGTTAGAAGTTTTACCCGTTCCAGACCCATCAGCGCATCTTGGTAAATGCTGCTCTGGCGCTCCCAACCATAAAGCTGGCGGAATGCCGCCAATAAAGCCGCAAAAGCAGGAAGAATTGCCGAAAGTAGCGAAAAGAAGGGTGAGCTTACAACAGCACTCACTGCCGCCACCAGCGCCGAAATCGACATAACAGCAGTACTCACAAGAAAGGTGAAGTTCGCGTTCGAATTATTTTCACGCACGCGGCTCTTGTAAAAGCCTGCCTGTGAATCAAGGCGCTTTTTAATATAGATTCTATACAAGACATCGACATCGTCTCGATCAAAGCCTTGCTGCTTAAAATCGATTGTGGGATCAGCAGCCTGCTGCTGCTCTGTAGTATTTGTATCGGCATCAGACATTTTGCTGCTCCTTCACGCGGATGTCAACGACATTACGACGCATAATTTTTAGCCGCTCCGGGGTGTCATAAGGAGGAAGGTGAGAAAGATATGTAAAGTAATGCATACGCAGTTCTTCGGCCAGTCGCCGTGTTTTACCCCAGCGTTTTTGCGGCTCACCCCGGTTGCTCACCGCCGTGAAGAAAGCGGTCACTGCGCCGATAGCTGCGGTAATAATGCTGAAAACCTGCTGCCAGTTCACGTTATTCAAATCTTGTGACCGTTCAGCAAGCTGTGCAGCGGCAGGTGACAAACCCGGTGGTATATAAAGGAGCGTGGCAATTGAACCTGCAACGGTTGTCAAAAATGCCCCAAAAACAAAAATCCACTGGTAGAAATAAAAGCGATCCTGATAGTATTTCGACTTTTGACTGTATTCGAAATAGGTTGGCAGCAAATATTCCGCCAAATCCTCGGCATCCCGCATAATCATCGGATGCTGGCGTAAATCACCATCTTCAAAGTATTTAGGCGATATAAAATCGTCATCATGAATCAGTTTCTGGTAAGCATCGTCATCTTCTGGCTTTTCCCATTCCATTGGGAGTGCCCTCAGATGAGGTCGGCGGCGGTTGAAAAACAGATCGTCATACCATTTTCGGGTTGTTCGCGAAACAGCACCTGAAGCGCTCTTCTGGGTCATAATTCACTCCGCAAAAGCCAATGGATCAAGCAGTAGGCTGAGAGACAGATTATTAAAGGTTTGTCTTGAGTATAGTGCGATTTTTTCTTCTCGGCGAACTCTAACTGAAATAACCTCCGTTTACGCTACGCAATCTTGAACATCTCATCATGACTGTTAGACTGGTATCGTCAACCATTCAGGAGTCTAGGATGCGATCAACTCATATCCAGATTATCACAATTGCTCTCTTACTGCTGGTAACTGCCTGTTCAAGTGATGGAGCGCAGCAGACTTTAGTCGCCGAAAATGCCATGCTCAGCACCCAAATTGTCGATTTGCGGGTAACAGCAGTCTTTCAAGCAGATCAATTGAAACAAACACAAGAATATGTCGAGACGATTATTCCAAAAGCCAATCGTCTGCGAGATGAACTCGCCAGCACACTGGTAGCAGCCGGTATTGATGTCACGCTGCATCCAGTCAATGCCGATCCCTCTTTTACGCTGGGGACGGTTGCGACAGCCCCCGCCCCCAATAGTAATGGTGGGCAGCAGTCCATTATCGTCGAAGGCACCAGTATGCCCGCCCCTGCCCAACCCGGATCAACCATTGATGCCGCGATTGGTGCAGTTACAGCAACCGCCGGGCAGCCAACACTGTTCAACCTTGTTACAGCCGAAGGCGTTGGCTCGAACGATTGTGCGCTGGCTTCTGTAACCTCTTTTTCAGCCAATGCGCCGCAGATTTATGTGGTTGCCACCGCTGGTAATGTCGCCGCTGGCAGCACCTTGGGCGCAAACTGGTATCTCGGTGACACCCTGCTCACATCGCAGGAATTTTCACCTAAAGATAACATCAACAACAACTGCATCTGGTTTTACGCCGAACCGGTGGACTTTCCGTTTACCCCCGGCAGTTACCGTGTTGAACTGCTAATTAACGGCACGGTCGTCACCGGTGCACAGGCCAGCTTTACCATACAATCTGGCACAGGCTCAGGAGACAGTATGCCGGGCTAATTCAAGATGACACAACCACTTAATTTTGGGACAATAGGGTCTACTCCTCTGTGCTATAGCTGCAACCAGACAGACGTACACTGCGTATTACAACATACAGCATGGAGGATTTAATCATGCAAATTAACGTAGCATGGGATAATAACGACCATCGCATCGTGCGGATTGTATTCCAGCGCGGTTGGACATGGCAGGACTTACATCAAGCCGTTCATCAGGCCGATCAATTGATTACCAGCGAAACTCATATCGTACATCTGGTCATTGATATTCATGACGCGGGTGGAATACCGGGGGATTTTATTTCCCGCGCAGGCGAATTATTTGAACAGGGCGACGCGCGTTCTAATGAGGGTCAAAAGATCGTCATTGGCGCAGGAACGCTCATCAAAATCGCCTATAAGGGATTTCTCAAAGTTTACGGCAGCAAACTTGCAGGCCGCCCCTTTATTTTCGCTGACAATCTCGATGAAGCGCGGGACATGCTTGCTGAACCATTATCCACTTGATGAAGGTAAACCTAGCCGGATGATCTCGATTTCCCAATCACAATCGATTTCAGGTTCAATTTCGGCGAAATAATCATCGTCGTGTCTGACCGTAAATCCAATCTCGCCCTCCCCACACTTGATACCGATGATTTCGTGATCGCTTTCATCAGCACTGGATAATTCAACCTTGACATTGATGTCTGTCGGAAATCGGTATATGAGTTTGTATTTTCCGGCACGCATCCTAAAACGTTGAGTGATAAAGTCTGATTTACCAGTGAACGAAATACTGCCGGAAGTTTCTAAGTCACCCTCATCAGTGAAAAGATCGCCATCCGTCGGCTTATACAAGCTGTCGAAAGTCCGCTGGTCACGCCTAAACTTGGCATAAGCCATATAACCGACCAAACCAACTAAAATCAGCGCAACCAGCAGAAACGAACTATCCACAGCCGTAATCTCCACTAGCAATATTCACTAAGCAAATACAACATGTTCTGTTAGAAACCGGATAACGGCGTTGTGATAATGCTCAATGGTTTCAGGTTTGCGCCATCCGTGCCCTTCGCCGGCATACACATGATATTCATGTGGGATGCCGCGCTGCTTGAGCGATTCAACAATGGCATCCGACTGATTACGCGGCACGACATTATCATCTTCCCCTTGAAAGACAATCATCGTATCCACAATTTTGTCGGCATGAAACAAAGGCGAACGTTCGCGGTACAAATCAGCCGCCTGTGGCAGCGGCCCAAGCAGTGTATCGCTGTAATGCGCTTCGAATTTATGGGTATCCATCGCCAACCCAAATTGGTTACTCACGCCATACAAACAAACACCCGCCTTATAGAAGCCCGGTTTGCTTACAAGGGATTGCAGCACGGTATAACCGCCCGCACTGCCACCGAGGATCACAAACTTTTTAGGGTCAGCCAATCCTTTCGACGCGAGATAGGCCGCGCCCGAAGCTGAATCTTCGACATCATAAACACCCCAATTGCCGCGCAGTTTATTCATATAGTCGCGACCATAGCCCGTGCCGCCGCGATGGTTGACCATCAATACCGCGTAGCCTTTAGTCGCAAATAACTGCACTTCACCATAATATCGGGCCATAACCTGCGATGTCGGCCCGCCATGTACATAAACAATCAAAGGTGGCGCGCCAATACCTTCATATTGGTCACTGGTCGGTGCGTAATACAATCCGTAGGCCAATTCGCCGTCATGTCCTGTCCACGAAATGGCCTGCGCTGCCGCCAAAGCACTTGTCGGTATGTTCTCGGTGCTGGAACGTCGGTGAATGACAATCTGCCTTGGGTCATCTTCCACAATCACTTGCATACTCAGTGGATCGCTCTTTGGCGTGGCAATCACCGGTGGTACATCAGCAATATTAGGTGAATAGGTGATAATACGTGAAGGAATTTTGGCGGATGACGCAATCACAGCCACACGACCATCGACCGGTGAAATAGCAATATGGGTCAAATCTGTATAAACGCCCAAGCCGTCCAATAGATTCGTTTTGGTGGGCTTGCGAATATCAAGCTGAGTTAAGTAGCGCGCCCCCTCTAAATTGTAGGTATAAATGATATGATGGCTGTCGGGCGACCATCCGAAAACCCGCATCCCCTGTACCCACGCGGGCTGCCCATGATCCGATTCAGCCGTCGTCAATTGAGTGTGTTTTTGGCCCGCGATGTCGTATACATACAACTGGTTCCAGCCCGTAGCGTCACTTACGTAAGCCAGATAACGACCGTCGGGCGAAAATTCCGGCTGGAATACGGATGTGTCGGTATTCCCCGCGATGGTAACGGTATCCGCTGGAAACGGAACACCGTCGCGGTCATATTCAACGGTGACTAACCGCAGTTCAGCGCCATCCCACGGCATTTGTGGATGATTCCACGCCACATAGGCCACATATTCACCGTCAGGATGCCAAGCAGGCTGCATGACAAAGTCAAATCCTTCTGCAAACTTACGCGGCCACTTTTTGCCATCCGAGTCAACCAACGCCAATGTATCCACACCTTCATAGCTGTGAACATACAGCAGCCACCGACCATCCGCTGAAACACGCGGCGCTGCTGCCTCCCCAAATGCCGGTGTAACCGGGCTGGCGCTGCCAGAAACCAGATCTTGTTGATAGAGTCGTCCACCGTTACCTGCGAAGTACACCTTGCCCTGTGCGACCGTAAAATCGCCGCCGCCGTACCCCACACGCGCACGCACCATTTGGTCATCGGTTAAATCTCGCGCTGCCTGTTCTCCCGCCTGTGCCACGAGCACACCTTTTGCGCCGCGTCGTTCATGCCACACTAATGTCTCTGAAGTGGTATCCCACTGAACATCGGTGAGGGTGAGCGACTCGGCTAATGAATGGGCTGAAATCGGGCTGGGCCACAGCCCGTAGGCTTTCGTGATTTTTGTCATGGGCAAATCTCCGCATTCTCTGGGGAAGATCAATTTAAATTGATTGTAGTCGAAGGGGATAAAATAAAAAACGCCCCGTTCATCACGAGGCGTTGGGTTGGCTGACACAGAGGGAAAGAAATTTATTTAATAAAGTTATTTTGTTCTCTGTGTCTGTTTCATTTTTCTACGATCAGTATACGAACCTTAAAACACAGAGTCAACAACTTTTATACAGGCCAAACTTTGTGCAAAGCGGAATTAACGATAATTCCAAATAGCACAATTACAGTTCAATTATGAGTAGGTTGTGAAATTCAGGTTAAATACAGTTAATGATAAACAATTCATTGCCCAACAATTGAGGTTATTTACTCAATTTCACATACATCTATTTTTGCCCGTTTGTAACAGCCAAAAATGTGTTTCAAAGTTCATACAAATTGCACAAAAAAATCATGTCGATAATGCGCCTTTTGCTGACATTGAACACTTTATCCTTTCTTTTATGACAGCGCATAGGCCATTAGGCGGAGATTCCGCTAGGACTAAAGCGTGTTGCTAGGCCTTCATATATTTCGTAATAATTAAACTATTCCATTTCAAGCCTCAAGGAGTGTCACACATATTATGTCGCGTATGCCTTTATGGCAGAAGTTGATCTTCGGTCTAGCTTTGCTGCTGCCGCTTGCCTGCAACCTCACAACGGTCGATCCTACGCCTACCTTACTGCCAACCATACCCGCTACGATCCAGCGAACAACAGCGACTCCGACGGTCACTGCTACGGTTACTGCCACTGCAACCGCAACCACCCGTGCTCCCATACCTTCAGGGCCGACTGCTACGCCGCTGTATCGTCTTACGCAACCACTTCCCGCCGCGATTTGTTCGGTTGTGCCTAATGTTGATGCCTCTAATATCCGCAGTGGGCCGGGAACCAACTTTCCCGTCATCGGGGTTATACTTGCCAACAATTGGGTCATGGCAAGCCGCTTGTCCAGCAGTGGTTGGTATCAAATAGCGGCACCCGGAACCGTCGTTAACGGCGGCTGGATTTCCAGCACAGTGGTCAATTTACAGCAGCCGTGTATCTGTACGCCCGATAGCTGTGCCCAGAGTGGTATCGTCCCCCCGACTCTTGCGCCCTCCCCGATTCCTAAAATTGGCGTGGTCGGTTTGAAACCATCTGGCGTAGGTCCATGCGTGATTACCGCCGGCGATGTCGATTTAGAGGTTTATAATTCGCCGCAGGGACTGCCCCCGGTCATTGCTATACTGGTCGCACATGGCGGCCTACCCACCTTCAAACTTCAAGATGGACGTTACGCCGTCAACTTCTCGACCGAAACGCAGCAGCTTGTCGGATGGGTCAACGCCAACCGTGTCACGATTGAAGGCGATTGTGGACAGGTGACTGCACCAGTGATTTGTAGTGTGCAGGCATCCATTGGCCCGCTCATCAACATCTATGCCGAACCCTCGCGGGATTCCAAAGTTGTCAGCAGTATGAACGAATTTCTCACTGTGCCTTTTATTCAGTTCAATGCTGATGGCTGGTTCAACGTCAACTTGGGCTTTGTCGGTTCTGGCTGGATCGCCCCCAACGAAGGTAAGTTGGTTGGCCCCTGCGATAACGGACATTAAACAGTTCGTTCAACAATGGGCAAGCGTCAGGTAAAGGCGCTGCCCATTCCCTTATAATCAGAGTACTTGGTACTCCGATTTTTAATTCCCAAAAGGTAGAGTAATGAAAAATGGCACTTGCTGATTCATCACCAACCCTCCGCTAGCCGGTGAAAATCGCCTTTCAAGCGCGGATACAACTCGCGGAAGTGTGCGTAAAGCACATCATATCGCGCACGGTTGGCGGCATTCGGCTCAGTAATATCACCATATTTTACTGTTCGAGCACACGCCTCAGCTAAATCGCGGTATACACCAACGCCCACACCGGCGATCAATGCCGCGCCGACGCTGGCCTGTTCTTTGAGAATCGAACGTTGCAGCGGCAGCCCAAGCACATCCGCATGAATCCCACGCCACAAATCACTTTCCATCGCCCCACCCGCTGCGATCAACAGGTCAGCCGTCACACCCAACTCACGGCTGATTTCTAGCGCCTCTCGCAGTGAAAAAGCTACCCCTTCCATCACCGCCCGCGCCAAATGCCCACGTGTATGATGAGCGCTTAGCCCAATAAAACTCCCCCGCGCTAGTGGATCCATCAACGGTGTGCGTTCTCCACTCAAATACGGTTGGAAGATCAACCCGTCCGCGCCTACTGGGACTTGTGCCGCCTCCGCGCTCAAAATTGGATAGGCATCAGGATTACCTTTCAACCCGACCAAATCTCGTAACCACCGCAGTGATAATCCGGCGGATAAAGTCGCGCCCAACACATACCACATATCCGGCGCAGCGTGGTTCAGCACATGTAAACGAGCGTCCGTCCGCAAAGGTTCACCCAACTGCCGCTCATACGGAATATTCACCTGCCCACCGCTGCCCACCGTCACCGAACCGCGTCCGGCTTTAATCAAACCGTTCCCGACAGCCTGCGCTGGCTGGTCGGCGCATCCGGTCATCACAGCAACACCCGGTTTCAATCCTAATTCTGCTGCCGCGTCCGCTCGCAAATATCCCGCCACTGCTACCGACGCTTTGACCGTCGGCAGGATATCAACTGGCAGCCCTGCTTTGTTGACGATATTGCCAGCCCATTCGCGTGTCGTCACATTAAATAACGCCGTAGCCGCCGCATCACTCGGATCGGTCATCACCTCGCCGGTCATTCGCAGCCGCACATAATCCTTTGGCAGCATCACCTTATGAATGCGTTCGAGCAGCGCCGGATCATGCTGCTTGAGCCATAACAACGTCACCGCCATGAAACCCGCCGCCGGCAGTGTTCCGGCAGTTGCCGCGTAAGCCTCCGAACCCATCAGCCCAATCAACTCAGAAACGGTGTTTGCCGTTCGTTGATCCGGCCAGATAATGGCAGGTGCGACCGGCTTCAAATCCTCGCCAACCATCACCGTGCCGTGCATCTGCCCACTGAAACTGATGCCGGCAATCTGATCAATATCCGCCTCAGCAGTAACACGTCGTACTACATCGACCGTTGACCGCCACCAATCGTCAAGGTCTTGCTCAGCTCGATCCGGTGCAGGATGATTTATTGGATATTCATGCCCTGCAACCGCTATGATCTGGCTGCTGTCCACGTCAAATAAAACAGCTTTTGCGCTCGACGTTCCAATATCAATGCCTAAAAGAATAGTCATAGGAAATAATCACAATAGTTAGCCATCATCAAACTGAATTGACAATGACGATCAAATAAACTTTTTACGCACTGCTACTTTCTGGCAACTGCTCCCCTTTATAAGCAAGCAAGATTTGTTCACGGGGAACACCGGCCTTCTCAAGCCGTTGCCACAAATATTTTTCAGAGAGACTATCAACATCGATAACAACATAATCGTCTTCGATATGAGCATGTACAATAATGAAAGAAGGATTATCTACGGTTATATGATTTGGGATTCCAGTAACAGCATAGGTTCGATGAAGGTTATCCTTCGCTATAAAAACCTTAAAATCATCCGCTTTACCATCATACGACTCGATAATCGAATCCATAATCGTTGCCAATTCACTGTCAGTTAGTCGAGCCATTGCACCACTTCCTCATGATCTATATCCACCAACAGCATTTTGATCTGGGCTTCTCGTATTGTTTCACTCACCACATCGCGGCGGAACAAACGGTCATAAACATCAATTGGGACGGCTAGGTACAATTTATACGGAAGCTTTTTGATCTTAAGTACGCTTCTATAAATCAGATATTGACCTATAGCACGATACAATTCATCAAGGTCATTATCACTATTCGCGAAACACTTTACCTCAACCACAATAATCTGTTCAACAGAGCCATTCCGTTGAACAGCCCGAATATCGGGATTAACAAACATATCCGGCAAACGGAAGTAGGGAGACTGCGAATCAATCTCCCAGCCAGCCTTCATCAGAGCATTTACGATCTGTTGATGACAACTGTCATATGCCATGAACTAAACCTAATATCGAGAGAGGCACAGCCTCAGCCATGCCTCGATTATGACAAAGCAACTGTTTACTTGCTCAGCAAATCGCGGGCGGCTTTGAGGACAGCCTCGGAAGTCAGACCGAACTCACGGTACAGCACTTCGTAAGGAGCGCTGGCTCCAAAACGATCTAACCCGATAACGACACCGTCTGACCCAACGTAGCGATCCCAACCCATAGTCACACCGGCTTCGATAGCAACACGACGTTTGACACTGTGAGGCAGAACACTTTCACGATAAGCTGCCGACTGTTTGTCGAACAAATTCCATGATGGCATCGACACCAACCGTACCTTGACGCCTTCGTTTGCCAAAGCCGTGTAGGCTTCATGGGCGATGTGAACTTCACTACCACGACCAATCAAAATAATATCCGGTGAGCTGCTGGTTTCTGCCAGAATGTATCCGCCTTTAGCTGTACCTTCGCGAACCTGATCACCAACCAGTACCGGCAGGTCTTGGCGGGTGAAAATCAGTACCACCGGATGCGGCAAGGTCATGGCCGTATGCCATGCAGCCGCCGTTTCATTGGCATCAGCCGGACGGATAACCGTAATTTGTGGAATGGCAGAAAGTGTAGCGGTCTGTTCAACCGGTTGATGCGTCGGGCCGTCTTCACCTAAACCGATGCTGTCATGCGTGAAGACATACACGGTTGGAATGCCCATCAAGCAGCCCATACGAATAGCGTTCCGCATATAATCACTGAAGGTCAAAAAGGTTGCGGTGTAAGGCTTGATGATGCCGCCATGCAGTGCTAAACCGTTGGCAATAGCACCCATTGCAAATTCACGAACACCGAAGCGTACATTGCGGCCTTTGACATTGCCTTTGCCAGTGTTATCCGAACCTTTGATGAGTGTCTTGGTGCTGCCAGCCAAATCAGCATCACCACCAATCATCGTCGGAATATTCTTAGCGATGGCATTCAACACTTCACCGGAGGCATTACGGGTAGCATATTTCTTGCCTTCACCATAAACCGGAATGTCTTTGTCCCAACCAGCAGGCAGTTGACCGTCCATAACTTGATCCCATTCTTTGGCGAGATCAGGATATTGACCGCGGTAGTCGGTGAACAACTTATTCCAATCACCTTCGAATGCAGCACCACGTTCAACCGCTTCACGGAAGTGTTCGAGAGCTTCACCGGGGATGTAGAAATCTTCCTGCGGCCAGCCAAAACCTTCCTTGACCAGCTTGATTTCGTCTTTGCCCAAAGGCGAACCATGCGCTTTGCTGGTGCCTTGTTTGTTGGGGCTGCCATAACCGATGATGGTGTGAATGAGGATTAATGTCGGTGCGTCAGTCGATTTTTTAGCTTCGGCGATAGCATCACTAATGGCCTGAACATCATTTCCATCAGCCACATCAATGGTATGCCAGCCATAAGCACGGAAACGGGCGGCAACATCTTCAGTGAAGGTCATCGACGTTTCACCATCAAGCGTGATTTTATTGTCGTCGTACAGGTAAATCAGCTTGTTAAGACCCCATGTGCCAGCCAGTGAACAGGCTTCGGAGCTGACACCTTCCATCAAATCACCATCACCAACGAGGCAGTAGGTGTAATGATCGACAACCGGAAAGCCGAGGCGATTGAAATGATTGGCGAGGAAGGCTTCGGCCAGTGCGAAACCGACAGCGTTAGCAGCACCTTGACCGAGTGGGCCGGTGGTGGTTTCGACACCGGGGGTTTCATGATATTCCGGATGGCCGGGAGTTTTACTACCCCATTGGCGGAAGTTTTTGATCTCATCAAGTGACAAGTCATAGCCAGTTAGATGCAGCAGCGAGTACAGCAGCATCGAACCATGACCTGCACTGAGGATGAATCGATCACGATTGGCCCAGTGCGGATTATGCGGATTGTGATGCAGGAAGTTCGTCCACAGCGCATAAGCCATGGGTGCAGCACCCATTGGCAGGCCGGGATGACCACTATCAGCCTTTTGCACAGCATCAATCGACAGGGTGCGAATGGTGTTAATAGCCAGCGTTTGCAGGTCCGAATTCACGAGTTTTTACTCCTTGACATAAGGTGAAACAAGCAAATGAGGATGTTTCATCATGAATAATGACACGGTATTCAACATACCGATTTTACGCGAGTTCGATTGTTAGTGGATATTGCAGAGGGAATTATAGCACGATGAGGGCAGTTAGGAGACAAAATCCTGATAAACCTATCATTAAGCATGTGTATTTGATGATAGACCTGATAAACAGGTGATAACAGGTAAATCTTAAGTAGAAATCAAGCCTTTCTCTCTATTAAAAGAAACATAGTTCGGATTAAATTTTGTTTGCTAAAAGATTCAAGTAGTATTAGTTTTCCAAACAACTTATTACTCCTTCGATTACTTGCCGAATCTTTGCAACACCCTCAAGATTTAAGAAGTTGCCCTCTACATCTATCCTTGTACTATATACATCTGTAACCTTTTCACTATGCCTCTTAGTCTCTAGATTTGACAAATCATCAAGCACTTTATCAACCCGTCTATTTAATGCATTACGTTGCTGCTCAAAAGTACCGGTCATTGCGGCATAACCTTGAATCAATTCAAACTTTAGGTCTATACGTGTTTTTGTGATAGATTGGATATGAATTTGGGTTCGTTGAGAAATAGAAACAAATGCACGACTAGGACTAACTTGAAATCCAAAAATCGAGAATATTAACTCAGCGATAAATTCCTCCGTAGTCAAAATACGGTTTTTATCTGGATCAACAATTAAGTTACGGATTTTGAGAATATCAGCACTTACTTCGCGCATTTTTTGATAACGCTGTGACGGTGTACGGCGCGTCGCTTTTCCGTACATTTCCATAAACAAATAAGCGGCTTCTCCGCTTGTCCACCCCTCCAAACGAGCTTTAAGTGTGGCTTTAGCTTGATCACCATCTCGTTCAGGATCACGATTACACACAGCAAAATAACATAATTGACCAAATCCATATATATCAGCTGTGGGTTTTTTAGTAATATCCGCTTGGGGGGTTTCATATTGCTCAGGAGCAGCATAAAGATAATGTCCAACGACAGCCGTCTTTGACTCTATATCCGAATACATGGTTGCCATGCTATACCATGCAAGATCAAAATCGGTCAAATATGGAATTGGGGCGGTTTCATTGTGAGGGTTACTAGCAACTATTATGTTTTCAGGCTTTATGTCTCTGTGCACAACGTCATTCTCATGTGCATTTTCAACGGTTTGGGCAATAACATGGAGCAAATTTAGTATTTTCGTTACGTCATCCGTCCACCAATCCCTAAAATTACTACCCTCTATATAGTCCATATAAAAACCAATCGGTGCGTCAGTAAATTTAATGACTTTTACAATATTTGGATGATCAAGTTTTTTCATGGCATTATAGCCGCGCTTAAATGCCTTCAATTTATCCTTATCATGCATTTGATTTGAATGATAAACTTTATAGGCTTCTCGTCGACCACGTATAGAATCTATTTCATATACGGTACCAAATCCTCCCATCCCTATTTCGCGCTCTACAATTCCGTCCTGCAATACTATACCTGTAGTTATATTTGCAAGTTCGATTTGGGTACGCAAGATATCATGATCATAAACCCGAATTGCTTTTGAAGTTTTCAGTTCCACGTATTTATTCTCAAGCCCCTGTCTCCACTGAATTAATTCGGTCAGTAATCGGCTAGTTTCATTATGAAGCTTGTCAATCCAAATTTTTTCATGAGTGTATTCAAGATTTCGCTTAATGACTTTCAATCTGTCTACTGTTTTAGATGTAATATCCTGTAATTGGGCTTCGCCAAGTTTAGCGATTTCAATTTGATGACGAGGGGTGAAACCGGCACCAAGTATCGGGGATTGTCCGACATATGTCGTTTTCAACACAATTTTCTGATCAGGATGAAATTCGCTCATACACTTTGAAACATACTCTCCAAGAGTTGAAACTGTTATTTCACCTTGGTTATTTGCTGCTGCGCCTAGTAGTCCATCAAATAGGAAGTGACTGAACACACCTTGTCTATATTCATCACTTTCTTTAGCGATTTTAGAAGCTTCTGCTGAAGCTATTAATGTAATACTCGTGGATGAATACACAATTGCATCTTGAATAGCATCAAGACTAACAGTCATATTTTCTAATCCCAGCGCCCCACTATGGCAGCAGTCTAGGATAAATATGCAGCTTTGGGAAGCCTTACGATATTTGGTAACAATATCAATCAACCGTCTTAGATCAAGCGAGTCTTCAATACTATCTTCTTTATCAAGAGTAACTAAGAACGTACTGCCATCAATATATACACCATGTCCCGCAAAGAAAAATATTATTATTGCATCATCGTCTGCATCCGAGAAAAGATTCCTAAACTGATTTCTAACTGCGGCAACCGTTGCCTCTTCATTTGTTAGTAATTCACAACCGAATTGGAAATTGTATTCGCTTAAAGCCTCATTAATTGCCAACGCATCATTCTTTGCGTAATTTAGTTTGTTTAACACAGTATATTCTTCAATACCAACAATTAACGCACGCCTATCAGTTCTCATAATTTATTTCCGTCATTTTATTCCTAATTATATCCTATCATTAATATTAGTTTAACGCTAATATAAACAAACCAAACTATAACTCGACAATTTAGCCTTTTTGTTCTACAATTTCAAGTGTAGATATTTGCAAGGGTTTGCCATGCACGTTCAACATTTCACTCGGTTTTCTCTTTACTGCCAAAAGAATTGCAAATTCGGTGGAATGCTCCCTCAAACCCGCTGCAGCGACAACAACATTTGCAACGCGGCGGATATACCCGGGCCATCCGCCGCAATGGTGTCATTTCGGTGGCATCAGCCGGGCTTCCCGCTGCGCAAAAATGTCGATTCAGCGGCTTCTCCCCTGCTTCCCGCCAGTCATTTCAGCGGAAAATATACACAAAATGCGAATTTTGCGAATCAAATGAAATACTCATTCGGTCTGGTCAATCTGGATGATGCCGGGTAGCGCAAGCTGCATGAATTGGGCGGCGAGGTCTTGTGGACTGATGGGCATATCGTTTTTGAGCCACCATTTAATCATGCCCATGTAAGCGCCGCTGAGGTAGCTCATGACCACCTCAGGCCGGACGCTGAACTGGCGTTGTCGGGCGCGGGCAAACCAGCGTAATCCAAACTGTTCAATGTAGGCTTGCATCTGTCCGGCGAAGGGTGCGACACTTTCTTCCACCACCATGACGCGGTAAAAGTCGGCGTGTTGGGCGACATGTTGAAACAGGCTGACGAAGAAAATACCCAAGCGTTCGGGATCCGGTTCTTGTGGGCGCGAAGGCTGCAAGGGCATGGGTAAGCTGCTGAGTTTGTCCAGAACCTCTTGCATGAGCGAAACCATCAGGTCATGCTTGTCTTTGTAGTGCAGGTAGAAGGTGGCACGGTTGAGGGTAGCACGGTCAGTGATGTCTTGAATGCTGACGGCATCAAAACCTTTTTCGTGGATCAGCTCGAGGAATGCGGCGCGAATCAACTGTCGGGTTCGAAGTTTGCGCGGGTCAATTGAGGATGCGGATTTTTTCGACATTTTAGCCTCTTTTGTTGATTATACGACAACATGCCGAAATCATAAGCATATATTAATGTGATTCTCGGTTATCTTGGAAAGGTATCGTTCACTTTGTTGTCAGTAGAGTGGAAACTAATCCGATGAAACCAACACCTCCTCAACTGTCCGGACTGCCTGTTATTGGCAATGTGATGGCATTTTCGCGTGACCGTGCGGCATTAATCGAACGGGGTTATCAGGAAAAAGGCCCTATTTTTAGTATCAAACTGGTGAGCCAGAACGTGGCGGTGATCGCCGGTGAAGAAGCGCAAGAAACGTTCTTCGCCAAGACCGATACCGCGCTGCGTATGGACAAGGCCTATGGCGCGCTGCGGGCGATGTTCGGGGATATTGCTTTCACCGCTTCGCCAGAGGTTTATATGGCGCAGCGCCATATTCTGCACGCGCCGTTCAAAGGCGGCAAGATGCCGGGTTACGTCAAGGTGATGCAGAAGGAAATTCAACAGTGGTTGGATTCGTTGGGCGAATCGGGTGAAGTTGATTTGGGTCTAGGACTGGCGCCGCTGGTTCAAAATGTGGCGGCTCATGCCATTATGGGTGAACCGTTCCGCAAGGCGATGGGGCGCGAGTTTTGGGATTTATATGCCGACCTGAATAAAGGTATGGATATGATTTTCCCGCCGAACTGGCCGCTGCCCAAATTCCGCCGGCGTGACGCGGCTAAGGCTAAGATGCAGGCCATCCTCAAGCCGATTATTCATGAACGGCGCACCAGCACCCAAGAATACAACGACATGCTGCAAGATTTCGCCACCGCTACCTATAAAGATGGGCGACCGGTCGAGGATGAGGTGATTTTCGGTCTAATCGCTGCGTTGATGTTCGCCGGTCACGAGACAACCGTGGGTCAAGCCGCATGGACAGTCACCGAGCTGCTCAAACATCCGGATTATCTCAAGCTGGTGCAGACTGAAATCAGTGAAAAGTTCCCTTATGGAATGCCCGCCGACTTGAATCTGATCGCCAACTTGGAGCATGTCAGTTGGGCAGTCAACGAAACCACACGGCTGCATCCGTCGGCTGATACAATTTTCCGCTACGCCGAGGAAGATACCGAAGTCGAAGGCTACACCATTCCAAAAGGTTGGTTGGTCATGCTGAATACCAAGCTGGCCCACAAGCTGCCCGACGTCTGGTCGGACGCTGAACAGTTTGATCCGCTGCGTTTTGCACCGGGGCGCGAAGAAGACAAGAAGCATAAGCACACCATCACCGGCTTTGGTGGTGGGATGCACAAATGCACCGGCATGAACTTCGCCAACAACGAAATGATCATGATTACCAGTATGCTGCTGCAACAGTTTGATCTGGAATTGGTCAGCTCTGATGTGCAGACGACCTACAGCTTAGGCGCAAGCCGTCCGGAAGGCGCAGTAGTGCGCTACAAGCGTAAGCCGCTGAACACGATGGTCACGCCGGAGGTCATCGCGCAGGCGGTCGCGGCTGGCTGTCCACACATCACAGCGATGCAAACCGAGGGCAACCCTTCAGCGAATTAGGATACCCTAACCCCTATCAACAACAATCGCGGGCTTCCCCTGTTGAAAACCCATATCAACAGGGGAAGAAGGCTCAATGCTAGGTTAAGTCGTCGCTGTTCATGGTGCGTTTGTTGATGCGTTCGAGCTTCATGATAAGACGTTCGTCAGGATCGGGGCAGGCTACGAGCGAGTCGCGTTCCAGCCAATCTCCGGCGGAAAGCTGGCGCTGTTTGGCTGCCAACAGCGGCAGCACACTGCTGAGGGCGTAAATACAAAAGTGTTTGCCGGGGGGCAGACGCAGTTGGTTACTTTCGGTGAGTTCGAAGTAATCACCGACCTGCAAACTGCATACCGAGCGGCCTTCAATGGCGGTTACGGTCACGCGCAGGTCGTAAATTTCGAAGTTGTTGGGCATCTATCCAGTCCTCATCAAATGAAGCGATGGACAGAAATGCCCATCATCAAGCGCTTGCGGTTTCAGCGGCTTTGGCGATCTCGCGGCGTGCGAATACCAGCGCATCATCCAGATCAACAAAGGTGGGAATCATTATGCCGCCAAATTGGGGCTGCTGCAACGCGGTACGTGCCAAGCTAATCCACTGGCTGGTGCCCACGTAGACTGTTTGAATGCGCGGGTCAGACGATGAACCGGGTGCATTGTTTGACGCCAGTTTTACAGCTTTGAGGATATCCATGAACGAACTGTCGGCATTGGTGTAGTCAGCAATGCGGTAGATTTTTTCGTGACGGCCTTCGATCATGCTGGCGACTTGCTCATACATGCCCTTGAAGTCATCTACGCTGATGAGGCCGCTGGCGGTCGCGATCAAGATCGGTTCATTGGGAAGCCATTCAATTTGAAATGCCATAGTTATGATTACCTGCTAGATTAAACGAGATTGGGATTGAGAACACCTTGAGCGTCGGTCGCTTGACTCGCGATTTGAGAACGGGCGTAATTCAGAGCATCTTCAAGATTTTCGAGCGTAGGCAAACGCATGGCAGAATATTGGGGCTGCTCGAAAATGGTGCGCGCCAGACTGACCCATTGATTCGTACCAACCAACACCGCTTTGATGCGTGGATCAGTAGTTGTGCCTGCGCCACCTTTGGAAGCAAGCTGTGACATACGGATGAGATCCATAAATGAGCTGGTGGCTTCGCGGAAGTCAGAAACACGATAAACGGTCTGCTCCATTCCTTCTAGAAGCTTGGCCGATTCGTCAAACATGTTGGCGAAATCTTGTATCGTCAAGAGTCCTTTTCCGGTTGCAATAATGATTGGCTCATCAGGGAGCATTTCCAACGTAAAACCCATGTTACTCTCTTTTATTACACCACATTACCGTTGAGATTAATTGATCTGTTTAATCCTAAGGGGCAATCCGTTGCGGCAGAATAAAGAAATCAGAAAATTGTAAAGAAGGGGTTAAGCGCGCTGGACAGCGTCAGACATCAGATGCAGCAGTGTCGGCCTTTGCCGACAATTGGCTGCGAACATATGACAAAGCATCATCCGTAGTTTCGAAGGTGGGGAAGCGCATAGCCGAGTATTGAGGTTGTTCAAAGATCGTGCGCGCCAAGGCTATCCATTGGTTAGTGCCAACCAGCACGGCTTTAATGCGAGGGTCGCTGGTTGTACCTTCGTTGCCCTTTGAGGCAATCTGTGCCATCCGCAGTAATTCCATAAATGAACTGGTGGCTTCCGTAAAATCCGAAATGCGGTAGATGGGTCCCTGCATTCCATGCATGAGTTTGCGTGCAGCAGAAAACATGTCGATAAAGTCCTGTACAACAAGCACACCTTTCGCCTTCGTGACAATAATTGGTTCATTCGGAAGTAATTCTAAAGTAAAACCCATTCATGCTTTTCCAATTCAAGCTGGCAATTAATCCGTCTATTCTACCAAAAATCGGGCTAAGGACATAAAGCAGTTCATCGACTGATCAATTGTGTGAAGATTAATTGCGGCGGTCGGCAAGATGAAGTTTTACAAATTAGCACGGAGAAAAAAACCACCTTAATCTTTCATCACCAACGCTCGCATCCGGACAATCATTGCTCAAGTTCAGATTGTCCATTATCACTCTGGAGATAGCCCGTAAAGGGGGGGCATGGCCGGCCACTACGTTACTCCGTATTAAAAAGTAAAAGTTCATCACGCCGTCCCTACATCCCAAAATGCGGCAAGGAGTATGCGTCTTTAATTGTGAGACGGTACAGCAATAGGACTGCCCGAGCAGGTACTCAGGCAGCCGATGGAACCATGGTTAAACCGTGGGATTCACAGGTGATTGAACGGCGGGTTCGTTTTCTCCTCCGAGCCGCCGCCGGGCAGTTTCGCGCCGACCAACCGCCGGAACATGTTTTGTGGCAGCGGCTAGACCAAAGACCGGCATATTGCCGTAGACAGCTTCATACTTACCGGGTTCTACCATGTAGGTTTCGTGGAAGATTCCGACTGAGCCGTCCGCGCCAACCGATTGGTTGAAACGCTTCCACGCGGCAAGATGCGGGTCTGAAGGGTGGCGGGCAAAGTGTTCAAGGTCTTCAAACGAGCGCCAATACTGCACCATCAAAGTACCACGCCAAAACATGTAGGACTGGCCGCCGAGGAACCCCTTTTCGGGATGAGAGTAAAGTTCACGGAGCATGGTTCCCATCGCCTGAGCAGGCGGAAGCCATTTTTGGACGGCAAGCAGCTTATTGACGCGCATCCCAATGAGAAAAACGACAAAAGGTTCATCGATTTGAGCGGTGAAGCGTCCGGGTATCACTTGTGACATGCAATTCTACTCCTTATCTATATGCGTAGTTTTCTATATGTACGAACATATATAAGAAAAGTTGCATAGAAAAATGTTAATCTGAAAGGCATATAGGAGCAGGTCGGTTTACAACCAAGCTCCCTGATTAAGGTCTAAGCATGAGTGGGTCGTTTGGAAGGCAGACGAAGGACTGCACGTAAGGTAATGATTTGAAAAAGAAAAGCGCCGGATGAGCCAAAAACGACATAGCCCATCGAGACATTGTCCCGAATCACCAAGTAGGTCACCGGCCAAGCGATGGTGTAGGCGATGGCAACGAACAAGGCCCAAGTGATAGACGCGCCACCCTTACGCTGTAATTGATAGGCTTGCACTGCCCCTAAGATGACGCCTGTAATGGCGGCGCGGCCAACGATAGGGGCAACATCGGTATTAGAACCGAGAAGCGCGTTGCTGAGTCCAACGCCTGCCGCTAATCCGGCACTGGTGACAGCAATCCAACTGGCGTTCATGTCGCTGTCGGAACGCAGGGCTAACCACTGCGCACCGCCGATGAATACACCAGCTACTGCCCCACCAACAATACCTTTTAACGGATCATCAAATGTGCCGATGATGAGATAGGTCACAGCACCACCAATCGGAAAACCGAGAAAGGCCAGCAACCAACGTCCGATTAATCCCCATGTTGTGTAAGAAGCGGTTGTAATCATGCTGCGTTCCCCACAGTCTTGGGATGGGCTTTGAAGTAGGCTACGGTTTCCCGAACAGCTTGTTCAATGGGTGTGGCTTTCATGCCAAACGCTTTTTCAAATTTGGAACTATCCAAGATGAAAGGTTTCTCGAACTCGTAGAGCATCTCGACGATTTCACGGACGCCGACATTAAACAGCCCTATTACGCTTAGAACAAGGCGACCACCCGCCCGCAGTTTTACCGGATGACCCGCTTCTTGGTATATCATTTCAGCCAACTGACGCTGCGATAGGGGCGCAGGGCTAGGGATATGCCACACTTGGCCGAATGCTTCGTCGTGAGTGCCGAGAACAGCCAGCGCTTTGCCAACATCCGGCACATAGGTGAAGCTGTGCAGTGCATCCAAATCACCCAGCGCGTTGGCCGTTTTGCCCTCTAGTGCGGCATAAATCAATTGATCAGCGCCGATGAAATATTCCGGGCCGATGAAATCCGAGGCGCGTCCGATAGCAACCTTGACTTTGCCGCTGCGATGGGCCTCCATCAAGGCTTCGCTCATGGCAGCGCGAACTTTGCCCTTTTTGGTATGCGCGTCATAGGGCAGTGTTTCGACAATTGGACGACCATCGGGATCGCCATACATGTAGAGATTTTCCATGACGACTAAGCGCGCTCCGCTAGCCGCAACACCTTCCAAAACAGCGGCCTGCAAAGGTGGAAATTTCTCCGCCCATTCGTGATATTCGGGCTGTGCGCATTGGTAAACTGTGGTCGCCCCTTTGGTCAGTTGGGCGACGTTGGCAGCGTTATATACATCCCCTTTGACCACTTCGATGCCGGTGGGTAAATCCGCGACTTTTCCGCTGCGGTTAACCACGCGAACCGTTTTGCCTAACTTGAACAGTTCACGGGCGACCGATTTACCGACCGCGCCACTTCCCAAAACGACGTGTAATTCCTTGGTAGTCATGACATTTTCTCCCTGCGCTAAGGCGCATCAAATACAAGGCTGCGATTTTGCAGTCCCATTAACGAACGAATTGATTGTTTGCCGTAACCGGAACTAGCGAGTCATCTTTAACCCCATAGCCGTGAGCATATTGCGCATTTGGGTTTCATAGAATATCGGTACATTGCCCACGTTGAACTGGATATGGTTATAGATTTCAAGATAGATAATGCCATGCAATTGTGTCCATAAGATCATCGCGAGATACATCGATATGATGGCAATCGGATATTGATTTTGAGAAATCAGGTCGCTCAATCGCGCTTCTACAACCGGTGGAATCTGGTTATAAGGTTCGACAGGCACAAGTTCGCCTGTTTGTAGAGCTTCCTCTAAGAACGAGACGGATACGACAAAGGTGCGAACAACAGCCGGAACAGTGGCATCAGCAGGCGCGACATAACCGGGGATGGGATTGCCGTAGATCAGTTGGAACCCAATTGGGTTATCAACTGCCCATTGACGATAGGCCAAAATCACATCCAACAGTTTACCACCGGCTGTAGGAGCGGTTGAGTTTGAACCAGCAAATTCCAAAGCATCGGCTAGAGCATTGAAGCTGTCTACAATGAGGGCGGTCGTTAGAGCGTCCAAACTAGCAAAGTAGTGATAAATGGCAGGCGGTGTAAGGTCAAGCACTTTGGCGATGCCGCGCACCGAAAGACCATTAGTGCCTTCCTCAGCCATTAATTGACGGGCTGCCTGCTTGATTGCATCGGCGGTTGCTGCGTTGAGTTCTTCATTGCGTTTGCGTGCCATTAAATACAAAACCTCATTCGCTTTACGGTGTAAATTTAATTACTTGAATTAGTTTTACACCGTAAACTTAATTCTGTCAAGCACTTTTTTAAAATGGTTTTTAAATGGTCGGATAGGCGGGCAGCAAGAATGCCGTCCCTACATCTCGGCCAATCACAAATTAGGTTAAAAGCCAGTCATTAGCTGACGTTTACCCAACGCATCTTGCAGAGTGGAGATGACGGTGGGATACTTGGCGAACGGTTCACATCCTATAGATTAATGGTTTTGGTAATGCACTTAGCCCTCAAACGTACTACCCTTCTCGGCCTAGTTGCTTTATTTATCAGCATGTACTTACTTCCGGTGACGGCACAGGATGGTGGTAATCCGACGATGCCCACTCCGGCAGTACTTGCAACTTCGACACCGATTCCGCGTCCACAGCCGGCTGCTGTGTTAAGCCAAAATGGGACGACGTTAGAGGTGTACTTCACGAGTTTGGCGCAGGGCAATACGGGACTGCTGCATGTGACTGGCGCGAATATCGCCGGAGCAAAATCCAGCTTTTTGGATAACCTCGTGGACTTCTTTCCGATGCCGGATGATGGATTTTACGGGTTGGTATCGGTGAGCATGGAGCAGACAGCACGTAACTATAATCTGGATGTGCTGGTGTGGTATGAGGACGGCACGCGGCAGACGATCAGCACCAAAGTGGACGTGACCATCGGAACGTTTATCAAGCAGGTGGTGACGTTAGCACCGGACAAAGCGTATCTGGCTGACCCGGAAATCGAGCGCAATGAATTCGCCAAACTCGAAGCGATTTTTAGTACGTTTACGCCGGAGCGGTTGTGGGACAGCAGCGGCTTCCAACTGCCGATTCCCGGGGGCGAATTGACCTCACCTTTTGGCGCGTTTCGCAACTTTAACGGCACGATGGATACGCGCCACACGGGTTGGGACATCAAAGCGACATTAGGACAGCCAGTGATGGCAAGCGCATCTGGCACAGTGGCCTATACAGGATTGATGGATATTCGCGGGAATATTGTGGTGGTCAATCATGGGATGGGCGTGTTTTCCACTTACAATCATTTTTCGCAAACCCATGTGACACGCGGACAGTCGATTAGTGCGGGGCAAGTGCTGGGTGTGGTTGGTAACACCGGACGTACCAGCGGTCCACACTTCCACTGGGAGATCATCGTGAACGGCAACTTTGTGGACTCGATTCAGTTTTTGCAGATGTGGAAGCCGTGAAAATACAAAGAGATTGAACCGCAGAGGCGCGAAGGACGCAGAGAACACAGAGTGGATTTTATAGAGCTTCGCATAAGGACTTTCAGAGCAGTTAGGCATGAAAAGAAATAACACCTCAAAGGGATGAAAATATAGGATACAGAACCCCCACCCCAACCCTCCCCCGCAAGCGAGGGAGGGAGTAATTCGCAGGGTAAGGTGGCTATTTTCAAGGGAGACGCAGAGAGTGCAAAGTTATAAGGAGAGATGATAAAGCAGTTTTGCCTAAAAAGTTTTATGGCAGAACAATAGAATCTATTCTTCCTTAACCAGTATTTAAGAACTTCGCGGTATGATTTGGGTTTCCATACCCCTCAACAGGAAGCCGCATGACGACCAGCACCGCCCCATTACCTACAATACCCAATGTGACCTATGGCGATCTATTACGCCTGTTTTTGAAACTCAGTTTGACGGCTTTTGGCGGGCCAGTCGCGCATATCGCTATAGCAGAAGACGAGATTGTCGTCCGACGTAAATGGATGACACGCGACCATTATTTGGATCTGGTGGCAGCGACCAATCTCATCCCCGGCCCGAACTCAACCGAAGTCATGATTCATGTGGGTTACGTGACAAAAGGTATTCCCGGCGCGTTGGTGGCGGGCGCATGTTTCATCGGGCCGGCGTTTTTGCTGACGCTGGCGCTGGCCATTCTATACACAGGCACCGGGCAAATCCCGCAAATTGAGGCGATTTTATGGGGCATCAAACCGGTGATCGTGGCGATCATCGCACAAGCCGGTTACCGGTTAGCGATTGCGGCGCTCAGAAACCGCGCGTTGTGGGTTCTGCTGATTGTGTCGCTGGCGGTAGTGATGTTTACACCTGTGCCAGAAGTAATCGTGATGCTGGCGGCAGGCGTGATTTACGGATTGTATGTAGCGGGGTTGGGTGGGACGTTTGCAATGTTTGCTGCCTTTATACCGAATGCTGCCGACTCGATATATCGTGTCCCTACGATTAAACCGGTAGTATTAGAAGCAGTTCTCGCAGCATCGCCAAGCTTATGGGACATCTTTTTCTATTTCTTGAAAATTGGCTCGGTTTTGTTCGGCAGCGGTTACGTGCTCATTTCATACATTCAACAAGATGTTGTCAATGGATTTGGCTGGCTTACAGGGCGACAGCTTTTGGATGCAGTCGCTATCGGGCAACTGACACCGGGGCCGGTATCCACAACCGTAGCGGTCGTCGGTTATATCGTCGCAGGTTTGCCGGGGGCGCTTGCAGCAGCGCTGGGGATTTTCTTACCCTCATTCGTACTGGTGATATTGACCGCCCCGCTCATCCCCAAAATGCGACAAAGTAAATTTCTGGGCGGGTTTCTTTCGGGTGTAAACGCCGGTGTCATTGCTGCGATTCTGGTCACGTTAATTGATTTGACAGGTGCAGCACTCAAAACGCTAGATGGCGGCGCATGGAGTCCACTGGCGATTTTGTTGGCCTTGGTGGCAGTGGCGATGTTAATTCGCTTCAAGACGAACGCAACATGGTTAATTTTGATGGGCGGTATTGTGGGATTGGCAGCGTCGGTTCTAAAAATAGCCTAAAGTTGGCCGTTCAAAGCGCATCACGTATACTCAACATGTTATTCATTTCTAGTTTCGGCACATTCGGACAGCACGCCATGCACTTGCTGTCCATACATGGATGAGCAGTAGAGGGAGCATCGTAATGGACGTAGGATTTATTGGCTTGGGTGCAATGGGTCAGGTGATGGCACGGAATCTGTGTAAAGCGGGTCACAATGTTACAGTCTATAACCGTACACGCAGCCGAGCCGAAGCCCTATTGGTTGATGGCGCGGTTGTAGCGGATACGCCAGTCGAAGCCTGCGATAACGAGGTGATCGTATCACTGCTTTCAGATGATAAGGCCGTTGAAGCGGTGGTTTTTGGTGAGGGTGGGATTCTCGCCGCGCTCAGACCGGATGCGATACATGTATGTATGAGTACAATCAGTGTAGCACTGGCTGAACGCCTCACGGATGCCCATGCGCAGGCCGACCGTGCTTATGTTTCCGCACCCGTATTTGGTCGTCCAGATGCAGCAGCAGCCGGTAAATTATTTATCGTCGCAGCCGGAGATGAAACGTCGATTATTCGATGCGAACCCATTTTTGCGGTACTCGGTCAACAAACTTTCGTGGTTGGTCATAAACCGGTATCCGCAAATGTCATTAAAATTAGCGGAAACTTTTTAATCGCCTCGGTGATTGAAAGCCTCAGTGAAGCATTCGCGCTGGTTCGCAAGTACGAAATTGATCCACAAGCGTATCTTGACCTTTTGACCAGTACGCTGTTTTCCGCGCCGGTTTATAAAAATTATGGTGGCCTGATTGCGCGGCAAGCATTTGAACCAGCCGGTTTCAAACTACCACTCGGACTCAAAGATGTGCGGCTGGCATTAGCTGCGGGTGATGCAACGGATACGCCTCTGCCTATCGCCAGTTTGGTGCGCGACCATCTCGTAGTAGCGATGGCGAAAGGTTACGAGGAACTGGATTGGTCGGTACTAGGGCGAATCGCCGCGCAGAACGCAGGGCTAGAATAATGGTGGTTTACGAATTGGTGTAGTAATAAAGCAGCGGACGGCATGATGAGGTTTAGCAAATTAGGACGGAGAAAGAACCCCTACCTTAAGCCTCCCGCGTCCCACGGGAGGCTTGGCACTAGACGAGGGAGGAAACCAAACGGACGGAACATGTTCAGCTACTACATTAGATACTCCGTATTAAAAGGTTAAAGGTCATAATCCCTCCCCTACGAAAAGACAATGTTTTAGGGTTACCGATTGCCAAAATATTTATGAGACAGAGCTATGATTCCAACGTCAATTTTTTACCGGTACTGCGGAATACGTGTGAGCGTTATTAACTCGCCGTTGTCGATCTGATACGTGGCCTGCGACTTCTCGTAACAATAGCTCCCTATAACGCCATCGGTAATGCTACAGCCTGAGGCGGTTAACGTCGTACCGTCAGCACTATATACAATTTCTTCGACACGAAATCCAACTGGCAATGTGCGCACCAAACTGCCATCACTGGTATCCCACAAATTGACGAACCCGCCCGTGCATACCATATGACTGTTTTGTCGTTCGCAGCCATTGCTGGCTAGCAACCGACTATCTGAACTGTAAACCAGCAAACGCATACTGCGATACTCTACAGCATAAGGTGACCTTAACAAGCGGCGTTTATGTGAGGCAATATCCCACAAGAGCACGTGTCCAACACTAATTGCAGCCAGATAATGACCGTCGGGACTAAAGGTGGGGTGATGCAAAGGTGGCGCACGTGTAATGGTATCATTCAGTAGATAAACCGGTTTTTTTGAAGCAGCATCCCACATCCACCATGCGCCATCGCTGCTTTGAGCCACCATGAAACGCCGGTCAGGACTTAGCGGCCAAGAACCCAGCGTGGTCGGGGCAGCCACTGGCGTTTCTTGTGGAAAAGTAGCTGTTCCCGTCACAGAAAGTGTCGGTTTATTCATTGCAACAGGTGTACTGGGGAGCGTAACGGGTTGACATCTTGCCAACACCAATAGAAGAACCAACAATAAAACTATTCTGAACAATGAGGGATGCTTTGATTGCATCATAGCGGTGTGTAAATCCTCCTACGTGTATTCGTTCACTTTACGCCGAACGTTACACAAAGGTTCCAAGCAGGAGAATTTACGGAGGTCAAACATCGGTTTGGTGGGATGCAGTGATCGTATCCCACCATTAAATCAGCGCTTAACCTGTTTAGCCTCTTCTCCGTGATATTGCTCTGCTTACAGAGCAATATCAGCGTATCTCACTAATATAAAAAAGCATATTACGAGATGTTAAAAAGGCTTAACAACCATTTGAAGAAACTACTAGTTTGAACTCTTGGTTGGAAGCTTGGGCGAGAGCCATCCGATAAAGGCGCTGACAGACCGTGACTGCATCAACACACGCCCCGGCCCGGTTAGGTTGCAGACCAGTCCTTCACCACCGAGAATGGTGGACTTCCAACTACCAGATTTGACCACATTAAATTTGACGCTCGTGTCCATGCCGACAATATGATCAGTATCGACCACATAGGTTTCACCAGCGGCTAAGGTTTTGTCGAAAATCGCACCGTAAGAGGAAGCAACCAATTTACCACTGCCGCTGACCTTCAATAAAATCAAGCCGCCAGCGCCGAAGAAACCTTTAGCACCACCCCAACTGGCATCCACGGTTAGGCTCATTTCGCTGGCGACATAGGCACCGCTGGCAAGCAAAAATTCGCCGCTTACGGGCAGCACAAACATATCACCGGCCACGGCGGGGGCAAGTGTAATTTCGCCACCGTCAGCAGGGGCTTTCCATGTGTTTTGAAAAAAGCTTTCGCCAGCTACCATGCGCTTGAGGCCGCCGAACAAACCTCCTTCGGCTTTGGTGTTCATGCTCATGCCGGATGTGTGGCTGACCATCGCGCCGGGTTCGACACGGATTTCTTCATTGGGGGCAACTTTGACATAGGCCAATGAGAAGGCGGGTTGAAATTTAAGGGTTACATCCATATTGATCGCTCCTCTAAATAAGGAAATATGCTGCCGCATAAAGCGCGGCGCAAGACACCCTCATTGTAAAGGGCGAACGACACGGGATGCGCTTAAGGTTTCAATACATAATCCTCAACGTCCACGACGGGGTTTGCGCTGAGGGGTCATGGGTTTGGTTTGCTCTTTGATGTTGGCAAGTTTGTCAATGTACTCGTCGATGAAATCTCCGCGATCTGTAGCGACCAGCAGCCCTGAAAGAGTGTTTACGGTCAGCTCACCAAAATGGTCGATGAGGCGGCCCATTTGCTCACGGACGATCATCATCATTTCGTCCCAACTCACGCCTTGTGGAAGTTCAGCTTCGCGCACGCTGCGCGTGCTGTTGAGGTAGGCTAAAGCGGGTTCAGCGCTGGGAAAAACCAAGGCGCGCGGCAGATCATAACGTACAACTGCAAAAAAGTGATGACACAACAGGCGTGTACCACTTTCAAGGGTGAAGGGGTCGGTATGCTGTCCCGGTACGCTGACATTGGCTGTTCCGGGTGGCGACAGCAGTGTAATCGCACGGCGCATCAAGGCTTGAAATTCGGGCATGGTATGAATGCTGTTGGTGGTTGCCATGACGAAGCCGCCGGGTTTGACTACACGACGTAATTCACGGAGTGCGCGCTCGACATCCGGCACATGAAAAAGCATGTGGTTCGCCATAACCACATCGAAGCTTGCGTCGGGATATGGTAGGCGTTGGGCATCCGCTAACGACAGCGACTTTTTGTAGGGGTGATTCTGTACCATTCCGGGATATAAATCACATGCGTAATATTTGATATCGGGGAAACGTGACATTAATGCGCTGTAATAACGCCCCGGTCCGCTGCCCACATCCAATACGAATTCATCCCCACGCCAACTGACTGAGTCTAAGGCCCAGTCGGTAAAATCCACTTTCGGTTCGCTATACAGTTCGTGCGTCTCCTGCCGGATGCGTAGCGACTCGTCGGTAAGATACATACGACCGACGGCCTGCGGGTCATTGGCGAAGTTAAACATCAAGTCATCCGATCTGAGCAAGTCAAACATAGGGCAACATTTTACTCGTGTATTAAGAATATTATCACTGAAAATAGATTTACTGCTAATCGTCTATTGCTAAGGATAACATAGGCCTAAATTTACGAATTATAGGATTTATTAGGATTATATCCCAGCCGTGTCCATACTTTGTCATTTATTCAAGTTCATCTGGTTTGCATATCGTCTCAAGTTATGACCTGCCCTATCAATTCTGGTATCCAAACGGCTTGCATTTCTTCAGCGCCTAAACTTTTGGCGATAAATTCTTTAATTATTGGCACTGATTCTGGATCTAATAAGCGATGAAACTGCCGTCCAAAAGAACCCGTAGGGTGAGGAACACCTATCACTATTCTTTCAGGAAACATATAGGCAGTAGCTCGATATGATTCTAAACCAATTGCCATAATAGGCCAGTCTACAGGAACAATTTTCAACTCGGATTGCAAATATCGACTGGTACAAGTGCGAAATGTTTGCAGGGGTGGCAAACCTCCCTGTTTCGGGTGGTTTTCACATTTGACAAGTTCAGTCCACAGGATAGAACCAGAAAGTTCCAGTTTATCAATAAGTTCGCGCAGTCTTTTGTAGTAGGGATGTCTACCTCTTAGGTTTTCATCCCAATAGGCAACCGTTTGTTCATAAGTTTGCCCTTGTTCTTGATAAAATTTTTGCTCATCTGCACCAGAACGACCGGGGTTAATACCAACTACTACAGTACCTTGTCCTTGCTGGCGATTGGTTGTCTCTAAAAATAAACAACGTGGCAAAATGCCATCCACCTGCTGCCGATTAATGCCTGCACATTCATTTGAGCAACCGACCATACGTACACCAATCTCACGAATTTCATCTTCAAGGTCCATATTATCCCCTTTTGTCTCGCAATATCATTCTCACTCGCTGCGGAGGGCGCGGCTGGTCACGAGTTTGCCAAGGCGATAGGCAGGATAAATGCCGGCTGCCAGTGAAGCGATGACCGCTACGGTGAAGGCTTGGGCAAATTCTCCCGGTGGCAGATGAAGCTGCATCGTCCAGCCGAAGGAACGCACATTGATGACATAAATCAGAACAAGGGCTAAGGCCAAGCCAATCGGAAGCGCCAATGTGCCGGCTGTAAAACCCATCAAGCCAGTTTGAATGAGGGTATAGCGCCACAACTGCGTGGGAGTCATGCCTGTTGCGCGCATAACACCATACTGGCGTGTTTGCTCCAATTGCAGAGACATCAACGCACTGAGGACGCCAATGAAGGCTACAACTGTCGCCAAGAGTTGTAAGGCAATAGTAATCGAAAAGGCCTGCTCGAAGATGGCGAAAACACCTGAGCGTAAATCGGTGTAACTCTGGACGCGCAAGTCGTAGCCTTTGAGGGTGTCAGTTTGCAGGTGGTTAATGATTTGCTGGCGGTCAACACCGTCTTTGAGGAACACTGCGATATTGGTGGTGTATTGATCGTTGTAAAAAGAACGATATACGGGATCAGCCATCAATACCCCACCCTGATCGGTTGAATAATCGTAGTAGACTCCGACGATGGTAAAGGTATGTTCACCTTTATCCGTTAGCAATTTGAGCGTATTGTTTTCCGGCGTGATGTCCCGATGAAAAGCGAAAGGCTCGCTCACGACCAGATAACCATCCCTTAGTGCTTGGCGGTAATCGCCGTTGGGTGCGGCGTTCCAGATGAAATTGCGCCTGCCGTTTGATGTATCTTCACTGATGGCAAGCAAGTTAGCGGGCGGCAAATCAGGGTAATCCGGCGCGATGGCGTTGACTTCACGAACGGTTGCGACATGATCAACCCCATCCACCGAAGCCACTAAACGGGCAACTTCCGAATCGGTATTGGGGGTAGCGCTGATGACGGTGAGCAGCGGCGGTGAAATAAAAATATCCGCGCCAAGGGTTGTATCCAGCCAATCGGATACGGTGGTGCGAAAGCTGCCGATCATGACACTGACACCGACGATCACACTGACGGCAATGGTCAAGGCGGCAACGGCAATCGAAGTCCGGCTGAGCGAACGGGTTACGGCACGAGGAGCCATCCGACCTAACACGCCAAAGATGCGGGTCGTCAAGGGGGCGGCTACGCGCATCATGATAATCAACACGAGCGGCGTAAATAAGGCGCTGCCAATGACGATACAAAATAACGCGCCAAAACTTACATAAAGGTTGGTGGTCGGGACGCGCAGGAGAATTAAACCCAATAAATTGGACGCAACCGCTGCGGCAGTCGTCAACGGGACGAGGCGTAATGCACGCTGTTCGACATCGGAACGGCGCATGGTTCCAGCGGGCGGTGTGCGGGTAGCTTCATAGGAGGGGATGAGCGCGGCGATTACGCTGGCAGCAACACCGATGGCAGCTCCTTTAATAAGCGTGAAGGGCGCAATGGTCACAGCCTGTACATTGACGGTGAAATACAAGTCGCTGATGGTTTTGGCAACCAGACCGACCGATGCCCGCCCCATGATGATACCGAGTGCCAAACCGATAACGGTACCGACGACGCCGAGTACCAACGCTTCGCCCAAAATGAGCAAAAAGATTTGCTGACGGGTTGCCCCCAAGGCCCGCAGGACTCCAATAATCGGGCGGCGCTGGACAACACTAAACGTAACGGTGTTGTAAATCAAGAACACACCCACAACTAAGGCCAACAAACTCAATGCTTGCAGGTTTAAGTTAAAGGCGGCGGTCATCTGGTTGATGGCGCTGTTTTCGGCGTTGGGCGTGGTTAAGGCAGTCCCTTGAGGCAGAATGTCTGCAATTTTTTGGGTGTCATAGTCAGCAGGTAAAATGAGATCAATGCGGCTGATGTAGCCCGGAGAACCTGCGATTTCTTGGGCAGTCGCAATGTCTGTCAGCAGCAAGTTATCAACAGCCTGTGCGCTGGCTTGATCCGGCACTTGCAGCAAACCGACGATACGCACTGCGATTTGTTGGTCATTGGAGCGAACGTTCAAGGTATCGCCAATCTTCAAACCAAAGCGTTGGGCGAGTGTGGCGCTCATCAAAGCCGTGCGCGGCTCGGCAATGAAGGCGTTGATAGCATCAGTCGCCGTGCCGTTTGCTCCGCCGCTGGCAGCCGTTTCGCCAGCACTTTGCGAAGAAGCAGCCGAAAGATAATTACGGAACGGCGGTTCGGCGAACGGATCAACACCCAGCAACCGCAGCGGTTGATCGCCAACATTTACACCGCGCACATAGCGCTCGATAATTGGCGCGACGGCTTCCAATCCAAGATCAAGACGCAGTTGGCGATAAAGTGCGGTTGGAACGCCGTTTGGCCCGCCCAGTACTTGATGGGTGGCTTTACCAGAGATACTCTGAGCGCTCAAATCAAAGGCGCGGCTGGAAGAGGAATTGGCAATATCAATGGCGATGACCATCGCCACGCCCAAGGCGACACCAACGACAAACAAGACACTTTGAAGTAAGCGACGGCTGATATATCGCCGACCTAAACGAAAGATGGCAAGTGACATAGGGGAATATGCTTTTCGCAATGAGCGGTTATCGGTTAAATACTTGATAGTCAACCGCAGCGGATGAAGAGATCACAAAAAGTTACAAACATATTTCATTATTATAACCTTGATTACGGGCCAAAATAAGCGGTATTTAGTCAATATTCATGCAGTTTGGACGCACTTCGTCACAATATTTTAAGGTTATCGTCGTATATTCGGATCAAATCTTTCAAACAGGCCTTTCGTCCTGTGTTCCCACTAAATCAGAATTGCACTATAATAGGTCAAAATTACTCTCAAGGAGTCCGGGCATGTATAAACCGGAGCACGGCATCAACCTTCGCAGCAGCGCACGTACCAGTACCGGGCAAGTACGTCAAAACAATGAAGACAGTATTCACCTTTGGACAGGTGAAGGATTTGTCCTTGCCATCATCGCAGATGGTATGGGCGGGGCAGCAGCGGGTGAAGAGGCCAGCCGCATCGCAGTGGAAACAATCAAAGCAGGTTTTCAGCCTAACGATTCGGAAGATATTCCCGTAACCGAACGCCTGCAAGACACAATCCATACCGCTAACATGAATATCGTCCACAAGGCGGTTCTGGCACCCGAAATGCGCGGCATGGGTACGACGCTGACACTGGTTTTTATCCGTGGAACGTACGCGACATTTGCTCATGTGGGTGACAGCCGTGCGTATCTGGTGGAACCTGAAGATGAAACCATCACCCAGATTACGATTGACCACAGCTATGTGCAAGCGCTTGTGATGGCAGGCCATATTACACCCGAACAGGCCGAAACCCATTCAATGGGCAATGTGCTGTACCGCGCGCTGGGACAAAATGAAGATGTGGACGTGGATATTTATTACAAGCGGCTGCATGTGGGTGATCGTTTGATATTGTGTTCAGATGGATTAACACGGCACGTCAAAGCGCCGGAATTGGCAAAACTTGCATTTTCTGATCCGAATCCCGATGTTGTAAGCCAGAAAATGATCGACCTCGCCAACCAACGCGGCGGTGAGGACAACATTAGTGTGATTGTAATCGCCGTCGAAGGGGATCCCACAGCGGAAGCAGACGAAGATACCGCCGGACTCAGCACACCTTATAAAAGTGAAGAGGACAAAGACTCGACTATCATCCTCAAAAACAATCCACTCAAGCGCTCGCGGGAGACGCAGGACATCGCCGAATTGTCGGACGGCGACCCACACGATACGCTCCGGCTTCCAAAACAGGGCAAAGAAGAGTGGCTGGAAGAATCCGCAAATGGCGCACATTCCGATTTAGAAACCGAACTGCCGGACGACCCGACCGAACCTATCAAGCCCGTTTCAGATGTTGATACCTTAAAAGTGAAAGTGCCATCGATTTCACTTTCCAACAACAGCAAAGACGATGCAGGCGAAGGGCGTGATGCTCTAGAACCGGATCAATAGTCTCGAATAAATTGATACCTGCCTAACATCCGTTCCGGCATTAAATCCCCTCTCTATTTCACAGCATAGAGAGAGGACTTCAAAAGCATACTTCCCTATCGGCGACTCAAAAAATTTACAAACAAGCCATCAGATGGGTTACTTGACGACTGCCCACGATTGAGAACCGGTCAAATCCTGTCCTAGACGAGTTGTGCCGTCGGGCATCCGAATGAGCCAGACTGAGCCGTAGATTCGAACTTCAACCGATGCGCTGCTTTCGGGTTGTAAACCCCATCCTAATTTGCCGCGAACAGCGGGGTTCTGCGCCCAAACTTTGCCAAATGCGTGGTCTAGCGACGGGGTGTAACGGTTGGCGGGCGGTGTATCCGTAATGCCCGCTTCGAACTCTTGCCACTGACCAAACTGCCATGTGCCATCGTTGTACATGACCAAGACTGGCTGCTCCATAACACCCGGCAGCCAAAACATGACCCCGTTTTCAAATTCTTGATAGGTGGCTTCTGCTACTTCGCGCCAGTCGATCAGCCTCAAGTTTGTGACTGAGCCTGTTTGCGCTGGCGGTTCCGCATTGGGCTGACTTCCACCAGAAAGATTAATCGGTAATTTGAGGATGGCGGCGGACGGAAGATCACTCACTGCGATTTGGTCGAGCTGCAAAATCAACTGTAGGCTTGAATAGGTGTAATTAGCGGGAATAGTAAATTCGATGAGTCCTTTGGGGGGAAGATTGGACTTTAAAATGACCTGTTGGTTTTGAGGATTCAGAGCCAGCAGTTGAATCTGGCTTACATTACGTGTCTCCCAACCGATCTGGTGGGTGCTGCCGGGTACGGTTGCATTTCGACCCAAAACACTGAAGGAAACGACCTGCGTTGATTGAGGACTGTTCACAGTTACAACACAGGTTGTGATTTGAGTTGTACCGTCCTGATAAGTGGCTGTCAGTGTATAGTGTTCAGAATAGCCCTGCGCGTTAGCCGTAAATTCCTTGCTACCAACCCCTTCAAGATTGGAATAAATTTCCGAAGCCGCATTTGCCCGTGTTTGTCCGTTAAAAAATTCTCTAGAAAGCCCTGCGGATGAGAGCGAACCTGCGGTTGTCCACAAGACGACGATATTCATGCCTGACGAAATATTATCGACCGATACGGTCAAGTACCCGCCACATCCCCCTTGAGCCGTAACGACTTTCGTCATCGCAGGCAAAAATGAGACCCCTAAAACTGCCAACAGAACCACTGCCAAGAACCGTTTCATTGCTATGTACCCCTTTCAAATTCACCTGTAACTGAGGATAAAGGATTGAACGTTCTAATCGGAAAGCCGCGTTAAATCAATAGATTAGAATTTTGTTATGTTTTCGTAGCATAAGCCTTGTTTGGAATACGTGGCAGAGTCGTATGTTAGGCGTAGGATAATCGACGACTGGTAAGGTTGAAGGTGCATCATTGGTCGAGGCTAAAAATGGTGATTATCCAGAGTGGACTCACTCACAAAAATGTACGTGATAAGCGGCTTAGCCGTATTCGGTGCAAAAGGATAAATCCGTGTATAATATGCGCGACAGCACTAACCGTTTACTAACCTCGTAGACAAATTAGGGATGGGCCTATGTCCGATAACCCGTCGAAAAAAGACGACCGTAACGCAGACGGCAAGGCTAGAGGTGGCTGGTATACACCGCAGCAAACAACCACGATAGAGCCGGTAGTCGAAGCTCCGTCACGGACACAAACAGGTAGTGGTTGGCGTGTGCCTACACTGCCCCAAAATTTGCCTGCCCAACCCCAAAATCAGGGTGATTGGCATTTGCCGCGCCCCGAAGATACAGTCTTTACCGAGGAAAGCGAAACTGAAATCACCCCTGAACGCAAACAGGTGATTGAGGCACGTCCAGAGGATTTTCTAGAAAGTCTACAACTTGGCAGCGACTCGCAGCCTTCTACACCGACCGAGGCCGCGCCAATCGCTGAGCCGACGACCGATAAGACTGATTCCCAGAGTCTGCTCGACCTCGAACTGAGTGGTGTGATTAAGGACACGGGCGCTGACGAAGACGACGATGAAGACGCTTTTAGCATGAGCGAACTCATTGCGCTTTCCAGCCTCGTCGAAAAATCGCCCCAATCGACGATTGTGCCAAAAGCACCGAGCGAAACAGGAACACAACCCGCCGAAGTTACAGGTCCACAGCCAGCGCCGACAACCGAAACCCAAGATCCGGCGGATTATGCACGCCGCCAGCTTGAAGCCTTACAGGGCGGCAGCACGGGCGCTGCCCCTGTTCCAGCGGTTTCCACTGCACCTTCAAGCACGACTGCGACAACCAGTCCTGAAGATTACGCTAAGCAGCAATTAGCTGCACTCGGCGCAACATCGGCTGAACCAGCTGCTCCTGCCGCACCCGCTGCACCCGCATTGACCGCACGCCAGCAAGAATTGGCGCAAAAATTCCGTGATACCGAAACACAGGTACGCGCGTTGCGAGCGCAGTATCAAGCGGGTCAATTGACGCGCGATCAGCTTCAAGAACAGCTCAAGCGGCTGATGATCTTGGACGAAAACAACACGTGGTGGATGATGGGTGTCGAAACCGACACGTGGTATCGCTTCCAGAACAATGAGTGGGTGGTCGCCAGCCCACCGTATGCCCCGGAAACGCCATCGACTGGCGGTCGGACACCCGCGCCAACCTTAACTTCGGAACTTGATCCGAGCCAAGTCATACAAGGTTCACTGCCCTACTTCCCTACGGGCGCGGCTGCACCACAGGCCGGTGGTCAGACTCAACCTTACGAGACAAACCAGACCGGCGGCTTTGGCATTACCGAAGAACTGGGGCTGCCACGCCAAAATATTCCGATACAAGACCCTGAGCGCACGGTCGTCAGCACATCGGGAGCGTATTTGTCTCCTGTGCAGTCGAACAGCGCGCCGACTGTCCCTAACCTTTCGCCTTACAATCCGGCGGCGGCTGAAACACAGGTCAATCCGGCCTACGATCCCTATGGTTATGGCCCGGCCACTCCCGCGCCCATTCAAGGACAGGCCGAAACCGCGCCTGATTATGCGCTGGAAGAACCGGGGCCGACTTTTGAGGATGCGGCGAAACGTCAGCAGCAGCGGACGATCCGTACTGTGCTGACTGTTACCGCGCTGGGCATCGGTGCGCTTTTGCTGCTGGTGGCCTGCGGAGTCGGTTTTGTGCTGGTGCAGTACAATGGGCTTGCCAGCCAGTATCAGGCACAAATCGCTGCCTTGCGCAATTATAAACCAGCCTTCCAGACGGCACGCGTTTTGGACATCAACGGCAATTTGATTGCCGAACTCAACAGCCAAGAAGGTGGCGCACGGACAACCGTCCCTCTCGGCAAAATTTCAGAAGAAATGATTCATGCGGTCGTGTCGTTGGAAAACGAACGATTCTTTGAAGACCCCGGTTGGGACTGGGTAGCGATTGGTCGCGCCATGATTCAGAACATCAGCGCGGGACAAATTGAATCGGGCGCGAGTACCATCACCCAGCAAATTGCAGAGCAGTTGATCCTTAAGACACCGACCAACACGCCTGCGCTTAAGCTGCAAGAGTTGGTAATCGCTGCCGAAATTTCGAAGCAGTACACCAAAGAAGAAATCCTGCAACTGTATCTTAACGAGATTTACTTCGGCAACCAATCGTATGGTGTGGAAGCGGCGTCGCAGTTTTATTTCAATACCAGCGCCGATAATCTGAATTTGCCCCAAGCCGCGATGCTGGCGGGTATGATTGCTTCGCCGGTGCAGTACAATCCGGTACGGTTAAGCGGCGATACCGATCAAAGTTATAAACAGCGCCGTGCAGCGACCTTTGCCCGTATGGATTATGTGATCCAGCGTATGCAAACGGTTGGCTGTTTGCCGGTGCGTGGTTCAACCCCCTTCTGTGTTGATGCCAATGTGGTGCGGCAGTCGATTGTCCAAAAGGCGCAGATTAACGCAGCTACTTTTGCCCCGCGCGAGGTGAAGTTTAAATACCCGCACTTCGTCCAATTTGTGACGCAGTACGTCGAGACGGTTTATGGTTCGGGTGAAATGTACCGTCGTGGTTTCGTCATCAAGACCACGCTCAACTCGGCTATCCAAGACGCCGCTGAAACAGCGCTCAAGCAAACCATGACGACTTTGATTAATACCGGCGTCAACACCGGCTCGGTGATGGTGACCGACCCACGAACCGGCGCGATCAAAGCGATGGTCGGCAGCCCGAACTTCAACGACACCACGATTGATGGACAGGTCAACGGCGCGCTGACATGGCAGCAGCCGGGTTCTTCTATCAAACCAGTGGAATATGCCAAAGCGCTGGAAGGTGTTGATGATAATGGCGATGGCCGGCCTGACCGCTGGTATACACCGGCAACCATCCTATGGGATGTGCCGACGACCTTCCAAAATCCGTCGTATACACCGACTAACTTTGATAACCGCTATCACGGGCCGGTTGCGCTGCGATATGCTTTGCAAAACAGCTATAACGTACCGGCGGTCAAAACCTACCAATTCGTGGGTGATGCCGGCTTCAAGGATATGGCAGCCCGACTGGGCTTGAGCTTCCCTGATGGCGCACAGTTTGGTTTGCCCACTGCGATTGGCGCGACCGAAGTTACGTTGTACGGCATGATGTCGGCTTACGGCACACTGGTCAACAGCGGTGTGCGTTTGCCCCTGTATATGGTAGACAGCATCACCGACTCGGCTGGCAACGAGGTTGAACTGCCCACCCGCGCCCAACCAGCACAGGTCATCCAGCCGCAAATTGCTTACCTGATGGAAAACATCCTGAGCGATGATACGGCTCGTGCGACGGCCTTCGGCGTGAATGGACCGCTGACCATCAGCGGCATTCCGACCAGCGGTTATGTCGCAGCGAAAACCGGCACGACCAATGATGCCCGCGATTTGTGGACGATGGGCGGAACGACCAATACCGTGGTTGGTGTGTGGCTTGGTCGACCTGATAACAACCCGACCGCCGTTCGTGATGGGGGTTACGGCAGTGCCGCGCCATTGTGGAACCGTGTCATGACAGCCGCCTTGCAGGTGCAGGGTCGCCCGAACGCCTTCCCCAACCCACCGGGACTGATCCAAGCGCAAATTTGCTCCGACACAGGCACGCTGCCACCACAAACCTGTTCATCGCTGCGTACAGAACTCTTTGTGCAAGGTCAGGAACCCCCTTCAGCCGACCAAGCCTTTGTGCAAACCGTGGCGGTTGACACATGGACAGGACTGCGCGCCAACGAGTTCTGCCCGGATAACAGAGTTACGGCAACCGTCCTCAATATTACTGATCCGACGGCTGTGGCATGGCTCAACAGTCCGCAAGGGGCGGCTGATGCTCAACGTTTGGGCATCAACACAGGCACGGTGACGACCGTCCCGAGTGACGTATGCAGTGTGAATACCGAAGTACCGATTGCCCGCATCCTGTCACCGACTGATGGTCAGGTCATTACCAACGGGCCGATACAGGTGGTCGGCACGGCATCAGCAGCCCAAACCTTTAACCGTTACCAGATTGAATATGCCTCGGCAGTGCAACCGACGGTGTTTACGATCATCGGCGCGCCCTCGACGACGCCCCAAAACAGTGGTGTCCTAGGTACATGGAATACGCAGCAGCTGCCAACCGGTGCGTATATCCTGCGGCTAGCCATGTTCTCGAATAACGGGGGTTATCTCTACCGCACTATTAACGTCAACATCGTGAATGTTCCGCCGACTTCAGCCCCAATCATCCAGCCAACAAGCAGCATTCCACTGTTTGTCACGGCGACCCCCTTTGGCGGTGTCATTGACGGCAGCGCTCAATCGTCAGGTGGGTTTGCGACGACCGCGCCGCTTCCGTTCCTGCCGGTGGTCACACCACAGTCACCGTAAAGCGTTCGGGAGATTCATAAAATAAAAACGGGGATGAGTTGTTCAGAACTCATCCCCGTTTTTGATATCGATCTAGCGATTTTCGAGCAAAACCTATACACCGGATCCGGCAGGTACAACCCGCTGACCTTTTTGCAGAACCGGTACAGCCTTATTCTGCAACCTTCTCTCGTGCTTATCCATAATCGGTTTCGCAGAATAATGGGCTTCGTAAGCGCGGCGCATCTTATGGCTTTGGTTCGCGCCGCTGCGATGAAACAAGCGGCTGGAAAAAACGACCATGCTTCCGGCGGGAACCAGCACCGGAATGCCGGGATCATCGCCGTAATAACCCACTTTATCGTTAGTCTGGTCTTCAGTCATGTGCTCAAATAAGTCGGTCGGATGCATTTTGGCGCGTTCATACGGCAGGACGTACAGCGTGCCATTCTCTACCGTCATATCATCCAATGCCACCCAGCATGTCAAGAACGGATCGTGATAATGGTCGATATAGCCTGAGTCTTGATGCCAGCCAAATTTGGTTCCGACATCAGCCACTTTGACCACATACTGCTCATTATACAAATAAGCCTCATCACCCAAAATGGAGCGGCAGACATCCGTCATCAGTTCGCTCGTCAAGAAATCCGCAATTTCGGCGCTTTCGTAACCCCGATTGTCGATAAAATAGCGCTTCTTGTAGTGTGAAATGCCGAGACGGTTCACGTCGAGTCTTTCCATTTCGGCTTCAAAAGCATCAACATAACGCTGACATTCTCGACGCAGCATTTCAAGCTGCTGCCCGGTGACGGCATTTTCAATAATAAAATAGCCCTCTTTGTTGAACTGCTCGATCTGTTGGGGAGAGATAGACATGGCAGACCTCCTCAGCACTTTATAATGAACTATTCGAAACCGGATATTATCTATTTACGAAACAACCTTTTACGACGAAAACAAATCGATTTATGCTCCAGAATGGTAAGTAGTTCAATTATACGAATAAGTTATATTTTGGCGCATTTCTCCTTTAATGTCTATTGTAATTATTCAATTGTGGTCTTGATGCTTAACGATACGGGTACTTTATTGGCTTGTAATGAGCCAGTTAGCCAATCATTGGGTAGGAGGCTGCTGCGGTGTTTCGGTGTTGGGCTGCAAAGGTGGTGTTTTCTCGGCGTTTGCCCGTTCGTCCCGCCAACTACTGATAAAGAACAGAATCACGCCAATCACAATGGCATGGTCAGCTAAATTGGATACGTTCGAAATTACACCGGGAATCTGGTAATTAATAAAATCGACTACGTATCCGTAGGACAAGCGATCTAAGGCATTGCCTAATGCGCCGCCGACGATTAAACCCGTCGCTAACCAAGCTAAGGGCTTGCTATCGGGGATGCGCGGGTACATATATACCAGAATACAAACGACTATCAATGCAATGATGGTGAATAGATCACCTGCCCACGGCAGCAAACCAAACGAAGCGCCGGTGTTATGGCTGCGAACAATTTGGAACAAGGGACTCAGAAACGGAATGATACGGCGTGTTTCACCGAGAATCAGATTATCCACAATTAGCCGTTTGGTCACCTGATCTACTGCCAGCACCAGCCCGACGATAATGATTAAGCGCAGCCAGCGGCGCAGCATTACATTCACGACGATTATCCATTCCGTTTATGACACTATTTCAAACCGCATTGTAGCACAAAACGAATGCCTATTCAGTCGTTTCCAGCAACATTGACTGAAAGATGGTCGCCGCGCGGCTGAGTGGTCGTTCGGCGACCATCACCTGACTCATCGTGCGCGTAAGGATGAAATCCGGCACATCCAATACCACCAGTGTACCAACCTGACGTTCAAGCTTGATCGTCGCATCGGAAACAATGGATATACCCAAGCCAGCGGCCACTGCTTCCTTAATGGCTGATGTGCCGCCCAGTTCCATGGCGGTATTCAGTTGTAAACCACGTGTATGTAATTCCCGTTCAATATTTTCACGCGTACCTGACCCGACTTCGCGCATAATGAATGGCTCGGCAAGTAGATCGGTTAGTGAAAGTGGTTGTTTATGTGCCAAGTGATTGTCCGGCGCAGCAATGACCACCAGCGTATCCACCCGCCAAGGCGTGATAATCAAGTTGGGCAAATCGACCGGCCCCTCGACAAAAGCCAAATCCAGCGGCGCACTGACCAACCGTTCCAGAATCTGGTGAGTGTTTAAAATGTCGAGCATCAAACGCACACCCGCATAACGCCGGTGAAACTGTCGCAGCAACGGTGGTAGTAAATAAGTGCCGATGGTCTGGCTGGCTCCCAGCGCCAACTGTCCACGTACCAAGCCGTGCAGTTCCTCGAGCGCCACTTCGGCAGCCCGTTCAGCAGCGAAAATATGCAGTCCGTGCTGGTACAACAGCCGTCCACCTTCGGTCAGCGTAAAGCTGTTCATAGAACGGTCAACCAGCGTCAGATTCAGCTGGCGTTCGAGTTCCTGAACCCCACGCGAAACGGCGGGTTGGCTAATATATAAGTGCCTTGCGGCTTGGCTAAAGCTGCCGCTGGACGCAACCGTCGTAAATATACGTAACAGGTGAAGATTGAGCGGCATCACGTTATAATCCAGCATTATAACCTGTATAAGCGATATGTATTGGCATTATAACTAGGTTTGCATTAACTTGGTAATGTTATCAATGTAGTCGTCATCGGCTGGTCAGGGTTTGACCCCCGTGCAGGAGTTCTCGTGTGACAATCCCTCAATTATTCGTGATTGGCGTGATCGCCGTTCCTTTAGTGTTGATTCTTACCAATCGCCTGCGCCTAGATGTTGCTGCCATTATCATCGCTGTATCGCTGGCAGTTGCCCAATTTTTGGGACTGGGCGTGCTGGGGCCGGAACAGACACCTGCTAATGCATCCAAAGCACTGAGCGGGTTGTCGCAGCCCGTCATCGTAACCCTGTTTTGCCTGTTTGTGATTACCCGCTGCCTTGACCGTACCGGCGTAACCCGCTGGTTAGCCCGACGTATCTTGAGCGTCAGCGGTCAGTCAGAATGGCGGCTCATCGGTTTGCTGACGTTTACGACGGCTTTCTTTTCACTGTTCATGAACAATCTGGCCGCCGGAGCGTTGATTTTGCCGACCGCGATGGAACTGGCACGCCGTACCCACGTCAAGCCAAGCAAACTGCTCATACCCATCGCTTACGGCAGCTTACTCGGTGGAGCCGCGACTTACTTCACCACCGCAAATATACTTGCCAGTGATTTGCTGCGCGCCGCTAATCCGCCGCAAGAACCGCTGAACGTCCTCGACTTCACACCGACCGGCGGCCTGATCGCGCTGGCGGGCATTGCCTTTCTGACATTCCTCGGCAGCCGGCTGCTCCCCGACCGTGAACCATCTCCAGAGCAAAATTTTATTCGCCATACCGGAAGTGACCTTGAGGACGCTTACCAATTAGGAGAACGTCTCTGGGAAATTCGTGTACCGCCTCTATCGGGAATGGTCGAAAAAACACTGGCCGAAACTGAAATCGGTGGACGATTAGGGCTGAGTGTCGCCGCTATCTGGCATGGACGGCAGGCAATCTTCGCCCCATCGCCACAGCAGATGATTCAAGAAGGGGACATCTTGCTCACCATCGGGCGCGAAGATCGTGTCAATCAGTTGACGGCTCAGGGATTCGAAATCGGGCGCGACGCAGCCACGAACGGACACATCAGTACGCGCGGAGTATCGTTTATCGAAATTATCCTCGCCCCTCATTCACGGGCTGAAGGGCGGTCGCTCAAAGAGATTGAATTTCGCCGCAAGTATGGCTTTACGGCGGTCGCCCTGTTACGGGACGGTCGAAGCTACCGAACCGATGTGGCGGATTTCAAACTTCGTCCCGGCGACTCACTGCTGTTGGTTGGCCCGCCAAATCGCTTGAAGGCGCTGCAACGCAATCCGGATTTTCTAGCCCTTGAAACCGATAAGGGTGACCAACCGGTTGCGTGGCGGCAGGCTGCCATCGCCGTCACCGTGACACTTGGTGTCATACTCGCCTCGATACTTGGCTCCCCCGTCTTTCTAGCGACGCTGATCGGGGTAGTCATCATTTTCTTGACTGGAATCATCACCATTGAAGAAGCCTACCGCACCATGGAGTGGCAGGCACTCATTCTTATAGCCGGAATGTATCCGCTGAGTATCGCGATGATCAATACAGGTTTAGCCAGTTCAATGGGCGAACTCGTCGTTAAGTTGGTTGGGCCGCTCGGCCCACTGGGTTTAGCCGCAGGTGCGTATATCTTCACCGGATTACTGACCCAAGCAATCGGTGGGCAAGTTTCAACCTTGATTGCCGCGCCCATCCTCATCAGCGCAGCAATTAGTTTGCATACCAGCCCTCAGGCGATTGCGGTCGCCTCAGCCATTGCCTGCTCGGCTTCATTCCTAACGCCGATTGCCCATCCTGTTAACATCTTGATGATCGCACCTGCAAATTACCGGTTCGTAGACTTCTTCCGCATTGGCTGGATGCTTACGGTGCTGTCATTCATCATGCTGCTTGTTGGCATGGCTCTATTCTGGCATCTCGGTCTGGCCTAACCAAAGCGCACCGAATACACCGGCGGCAGATGATACGTTAGGCATTCCCAATGATCGCCGCGATCATCCGAGACGTAAAGGTTGCCGGTTGTCGTGCCAAAAGCCAGCCGGTCACCACTGATATCGAGGGCGTGGCGATAAACCAGATCAAAACAATTTTGCTGAGGCAGCCCGCTGCGTAAGGCTGTCCATGTTTTCCCGCCATCTTCAGTGCGCGAGACACACAGCGCCTCTTTGACTGCGACCCGATATTCATCACTTACCGCCGGAACGACCCAAGCGGTCTTCTCATCTTGACTATCCAAAGCCACCGCGAAGCCAAAAAACGCCGGTGCGTCTTTCTGCGAAATATCATCCCAGCTTTCGCCACCATTTTCGGTGCGGAAGATGCCACAGTGGTTTTGCTGCCACATCACATCCGGATTAGAAGGCGACATCAACATGAAGTGCGGATCATGCCCGTATTCCGCAAACGGATTAGGCAGATAGCAGGCTTTGAGTCCTTTATTTTTACCTGCCCACGTTTTGCCGCCATCGCAGCTTTCGAACACGCCGCCGACGCTGATGCCAATGACGATGTGCTGGTCGTCACGCGGATCAACTTGAATCGAGCAGCAGCCGGGAAAGTCACGCCCACCGCCGAACCAATTTTTCTCGCGCGATGGGTGATTCCATAAAGACTCGACTAACTGGAAACTATCACCGCCATCATCGCTGATGAACAAACCGCCCGGTTCAACACCCACGTATAAACGTCCGGCTTGGGCTTTACTCCCCGGCGCGAGATACCAAATATAGCTGACTTTAGCCGGCACGCCCGGTTCGCGTTCTGTGCCTTCGGGGTAAGCGGGCGCGGCAACTTCCTCCCATGTTTTGCCACCATCTTTAGAACGGTGCAGCTTGCAGCCCCAATGCCCATGATCGAGACACGCCCAAAGCGTTCCATTGCGCGGATCAACCGCCGCATAAGAAACGGGAATGGCTTGGTGAGACTCCTGAGTCAGTTCCCATGCCTGCCCTTTCTTGTCAAAGGTCATCAGTCCTTTATTCGTGCCAATATACAGTCGATTGGAGGTCATGTCTCTTTCCCCTTTTAATCATCGCCAACAGTCAATCGTTGCTTACAGGTTTCTTCATATACCATTCTTTAAACAGGCTGCACTTGCCCGTTTCATCAAATTCCAACACAAAGATATTGTCAAACTCACGCTGAAATGTTTTGCCATCGTTTTCAAAATAGGTTGTTCGTCCATTAGCAACCACCAAATTACCATTGGTGGCAAGCAGCTTATATTCCGCCTGAAACGTACCGGGCTTATCGGGATTGTCCAGCCAATCTGCGACAATCGCCTCACGTCCTTCAAGCGGATCGCTATAGGGCGAATAGTAATAACGGGCATCTTCGCTGAATAAGGCGCGAATAGCTTCCGGATCATAACTTTTCCATGCTTCGACGTAATTGCTCAACCACAAGGCAACCGATTCATTGTTCATCATGGATTACCTCGCGTTCGGATCATTCTGGGATACGCCAAAAATATTGCCTTCGGTGTCTTTACAGTAGGCTGACCAACCGATTCCGGCAAAGGCTCGCTTGGGAACGACTATTTCGCCACCTGCCGTCAGCACCTGACCTAAGGCCGTATCAATATTTTCGACATCGATACTGCATACGAAAGCCGAAATGGGATTAGGCTCGATAGGCTCCGGGCCACGTCGCGGGAACAATCCGCCATCAATGCCCTTTTGATCAGGCGTACCGGTTGTGATGAGCCAATAGTCTAAGTCGCCCATTCTCTGAATCACCCAACCAAAGACGGTGGCATAAAACTGGCTGGCTCGCGCGGGGTTTTCGGCATGAATTTCAAAGTGGACAACACGCGACATCATGACTCCTTTTGAAAAAATGACTCTAGTTATTGCGCGATTCGAGCGAGAAGGGATTATGTTCAGGGTCGAATGCATCCACGACCATGATGCCCGGCGCAGGTGACCGTATTTCTGAGGCAGCAACACCTTTCGCCAGCAGCATTTGCCGGGCCACCTCTATATCGTTCACACCAAAAACCAACTTGGCGGTTTCTTCTCCGGCATGACCACTTCCGCCGCCATGCAGCGCCAATGTACAGGCACCGGTTTCTAGTTCAACCCAATACTCGTTGGAATAGTCTGTTAAATCTGAAGGAAACCGAACTTTGAATCCTAATATGTCGCGGTAAAAACGAACCTGAGCATCCATGTGCTGAACATACACAATCACTTCCATCAGTCCGTTTATCATGATGTGTTTATCCGCCGGAAAGTGCTTGGAAAATAAAGACGCGCGTTTTTTGTCCTACAACGTCACTCAACTTTTGGCGGTCGATCACCAATTCATCATTCACGAAGATATTAACGTGCTTACGGAGCGCACCCTGTTCATCCACGATATAAGCAGCCAAGCCGGGATGCTGCTGTTCTAAAGAACGGACAACTTCAGCGACGGTCTGACCATCGGCTTGTGTCCCTTGCTGCAAAGTTGGGAAAAAGCGCTGCAAATGAGTGGTAAAGTGTACATTTGGCATTGAACTTCTCCTCAGAGAAATTGGACTTCCTCGCGAATCTTTTCAGTCACGTGGGGCATTGCTGAAAAAAAAGCTCGATAAGCCTGCGCGACCTCATCAGTGGAGCTGCGCAGCAGTTTATCCAGCGCTGCATAATTTTCGAGCCAGAAAACCCATGACGAGTCTTCGTATCCACCCACTCCACCGCTGGCAGCGACCGACTCTTTAATCCATGATTTGTTTTGTAGGACATCGTGCAAATGGCGCGCAAGCTTAGCGTGAGCCTGCTCAAAGGGATTGGGCCAGTCAAAGTCCACCATCAAGTAGATGCCCACTGTTTGGGACATGGATATTCCTTAGCATACTGTTAGAACATAATTCCAAGAATAGAACGTAAGTTCATTCCTGTCAAGCCGCTGGCAAACAAAAAGGCGAGTATCGCTACTCGCCTTTCCTTGGACATGGTTTGTCTTTTCTAACGACTAGAACCTATCGACTATTCCTTGGCTGTGCTGCCCATACCTTGCAGCACTTGGTCAAGGTACCACACGCTTGGACCATCGGCTGGCTTGGCGATCATCGGCAGCTTCACGCCGTCTTTGGCCAATTCAGTTCCATCGGCATAGTTCAGCGGCCCTTGCCACAGCCAGAAAGTATCTTTGTTGGCCGGATCGGTGGCATAGGCAGCCATCTTGGCAATGAAATCATCCAGTGACTTTTTGTTGTCTTCGCTCAACGCCTGACCGAAGGTGAACCCAACCGCCGACGTATCGGGATTATTGATGTCCGTCCAATCGGGGCCATTGTAATCCCAACTGGCTTTCCATGTGCCAGCCTTAACCGCTTCGACGATACCCTTATATGCCGGCCCCCAATTGAAATATGGAGCGCCGAGGCACACATCTGGAGCCGTATCGCAGGCGGATTTCAGGTCGTACTGAACAGCCCACACCTGCTTACCTTCTTTGGTACTCTTATCGGCAGCGGTGATGGCTTCGGTGGTGTCGATGCCCGACATCAGCACGTCTTTACCTTCATCAATAAATTGGGTTGAAACTTCGGTCGGGTCAAGGGTAACGCCGGGGATGTTGAACCAGAAACCGATCCACACCACATCGAACTTGAGGTCAGCGCCGCTCATGCCACGATAATTTTCGTAGCAGTACTTCGCGCCCAAATAGGCCGAAGAAACCAGACGACGGGTTTCATAGTTAACCAGCGGCCCAACGTAGCCGATGCTGCCGGTCTGGGTGGTCAGCGCGGCGGCACAGCCCGCAATCATCTTGCCCCATTCCATCTGCCCCATGACGTTTCCGACGTTCGCGGGCGCAACTCCCGAATAAACATGATCGCCAGAAGCGTGAATGAAGACGACATCCGGATACTTGGCGGCAATCTTGTCGGTGTCATCGGCATAATCGTCAGTCGTCATAAAGACGATCTTCGCGCCAGCGTCAATCAAGGACTTCGCTGCCGCTTCGGTGGTAATGTCCGGATTACCAGCGTTAATATTTTCCAACGGTTCCAAAAATTCCACGCCGGGGACGTTCTTGGCGACATATTCACCGGCATCATAATGAGCTTGGCTCCAGCCGCCGTCATTCTTGGGGCCGACCAACAGCATACCAATTTTTAAGGTATCGTCCTGCGCGGCTGCTGGCATAATCGCCAAAGCAGCGAACGCCGCAATCATCAAACTACACAACAGTAATTTACGAGACATGCAAAAAGCCTCCTGAACATTGCTAAATGTTAAGCAGAGTTTATCAAGCATTGCTAATCCGACAAGTGTAAAAGTTGTACAAAAAGCACTATGCTTCTATCGTGCAAAGCACCGCAGGATGCTTTGTATGACTTATGCGTTGCCCCACAAAAAGAGGTCTCAGTAAGACTCTACAAGTGGAATTAATTGAATATTTTGCGGCTAAGGACTGCTGCAAAAAAGCCTCGCTTCCCATAAATTAGGTTAGCGAGGCTTTTAATCTGATTTTAAACGCCGAAAGTTTATTGGACGTTTCAGACGTTAATAACTACCGGCTCACGGCAGCTAAGGCGTTTACCATGCCAGACCCAAAGAAAGAATTCGACCCTTTTCCACCTTTACAGCGTGCATCATCCGCCGGACAGGATAACGGTGTTGCGGATGAGCGAAGCAAGGCCGCAACCGCACCTTGAGGCATACCCGGATTTACCTGACGAATGAGTGCTGCGACACCTGCCACATGGGGTGAGGCCATCGACGTACCACTGATCCAAACATACCTGCCGCCCCCGCTCACAACTGCGCGGTTTACTGATATGAGGGCTTCCCATGTACCGGTAATATCGGTGCTTGACCAACCCGCCAGAATACGTCCACGTCCAAACACCGTCGAGGGAGTTTGAGGGGCATCACCACCGGGAGCAGTGACATCAACCGGAGAACCATAAGTCGAGTAACTCGCCAACGTATTGACTCCCGAAGCCGATACCGTAACCACGCCGGGGAGTTCGGCAGGAGCAACACGGCAGTTATTACCTACATCGCGAACCACTGCCGCATCCGGCGGCCAATCAGGGCTAATATCATCGACAGTCGGATGACCGAGGTCTTGGGCTTCATTTCCGGCAGCGGCGACAATCACAACACCTCGCTGCTGCGCGTAACGGGCAGCATCTTGAAGGTCTTTAATAATCGCGCGCTGTCCAGCATCATTGGAGCAGTAATACAAATAAGGATCAGCAAATAAGCTGAGGTTTACGACATCCAAGCGCTTGTCACCAGCATAACGGAGCGCTGCCGCAACCGAATCTGCGAAACAATAGCCCACAAATGTACAGGCTTTGAGGCCAACAATCGTCGCTTCAGGGGCAACGCCGACAATCCCTATTCCATTCTTGCGCCCTGCGATGGTTGTCGCGACGTGTGTACCGTGACCTTGCAAATCTTGCACGGCTAATTTGTTTGAACAATCGCCGTTGCCGATTTCTTGCGGATCGGCTGTGGGTGTTGTGCTGTAGATAAATGAACAGGAAAGCCCAACATCAATCGCTCCGGCCAGATCAGGATGGCTGAAATCGATGCCTCCATCAATGACACCAACCTTCACACCACGACCTGTCGCTTTGGCGTTAGCAGCCAGTGCGTTAATTTTCACCATGTCCCATTGGCAAGACGACAAAATATCCGGCCCGCTGGTTGCCCCCGGATATGATGCCAAACAACGCGTATTCGCGGTGGCATCCGCAGTTTGTTCTGCGCCATTCGCCGAAACTGGCAGAGACAGACCACTAAACATAACCAAGACAAAAATGACTAACAAACATTGTTTCCAAAAGCTTTTACCGGTCATATCTTTGATCTCCTTCTTCCCAATTTTCCATCAAATAAGTATGTTTCTCTCTCTTAAACCGATATTTTCGCAAATAAAATGCTCCTCTCTTTGCCTGAAGAAGTTCTTAGACTGCAATGTACAGTTGGAATTTACTTCAATTACGGAATTAATACAAATATTACTGACTATCTGTCGGGGCTATTAAACGGGCGGGAGTGCACTGCCGGGTTTCAAGTTTATGCCAAGGGATGATTTTAAGGTGTAATTAACGGAATTAATCGACAACATTTAATCCAGTAGTTTCCTGCACTGCTCCCGCTAAACCCGGTAAATGTCCATACCGTCCTCGAATGCGAATAGTTGCTCCAGAAAGTATATCTTCGGGCAACTGCATATTTTTGGGAATTAGCTTGATATTCCCCGCTACACTTTTAATTTTAATTTGCATGGCTGTGGAAATTTGTTCGCGTACTTCGATACTCGATATTTCTATTCGTGCAGGCAATCCGGTATCGAGATTGCGACCAACCATCATATAAGTGCGCTCAGGAGTTAGCGGCGTTAAAGAGCCAATCAGATAAAAGGCCCGCTCTCCCGATGATTTAGCAACTAATAAATGATGATGTTCTTTGAGATATGAACATAAAGCATCCACAGGTTCTTCACCACCACCACGACCAGACCAAAAATCAGATCGATCTGGATGTTTTGCCACAATTTCGATCAAATAGGGTTCGAAACGAACGAGAATCCGCAGCGTATCGGAAGGCTCTTTCGCTTCAATATCCTCAACCAATTTCAGCACGCGTTCTTGCTGTTCGGTATTCAAAAAAGCAATCTTATCGATGAGCGTACCTTCATGTTGAGACATAGCTTGCCTTCACTTCCACTTCAGCACATAACGCCCTCGCGTGTTTTCGCCCGTTTGGGTGTACATGACGGTCACGCCATCGACCACCAGCATATCAGCGTGACCAATACCCACGTTAAAGCCTGTCGTATCAATCACCGGATTGTTTGGATATTTCTCCCACGCGCCGTCGATACTGTTTCCCACTGAACGAGCGAAACCCAAGCCGAATTGCGTATCCATACCACGCTCCAAGACATCCGGCCCGCGAATGCCCTCGTAGCTCATGTAGTAGTGGTCGCCCACTTTCAGCACATCGGCGGAACTGACATAACGGAAGTCGAAGTAAGCATCAATCGCTGCGCCGACGGTGATGTCGGTCGGGCCATAGTCACTTGCGCCACTGAACAACGGATCGGTGTCACAGCGCTTGAGTTTACCGAGATCACTATAGCGATCCCCTTTGTAGCAGCGCATATGCCCCGGCGCTGATCCGGCTGCCACAAACACATAAAGTGTGCTACCTTCCACGTACAATCCCGGTGGCGCACCAACCAAACAACCATCAGCCTGCCCGCGAATATTCGGATGTGGGCCAATGGTTTCCGTTACCGTACATGCCTTATAAGATGTAGGCCATGTGCCGCCGGGAGTAAGCAGATACTTCCAATCTGACCAATTGATGCCATCGGTTGAAGAACGAAGCATCACCTGAGCGTGCCATTCATAAGCCATATACTGGCGGTCACCCGCATCCACCACACGCGGATACTGTTGGGCGGTGATGTGGTCGCGCTGGTCATCACAGGGGCAGCTTGTACACTGCATCAAACAAATCGGCGCAGTGATATTGAAACTCTTGCCGCCATCCATACTTTGCCAGAGGGTTGTGCAGCCGGGGAACGCTACCGGATCGCCACATTGGTCAACCACACCTGCCGATTGATCGCTGGCATGGAGATATGACCAGTATTCGTTATTTCCTTTATAGAGGGTATCACTTTCGCCTACAGGCAAACCAACGTTGGCGACATCCACCACCCACTCGGCTTTGCCATTCCAGAAATCTTCGAGGGTGGGCTGTTGAATTTGGGCGGCAGCAGGAGCAATGAAAAACAGAGATACACAAATCAAAAAAAGATAATGGTACGAACGATACACCATTAGGATTAAATATTTACGAAGATTTCTTTGAGTGGTAAAACGAATCCGGGTAATACATCACCACCATCAAGTATGTCATTTATACCCAGTGTAACGAATTGTGGCGTATCTGATTTATAGACAATAATACTGCGTTTTTCAGGGTAAACGAGCCAGACGATACGCACACCGTTTTGTAAGTAGTAGGCTGCTTTCTGACGCAGTTCCTCATAAGTATTTCCCGGCGATTTCACCTCAACAACCAAATCGGGCATTAGGGGTACAGGCTGCGATTTATCTTGAATACGTGCTAAACGTTCTTTGCTGATAAACTCAATATCAGGTCGTCGGGTATTATAGCGATCACTCCGCAAATAATGATCAACTTCACCTGCAACAACTCCTAGATCACGACTATCGACAAAAAAAGTCAACTTGCTGCCGAGCCGAAACATAATAATGCCGTGTTCAAGTCCCGGTGACATTGCTTCTACGATAACCCCATTAATAAGTTCAAATTTTCGGTCAACATATTCAGGTTGCGTAATCAACGACCAGAAGTCATCTACCGTTATTAACCGCTCATCGATAAACATTAGTATGTTACCTAGTCTGCCAACACTTCTAATCTAAGTGGGAGTATATCATGGGCTTAAGATTTTGGGCGAATATTTGCTTCGGAAAGCGGGCTTTTGCGTTGAGATGATGTTACACGTTTCATTTTCATTTCTATGCTATAATCTTCAAAACAGCCGAAAGTCGGGCAGATTTAGGTTTGCTCGCGTCAGGATGGATAAAGAGCAGAATGGCCGACATCAGCCTACGGGACTACCTCACCAAACTAGATACCCTGCTCAAGAGTGGCAGTGCAGCAGAAGTCATTCTGCACTGTCGGCATATCCTGCAATATTTTCCCAAAGATGCACAAGCTTACCGCCTTCTTGGACAAGCCCTTGTCGCCACCTCACGCTGGCAAGAAGCCGGCGAGGTAATGCGCCGCGTCTTGAGCGTTTTCCCTGATGACCGTGAAGCCCATGCCGGACTCAGCGAAGTCTACCGTATCGAAAAACGGCCTGACGATGCTATCTGGCATTTGGAACGCGCTTTCGAGCAAACCCCGAATGATCCAACCATTCTTGAAAATCTGCGTGAACTTTACCGCAAGTATCACAAGACAGAACACGGTAAAGTGCAGTTGACCGCCGGGGCTGTTGCGCGTCAATACATGCGCAACGGGCTTTATGAGCAGGCCATCGACACCCTTCAAATGGCGCGGGCAGCATCACCGGAACGCATTGATTTACCACTGCTGCTGGCACAGACCTATTGGGATCGTGGTCAGCGGGTAGAGGCCGCCGAAACCGCTCTTGAGGTTCTAAAAGTGCTGCCGGATTGTCTGGTGGCGAACACGTTGTTAGCCGCCATGTGGTTAACCGAAGCCCGTCCCTCGGACGCTCAGCGCTACATTGGCCGCATCGAATCGCTTGATCCCTATTTAGCGCTGGAACTGGCACAAGGGCAAGACGTTCCCGACAACGCCTTCAAACTGCCAGAGTTGGATTATGAACTCGCCGCTCAACGCGAAATAAATTCACAAACTCCTGACTGGCTCGGCATGACAGGCAGCAGCGATATGCAAGCGCCTGCTGAAGACGATATCGACATCAATGAAGTTCCGGATTTCTTCAATGACATTACCGCCAACGAAGATATTATGGCGAAGCAGTCATTCGACGTTCCCTTAACGAGTGAGGACTGGGGTAATATTCCGAACGATTTGCCTTCAGTTACCGATGATTCTTCACCGACTATTCGCAAACCAACGGGTTCACTCACCGGCTTAAGTGAACGTTTTGGTAAGACGGATACAGGCTCTCTGCCCACAGATGCAGCGCCCAAATCGAACGTCCCCGGCGCAAAACGCGGCCTTACCGGACGGTTGACTCCACCACCACAAGAAATCCCTGAGCCTGAACCCATTTCAACGGACTTTTTCTCATCCTTTATGGATGATGTGGATGCCGCATCGACAGAGGAGGTCGCCTCACCCGACGAGACAGGTAATATTTATACCGGTGATTTGCCCGATTTAGCCAGCCTCGTGCCAGAGGATTCACCTGACGAAGACCTTCCCTTCCGACGTGAGCGCGCCGTCCAAGCAGATGACAATGATCCGTTGGCATGGCTGCGTTCGAGCGGTGTTGAAATTGATGAAGAAGCACCCGCGCGCTCGAATGACGAAGATGTTTATGATGCTGAATCCGATAATTTTGCCCTCCAAGAAGCTGATGCCGCTGATCCCCTCAGTTGGCTGCAAGGCTATGGGGGCAATGATATGGTGGTTGAACAAGATGAAACCAAGTCGGTAAGGGCAACCAGCGAACTGCCCATTCCTGAAGATCAAGCCGGTGATCCGCTGGCTTGGCTGCAAACGACCGAATCTTCTGACCAAATTCCAACCACCTCCAGCGACGAGGCTTCTGCCCAGTCCTCGAGTGAAGACCCGTTAGATTGGCTGTCTGATGACAGTTTATTAGACGAAGCATTTGACCTTGAATCGTTGGTGAATGACCAATCACCTATGCCGGAACAATCGTCATTCGAGACGGATGTTTCCTCAACGGCTGCAACGCCAGAATGGCAGGATACAATGGCCGACGAAAAAGACCCTCTGGATTGGCTCTCTTCAGAACCAGAGTCAGAGCCGGAAGCTGAACCTACGGATTCGTTTACATGGATGGAAGATGCCCAACCAACTGACGCCGTTTCATCCGAGGATTTTCCGGATTGGCTCAATGCATCAGAATCCAGCAGCGAAATTGTCGATGGAGCAGGAGTCGGTTCCGGGGATGACCTCGGATGGATGACCGATCTGCCGGATATGGTTGCAGATGACCCTGCTGAAGCACAACAATCAGGTACTACTGGAATGTTGGATTGGCTCGGTAAGGAAAAGTCCGATGCACCGGATATGCCCGCGATGGAATTACCCGATAATGATGCCCCGGATTGGCTGGGTGAATTGAACACGGATACACCTTCTAATAATCCCGTTTCTAATGTGGACGAAAACGGTTTTGAATGGATGTCTACAGCCGATGAACTGCCACCTGTTCCGAGCACAAGTGATGTTCCCGATTGGCTGTCCGGCATGGATATAAATGCGGAAGCAGATGACGAGCCTGAACCCCTCGCCGCTGCTGATACACCGGATTGGCTATCCAGCATGGAACCCGATGCAGACGAGACTGAGGCCGAACCGCTGGCCGCTGCCGACACACCTGACTGGCTATCCAGCATGGAACCCGACGCCGACGAGGCGGAAGCTGAACCCCTTGCCGCTGCCGATACACCTGACTGGCTCTCCAGTATGGAACCCGATGCGGACGAGACTGAGGCCGAACCCCTCGCTGCCGCTGACACACCCGACTGGCTATCCAGCATGGAACCCGATGTAGACGAGACTGAGGCTGAACCGCTCGCCGCCGCCGATACACCCGACTGGCTCTCCAGTATGGAACCGGATGCAGACGAGGCTGAACCCGAACCCCTCGCCGCCGCTGATACGCCTGATTGGCTCTCCAGCATGGAACCTGACGCGGATGAGGAAGAAGCTGAACCCCTTGCCGCTGCCGATACACCTGATTGGCTCTCCAGCATGGAACCCGATGCGGATGAGGAAGAAGCCGAACCCCTCGCCGCTGCCGATACGCCCGATTGGCTATCCAGTATGGAACCCGATGCAGACGAGACTGAGGCCGAACCCCTCGCCGCTGATACGCCGGATTGGCTATCCAGCATGGAACCGGATGCCGACGAGACTGAAGCCGAACCCCTCGCCGCTGCTGACACACCTGACTGGCTGTCCAGTATGGAACCGGATGCCGACGAGACTGAAGCCGAACCCCTCGCCGCTGCTGACACACCTGACTGGCTTTCTAGTATGGAACCGGATGCGGATGAGGAAGAAGCCGAACCCCTCGCTGCCGCTGACACACCCGATTGGCTCTCCAGCATGGAACCGGATGCAGACGAGGCTGAAGCCGAACCGCTGGCCGCTGCCGACACACCCGACTGGCTCTCCAGCATGGAACCAGATGCAGACGAGGCTGAACCCGAACCCCTCGCCGCCGCTGATACACCCGACTGGCTATCCAGCATGGAACAGGACGCAGACGAGCCTGAAGCCGAACCCCTCGCCGCCGCTGATACACCCGACTGGCTATCCAGCATGGAACAGGACGCAGACGAGGCTGAAGAAGCAGACGAACCGGCTGCAATTGTGGATACACCTGACTGGCTATCCAGCATGGATATTGGCAGCGACTCGAAGGTAGAAGCTGAGCCGGAACCGATTGTCACCGATACACCCGATTGGCTGTCGGCCATGCAGCCCGATGATGAGCCAGAAGCGGAGTCAGAGCCCCTCGCTGCTGCCGATACACCTGATTGGTTATCCGCCATGCAGCCTGAAGACGAACCCGAACCACTTGGAATTGCCGATACACCCGATTGGCTGTCGGCTATGCAGCCCGATGATGAGCCAGAAGCGGTTGTAAGCGAAGATCAAAACGCTGAAGTCAAAGCGACTGACATGAGCAATTGGCTGGACGATATGCCAGAACCGGAACTGGATACCGCGCAGCCCATGAATGATGAAGAATGGTCAGAAGCTGCGGAACTCGCGCCTGAAATGACGGCGGATGTCCCTGATTGGCTAACCGCTATGAATTCGACAAGCAATGACGCGCCAACCAACGGTGAAAACAACGACGATTATCAATGGGATGATGCATCGCAGGAAGAGTCAATGCCTGCCGCGCCTGCTCCGGCCAGCAACGCGCCAGATTGGCTGAATGCCATGGTTCCCGGCTTGGATGTCGATTATGACGCGCCTGAAGATGAGCAAGTCGAAACTGAATTCCTGCCGACAAACAGAGAAGCGACACCGCTAGAGCCGACCAAAGAAACGAAAGTCCGTCCTGAATTTGGTTGGCTGCTGGATATTGTGAGCGAAGAATCGCAGCAGGTTACAGTGGTGGCGGATAAAACAGCCCTGCGCCGTTTTGTATTCTCCAAGCTGCCGACGTGGCTGCGCAAACCCACCGAGCAGCCCGATAAATCACCTGCTGGTGAGAGTGAAGCTGATAATGTGGATATACCGCCTTGGTTACAATAAACCTACCGGGCGACACGATTCGAGAGGATTGAGTAATGGCGGATAACGCACCAAATTTTGACGCGATGACTCCTGAAGAGATCATGGCGTGGATGGAAAGCCTTGCCAAGCGTCAAGGCGCTGATAGTGCTGGCTTTACGACAGCCGCGGATATTGATATACCTGAAGTTGATCCTGATTCGGTCGTTATTGATGAACCCGGTTATATCCCGTCCGAAGGCAAAGATCGCGGCAAGAAGATTGGCCCCGGCGTGCCTGTCTCCAAGCCTGCTGCGCCAGCCGCATCAACGCCAGCAGCTAAACCCGCGGCGCCGCCAGCCCCGGCAGCAAAGCCGGCAGCCGCTGCACCACCACCTACACCCACAGCGCCACCAATGCCTGCTGCCCAACCGGCAGCAAAAGCTGCGCCGCCAGTGACTCCACCGCCTGCGGCAAACACGCCGCCCGCGCCTGCTGCCCAACCAACAGCAGCACAACCGCCTCTCTTCAACCAGCCGGAACCAAAAGTTGAAGCACCGGATTGGTTGGCGAATTTGGGCATGGATAATGAACTTCCACCCGAACCCTTGGAGGCCGAGGCGGCAGAAACAGAGCCGGAAGCCGCTGCGCCCAGCCTGTCTTGGCTGGAAAGTCTCGCGGTCGATTCAGGGAATGCGCTGCCAGAATTTGATCTATCTGCATTGGGCAAGGAACTTGAACCCGCCGAAACGCAACCTGCCTCCAGCGGAACCAATCCAGTAAATTGGCTGGAAAGTCTGGCTCAAGATCAGGCTGATGTTAAGCCTGCCGAACCTGTTGCCAGCAATCCAGTGAACTGGTTAGAGAGTCTCGCTCAAGAACAAGGGGTACAGGATGTACCGGCAGCGGCATCCGCCGGTGAAAGTGATGATGATGCCGTGAATTGGTTGGAGAGTTTGGCTAAACGACAGGGCGCACGCAGCGAAGAATTGACCACCGAAGCCGACCTCAATCTTCCGCCGATGGTCAGCCCTTCGTCCGAGTCGAAGTCGGGTTATTCGAACTATACTTTCGACTCGCCGGTTCCGCCGCCAAAATCCGAACCGCCGAAACAGCCGTCACCCTTTGCGGATGAAGCCCCGGCAGACCCCGCGGCATGGTTGGATTCGTTGGCATCCCAAGCCTTTGAAAGCTCTAAACCACAGACCGAGCCGGCCAAACCAGCCTCTCAGGAAATGACCGACAACGACATTCAACAGGCGCTTAAGAAAGGTCAGTTGGTTCCACCGGATCAGATGGAAGCATGGATGCAGCGTCAGTTGAAAGAAGGCGCAAGCCGTCCCGAACCCGAAGAACTTTCAGGCGATTATGATCCTGACGCGCCGCCGGTCAAAGCTGATCTGCCTGATTGGCTTATCGAACAGGTCGGAGACTCAATGCCCGTTGAGGAAGCGCCGACTCCGGTTGTACCGCTGGTGCAAACGCCAGCCCTGATTGACACCATCCTTGAGCCGCCCTCCGTCATGGATATGCCGGACTGGTTGAAAGACGACGAACCGGAATCCGACGAACTGGACAGCATTTTTGCCACACCCGCACCCGAAAATTGGTCAGAAACACGCGGCTTCACCGAGCCAACCGATGTTCCGGTGAGCGCAGCGCAAACGCCCGCATCCGACCTGATCGACAAGAATGATCCTTGGGTCGAAGCGCTTGAGATGGAGTATGTAGAGGCGCACGGTGGCTCTGTAGAACCAGCAGCACCACCACAACCGGCAGCCCCTCCACCGCCAGCAGCGACGCCCATTATTTCGACCACGACCACGCTCCAAAGTGTGTCAATGCCGCCTGAAACGGAAGTACCAGCGGGGCAGCCTGCCGCTGTTCCCGATTGGTTGTCAGGCGTGAGCGGCGAACCTGCCGCCGTCACTGAACCTGCCACTGCGCCATCCGGTGATGGCGCCATGCCCGACTGGCTGACAATGGAAATTACCGAGTCGCAGCCTGCGTCAGCTGATGTACCGGATTGGCTGCATGATGTAGATGTTGAAGCAGCCGATATTCCAGATTGGCTGAAACAAACCATCACCTCAACCAAAGATGATATGGTGGTCACACCAGCCCCTGCGGCGGCTCCCGCTGCCATTACACCGGCTGCACCGCCTCCCAAACCAGCTCTCGTGCCAGTACGGCCTGCCTCACCTGCGCCTGTACCGGTTGCTGCCCAGAACATCGACGTGGCGGCTACTTTACAAAGCGCCCGTTCACATGCCACCAGTAACGACCTTGATTCGAGCCTGCCGCATTACGAAATGCTCATCCGTGCCAACGCCGCTTTGGATGAGGTCGTAACGGATCTCACGAAACTGGCCGAGAAATTCAAGACCAGCCCTGCTGTTCACCGCGTCTTGGGGGACACGTTGATGCGTCAAGGCAAGCTGCAAGCCGCGCTTGATACTTACCGGAAGGCGCTCAATCAGCTATAATCGCGGGCATAACGGTACATGTCTCGTATCTAAACGGGTCGTTAGTGACCCGTTTATTGTGTCAATCTCTTGTCGAAAGGACTCGATCTTACTATGGAACGCACATTTATTATTGTCAAACCGGATGCCGTTCAGCGCGGCTTAACGGGTGAAATTATCAGCCGCTTTGAAGCACGGGGACTGCGTATCATCGGCATGAAGTTCCTGCAAATCTCACAATCACTCGCCGAAAAGCATTACGCCGTTCATGCCGGCAAACCGTTCTTCGCTGGCCTCGTGAGCTACATCACCTCATCACCGGTCGTAGTCATCGCTTTTGAAGGCACAAACGCCGTCGCCGCCGCCCGTAAAGCCATTGGCGCGACCAAACCGCAGGAAGCCGAAGCGGGAACCATTCGCGGTGACTTTGCACTCGAAATTGGACGCAACCTCGTTCATGGATCGGACAGTGTCGAAAACGGTCAAATTGAAGTCGCAAACTTCTTTAGCGAGGACGAACTGAAATCAGGTTGGTCACGCAATACTGATCCTTGGATCTTCGAATAGCACGAAATTTTAAATCCTAAATACTCGCCTTATGCATCAGCCTCTGTTTTCTCATCCGGCTCATTCCAAGCAAACTTGAAAGAGAATCCGGATGATTAAAACGCCCTCTGCCTCATTGCGAGGAAATCAGGGCGAGGATAAAATGCATAAGGTGATTCTTATAGCCTAAAAAAAGGGATTATGGAAAACAAATCACAGATTGCCAATTCCAGAACTCAATTCTCCGATTTGGGCTTAAATCAAAATGATGACACAAACCCTATCAAACGTTTTAACAGCCGCCTCGCTGTGCTCATCACCAAGTCCGTCGGCTCCATGTGGTGCGCCTATGCCTTCGCCCTGCTGGCTATTGTCTCGTTCCCGGCTGCTATCAATTCGCATGATCCCATCATAATTGTTTCATGGATCGCGCAAACCTTCTTGCAGTTGGTGCTGCTGCCCATCATCATCGTTGGACAAAATGTGCAGGCAGCGGCCAACGATGCCCGCGCCCAAACCGATCATGAAACATTACTCGCCATCCGTGCGCTGTCGCTCATCCAACTGGGAGAACAGCAGCTAGAGGCCAAAAATATTCAGTCGGCGCTGCGCACCTATCAGGAAGCCTATACGCTTGATCCCGAAAATCCTGCTACCAATTATTTTCTGGGCTTTCTTTATACGCAGAATGGTCAGATTGAAAAGGGCATTGAACACCTGAAACGCGCCCTGACAAGAAATGAAGAGTATCCGCCTGCCGAAGCGGCGCTGGCATATGCGCTGCGTCTACAGGCTGATAAGATGACCGATCCTTCGGAAAAAATACTGCATTACGCCGAATCGGAGCAAATGTTTCTGCGGGCGCTGTCCCAAGACCCTACTGTGCGCGATATTGATGGTGAATCTTTCTATGCCGTGCTTGGTGGTCTATATAAACGCCTGAACCGCACCGATGAGGCGATTGAGGCCTATAAAGCCGCTGAATTAGTCACGCCGCAAAACACCTACCCAATTATCAACTTGGCAACCTTATACTACCTGAGGGGCGATCTAGAGCAGGCCAAAGCATACTATGAACGCTCTGCAGCAATATCCAGCCATAAGCTCGATCTGAATCCCTTCGACTACTGGACACGGTTTGACCTGAGCACGGCACAACTGGTGATCGGCAACCTCGATCAAGCCAAGCGGCAGTTTAATCTTGCTGCTCAGCAGGCGCGGCAGGTCGGACCGTTAGGCACTTTCCTGCACGATCTCGAACGTCTCAAAAATGCGCCAACATCGCCCAAGGGTGTCGATGAATTGGTTGAACTTGTGCGCAATGCCATTGAACGGGTTCGCAGCAGCTAAGACTCGCCACAGCAAACACCTTTTCGCAGTCTGATAATGCATTTTGGGGAATCACAACAATCTAATCCCAAAAGAGCATCTCTCAGGACGTCACGAAACAGCGGCACTTGTCTTGCCACTTGTAACCGGTCTCTGGCAGCTATTCCACGCTCGGCTGCCTGCGTTCGACATCCGCCAGCATCTCACCGGCAAAGCGGCACAGCAGCCGCAGCAGCCCTAAATCCGAATCGGAGAATGGTTGATCTCCCGGCTGGTTCAGCGCCTCAATCAGCCCGTAAACTTTACCATCACCAATCAACGGAGCAGCCGCGATGGACTGTGTACGGAACTTAAAGGCCGCATCAACTGTTTCGGAAAAACGTGGATCACGTCGGACATCACGCACTAAAGCTGCTTCTTGGTGCTTAAGCACCCATCCGGCGATCCCTTCATTCGCTGAAACTCGGAAGCCTGTGAGGTCAGTCGCCAAAGCGCCGCGCACCAGTATAAACACCAGTTCTTGGCTATCTTCATCCAGCAGCATCAGTGATCCGTCTGGCGCGTTCAGCAGTCCAAGCGCTTTAGTAAAAGTCACCTCGAGCATCGGCATTAACGCCTCGTCACTCATCGCCACCTTTGCCCGCTCGGACAAATCATTCAAGACTTGTACAAACTCGCGTAGACTTTTTAGTTCGTCTTGCAGGTGTTCATTTTCAGCCTGCAACCGGGCATTTTCACGCTGTACAACCGCCACCGGATTCATAACCATGTGCTGAACTCCTCGCCTATATCTATATGAATAGTATAGTACAATTCATTATTGCAAGGAAAAGTAATTTCCTACGTCTTACCGCCGCCTGTTCACCGGTGCATCATCTTCCACGATTTCCATCAGCTCCCCGTCATGGCTCAGAGTCAAACGGTCACGCTTATGCTTAATTTCGGGGTCTTGCATCTCACTGCTGCCGCGCCGCCACGCCCGTTCACGCTCGATTTCCCGCTCAATAGCCCGTTCCTGTGCTTCTTTCATCAGATATTGGATGAAATGAATCGCCAGCCCCATGCCCCATAAGCCAGAAATGATGCCAACGACGGTAAACCACGTCCCCTGAGGTTGCAGCAGTGACCAGAATAAACCATTGACCACCAAAAACGCTACCAGATGGCTGAAAAACTCGGCGCGGTTGTTATAGCGGTTGGTGATGCGCTTGCGGATTTCCGCGTAATCCTGTTCCAGTTCGTTTTTGCTCATTATTCATACCGGCTTTACTGCTGTTTACGTTTCTGCGGCCAATCGGTTTCATCTTCCATCACTTCCAATTCACCGTCATCGGTCAGCCGCATTTGCGAGTCATTCTTAGGTTTTTCATAACGTACATATTGGGACATCTCGCGTTCAACTTCACGGTTGATGGCTGCCTGCCGACGGATAGCGCCATCGCCGTACCGAATGTAATAATTCAGCCCATGCGCTACTAACCCGATTCCCCAACCCGCCATCACAATCAAAGGCCACGGCATTGTCAAGAACGTGGATAAACCACCGAGAATTTGGAAGCGCTCACTGAGCTGCCACGCCATTCCTGACGTCAGCCCCCAAATCAGCCACAGTACCAAATTGACAAGGGTGTAAGCCGCGAGATGCGCATAAAAACCGTACCGCTGCCGAAAGCGTGCTTCCACCCGCCGCCGGATAGTCGCATAATCTTGTGCTTCCGCCATATGACACGACCTCCGCTACTGATACTTCGGCTTCTCCGCCCAATGATCTTCATCTTCCGGCACTTCTTCGATTTCACCGTCGTCTGTTAGCCGCATTCGACTATCATTCTTGGGCTTCTCGTAGCCTAAGCGCTCGCGTTCGCGTGCAATTTCCCGCTGGATTTCCGCCTCTTTGCGCGCTGCTCCACCACCGTATTTCGAATAATAATCAATGATGTGCGAAACCACGCCGATGCCCCAACCAAACGTAATCCACAACACCCAACTTTGATGGAACATAATCCAAAATACCAAGTTGGCGAAAACAAAACTCGCAATGTGGACGTAAAGTTCCTGACGCTTTTTATAGCGCTGTTCGATCCGCCGCCGAATCTCATCATCTGATTCGTAGTTTGTCATTTCGTTTATCCCTTCCTGCACTGCCCAATCGTATGAAGTATTACGCATTCAAGCGACGCAGAGTAGCATCGACAGGACGCGTCTTTAGCGTTTGCGCTTCTGTGCTAGGCTGATTTCATCCTCTGGCACTTCTTCCAGTTCACCGTCATCCGTTAAGCGCATCCGAACGTCATTTTTCGGTTTTTCAACCATCAAGCTGCGTTCACGTTCGAGCTCAATCTCGCGCTGGATGGCTTCTTCCCGCCGCATTGCTCCGCCGCCGTACTTGTTGTAATAAGACATAAAGTGCGAGAACATGCCAATACCCCAAAAGAAAGTGATCCAAACAGGCCACGGCAAACCGGGATTATTCAGGCCGCCTGTAAACAGCCAAATCATCCATAACATGCCATTGACGATCAGATAGGGTGTTGCATGGGCGATTAATCCCGCCCGCTCTTTATATTTTTTCTCAATTTTCTCGCGGATACGCTTTTCTTCTACAGCCGACTGAGGCAAATTGGCTTCATAGGCCGCTGCCCGTGCCCCTTCTTTCGCCGCTTCTTCAATCGAACTGCCTAAGCTTTCCGCCCAACTCGCGCCGCGTTCGACATTTTCTTTGATGCGGTCGCCGAGTTTCTTCCAATCATTCTGGTCATCAAACTTGAACTCAAAAATCTTATCCCGTTTCGCTTCGCGTCTCGCAGCACGAGCCTCACGACGTGACAGGTGTTCAGGTGGCTCGATGATGGGCGGTTTCGGCGGCAAGGGTGACGGAATGCTCGGTGCAGGCGGAACAGCCTTCGCTGGCGTTTCCGTACTGACAGTCGGTGAATCATCCAGCAGTCCGCCGCTCTCCATCTTCGCAAACGACTGCTGCGCCACTTGATTACGGTTATCCGGCAGCGCGGTTAATCCGGCCTCGGCACAGGCTTGCTTGAAAGCCGTCATCATATCAATGGCCGTGTCATAACGATCAGCCGGTTTCTTAGCCAGCGCCTTCAGCAGCACCGCTTCTACCTGTGCTGGCACAGCCGGATTAATCACGCTCGGACGCGGCAAATCGGTATAAATATGGTCGTGCACCACCGAGTAAGGCGTATCGGCATTAAACGGCACGCGTCCCACCACCATCTCATACAAAATTACACCCAACGAGTAAATATCGGTGCGCGGATCAAGTTCGGCTTGACCACTGGCCTGTTCCGGAGAAATATACTGTGGCGTACCAAGGATCATATCGGCGCTCAAGGTCGAAGCACCGGCCTTCGTTACCCGCGCCAATCCAAAATCGGTTAAGAACGGTTCGCCCTTGCCATCAATCACAATATTGGAGGGCTTAATATCACGGTGCAGCACACCATGTCGGTGAGCATAGGTCAGTGCATCCGCCATATCGTCCATCACGCGGATAATTTCGGGCAGGGGCATCGGCCCTTCCGAAAGCACCCGTTTAAGTGTTTGCCCTTCGATGAACTTCATCACCAGATACGGCTGTCCGTCTAGCTCATTGAAATCGTATACAGGTACGATGTGCGAATGCTCCAGCTTGGCGACAATCTGTGCCTCACGCTCAAATCGCGCGATAAAGCCTGCATCTTCGGTGAATGCCTTGTGCATCACCTTGATCGCCACGAATCGATCCAGACGGGGATGATACGCCTTGTACACAGTCGCCATCCCACCATGACCGAGCTGCCCAATAATTTGGTAGGGTCCAATCTGTTGTCCCGGGTTTAGCGCCATGCCTCAATTGCTCCAAATCTTTTCTGATGGTGGCGATTATAGCCCACAGAACGGAAATTCGCGCCCTTCAAATCGCTAATATCACAAATCATATCATCACCGTTTGATGGTAACGGTCAGCACAAAACTGCCTGCCTCGCCATTAATCTCATGGACCTCAGCACGATACTGTCCATCTTTTGTAATTTTGAAATCCGCGATTTGCGGATCAGGATAGCCAAGACCGAACGCGTTAGTTTCGTGGTCATCGTTCTCAGCTAATGTTACCCCATCCGCCGAGAGTAATTTCGCACTCGAATCAAACTCCAACCCCAACCCGCGAACGGTAATCGTCACGCTGTCGCCGGTCTTAGCCTCAAATAGCTGCCAATACGGCTCGTTCTCGCCAATTGTCTCAAAAAACACATATTGCGTTACACCATCACTTGGCGCTTGGAGTACAGCTTGTGCGGGAAACTCGAATGCAGTTACCGTTTTCGCGCCATCCGGTGTACGTATAAATGTCAAGAAATCCACTGCACTCATACTTACGTTATTCCCTGACGTAATCCCGCCCAAACTAAGTAGCCAACTGACCTTAAACGGCCCATCAGAATACCCTCCCACTGATGGGTCAACCGCCATTTCAAGCCTCAGGCCAATTGAAGCAACTCTTCTATCACTCAAGTTCACCAATTCATCAAAACACAAGGTCGTTCCCTTAAACATCTCGCTATTGGCACGAACAAAAGCTGCAAGTTTGTCGTAATCTAAAACCACCAAATCATTTCCCTGTACCGAAGCAAATGCCATCACCAAATCCACAAATGAATCCGTTTGCATCAGCTTCTGAGCGTCAATAGTGAACCGGAAATGGGCAAATTTAGACTGCCCACCTACAAAATCAGCCAAACGGTTTGCCGTCAGAAACACCTCAGGATTAAACTTGGTGAGTATCGGTAAAACCTCGCCTAATCCTTCAATGCCCAATAAATCCCATGTTTTCATAGCGAACTTGTCCGCGCTCAAGCCAATGTATCGACCAATCGACTGTGTTAAAAACTGGGATGCAGGTTTCAGTGCTCGCCAGCCATTACCGAGATTCAAATAAAGTGTGTCATCTATCCATCGAACCTCAGTATTCACAGGCGTAATCTGTGTCGTTCCTAGAGTCGTTGTCCCATTTATAATCAAATCTAATGCAGGACTCGCTAAATCGACCTTACCCGAACCAGACAAATCGGCCTTAAAGGCGAAGCTATCCAATCCCTCAACTGACAATTGATTTACAAAAACAAATGAAAACAGGCTATCGCCACTACGGCTTGCGTTACGCAGCAGCATATAATCATCATCGCTCAAACCGAGTGTATTGGGTTGCGCCTCAACTGGAACGGCAGCCATCAAAATAAACAGGATAAGTGTGTAGATGACCCGACGAACCATCTGGCACTCCTTCAACAAGTCGTGAATATGCTTATTTTACATCTTATCGGGTCGCAAGAGTCCATTCGGAGGTCATGATTATCGGTGCAGTTTGGCAGGTGTATCATCCTCATCTTCGACTTCGACCAATTCCCCATCATCGGATAAACGGTACAACCGGTCACGTTTGAGCTTCTCACTGCCGCGCGCTTGTGCCCGCCGTTCGACTTCTACGGCAATTTCATGGTCACGTCGTTCCCATAAAATCACCATCATCCCGTGAAACAGCACCAGACCAAACCACGTCACAGCCACAATTTCTACTGCCGCCGCGTCCACTACTGCCAGAATGCCGGTGCCGATCAACCACGCAATAAAATTCAGTCCCAGCAATCCACGCCGCCACAGCTTCGCGTCAACCTGTCGTTTAATCTCTTTGAGTTCGTCATCCTCGTAGGTCATTTTTTAAACCTCCGTGTGAACCTTAGCGCTTCTACTTAGCCGCATCATCCTCGTATTCCCCAGAATGCAGCGATCCCGTAGGGCTTGCGCGATGAAAACGTCGCGGTTTCAGGCATACTGAGCCTCCTCCTGCACTCTTAAAGTCAATCTACACCTGTCGATTATCCCTTGCGATTCTGTTGAATTTGTAATGCTTCTTCCACCACATCATCTACATCTTCCAACTCACCATCATCCGTTAAACGCATCATCCCCTTACGCTTCTCTTGTTCTTCCAAACTCGCCAAACCCAAGCGTGTCATTTCCCGACGCATTTCGCGTCCGGTTGCCCGATCTCGAATTGAGCGTTCACCGATGGGCAAATCAATAATGAATCCCACCACCTGAAGCAGCAAAGCCACCGCCCAACCCACACTTAGCATCACCAGAGCACTGGTTGTTGGGTTTCCGCCAAACCTTGCTATTCCCGGTATATTGACCATTTCTTCCAAACGGGGCGGTGTCCCACCATTAGCCAAGTACATCTGCCACGCGATAAACAGAAACATTACATACAAACCCAAATTGGTCGCGAACAGGATAAATTTCGTAAGATTCTTTTCGCGCCGAACCTGCTTCTCAACCCGCTCGTTGATCGCCTTATAATCCATTTCCGATGACATCTTCTTTACCCTCGGTATTCCTTTGCGCCCCTGCGTCTGCTCTGAAAATCCTTATGCAAACCGCTATAAACTCACTCTGCGATCTCTGCATCCTCTGCGGTTCAACTTCGTCGCTTTAACGGCACTTCCTCGCTCAACTCGGCAGGGTCTTCGATCACTTCTTCCAGTTCGCCATCATCTGTCAAGCGCATCATGCCCTTACGCTTCTCATGCTCTTCAACCTCATCCAGTCCCATTCGCATCATCTCGCGGTTGATCTCCTGCGCCACCAACCGTTCACGAAATCGTTCCTCTGATCGCTTGGAATCCAGCGTCAGTGCAATAAACTGAAACAACAACCCCAGCCCACCAGCCATGCTGAGCATAGTCATTGCACCAACTAATATGCTGTCCCCTTGCGAATCCACGAGCGGTATATTTTGCCCACCAGATGTGAGGAACATGCTCCAACCGATAATCATAAACAGCGCATAAATAAAAAAAGACACAGCAAACAATGCCATTCGAGAGCGGAATTTTCGCTGTACAACTCCTGCCTCAACACGCTTGCGAATCGCCCGATAATCCAAATCTGCTGCCATCATGTTACCCTTCCACTTTCCATATGTATTACGCAATAACCTTATCGCAAGTTGTGCTAATGTTGGAAAATTCTGTGCAAATTGTGGTCAAAAACCCTCACAAACCATTTTCGAACCCTCTGCCAACAAGTACAGGCTCTGTTTTCCCTAAAGTACGTTAGTAAACTCGTCACGAAAGAGTTACATTTTGGTCACCCTTTCACCAAACATTTGTGCTACGATATTCATTGTAGGGACACGATATATCGTGTCCGGTATTACTTCCTGCGGAGATAATCATGCACCCACATTTACGCGTTGCCCGACCAACTGACCATATGCCCGACATTCTGCGTTTCTATCGTGACGGCCTCGGCTTCGAAGTCATCGCATCCTTTGAAAATCACGAGGGATTTGATGGAATCATGCTCGGTCATTCAGATGCACCCTATCATTTCGAGTTCACGATCAAACACGGTCACATCGCCGGACGCGCTCCCACCCAAGACAACCTGCTCGTGTTTTATCTGCCGGATACGGCTGAATGGCAGCAAGCCGTTGATCGCATGGTGCAGCACGGCTTTCATCCTGTTGCGTCCTTCAATCCCTATTGGGACAAACAGGGCAAAACCTTCGAAGATGCCGATGGTTACCGTATCGTCCTCCAAAATGCCGCATGGAGCGTCTGATGTTTGCTCTGTATTTCCTCTGTGCCTCTGTGGTTAATTGTATTGCATTGCCTTTGCATTTTCGGCGGATTACTCCCTCGCAGCCGCTTCGCAATATGCGAAATCTGCACGCGGCGGATACACGCGAGGAATTCGCTGCACTTGTGCTATTTCAGCGGATTGAGCCGAGCCAGCCGCACTGCAATTTTGTCGATTCAGCGAATACAGCTGACCTTCCCGCCTGACAATTCGGCGGATAAATCGTCACAAACGACAAGAGATAATCCCTCCTGACAAATTCAATTATAACCAGTATAATTTATTTTGGTGGTTATAAAATGTCAGGAGATAACGCATGTCGATACCTGCGGCTTTAAGGTTGGCCTCTCCCTATCGCATCGCACTGCTGTTCATGATCGGCTCGGCTGCCGCATGGGGAACCGGAACGGTCATGAGCAAATATTCGCTCAGCTATTTTCCACCCTTTACCCTGCTCGTCGTTCAGCTTGCCGCTAGTGTAGCTGTCCTCTGGACGCTCGTCTTTATCCGGGGAATGCGACCACCCTTCAACCTCTCCAGTCTGCGCCTCGGATCAGCCGGAATCCTCGAACCCGGATTAGCCTTCGTCCTCGCGCTCATCGGCTTGGCACGAACCTCCGCCAGCGTGGCCTCCTTCATCGGCGCGACCGAATCCTTTATGGTCATCGTCTTTGCCTACCTCATCCTACGCGAACGTGTCACACGCCGAACCCTGATCTTGATGTTCCTCACCTTAGCTGGTGTCATTCTGATTTCTAGCGCGGATAGCGAAGGTGGAAGTTCGCACTCACTTATCGGAGATTTACTGGTACTTGGGGGAACAGCCAGTGCCGCCTTGTATGTCGTGGTCAGCAGCCGCAGTGTCAGCCAGATGGAACCTTTACCACTTGCCGCCTTTCAACAAACGTTCGGCCTGCTGTTCGGCTTAGTCGTCTTACCCATCGGCCTAGCCAGCGGCGAAGGAGCACACCTTGCCAGCATTCCCCTCTCAGTATGGTTGTGGGCTATGCTGAACGGAATCATACAATATATGCTGGCATTTCTGTTCTATCTCACCGCACTCAAAGGAATGCCTGCTACCCGCGCCGCTTTATATCTCACACTCATTCCAGTATTCGGCGCTGTCGAGTTATTCTTGTTTCTAGGGGAGCAAATGACGCTTGTCCAGCTCATCGGAGGAGGGTTAATCTTAGCGGCGTTAGTGGCTCTAAGGCAAACATCACATACTGCAACATAAATGGATGGGCCTGCCGCTAGCAAGCCCCTTTCAAAATCGAGTTTCCTACTGGATCATGCCTACATAACCATCACCCACACCCACCACCGCATACACCAGAGATTGCGTCCCGACCGTGACCACACCAGCCACCTCTATTTTAGCCGAAGCAGTCACCTGTTTATTGCTGATACCCGTTCCATAATCAACAGCTTGGAAAGCATAGCCCTGTGTTGTCGTAACAGACTGTAATCCCGCCGCATTCAAACCGGGATAGGTATGGTAGATCAAACTCAGCGCGTCGTTGGCGTTGTTGACCGTTCCCGCCACATAAACCGAATACACACCCGATGACGCGCTGGTCAGATACACATTCAAATCGTCCATCGAAATCGTACAGTTCGGGTTATTGCTGCAATCACCAATTGCCGTCATAGCGAGGCCGTTTTTGAACAATCCCCAATAGCTGCCACCCGCCGCGCTGGTAAACGCCGAGATATACGCCTGAACATCCGCCGGAAGTGACGCCACAAACGCATCCCAATTGGCTGAACCGCCGCTTCCATCCAATGTACCCGCATACACGTAGTCATACGATGCACCGAGATAAGTCGAGGCGAAACTGTTCATCACGGTCTTGGCCTCTTCCGACGAAACAGGAACCGCTAACGTGCCGTGCGGCGTTAATGTGAGGTTCAGTGGGACGTTGAAAGTAGCCGAAAGTGTAGGTCGCTGCCGTGTGGATTGGGCTGCGTTAGGGGTTGCAATCGGTGTCCGTTTGCCACTACTTCCAGAACGATCCAGCGTAGCAGCCGGTGTTGCCCGCCCCGGACGCTGCGCGGCAACCGGAACAGCCATAACCACCAATACGAGGACTAAAGCGAGAACCGATAAACTGACCGGCAGCAAATGACTGCGCTTCATACAATGATTCTCCTGACAAAGAATAAGGTTGCGGTCAGTTTATAAGGCAGATGTAAAGTTTGTGTTGCCTGCTTGAAAAAAGCTCGTAAAAAGATTTATGAAGCCTCGGCTAAAGCAGGCACAGGCGAACGAAGCATCGAGCTCAAGCGAGAACCTTCAGGTTTCATGGCTTCTTCTTCAATATCCGCACTAAAAGCGGATACAGGTTTCGGTTTATTGTCCAACACAATGATTTTGCGCTCGATGCACCAATCAAGCCCCATCTTAAATGCCGCCTCGGATATACCCAGCGCGTCCTTAACATCATCTAAGCTGGAGGCATAAAAGTCGGGTAAATTCTTCATATGGTCGCAAATGAGGCGGGCGTAGTAGGAGGGGCGTTGGGCAGAGAAGGCGCTCATAGTGTTATACCTCAAAACTATTACGTCAAATGAATATTGTTTACCTTAATTGGTACTCAAGTCCTATAGCTAGAGGATATACCATCTTCCACAACGCTGAATTAAGGTTTTGTTCGGTAACGTTTCTGTAACAATATTTTCATAAATCTTTCACGACTGATGTCCCCTCGCCAACTGCAAAGGGACTCTTTATAATAACCACCTAAGCGTTGACCGAAATAAGGCATAAATATGGCGAAACCATTAAACTTTCAACAAGTCATCATGAAGCTCCACAACTTTTGGGGGGATCAAGGCTGCTTGATCTGGAATCCCTACAATGTTCAGGTTGGCGCGGGTACAAATAATCCGGCTACTCTGCTGCGCGTATTAGGCCCCGAACCATGGCGCGTCGCTTATGTTGAACCCAGTGTGCGTCCCGATGACGGTCGTTACGGCGAAAATCCCAACCGGATGCAGTACTACTTCCAATATCAGGTCATTCTCAAGCCTGATCCGGGTAATCCGCAGGAACTCTACCTGCAATCGTTGGAGGCCTTAGGCATCAGCCAGCGCGAACATGACATTCGTTTTGTGGAAGATAACTGGGAAAGTCCAGCACTCGGCGCATGGGGCTTGGGCTGGGAAGTCTGGATGGATGGTCAAGAGATCACCCAGTTCACTTACTTCCAGCAAGCTGGCGGCATCGAACTCGAACCGGTCAGCGTTGAAATCACTTACGGGCTGGAGCGCATCGTCCTCGCCCTGCAAGACAAAAATGCCGCGTGGGATATTGATTGGATTCCGGGCTTAACTTACGGTGAAGTGTTTAAGCAAAGCGAAATTGAACACAGCAAATATTATTTCGAAATTGCCGATGTCGAGTCGCTCAAAGACGTTTACGACAACTACGAAAGCGAGAGTAAACGCGCCTTGGAAGCTGGCGCGATTTTACCGGCCTATGATTATGTGCTGAAGTGCAGCCACCTCTTTAACGTACTGGATACGCGCGGCGCGATTGGCGTAACCGAACGGGCTTACTTCTTCCACCGGATGCGGAACATGACCCGCGAAGTGGCGAGGGCCTTCCTCGTCCAGCGCGAATCGCTCGGTTATCCCTTTTTGAAAGAGGATAAAGGTTGGGGCGCTCCAGCACTGCCTTCAGCGGGAGAGCTGCCCAAAACGACGCCGGATAAACCCGCTGACTTTTTGCTCGAAATTGGTGTCGAGGAACTTCCTGCCGATGACGTGGACGCGGCGCAGGAACAGCTCGAAGATATGGCGCTGGGCTTGTTTGAACGCCTGCGTTTAACCCCACCTCAAGGGGTCGAAGTCTACAGCACGCCGCGCCGTCTGGTGTTGGCGGCTTGGAACATCCCCGCCAATCAGCCGGACGAAGAACGGGTTGAACGCGGCCCTGCTGCCAACCGTGCCTTCGATGCTGATGGCAAACCGACCAAAGCTGCCGAAGGTTTTGCCAGAGGTAAGGGTGTGCGCGTCGAAGATTTGAAGGTCGAAGAGATTGACGGCGGACAGTATGTAACCGCCCATGTCAAAGCCGTTGGTCGTCCGGCGATAGAAGTCCTTGCCGAAGAACTCCCCAAGCTGATTGCAGCCATCAAGTTCGGCAAAACCATGCGTTGGAACAGCACCCGCGTCGCCTTCTCACGTCCCATCCGCTGGATCACGGCGCTGATCGGAGACACGGTTATTCCTTTCACCTATGCCGGTGTCGCCAGTGGAGATGTCACGCGCGGTATCCGCCCCTACGGTTCACCCGAAAGCAAAGTTACGGGTTTACAGGGCTATTTCGAAGCGCTGAAAAATCAAGGCGTGGAACTAAACCACGAACTACGGCGTGAAGCCGTGATCGAACAAATCAATAAAGTGGCGGCAGGTGTCAACGGACGAATTCCTGAAAATGCTTCCTTGCTGGATGAAGTCACCAACTTGATTGAAGCCCCAACCGCTCTGCTCGGCACATTCGAGGAAAAGTACCTTGAACTGCCGCGTGAAGTGCTGGTCATGGTCATGGCGAAGAAACAGCGTTACTTCCCCATAGAGGATAAAGAAGGCAAGCTGCTGCCTTACTTCGTCACGGTACGCAACGGTGATGCCCAACATTTAGATAAAGTCGCGCACGGTAACGAGCAGGTCTTGAAAGCCCGTTTTTATGATGCCTCTTTCTTCTATGCTCAGGATACTAAAAAGCCCTTGAAAGATTATCTGCCGCGCCTTGCGACACTCACCTTTCAGGAAAAACTGGGCTCAATGCAGGATAAAAATGAGCGCATTGCTCAATTGGTCGAACCATTGGGTAAACTGCTCAATATGAATTCCACCAATGTCGCGATTGCTCAGCGGGCATCCCATATCGTGAAGGCTGATCTGGCGACGCAGATGGTGGTCGAAATGACCGATTTACAAGGCATTATGGGACGTGAATATGCGCGGCTCAGTGGTCAGCCGGAAGAAGTCGCCAACGCCATCTATGAACATTGGCTGCCCAAGAGTGCCAACGGAGAGTTACCCGCCAGCCAAGCCGGAACGATCTTAGCGCTGGCTGATCGTCTGGACAGCCTCGTCGGGTTGTTCGCGGCAGGGCTTGCACCCAAGTCCACCAGTGATCCTTATGCCCTGCGTCGCGCGGCTTTGGGCATCATCCAAATCTTGGTCAGCAAAGAATTGGATGTGGATTTGAACAAGGCGATCAACCTCGCCGCACAGGTACAACCGATAAAAGTCACCATCGCAACCAAAGATGAAGTCCTAGAGTTTATCGGTGGACGGTTGCGGGCGTGGGTCGAAGAACAAGATTGGCCGCGTGATGTCATCACCGCCGTACTTGCGGAGCAGAGCGCCAATCCTTACCGCGCCATCAAGGGTATCGAGCAGTTGAGCGAGTGGGTCAAGCGGGGTAATTGGGAGCAGCTCTTAGATGGTTTTGCCCGCTGCGTTCGCATCACCCGCGCCGAGGAAGAACGCTACGGCGTGAACACCGACTTGCTCACTGAAGGGGAAGAAAAGCACCTCTACTCGGCTTATGCGGATGCATGGTCACGCTTAGAAACCCACGATAATGTCGATGCCTTCCTAACCGCCTTTGAGCCGATGCTGCCAGCCATCACCGACTTCTTTAATAAGGTCATGGTCAATGTCGAGGACGAAGCCGTGCGCCACAACCGCCTCGGTTTGTTGCAGGCCATCAGCGCCATGCAGCACGGACGTGCCGACCTCAGCAACCTCAGCGGTTTCTAACAAAGCATTTGTAGGGGCGCACGGCGTGCGCCCTTATGTTTTCCATCGCCCTCCCTCAATCCCTCTATAAACACAGTTGCGTGATTTGCCGCTTCACCCTTACACTTGATCTATTCTGTAATCAAATCAGACATCACCTATCTATGATCTACGAAATCCATTTGTATGTCCCTAAAACCGGACAGATGACACCTGCCATGCTCGAATGGTTATTTGAGCACGGTCAAAGCACCGACCAGCCGGAAGCCTACTGGCCGGTCAAGAAAATCCGCCAAAAAGGTTTAGCTCGGCTGATGTTGAAACTTGATCCGACCTTAGTCCCCATGCGCGGGCCGGGTAACGATGTCGAGTTACACTATCCCAACAGTGAACTCGGCATCGTCATGTATATTCATGATCGCGGTGCAATCCTGTTCTTCCCCTACATGGCCTACAGCATCTACTCACGGATTGTCATTGGCATCTGTTACACCTACATCCGCTATCTGTTTGATGCGGTTGGTTTCTGGAGCTATGACCCGCAGTTGGATGTCCTGTCCTTTGCCGACGACTTCCAATCCATCGAGGACACATCCGCCTTAATGGATGCCGTCATGCCCAAATTATTAGGTCAATGACTGTAACTAAACAGCTTCGTTTAAGACCAATCTTGCAGACGCAATCTTCATCCTTAGCGGAGCAACCTTATCATGCTCGATTTACTCGATTATCGCCGCCGCATCCATGAACTTTATCGTGACATTCGCGCTGCGGGTGCTGATCCTGCCGGACGCGATCACTTCCAGCAGGTGAAAGATCATCTTTTCCGGTCGCATCCCCAATCAGCATTGAACGCCGAGCAGCAGGCGGCTTTCACGGGCTTACATTATTACGATTATGATCCGGCTTATCGCGTCATGGCGCAGGTCGATTTGAATATCGAACCAGAAACGTTGGTCATCGAACTGGAAGGGGATGGTCGTTTTTCCTATCGCCGCTTCGGGCAAGTCACTTTTACGCTGCCAACGGGAACAGGTACACTCAGCCTCTTCTGGATTAACGGCTACGGCGGCGGGATATTCTTGCCATTTGGGGATGCCACCAACCGCCAAACGACATATGGCGCAGGACGTTATCTCTACGACACCATCAAAGGGGCTGACCTCGGCGCGACACTTGACAGCCTCATACTCGATTTCAACTACGCCTACAATCCATCCTGCGCTTATAACGAACGATGGGTCTGCCCGCTTGCCCCGCGCGAAAATCGTTTAGCCTTCCCGATTCCAGTTGGCGAAAAGGTGTGGACATAAGACCAGAGACTTTTCCATAGACTTTTAGGGTGCAAAATGTCATGATTAGCGCGTTCGTTGGCTTATTGATTGAGTTGAAATGACACTTCTACAGGAAGCACCGCCGCAAACCGCTTTAAATCCCATCTGGATTGGCAATGTTTACATCGAAACCCCGCTCACCCTCGCGCCCATGGCGGGACAAACCAACCACGCTTTCCGCACCATGTGCCGCGAGATGGGTGACTGCGGCTTGGTCTGCACCGAATTGATTAGCAGCCAAGCCATCCACTACAAAAGCAAGAAAACATGGCATATGTTCGACTGGACAAAAGCCGAGCGTCCTTTCGCCGTGCAGCTTTTCGGTAACGACCCTGCCATGATGGCGGAAGCCGCCAAATTGGTGGTCGATCACGGCGCGGATATTGTCGATGTCAATATGGGCTGCTGGGTTCCCAAAGTCGTCAAAAAAGGCGGCGGCGCAGCCATGTTGAACGACATCTGTAATGCCACGTGGGTGGTGGAAGCCATCGTCAAAGCGGTCACTGTTCCGGTGACGGTCAAAGTCCGCAGCGGCATAGACCCCGACCATATCACCGCTATCGAGTTCGCCAAAATCGCCGAAAAATCCGGCGTAAAAGCCATCGCCGTACACGGACGCACAGCCGATCAAGGTTTCACCGGCAGCGCCAATTGGGACATTATCCGCCAAGTGAAGGAAGCCGTGAATATTCCGGTTATTGGCAACGGCGATGTTAAAAACGCGGCAGACGCGGCACAGATGCTCAGCGAAACCGGCTGCGACGGTGTCATGATCGGACGTGCGGCACTCGGTAATCCTTGGCTGTTCCACGAAATCGCCCACGAGATTCGTACAGGCGAAGCGCTCCCTAAACCGACCGCCTCTGAACGGGCAGCGGCAGCCATCCGCCACGCGCAGTTGAGCGTCGAGTCTTCAACGATTGGCGAACGGCAGACCATTTATGAACTGCGTGGACAGCTCACCAAATATCATTTAGGCGTACCCGGCGCGGCCTCAGTACGCGAACAGTTAGTATTCGCTGAATCTTTAGCCGATGTCGAAGCCATATTGGAGCCATACTTGTGAGTCGTTTACATCGTGCATTATTGCTGGCGCTGGTGCTGCTTCTAGCCGGATGTGGTGGCTTAAGTCCTGAACCGCCGATCGTCCAGACGTTCGCGCCCGTTACCCGAACGGTTGACCTGCCCACTACACCGCCCGATTTAGCTGTTGGCGCGTCCGTTTTCGCCGAACACTGCACCAAGTGTCATGGACTCAGCGGCGCGGGTGATGGTGAACTGATCGGCAATCAACAGGGTCAAATCGCCAACCGTCCGCCGAGTTTTCGCGGCGCAGCCACAACCGCTGACCAAACACCGCTGACGTGGTACGAAACCATCACCAACGGCGATCTCGCCAAGAGTATGCCGCCTTGGGCAAACGAGCTCTCCGCTGACGAACGCTGGGCAGTCGCGCTTTATACCTACACACTCCACAACACCAAAACCAACGTGGATGCTGGTCAGGCACTCACCGCTGCCAATCCGGTTACGCCAGCCAACCTGCCCACACTTCAGGATTCGGTCAAGCTAACTGATGCTGAGTTGATCACGCAAGCTGGTCTGCCAGCGGCTTTCATCAACAGCCTGAGCACCGACCAGAAAAATGATCTAGCGGCTTATCTGCGTTCGCTGCTGGTCGCCAATCCACAGCATATGGGTTTGGTGACAACCGCGCCACAAACCACTGAAGAACCCGCCACCACACCGCAAGTGACTCCCGAAGTCACACCGGAAGTCGTGGGAACGGGCACAATCACCGGACAAATCACCAACGGCACATCTGGCGCAGCCCTGCCAAGCGATCTAAAAGTTAACCTGTATATTGTCAGCGCCAATGGCGCAAACGAACCGATTGAAGCCAATGTTGGCGCAGACGGTAAATTCTCTTATGCCAACATCAACATCATACCCACCCAAAAGTACGTGGTGACCACCAAATATAAAGGCCGCGCATTCGGCAGCGAAGCCAAAGACGGCGATGCCACAACCAATACGGTCGCTTTACCAATCACCATCTACGAAACAACAAGTGATGCTAGTGTGTTGACCATGAGTTTTTGGGTAACCCAGATCCAAGTGGTCGGCACGACCTTAGAAGTTAGCGATTTTATACTTTTCAACAATTCAAGCGATAAAGCTTATTCGACTGACATGATGGTCGATGACCAACGTTACACAGGTGTAACGATACCTGTCCCTAATAACGCAGAAATTTTAAGTGCGAATGTCAGCAATCCACGTTATACGATCAGTGCGGACGGCCACAGTATCATTGATACCGCGTCCGTATTACCCGGCGATGGATACAATTTCCAGATGGTCTACAGGCTACCCTATCAAGGGAATACTCAAATTGAACAACCTATTCCCTACAGAGTTGGTTCTACTTTCCGAATACTATTAGATGCTCCAACTGTGACCACCACTTCAGAGACATTAAAAGTACTAGACCCGAAGGAATTAAACGGGGTAATGTATCAGGTTTATGGTTTGCCACCTAACTTCACCGTCGGCGACAGCATCCGCTACAGTGTTCAAGGTGGATCGCAATCATCTGCCACCAGCGCATCCTTCATCAATGCCAACCAACTCATTCCGATGCTGTTAGTGGTCGTCGGCCTCATCGCCATCATCACTGCTGCCGTACTCTATTGGCGTGACCGGCCTAAACCCGCGCTGCAAACGGCCAGCAGCGCTAACGACACCTTGGTCAATGGACTCATTCAGCAAATCGCCGAGTTGGATAATACTTACAATGCAGGTTCGCTAGACGAAGTCACCTATCAGAAACGCCGTGACCGTCTAAAGGCACGACTGGCAGCCTTGCTTGATGAAGAAAAATAACTGTAAAACTGTACTCAATACCAAACGATTGTAGGGACGAGGCGTGCCTCGTCCATTTATCCACGACATAGAACACAAAAGAGGGAACACCATGAGTCTCGAATTTTTGAAGCGCCTTCTGAACGCTCCCGGCCCATCTTCACAGGAAGTCGTCCCCGCCCGCGTATGGCGCGAGGAAGCCGCCACCTTCGCCGACGAAGTACAAACCGATATACGTGGCAACTCCTTCGCCATCTTAAACGGTGGCAAACCCCGTGTCATTCTGACAGGCCACATTGACGAAATCGGCGTCATCGTCAGCTATGTGGATGATGAGGGTTTTGTCTCGTTTGCGGGTGTCGGCGGCTGGGATGCCCAAGTCCTCGTCGGTCAGCGTATCCGTCTGTTGGGGAAACAGGGGGATGTCATCGGCGTAATCGGCAAAAAACCCATTCACTTGATGAAGAAGGAAGAAGGCCCAAGCACCATCGACGACCTGTGGATTGATATTGGTGTCACCAGCCGCGCCGCCGCCCTTGAATTGATTCGTATCGGCACGGTCGGTGTCATCGACGCGAATATGTATGAACTCCCCAACGGACGCATAGTCTCGCGCAGTGTCGATAACCGCATCGGCGCATACACCGTCCTCGAAGCCTTGCGTATACTCTCACAAGAACGTCCAATGGCAACCGTCGCCGCAGTCGCCACCGTTCAGGAAGAAATCACGATGGCAGGCGCACATACCGCCGCTTTCAGCTTCGAACCGGATGTAGCCATCGTCGTAGATGTCACCCACGCCACCGATTACCCCACAGCCAATAAAAAGCAGGCCGGCGAAGCCAAACTTGGCGGTGGGCCAGCTATCGCCTCCGGTTCAGTCAATAGTCCGGTCGTGCATCAAATGCTGCTGGATATTGCAGACCGTGATGGCATACCCTACACCTTGAAGGTCAATTCGGCACGTTCTGGCACAGATGGTGATGTGATCCATTATGCGCGTGGCGGCGTGGCAGTCGGTGTGGTTTCCATCCCCAACCGTTATATGCACTCGCCCAACGAAGTCATTCAGATGAGCGATGTCGAACATGCCGCGCGTTTGATTGCTAGTTTCGTCCAATCCTTAACTGCCGATACTGATCTGATACCACGATAGGATAAGCAATGGGCTACTTCATGCGCTTCCTGCTGTGTGACCCGCGAATAATGGACGTAAACGCTGTTGGCGCTGTGCTGGTGGCGATTGATCCTCGCTACAGCATCCGTCCGACCGATCTCGATACTCTGGTCGAAGTATATTACGACGACACGCTCTACGGTCAAATTGAGGTGGATACGCGCGGCGACGAAATGTTCCCGGATGACATCAACGCTTTTACCGAAATGCTCGGTCAGGCGAAAACAACTCAAGAAATCATCGTCGCCGATTCGCTCAAAGCTGCCACCCAAATTATCGCCGTCGAGATGTTCTGGGAAGGCACAAACGGCGAAGCCACTTTCGAGAAGTTTGATCCGTTGTGGGACTGGCTCTTCACCAATCGTAAGGGTATTTTGCAGGCCGATACCGAAGGTTTTTATGACGCGGAGGGTTTACTCGTCGAACGCAAGTTTATGATCTGAAACTTTTGGATTTCCGGCACAAGCCACCACGATATGGCATAATAATCACATGTGACGTGGGAGGCACAATGATGGCTGAACAAATTAAAACGCGAATGACAGCAGCAGAATTCCAACAACTGCCAGAAACCAATTTGCCTTTACAACTGCTCAATGGTGAGGTGATTGAGATGAATGCGTCAGCGTTACCCCATCAAGATGTTGTGGGCAATACGTTCGTCTTGTTCAAACTCAAAATCAAAGAATTTGGCGGGAAAGCTTACGTTGCGCCTGTCGATGTTTATTTTGATGAATTGAACATGCCGCAGCCAGATGTCATATGGCTTGCGCCGGATAGCCGATGCCAAATGGTTGGAACAGAGCGTTTAAGTGGTGCACCAGATTTGATTGCAGAGGTTCTTTCACCAAGTACCGCCCACATCGACCGTAAAGAAAAGTTTCACCTTTATGAAAAACATGGCGTACGCGAATATTGGTTGATCGACCCTCGCGACGAATTGATTGAAGTATGGCAGCATCAAGGGGAAGGATTTGTACGTTTGGAGCTTTTCGGTGTTGGAGAAACCTTTATGTCTGCACTCATTGGTCACGTAGAAGTCGCTGCGCTTTTCGCCCGCTGACCCTCAACCTTTATTCACAGGCGGTGCGTCCGGTTGTCCGGCACATAAAATAAACCGGCGCGCCTGCATACGCAAAGTCTGCCATTTGTTCAACCGAATAGGTGAAATCCTCCGGCGCGGTGTTGTGACAGAGGAAGCAGGCATTCAAACTCTCGTTGTAAGTCGCGCCCGTTTTGAAATCAAACGAACCGAAGTTCCAACTGCCGTTGCGTGCGCTGCTGGTAAAGTCTGCAGCAGTCCAATCGATGCGCTTCTCTCGTACATGGACAAATGGCAGCGGATCGCCTTTGACGTAATGCCCGTTCGCGTCCGTCACATAACTGCCGTCAGCAGTCTTCAGCGCGTTATAGCCTTCAATCGCAATAACAGTGCCAATCGGCAGGATGTGATAGCCCTTTACGGCGGCAATACCAACCGCGTTCATATACACATCACGGATTGTGCCATCAGGCCGTTGAATCGTGGCGTACTGCGTGAAATCTTGACGGTAATTGCGCGGATAAGCCACACCCACCACCGAACGCGGCGTCGGTGCGGGAGGCGCTAAGTTGGCAGAAGATACCCACGCCGCCAGCACAGGCAGTACAGCCAGAGCCACAATTGCGATAATGAATGTTAGTCGGTTCTTTTTGAAAAACTTGCGGATCATAAATCAATTTTCAGCCAGAAATATTACAGGAGTCTATCCTACCATCCACTTGATTGAAACATTATCTTTTATAGAAAGATGTCTTTAACTCAGGGCGTACTCGTCACAGTAAATTCAGGGCTGGAGGAAGCCGTTTTGGTCAGCATGATAGTGGTAGCGGTGGCGTTGTTATCGTTGATACGCTCAATCACCCTGTCCATCAATCGTAAGGCTGCCAGCACACCGATGACGATCAACACACCCACCAAAATCCCCGTCCACGGCAGTACAAACTTGGGCTTGGCTGCCGCAGCAGTCGCTGCGCTTTGCGGTGAAAGAGAAGCCTGTAATTCTTCATCAGTCGGCGGGTAATGATCGCGTATCGTGGTAATCAAACGCGCGATGTCACGGTTAAAGTCGGGATCATTGCGCACAATCGCCCCGTTGCGATAGTACAATCCGCGCAGGCTTTCCGGTAAGTCACCCACCGATGGCATCGCAGCGTCATCCACCAGCACCGGAATAATCAAAACCGCATCCCGTTTAAGCGCCGCCTCAATTTCAATCCGCACGAAATCATCCGAGTTATCCAAACGGCGCTGACCGTTACTTTCGGCTGCTGTTAGCCAGTGTGACCCAATGATTGCCAGCAGCACATCACAGCGGGCAATCGCCTCATTCAATAGGGACGGATAATTCGCGCCAGCCGGAATAACATCTACATCTTTAAAAATCGCTGTTTCGCCAAAGGCCGTGCACAGCCGGTCATAGATTCTTCCGGTGGCGGCTGCGCTGTCACTGCGGCGATAGGAGATGAAAATACGCGGCACAATCGTCCTCTAAGTTGCTACATCCTTCAACCATTATAATGCCGATTGTTGGCAAAATAAGAGGCTTACACAGTGTAAGCCTCTTCATCAACGATCTTGCTTGAAAGTCCTACTGAGCAACCTTCGGAGCGGTGAACTTGATGTCCAATGTGACCTCGTTGCTGACGTTCGCAACAAAAGGAACAACCGGAATTTGTAAATTGAACTGGTCACGGGTCACTTGAGCAGTCGCCGAACCGGTCAGTGTATCCGCATCAGCCGTGACCGAGACATCAAAGGTCACCGATTGTACGATGTCCCGAATCTTGAGATCACCCGTAACTTTGAACTTGATGGTTGAACCGGCCTCGACCTTATCCGGCAAACCCGTGATCGCAGTCGGTGTGAACTCAATGAACTGATATTTATCCTCGGCGGATTGTAAAATACGTGCCCGCAAAGCGTTATTGCGTTGATTTTCCGGCGTGACAAGCGTCCGAGCATTGATGCGGATCACACCCACCTTTGAATTGGCAGGGTTCGCAAAATCCACAAATATATCACCCGCAACCTGATCAGTCGTGCCGACGACCGTAGTTGGTGTGCCGCGCAGGTCTTCAGTCAGTGTAAAGCTCACTTCTGACCCATCTGTGTCGATGCGGTACAGTGTACCCGCAGCCGCAATCTGTGCCGCGCCTGCCGCTTGTACAGCCGCAGCAGCTTCGGCAGCAGCAGCCGCTTCTGAAGTGGCATCAGCCGTGCTTTCGGCGGTAGCTTCAGCAGTCATTTCCACCATTGCCGCTTCCGTTGTAGCTTCGGCTGTCATCTCAGCCATGGACGCAGTCGCCTCGGCTGTCATTTCCATAGTAACTTCGGCGGTGGGCTTTGATGCTCCCGCAACGGCAGTACTAAGCGCTGCGTTGGTCGCCTGTAATTCCGCTACCTGCGTCTCAAGCATGTTGGGCGTAGCGGTAGAAAGGTCAAGCGTAGGAGCTGTCAGCGGTGCGGTTGCCTCACCCGATCCCCCTACAATCGCGTTGTAGGCGAAAATGGTGATAGCAGCGGTGATACCCATCAGAATCAGGATACCAAGAATGTTCAAAGCGCGTCGTGACATCTGTCCTCCATATGTAACAATTGGTGAGATTTAAAAAGAAACCCGCTGCACATGATAGCAGAGGGTTTCTCTACTTCGATCCTTCGAGGGACAATTACTCATTCTCTTCTAAATTAAACTCCCCCGCGCCTGTTGATTTTTCCGTCTACGGCTTCACCAATTCAGCGACAAGGAGCTGAGTACCTTGCTTCCTTGCGGGAAGTGATTGCAGACATTATATGAAAAATGTCTCCCTCGTGTGTGAGAGCTTGATGAGGGACACCCCATCAACAACCGCATTCACTCGGCATCTGCACCAAAAATCCTTATGCGAAGACCTATAGCAGTTCGCTATGTATGATCTTGGCGTTCTCCGCGTCTTGGCGGTTCAAATTTGTTATCGCATTTTTTCTTTGCATTCCTACCACCTCCATGCGTTATACTGCGCCTAACAAATTTTTTTTGGAGGAAAATTATGGGACGTTTAAGTGGGAAAACAGCAGTGGTTACAGGCGCAGGCAAAGGCATCGGACGGGCATCGGCCTTAGCCCTTGCGCGGGAAGGCGCGAACGTCGTCATTACCGCCCGCACCAAATCTGATCTGGATACCTTGGCAGCGGAAATCGAAGCCCTAAGCAGCGGCGCTCAAGCGCTGGTCGTTCCCGCCGATGTCAGCCTTGAAGCGGATGTTGACCGCCTTGCACAGGCCGCCTTCGCCAAATTTGGGGTCGTTGATATTCTGGTCAATAACGCCGGTACAGGTAAAAACGGAACGGTCGCTACCCTCACCACCGCCGATTACGACCACATTATGAACACCAATATGCGCTCGACATGGCTCTGCACCAAAGCCTTTTTTCCGCCGATGATCGCGCGCAAATCTGGCAATGTCATTTTCGTCAGTTCAGTAGCCGGCATAAACGGTCTGCCCAACGAACCCATCTACTGCTCGACCAAATTCGCGCAAATGGGGTTTGCTCAATCCATTGACTACGAAGCCTATCCCAACAACGTTAAAGTGAGCGTCATTGCGCCCGGCGGAACCAATACCCACTATGGCTTTGATACAGGAACGCGCACACCCGGTGACCCGATGCTCGATACCTATCACGAATCAGAAGATGTGGCAGATGCCGTCGTATTCGCCGCTACTCAACCACCCAAGTCGCGCGTATTCATGGTCTGGATGCGCCCCATGAGCGAAAGCTTAGGGACAGGCGGTGGCAGCTACTTCAAAGGCACCGCCTCAGGAGGATAATAAAACCATTTGATGGATTTGATTTTTCGTAGGGACGAGGCGTGCCTCGTCCGGTTGCAATTTATACCCGTATAAAGCCGACACATCAATTCCGCTCGTTACTTTCTCTCAATAAGCAGTCGGTACACCGATCTCTTGCACATCGACTTTCACGCCGTCCAATTCTTTCGGTACGACATCGCTAGGGGCAAGTTCACCGGCTGCTCGTTTCTTATCCACCATGACCACCAAACACACATCGCCAGTATAAGTCCCGTCTTTTTTTTCAAGCCCGACCGCTACACCTACAACGTGCGGAATTTTAAGCAGCATGTCCGTATACTTTTTTTGCACCAATTGTGCCCGGGCTGTCTTTTCATCCTGTGACATATTAACCTCCTGAATTGATAACTCTGATTTAGAGGTTGATCTGCAAGGCACTCAATACCGCGTCGATAGGATTAAAAATGGTGGATTGGTCAGAACCCGCAAACAACAGGCCGACCGCCACATTCGAAGCAGCATCTACCAAAAGCGAACCCGAGTCACCACCTTGGCTCATCGGTGTCGAGATAATTTGTCCGGTGAAGCGCGCCGTGCGGCTGCCATAAGCCACATTGACCGTCGCATTAAGCAGGGTAATCGTTCCGGTGGTAAAACCGGTGGTACGCCCCGACTTACGCACGGCCATGCCTAAAGCCGCTGGTTTCGTACCATGCACCTGCCCGATTCCCAAAATATCACCCGTAAATTTAGTCGGATCAATCGGCTTAGCAACCGCGCAATCCACTTCATTCGTGGGTGTTTGTGCGACCGCATCAACCGGGCCAACTGCCTGTGGTTGAGTCGGGGTGACGACGCTGGTTGACGTCACCCGTTGATGTGAACCGACCAGAGCCGCCGCCGCATTAATGACCGATACCACGCCATTCACAACCGTGCAGCTCCCCGGAGTACCCGGCGTAGGAGTCGGCGTTGGCGTAGGTGTGGGCGGCAAATCAGGGTCATCCACATAACGCAGCGTGACCAAGCGTTCTAAACGCGCCACCATATCCGCCGGATTTTGTCCACCATCCGCTGTCCCCGGCTGCAATATGGGGTCGCCGACTAAAGCATTATTGCTGTTAGCAAGAACATGATTATTGGAGAGAATTAGCTTTTCGCCGGTGGTGCGATCGGTAACAATCGTCCCCAGCGTACCGGCTGTTATTTTGTAATGGCCTATACTCACGCCGCTCGGAATTTCAGGGCGAAAACGGTCACGCGGACTGTCATAGGCACGCAGATAACCAACTTCAACCACGTCGGTCTTAATACCGTCCACTTCTTTGGGAACAGCCTCCGCCGACGCCAGTGCTGCCGCTGGCACTTTGCGCTCTACCAGAACGACTACAGCAGGTTCACCCACGCTGTTTTTGAGGCCAACTGCTACACCGACCACGTTAGGTTTTGCCAACAGCGAGTCCATAAAAAGTCGTTGCGCCTGAAGCACGTCATTGATCGCCATATTTCCTACTCCCCATACCTATAGGCAATGCACCTGAATCCCATTGTAGCACCGTTTACGGGAGGGTGCAGAATGGGGCGCGCTTCAAACGCATCACCGGTTTTTGTGTTAAACTCGGTCAGAGTTAATAAATTCGTGAGTTAGCCGAACTTTTGCCCCGAGTTTAGGATATAGTATTAGTTTAATGTTACGCACAATTGGTAGTGTTTGATAGCGCATCGCATCCCCAGAAACAGGAGAACACGCGTGAAAATACGAATGATGGGTTTAATGTTAGGCTTGTTGTTACTGGGGGCATGCAGCACAGCCAGTCCAGTCAAGCAGTTTACACAAGGCGATGAGTTAGCCTTTTACGATTTCACCTCTCCTTCAAGTTTTGAAGTCGGCTTATACGGCAATAATACCGCCCGTTTGGAAGTGTCGGATGGCGTATACAACATCCAACTCAGTACTGGAGATAACACCCTCTACTATGGGCAGTGGGGCGATACGCTCTCGGATGTCTTGATTGATGTGGAAGCCACCCAAACCAGCAGTGATCTAAACAGCACCTATGGCGTCATGTGCCGGATGCGCGGTACAGTCGGACAAACGGTTAAAGCCAGCCCCGAAGCGACGGCTGAATCCACTGACGCAGCAGCCAGTGATACAATTATGGCCAGCGCGGACTCAACAGCCGAGGCTACTTCTGAAGCCACAGCCGAGCCGACCCAAAAACCAACCGCCGAAGCCACAGCCGAAGCCACACCCCTGCCAGCATCAGACATCAACTCGAATAATGGCGACGGTTATCTGTTCATGATTCAAGGGAATGGTCGTTACGCCATTCTGCGCTCGCAAGGGCATAAAATCACGCCGCTGGTCAACTGGACGTCATCCGATGTCATAAAGATGGGCGCGGCACAAAATCGCATCAAGGCCATTTGCGCTGGCAGTTATCTGGCACTTTATGTCAACAATCAATTCTTAGCCGATACGTCGGATACACTCTACACCAAAGGTCAAGTTGGTTTGGTCGGTGCCTCGGCTGGACGAACCGGAATGACAGTGACATTCGACAATCTAGCGGTATACCAACCGAAACCGGGCTAAACCTACCCATGATCGAGGCTGATCCTGTATTCGGCAAGGTTATTGCCAATTATCCCAGCAACCGTACACGCCTGATTTTACCCGCAGTGGTTCTTTCAGGCGTTGCTTCGGTCATCTTAAATGTCACGCTGGCTGAAGTTGAAGCGTGGTGGGGGCCGGTCTTGACCGTCGTCATCATGGCAGCCGTCGTGCTAGGTTTGGGCTGGCGTGTACTGCACTTCTGGAACCACGAAGTCGTTCTCTATGAAGAAGGCTTCAGTTTCCGCGAAGGTGCACGCCCCATTTTCTTCTTGTACCACGAAATCATGAGCATCAGGCAGCAGGGTCAGCGCCTCGCCTACTTCGGTGGCCTGATTCGCCGCAACACCTACCGCTTTACCCTTACCACCCTGCGCGGCGAAGTGATGAAGCTAGATAACACTTATGTGCGTATTGAAGAAATGGGCGCTCAAATCGAGAAGAAAATTTATGCAGTTCTCGAACCCTACCTCAAAGAAGAAATGGCAAAAGGTGAAAAAATTCCCTTTTCCGACAGCCTCCGCCTCAGCACTGAAGGTCTGGAAGAGAGAGGCCGCGAACTACCTTGGGAAGAATTCGACGGCTACAAAATTAGTGACGGTCAAATCGCTATTTTTGCCCAACCTGAACGTTCAACATGGCTGACCATTCCCCTTCCTGATGTGGATAATCTACCCATTCTCGTTCGTTGGCTCAAACAGCGTGAATTCACCCCTCCTAGCATGATTACCGTCGAACCCAAACGCTAAATTGTTCATCAAACAACGTTTGAAAACTCGAACGATTCTCGGTTGACACTACTGAACTTTTGTTCTAATATGAGATGTGTTTTACTCTCACGTCGCACCACTCAAAACGGTAGAGAGCAGTTTTCATAACGCCGCGTTCCTTTATCATCCGTTTCGTAGGGACGAGGCGTGCCTCGTCCGGCATAGAAGTCTTCTCGCTGCGCAGAGGCTATCAGCAGAGTGATAACGGGCAATCTGAACTTGTGCAATGATTGTCCATGTGCGAATGGTGCTGATGTGGGATTTAGGGAGGGGATACGAACTTCAAACATTTTACGGAGTATTACCATTGACTGGATAGTAATCAAGTTTCAACAAAAGACTTGTAACTTGCCACTTGAATCTTGCAACTTTTGCACAGCGGCGGAATACACGGCTAATCCCGCTGCAAATACGCCATTTCAGTGGCATTCACCGGGCTTCCCGCCGGCACAAAATGTCGATTCAGCGGCCTTAGCCGAACCAGCCGCCAGTCATTTCGGCGGAAAATATGCGAAATCTGCGAAAATTGCAAACATTTGCATCATTTACTGCAATTTATCGCCCTCATACATGTTAAATAACTCTATATACCCTGACCATTTGTGCAGTAGACGACCGTTCATGTGTTCTGTATGATTTAACCACTAGAACACATGGTTCTAAATGGAGGTTAATGATGCATGGTGGTGGTTGGTGGGTCTACGCGTGGGGAAGTGATCAAGATAAAAATAAGGCCGTGACATGGCCTCTGGTCAAACGTGTCCTTAGTTACGCCCGTCCCTATTGGACGAAAATTGCAATTACGCTGGTGACAATTCTCATCACGACCGGTTTGGGTTTGCTCACGCCGCTCATTTTCCGTGATCTCATCGACAACGCCCTTCCTAAAGGCGATGCCCAGCGCTTGAATATCCTCGCATTCGGCTTGGTGCTCATCCCGATTGCCGTCAGTCTGGTTGGAATGTACACCCGCCTGCTCAATGCCCAGATCGGTGAAGGGGTTATTTTTGATCTCCGAACGACCCTTTACAGTCATCTACAACGGATGTCGTTACGATTCTTCACCAACACCAAAGTCGGCGAGTTAATGAGCCGTCTCAACAACGATGTCGTGAACGCTCAATCCGCCATCAGCGATACGATTGTGACCATGGTGGTCAATGTCGTCCAAGTTATCGCCGTACTGGGAGTCATGCTCACGATGGATTGGCGCTTAACCATCATGAGCGTAGCCGTGCTGCCGGTGTTTATCTTTATCGCCCGCAAGCGTGGCGGTAAATTACGGGCTATCCGTCGTGAAGGGATGGAATACAACGCCCAGATGAACGCCATGATGAACGAAACGCTCAACATCGGCGGGACTTTGTTGGTCAAGCTGTTCGGACGCGGCACACTGGAAACCGAACGCTTTGCAAACCGCGCCGGTAAAGTGCGTGATATTGGTGTCAAAGAGGCTTATCTCGGCAACCAATTCTGGGTCATCGTCGGCATGGTTGGTGTCGTCGGTACAGCCGTTGTCTACTGGGTGGGTGGACATCTGGTACTCGACGGTGTCTTCAGCATCGGCACAATTGTTGCCTTTAGCGCCTACCTCGGTCAGCTTTATGGCCCGCTGCAATCCCTCACCAATTCTCCTGTCATCTTTGCCCGCTCAATGGTCAGCTTCGAGCGTGTCTTTGAAGTGATCGACTTACCGTTGGATATTGTCGAAAAGCCCGATGCCCTCCCTTTAACAGATGTTCACGGCGAACTCACCTTTGAACATGTTAGCTTCAAGTACGACATACGTGCTGAAAACCTTCTCACGGAAGTCAATCGTCCGGGGCGCATGGAAAATATCAAAAATGTGATGTCGTTGGATGCGAACGGCAACGGTAAAACGGCTAAAGCTAACGGTGAAGCGGACACGCCTCATACCCAAGCCCGCGAAGCCGCACTGGATGATGTGTCCTTTACCATTAAACCGGGGCAGCTAGTCGCCTTAGTTGGCCCGAGCGGCGCGGGCAAAACCACCATGACCTATCTCATCCCGCGTCTGTATGACCCGACCAGTGGACACATCTTGATTGATGGACATGATCTCAAAGATGTCACGCTCGAATCGCTGGCGGCACAAATCGGCATGGTGACACAGGAAACGCACCTATTCCACGATACCATCCGCACCAACCTGCTCTACGCTAAAATGGACGCGACACAGGCAGAGATCGAAGCCGCCTGTAAAGCAGCCAATATCCATGACTTCATTATGGGTCTAGCGGATGGTTACGACTCAGTAGTTGGGGAGCGAGGTTATCGGCTGAGCGGTGGCGAAAAGCAGCGCCTTGCCATTGCCCGTGTCATCCTTAAAAATCCGCGTATTCTAGTATTGGATGAAGCCACCAGCCATCTCGACAGCCAATCCGAAGCGCTGATTCAGGACGCACTCAAAACAGTTATGGCAGGCCGCACCAGCATCGTGATCGCTCACCGCTTGAGTACCATTTTGGCGGCTGACCAAATCTTGGTGATGGATCGTGGGCGTACGGTCGAGCGTGGCACACACCAAGAACTGCTGGATCGTGGTGGCCTCTACGCCGATTTGTATGAGACACAGTTCAAAGGCGAGCGCGAGATGGTGTAGAATGAGCCATATTTGATTATTGGCTAATTTTACGGAAACCTCATGGCTGAACCACTTTACTTTGCTTGCGGATGGGTCATACGCCCTGACACCGATTACGACGCGCTGATGCACACAGCGGGCGAATGTGGCTGTGAATTGGTCGCAGTCGCCCCTATCAACATGACCCAACAAGGTTTGGCTGTGATGACCTTCGCTATCCGTACCGAATCCGAAGCTAACCTCGTCAACTTCATTCGGCAGTATCCACCGGAAATGGGACTAACCCACTGGTATGGTGTGCCGGAATCCTATTATGAGCAGGGCAGTCCTCTTTATGTGGGGCTGATTCCAGAAGATATGCGGACAAAATGGTTAGCCGGATTGAATGCTTACGGCAAGCACAACGACGAACAGCGCAAAAAATTAGCCGGCACTTAAGTCATTAACCTCACTTCCACATCACTCTCGATAAGCGATTTGCTTCGGTTTTCATTTGCCCACATAATGCCTGTATTGAATAACGTATGGAGGCAAAATGAAACCCAATCGATTAGCGTTAGCTATCAGTGTTTTGGTATTTATAAGTGCTTTCCGCATGCTGGCCCAGTCCGATACAGTAAAGCTATACAGCGCTAAAGATGTAGCGTGGCGCACACATGCCACGGTTGATTACACGGCTGGGCCAAAGGGGGCAAACGCCTTCTTGAATGTATCAGCCGACGCTGATGGCAAAGTATACGTCGCTAATTATTCGAACATTCTGATTATTGATGCAAAAACCGGTAAAACGCTCGGCACATTGGTCGATAAAACCGGCACGATCAAACAATATAATGATATAGAAGTGACCAAAGACGGCAATTTCTGGATCGCGGATAGCAGAAGCAGCGTTTATTTGGTTGACTCAACCGGAAAAATCTTGTCCACTGTCCCTTTTCATACATCAGAAGGCTTTAGTGAAGGCTATCCGGGGGAAATCGAGCTTGATACAGATGGCAACCTATATGTCTCATATAGTGGCGTAGGGGTGCATTTTCAAGTTTTCACGCCAGAAGGGGAATATGTACGCTCGATCATTACCGGAGCCGATAAGCTGCAAGGGGTTAGTTATTTTGACTTTGCACCTGATGGCACGCTCTTTTTTCTAGGGTTTGGCATCGGTTGGATTAGCGAAGAGGATGGTAAAGCCACCGTCCACGAATTCGCACCAGAATTTATGAAAGAACAGAAGTTTATTCAATATCGGGGCTTCGACATTGACTATGACGGGAACTTTTATTTCAGTGCTGGTTCGGATCCAGACAAGGCGACATCCATCTTTAAATTGGATAAAGAGGGCAAACTGCTGGCTCAATATGGTCAAGCTCAGGAACGACAGAATTGGGGAAAAGATTTCGGAACCGACGAACTCTCTTTTACCGTTTCATTGGCCTTGGCTTCCGACGGCGCGTTGATCATATCAGATACAAACAATACCTACAGCCAACTCATTAAAGTAAATATGCAGGATTAGCTTATGTGCGCTAAGGGAGACTGTTTTTGCAGCTCTCCCCTACAGAATCCACCTCACCTCTGCTATCCTTCTGAATAGTGCTCAAGTATCCCTAACACATCACATGACAGATTGGTATTTAATTGTCGGCTTAGGTAATCCCGGCAAAGATTATGAAGACACACGCCATAATGTTGGCTTCCGCGTTATGGACGAAATGGCGAAACGCTATGGGCTGGCGTTCGGGAAAACCGAGCGTAAGGCACAGGTCGCCAGCGGAACCATGAAGAACAAAAAGGTAATCCTTGCTAAACCACAAACCTATATGAACCTCAGTGGAGAGGCCGTTCGGTCATTGGTCGATTTTTACAAGGTCGAACTGCCGAATATTCTGGTGGTAGCCGATGATCTTGATATTCCACTCGGCACGGTGCGGTTACGACAGTCGGGCAGCGCGGGTGGTCAGAACGGTATTAAAAGCATTATTCAGCACCTCGGTACGCAAGATTTCAACCGTTTGCGCTTCGGCATTGGGCGACCACCGGGAAAGATGCAGGCCAAGGATTATGTTCTAGGCCCGTTCAAAGGCGACGACGCCATCCTCGCCTCACAGGTAATTGATCGTGCTTCAGATGCGGTCGAAACTTGGTTAACAGACGGCATCGATTTGGCGATGACCCGTCACAACGGTGATATTGACCAACCCAAGCCGGCGCCCAAACCAACAACTCGTGAAAAACGGAAAACTCTTGAACTTCCGCCCGACTTCGAGCCGCTGAAAAATCATTTGGATGTGGAAGGTCGGCTCAAGTGGTGGCCTTCCAAACGTTCCAAGCAGCTTTTGGCACTAGATTATCTCGCCTCTAAATTTGAGGCGGGCAAAACCTACACAGAGAATGAAGTAAACGCATTACTCAACCAGTGGCATACATTCGGCGATCCCGCGTTACTGCGGCGCGAGTTATTCGACGACGGTCTGTTGAACCGCCACCAAGATGGCACGGAATATTGGTACACCCCGAACACCAAGATTTATTAGGCTGAATGACACTTGAAATTTGGCTGTCACTGGCAGTTATCCATATCACGGCGGTCGTGACCCCCGGCGCGAATTTTTTGGCCGTCACACAAACGGCCTTAACCCGTTCACGCCGTGCTGGATTGTGGGTTGGTGGCGGCATCATCACCGGCTCATTCATTCACATTGCCGCCGGAATGATTGGTTTTGCAGCAATAATCTCACGGATTCCCGTGCTGTTCGCGGCTATTCGGCTGCTCGGTGGCCTGTACTTCGCTTATACGGGCTTCAAGATGCTCATGGCTGCTTACCGCCAGTTTCGCACAAAGCAAGCAGATATCCATATTTCGACACAAATAAACCTCAGCGATTTAACAGCCAGTCAGGCCTATCGGCGTGGACTGTTGACCCACCTCTCTAATCCGGCTTCGATGTTATATTACGTTTCCCTGTATACCGGATTTGTCCCCGCCGCAGCTTCACTATTCGAAAAATTGTTGATAGCGGTTGGTCTGCTTGGTTCGACCAGCCTCTGGTATCTATTAGTTGCCATCATGTTTTCCCAGCCGCGCATCCGCCGCTTCTATTTTCGGCTTATGCCCTATATGAACACGCTGTTTGGTTTGCTCTGGATTGCTCTTGCGGTGAAATTGATATTCGCCTGAGCAAAAGGTTCTTAAAGATGTGATACCGTCAATACCATTCATTCAAATTCGGCACTTCTCGTCAATTACTTCAAAAATTCAGAAACAAACGTGAAACATAATTAAAGCCTTAATCTGTGCCTCATAATCTAGCCAGTATTTCGTTAAAACTTCCTTAATCTCCACCAAATCTCCACATTTTTCATAAACAATCCGCCTATTATTGTATCCATATGAAAATCGTTGACATTCCTATGAACAAAATCTGCATCCTTGTGCTGCTGCTGATAGCCGCGGCATGTACACCTGCGCCGGAGCCAACCCCGGACATCAATACATTAGTAGAGGGAACACTTACTGCCAGAGATCAAGCGGCGGCACGGGCCGCCCCCACTTTAGTCTCACCAGACAGCGACTCGGTGTTCGACAATATCGCTGAAGTCAAGTTGGTATGGAGTTGGATACGTCCGTTAGCAGAGGATGAAGTGTATGATCTCCGTGTTTGGGCAGAGGGCGCTGACCATAACGGCATCGCCCGGACGCAGGACTCGCAATTTGACCTGACAAATTGGCTGCTAGACCGGAAACCGGGTAAATACTATTGGACGGTAGTGGTTGTTAAGAAGGATTCGGCTGGAAGCCCCGAAGATGAACTTTCTAATACACCTGCCGAATACAGTTTTACGCTCAGCAAATATGACATGAATATCATGGACTTGCCCGAAGGATTCCAGTCCAAGTTGTATGCACGGCTGCCCATTACCCAGCCCACTGTCGTGACCTTCGATTCGAGTGGTGCGATGATTGTTCTGGCGTTGGATGGTCATATCGTCAAAATGACAGATGAAGATCATGACGGTTACGCCGAAACCAGCACCATGTTGTTTGATGACCCCGGTGATAAGGTGAATTATGCGGTTGGGTTGGCCTTCCACGATGGCAAAACCTATGTCTCGGACGCGGGACGAATTAGCATCGTTAGCGATAGCGACGGTGATGGCAAACTAGACAGCATCCAGCCGATCATCGAAGGGCTGCCCACATGGAAGCACACGTTCCATTCGAATAATGGCATTGTCTTCGGGCCAGATAACAAACTATATGTCGGCATCGGTGCGACGACTGACCACGGTCCGCTGCAAGATAAGTACGAAGCATCTATTCTGCGCATGAATCCCGATGGCAGTGATGTGGAAGTTTTCGCGACAGGCTTCCGTAATCCTTATGACTTAACCTTCTCGCCTAAAGGCGAATTGTTCACTGCCGATAACAGCCCTGATGAGCCGGATGATACCTTAGCCTATTTGCCCCCTGAAGAACTTGATTTTGTGCAGCAGGGAAAAAATTACGGCTTCCCATATGTCTACGGCGTGGCAGGAAACATCGGGGAATATACAGGGCCAGTTACCGATTTTTATACCTCATCAGCCAGCAGCGGCCTCGTTTATTATTCAGCAGATCAATTCCCACCAGCTTATCACGATGGCATCTTTGTGGCGCAGTTTGGGACAGGGGCGGCCTTCCCCAAACAACTTGCCCTGCAAAACGGTCAGATGGTGGTGTTCGTAACCTTAACAGCAGATGGCAAAGGCGGTTATACAGGCAAGTGGCAGCCCTTCGCTCGTTTCCGCACCGATCTCGCGGTTTACAATCCGATAGATGTCACAGTCGGGCCAGATGGCGCGCTCTATGTGATGGAGTGGAATACTGGCACGGTTTACCGCGTCACCTATTCAGGTAATGAACAAATCGAGGCGACCAGCGAAGCGACAACAGAAGCAGCAGCTTCGACCAGTGCAGATGCTAACAGCGATCTCGTCGCACAAGGGGAAACCATTTTCCGCAGCGGCGCGAACGGCGCTCCGGCTTGCATCACCTGCCATCTATTAGAAAACGGTGCGACAGGCGTTGGGCCGTCCCTTTTAGGGATTAGTGAGATCGCCGGTTCACGGGTATCCGGCTTGAGTGCGGAAGACTATATACGCCAGTCCATTTTGCGTCCCAACGATTATGTAGTTGAAGGCTATGCCAGCGGCTTGATGTACCAGAATTACGCCGGACAATTACAGACCAGCGATGTCGATGCGTTGGTAGCTTACGTGCTATCATTGAAGAAATAAGCGTTTCGAGGAATTGAATGTGACCACGATTGGTCTGATCTCGGATATTCACGCTGATCTGCAAGCGCTGAAGCAAGCACTCGATATCTTACAAGGGCAAGGTGTCGAACAGATTATTTGCGCGGGTGATCTGGTCGATAAGGGATATGAAGGTGACGCGGTCGTCAACCTCATTCGTGAGCGAAATATTCTCAGTGTGATGGGTAATCACGATTATATGGTTTACCGCAATCAGCAGTGGTTGATCCATAACGCAGGTGAGAGTAACCCCGCGCTCGTTACGCAGGAGACAATGGATTATCTCGACATACTGCCGGAAACCCTAACCTTTACCTTAAACGGGAAGTGGCTGCTACTGGCACACGGCAGCCCTTGGAGCAACATGGAATATATTTACGCTTACAGCCCACCCAAAGTCTATGAGCAAATTGCCCGCTTCTATAAGACAGACGTAGTTGTGTTAGGCCATACTCACCAACCGATGCTGGTTGAAATGGGCAATCTGTTGGTTATTAATCCCGGTTCAGTGTGCAGCACTTATGCGGATGGCAGCGGAACATGCGCGATACTCTCACTACCTGATCTTACCTTTCGGGTGTTTAATGTACATACAGGTAAACGAGTACAGCCCACTTATCGCTGCATCGAGTAAGCATGAAAGAATTCACGGCATTACAGCGTCTAACAGCCGAGCAAAATTCATTTTTCCACATCGATCATCTTCATTAGCCACTTAGCCGATCAATCACTTCTAATTATTAGGAAACTCATGCCGCCATTTATGATGCGTGATGCAACCGAAGCTGATCTGTCGAAGCTGGTCAATATTCGTCAGCCTGAAGCACTTCATCGGGGTAGGTTAAGAGATGCCGCAAATCCGAACTTCCGCTATTTCGTGATGTTTGACGGTCAAGAAGCGGTTGGATTTGTCAGTTTGGTCTTCAGCCGTCCACAGTCGTGGATCAATAAACATGATACCCATCATCTACCTGAAGTCAACGATTTGTATATCGCGGAAGATCGACGTGGACAAGGTTACGGATCACAAGCGATTCAATTTCTAGAACGGGTCGCTGCTGAAGCTGGATATAAAGAACTGTATATTTCCGTCGAATCGCGCGACAATCCTCGCGCTTATGCGTTGTATCAACGGCTTGGTTATCAGCAGTTGCAAGCTGAGCCTTACTTCCATCAGTGGGGATCGTTAGACGGCGACGGTATCTTGCGGCAAGGTGATTTGTGGCTCGTCGATATGGTGAAGCCATTATCGACTTAACTCGATAACGATGATCTGACCTGAGAATAACGTGATTCAGTTGGTTGGTAGAACCACACCGACCATGTTCTTATTCCCTTTTTAGCTACAGAGTTTATAATAGACGGTTGCTTGTTGACCGCCTGTCCCTTTCGTTCCAACTATTCAGGACTCAACTGAAACCCTATGCAATTAACTGGACTTCTTGATCTTTTACGCAGCAGCAGTGCTTACCGTGATTTGTTAACCCAACTGCATAGCGAGTCAGCCATGCCCGATCTGGGTGTGATACGTGCCGCTCGCCCTTTCCTACTGGCTGCATTGGCACAAGAGTGGACAGCACCCATCATCTACATAACCGGGCGGGTTGACCGCGCCTATAACGTTTCAGAACAGCTTCCAGTTTGGTTAGGAGATCGTCCAATCTTCCGCTTTGCCGAGCCAACTGCCTTATTTTACGAACGCACCTCATGGGTCGAAAATGTCATTCGCGGACGTATCGCGACCCTTGCCGCACTGACACCGCCGGATGAACTTGCGGGTATAAACGACCTTACCTCTACCAGTGTTCAACAGCCCATTATCGTTACATCAGCACGGGCGATTATGCAGCGCACCATGCCTGTCAACCAGTTCCGTAAGGCGACGATGCTGGTCAAGCCCGGTCAGCGTCATACGTTGGATGTCCTGCTGAACCGTTGGCTCAAATTGGGCTATGAACCGGTAAGTGTCGTGGTTGAGCCGGGTACATTTAGCCGTCGCGGTGGTGTAATCGACATTTTCCCGCTGGCGGCGGATAAACCTATTCGTATTGATTTTTTTGATGATGAAATCGACACCATCCGCATTTTTGATCCGTCAACCCAGCGTTCGGCAGATAAATTGGTTTATGCAGCCATACCTCCGGCGCGTGAAGTCTTACCCGAACATACGCCGCGATTAGCCGCTCATCTTGCGCCTTATTTCGAGACGATTCCCTCAGCCGCCGAAGACATGACTTCCTCGTACCGTGATGCCGAGCCGCTGGCAAATGGTGTGGCCTTCCCCTACCTCGAACACTATATCCCCTACATTTATCCACAGCCTGTCAGTTTGTTAGACTATGCGCCGCAGGATGCGCTGGTTGTGGTCGAGGATTGGTCAGAACTGCGCGATACGATTGCAGGCATCGAAGAAGGGGCGATTCGAACCCGCACCGAGAAATTGACAGCCAATCAGCTTGCGGAAGATCATCCGCTGCCTTATCTAACGTGGGATGCCCTAGCCGAAGAATTCGAGCACCGCACCACTATTCATTTTGGCGCGATGTCTTACAACGAGGATGAAGAGGAAGAACTTGAAGACTCAGCCGAAAATACGCCGAGTTTTCGCGGTGTATTTTCGCCGGAAGAACGTTTCGGCGGTCAATTAAAGCCCTTACTGGCGCGGCTGCGTAATGCCCGGAAATCAGGCGACTGTGCGGTTGTTGTCTCGCAGCAGTCGGTACGGGTCGCCGATTTATGGCGTGAACAAGAAGGCTTTATCCCAACCGTAAAGGATATCACCGAGCCACCACAGCCGGGAACATTCCTCTTGATCGATGGCGCGCTGGGTGAAGGCTGGAAGATGCGCTTACCCGGTATTGAAGTCCATCTGCTAACCGACGCTGAAATCTTTGGTTGGAACCGGCCCGAGCCACGCCGCCGGAAAACCGTCACCAAAGGCCGCCTGCCTGAATCCAGTTATGCTGATCTGAACTCCGGTGATTTTGTTGTCCATCAAGATTATGGCATCGGGCGTTTTGGCGGAATGCGCCGCCGCACCATCGAAGGCAACGAACGCGAATACTTAGTCATCGAATTCGCCGGTACGGATATGGTCTTCGTCCCGATTCATCAGGCTGACCGGCTCACCCGTTATGTCGGCCCTGATGATCGTCCACCAAGTTTAAGCCGTCTCGGTAAACCCGATTGGGCAAAAGTCACCAGCCAAGCCCGTAAAGCCGTTGAGGATGAAGCCAAAGAACTGCTAGAACTCTATGCCAAACGCATGGCGACAGCCGGTTTTGCCTTCGCAGCGGATACACCATGGCAGCACGAGCTTGAAGCATCCTTCCCCTATGTGGAAACGGATGATCAACTGCGGGCAATCCGCGAAGTCAAAGAGGATATGGAACGCCCCGTACCGATGGATCGGCTCATCTGTGGCGAGGTCGGTTACGGTAAAACGGAAGTTGCCTTGCGGGCAGCCTTCAAGGCAGTAATGGGAGGTAAGCAAGTTGCCCTGCTTGTGCCGACGACCGTCTTAGCCCAACAGCATTATGAAAACTTCGGCCAGCGACTGCGGAACTTCCCTGTTAAAGTCGAGATGATTTCTCGCTTCCGCACCAAGGATGAACAAAGGGCCATCCTGCCCCTGATCGCAAACGGCGAGATCGACATCATTATTGGCACGCACCGTTTATTACAAGAGGATGTCATTTTCCAGAATCTAGGTTTGGTCATCATCGACGAAGAACAGCGTTTCGGTGTCACACACAAAGAATCGCTTAAGAAAATGCGTACCGAAGTCGATGTACTCACGCTGACCGCAACACCCATTCCGCGCACCCTTTATATGAGTCTGACAGGTGTTCGCGACATCACCATGATCCAAACACCGCCCGAAGAACGGCTGCCAATTGTCACCCATGTTGGCCCATTTGATGATCGTTTGGTGCGGCAGGCAGTCGTGCGCGAACTCGAACGCGGTGGGCAGGTTTTCTATGTTCATAACCGCATCAACACCATGGACTCGGTACGCGAAAAATTGGAGGAAATTGTCCCCGAAGCACGCGTCGTCGAAGGTCATGGACAGATGGACGAACGGCTGCTCGAAAAAGTCATGGGTGCGTTCGGGCGTGGAGAATACGATATTTTGCTCTCAACCTCAATCATCGAAAATGGTATCGACATTCCTAACGCCAATACCCTGATTGTAGATCGTGCTGACTGGTTCGGTATGTCACAGCTTTATCAACTGCGTGGACGTGTGGGACGCAGCGCTCAGCAAGCCTTCACTTACTTCTTTCATCCCAGCAATAACCGGCTGACGGACGAAGCCCGTACTCGCTTGGAAGCGCTGGCGGAATACACTGAACTCGGAGCCGGTTACCAGATTGCCATGCGCGATCTTGAACTACGTGGTGCAGGTGACATTCTCAGTACACGCCAAACCGGACATGTAGCCGCTATCGGGCTGCATTTCTATACCCAACTGCTCACACAGGCCGTACAGCAGCTCAAGAGCACTATCGACCACGAAGTTCAACCGCCGATTGTAGTAAGTAACGTCACCATCGACCTGCCGCTACCTGCCTACCTGCCAAACGATTGGATCAGCGAGATGGCGCTGCGCCTGCAAATTTATCGCCGCGTCGGCAGCTTAAGCAGCATGGAAGATGTCGATATGATGCGTGATGAACTGCGTGACCGTTTCGGTACACTTCCACCGGCAGTTGATGGCTTGATGTACGGCATTGATGTCAAAATTTTGGCGCAAAAAGCAGGCGCGACAGCGGTCGTCACCATCAATGATGTCATCAATATCAAGCTGCCCTATCTAGCCGAGATCAACCGCGAGAAACTCGAAGCTGATCTCGGCAACAACGCACGCGTGACGCGGACAGCCGTTATGGTTCCGACCGATGATGAAATGTGGCAGTTACAACTGCTGGATGTACTCGGCAAATTGGCTGATGCCGCTCACGCCGGAATCGGGTCGTAGCCCTTAATTTGGCAAACGACCCATCACACCAAACACGCCACGTATGAGCCGATGGAAGCCGTCTGAAGTCGTACCAAACATCAGTGGACAGGCTCCGGCAATTAACGAGATATTGTGTTCGAGGCAGTAAGAAACAGCAGTTTCAGAAACGCTGCTGCCGGGGCCATGTATGCCACCATGCATCCATACCCGCGAAACACCTGCCTTGACACAATCCTGAACCACATCGTCTGTATATTCGGCGCGTGTGACAATGACCACACCATCGACGTGACCGGGAATGTCCTGAACATGCTTATAGCAGGTTACACCTTCAGCCGTTTCGGCATTCGGGTTAACAGGAATAGTCTCATAACCAGCATCGCGAAATCGTTTGTATATTGCGTTCGCGGTATTACCCGGATTTTTATGTGAGACACCGGCGACAGCAATCCGTTTTTGTGACAAAAAATCATCTACTTTTGCCTTTAAATTGGTAGCCATTTTCTCCCCTGATTTTTAAGACCGCACCCCATTTGGAACGCGGCAAAATACACCTGATCTTACTTTAGACGAGGTGTATTTCAGGAAGTAGTGCTGTCTGTAATGATTGCTAGATTACAGTCGGCAACCTTATTTAATGTCATGTATGGCTAAGACGAACATGAATCGGCTGAATGGTTTGAAAACTCGAACCGAATCGCATTGACACAGTAAAACTTTTGTTCTAAAATAGATTGATGTTCTCTCTCAAATCACTATATTGGACTAATTTGTGCGCCGCTTTTTAACTTGCCACGTGAAACTTGCATCTTGCAGCAACTCCAGCAGCAGCAGTGCACAAATTGCAGCGCGGTGGCATTAGCCGGGCGATCCGCTGCAAATGCGGCATTTCAGTGGCATTAACTGAGCTTCCCGCCGTCACAAAATGTCAATTCAGCGGCATTAGCCGGGCCATCCGCCGGTCATTTCGGCGGATTAAATGCGAAATATGCACCAACTGCGAATCATTTGAAAAGTTTCTCCACCCTTCCACTTTAGCCGTGACAGTCTTCAGTACATCGGAGAAAGTAAGGTTATGAAGCGTCACGCTTGACATCGACAAATGTACCACCGGTGATGGTTTCTAAATGATCCAATGGAACACCAAAAATTGCGTTGCTTGCGCCACCCGCCGGATAAATCTGTTGATAGCGTTTTAACGAATCGTCGAGATAAACTGCGCGGGGCTGCGTTCGGTGCGCTAAAGGGGGAACACCACCCGGTGCGTAACCGATGAGTTCAATACATTGTTCGGGTGATGCAAACTTGACCTGCTTACGAGAAACGCCTAACAGAGCAGCCACCTTACGATCATCAACCCGTTGATCGCCGCTGGCAATCACCACAATCGGTTTGTCATCCACTATAAAGCATATGCTTTTGGCAATTTGTCCCAGTTGACAGCCGATTTCATCCGCCGCCAACTGTGATGTGGCGGTTGAATTCTCAAAATAGCGAATATGAATGTCGAGATTAAATTTGTCGAGGGCAGCTTGAACAATATTCGGTGTTAAAGGCTCCATTGCCATCTCCTTTGGAAGCAGCTATCAGTCTGTAATGTTAAGAGATTTAACAAAAAGCACCTCAATGTTAAGGTTTTTTGCAATGACTCTTAATTTATTTTACACTTCTAGCCATCTAGATTACTTGAGCAAGAAAAGATGCCCAATCCCTTAATTTATCGCGTACAGATCAACCAAGCAACCATTGAACTCATAGAAGGTGATATAACAAAACAAACCACCGATGCGATCGTCAACGCAGCGAACGCTTCTTTATTAGGGGGTGGCGGTGTTGATGGGGCAATCCACCGCGCGGCAGGGTCGGAGCTATTAGCCGAAACCCGAACACTAGGGGGGTGCCAAACTGGCGACGCGAAAATTACACGCGGCTATAAGCTGAAAGCAAAATTTGTCATCCACGGGGTTGGCCCTATTTATCAAGCTCACAACACCCTCGTTCAGCAGCAGCTCGCAAGTGTTTACCGCCGCAGTATGGAATTAGCAGAAGCCAACGGCATCCGAACTATTTCATTCCCGTCAATCAGCACAGGTGCATATGGTTATCCGGTCGAAGAGGCCGCACCTATTGCCTTAAAAGCCGTAATTGATTATGTCATCCAACACAATGGTTTTGAGCGCGTCGCGTTCATACTCTTCAATGAACAAATCACAGAAACATATGCCCACGCATTAGCACAACTGGCAAAACTTTATCCCGACATCATAAAAGTACTGTAAATAAAACAAGGCAGCTACTCAGAGCTGCCAGTTTTTATTTCGTCAGGCTTATTGGGTTATTCTGTCGCCAGAGCCTGTAAGTTTGCCAGTACGCTCTGGAAACCTTTAAAGTCACCGGCAGAAACCGACTTGCGGATACGGGTATCCACTTGATCGGCACTTGCCATAACCTGATCACGGCTGCTGTTGCCTTT
>WGMX01000049.1 GCA_016124855.1 Anaerolineaceae bacterium | reverse complement strand
TTTTGTACCAATCGTCAATCCACACATATAATGTGGTCATAAAGGTATCCAAATCCATTTTTCACTCCTTTGTCTGCTAACTCAGGAGTCTAACCTGCTTTGGTTACCTTTTCCTTTTTTCAACTACGGACAAGCCTTATACCGTGTCCGTCTTAAAGAGTGCTTGCAATAGGCACTGAGCTAAAAATCATTAGGTAGAAGCCCCATCTCCTGAAGTTTATCCACCACTTCCTCAAAACATTCTCCCCACGAGATGCTTAACGTCGCATTTCCAACAATTTGTTGAAGAAGGATGGCAATTTCATCAACATTACTAAATCCTGCTTTTTTTAACTGATCCTTGCACTCATCATTAACGTCGAATGCTTCAATACGCATACCGCCACCTCCTTAATCTGAATTTGAGGCCTTGAGCGAGGGATTTGAAGCCGCTTGAGCAGGCTTGTCCGGTGAGTAGCTGAGTGGCTTTAGCCCTCAGCGCCTCGACCCAACACCCCAATTAAATCGCTGCGTCCTTAGCGTCTTGGCAGTTCAAATGTATTCAATTATTATGCCTTAGGTTTAAATAAACTAACCTGCTCTACCATTTTCCAACCATTCACCAACCCACTTAACATTCCCACTCCCTCAAAAGGGTTAACGCCAACCCTCGCAAACAGTTACAAAATGTTCTTCCAAAATGTAACCCACTCGTACTTCAAATCCAGTACAATAAACATAGGATGGACTGTAGGGGTTTGCCGTCAGCAAACATTGTCATCCCGCCGCACCTTAACATCACCAAATGTTGTAAATGTGACAAAAATGACCTTCTCTCAATAACAACATTTGCAACAACTGCAACATTTTGGACGATTGCCACGCTGCCACTGCCAATGACAATGCCGCCACTGCCGCCATAAAACAGCTTTCTGTAAGCTTATAACGGTTAAATCTTTGATCTGAGGCGTCCTTGTAGGGGCAAGATAATGCCGTTTAACTTTTTAATACGGAGTACCCCTGTAGGGGACGGTCTGTGACCGTCCCGTATTAATTCCCTCCATCGCTTGCGGGGGAGGGTTAGGGTGGGGGTTCTTTCTCCGCCTTATTTTGTTAAACATCATCATCTTGCCCAATTGACTTTCTCAATCGTAACACTTAACGATCATGGGCCACCACACTTACAAAATTGCCGCATTTGCCGCTTGTGCTGCATATTCCGCATTGGAGAGTCGCCTTCAGGCGGCTTTATTCACCTTGCCGGATGGTTTATCATCCGGCACCTTTTGCCATCAAATAGTGCGCTTCAGCGCCCTTTGTTGACTCAGGCAGTGGCTTGAGCCACTGACGACAGTGACGACTATGACGACATTTCCGATAAAAATGCACAGTGAAATTGAAGAATCTGAAGAAATTTGCGAAGAAGCAGGGACACGGCGACGCCGTGTCCACCACTTAAATCCTTGTACTGATCAGACGTGCTGGTAAGTTTCCCACTCAAAATAGGTGGTGAACGCTTCATTCAAAATAGCCGAAGTGAAGCTGTTGGTCATGGCGGCATGGTGCTCAAATCCGTTCTTGCAAATGTGGTGCATCAAGCGCTGTAGTTCCGGCACACGCACCACCGCACGGCTGCCGAACGTCTCCACCGGATCATCAAGGAACGCACCGTCGCCCACATAGGCTTTTATCACACCATTCCGGTCGTCGGTGGTCACACGGGCATAGCTAAACGGTCCAGCAGGTGTCTTACCCTCTACTGTACCGTAAGTGTTTTCCACGCCAACCGTCGTTCCGAGGATCGGCGCATTGTACATCCGTGCTTCATTACCTAGGAAGCTCTTCGCCCAGTTGCCGCAGTGGAACAGCACACATTTATCCGGATCGTCGCCGTAATTATTGTTCCAGTCCACCAGCGCGCTCGGCGTCAGGTTTGCCAGTTGCAGCGCATACATCGAGGTCACACCCGTCACATCGACTTCGCAGGCGCTGGGCATCATCGCCTCGCTCATCATGCTCATAATGGTACATACGTTGACACCGTAATTCGCTTGCAGAGAGGTCCAACATTGAATGGCCGATGCCGTAATATCATATTCATTCATCCACGCGTCAATCACCACCGCCAGCTTGGCCTGTTTGACTACTGCTGCCGATGGTACCGCATCCGTACGGATATACGCGCCGATCCGCGCCAGACTGTCCTTCACACGGCTGTCACCATCATCCAGCTTGTTCGCGCGCCCGAAGATTTCGGACAGGTCAACGGTGCTCACACTGATGCCGAATGCTTGCAGCAGCTTTTCGCTGTAGCGTGTCGTATTGAAAGCGTTCGGACGCGCACCGATAGCACCCAAACGCGCACTGCGTAAGTACTTAACCACCCGGCACACACCGGTAAACTGGCGCAAATCTTGCTTGAAACTATCGGTCTTGGGATGCACGGTATGAAGTTTAGTGAGGGTATATGGAATTCCGTATTGATACAGGTTATTACAAACCGAAATCTTGCCGCAGAATGCATCTCGGCGCCGTTCAACATACAGTTTATCCAGATCATCAGGATACGCTTGAATGAGCACAGGCACATTCAGCCCCGAGAGTTTGATCGCGTCGGCAATACCTTTTTCGTCGCCGAAATTCGGCAGTGTCACCAGAATGCCGTCTATCCGATCAGCGTTGCGCTTAAACAGCTCTGCGCAAAGTTTAGCGTTCTGCCATGTCTCGACAGCACCTAATTTTGTGGCGTCTTCGTCAAGAATCACCGCATCGATGCCCAATTCTGCGAGTACTTGCAAAATATCCTGCCGGCCTTCGGAAATCAGGCTGTCAGGGAAGAAATCCCGGTTACCCACAATTACACCAAGAGTCATTTTTGAAAAATCCATAATATTGCCCTTTATATTTATAAAACCCGCTGCACTGCCGCTTGCCAACCAGCGTACAATGCCTGAATGGATGCAAGATCGGAATGCGGAGTGTAATCGATATAGGCCAGCTCTAAACTTTCAAGTTCCTCGATTGCACGGTATATATCCATACCAAGTGCGCCCGCAAATACCGCTCCTAATGCCGAAAGTTCAGGTAATGTCGAAGCACGCACCACAAATTGGGTCATGTCGGCGCAGAACTGCATCAAAAATTGATTGTTAACCATTCCGCCATCGGCTTGAATGCGCCGCATCGCAATGCCTGCGTCGCCCGACATCAAATCGAGAACATCTTTGACTTGATACGCAATCGACTCTAACGCCGCGCGTACAATATGATTTTTATTCGCAGCAGGGGTCAGTCCCACAATAGCAGCTTTGGCGTTGGGCTGCCAATACGGAGCGCTTAGTCCTACAAAAGCAGGTACTAAATATACACCGGCATTATCAGGTACTGCCTCTGCTAACGCTTGCGTCTCTCGTGGATCGTCAATTAGTTTGAGCTGATCTTGCAGCCACGCAATCGTTGCGCCAGTAAAATTGATAATTCCCTCGAACGCATAAGTTGTCACGCCCTGATAATGCCAGCCAATCGTCGTAACAATGCCATTATTGGACAGGCGCATTTCCTGCCCGATGTTCAGTAAGACCGACGAACCGGTTCCAAAGGTGACTTTTGCCGTACCGGGGAAAAAACAGCGCTCAGCGAACAATGCAGCCTGCGAATCTCCCATGACACCACAAATCGGGATCGGACGATCAAGTAGTCCTTCGAGATTCGTCGTACCAAATTGGGCGCTGCTGTCGCGTACATCAGCTAAGGCTGTCGGCGGAACACCAAACAGCTCGCATAATTCAGCGTTCCACTCCAACCGCCCAATATCGTAAAGCAGTGTCCGGCTGGCGTTGGTCTGGTCAGTGGCAAACACCGTGCATCCGGTCAGACGATAAATCAGATATGTATCAATCGTTCCCAACAGGGCTTCGCCAGACAGAAGTTTGTGCCGGATACTCGGCTCATTTTCGCACAGCCAGCTAATTTTCGAGGCAGGAAAATACGTGTCAATTTTGAGTCCGGTTAGGGCTTGTATTCGCTCACTATGCCCGGATTGGATCAACTTTTCACACAAAGTTTCGCCGCGACGGCACTGCCAGACAATGGCGTTATAAAGCGGTTTACCTGTACTGCGTTCGAAGACAACAAAGGTTTCCCGCTGATTGGTAATGCTCAGGCAAACGACATCGTTCTTGTGCTGGGGCTGCTTTTCGAGCAGCGCTCGTAAAGCTTCTAGCGTATTCTGATAGATCGCTTCGGCATCATGCTCAACCCATCCGGGCTTAGGATAATATTGTCGATGCTCGGCTGACGTGCGGTCGAGCAAATAGCCTTCCGTATCAAACAGCAGCGCTTTGGTAGCCGACGTGCTCTGATCAATAGCGAGGATGGCACTCATCTTTCAAACTCCGGCGTCAGCAGCCGCCGTGCAGTCTGGGCCAATCCTTCCGCGGAGATGCCATAATGCCTGAATATTTCCATCTGGCTGCCTGTGACGGTATGTTCGTCCGGCATCCCAACGATCTTGAAGGGAATATAGACGCGATGCTCCATCAACAGAGATGCACATCGCTCGCCCAGTCCCCCATAAACACTGTGTTCTTCGACCGAAATCAGGGCAGATGTGTGTTTCGCCGCATTAAGCAGCGTTTGGTCGTCAAATGGTTTAAGGGTATGCATACTGATAATGCCACAAGAGATGCCAGATTGCTCCAATAGAGCCGCAGCCTGCACAACCTGAATAAGCGGTTCCCCCGTCGCGACAAAGGTTACATCCTTGCCCTCTTTTATGACGATTGCTTTGCCGATTTCGAAGGATGTTTCGGAATTATGAACGGTTTCGATAGCCCGTTTGCCAAACCGCATATACAAAGGCCGCGGGTGATTAAGTGATGCTTCTACCGCTTTGCGCGTTTCAAAGTTATCTGCTGGTGCGACAATATCAATATTGTTAATGGTTCTGAGCACCGCATAATCGTGGAGTGAGTGATGCGTAGATCCGAGCGCGCCATAACTGACTCCGGCACTTATTCCGATTACTTTGACCGCACGGTCTGAATAAGCGACATCATTCTTCACCTGCTCCAAAGAGCGTGCTGTAACAAAACAAGCTGGTGAGACTGCATAAACATGCTTACCTGCCGAGGCTAACCCTGCCGCAACCCCAACCAAATTTTGTTCAGCAATCCCCACTTCGACGATTTGGTTGGGCAGCATTTCCCCATACTTCACCAGCTTCGCTGAGCCGCGCGAGTCGCTTGTGACAACCAATATGTCTTGATTTGCCTTTGCAAGCTCGAGCAGCGTATCTGAAAAAATATCTTGATTTGCTTTATTGGCTGCCATGAACATGCGCTTTCAGTTCGGCTATTGCAGTGTCAAGTTCTTGTAGGGCAATAGCATATTCATCATCGTTTGGCACTTTATGGTGCCACTGCACAGCGTCCTCCATAAAACTAATCCCCTTGCCTTTAACTGTATGGGCAATAATCAAATTCGGTTTCATTGGTTCAAATGGTAACTGATCAAAAACGGCACTTAAGTCGCTGGTACTGTTGCCATCACATTCACAAACGGCCATTCCAAATGCGCGGAATTTGTCGGCGAGCGGCTCGACAGCATTGATATCGTCCGTGCGACCGGTGATTTGAAGTTTGTTTCGGTCTACAATCACGACCAGATTATCTAGCTTGTAATGCGCCGCTGCCATAAGGGCTTCCCAATTGGACCCTTCTGAAAGTTCCCCATCTCCTAGTAACGTAAATACTCGGTACGGACGCTTATCCAGTTTGGCTGCCAGCGCCATTCCAACTGCAACCGCTAAACCATGTCCCAGAGCGCCTGTATTCTGCTCAATTCCATTGACATCGCGCGTGGGGTGCCCAATATAGGGGGATTGGTAGCGCTCAACAGTATTCAAGGCTTCTCGCGGGAAAAACCCTTTATCCGCCAGCACAATATACAACGCCTCAACGCTGTGACCTTTGCTCTGAATATAACGATCACGATTAGGGGAAAGAAATGTTTCAGGGGATACATTCAGAGTATGATTGTAAAGGACGTTCAAAATATCAACTGATGATAAGCTGCCGCCAGTATGCCCTGCTCCTGTATTTTTGATCAGCTCAATGACGCCCTTCCGATATTCAAGGGATTTGATTTGGAGAAGTGTAGGATCCATGTACTATCTCACAATCTATTTTGAATAAATATTCAATATAGTCATTTTATTCACGCATGCTTCAAATATAGCTATAAACGGCCTGATTGTCAACAATTGGTGTCGCCCCTTACGACAGTAGGTTATAGATTATCGCAGTTAACAGAACGCTTATCATAGTGACCCAACTTTAGGAAATCAATTTTCTGTCGTCACTTATAAATTTCACTTGGCGAGAAAATTTTCACCCGTGAACGGGCGAATCAGTTTAACGACTATTACAACTGATTCTGAAGTTCTACTTTCTACGCAAAATCCGTCATAATAGTAGGATATGATCCAGTCCTGCCCCTGCTGCACAACATCAAGTTTCCCCGGAATATTGTTTGGCAAGCGATTAATTTATTAACCATAAACATCCCGCTTAGGATATGTTCCCTTGCCCATTCGGGATTTTTGCCCGATTGCAACGTGATCCATGCTCATGACACCCAGACTCGTTTCTCCTACGCTGAATAAAGACAGATAAAAGGAGAACTTCACCATGTCCACTGATCAAAATAAAGCCCTTGTCCAAAACTTTGAGGAATTGATCAATTCACGGAACTTAGAAACTGCTCTGACCTTATTCAGCCCTGACTATGTTGACCATACGCCAGCCATCGGTTTGCCATCTGGAATTGAAGGCGTTCGTGCTTTTCACTCTATGATGTTTGCTGCCTTTCCTGACAGACGGGTTACATCGTCAGAAATGATTGCCGAAGGTGATAAGGTCGTGCATCGGTTGCGCGGTGAACTAACGCATAAAGGTGCATTTATGGGTATGCCACCAACAGGAAAGCATATCACATGGTCATGTATCGACATCTGGCGCATTGCGAACGGGAAATTTGTTGAACATTGGGTCGAGGCAGACATGTTGGGCATGATGCAGCAGCTTGGCGTCCTACCGTCAATGGCGACACACTAATACCGCTTTCAGATGAAATATTTAACAAAGGAGTAATGATGTTAGGCAAGCGAACACTGCTATTGATTCTGATGGGGATACTATATTCGGCAGGTCTTGTGCCTGCATCGGCACAACCTGAAATGCCACCCCTACCCGGTAAATTGGTCATAGGAGATTTGGGATCACCTCGAGGCATTGCTTTCGATAATGACGGTAATTTATTGGTGGCAGTTGCAGGTGTGGGTGGTGATGTGGAACTCACGATGGCAGGGCCAGAAGGCCAATCCGCAGGGCATATTGGTCTGACCGGACGGGTCGTATCGGTTGCGCCAGACGGAACAGCCACTGATCGCATTAGCGGTTTTCCAAGCTATGCTCTGGAATCAGAAACCTTAGGGCTTTATCGGGTGATACCGAAAGATGAATCGCTCTGGGTTGTCTATTCCGGCAACGGACCAGCGAATATGGGTGCATACTGGACAGATTCGATTGTGGAATACGACGCCAAGACTCTGGTCGTTAAGAAAGTCATTAACTTAAATAACTTTGAGGCCACTGAAGACCCTGATGGAAATGGATACGACACGAATGTGTCCGACATTGCATGGGGTACAGATGGGACGATGTACATCACAGATGCAGGTGGCAATGATCTCCTGTCTTGGACAGAAGATAGCGGTTTGCAGTTGGTTCATGCTTGGCCGGATAACCCTGTGCCAACATCAATTGAAGTTGCCGACAACGGTGATCTGTATATTGGTTTTCTCGGAGCCGGTTTGGCACCGGGCGCTGGAAAAATTGAACACTGGTCAGGTGAAAAATTGATCGAAACCTTCAGTGATTTGAATGCAGTTAGTGACATACTACTGGATGGCGACACGCTGTATGCAGTGCAACTGGCTATATTCACCGATAAGGGACCCGGGCCGGGTAGCGTGGTGAGGGTCACCGCAGATGGTGTAACCCCTATTGCAGAAGGATTACTTACGCCTTTTGGTATCGCCAAAGGTAAAGATGGCGCACTGTATGTCTCGTTCGGGACGGCGTTCGTACCTAGCGGCACAGGTGGCGTTGTCAAGCTTGATAGCTGACCTAGAGATGGACGCATAAGCTAAGAATTATGCGTCTATCCTTTTCCAATCAAAGGCGATGGCCATGAACAAAGTTTTTCTCTCAACCAACGGTAGCAGGCTGGCTCGGGCGGAATGTACGACCACTGGTGAATGGACAGTCGACTATCTGCTGGAAGGCGCAAATGTGCGCTGCATCGCTGCCGATCCCTGCAACCAAAACGTTGTTTACGCGGGTACGCAGGGTAGCGGTGTGCTTCGATCAGACGACAGCGGCAAAACTTGGCATCCATTGGGGATGGAAGGTCAAATTGTCAAAGCTATTGCGATAAGTCCGGCGGAACCCGGTCTGATCATCACTGGTACTAAACCAGCGGGTGTTTTCATTTCACGCGACGGTGGACAAAGTTGGATAGAATCCATGTCCTTTAGAAAGAAGAGGCGCTTGTTCTGGTTCTCACCTGCGGAAAAGCCCTTTACCGCCTATGTGCAGGGCATTGCACTTTCGCCCACTGACCCCAATGTAATAGTGGTCGGGGTTGAGTTTGGCTCTGTCGTTCGCAGCATAGATGGTGGCAAAACGTGGCAGAATCATCGCAAAGGCGCCTTACGCGACTGCCACTCGCTCAAATTTCATCCTACCAACGGAGATTGGGTCTACGAAGGAGGCGGAACGGGTGCTGGCGCTGCCTTCAGCCGCGATTCTGGTAACACATGGACCCAGTCCAAACAGGGCCTTGATCGGCATTATGGCTGGGCAACTGCAGCAGATCCCGCGCGTCCCGAAGTGATGTATGTCTCCTTATCACCCGGCCCCATGAAAGCGCACAGTACCGACAACGCACAAGCCTACATCTTCCGTTCGATCGGCGGCGGCACATGGGAGAAACTGAGCGGTGGTTTACCACAGCCGTTGAACCACATGCCGTATGCCCTTCTTACCGACTTTGATGCCCCCGGACACTTGTACGCGGGTTTGAGTAATGGGGATGTCTGGCACTCATCAGATTATGGTGATAACTGGGAACTTCTGCCGCTCAATCTCGGTACTGTTTGGACCAGTATGGTGATGCTAAAAATGCAGATATAAGCAGATACCTGAGAGGAACATATGAAAATTTGGCTAATTTCTTTGAACGGCGCGGTTAACTTGGCTATCGTCGCATTCGCCACGCTGATTGCACGGATAACGTTTCTGGATGCGCTGTATGTGCCCGAGTTCCGGGTAATGTTTCCTGAAAACCAGCCATCAGGCATTGCGGTGATGATCGTCATCTTTATGCTCTTTATTGGGGTCTGGGTCTGGGCACTGCTGGCGACATCCCGTGGCAGCCGGCGTGGATTGATGGTGCTTTTGCTATACAGTTTGTTTACGGCGCTGGGTGGTGGTCTGATAACGCTCACAATCTTTTGTCCGATTGGCTGTGCTGCTCCACCGGTAGGAAATGTCGTCGTCTGGGCAAATCTGATTGTTGGGCTGACGGCAAGTTTCGCACTAAGTGTCCAATTTATACGGTCACGCGCTTCAATACACGCTGACTAACCCTTCGCGGGAGGAAAGACATAATGCAAACTGCATGGTTTACATCACCCTTTCGAGTCGTCACCATTTCTGTCATCAACGTCATACTGACGGTTATGGCGCTCATTGTTATGCTGGCACGTCAAGGCATTTCAGAGCGTACCGCTGCTGTCAGTTTGTTCGTGCTAAGCTTCATGGTTTTTATGGTCGCTGGCATTCTGTTTACGGGTAGGGCAATGAGCAAGTGGAATATCCAGAACCTAGCCAGATATGTCATCTGGGAGCGCGCTCTGGTCATCGTGTCAACCGTGACAACTTCGCTGGGACTGGTTCTATTGAACGACATCCTGACCATTGGTGGAGACAAGTTTTTAGGGCTGCTCGGCACGACGGCCTATCTGTTGGGTGCGGTGCAGGTAGTGTCCGCCGAAACCGCGTTTATAAGTAAAAGCGAATGGAACTATCCTCAGGTCATCGTGTACGTCATCCTCGCTTTGTTGGGACAGACCGCGATAGGTGTGGCGATGCTCCAAACCGGTTTTGCTGCGGCGTGGGTCGGCTGGCTAACTGTCATCTGGAATGTACTCTTCCTCATTATTTTCATTGTCCTGCGCCCGCGCGATGTGTACTATCCGGTAATCCATTTCTTTGTGCCTTTACTCATTGGGCTTATATTAGCAGTACGGCTATAAGTAAACGCGTTCACCCTAAAACACGGGTCATGTTATGATGTGAACGAGGCGCAAACACAGTAATGTTTAATGAGATTTTCACCATGAGCCACCAAACTGCCCGAAGACTGTCGTGGTCAATCACTTTTTTCTCCATTGTTTTGGTGATGACCGGGCTGATTTTGAGCATCCTCGCGCTGACAGCAAATGGCAATCACGCCACGTTCAGCCACCAATTTTTTACACCTTTATTGACCATCACTTACTGCATAGTTGGGTCGCTCGTCGCGTCGCGTCACCCACTAAATAAAATTGGCTGGATGTTCTGCGCGACTGGATTTTTAAGCGCATTAAACATGTTATCAGCGGGCTACGCGCTCTACAGCGAACTTACTCACATCAATGCCCCGCTGCCGGGTGCTTTGTTCGCTCGTTGGTTAACCATTTGGATATGGATTCCTAATGTACTGCTTCCCGTTACATTTTCGCTGCTCCTTTTCCCCGATGGAAAACTTCTATCTACACGTTGGAGACCCATCGGCTGGGCAGCAGGAATCGGTCTGCTGGTTGTCATTGCCAGCCTCGCTTTTCACCCCGGGCCGCTCGAAGCTATGGGGCTGTATAGCGCTAATCCATATGGAATCCCCGGTAGCGAAACAGTAATAAACATACTGTGGACTATCGCGGCCCCACTACTTCTAGTAGGCATTTTCGGCTCAATTGCCTCGATAATCGTTCGCTATCGCAGTGCCGTCGGTATCGAACGGGCGCAGTTGAAGTGGTTGGCAGTCGCTGGTGTCTTTGTGATTGTTGGCAATGTTTTGGGCAGTATCCCGTGGTGGCTGTGGGGAGATAATCCTATAACACGAGAATTGAGCATTGTCGTCACCGATATTACCGTTGTCACCATCGTTATCGCTACCGGAGTCGCAATTCTGCGTTACAATTTGTGGGGTATTCATATCCTCGTTAACCGTACACTGGTCTATGGTTCGCTTACGGCTCTCGTGATTGGCCTGTACGTCATTATTGTTGGTTTCCTCGGTACACTCCTTCAAACAGGCGGAAACCTGCCCATTTCGCTGCTTGGAACGGGTATTATCGCCATTTCCTTTCAACCCCTACGGCAGCGTTTGCAGCGCGGTGTGAATCGGCTCATGTATGGCGAACGTGACGATCCTTACGCCGTACTGGGGCGTCTCTCGGAACAACTTGAAGTCGTGGCTGTGTCACAGTCTGTCCTACCGACGATTGTGGAGACCGTTGCTGAGGCTCTCAAGCTGCCGTATGTGGCAATTACGCTGAAGGATGAAGAATTTTTCAAGACAGCAGCGGAGTACACGCGCGCTTCTCAAGGTGGATCTAAACTTAAAGGTGAGATGGAAATTTTGTCCTTGGTCTATCAGACCGAAACCATCGGTCAGATGAAACTTGCGGCCCGGTCTCCTGACGAGAAGTTTTCCCAGAGCGACATGAAACTGTTGGAAACGATTGCACGACAGGCAAGTATCGCCGCTTACAATGTGCGTCTGACTCATGATTTGCAGCGTTCTCGTGAGCGCTTAGTAACAACTCGCGAGGAGGAACGCCGCCGTCTGCGTCGTGACCTGCATGATGGGCTTGGGCCGGTACTCGCGGCCATGTCGTTCAAGCTGGATGCCGTCCACAATCTCGCTGATCGAGATGCTGCTACCGTCAAGAAACTGGCGATAGAACTCAAAATGCAGATGCAGGAAGCGCTCGGTGATATCCGGCGGATTGCCTATGATTTGCGCCCGCCCGCACTGGACGAACTCGGATTGGTTGGCGCATTAAAAGCACACATCACTTCATACAATCAAGCACAGGGAATGCAAATCACATTAGATGCGCCGGAAAATCCGCCTCCTCTGCCGGCTGCTGTCGAAGTCGCTGCCTACCGAATTGCACTCGAAGCAATGACCAACGTAAGTCGTCACGCGGGAGCGCAGCATTGCTATATCCGTTTGTCACTTCCTGACGACTTATGCTTGGAAGTTACCGACGACGGATGTGGAATGTCCGGGTCAGTTCGAGCAGGTGTGGGATTGACTTCGATGCGCGAACGCGCCGAGGAGTTAGGCGGCGTGTGTGTCGCTGAAACACTGCCTCAAGGCGGGACAGGTGTGAAGGCGCGTTTGCCCTTACCGTCGAAATATTTCAGGAACACCGGAGACACTCTATGGACTCTATCCGGGTCTTAATCGCTGATGACCATACGCTGTTTCGAGATGGTCTGCGGGCGCTCCTCGCCTCAATCGCGGATATCGAGGTTGTTGGCGAGGCATCCAGTGGTAAAGAAGCACTGAGGCTAGCTGTTGAACATCAGCCTGATGTGATTTTGATGGATATTCAGATGCCTGACATTAATGGTATCGAGGCGACACGCCAGATTCTGCATACCAGTCCACATATCGGTATAGTCGTTTTGACCATGTTCCAAGACGATGACTCTGTTTTTGCGGCTATGCGCGCCGGAGCGCGAGGTTATGTTTTGAAAGGTGCTGATCAAGGCGTGCTGATGAGGGCAGTGCGTGCTGTAGCCAATGGTGAATCGTTATTCAGTCCAGAAATTGCCGCGCGCATGATGCAGTTTTTTGCCAGTTTGGAACCAACCTCCCGTCCGGAGCTTTTCCCCGAACTGACCGAGCGTGAACGCGAAATCTTGTCTTACATTGCCGATGGAAAAACCAACGCTGACATCGCCGAAAATCTGGTCATCAGCATGAAAACAGTGCGCAATCACGTATCCAATATTTTCAGCAAATTACAGGTTGCCGACCGGGCGCAGGCAGCTATTCGCGCACGCGAAGCCGGTCTTGGCGGTTCTGCCCCAACCGCTTCGGGTAATGTTCAATAACAACATCGATAACCAGCCTTCATCTTCTGATTATGAAGCACCAGAGGGAAAAACCAAATATATTACTTGCCCTCGTTTTCAAATACTGTGATTACGACATTGCCCTTTTTCTGTCCGGTTTCGACATAGCGATGAGCCTCATCAGTGTTTTTCAAAGGATAACATCGATCAATAATCGTTCGTATTTTCCCGGCCTCGATTAGACCTCGAATAAACGTCAAATTCTCCGTGGTTTGACTCGCTGGCCCAAGTATCACCTGTTTGCCTTCGCCCCTTGTAGTCAAGCGTTTGCGAATTATCTGCGAGAGCACAGGATTCGCCAAAAGATAACGTCCATGCGGCTTGAGCGATGCCAGACTCCGTGAGTATGAGCTTTTGCCTATTACGTCAAAAATGACATCATAGGTTTTGCCATTTTCGGTGAAATCCTCTTGTGTAAAGTCGATGACATGATCCGCGCCAATTGAACGCATCATATCCAGCTTGTCCGTACTGTCTACACCAGTCACATCCGCTTGATAATATCGTGCAAGCTGTATACCAAAGGTTCCAATACTGCCGCCAGCACCAACAATCAAAACCGTTTCTCCCGGTTTGATCGCCGCTTTTCTAAGAAAGTGCAGCGCTTCGAGACCTGCTGTAGGTACAGCAGCCGCTTCCTCATATGACATATTATCTGGTTTAATTGCCAGAACCCCGTCTTCAGGCAGACAGACATATTCGGCATAACCACCAAATTGAATTCCGGCAGCCGCAAAAATCTGATCACCGGGCGTAAAGCGGGACACGTTCTTGCCGACGGCTTCGATTACACCCGCCAACTCCTGCCCCAGAATGATGTTGCGCGGTCGAATCGGTCCCATATATAGTCGCATTGGCAAGGCGAGCCACAAGGGAAACTTCAAGCTGCGTGCCTCGACATCTCCGGCTGTTACAGTTGATGCATAGACCCGTATCAAAACTTCTTTATCCCCGGGAACAGGTTTTGCAACCTCCTTAAATTCCAGCCCATCAGGTGGCCCATATTTTGTCCATACAACAGCTTTCATATGAATTCCTCCTCAAAGATTATCGAAAGGGTTTCCGATTGTTCAACATACTTCGTTTAGGGCAGTTGGTCAGACGTTTTGTGCTGGATTGGCTGCCCTTTGCGTCATCGGATTTCGACATAACTCAGTTTCAGGTGTGACTGGTAGCCTTTCTGTTCACATCAATGACCACTGTTCCTTTTTTACGTCCAGTCTCGACATAGCGGTGAGCCTCCGCAATTTGCGCGAAACTATAGCTGCGATCAACAACCGGTTTGTACTTGCCCGATTTGACCAGATCCAGCAGCAGCGCAAGATACGATTTCTTCTCCTCAACAGGGCGTAGTCCGGCAAACACAATTTGTGCCTTCTTTCCGCCCAGCAGGGAAGTCCACAACATTTGAAGCAGAATGCTCCGTGAGATAACCGTCGTCAGGTATATGCCTTGGGGCTTAAGCACCCGCTTCGCCTCTGAAAAGGAACTTTTGCCTACCGTGTCAAACACGATATCGTAATGCTCACCCGAATTTGTAAAATCCGTTTTCTTGTAATCGATGACATGGTCAGCACCCAGCGATTTGAGCATATCTACATTTGCCGTGCTGCATACTCCAGTCACATTCGCCCCAAAATGTTTGGCAAGCTGTACTGCGCTGGAACCGATGCTGCCAGATGCGCCGATGACCAGAATTTTTTGCCCCGGTTGAATGTTTGCAGCGCCCTGAATGAACGGTAGCGCAGTCATTGCACCCGGATGCAGCGCCACCGCTTCAATATCATCCATATCTTTAGGAATGGGGGCAATCGCACCATCTTCTGGCAAACTGATATATTCCGCATGAGCGCCGACCTTGGGAGCTGCTGTTCCAAACACCCGATCCCCTACCTTGAATTTTGTAATCGCCTGCCCCACCGCCTCGACTCACCTGCAAACTCGCTGCCGGGGGTCGTGTCTTTCGGCTTCGTTATGCCAGTGGCCATTCGCGCAAACAAGTCTTTCCCGCCGCAAAAAATCGTATCGGTAGTTTCAACCGTAGTCGCGTTGATTTTGATGAGCACTTCATTCTCTTGAGGCACCGGTTTTTCCACTTCGACAATTCGAAGAATGTCAGGTGAGCAGTACTCCGTATTGACTACTGCTTTCATACTTGCGTTTATCCTATCCTCCGTTTTGTTAATCTGTACCGCCATCAATCAATTTGACAGGGAAACCGGCTGCCATCAGACTGCGCTCCGGTAATACACCATCTGTGAACCAAACTTGACGACTTCAGCCAGCAGGAAAGCCAGCAGCAGGATACTGCTCATCTCAAACGGCGTGTGTCCGGCAAATAGGCTGCCAATGGTGGCGAATACGCCCATAGTCAACACAAGATAGGCGTTACGAGATGCCTGTGATGCAATGTCATCGTCCCGCTTGGTGCGCTTCTCAATTTGTCCCGCGCCGATAAACAATACGATTTGCAAAACAATTTCGACGACAATAATCAGCACCGCCGCAGTAATCATCAGTTTCAGCGCCCCATCCGGCACAGCCTCGCCGCTCGGCAGCAGGGAGAGCAGGTTGGCGATGTAGTAACACCCAATAATGAGGATTGTAACCATCGACACCCCTGCACTCTTGACGCGAAATGGTATATTCAACGCCTGTGGCATGTCTTGATGGGTAACTTTTTCTGACATAGTTTCTCCTTCCGGCGATTGTTAATGGATGAGATATTTTTACGGCTCGAGACGATTGATCGAGATTAAAGGCATTCCTAGGTCACGAATCTGTCTTAACAAACTGTGCAGAGCAGCTTGATCCACTACCGTGCCAGTAAGCAGTGTGTCGCCATTGTCTTCAAGAATGATGCTTAATCCCTCGAATCGAGCCGCCCATTGTTCACTCAGATGTCCCTTGATTCTAATTTCATAGAACCGGTGTTCATCCGAGCCTGTTACTAAGTTGTTTTTGTCTGCCATTTCCTCATACCTATGGTGAGTCGGACTTTTAACGTTCTCATCCGCTCAGTCCCCCGCACCCAGCAGCGAAAGCGCCGGATTCATGACATCCGCCAGATTTTGTTCAGGAACAGCAGAATCGATGTTGTAGACCATGACCACAACCGTATCGAACTCAGGTGCATAACTGAGCAATGATCGAAAACCCGCAATATAGCCTGCATGTCCCATATATTCTTTCTGAATCATGATTCCCAGACCGTAGGAGCTGCCGGAGGCGGGTGTGGTCATCGCGACCAGCGACTCTGGATTTTTAAACAGCTTCCCACTGAACAACCCGCGTGCAAAGGCAATCAAATCTGGTGCAGTAGAAACGAGACCCCCTGCCGACCAACCGATGGATTCATGCAGTTCAGTAACATCCGTCAAACTGTCTCCAAATGCCGAATAGCCGTGCACTACATCTATCGTCGCGTCTTCGTAGCAATCAAGGAATGTTGACTTCATTCCTAGCGGTTCATAGATGCGCGTATGATATGCCTCTGCGAGCGGCATACCCGTTGCCTTTTCGATCACCATGCCCAGCAGCGTGTAGTTCGTGTTGCTATATCTCCACCCTGCCCCCGGTTCGAAATTTGCATCTTTCCCGTAGACGTAGCTGGCAAGTGTGTCGTTGGGATCCTGTTGGACACAGTCCAATGATGCCGTACCTGCATCCGGATTAATAACTGCCGCAGTGAAGAGATCAGCGTAGTAAGATTCATGTTCAACCACATTGAACACGCCGGATGTGTGTGTCAGCAGATGACGAAGTGTCATCTGGTCGCCATAGGGCAGTTCTTTGGCGACTTCCGGCAGCCATTTCGCGAGTGGATCATCAAGAGTCAGCACGCCATCCTCCGCCAATTGGACGATTACGGTCGCGGTGAACATCTTGGTGATACTGCCAATCCGAAACGCGCCCTGCGGTGACATGGTGGTGTCGTTCTTCAAGTCAGCTAAACCGCTTGCCCCCGCGAATTGGTACTCCGGCGCGTCGATCCAGACGACCATACCGGGCGGGAGTCCACGCGCAGTGAGACCGTCCATGACCGCTTGAATCTCCGCGGCGACGTCCGCTGGAAAGGCATGTTGGTCATCTTGGGCGGTGACGATTAAGCCGGGCAGCAGAGCCACAAGGATTAGTGTCAAAATCAATGATTTACGAAAACGCATCAGAATGCTCCTTTGAAAAATAATTAATTACTGGATTGTGAACATAGGTTGTTTAGCCGAAGTCTACTTCCATCAGCAAAATGGGATGCCCCGTTACCCGCCCACTATCCGGACAATACGGTCAAATACGATATTTGATGTCGCCTCTGTGTCTCCGCCAGTAGAGTTCACGAATTGAACAACAACCGTATCCGTGTCTTTGTAGTAGCGTGCGATACTCTGATAGCCTAGTACCCAACCGGTATGTTCATATTCATAAATCGAGGAATAAATAGCCTGCTCATCATCATTTAACAGTGAGCCATTATTGAGTGCTCTCAAGAATATGCCAACGTCCTGTGCAGTTGCGACCATAGAGCCACCCGGACTGATATAATCAATTTCCTTTAGATCTGGCTCGACATCATAGTGATACCCGCTGGTGACTTCTCTCAAATCTACCTGACTGAGCAAACTGTAGGTATGGTTCAGCCCAAGCGGCTTCAGAATTTTGTCGTGAATATATTGGTGATGGCTATAGCCCAGAACCTTGTCGAGAATATTGCCGATTAACAGATAATTCGTGTTGGAATAACTGTAACGGCTGTCCGGTTCAAAATCCGCGGGTTTGTCTAAGGCAATCTCAAGATAAGCGTCGCGGTTCGGCAATGTCACGCCCCACTTCCATTCGGGCTGGTCCGTGTAATTTGGTATGCCACTACGATGTTGCAGCATCATTCTCAGCGTAATCTGATCGGCATATTCAATCCGGTTAGCAAGTTCCGGCAAGTAATCAGCCAGCGGGGTATCCAGCGACACGCGCCCGTCATTGACCAATTTGGCAGCAGCAGTGGCGATATATAACTTGCTGATACTGCCAATCTTGAACAACGCTTGCGGGTCGGCTGGCACCTGCGTCGCTCTGTTTTTCCAACCAGCCGCGTAAAGCCCTGAGTCTTCGCCTGCTTGATCAACGTATACAATGATCCCGTCCAGCCCATGATTAACAGCATTATCCATTTCCGCCTGCACAGTATTCGGTAAGGGGGATAACCAACTGAACACTGCGTTCCAAGGGATGAATATCACGGCGGAGATTATCGCAACGATGGGCATGATGATTCGAAGAATTTTTACTACACGAGTTTTATTTAGCTTTTTCATGACATGTCTTCCTCACAAGCCAGTAGCTGACGTTGAAACTCAACGTGGTGCTGTGTTCAGAAAACAACTCCTCTATCTAATTGTGAACATCGATTTCTTCGAGACATGATCTTTGAATACTGACGATGACCAAGTCTTGGAGCCATTTCTGGGAAGCGTTATCTAGGCAGTTTCAAACGTAAGGGCGCGCGGCTGCCCACGCTTTCCACAAGATAAGCGAAGCCTACCAACATGAAAAACAGTCCAAGGATTCGCGGCATGTAATACCCCCTAACTCAGACCTCATAGACCAGAGTTTCAGGGGGTGTATTATAGAACTTTGATCGCTCAGCTATTATCATGTCCCAATTGCAGCTATGTACCGATGGTCACGATCACATTGCCACGCTTGTGCCCTGTCTCGACATACTTATGAGCTTCGACCATCTCATCGAGCGAATAGGAGCGGTCAATAATGGGCTTCAGGACGCCCTGCTCTGCCAGTTCTTTCACCCGTAAGAACTTGTCACGACTAGTTGTTGGCATGCCTGTATCTACCGAGAGATATTGCCCATTAGCTGTCAGGGCGGTTTTGCTGGCGTCTTTCAACGGCGACGTTTTCTTATTGCCAACCGTATCCAGCACCCAATCGTATTGCTCTAATTGAACGGCGGCATCGTCACGGGTGTAGTCAATCACCTTGTCTGCGCCGAGCGATGTCACCATGTCGAAGTTGCGGTTGCTGCATACGGCGGTCACTTCAGCACCTGCGTGCTTGGCAAGCTGAACCGCCATCGTACCAATGCTGCCGGACGCGCCGTAAATCAACACCTTTTGCCCCGGCTGTATGACCGCTTTTTCCATAACGTGCATCGCCAGCAGTGTGCCGTAGGGAATCGCGGTTGCCTCCTCAAACGTGAGGTTTTCCGGCTTGTGTGCGATATTCCAGTCCTCCGGCAGGCACATATACTCGCCGTAAAATCCCCATCGGATCTTTGATATTGAGATGGCACCGTAGGCGAACACATCATCTCCCGGCTTGAAGGCGGTTACATCTTTGCCGACAGACTCCACTACCCCCGCCCCGACCATACCGAGAATCGGGTTACGCGGCTTACCAAACCCCATCGCCATCTGAATGATAATCTTGAACATCAGGTTTGCATCCAGTGCCCGCATGAGGACATCGCTGGCAGTGACAGAGGTCGTGTGCATCTTTATCAGGACTTCATTGTCCTTCGGTGTGGGTTTCGGAACATCTTGAAGTTCAAGATAATCCGCTGAGCCGTATTTTGTACAGATAATCGCTTTCATGGTTTGGTCTCCCATTTCTCAGATTCGGTCTGTTGTACGCCATAATCACAAGATACTCGGAGCGCCAAGGGCGTACTAGGCGGTGGTGATTGAGCTGGACAGCAGGATCATTAGGTCAAACGTGACGATTGGATGTTGGCCGCGAATTCCGTATGGGGGTCTTTCAGTCTGCAAGATGCTGTCTTAAGCGTCCGCTCTACTCTGCGCCGCCGCAAACAGCGGTAGTAAGACGACCAAAATGAATGCGCAAAGCACTTTTTCTCACGTGACATTTGCTGATCCATTCGTCCGTCAATCCGATAAGGCCAGCATATCAACAACACGGTGTTGTTGTGACGACACTAAAGTGTTGTTTGAGGGTGTGGTTTCAAAAAATCTGCGGAAAGCCGGGCTAAATCAAACCAAGTTCGCGTGCGCGTGCAATCGCCTCTGTGCGCCGCGCCACCTGAAGTTTCTGGTAAAGATTCCGGTTGTGACCTTTGACCGTATCTAGCGCGATGAACAACCGCTCGCTGATTTCTCGGTTGGATAGACCCTGTGCCACTAATCCCAGAATTTCCAATTCACGTTCACTTAACGGCTCGACGAGTGGCTCTGACTCCGAAACTGTTGAATAAGGAGATTGCGTATCAAGAGCATTGAGCAGTTTGCGTGCGTAACCGGGCATGATACCCCGCTCGACGCCTCGACTGAGCAGACGAACCATGGGTTGCCCTTCATCGATAAAGATGCGTATATAGCCTTCCGGCGCGGCGAGGGCAAAGGCACGCTCCAAAGGCACAAGCGCAATATCAATGTCGCCCTGCGCCGCATGAGCCAGCGCCAGTAATATCAGAATTTCAATCACGCTGCCTATCCTGCCTTCGACTTCCGCAGCGTTCAAGAGATCGTTTAACAGTTTGACAGCCACACCATTTTTCTGTTGTGCCAATAACAAGCGCGCCAACGTAATGTGTTCAAACTCGTGCACGTAACTAAGTTCATCATCAACCGACAGACCCTGTTGTTGTGCCCAACTTTCGACTTCGGTCAGTCTGCCCTCAGAAATCCAAATGCGCGCTTTTATCGCCGTGGCTGGACGTATATCGGGTACGATGTCTTGTTTATGAAGACGTTCTGCCGTATGCAGCAGGTCTTGAGCACTATCCGTATCTCCCGCAGCCATCTTGACGCGCGCCATCGCCACATGCCAGCGAAATTCCCTGCCCGGAAAAATCGCCTGATCTGCCATCTCTTTTTTGGCATCCTGCAGAGACTTCACCGCAGCTTTCAGATCATTGCGTTCACGATGTATTTCACCCAGACCGACATGGCGATCCGCCAATCTTCTTAACGCAAATTCCTCCTGATCCATTTCAAACTGCAATGATTGCGTATATCGGCTTGCGGCTTCGTGGAGGCGGCCTTGCGCCATTTTTATATCTGCTAAAGCCGTTGTACCAAATACTTGGAAATAAGTGTTTTTAGTGAGGCGCATATCATCTACGCCGTCAGCAATTGACTGGCAGGCTAACTCTAGATTTCCACCAGCCCAGTATGCAAGCCCTAGAAACAATTCTGCCAACCCACGATGGTAATGGTCATCCATCGGCAGTATATCTAGCGTGTGCCGTGCGTGTTTCACTGCCACCCGTACCCGTCCTTGAGCTTGAGATAGGTAGATGCGGGCGTTAGCTAAGAGCGCGGGCAAAGACTGTAAAGCATCTTCATTGACGATCACCATCTCTGGCATGGCAGGCTGCCCGGATGCGGTGTCTAGCCATTGTTCAGCGTTGTGCAGATGTGATTCTGCACCCTCTAAATCACCATCGTGTAATAATGTCCATGTACACCCCAGATTGAGCACGGGTCTTATCCTGACCAATTCATCAGGCAGCGCTTTCACCCAACCGAGCCATGTAGCAGGTCGAAAACCCTTGAAAAGTGCCGGCCACGCCATCTCAACCAGAGCAGCGGCTTGTTCATAATCCGGCGCGGTCAGTGAGTGGTGAATCGCCTCTGGCAGCAGATCGTTCTTTGCGTACCACTCACTCGCCCGTTGATGCAGCAGCGGTACTAGGTCTGGCTGCTCATCCATCAGATGTGCCCGGAGAACATCAGCAAACAAATGATGGTAGCGAAACCACAGGCGATTATCATCCAACGGGATGACAAATAGATTGCCATGTTCCATGCGTTCCAGCATGGCGCTTCCATCTTCCTGACCGGTAAGTGCATCACACAGCGAACCACTTAAACGATTAAGTATAGCAGTACGGAGCAAAAAGCTGCGGACATGGTCAGGTTGATGTTTTAAAACCTCTTGGACGAGATAATCCACAATATAGCGATGGTCGCCTGCAAACGCCTTAATGAACTCGCGCTTATCGCCTCGTCCCTGCATCGATAGTGCCGCTAACTGAAGCCCTGCAATCCAGCCTTCAGTGCGGGTTTCGAGCACACGAACGTCCTCCGGCAGAAGATTCAATCCCATCACATGATTGAGGAACGCGGTAGCCTCATCCGGTGTAAAACGAAGATCAGCCCCCCGGAGTTCTGTCAACTGACCTCTGGCACGCAGGCGAGGAAGTGGCAGCAGCGGGTCTTCACGGGTTACGATGACCAGATGCATTTGCGGTGGCTGATTTTCAACGAGGAAACGAACAGCAGAATCGACCGGAGGGCTATCAAGGGTATGGTAATCATCCAGTACCAGAACAAAATCCTGCTCAATCGTTGCGATCTCGTTAACCAGAGTTGTCAAAACGCTGTCGATGGGTGGTGGCTGCGAGGATTGCTGCAAATCCATCATCTGATCACCAAGCTGCGGTGCAAACGGCTGTAGTGCTGCCGCGAAATAAGTGACAAATTGAATAGGTTCCTTATCCCCTTCATCAAGCGACAGCCACGCCGCTTGATGACCACAGTTGACAATCCATTCACTAACCAGTGTCGTTTTGCCAAAACCAGCAGGAGCGGAGATCAGCGTTAGCTTATGCTGTATACCCTCATTCAGGTTCTTGATCAAACGGGATCGCTTCACGACTCCCGGGCGAGCAGGAGGGATATAGATTTTTGTAGATAAAATTTGTCGCACCATAGACAGATTTTACCGGAGACAGTATCCGGCTTCAACCGTCGTACCACGGTTTACGCCCAAATGGCAATAATTTATAATAAAATATTAATAGTGACTGGGCATGATTCATCGAATGGGTAAAAGTCTTGAGAATAGTTAAGCATTTCGCTTCCACTCCCTTCAAGTAGGGTATGCCAATACAGCCTCGATCATGCCAGAAAACGAAGGTCAAATCGTTGCCATTAATCACTTCACTATACAAATGCCATGTCCGCTCAGTTCCAAAGCTATTGAAATAACGCGATGTCATTTATTAGAGGTTGGCCACGAAAGCCGCCAATTTGTCCCGCAACCGATCGTCCGCAAAGACAGGCAATCTCCAAACATTGGTTGATTGGCAGTCCGCGCAGCCAAGCAGATACAAATCCGGCATCAAAACTATCACCTGCCCCGATGCCATCACCACCTGCCACAGCCGCCTCAACGGCACACTGACCCTGCTGATCACCCTGATACACATTCGCGCCGTCTGAACCGCGTTTAAGTGCCAGAATATTAACTCGCTTGCGCAGGTAGGCTACGGCTTCTTCCAAGTGGTTTAACCGCGCAATCCGCAGGGCTTCTTGCTCATTTGGCAGGAAAATATCTATCAGTGGTAGGGCTTCTGTTATGCCTGCCTCCCACCGATCATCAGGATCCCAATTGGTATCAAGTGACACCGTCAAACCGAATGACTTGGCGCGTTTAATAATTCCTGTCCATTCCGGCAAGAGTCCTGTATGCAGGAATAAGCTGCCGTAATGAATATGGCGTGCAGAGGCTAAAAATGAGTCGGTTACTTCAGCCGGTGTAAGCGCATTCAATGACCCGGGATGAGTCAGCATCGCACGGTCACCGGGTTGGGTCAAATGTATAGTTAACCCTGTTTTAAGTACTGGATCAACCACCATATGCTGCGTATCGACACCCGCTTCTTTCAACCGTTGCAGCAGCAAAGCGCCAAAAGCATCATCCCCTACGCGCCCTAATATCCCCACTCGCAGTCCAAGTTTCGCCGCTTGGGCAGCGAAAATACAGCAAGAACCGCCCATTTCCAACGTGTAGTTGTCAACCAATTTTTCGACTTGCCCGAACTCCGGCACAACATCGGCGCCGTTAACGATCAAATCAACACAAGAATCACCCAAAACAATGACATCATATTCAGCCATAGCTCACGCAGTAATATCCTCTATAGAAATTTCGCATTACTCACGACTCCTACCCCCTATGTCGCTTTTACTTAGGATAGGAGATTTAAGAATAGCATCATCTGCCAGCTAGGCACAGTATTTTCAAAACCCGGCGCAAACATCGAAGACTAAACCACAATTTGCCTCAAGATATACCACTGAATCTACCATCAGGTATCCCATTTGGTAGATGACTTCCCCGGCCACAAACTGCTACTCTGAACGCATCTGAACGACCAATACAAGGAGTGAGTTATGAGGTCAAAACGTTCGTTGTTACTTTTAGTCGCCTCGGTCAGTTTGCTAGCCCTGCTGTCATTTTCGGGGATAGCATATGCACAGGATGCGACACAGGAACCGATGCAGGGCGACATGCACAGTATGCCGGGAATGGACGATATGCCCATTACCCCTGAAGTCGCAAAACTGATTTCGGATGTCCGTCAGGCAACCGCCATCTACCGCGATTTCAGTGGGATCGAGAAAGCCGGTTACGGCAAGTTTCTCGATTGTTTCGTGAACAAGAACATTGGTGGCATGGGACAGCATTATGTGAATGGTGATTTCGTGGGCGACGATGTTCTAGATCCCATGAAGCCCGAAGCACTGGTCTATGAACCAACCGAAGATGGTCAAATGAATCTGGTCGCTTTCGAATACCTCGTGTTTGCGGACAAGTGGGATCCCAACAACACCGGTCGTGAAGCACCTGTCCTGTTCGACCGTCCTTTCCATCTGATGACAACCATTCCCAATACGCCGCCTGTCTGGGCGCTGCACATCTGGTTATGGACATCAAATCCTAATGGTGTGTTTGCCGACTTTAATCCACTGGTATTTTGTCCGGCAAACCAACCGATTACTGACCGAACACCCGCATAAACAGGCATAAACAAGGAGAAAAAATCATGCCGCTCTATATGGATATTCATCATCATGTTGAAGGGCTAACCGCTGACGCAGTAGGACATGCCCACGAAGCCGACCTGAAAACGCAGCAGAAGTACGGTGTCAAGTATCTGCGCTACTGGTTCGACGAAGGTACAGGTAAGGTTTTCTGTCTGGTCGAAGCACCGAATAAAGAAGCTGCGAATGCAGTTCATCGGGAAGCACACGGTTTGGTAGCCGATGAACTTATCGAGGTCAAAGAAGGCTCGTAGCCCCATAAGCAAGTTTTCCAATCAAAACAGCCGGAGAAATTCCGGCTGTTTTTGATTTTGCACACTGGCACTGTTTAAAACGCAGTCCTGTAACGTCGTTCTTTATCCCGCGCTTGCCGTCTCTGTCGGGACATCTGTCGGTATCGGCGTATTCGTCGGAATATCTGTTGGAACTACCGTATTCGTCGGAACGGCTGTTGGAACTGCTGTATTCGTCGGGACAGCAGTTGGCGGTGGTGTACTGCTTGGAATAACCGTCGGAACGGGCGTGCCGGTTGGGATCGGTGATGCTGTTGGAATCGGTGTCTCACTTGGCACGACAGACGGCACAACCGTCTCGCTAGGCACGGTCGTTTGTGTCGGTTCCAGCGTCGCATCCTGCGTCGGAGTTACCGTTTCGACAGGCGTCTCAGTGACAGTTAACGTTGATGTGGCAGTTACTGTCACCCCTGTCTGTGTAGAAGTTGGGGTCAGCGTTAACGTAGCCGTAGCGACTGTTGGAGTCAATGTGGCGGTTGGCAAAATCGGTTCAGCCTGCGCACCCGGAGCCAGCAGCGTGATTTGGTCAAGAACGCCGTACAAACTGCCCACATTTTTCAGGGTAATAGTGTGATTGCCCGCAGTCACCACAAATGAAGCGGGCTGCTGGGTCAAGAATGTGGAACTGGTGTTATCAATCGTCGTCACCAGCACACCATCCACAAACACTTGGAATGAACCATAGACACCGGCTGCATAGGTCGTCCGGTAAATCGTTACCTTTCCAACTGTATTATCAACGGTAAAACTCACATTGGCATTCGCATCATTCGTATACCGCCACGAGTTCCCCAAAGCCGAGCTCGTACTGACATCCGTCCACGCTCCGTTGTAGACCAAACGCGCCTCAGTTTCCTGATACGTGCCAACCGACAGCGGTGTCAGCGGTGCTTGCAGCGTGATTTGGTCAAGAACGCCGTACAAACTACCCACATTCTTCAGCATGATGTTGTGGCTTCCGGGGGTCACAACAAATGTGTACGGTTGCTGGAACATGAACGTCGAACTCGTGTTATTAATCGTCGTCACCAGCACGCCATCCACATATACTTGGAATGAACCATAGACACCGACTGCATAGGTCGTCCGGTAAATCGTGACCCGTCCAACCGTGTTATCAATGGTAAAACTCACATTGGCATTCGCATCATTCGTATACCGCCACGAGTTCCCCAAAGCCGAGCTCGTACTGACATCCGTCCACGCTCCGTTGTAGACCAAACGCGCCTCAGTTTCTTGATACGTGCCAACCGACAGCGGTGTCAGCGGTGCTTGCAGCGTGATCTGATCTAAGACGCTGTACGTGCTCCCCACATTCTTCAGCATAATGTTGTGGCTTCCGGGGGTCACAACAAATGTGTACGGCTGCTGGAACATGAATGTCGAACTCGTGTTATTAATCGTCGTCACCAGCACGCCATCCACATATACTTGGAACGAACCATAGACACCGGCTGCATAGGTCGTCCGGTAAATCGTGACCCGTCCAACCGTATTGTCGATTCCAAAGCTCACACTCGCATTCGCATCATTCGTGTAAATCCATGAGTTCCCCAAAGCCGAGGTTGTGTTGCTGGTTATCCAATTGCCTGAATAGCTCAGATTCGAATCGGACTCTTGATATGTTCCAACCGACAGCGGTGTCAGCGGTGCTTGCAGCGTGATCTGGTCAAGAACACTGTACGTGCTGCCCATATTTTTTAGCGTAACGATATGGTTGCCGGGGGTGACGAAGAATGTAAATGGCTTTTGGAACATGAATGTCGAACTGGTGTTATCAATGGTTGCTACTGGAACGGTTGATCCATCCAAAAAGACTTGGAACGAACCGTAGACACCCGCTAAATAGGTTGTGCGGTAGATGGTCACCCGCCCAACCGTATTATCAATTGCGAAGCTCACAGTACCGTTCGCATCATTGGTATATCGCCACGCATTGCCCAAAGCGGAGGTCGTACTGGCATCCGTCCAAATGCCGTTATAAATCAAACTTGGGTCAGTTTCCTGATAGTTACCCGCCGACAGCGGTGAGGACGTCGACAGCAGCGAAATTTGGTCGAGTACGCTGTAGGTTGAACCAACATTTCGCAGCTCGATGTTATGCCCCGTCGGAGATACCGATACAACCACCGGCATCCCTGTCAAAAGACTTGAGCTAGTGTTATCGATGGTTGCTGCCAATCCACCGTCAACATACACTTCCATCGAACCATATGTGCTGGCTAAATAGGTTGTACGGTAGATAACAATTCGGCCTACGGCGTTCGTAATGTCAAAGCTGACTTTTCCGACAGGGTCTTTCGTATACTTCCATGAACCACCTAATGCCAGTGATGTCGTATTCGTCGTCCACACACCATTATAAGTAAAATTACTGTTGTTCTCCTGATACGAACCGATTCCAAGCGGAACAGGCGGTCCTAAAACAGCCACCGCATCCAAATCGATGAAGCTGCCCGAAAGATTACGGATTCGAACCACCCGTGTAGCCACACTCCCACTGTCCAACGTGGGTGTCGGAGATGTCCACACCCCTGTTGTACTAAAACTATTGATGGTCTGGCACGAACTATCGATGCACACTTCCATCGGCCCGCGATTGCTTCCTAACGTCCGGTACAAAATTATCCCTGTGCCATTGAATGCAAATGTGGCAATCGCATTCTGCACATTCGTGTACATAACGGTATTTGCGCTCGGTCCCGTACCATTGAACGCTGTCCATCCGGCACTGTATGTGATGTTCACATCACGGTCATCATAAAATCCCACAGGCAGTACCGTACTTGGTGGAGGCGGCGGTTGCGGTATAAACGTGGCCGTTAGGGTCGCCGCACCCGTGACGGTATAAGTCGTGTTGACATCGTTCGATGCAGTGCCGCTGCTCCAACCCGAAAACACCCAACCGGGGGAAGCCACAGCGCTTAAGCCTAAAACAGTGCCAGTGGTATAAGTACCGGTAGCACAGCCCATCCCCACTGAACGCGCTTGCGAGCGGCTAACCGTACCTAAACCGCTGGTCACAATATCGACCGCATAGCAATTGGGGTTCACAAACGGCACATTGTTGGAAGTCACCATCGCTTCCAACATATCATTGGTCACACGTCTAAAATAATTGCCCGAATTCGCCTCAGGGCATTGCGCACCCGGCGTGTTATAACAGGTGGTGCTGCCATAAACTTCGCTGTAGCTCAAAACGCCGACGACCACATTACGCGAAATAACATTCGTGGCTTTTGTGGTATCCACATAATAGAACGGCGATCCACTTTGCCCGCCATAAGTATCGATTTTACTGCCCACTCGATAGGTAAGCGCTGTAAAAATCGTATTAAAGGCTGTCCACTGCGTATCACCATTCCCCAAAACACCCGTAGCGGGTCCAACAGGATAACAATAAGTGACCACATCACCGGCATAGCGACATTTATCACCGGGATAACCGGCATCAGTGAAATTCACACCACTGGTTAGGAATGAATTCGAATACGTACCCACCGCAAACGGTTGAATAGATGTCGAAACAGGTGAACTCAATTGCAGGAGCGCCCAATCATAATCCAGATTCGCATTACTGAAGTCACCGGTAGCCGTATTAATCCATGTTGGGGGGATATAAGTGGAGGTTACCGAACGGGAACCAAAAGGTGCGTATGAGCCGTTTAGCCCCGGATAAACCGTAATATTGGTTGAATATATCCCACCTTCATAGGCGCAGTGACCCGCTGTCAACACATATTGGGGGGCGATGACTGAACCTGAACAAATATAGTTAAGTGGATGATTAAATTCATCTACACCCTGTTGGAAAACAATCAAAACTACCGCCGAATTAGGTGATACAGTCGTATCAGTCACCCGCACACGCGAATCTGGCCCAATGACTGCCAGTGGTTGGACTTCGCCATCAACCGGATCGCCGGAGATAAGCGTGCCGCTTGGGGGCAGTAGGGTTGCCAGTGAATCCTGCGGCCCAAATTTGAGGACACTTCCATCAAATCCAACCGGATAACCTGCGCCCATATCCAGCGCGATGATTCCCGAAACTTCGGCTGCCGCGAAACTCGTACCGCTTACTGTCTTATAGCTCTGGTTCAGTGCCGTCGTCAGAATATTGCTTCCGGGCGCGAGTGTATCCAACTGCGGCAAATAACTGCTGAAGCTGCTGCGCTGAAGATTCGCATCTACCGAACCTACAGAAATCACAGGCGCATAAGCCGCCGGATACAAAACATTGCCGCCCGTATTCCCTGCAGCGGCCACCACCGTCACATGCTTAGCAATCGCGTAGTCGATTGCGTTTTCAAGTACCGACGAGGCGTTGCTGCCGCCGACCGACAGGTTAATGATCTGCGCGCCTTCATCAGCCGCACGGACAATCGCTGCCGCTACATTTGAGTAGGTTCCAACACCAACACCGTCCAGAACTCGCAGAGGCAAAATCATCGCGTTCGGCGCGACACCGGCAATGCCCGCGCCATCATCAATATTGGCGGCGATAATGCCAGCGACAGCACAGCCATGCCCGTATTCATCTTGTGGCACAGCATCATTTTCAACAAAATCCCACCCCGGCAAAACACGCCCTTTAAGGTCAAGATGATCGGCACAAATACCGCTGTCGATAACCGCAATCGTTACTTTTGGCGCGTCAGCCGGCAGCACATTCCACCCATCGGATGCGCTGATTACCGGTAGACTCCACTGCTGCGAGTAAAGCGGATCACTGGGCGGTACATCAACCAGTGCGCTGACCAGATAATCCGGCTCAGTATTCACAATAGCCGCAGCCGCCGGTAACGCTTGCGGAATCTGCGCAGGCGGCAGGTTGATAACAACCGTATTCAAAGCATCAATCTTGTGGTTGACCGTGCCACCCACCGAGGCCACATAAGCATTAATCTCTTCGGGTTTGGCATCCGCTTTAAATTGAACCACAACCTGATTCGGTATAGGAACTTGAGGCGGTAACGGAATCTGCGTTGGCTTAGTTACCTCATTTGATGGTGGCACAACTGCCGGCTGCTGCGATTCTGGAGTTGCCGGTAAAGGTTGGTTAGTATTGCCGCCAACAGGTGACGAGGAATCCTCAACCGAAACCGCTTGAACACCCTGTTCAGCCGCTTGACCTGCCACATCAACCGGTGCAGCAGCCCCATTTTGACTGCCTTCATTACTGACAACTTCTGTCTGCGGCAGCGGTGTTGGCACAACTGGCAGCACCATTTGCGTTGGCAGCACATCGGTCGTAGTGGGGTTGGATGTGGAGACAAATAGAACGACAATCAGGGCAAATTCGATGCAGAGGGCAAATGCGGCAAAGCGCAAAAAACGATGTTTATTCAAGTTGAAACTCTATCAACTATTCATAACCTAATGGGTATCAGGTTGTGATGCGATACGATTTTTACACTTAAATACGCTCTTAAGATACAGCATTTTTTCGTAATTTAATACCACCTGCATCTAACGCGTATTCAAATCGTGTAGAAGTAATTCATCTTAAAACGACTTTCTAACCGATTATCATTAGATTTTACTATGAATAAATGCCGTCATACATGAAGCGTTTGTTTTTTCACACTTTTGGAAGCCCGGCGGCTTTTTCTAGAAAAATCTATTCCCAATTGGCCCTGATAGTCCTAGTAAGCCCAAAATGAAAGTGCTTTTATGGGATTTTCACCAAAATAACTAACAAATGTCACGCCTTCATAGTGACCACATCCAACATATTCAACGCTATCATAAACATACTAACCAAATTTTAGGAAGTGTTGATGAAAGTCGAAAATATCATGACTCGCAATCCGGTGACTATTCATCCGGACAGCACCTTGCGCGAAGCAATCGAAAAAATGGAACGGAGTGAGTGTCACCACTTACCGGTTATCAGTGCCGCTGGACATCTGGTCGGCATTATCACCGCTCGGGACTGCCGCCTCGCGCTCCGCTTGCCTGATATTGTCCAGAAATATTGGAAAGATCACGCCACCATCAATCATTTAACCGTCAGCACGGTGATGAGTGTTGCGCCAATCGTAGTAGAACCGGATACCCCGGTCGCTGAAGCAGCACGATTGATGTTAGCGAATTACGTCAGCAGTTTACCGGTCATGCTCGGCGAAACACTCGTCGGCATTGTGACGATCTCTGATGTGCTGGTTGCCTTTGTGAAGATGAATCAAGCTACATTAAATGAAAAATCGAGTAGCGAATAAACCAATCCACTGCTCGATTTTCCTATTTTGTCCCACATTTGCAGAAGCTTTAAGTCTGCCTGCCCTTTATTTCACATAAGAATCGCTGAAAAAGACTTTGTTGGCCGTAATATCAGTTTTCGTACCAACAATTTCAAACTCACCTTCGCAAGCGATGTCTTGTGATGAGTTCCCAACCATAATCACAATTTTACCTGATTCAATCACACAGTTTTGTGCCTGATCGTAAAATCCAAGTTGGTTAACCTTCAGGCCAAAAGTAACGGTTTTCGTTTCCTTTGGCGCAATCGTAACCCGCTGGAACCCTTTCAATTCTTTAACCGGACGGGTCACCGAAGTCGCATTTTGACGGGTATAGAGCTGCACCACCTCATCACCGCTGCGTTCGCCGGTATTCGTCACATCGACTCGAACTCGAACCTCGCCGCCAATCACTGCTGCGGCAGGGTTGATCTGTAAATTGCTAAATTCAAATTGGGTATAACTCAGCCCAAATCCAAATGGATAAAGGGGCTTAGCGCTGGTTTCGACATAGTCCCCCTTCCAGTGCGAACGACCACCGGACGGTTTATGACCATAAAATATCGGCACTTGCCCCACCGAACGCGGAAACGTAATAGGCAGCTTACCGCCGGGATTCGTGTTACCAAACAAAACATCCGCCACCGCGTTCCCGCCCTCTTCCGAAGGCAGCCATGCTTCCAAAATAGCCGGAACCGACTCAGCAATCCATCCGAGGCTGACCGGTCGCCCGTTTATGAGCACAAGTACAATGGGTGTTCCGGTATCACATATCGCCTTGACCAATTGGCTTTGCACACCCGGTAACTGCAAATCAGCACGATCCCGCGCTTCACCGCTGGTACAGTCATCCGTCAATCCCGCCTTGTCGCCCACCACTACCACAGCAACCTGTGCTTGTTTCGCCGCTGCAACCGCTTCGGCAAAACCGCCGGTCACATCGTCGTTAACGGCACAGCCTTGGGCGTAATGAATTTGAGTCGTCGCGCCAACCTGTGCTTGAATAGCTGTTAAAACGCTGGTCGCCGGAATGAAATCTTCAACGGCGTGCATACTCTCCGGCAGCGGTTGGTTAAACACATTTTTCTTATTCTTCAATTCCAGCAGGGTTTCAACGTGCGCCGGATAAGCATAGTCCCCAAACAAATTACGGATACTATCTGCATTTGGGCCAATCACCGCGATAGACTTCAAATCCTTGCTCAACGGCAGTAAATTGCCCTCATTTTTAAGCAGCACCATCGACTTCTGTGCGATTTCCCGCGCCAACTTCCGTTCGTCCGGTGTATCAAAAACCACTGCTAAATCATCAACATAAGGATGATCAAACAAGCCCAGCGCGAACTTCTGCGTAAGGACGCGTCGCAGCGATACATCAACCAAACTTTCGGGAATTTTCCCTGCAAGAACCGCTTCTCGCAGCGGATTTCCATACGAATCAGTGAACGGCAGTTCAACATCTAAGCCCGCGTCTAAAGCAGTGAAGGCCGCTTCCGCTTTATTAGCCACTACATGATGATATTCATCCAGCATCGTAATCGCGAAATAGTCCGAAACCACTGTGCCGTCAAAGCCCCATTCATCACGTAGAATCGTAGTCAGCAGTTCTTTATTGCTTCCACATGGCACGCCATCGAGTTCATGGTACGCGTTCATCATGGAGGCCATCTTGCCATCCCGAACCGCCGCCTCAAACGGGAACAAATAGACATCCCGCATTTCGCGCCACGGAATATGCGGTGGAGCCCAGTTCATGCCGCCTTCGGAAGCCCCATAGCCCACAAAGTGCTTACCCGTAGCCACAATCCCATTTTGCAAAGTTTCGCCTTGCAAACCGCGCACATAAGCCACACCCATACGCGCCACTAAATAGGGGTCTTCACCGAACGTTTCTTCAACCCGCCCCCATCGCGCATCGCGCGTAACATCTAATACAGGGCTTAGTGCATGATGAGCACCAACAGACCGCATCTGGCGGCGAATAACATCCGCCATCTGCTCCACCAGTTTGGGTTCCCACATACTGGCAACGCCAATCGCTTGAGGAAAGACCGTCGCCCCACGCGCCATATAACCGCTGCAACATTCCTCATGAATAACGGCTGGAATGCCTAATCGTGTATGCTCAAGCAGGAATTTCTGAATGCTGTTCCCCAGCACCACACTTTCGGTAGGCGTTACGTTGCTCGCTCCGCCCATCCGTGTGATTTGCCCCACACCATGAGTAAACAACTTTTCCGCTTTACGGGCTGAAAAAGTCATCCCATCCAAAACTTCATAAATCCAGAAGCTGCCCAATTGGGCAATTTTTTCATCCAGCGTCATTTCGCCCATTAAAGCCGAAACGCGCGCCTCAATAGACAGAGTTGCATCCATATGCTGGTATGCCATGATCTTTAATTATCCTTTAAGTTCGCCACCAGTGAGTCCGGTTACGATGTACTTCTCGGCAAACATGTAGAAAATGAGCGCAGGAATAATCAACAGTGTAACGTATGCCATAATCTTCGCCCAATCGGTGAGATGTTCACCTTGGAACTGTTGGATACCCAGCGGCAGCGGCCACAACTTTTGATCATTCAAAATCAGATACGGAAGAAAATACTCATTCCAACTGGCGATAACCTGCAAAACAGCCACCGCTGTCAGCGCAGGACGTGCCAGCGGCACCAAGATATAACGGAAGAAACCAAATGTCGTACAACCATCAATATAAGCCGCGTCTTCCAACTCGTTCGGTACACCGATGAAAAAGCCGCGCAGAATCACCACGCTGCCCGGTAACCCGAAGGCCACCAGTGGCAGAATGATCCCCCACAAATTGTTAATCAGCCCCAGTTGTCGTATCTGAATAAAAATCGGCAAAATAGCAATCACGATAGGGAACAACAATCCCAACGACAAGATATTGAACAGCAGCCCCCGCCCTCGAAAATTCACCCGGCTGAAAACAAATGCCAGCAGGCTGGACAGAATCACGTTCAATACCGTGACTGTAACCGTTATAACGAGGCTGTTCCGCATCAAATTCCAAAAACCGGCGTCAATCAAAATGTCAGTGTAATTCGCCCACTGAATTCCATTTTGCGGTAGACCGAACGGGGTCGACAAAAATTCGCCATTCGTCCGAATGCTGCCAAGGACTGCTGTCACTACCGGACTCATCACAACGACACACAAAAATATCAAAACTGCGTAACGTACAAATCCGATGAAAGAAGACCATGCACGTTGTGTAGCTGTCATCGTTTGATCTCCTTTCAGATCGTGTCGGCGCTGTAATCACGCCGCAGAATAATGCGCTGGTATCCCAATGAGAAAATCAGCGTTATCGCAAACAAAATCACCGCAACCGCACTTCCGTAACCCAAATTAGTGCGTTGAATACCGTATTTATATAAATAAGTCGCGATAACTTCACTCGCGTTTACAGGCCCACCGAGTGTCATGACCTGAATAATGACAAATTGTTGGAATGACCCCAGTACCGACAAAAAGATCGTCAAACGAATTGTGCTGCCTAGAAGGGGCAGCGTAATATGACGCAGTACACTCGCTTCGTTTGCGCCGTCTACCCGTGCCGCATCTTCAAGGTCTTTGGGAATATTTTGCAGCCCTGCCATATACAAAATCATATGGAAGCCAAAGTACTTCCACGTAATAACAGCAAAGATACCGATCAGTACGATATTGCGGTCAGCTAACCACGAGATCGGCTCAAAACCCGGGATTAATGCTTGAAAGGCCACGTTCGCCAGCCCGTTCACAGGCTTCAAGACATATAACCACAAAATTGCAGAGATGATCTCAGAAAACACAAATGGAATGAATAAGATGCCACGGAATAGCCGTCGTCCTCGCAGTTCACCACGCCCCACCAGCAGCGCCAACCCCAACGCCAGTGGAAGCTGAATGCCCAACGACAAGATCATAATCGTGAAGCTGTGAACCAAAGAGGATTGAAAAATCGAATTATTGAACAGCGTTGTATAGTTGTTAAAACCAATATAATCCGTCATCGGCCCCAAGCCATTCCATTTATAGAAGCTTAGGTTGAAAGATTTGCTAATCGGCCACAACAAAAATACGAAAAATACGATCATTCCCGGCAGCAAAAATAAACTCACAAGCAGAAAATGGTTGATCTGCTGGCGCTGCTTATCTTTTGCAAGTTGGTCACGATTTTGGGGTAAAACACGAAAACGAATAGCAGACATAGAACAATCTCTTTAAATAGTTGTGGACTTTCGTTTCATCACCAACTTGCCAAGTATAAAGGAGGTGAAGAAACCGACAATGATGAATGCTGCGAAAGTCCCGGTAAACTTTTGTATTGGATTATTATTTGATTGATTTCCGGCATCGGTGACGACGCATACCATTTCGGATATACATCATCACCGCAGCCTTTAAATCTACATCATTACGGAGCAGCGAGTTCTGTTGCTGCCACATCTTCGACCGACTGAGCTGCCTCTTCCGGTGTCATTGCACCAGCGAAGACACCTTCAGCCGCGTCAAGGATTGCACCTGCCAGAGCCGGCGGCAGGAATTGATCGTAATACAGTTGGAAGTAAGGAGCTTCGTCACGAGCCTTGACGATTTGTTGCATAATCGGGTCGTTAGCGATGACTTCATCCGCACCCTTAACTGTCGGGGGGATAGTGATGCTAATCGCCGGATCAGCGCCCTTAATCTGATTTTCCTTGGAAGTCAGGAACTTCAGGAAATCGACTGTCGCATCCGGAGCCTTCGCGCCCACTGCGAAACCGTCACCGCCGCCGAATACATCATTCGGGTTGCCTGCGCCACCATCAATAACAGGGAATGGGAACCAACCCAGATCAGCGCCAATGCCTTCGCCGGTGCTGCTGTTGCTCTTGGAAACACTCGGTGACCATTGCCCCATCAATTCCATAGCTGCGCCGGCATTACCAAATGTTGTTTCTTGGTCGCCGTAAGTCGCCGCGAGGAAGCCATCTTGGAAGGCATTCAAATCAACCAATTCTTTGAGGTCTTGGAAGGCCTTAACAAATGGTGCATCCGCAAACGAACCACTCCGATCATAGGCCTTCAGGAATGCATCCTGCCCACCTTCACGGGTTGCCAGATAGCCATACCAGAAATGTCCCGGCCACTTATCTTTTTCACCAATCGAAATTGGGGTAATTCCGGCTTCCTTTAATTTCTTCACCGCGTCGAGCAGTTCCGCCCACGTTGCCGGTGGTTTTTCAGGATCAAGTCCAGCCTTCTTGAACAGCGCTTTGTTGTAGAACATGCCAACCGCGCCCCAGTCAAATGGCGCACCATAGTACTTGCCATCTTTACCGTAAAGTTCCAGTGCCGAAACAGCCGCAAACGAATCTTTCCATTCATTGTTGTTAGCGGTTAATTCGGGTGTAATGTCACGGGTCAATCCGGCATCAGCGAACTGCCACAACTTACCGCCGCCCCAGCTCCAGAACAAATCCGGCGGATCGCCAGCTTGCATAACTGTGGTCAATTTTGCCTTATAGGCTTCATTTTCCAGATTGGTGATTTCGAATGTGACGTTTGGATGCTCTTTGGTATAAGCGTCGGCCAACCCTTGCCAATAACCAACTTGTGCATCCGATGTTGAAATGTGCCACCAGTGAATGACGACGGCATCCTGAGCAGAGGCCACCCCAAACGAGATGACCAAGGCCACCAACATGACCATCATTAGTAACCGCGAAGTTTTACGCATTACAAAGAACTCCTTATAAAACTAATAACTCCCAAGAGAACTGTTTTGCGGCATGGCTTTGCCCACACCTCACAAAAGTAGTTTTTCTATTGGATACTCCCTTTCTACTCTCTTAACCCTTGCGCTGGTGACTTCACCAACCCGATCCTCAGTCCCGCTCTCATCGATTTTTGAAAATACCCGTTCAGATCATTCCCGATGAGGAGCACGTCCTGTTGACTCGCGAATAATTAATTCGGTGGGCAGCTCACGTCGTAAATTGAGTACGGTACGCCCCTCTAAAAGTGCAACTAATAATTCGAATGCATCCGCTCCCATATCCGCCATCGGTTGGCGAATAGTCGTCAGCGGCGGATAAACCTGTGATGCCATAAAAATGTCGTCAAAACCGATGATCGAAAAATCATGCCCGACCCTCAAACCAGCTGCTTTAGCCGCATCCATAACACCAAACGCCATCAAGTCATTCGATGCAATAATCGCAGTTGGCGGTTCTGGCAGTTGCAGCAGAGCCTGCCCTTGCCGGAAACCCGTTGGTTGGGTGAAATCCCCTTCCAGTACCAATTCCGGAACATACTCAAGCCCAACCTCTGCCAGCCCATCGCGATATCCTTGCATCCGGTCAAGCGAACAGGCTATGTCCATGCGTCCGGTGATGAAACCGATTCTCCGGTGTCCCAACGCCAGAAGATGCCGCATAGCGTCCAGCACGCCTTTGCGATTGGTCGCCGTCACACTGGGTTCATTGTCGGTGCCGTTGTGGTGATCGATAATGACATAAGCCAAATTGTGTGCCTTCAGATCACTAACGATTACCTCGTAATCCAGCGGCACCACCATCAAAACACCATCAACCATCGAGTTGCTCAGCAGCGAAAGATAAAAATTAGTTCTTTCCGCATGGTTAGCTGAACGCATATTCCCCTGTGTGTACAGCATCAGTCCGTAATTCAGCCGCTCGGCTGCGCTCGAAACACCACGCACAATTTCGCCCATATAAGATGTGGTGATGTCCGTAATCAGCAACGCAATCATCTTGGTCGCATCAGCATGTCCCCGTGTCCCCGCATTTGGGACATAACCGAGCTGCTCAACAGCTTCCATGATGCGCTGCCGCGTCGACTCTGAAACGCCGGTTTGACCGTTCAGAACGCGTGACACACTCATTTTTGAGACTTGTGCCAGCTTAGCAACATCTGCGATTGTTACATGTAACTTTTCCATGCTCTATCCTGTAACGTTATGCTACGTTACTGTAACGTAGCAGCATCTTAACGCGAACGCTGTGCTTTGTCAAGCAGTTACGTCGCGCCTCTAGCATAACCTAAGAAAAGGACTGTGTCTTCAGACCAGTCCTTTACCTAAAATTCATAAACGGTAGAGTTTAAAGGTGCTTTAACCAACGAATTCAGCCCCGGCTTGAACCGGTCATTTTGCTTATTTTGGCTTATTCGTCTTCCAAAAAATCAGCTTGCCGAACAGGCTCGGATTCAGATATGACTCGTCCTTGGTGTCATAAACCGACCAGATCAATTTCGTATCACGGTCACTATCGGTCGATGCCCCGTTGAGATGAACCTGAAACCCCACCGTCCCCAATGTCAGCGGCACAATTTTCCAAACATCCGTCACCAGTGGCACAGAAGCCTCGACGATATACCCATCATCAGTCTTAACCGCGACCGCCTGCACTACAACCGTATCGCTGTTTGTTCCCGCGATCAGCGGCGTACCTGAATGCCCGATGTTTGCTGCCGGAATCGCAATCTGCACCACCCCCGGCTTATACGTACTTATCTGCAAATTTCCGGTCGCGTTGATGTAAAACTCAACTGAATCTTCTTTGTACCATTCTGTCGCCGCATCGTGCTTCCCGGAAATCAGCGTGCCATCTTTGACCTCTGCTAGGAAATAAATATTCTTTGCATCAGCTGCCACCGCGAACTGCATACCCGTTGTATTATTCGCGGGCACCATTGGCCCGTTATCAACCGTCATTCGCGGAATATCGGCCCAATCATTAGTCTTGCCATCCAATGTAATTGTTATTGGGAACGGCGCGTAATAAGCCGCACCGGCAACCGGATCAGGCGCAAGCTGCTTGGAGTCACTTTTACGTGGTGATGGCAGCTTAACCTCAGCCACAGCCGCTTCGATAGGCGCATTCATCGCCGCCAGTTGCTCGTCTGTCAAAATCGGCGCGTCGCCAGCATGGCGTGCCAGAATATCCAGAACCGCAAAATAAGCAGGTTTTTTCTGATATTCATCATCAAATAGCAGCGGTTTCACCGTATGGTTCTCATAAAAACCCAAATTCGAATCCCGCAGCCACGAATACAAATCGTTCACACCCCAAGTGACAAACGCCGTACAGTATTTACTGTTCAAACAGGTATCAAGTAACGCCCGATAATCCCCCGCCTGCTGCTGCAAAATTGAATCCGGCGTATTCGGTGGATAACGATCATCCATCTCGGTAATCTGCACTTGTAACCCCAATTCGCCCAACCGCTTCATGTTTTGGGCAATTCCCGCCAAATCAATCTGCCCTACCGTGAAATGAGACTGTAACCCCACGCCATTAATCGGTACACCGCGTGCCACAAAATCCTTAACCATCGCGTACACTGCGTTCGACTTGGCATTCATGCCTTCCGTGCTGTAATCGTTATAGAACAGCAGCGCGTCAGGATCAGCCTCATGGGCAAATTTAAAAGCCAGTTCCACATAATCATCGCCGATAAATTGTCTCCATGGCGCGTCCCGCAAACCTGAACCGCTGTCATCAATCGCTTCATTCACCACATCCCACATCGGAATACGGCCTTTATATCGCCCAACCACCGTGTAGATATGATCCCGCAGCAGCTTAATCGCTTCGTCGCGGCTGAACTCACCCTTCGCCAACCAGCTCGGCACACATTGATGCCACACCAAATTATGGCCTCTAACAACCATCTGATTTGCCTGCGCGAAATCCATCAGGCGGTCAAATGAACGGAAATCAAACTGCCCCTGCGCCGGTTGAATGGAGCAGAACTTTGCCTCATTCTCCGGCGTTAGCATATTGAATTCGGTCTTTAACGTTTCCACGTATTTCGGATCACCAAAATGCGTCGGCGATGCCGCGGCACCAAAGTGGAAATGATTCTTATCCGCCAATTCGCGTATTGTCGGCGCAGCCGCCTGCGACGGACTATTAGCAGTCACGACGGTTCCGCCTAAAAGGGTCACCAGCGCCGCCAGAACAAGAATCGCATAAGAACGGTAATACATTTTTGACATCACGTAACCCTTCAAACAACTCATTTAAATAATTACACTTGCAATAGCACACTAAAGTTACAAATAAATTTGTAACGTAATGATACGTTACCGTAACGTACCTATACTGTAGCGCGATATATCCAACCCGGCAAGCCTATCAATGGCTCTCCAAATTAAAAATCCTGTGAAGCGGCTTCGCTTCACAGGACAGTTCCAGATTACTCTCAAATTTGCGGTGACCAATTCAAGTACGCAAATACAATTCCACTTCACTTAACTCATGTGACGCGCCAATGAACGCCACTAAATCCCCTTCTTGAAACCGCATATCAGATTTAGGATTGGGCAGCACATTATCGTTCCGTATCATGGCGATCACCGACGCCCCGAATTTCGCCCTCAAGTTCGCCTCAGCCAGAGTCTTACCCAGCACGGGACTCAACGCCGAAACCGGATGCCACGCAATTTCGACACTCCGTATAACACTTAGCAGTTGGTCGAGAACGCGGTGCTGCTCAGGACTCGCCAATCGATCAGCATAGGCATCGCTGCGAACTGCATCCGTATACTGCTGAATCTGCCCCATCGGATACCCCAATGCCATCAGCATATGTCGGACAATTTCCAAACCGCCCTCGAGTTCAGGATGGATTATGGAATTAGCACCAAGGCTCGCCAAACGACTAACACCACTCTCCGTTCCTGCGCGGGCGATAATCGGCAGCCTCGGGGCCAGTTGTTTTGTGCTGGCGACCACCAATTCTGCGGTCGCCTGATTAGGAACAGTCACGACCAGAGCCCGTGCATTATCCAAACCCGCATGAGTCAGCACCTCGGAATTAGCTGCGTCACCAAATAACGTTTTGATGCCAAGAGCTTGTATATCCTTGGCCTCGACCGCGTCATTCTCCACCACCAGATAAGAAAGCTGCAATTTATCTAACACATGTCCGATATGTTTGCCAACCCGTCCATAACCAACAACAACCACATGGTCGCGCATACGCGCACGCAGCGGCTCTGGCGTCGGCCCTCCACGATCGAGCCACTTCCACACTGTCGGCAATTTCTGTAGTGTTCGCTCTGCCACAGGTATCAACCGAAACATAAACGGATTGCAAACAATCGAAATCACGGCTCCCGCCAGAATCAGCCCGTATTGATCTTGGCTCAAAATGCCCAGCGCTACACCCGACTGCCCCACAATGAATGAAAACTCACCGATTTGGCTCAAGCCAGCTGCCACCACCAGAATAGTGCGCCCTGAAGCTGGAAGAATCGTCCCTAGAAGCAGCGTAAAAATCCCCTTCCCGACGACAATCAAAGCTGTGAGAATAATCACCTGTCCTAAGTTTGCCCAAATCACCGCCGGATTAACCAGCATTCCAACCGAGACAAAAAATATGACGGAAAACAAATCACGAAATGGTAAAACCTCCGCGCCCACCTGATGGCTAATGTCCGACTCGCTGACCACCATGCCAGCGAGGAAAGCCCCTAACGCCAGCGAAACACCGAAAAGTTCAGCCGCCGCAAAAGCAGTTCCTAATGCTACCGCCACCACCGCCAGAATAAACAACTCGCGTGAACGGGTTCGGGCAATCAGCGTCAGCAGCCAAGGCATGAGTCGTGCACCTGCCAGCAGCATAATCACGACGAACACCCCTGTCTTTAACAGCTCGATAACGATGCTGTCTGATCCATGATTACCTGAACCATCGGCCAGCGCGGGAAGCATCACCAGAATCGCGATGGTTGCTAAATCTTCTAACACCAACCACCCGACAACCACTTTCCCATGTACTGTATTTAACAATCCGTTATCTTCTAGGCCACGCAGCAGGACAACTGTGCTGGCAATCGACAGTGCCAACCCGACAACCAACCCCGCGCTCACCGACCATCCCCATAATTGTGTCAGCCCAAATCCGAGAACTGTCGCAATAGCCATTTGCAGCAGCGCGCCCGGAACTGCGATAGTCCGCACATTCCACAGGTCTTTCAGCGAAAAGTGCAGCCCGACCCCGAACATCATAAAGATGACACCCAGTTCAGCCAGTTGGCTGGCAGCTTCGGTATCACCGACAAAACCCGGCGTAAACGGGCCGATCACCATTCCCGCGACAAGATAACCCACAAGGGTAGGTAATCCAATCTTTCTGGCGATATACCCGCCGATAAAAGCGGTCAAAAGCGCCATCGCAATCGTCGCGAAAAGGGCAATTTCGTGGTGCATCAATCACCTCCTTAACACCAATAAATAAGTTGAATACAGCTCGCATTCGATGCGCGAGTCAGAGACTCGTTTAAGCCATGTCATAAGGCGTTATAAACCGCCTATTTGGGATTTCTCTAACACGGATCGCGTATCAAAACGCACAGTGTTTAAGCGCTAAATTAGGCGTTGCCGTGTGAGAAAACGCCGTTCTGTCTGAAATACCGATGTTGGGAAAACCGGATCACGCAAGTGTTTGCGGGAGGCGTCGCGCTCAAAATAAGCGACAAACGACATCCACTTAAGCAGATGAATGGAGGGGAAAACGCACCTCACCTATTGAGGATTGACCAAACTGTTCCTAAGTGACTACAGATTACTCACCATGAGAGTGCGCCTAAAGTCAATTAATTGAGCTATGAAAATCGCCTTCTAAAAAAGACTGACGATGGGTATTCGTTAGCTTCAAGTTCGGCGGATATTCCCGTCCAACTTCTGAATACACCTTACAAACTGAATGCACACAGTATAGTGGAAACAAGCCGCATTTCAAAACACTTTTTCTGAGAATTTGCTGTGAAAATAGACAGAGGAGATTGCGGGTTGCAAGAATAAACAGGCAAAACAACAGATTATCTTTGTAGGGAGGCAGCGCGCTGCGTCTGGCATAAAATGATTACCGAATTACATAGTCTACTTCCTCCAACTGTTGGACGGGATTCTTCCCGCCCAACCTGAAAATCTTTGAACGAATATCGATAAACGCACTCTGTGTTCCTCTGGGTTCTCTGTGCCTCTGTGGTTCAATAGCCTTTGTATTTTCTTACGCCGACTGCAATACCTTGGCATGTTCCTGCCAATAATGGTTGGTCTTGGCAATCACCGTAATCACATTCTTGATCTCTTCACCCAAACGGAACTCTGGACTAGCAGGGAAGAATAATACGTTTCCCTCGCGCCGGACGCTCACATTCTCCACGATGATCGCCCGCAGCAGCCACAACGCCATCGCTTCATTGGCGCACACCATCCCAATCCAACCCGGAACGGTGCTCTTTTGCGTTGGCAAACCCGTCACCATCTTGATTCCCCGCTCCAGCTCTTGCACTACACTTTCATATCCATCAGGATTGGTCGCCACGAAATCCGGCATCACCGGCTCCAGCAGCGTCCCACGATGCGGTGGCCCACCAGCTAATGCCAGATCACAAAACCCTTCCCACATCTCATCCCATGCCACTTTGCCATCAGCCTTGTACTTCAAATCCGCCGCACCCATCGGCGAAGCGCTCACCTCGACACCGTTCTGATAACGCGGTGGAAGGATAGCGACGCGCTCGGCATCCGGCTCAAATTCCTCTCGCGAATAAGCATGGGAATGCGGCACAACCGTCCATTCCTCTTTGTTGTGGGCATCCATCAGTGTCCGCCGACCATCCGCTTTCATCACACTTTCCAGCCACGCAATCACCGCATCTAACCCAACTTCCTCGCGCACGTTGGTGAAGACAAACGGACGTTTACCGCGCATCTTTCGCGCATCTCTATCCATCACCGCCAGCGAAGCCCCCACGAACGGCGCGAGATCAATCTTGTTAATCACCAACAAATCTGACCGGATAATCCCCGGCCCACCTTTGCGCGGGACTTTGTCGCCACCTGCCACATCAATCACATAGATGAATACATCGACCAGTTCGGGACTAAACGCAGCAGCCAGATTATCACCACCGCTTTCCACCAGAATCAATTCCACATTCGGCAGCGAACCTTCAAGATCAGCAATCGCCTCCAGATTCATCGAGGCATCTTCACGAATTGCGGCGTGAGGGCAGCCGCCTGTTTCCACGCCACGAACCCGTTCGGCTGGCAGCGTCCCCTGTCGCAGCAAAAACTCGGCATCCTCTTTGGTGTAAATATCATTCGTCACCACTGCCAGATCATATTGGGGCCATAACCGTTTGCTCAGACGGTCAACCAACGCCGTCTTGCCGCTGCCCACCGGCCCTGCTACTCCCACTCGAAACGCCCGCTTTTCACTTCCCATAATCGTCATCCTCTCGTTCGTATCCCCGCTTACCCCGTATTAATTCTCTCCCTGTTACTACGGCTATCAGCGGGAGAGCCTTCGACCGTAGCCGATGAAGGGTTAAGGTGGGGTCGACTTAAAACTTTCGATAATCGGCGGTTCTAGACTTGCCACTTGTAGCTTGTTTCTTGCAACTCATATCATTCAGGTTTACTTTAGGTTTGTCGGCATACCAAATACCAACCATCCATCAATATTTGCCACCAACATTCTCCCTCAAAACCGTTAACGCCAACCGCATCAAAGAGTTACAAAATGTTCTTCCAAAATGTAACCCATTCGCTCGTCCTTTGTCGTACAATCATCTACAGGCCGCAGTATAGGGATTTACCACTGGCAAATCCTCCGCTGACCAACGCACCTTAACAATCACCAATCGTTGTAAATGTGACAAAAAACGCAGATTCTCAACAACAACATTTGCAACAACTGCAATATTTTCGACATTTTGTGCTTTAGCTGCATGTTGCGTTTGTTCAAAATCCACTGCCGCCAACGCCGACATAAGCGACATTTCCGTCATAAAAAGGCTTCGTGCCTTTGTATTCGCTGAAGACTGATAGCTAACCGCCAAACTTCACTTCCGAATCTGACGAATTTACAGAATTTTCCGCAGTTTCAGCAAGTTGCTCCCTCAAATCCGCCGTCCAAATCAGTTTCGCAATTGCAGTTTTTGCAGTATTCGCAGTTTCCGAATCATCCTCCCTGTACGGCCGTAGGTGCCGCTGGCTTGCCCTTCCGATCTCAAAACAGAAAGTACCGCTGCGCCAACGGCAAAACCTCAGCGGGTTCGCAAGTCAGGGCTTCACCATCAGCCTTCACCTCGTAAGTCTCCGGATTAACCTCAATCGTCGGTGTTGCATCGTTGTGAATCATGCTGGCCTTGCCGATGTTCCGGCAGTCTTCTACAGCAGCGGTGGCTTTCTTCAAGCCCAGACTTTCACCGATACCCGCATCCATCGCCGCCTTCGACACAAACGCCAAACTGGTCGCAGCCGTTGCCCCACCAAACGCCCCGAACATCGGGCGATAAAGCACCGGCTGCGGTGTTGGGATTGACGCATTCGCATCACCCATCACGCTCCAAGCGATGAAACCGCCCTTGACGATAATCTCCGGTTTCGCGCCAAACATGGCTGGCTTCCACAACACCAAATCCGCCAGCTTACCCGGTTCAATCGACCCAATATCCTTCGCCATGCCGTGCGTAATCGCTGGATTAATCGTGTACTTCGCTACATAACGCTTCACACGGAAGTTATCATTGCGTGAGGTATCTTGCGGCAGCGAACCCCGTTGAACCTTCATTTTGTGCGCCGTCTGCCATGTGCGCGTGACCACTTCACCAACCCGCCCCATCGCCTGTGAGTCGCTGGAGATCATGCTGAATACGCCCATATCATGCAAGATATCTTCCGCCGCAATCGTCTCAGGTCGGATACGACTTTCCGCGAAGGCCACATCTTCCGGCACTTGCCCATTCAAGTGATGGCAAACCATCAACATATCCAGGTGTTCAGCAATCGTGTTCACGGTATAAGGCCGTGTTGGATTGGTCGAAGACGGCAGAATATTCGGGTAACCTGCGATGCGAATAATATCCGGCGCATGACCACCGCCAGCGCCTTCGGTGTGATAGGTATGGATGACACGGTTGCCAATCGCCGCAATCGTATCTTCGACAAATCCCGCTTCGTTGATCGTGTCGGTGTGGATGGCGACCTGTACATCATATTCATCGGCAGCCTTCAAGCAGAAATCAATCGCCGCCGGAGTCGTTCCCCAATCTTCATGCAGCTTGAGGCCACACGCACCGGCTAAGATTTGCTCATTTAACGGCTCGCCTGCTGAAGCATTCCCTTTGCCCAAGAAACCAAAGTTAATCGGCCAAGCATCTGCCGCTTGCAGCATCCGCGCCAGATTCCATGCCCCCGGCGTACAGGTTGTGGCATTTGTTCCAGTCGCGGGGCCTGTCCCACCGCCAATCATGGTCGTGATGCCGTTAGAAATTGCCTCATAAACCTGCTGTGGCGCAATAAAATGAATATGGCTGTCGATACCGCCCGCCGTCACAATCAAATGTTCACCAGCGATGACTTCTGTACCCGCGCCCACCACCAATTCAGGATCAACCCCGTTCATGGTGTCAGGATTGCCAGCCTTACCCACTTTGACAATCCGACCATCTTTGATGCCAATGTCACCTTTAACGATGCCCCAATGGTCAATGATGATGGCGTTGGTAATCACCAGATCAAGGGTGCCGTTTTTCCCTTCGCGGGTAGCAGTGCTGCTTTGCCCCATCCCATCACGGATGACCTTGCCGCCACCAAAGGTAATTTCGTCGCCGTAAACCGTAAAATCTTTCTCAATCTCAATAATCAGTTCGGTGTCCGCCAGCCGAATCCGGTCACCCGTCGTCGGCCCATAGAGATCGGCATACGTGCGGCGTGGAAGTTGTAATGACATAATTTGATCTCTACTTTCCAGCTTTAGCTAAGGCTTGTTCGCGCACCGACGGGTCGTCCAATGCGCCATTTACCCAACCGTTATGCCCGTGAATAATCCGTGAGCCCCCGAACGCTACCAGATGAACTTCTTTCTGCTCACCCGGTTCAAAACGCACTGCCGTTCCCGCCGCGATATTCAAGCGCATCCCATAAGCCGCCGAACGGTCAAAATCCAGCGCACGGTTCACCTCGAAAAAATGAAAGTGACTGCCTACCTGTATCGGTCGGTCACCAGTATTGCTCACCAAAACGCTCGCCGTATCCCGCCCATCATTGAGCGTGATGCTGCCTTCTTCCAACAAATATTCCCCCGGCTTCATTCTCTTACTCCCTCTTGGCGTTCTCTGTGCCTCTGTGGTTAATTGTCTTTACTGTATTGGATCATGTATAGTGACCAACTTGGTTCCATCAGGGAAAGTCGCCTCCACCTGCACATCGTGAATCATCTCAGCGATGCCATCCATCACATCCGACTTTTTGAGGATGGTCGTTCCCCACACCATCACGTCAGCAACACTACGACCATCCCGCGCCGCTTCCATCACTTCCGCCGTGATGATGGCAATCGCTTCGGGATAATTCAGCTTCAAACCGCGTGCTTGACGTTTCCGCGCCAGCTCAGCCGCCACAAAAATCAATAACTTTTCCTGTTCGCGTGGAGTTAAATTCAATCTCTACTCTCCTAGATAAACGCCGCGAAACCCAACAAATATTGCTTAAACTGTGCCGATTTTAGGCCATTTCAGCATCAGACAATCTCTATGATTTTTCCACATCTTCTTTAGTACACTTTGCGTGGTGGCGTGGCGACTTGTCCATATAAAACCAGTTTCGCGGCTCGCCAAAAGGCCAGTAAACCGCTGCTCAAGCTGCGACCTTCACAGCTCACACCGCGCACCACCAATCCATCCCGCACCAGCGTACTGACACCCCAAAGTGTTTCATTCGCCCGAGTCAACTCTCCTGCCAAATGACCCAGTTCCGCTTCCAAAGCCGTCCACTGACTGGCAGGTAATCCAACTTTACAGATGTAAAAGGTCGAGAAATAACGATAATCACCTAACCGTGCCAGTGATGATAATGAGCGCAACTTCGGCTCTAAGCGTGTATATTCCAACGCGATTGGTCTACCCTTCGCTTGAATATCGACTTCCAACCCCAACAGGTCGTAATCAAAACATTCGTCCCGCGCCTCACGCCCCGGTGCGACCGTTTCCCACCAGAACAAGCCCGCGCCCTCTGCCAGAGTAATCGCCGTTCGCTGTTGATAAGCTGACTGCGCGAACGGAATCAACGGATCAGGCAGCAGTTCCAACAAACCATTTTCAGCCACCGATAGCTCATTGAGTTGATAGGATGGCGGTACATCTACCCGACTGCGATAAATCCGAGTCGCGCTGGTGGTTGTGATTTGCGCTCTCGCACCTTCGCCCACCTGCGCCTGCAAAGTCAGATGATCGCCACCCAATACTCCGCCCGACACATTATGCAAATGCACCAGCGCCGCACCGTACTCCGCCTCAAACGCCCGAACAACTTTTAGCGGCGGCTTAGCTTCCAGCACCCTCATTATTGTCTGCTGAGTAGACGGTTCAACACTAAAGTCGAGGCTCAAGCGCCCATCAACACGATATTTCAACTGATAAACAACCGTGTGTTAAGCGCAGGATGCCGCAGAGAGGCCACATCAACCATGGGCGTGAAAGCCACAGGATAGTCATTTTCATGATACTGATTAATCACCTCAATCATGATTGGCTTGAGCGCCCATAAGAGTTGGCTGGCAGCCGTTTGTCCTAATGGCATCAAACGCTGGCAAGCTGAAACCAATCCAGTAATGCTCTGGTTCAAGTAAGCCAATCCAGTACGCCGCGCCTTAACGCCCAAAACACCCCCAACCAGTCCAAAAGCCGCGCAGTGATGAATGCCTGTTCCATCGGCTTTGGCAGCTTTGATGGCTTCTCTTAAACGAGGATCATCTTCTAAATCAGCCGCCAACTGGATAAACCGCCGCCCAAGTGATGTGCTGGCTGCCCGACTTTCCCGCGCCGTTTTGAGTGCATCCAATCGCTGGTTGAGTGCTAACCATTGGGACACAAATCCCTCTTTATTGGACGCGCATGTATGAGCCTTTAAGCAATAAGAGACTTCCAACATTCCCGTCTCTTGAAGGTAATCACTCAAAAAGTCCTTTAATACAGGCACAGTAACCGTGCCATCCTCGACCAGTGTCTCCAAGCCAAAGGAATGAGCAGCTGCTCCAATTGGTACGGCGCTGTCTGCCAACTGCATCAGCCGCAGCCATCTTAAATCGTCATCTACCGCAAGCATTTCCACCTATACCATCCCACGTAAAACCGATCAATTAAAACCAATATTTACGATTTCATTGAGTCAGCCGATCTCAAAATCACATTAGCTATTCTAACCAATATCGTTTGTTAGGGAATTCATTTCCCATGTATCAATTTGATATTTCAGAAACACCAAACCATTCGCTTTAATTTGTATAGCAATGTTTCCACAAATTTTCATGCACACGTTCCTACAAATCACATGCAAAACCTTCGGCAAATTATCCTTAACGTTTGTGCATAATGCAAAAATGCCAGTATGTTCCCTTTACAGGCAACCTTATTTAAAGATTGCGTTCAGCCTTCAAAATAAAACTAGCCACTCTTCACAAAATATCCCGCGAAATTTCAGCAGATTTGTACGCTTGCACCATCAACCAACTATCGTCTAATCATTCGTGGTTCATACAACACTTCGGAGGAAATGATGCGAAAATTGGTTAAAGGGCGGATTGTGGTTCGGATGACAAGGGTTGCATTCCTTGTCGCAATGTTAGCAATTATTTCATCAGCTTTTGCCGTAAAAGCGCAGGACACGATCAAAGTCGGTCTGCTGCATTCACTCAGCGGCACCATGTCTATCAGCGAAGTCACGGTTAGAGACTCCGAGTTGATGGCAATTGACGAGATCAACGCTAAGGGTGGGGTCCTTGGCAAGCAGATCGAGCCAGTTGTCGAAGACGGAGCCAGCGACTGGCCGACCTTCGCCGAAAAAGCCGGCAAGCTGCTGTTGGAAGATCAAGTAGCGGTCGTCTTTGGCTGCTGGACAAGCGCCAGCCGCAAAGCGGTTAAGCCCGTTTTTGAAGAAAATAACGGTTTGCTGTTCTACCCCGTTCAATATGAAGGTTTGGAACAATCACCTAACATTTTCTACACCGGTGCAACCACCAACCAACAAATTGTTCCCGCAGTTGAATATCTGCTGAAGGAAGGCAAGAAGAAGTTCTTCCTCCTCGGTTCAGACTATGTTTTCCCACGTACATCCAACACCATCATCAAAGCCCAATTGGCCGATGCTGGTGCCGAAACCGTTGGTGAAGAATACGTTCCTCTGGGGGGGACCGAATTCAGCACCATCCTCGATAAGATCAAGGCCGCCGCGCCGGATGTCATTTTCAACACCCTCAACGGTGACAGCAACGTTGCCTTCTTCAAGCAGTATAAGGATGCCGGTTACACTGCTGATACGCTGCCCACTCTTTCGGTCAGCATTGCTGAAGAAGAAGTGACCGGTATTGGTATCGAGAACGTTGTTGGTCAATTGGTCGCTTGGAACTACTACGAAACCGTAGATACGCCTGAAAACGCCGCTTTCGTTAAGGCATTCAAGGCCAAGTACGGCGAAAATCGCGTTACCAGTGACCCGATGGAAGCCGGTTACTTCGGTGTTTATCTGTGGGCAGCAGCCGTCGAGAAGGCTGGCACCACTGATGTAGACGCCGTTCGTGCAGCCGCCGGTGGCATCAGCTTCGCCGCCCCCGAAGGCACCGTCACTATCGATGGCCCGACCCAACATACCTACAAGATCGTTCGTATCGGCAAGATTCGTGAAGACGGTCTGATCGACACCATCTCGGCAACCGATGGCCCGGTCAAGCCTGATCCGTATCTGTGCAGCTACGCATGGGCTTCTGCACTGCCCAAGCCAGATGCAGGCTGCCCTGTTATGGATGAAATGACACCGGAAGCCACCGCATCGGGTTGATGCGCTCGGGTTAAGGTTCGTTTCAACACTCTGAATTGCACAGTTGCAGGGACGCTCTTGTGCGTCCCTGTCTCCGTTTCATAGGACAACACGCTTGAAAGAGGTTTTAAAGTGGAAAGTGTACTGGTACAGCTGTTCAATGGATTAAGCATCGGGTCGATACTGCTGTTGGCGGCCTTAGGCTTGGCCTTCTCGTTCGGCTTGATGAAGGTTATCAATATGGCGCATGGTGAATTCATCATGGTCGGCGCCTACGTAACTTATTTCTTCCAACAGTTTATAGCTGTCCAGTTAGGCGGGCCAGACGCACCTAAACAAGGTTTTTATTTCCTCCTCTCGATTGTGGCCGCCTTTTTTATTACAGGTCTTTTAGGCATATTACTTGAAAGATTTTTAATTCGTCATCTTTATGGGCGTGTGACCGACACTCTATTAGCAACGTGGGGTGTCGGTTTAATTCTCCAACAAATCGCCCGCAGCTATGACTCGCGCAATGTTCCTGTTACTGCACCCGAATGGCTCAACGGCAGTCTGGTTGTTGCCGAAGGTCTGGAATTCCCTTATAAACGTCTATTTATCATCGGCTTGGTTATCGTCTGCATCATCGGCATTTATTTTTACCTCTACCATTCCCCGGCAGGCCGCCGTACCCGTGCCACCATGCAAAATCGGGAAATGGCCGCCAGCCTCGGTGTCACGACTCGCCGTGTCGATGCCTATACTTTTGCCCTTGGCGCTGGCTTAGCCGGTGTCGCCGGATCAGCCCTCACCCTACTCGGTCAAATCGGCCCGCAGCTTGGCACGGGCTATATCGTAGATGCTTTCATGGTGGTAGTTCTTGGTGGTGTCGGCAGTTTACCGGGCACAGTTTTGGCTGCCACACTCATTGGTGTTTTTAACTCGTTCCTCGAAAGAAGTACCACCGCCACGTTAGGCAAAGTATTGGTCTTCGTTATCATCATCGCGTTCCTACAGTGGAAGCCCAACGGTCTGGTCGCCCTACGCGGTCGTACTTAAGAAGGACATTGCTTATGTTGAATATTCGTCGTGCTAACCCTATCATCCAAGGAATCGTCTTTGCAGTCTGCGCTGTTATTTTCCTGTTTGTCCTCCCGCAGAGCTTATCCACTTTTCAGATTAATCTGCTCGGACGCTTTCTCACCTATGCCATTGTCGCGCTCGGCCTTGATTTGATCTGGGGCTACAGCGGAATGCTCAGTTTGGGGCAAGGGCTATTCTTCGGCATTGGCGCGTACTGCTTTGCCATGTATTTAAACCTCGAAACCGTCGGTAAAAACCTGCCGGATTTTATGGGATTGTACGGTGTAACCGAACTGCCGTGGCTATGGCAGCCGTTTCACTCACCCGTCGTGGCACTGATACTGGCTGTCGTCGTTCCAATGATTCTAGCCGCGCTCTTAGGCTTTATGATCTTCCGCAGCCGTGTTCAAGGGGTCTACTTTTCGATCATCACTCAAGCCCTCACCTCGATTGTCGCGCTGCTCCTGATCGGTCAGCAGCAGTTGATTAACGGCACCAACGGCATCACCGAAATGCGCACCATCTTCGGCGCAAAATTAGCAGCGCCCGAAACCAAGTTGAACCTTTATCTGGTGACGGTTGTGGTTCTCGGCATCGTTTTTATTGCCTGCCGCTTTTTAGTTACATCGCGGTTTGGTCGCATCTTAGTCGCCCTTCGCGACGATGAAAACCGCCTGCGCTTCATGGGTTACAACCCCGTTCTCGTGAAAACGATTGTGTTTGCCCTGTCAGCCGGCATTGCGGGCATTGCCGGTGCTTTGTTCGTACCACAGGTCGGCATTATCGCCCCCAAGCAGCTTGACATTGTGGCCTCTATCGAAATCGTCATCTGGGTGGCAGTTGGTGGACGCGGTACGCTGGTTGGTGCCATCCTTGGCGCAATTTTAGTGAACAGTGGCAAGAGTGCGGTCAGCACCAAGTATCCCGATATATGGCAGTTATTTATGGGAGCGCTCTTCATCGGTGTCGTACTGCTTTTCCCTGAAGGGATCATCGGTGCTGTTCAAAAACTGTGGCAGCGAATTACCCCAACCCGCAAAGTTTCAACCGAACTGGCTGAAACCGATTCTCAAAGCAAACTCGAAATGGATGCGGCGAACGCAAACGCTAAATAAAGAAGGAGATGAACATGAGCAAGAAAATTCTGGATGTACAAGGCGTAACAGTTAGCTTCGACGGCTTCAAGGTGCTGGATGACTTGGATTTCTCCATTGATTACGGTGAACTTCGTTTTTTGATCGGGCCGAACGGCGCGGGCAAAACGACACTTCTGGACATCATCACCGGTAAGACACGGCCCACCAACGGCAAAATCGCGTTTGATAAGCACCATAACGTGAACCGTGTACCGGAACAAAATCGCGTTCATTACGGCATCGGACGTAAGTTCCAGACACCCTCGATTTTTGCCAGCTTGACCGTTTTCCAAAATCTGGAAGCAGCGATTGGCTTCCGTTCGGGAACAGGTCGCTTACTGCAAACTCTGCCAACTGAGCAGAAGGACAAAATCCACGAAGTACTGACACTCATCGGCTTATATGGTGAATCCAACAAACGCGCCGGAACACTTTCGCACGGGCAGAAGCAGTGGTTGGAAATCGGCATGATTCTTATTCAAGAGCCGAAACTGATGTTACTGGACGAACCGGTCGCAGGTATGTCACGGGCGGAACGTGACCGTACCGGTGAGCTGCTGCAAAAAATCGGGGAAAATCGCTCGGTACTGGTCGTCGAACATGATATGGTCTTTGTACGTCAGTTCGCCACAACCGTGACAGTTTTGCATCAGGGCAAGCTGCTCTGCGAAGGACCTGTACAGGACGTCCAAAGTGATCCGCGTGTGGTTGAAGTGTATCTCGGACGTGGACATTAATTTGATTATCGTGTTGTAGGGAAAAGCCATCTTCTCCCTATATTCCAAATTGATAGTAGGAGCGATTTTATGCTCAGCGTATCCAATCTCTACGTTTATTATGGGGAAAGCCGCATTCTAAACGATGTAAGTATTGAAATCCCCAAAGGTAAAGTTGTTTGTTTGATGGGGCGTAACGGCGTGGGCAAAACCACCCTGCTCAAAACCATCATGGGTAACTTGAAATCGCGTAAGGGAACCATCACCTACGAGGGCAAAGACATTACCCGCGAACCCGCTCACAAGCGCGCACGGATGGGTCTGGGTTATGTACCTCAAGGTCGTGGTATATTTCCTTTTCTAAGCGTCTACGAAAACCTGCTGATGGGCTTGGAGGCTCTGACCAGCACTGAACTTAAGCACGCGGATCAAAAGATCGAAGAGGTCTACGAAATATTCCCCGTTCTCAAGCAGATGGGCAAGCGCGTCGCCGGAACACTCAGCGGCGGGCAGCAGCAGCAGCTCGCTTTTGGACGCATTCTGGTACGTTCGCCTAAACTGTTACTGTTAGACGAGCCAACCGAGGGCATCCAACCCAACATTGTTGATGAGATTGAACACCTTGTTTCGTCCCTCGGCAAAAAAGGCGATATTTCCATCTTGCTGATTGAACAGTTTTTGGACTTTGCCCTGCGTGTTGCTGATTACTGCTATGTGATGGAAAAAGGGCACATCGTCTCTCAAGGCAACACCAATGATCTGAGTCAGGATATTATCCGCGAACATTTGTCAGTGTAAGCAGTCGATAGCTATTAGTCTTTAGTCGCCAGTCATCGGTCGCCAGCAGAAGCGATGGATGGCTGGCGATTTGCGTTTAAAACTGACACCCGTTGAAAATATTGCAAATGTTGCAGTTGATGTTGTTGTTACAACATGGTTTTGACGGTGGATTTGAGGGAGCGAAGTCCCGAAAATTCGCAAATTTTCTCATATTTCTCAATTTCACTGTGAAGTTTACAGTCTTTAGTCGCCAGCTATCAGTCTCCAGTCGAAAACAAAGTCAGAAGCCGTATCCAGCAAAATCGGCAGCAATTTCAGCAATGGCAAAAGGCGTTTTGTGCCATATTTGCTATTACATCTAAGGTACAGGGTCGGAATAAATTCCCTACAGGATAGTGTAATCGATTTATGCGGGAATGGGGTTACCATTTGGAAGAACATTTTGTCACTCTTTGTGTGAATTTCGCGCAAAAGGGAAAAGAGAATGAGGGAAAAAACAACGGTCAGCGGTAAAGTTAGGGTTAGAAAAAGAACCTAGGAACCGGAGGCCGTTGT
>WGMX01000036.1 GCA_016124855.1 Anaerolineaceae bacterium | reverse complement strand
TTCCAGCCTTACAATTCAACTATGTCACGATTGAAAGTTTGACTTTAACCCGTGAACATTTTAGGGCCAAACATGATGTCGTTTCCGACTAGGCCTAACCCTACAGCGTGTAACACACGTCTCAGCCCTACATTTTCAACCCTTAAGAAGGTGTTTTGTTTACCTCATTAAATCGTAAATAACCATCAGGAGTGACACGACCAAGCCTCCGTTAGACTGCATTTCTGTCCGAAAACCCATTTCCACTGTTTAGTGCCGTAGTATCTGTTGTGTATTTACAATCCATTTTGGCTCAAATGTGCTATGATATACGCACAAATGTTCACAAAAAGGAGAAGTCATAATGAACAGCTATATGGACAGCAAATGGTCGTGGATTGAGGGTACACATGGGATGCGTAACGGTCTGGTGGCTACGCTTAGCGATGCGGATTTGACGTTTTGTCCCGGCGGACAAACGATGACCTTAGGCGCGCTTTGCCGCGAAATCGGTGACATTGAAAATTCGTACATTGAGTCCCTGAAAAACTTCAAGCAGAGTTTTTCCGACCGCAATACTGAGGCAGGTATGGAAACGAGCACCACCAAATTACTGGAATGGTACAAGAAACTCGATGATGAAATGAAGGATGTCGTTTCGGCAATGGCTGAAGCCGATTTGAAGAAAGAGGTTGAACGTCCGGGTGGGTTTAAAGCTCCGATTGATATTCAACTGGATATTTACCTTCAAGCACTCTTGATTTTCTTCGGCAAGATCACAATCTATCTGAAGATTATGAACAAGCCAATGGATAAGACTATTCAGGAATATATCGGATAACCCCTTTAGCGGTGCTTCAGAATATTCATTTAGGTGAGGTTTTCGACTCTAATTCATAGGCGGCGATGACAAAACCAGCAACGCGCGTTATTTGATCAGCAGTGATTGAGGCATCGGTATCGGGCGCGGATTCGATATAAACAGCCGCGCCCTGATTTTTTAGACGACGGTGATAATCCCGTGAAATACCGGCTTGTTGAGCCTTTTCACCGTATAAAAGTAAGTAAATCGGTGGATTCCAATAAGAGGCGGCATTAAAAAGTGGGGCGAGTGGATTAATGAGGGCGACACCTAATGGCCCTTGCATTGTGAAGCCAGCATCCGCGTAATCAAGTCCTTGCTGAGCGACATAAGTCACGAGGGAACCGCCTTCGGCATAACCCAAGAATACCTGCCCCGAATAATGTGTATAGTATTTGGGATTAATCATGCCGTCAGCTTTCAATTCCTCAAGAATGCTTACAAGTACATTGGTCGCGTCTTTATAAAAGGTATCGTTAATGGCTGAGTCACGAATTGCTGTGAAGGTAGGCGCGATGAGCATAATCCCGTTATCACGCGTGATCTCTCCGAATTGGTTCACCATATCTTGTCCAGTCTGGCCTTTTCCATGCACTGCGACCAACACAGGCCAACCATCGTCGGGGGTTTTTCCGATGGGCGCAACTGTCAAATAACTCTGTTCGGGATTGGTTGCTAGTTGATGAATTTCAACTTCTCCTTGACTGGAGAAAGGATCAAGCGCATTCAATTTCAATTGACCGGAGAGGATCAACCCAATAACACTGACAACCACCAAAAACAAAGTGGCAGAACCTAAAATCCAGAGCGACTTAGATTGCAATGAAGTAGACTTCGCGGGTCGCTTTTTGCTCGCTTGCGTAATCAAGGCTTCACGAGTTTTTAGGTCGGTTAAGGCAGCGACAGCCTTATCTGGAGATAAACCAACCAGATGGGAAGCAAAACGTCGTACACGTTCATCATTCCGCAAACTACGGTCAAGTTCCAACGCCGCGCCCAATGCCTTGATTGCGCCTGAGGTATTTCCATTTTGATAGTACTTCAGAGCAGCCTGACACTGGACTTGGGCTTGATAAGCATACTTTTGAGCATCAGAGTTCTTATTTTGGGATGCTGACATTGAACTACCTTAGTGCATCATCCAATCAGACAGATGAATAAAAGTATTGTAATATCCGTTCGTATGTCATAACACTTTAGAAAAGACCGATAAAATAAACGCACGCTCAAAATCGATTTGGACAAAGGCTCATCGGTATGAAACCTATCTTTTTCGCTACACCCACTGATTTGCGCCAATGGTTTGAGGAACATCACGAGTCGGACAGTGAACTATTAGTGGGCTTTTACAAGAAAGACTCCGGCAAACCGAGTATCATATGGCCTGAGTCGGTTGATGAAGCTTTGTGCGTCGGCTGGATTGATGGGATACGAAAAGGTTTGGACGATGAAAGTTACACGATCCGGTTTACACCGCGCAAACCACGCAGTATTTGGAGTGTAGTCAATGTCGGGCGTGTAGAGGCGCTAATGAAAGAAGGACGGATGAAGCCAGCCGGATTACAAGCATTTGAACAACGTCGCGAGAATAAATCCGGTATTTATTCGCATGAGCAGCGTGACCAGATTGAACTTCGCGAGGATGAAAGCAAGGCGATTAAGGCCAATCAAAAGGCGTGGGACTTCTGGGAGGCTCAGCCGGTTTCTTATCGCAAAGCTGTTTTATGGTGGATCGTCAGTGCCAAGAAAGAAGAAACCCGCGCTAAACGGATAGCAAATCTAATTGATGACTCAGCCAACGGGCGAAGGATTAAACAATTTGTAAGCCCTTCCAAAAGGAAGTGAGTGCACTTCCCTAAATTCAATAAATACAATATGGTTATGGGTTGAGCATGATTCCTTCGTGTTAAGGAGGTATTCAGTCCATGCGCACCATAATCCGCAGGTTAATGTTTGTTTACTGTGCAGCCCAAGCGCTTTTCGCGCTGGCCTTTATCCTTCAATTACCGCTGGTAACGAATTTGTGGCCTCTGCCCTATACAGGCTCGATGAGTTTCATTTTCATCGCATCAATGTTTTTGGCTGCGGCGGCCTCGACGTTCTGGTGTATTTATTATCGGGAATATGGTGCGTTAGCCGGAATCGCTTTGGATTATCTGGTCATATTTGGGCCGTTATGTATCTACGCGCTGCAACTCAATGCCGATCATCCCAACAGCAAAATGATGTTTTTTGTCGTGGCTTGTGCTGTGGGCGTGATCGCGGGATTGGTACTCTTATGGTGGAGTATTCGCATACCGATTTCCCAAAGCCCGCCGATGCCGCGAGTTGCAAAATTCGCGTTCATCATTTTTGTAGTGGCGTTGTTGATCTTCGGCGGGCAGATGGTCTTAAAAGTCCCTAACCTGCTCCCGTGGGATATTTCATTGGTGGGTTCGGCTCTTTATGGCTGGATGTTCTTAGGCGCGGCAGTTTATTTTCTATATGGACTCATTCGACCCGGCTGGAGCAACACCGGCGGGCAACTTGCCGGATTTTTAGGTTACGATTTGGTGTTGATCGTCCCATTCTTGCAAATGCTGCCAACCATTTCCGCCACACGCCGAACAAGTTTGATTATCTATCTGGTCGTGGTCATCTCCAGCGGGTTACTTTCCATTTACTATTTATTCCTACGGCGGGTTAAGGCTTCATCATCGCAAGCAGAACTCGAGTCGGTTAAGCCATAGTTTGATATTCAATCAAAAAGGCACATGGAGGTCGCATATGCCTTTGAGATGAATAATAGTTCAAATATAGTCTAATATACGGCGTAGGCTTCTTCGAGTTCATCGCGCAGTTGCAGATAACTCTGGTAACGGGCGCGAGCAATTGTGCCGTTTTCGACGGCTGCTCGAACTGCGCAGCCTGCTTCGTTGTGATGGCTGCAATCATTGAATTTACATTGGCTGACAAATGGCGCGATGTCACGATAATAACCATCGAGTTCTTCGGGTTCGATGTCGTAAAGTGTCAACGAGCGCATTCCGGGTGTATCCGCCAAGTGTCCACCCATATCCAGATTCACCAGCACACTATCACGGGTAGTATGCATCCCTTCGGAACGGCGTTGACTAACGGCTTTCACGGTGCGTCCTAGTCCGGGCTGCACCTTGTTGAGCAAACTGGTTTTGCCGACGCCAGATGGGCCAGTGAACACGGAAAGATGGTCTTTGAGCAGCGCTCGAAGTTCATCCACACCTAAATCATCCTGAGCGCTGGTATACAACACGGTATAGGGCATCTTCTCGTAGGGCGCGAAACGGGCTTTGGTGACGGAGTTGTCTTCCAAATCCATTTTGTTAACCACAATCATCAAGCGTGCGATTTCGGATTTTTCACCCGCTACCAAAAATCGATCCAGCATTTTGAGATTGGGGGTTGGTTGAGCCGCCGCAAAAACGAACAAAGCCTGATCTGCGTTGGCGATAATCACCTGTTCACGTTCCGATTCACCCGCGCCACGCTTGCCTTCTGTCCGCATGGCACGTGAAAGCACACTGGTACGCGGAAGCACTGCCTCGATACTGCCAGTTCCGTCTGCAAGAACTTGAATACTAACGCGGTCTCCGATAGCCGCAATATCGGTCGACTGCGCTTCTTCCATCAGCCGGCCCCGTAAACGACAGGTAATAATCTGATCTTTTGAAATTTCAACGTTAAAAAAACCGCTCTGGTCACTAATGACCAGTCCTTCCAACAGACGTACTGACGTTTCACTCAAAGGCAATGCTCCTGAGAAAAATTAGGTTGCTCGCAGAAATTGTAAGCAATATCGGTTTGGCTTCGTCTATATTCTAACTTACTTTTCATGTTTTGTGTCCGCCAATATGCCTAATTTCCTACGCCTTTTTGCCTATAGACCAATTCGATGATCGATAATAGTATAATGAAGGTATGGAATCATTTGTGAGGTGCATGTGGAAACTTCATCACCATCTGAATTAAACGAGTACTCGCCCATCGCGACAAACCCAGCAGAAACCAGTTCGGCAGAAAGCAAAGCCAAAGCGGATTCATCAACGACGGCCTATGCTGATCCAAGTGCCGTTATTGTTGTTTCGCGCGTGATGTTTAATTACGTGGTGATTGCGATTGTCTTTTTCTTGCTCGGTACACTCATTAGCGGTGCTGCGGTAAGCGCATTGTTTAATGCGAACAGTGTAGAAAATCAAGCATTGATCGCGAACGCAGCCCAAGCCGTGGCTGCATCAGGCGGCGGCCAGCAAGTCGCTGGATTGGTACAAGGCAACACCTACAAAGTAAGTATGGACAATGATCCATTTCGGGGTGCGGCTGATGCACCTGTGACGATCATCGAGTTTTCGGATTTTCACTGCGCTTTCTGCGGTCGTTTTGCCGCCGAGACGCTTGATCCTCTGCTTAAGAATTATGACGGCAAAGTGCGGTTGGTTTACCGCGATTATCCGTTCCAGACTACGGGGTCGGTGGTGGCTGCATTAGCTGGCGAATGCATGAATGAACAAGGTAAGTTCTGGGAATTTCATGATTTGACATTTAAGAATCAGCAAGCGTTAACGCGTGAACAATTCATCACCTATGCGCAGCAGCTAGGGGTTGATGTTGCCTCTTTCACAACCTGTCTAGATTCGCAAAAGTATATGGATAAGGTGAAGAAGGATGTTGCGGATGCCCAAGCACTGGGTGTCAATGGTACACCAGCTTTCTTCGTGAATGGTCGCTTCATCAGCGGCGCACAACCGTATACGGTTTTCGCTTCGTACATTGATGAAGAACTTGGCAAGCAAGCGGAGTCGCCTGTCGCGCCTGTTAGCCCGTCCTAGTAAAGGGGTCGGAGACGACCCAATTCTCCCTAAGAATTAAGGTTTTTGAGCCCTTGTGGTATAATTCACAGATATTGAGCCAATTTCTCTGTGGAGACTTAACATGGTCTTTACAGAGGTTTATTGGTTTAATGGTATTATGAATTGAACAAAGGAAAAATATATCCAGACTCGTTGAACAACCGAACTGCCACACACACTTTTACATAAAATTACACGCTTAGAATTGTTGCTCTTGAGAATTGTCTTACCTGTTGCGTGTTGCCATGTAGTTCGGAGACGTTAATGATGAATAGAGAGATGGATATGGTGCAGGGAGCAGTGGAGTTTGAACACGCCACTACCCGTGCTTTCTGGCAAGAAATTATCGGGCATCTGCGAGGCAAGCCCGCGCAGTTGTTGAGTTTTGAAGATGTGCGTACGCGGCTGAGGCTGCGTGAAGAACTGTATCGTGGTTTACAGGATATACCACTCGAATCGATTGTCGGGAGTGTAGGCCGGTATACCGACTTCACGGGTACATTCTTACCCAAGAGTGTCATCAATAAAGACCGTTGGACGCGGATTTATGCCGAGGCCGAGGGTAATATGGGTTTGCCGCCTATTGAAGTTTACCAAGTAGGCGAGGTGTATTTCGTGCGCGATGGTAATCATCGGGTATCGGTGGCGCTGGCTATGGGGCAGAAGTCAATTGAGGCCTATGTCACCGAAATTGATGTGCCATTTTGCCTCAACAAAACGGTCGTCACCAAAAAGATGGATGCGGCTGAAGCTTACATGACGTTTCTGGATGAAACCGGATTGCGTTATGTCTACCAGCACGAAAACCTGATGCTGACCGAGCAAAGCCGTTACAGTGACTTTATCGGACATATTAATGTACACGGCGCGGTTTTGAACGAATGCCAAGAATGCCCAGTGAGTATTCAAGAGGCGGCGGCACACTGGTACGAAAATGTTTACTTGCCGGCAGTCGTGCTGATTCGCAAGCACAACATGTTGAAGTATATGAAGGGTCGAACTGAGGCCGACATGTACTTGTGGCTGGTTGAGCATCTATGTGAATTGGAACGTTCGTATAACGGGCTTGTTAGTGATTTAACTCCTGCATTGGCCTCGTTCCTCGGTAAACACCGCCTACCTGTACCGGAAGAATTGGTAGCTCTGGCGGTATAACATGAATCACAATTTAGCGGCGGCTGACGGAAACAGGTTAGCCGCCAAGTTTTACTAGAGTGAAGATATTTCCCCGAAACTCCTACCCTTGTCAGTTATTACGCGATCCCCTATAATCCTTTTCATCAACAACTGAGTTGCTTTGCCGCAGACAGCAGGTGCTTGTGCTTAATATCCTGCCGAGGTGAGGGAAACCGTTTCCATTTGTTAAAGATGGCGGCCTCGCTTTGTGCGGAGCCGCTTTTTTGTTGTCAGGCACTAATCAACGAGCGTCAAAAACTCAACTTAGCGCCTATCTTTAAAGGAAAGGAGGAAAATCCACTTGGCAATCTCAAAAGATCGTAAAGAAGAACTCGTGGGTGTTTACGGCGAACTGCTCGGTCAGGCAACCGGTTTTGTGCTGGCAGACTATAAGGGCATTTCGGTCAAGCAAGTAAACGCTATGCGCGATAAACTTCGTGAAGTCGATGGTGCATACGTCATCGTCAAGAATACGTTGTTCAAAATCGCTTTGAAGGAAGCTGGTTGGCCTATTCCAGATGATATGCTGGCTGGCCCCACGGGTGTTATCTTCGGTGCAGCCAATTTTCCGGCTGTAGCAAAGGTTTCGCTGGGCTTCATCAAGGATTATGAAGGACAGTTTAGCATCAAGGGCGGCGTGATGACCGGTCAAATTTTGACCAGCCAGCAAGTCGACGCTGTGAGCAGCCTGCCGTCACTGGATGAACTACGCGCACAATTGATTGGTCTTATCAGCCAACCTGCTTCAGGACTGGCTGGTGTCATCAACAGCGCGGTGGCCGCAGTACCACAGGTGTTACAAGCCTATGTCTCGAAAAACGAGGCGGCATAGTAGCAATAAAAATTTTGCGGTTAGCCGATGAATGCTAATCGTCCAGCACATGAATAACGTATAAAGCGAACGAATCAAGAGGATATAAAATGGCCGACCTGAACAAAATTGTCGATGATCTGAGCGCATTGACCGTATTGGAAGCTGCTGAACTCAAGAAGCTTCTGGAAGAAAAGTGGGGCGTTACAGCCGCCGCTGCTGCTCCCGTTATGATGGCTGCTGCCGCTGGCGCAGGTGCCCCGGCTGCTGCCGCCGAACCGACTGAAGAGCAGACAGAATTCACCGTTGTCCTGAAGGACGGCGGCCCGAAGAAGATCAACGTTATTAAGGTTGTACGTACCCTCACCAGCCTCGGCTTGAAAGAAGCCAAGGACTTGGTCGAAGGTGCACCCCAGAATGTGGTCGAAGGTGTCAGCAAGGATGCTGCCAACGATGCCAAGGCCAAGCTGGAAGCCGAAGGCGCGGTCGTCGAAGTTAAGTAATTTCCCTGTTTGGTATTCGGGGAATATTGGGGGTTGTAAGGGCGAGTCATGTGACTCGCCCTTACGCATTTATAGGGCATTTATTCAATTCACAGTAAACAGGCGTACAATTACTCCATGCGCGAGCAAATGAGGGTACGTATGTTGATCAAAAAAATCGGTCTGTTCCTCTTCGTCCTGTTAACCGTACTTCCCGCAGCAGCCCAAGATAACCAAGACACGGTTACCGTTACTGACATCTCATACGGCGATGTGGTGCAAGATACTATCACCAACGGCGCGTTCTATGATTGGTGGCATATCCAAGCACTTGAGGGCGATGTGATGGTGGTCGATATGGGTGGTTCAGATGGTCTTGCCCCACTGATCGGCATCATCGATTCGTCAGGCAGTCTGGTTGCGCGCAGCGCAGATGGCGAGCCTAACCAATCCGTGTCAATGGATTACACAATCCCGAAAGATGGGCAGTATACGATTGTGGCTACACGCGTCGGAAATCAAAGCGGGACAACCACAGGCCATTATGCCTTACGGGTACGGAAAGCCAATCCACCAAACCAGAATACCAATTCTGACCAATATGAACCTGTCACATTCCCCTGCCATGATTTTGAGGCGACAACTGCCGTTTCATTACGCTTTGGGGAAGAGCCGCGACCAAACCTGAAATACCGGATAACGGTTTATGGGATGGACGGTTTCGTGCCAGTCATCCGTTTGCAGTTTGACATACCGGGGCAAAAACCATTCGACCAGTGTAATACAGACGCCAATTCAACACTGAATGATACTTTTACTGTTCCGGGAGAAGATACCCGGACGATCACCAAAGAAAATTTAGCCAGCAATTCGCAACTCATTTTCACGGGTGCGGAGAATGCTGGAACGGTCACCGTGACAATAGCCAGCAAGAATGGTGCAGCAGGACGCTACTTCGCGGTCATTGATGGATTCACTATCGACAGCCCTCAAAAGACCGATTTATATGATATCCGCATGGGGCCGCTGGCGAAATTTACCCCATTGACGGTGTATATGGCCGCGGGGGAAAACAGTCGAATAGACCCATACATAAAATGGGCAAGTGGAAATATGGAATGTGATGATGCAGGACGCGGTGATTGCAAAACTGTGCCAACATTCAGCAAAGCCGGAGTCAGCCTGCATGAGAGTGAAGGACTGACGATTGTTGGTGGTCGTTCAGATGCTGGCTTAGTTCTTGCGCCGGGAAACAGCGATATTATGACGTTAGAGATAGGCAGCCGAAATAATGAGACTTATGGGAATTATGTTTTGGTACTGCTAGGGCAATTACCCGTATCGAAATAACTTTCCATTGGATCGCTTGTGGACTATAGGGCAAGTGCTATACTGGTATCAACAAACTTCTTTAAAATTGGGACGAAAGAACTATGACTGATCTGGTCGGGCAAACATTGGGCCAGTATCAAGTGACAGCACAAATCGGTAAAGGTGGTATGTCCACCGTTTACCAAGCGACGCAGACTTCAATGAAACGCTCGGTGGCGATTAAGGTGCTGCCGCGTACCCTGACGCACGAGGATAAGTTCCTTGAGCGTTTTTACCGTGAAGTAGAAATCGTTTCCAGCTTGCAGCATCCCCATATTTTGCCGGTTTATGATTTCGGCGAGTATGACGGAATGCCGTACATTGTTATGGCCTACATGAGCAGTGGGACGCTCTCGGATTTGATTAGTCAAGGAGCGATTCCGCCTGATGAAACCCTGCGGTTGGTACGCCAGATGGCGGATGCTCTAGACTATGCACATCGCAAAGGGGTTATCCACCGCGATTTCAAACCGGGCAACGTCCTGTTAGATGAACAAAATAATACTTACCTGACGGATTTCGGGTTGGCTAAACTCAGTGAATCATCGGGGCAATTAACGGGTACGGGCATTCTAGGAACGCCGTTTTATATGGCTCCTGAACAAGCTGAGCCGGGGGCACTTACGCCGTCTGCCGATGTTTATGCACTGGGTATCACACTCTTCCAGATGTTGACGGGGAATGTGCCGTTTGAGGCTGCGACACCACTTGGCGTGTTGATGGCTCATATGAACCAACCTGTACCCGATATTCGTAAACTGAAACCGGACCTGCCCGAAGATATTCAGGATGTAGTTGACCGCGCGATGGCGAAATCGCCCCAAACACGCTACGCCTCGCCGGGAGCGCTGGCGACTTCGTTGGGGTATGCGCTGGCGGAAAATAAAGACATTCGACGAACGACACAGACGAACCCCACTGAAACCACCCAAGCCCTGCTGATGACCAATACCCTCGGTCAAGTCATCTTTGTTGACCAGCCATGTTTAAGGCTGCTCAAACGGCATCACAACGAGGCGCGGAACATCATAGGCAAACCGCTGCACGAGGTACTAGGACTTGACCGCACCGTTACCGATCAATTTATCCAGCAAGTCGGTAAACGTGGGCGTGTTGAACAACAGCAAATCGACATCAAAGATGCCTTTGGCAAACCGGTCAGTGTCATGTGGAGCGCGACCGCGACCCAAGATGATAAGAATGCATTCGTCGGCGCGGATATTAGCCTGAAACCGATTCAAGATGTGATCGTTAATACCGATGATTTCCAGACGATGGATCGGCGAGTCGATACGACCGATGAAAGCTACCTGCAAAATTATTTTATCAAGCAGATGCTTTCCTTGCGGGATGCGATGATACAGTTTGGTGGCAAACGTCTGGGTACCAATCTCGATAAAATCATCAACGACACGGCACAACGAAATGTTTGGCCGGTTAGCATGAGCGATGGCAAAATCAACATCGACTTACGCAGCAACGATGCCGATATTTACCGCGCGCTGCTGTCTAAAGGCATTGCTTACGGTGTCAGTTTGGTCGGCAAAAAGATCATTATGTCTAAAATGCAGGCGGTCGATAAACAGCTTGATCCCCGCATTTTGCAGGTGGTCAGTGAGCTAAAAATATATGATCTATTCAATGTTCTTTAATTACATATTGAAAGGTTAATTCATCGTGATACATGATCCGGGGTATTTTTCTACGCTGAATGTGGTAATGGATATTATTCTAGTAATTGCTGGCTTGTGGATGGTTTGGACTGTACGGGGGATTGGGGGAATTGTTGGGAGTTCGCTGACGCTGATCGTGTCAGGCGCGATCATATTGGGATTTGCCCACCTGATTGCCACATTAGGAGGCGCCTCATACTTAAATCTTTTTGATGGCGCCACGAATAACTTTGTCCATCGTATTATCGTACTGATCGGCTTTATCGTGCTGGTGTTTGGTTTCCGACGCATACGGGTAATGAAAGACTAATTATTTGCCCGAAAAAGACGATCCGAATGCTCGATACGTGGAGATCATGAAACGTATCGAGCAGCGTAAAAGGCAGGAAAGCAGCGCACCGATACACAGTTTACTTTCGATGGCGCTGGATGGTTTGAACGCAGCCGGATTGTTGGCGGCTATCAAAAAAAGGCCGCCCCAAGATATGAGCGCTTACGGGCCAAAAACCTTTAGTGGAAACATCGGGCAGCACGTCGTCGGTTCACCGATTCCTGAGCAGTGGGTTGGAACCGTGATGTGGCATAAACCTACAGGGTATCAATATTACCGAACGCTGCGGTTACTGGGCATTTGGGCGATGGGAACGACCCGCAGCACACGACTGGTCATCGGGGAAAAACGGCTGACTTACAACGCCGCGATTTTTAACCCCGAATCGTACTATCACCACATCAAGCGAAAATTTGATATTTACTACAGCGGAAATGCCAGCCCTCCTCTTTCGGCAAACGATGGCAGCATTCTTTATGGTGCCGTCTACGATGAGGCAAAACGGTTAGAGACACGGATGGTATTGAGGGACGTACTGCGGGATTGGGTTGCTGCGTATAGGGCGGATGAACAACCCCCACCCTAGCCCTCCCCCATAGCAACAGGGGAGGGAATTAAATTCATTAGTCGCCCAGTAAGCCTTCAAAAATTTCGCCGTCTTCTTCATCGTCAACGTGCTGGCGACGGATGCGTTTGCGCTGCGTACTTGGACTGGTTGAAGGTGTAGTGACGTGAGTGGTTGTAAAGGCGGTGGCATTCAAGTCGGATGGCGTGGTTGGATTGGTATGAACAGACGGGTTAACCTCACCTTTATGACTGGCAACTGCCGCGTCAAAATCAACTGATTTGGCAGCGGAACGAAAATCCGGGCGCTGCACCGTTTGGGTGTGTACGGTCGTGGTTTTGACTTCAGTTGGGTCTGTAACTGAACGCAGCACCATATTGGCGACGCCAAATATGCTTGATTTCATGATACGAATAAGCAAAAACGAACCGAGCAAAATTAAAACGGCGACGATACCACAGAGACTCAGCAGTCCGATTGCCGTCTGATTATCCACAGTTCACCTCTACAGCACTTATGATCTATGTTTCCATTTTACACCAACAACGGCGCAACTGCCGCGTGTATATCCACCAAAGTTTGTTCGAGTAAATATTCGTGATTGGTTTCAGCGGCCAACTTATCATAGCCGATGGCGATGCCCTTCCAAGGGTTTTGAACAAAGTGGGCAAGCTCAGGCAGTTTGACATCAAAGTAAGCTTGCGGCAGCGGAGAGGCATACGAATAGACATATGGGCGCGGGAAACCAGCACTACCAGGGGAAAAACCAAAATTGAGGTGTGGATCCGTGCGTTCTTCGGAGCCGTGTTTGAACCAGAGGAAAGAGGCATCGAAACCATGCGGGAAAACAATTATTGGCGACATGGTACCGAGGATACGCGCGCGAAATCGAGTAATCGCGGTGTAGATACTGTAGAGGGCCTCTTGATAATCAGCGGCGGTGGCAGAATCGATGGCTAACGGGGTTTGGTCAGCCAGTGCGGAACGGTCTACATTGGCGGCAGGGTGTCCAGCATCAGACATGGCCTTGAGAACCGCTTCAGTGAGTGAGGCTTGGGAATGTCCCTGAAGGTCAACCTTCGATACTGTACCAACCGGACAGATGTAGATGATGCTTGATTCGACCAAGTTGAAGATCAGTTCACCACCATCCGATAGACGACCAGAGGTCAAGCCATCATGTATGACATACAATCCGAGATGGGCGTAATTCAGCATTGGTTGGACGCTGACCTTTTTTATTCCACCGACAACCTGCGCGGCTTGATGCAGCGATTTACGGGTAGCATCCCAATTTTGTAGTGTTGGTAATATCATGTGAATCTCCTGTATAGGCTCCAGTTGATAGACTTGAGTCTGATTAGGGTGATCAGATGTTACATAATAAGTACCGAGTAAAAGCTAGATTTCTTTGCATAGGGTGTCAAGTAACCAAAATACTGCAAAAAACGCAGTTGCGACTCGTGGTTTGTACGGCGAGATTGAGGGAGTGAAGTGCCGAAGATTCGCAAATTTCTTCAAATTCTTCAGATTCACTGTGGAGTTTACCATTATCAGTTAACAGCCCAAGATAAATATGTTTTGTGGCGGAAATGTCGCCCACAAAAGCACAATTTAGTCGAGAAATGTCGCTTGTGTCGTCGTCAGCGGCGATGGCAGAAGTGGATTTTGAACAAGCGCAACATGCGGCACGACAAGCGGCAGCGAAAGCGGCGAAATTTGTCCATTTAGTATGCTGGTTGCGGACTATATGCTGGATGTTAAGATGCATGTGGCCGGTAGAAAGTTTACCTGTGAGCGCAAAGCCTTGCGCCAATACGATCCGACCTATTGATTATTGTACGACACAGGAAATCGGAACGGGTTACATTTTGGAAGAACATTTTGTAACTGTTTCGAAGTGTTGGCGCAAACGGTTTTGAGCGAGATAGCTTGTTAAGCGGTTGGAAAATGATTTGAGAGGCGTATGTGGTGGTTTGTGAATTTAAACCTAAGTATGAATAAGATTGAATGTAATTGATTTTGAACTATTAGCTGGGACATTTGCAGAACACGTAGGTTTAAGGGCATAGAATGATATTAGAGCAGGTTTTTGAAGTTATGGAAGTTACCTTACTAGAATCGGGCTATTGGTTTGTAGGAGGACAAGCCCAGAAAGATATAAACGTTGGTGATAATTTGGCGTTAGAAATAAAAACAGAAATCGACGTGAGACATTTTCTCCCCTTTCAAGTAATGGCGATTTCTACTTACGGACATGATGTCCAAGAATTGGTTCATCCATTGACAGGATATTTAACTTTGAAAGGAGAAAAAGGGGGTTTGTTGAAAACGACCAAGTATTTATGGTCAGCGACTGATAACTGATACGGAGCGCAATGATAACGGAAAGGTCTGAGACCTTTCCTTACGAAAGCAATTTAAGAGATGAGGATAGCGCATAATGGCGATTTACAAATTGGAATGGTAATAGGCGACGAAAGGCATGTACGCCGTCCCTACGAAAACACAAGTCATCGAAGCCGGAGTTTCAACTATTGTTTACCCCATTAAATAGTAACTAACCATAAATGCGCCGAAGTGAACAGGTGCTAGATGATGAGGAAAATGGCGAGCACGAGATAGGTTACGGCGACAACTCGCGAGAACATTAACATGGAGGCTGTATTCGCGCCGCCCTCAACATAACCGGAAATGGTAAGAAAGCGCTGCTTGGCAAGTTCACCGAGGATAAAGGCGACCGCGAAAATGATGGGTAATGTGGTTTGGGTGGGTACGCGCAAAAGTGCAAATAAGAGTGCGATATGGCCTAAAGCATTCAGTATCGAGTAGCCTATGGAGATCAGTTCCTTTTGCATGATGCGCATAAAGACAACGCCAATCATGGCCAAGGTGAATACGGCTACCAGAATAACGGCTGCCAAACGAGGACTGCCACCGATGGTCAAATCGGTCACACCGCTGGAATTGAAGAAGGCGATATAACCTGCCCCAATACCGACGAGTTTAATGGCGGTTTCGAGCCAACCCCAAAATCCCCAATTCGAGACATGCCATCCGGCTGCTGCCTGCTCCTGCATGATATTTTCCTCAGTTATTGAATATGCTTGCTATATGAAACGCCGATCACTCAAGATTGTACCTCGCGATAGATGATGGCTCACAAAATTCTATTTGTCCATATTTTTACGACGATTTTTGCTACAGAGTGTCCAATTGTTGAGTGGAAATTGGTAGCGGATGCCCGAAGTTTTCGACAGTATGACGGATTATAATGGGTGACGCACTTAAGATTATTATTGGCGTTGGGTGCTGAAAATACACGGATAGCATAATGGTTGTTTAACAATCTAAGACGGAGAAAGAACCCCCACCCTAACCCTCCCCCGTAAACGAGGGAGGGAACGATACGGGAGGGTCTGTGACCCTCCCCTACAGGGATACTCCGTATTAGAAGTTAATTTGCATAATGCTGTCTCTACGTATTTGGTCATTTAAGCGCCCCTTTTAGTTGAGGTCATCATGATTCGAACCCGCAGCTATGTTTCTCAAGCGGCACAACAGCTCAAGCCTTCCGGCATCCGGCGATATTTCGACATCGCGGCGACGATGGAAGGTGTGGTGTCGTTAGGCATTGGCGAACCCGATTTTGTAACACCGCGCCACATCATTGATAAGAGCATCGCAGCGTTAGAAAATGGGCAGACTGGCTATACCAATAACAGCGGCACGATTGAACTCCGGCGCGCAATATCGGCTTATATCGAACGCTTATACGGCGTGTGCTACGATCCTGAAGATCAAATTGTAGTGACGGTTGGCGTCAGTGAAGCGATGTGGTTGGCACTTAAGGCGATCCTTGACCCCGGTGATGAGGTACTGGTGCCAGAACCATGTTTCGTGGCGAACGCGGCGGCAGTTGAAATGGCAGGCGGGATTGCAGTCCGTGTCAATACATTTGTCGAGGATGATTTTCAGGTTACAGGTGCGATGTTAGAAGCATCAATCACCCCGCGAACCAAAGCCATCTTGATTAATTATCCCAATAATCCAACAGGCGCGGTGCTGAGTCGCGAGCGGATGTCTGAAATCGCGGCAGTCGCGGAAAAATATGATCTGATTGTGTTGTCGGACGAGATTTATGAGCGGTTGATCTACGGCGTGGAACATACCAACTTCGCTTCCCTGCCGGGCATGTATGACCGCACGATTTTGATGAGCGGCATGAGCAAGTCCTTCGCGATGACCGGCTGGCGCATCGGTTATGTCTCGGCTTCGCGCGAAATTATGGAAGCCATTCGCAAGCTGCACCAGTACCTAATTATGTCAGCCTCGACCGTTGGACAAGTTGCCGCGTTGGAAGCGCTCAGCAATGGCGAAAAAGATGTGCGGGATATGTGTGGGGAATATGATCTGCGGCGTAAATTGATTGTGAGCGGATTCAATGAGCTAGGATTAGAGTGTTTCGAACCACACGGCGCGTTTTATGCCTTCCCGAATATCACTGCCAGCGGCATGAACGATGAGCAATTTTGCGAGACGCTGCTGTATGAAGAACGGGTGGCTCTGGTTCCGGGCAGCGCGTTCGGGGCAAGTGGAGCCGGTTTCGTGCGGGCGAGTTATGCCACCAGCTGCCAGAACATCGAAATTGCACTGGAACGGCTGCAACGATTTATGCGCCGTCATGGCTAAGCCTAACGTACTAGGAAAGCTTAATAAATAGACAAATCCTGTTATGTCATCTAGAATGATACGTGTTGAGGGTCTGAGAAGGTTCTGACCTTGTAATCTTATTGTTAAGATTGCATGGTTGTAACACCATCCTCTTGAAAGGCCGTTATAATTAGCAGGCTATAAGCGATTTTGTGCAGCAGCCTCAACACGGTGATAACTCGATATGTCAACTATCCTTGTGGTCGCAGATCAACCGGACACCCGGCAAACGCTGTGCCAAACATACCTTCAAGGTGGTTTTGTCGTACTTGAAGCCAAGGATAGCCTAACCGCTTTTGCCTTCGCCGAAGAAAATACCTTTGACATTATTGTCCTTGGCCTACAAGACGAACCGGTCGGTTTAGAAACCTGTTCCCGTTTTGCCCATGACTTTGACATTCCTATACTTTTCATCACGCGTGAAAGCGATATTGATGCAGCGCTTAACGCGGGAGCTAGCAATGTCGTAACCGGTGTACATCCCCGGTTACTGCTGCACTGCACCCGTATTTTGCTCGATGCACGGCAAACGGTCGCCCAACGTCAATTGGCAGAAGCCTTGCGTGATGCGGCGGCAATCCTGAACACATCGCTCGAAATCGAAGTGGTGCTTGATCGCATTTTGACGCTCATTCAAGATGTTATCCCAAGTGATCTTTCAACGATGTATCTGATTGACAACACGGGTAACAATGCCACAACGGTGCGGACGATTTCGGCGAAATATCCTGAACTCATTGAGGAAATTAAGCACGTTATACTGCCGGTTAAGGCCATTGATCATCTTGCGAAAATGGTCGAAACCAAGCAAGTCCTTCTCATTCAAGATACAGCAACTATTCCAAGTTGGGTTGCTTATCCACCGACGCAGTGGGTTCGCTCGGTATTAAGTGCCCCTTTACAGGCCGATGGCAAAGTACTGGGATTCATTTTTTTGAACGCCGAATTGCCAAATACCTTTACGGCAATGCAGAGCGAAACGCTCAAAATCTTTGCCGATCAAGCAAGCATCGCAATCATTAACGCTAACCGTTACAAAGCGCGCAGCCAAGATGCGGATGAAATGAAGCGGCAGGTGGGCATCCGTACAGCCGAGTTGGAGCAAAAAAGCAGGCAGTTAGAAGCGATTCTAGAGTCCATCGGGGAAGGTGTGCAAGGCGTCCTTTTCGATGAGGACAATGATAATAATGCTTACACCTTCATTAATTCGGCCCTATTTGATTTGTTTGGATACCAGAGTCATGAAATGTCCTCGCTTGACCAACTACGACCGGATAATGTCAGCGAGGCTGATTTTCAAGCAGTCACGACTACGATTTTCCAAACCATATTGCAAAAGAAGATTTGGAAAGGTGAACGACGGCTGAAAAGCAAAGATGGGATGGTGATTGATACGGGTTTGGTGGTGAGCGGGCTTTACAGCGGGGATGGGCGCTTGATTGGTGTGGTTTCGATCTTCCGCGATTTGAGCCAACAAAAAGCACTTGATGGCCAAAAGACGCGGTTCGTAGCCAACGCAGCTCATGAACTGCGTAATCCGATTGCTGCCCTTAAAGCGCGGTTATATCTGTTGAAAAAGCAGCCTGAGCAGCTTGAGCGACACGCCAATATTTTGGAGCGCATCATTTCACAGATGGAAAATCTGGTTGAGGATTTGCTCGACCTTGCGCGTTTCGAAAATGGTCTTATTCAGCTTAAAGATGATGTAACAGAGCTGACAAGCTTCGTGCGAGACACCATTCTGATGATGGAGTCAGAAGCGGAAAGTAAAAGTGTCTGGATACTTGACCGTTTGGCAGATGAACCGGTTTATGTGTCGATTGATCCCACACGGATGATGCAAGTAGTCATGAACTTGGTGTCGAACGCCGTGAAATATACGCCGGAAGATAGTTCGGTAACGATTTCCATACAAAAAGGGGAAAGTGGTACAGCCAGCGAAGGGTACATGGTGATGAAAATTATTGATAAAGGTGACGGTATCCCTTCGGAGTATTTGCCCCATATTTTTGAGCCGTTCTACCGTGTGCGAACGGGAGGACGTGGGCTGGGTCTGGGGTTAGCTATCATCAAGGAAATTGTCGATCTACACGGTGGGCAAATTAGCGTCGAGAGTGAAGTAGGCAAAGGGACAACTTTCACGGTTTTACTCAAATTGGTGGACATGCCGAATGAGCCGTTACTCGCCAATTGAACTGGCTGAAGCGTTCATCCGCACGGGTGAATTAGCTGATGCTTTGGACGCGCTTAATCCCCACTTGGAGGCAAATCCGACGGATGGAACTGCACTGCGTTTACGAGCGGCGGTACTGATGCGGCTGCCGGGTGAAGATTACGCACGGGCGGCGCTGGCTGATCTCAATAAGCTCGACTCGAAAAATGCTGATGACTATGTACAAGAGTCGGTGATCTGGCAGTTGGGATTCGGTGATTGGTCGCAGGCGCTCAAATCCACCGAACAGGCTCATAACCTCGCACCGAATGACGAACGGATCACCGAACGACTGCTGATGCTTTATGATCATGAGGGCGAATTGGATAAAGCGCAGGCGCTGATCGAGACACTGCCACAAACATGGCGCTGGTTACAACTGGCGGGTGATGTGGCGCATAAAGCGCATCAGTCTGTATTGGCAATTGAGCACTACAGTCAAGCGATTACATTGCTGAAACAAAAGATGGATACGGAAAATAATCCGATTGCCCAAAATATCATGGGTATGCTGGTGGGCAGCCGTGCAGCAGCCCAATTGGAAGCCGGACGATTGCCAGCAGCCGAAGCAGATTATCATGCAGCAGCCGATACCTTCCCAACCGATTTGAGCTACAGTTTGTTGGTGGGAGTCACTTTGGCACTACAAAATAAAGTCGATGAAGCGGTTTTGTTGTGTCGCAGTGTGCTAGAAGATGAGCCGACACTTGAAATAATGCTGCGAGAAAAAGCGGCTGCATATCCGGGGTTAAAACCCTTGTTGGAACGCCTCGGTTTATAGTTCAAACGATTTACTTCAGGTTCAGTTCAACCCAAGTCGGCGCATGATCGCTGGTCTTTTCCCAACCGCGTACATCACGGTCAACGCCTGCCGCTGTTAGGTGGCTTGCCGCCCGTGCATTGAGCAGCGCATGGTCAATGCGTATACCCGCGTCCCGTTCAAAGGCGTTTCGGAAGTAATCCCAGTAGGTATAAATGTGATCTGTGGGGTAAAGACTGCGAAGTGCATCTGTCCAACCTTGGGCGACAAGCCGCTGAAATGCCGCCCGGCTTTCGGGGAAAAATAAAGCATCCCCTAGCCAACGTTCCGGTTTGTAGGCATCTAATTCGGTTGGGATAACGTTGTAATCACCCGTTAAGACAACGGGCATTTCTTGGACAAATAAACGACCGGCATAGTCGATGAAGCGCTCAAACCAGCGCAGCTTATAGTCGAATTTAGGGCCGGGCGCAGGATTACCATTAGGTAGATACAAGCATCCAATCAGTACGTCATCAATAGTGGCTTCAATATAACGGCTGTGAATGTCTTCCGGATCACCGGGTAATCCACGACGGGTTTCCTGCGGGTCTTTGCCTCGCGCGAGGATGGCTACGCCGTTCCAACTTTTCTGCCCATGCCAAACTGCGCCGTAGCCGACCTCTTTGATGGCCTCCAGCGGGAATTTTTCCTGCGGCGTTTTCAATTCTTGTAAACAAGCGACATCAGGCTGAGTTTGTTCCAGCCAGCGCAGCAAAACAGGAAGTCGAGCGTTGATGCCATTGACGTTATAGGTCGCGATTTTCATATTATTCAGTGTACTTTAGTCGTTCCTGAAAAGCGAATGTGTGTAGTGAAAAATCATACCCCAACCTACATCAGCTACCTTCGCTGGCTCATTCCGCTGATAGCCCGAAATAACGGGCAAGGGAGAAATATGGGAGCACACATAGGTGCTCCCCTACGCCGATACTCCATATTAAAAGGGTAAAGGTCATTATCATGCCTACAAAAGATGTTCTTATTCAGGGCGTTTGAAGACACAAAAATAGGTGCTGGTCCAACTTGCCATGCCGCGACCGCTATCCGCCGCGAGAACATCGGCGTTCCGTCCAACTGCAACGGGCTGCATGTGTACGAGTTCCCAACCCTCACGACCATAAGCATCTAGACGGGGAATCATGGATTCGGGGGTGTTGCGTGGAACGCCGTTCTTCCATGACTTAATTTCTTCAAGATAATCCATGACCGGTTCGGATTCAGCTTCCACAAAGACTGAAAGATATTCCCACTTCACTCGCTCTGCCATATGCCTCTCCTTTATTCACGCTAACAGTATCTGTTTATCTTACGCACTAACAGGCGTTGAAGTTGCTGCTGACAAATATATAGATTTCTGCACAATTGAACCTATATGAACCCTATTGACACATTAAAGCGTGTCATGATATAGTGCTTCTCGCGGGCCGGAGTGAGTGGGTTATCACTTTTAATGAGATGGTCGGGGGTTCGAATCCCTCCATGTGCTGTTCGCAGTACGTGTAGCTCAGCGGCAGAGCGTCACCCATCGCGAACCTTTGCCCGTAATTTATCAGATCCCGACGAAAGGAACGGGAGGTGCAGTATGGCAAACTACTTGAACAAGATTCTCAACACCAAGCAGACTCCGCAGAATCAACCAATACTTGGTACGAACCAAGTGGCGAATTCGGCAGGCGGCTACAGCTTTCCGCTGGATCAGTGGAAGCGACTGCATCGGTTTCTGGTGTTGGGCAGCGAAGGTGGAACCTACTACATCACCGAAAAAGCCTTAACGGTACAAAACGCCAACAACGTCATGGCCTGTATTCAGGAAGACGGCGTGCGCGTGGTTCGGGAAATCGTCACGATTTCGAAGGCCGGACGCGCACCGAAGAATGATCCGGCGATCTTTGCACTGGCGCTAGTGGCGGCGAAGGGTAATCTGGCTGCGCGGCGTGCTGCATTGGCGGCTCTGCCGGATGTTTGCCGCACCGGAACGCACCTGTTCCAATTCGCAGAAACCATCCAGAATCTGCGCGGTTGGGGACGGGGTTTGCGAAACGGGATGGCAAACTGGTACCAGACACGGGATGCGCGGGGTTTGGCCTACCAAGCGGTCAAGTACCGCCAGCGTAACGGCTGGACGCACACCGACACGCTGCGTCTGGCGCACCCCAAGCCGGTGACTGAGGCACACGGCGCGATCTACAAGTGGGTCACTCATCGTGATGACTCGGCGTGGGCGCAAGATATTGCAGCCCCGAACGATGAAGCACTGGCGTTCATCTGGGCATTCGAGCGGGCGCAACAGGCACAGGACACGGCAACCGTCATCCGGCTGATCGAAGCCTATGACCTGCCCCGTGAAGCGCTGCCGACGCAGTGGTTGAATGAGGCAGCCGTCTGGGAAGCGCTGCTGGTCAAGATGCCGTTGACCGCCATGATCCGTAACCTCGGTGTGATGGCAAAGGTCGGCTTGCTGACTGCCATGAGCGACGCGGAAGACACTGTGTTGAAGCGTCTGGGTGACGCGGAACTGCTGCGAAAGGCACGTATCCACCCGATTGCGGTGCTGTCGGCACTGCGAGTCTATGGGCAGGGACATGGCCTGCGCGGTGATGGTCAGTGGACACCCACAGCGCGAATCATGGACGCACTGGACAACGCTTTCTATAAGGCGTTCCAGAACGTCGAGCCGACGAACCAGCGAGTAATGTTGGCGCTGGACGTGTCGGGTTCGATGGGCGGCGGGATGATCGCCGGTGTTCCGGGGTTGACCCCACGCGACGGCAGCGCAGCGATGGCACTGGTGACCGCCAAGACCGAGGCGCGTTACAGCATGATCTCGTTCCAGAATCAGCTTGTGCCGCTGAACATCTCGGCCAATATGCGGCTGGATGACGTGGTGAAGGCGATCCAAGGGCTGCCCTTCGGCGCGACCGACTGCGCTCAGCCGATGCTGTATGCGCTGGAACACAAGCTGAAAGTCGATCTGTTCGTGGTGTATACTGACAGTGAAACTTGGGCTAACCCGCAACTGCATCCGGTTCAGGCGCTGGTGCAGTATCGTGAACAGACCGGTATCGCCGCGAAGTTGGTGGTAGTCGGGATGACCTCGAACGGTTTCTCGATTGCTGATCCGAACGACGCGGGGATGCTGGATGTGGTCGGGTTCGACTCGGCTGCGCCGCAGGTCATCAGCGATTTCGCGCGGGGTGTGGTGTAAATGAAATAGCGGGCGCACAGCCGTGCCCCCTACTAAAGTAAAGCATAAATGGATTGCGGGCCGATAGACATTGGTTATCGATCAAGCTCGAGTGTGTGCAAACACGTGTGGGTTCGAGTCCCACCTGCTCCTTTGACATGGAGCAGTGGCGGAACTGGCAGACGCGCTTTGCCGATGTCGCCACTTTTGCCCGCAATCCATAGAATTGAATGTCCTTTTGCGAGCCGTTGTGCGTGGGTTATCGACTCATAATCGGGAGGATGCGGGGTTCGACTCCCTGCCACGCCCAACTCGTGGGTGTGTAGCTCAGCGGATAGAGCACCAAAAACATCCATCACACCTTTTTGTCCGCAATCTTAACAAGTGAATTATATTGCGGGCCGATTGACGTGGATTATCGCCTGTTAAGCGAGTAGGCGTGCAAACGTCTCACGGGTTCGAATCCCGTCATCTGGTTGCAAGATCAGATGTGGCCGAGTGGTTGAAGGCACTTTTTGGGGCTTGCCCCATTTTCCATGTCGCCAACTTGCCCGCAATTTAACAATTGAATGATGATGCGGGCCGATTGATGTGGATTATCGTCTGGTCGATGGGACATGCAAGTGTTCCTACGGGTTCGAGTCCCGACGTGCCGTTTCTGATGGAGATAGCACACCTTCCATGTCGCCCTTTTGCCCGCACCTTCACAACTGAATATTGATGTGGGCCGACGGACAATGGTTATCGCTTTAGATTTAGGTTCTAACGGGTGCAATTCCCACCGGCTTCTGCCGGCGCAGCGTGGCTTGACCACATCTCCGTTGTCATACCCTTTGCCCGCATTTTTATCATCACGATGTGTCTATCCAGCGGGCCGTTTGATGTGGGTTATCTCCGGGAAAACCGGATCGCGGGTTCGAAACCCGTCACCTCCCCAATCATGGAGGTGTGGCCGAGTGGCTTAAGGCATGCCCATATCTGTCCTTTGTCCGCAAACTTGACAACCGAGTAGACAGTATACGGGCCGAAGGTATTGGATTACCGTATGTTAGGCGTTCGAGTCGCCTCCAGTCCATTCATGGGCTGGTAGCTCAATGGCAGAGCACCGACTATCCATATCGCATATTTGCCCGTTTTTGTCATCTGCTACACAGGGCGCCGACTTATCCGCTCCTCCGGTACTGCGCAGGGGGAATCCCGATTTCGCGTTTGAACGCCTTGCGAAAAGCCGCTTCGGACTCGTAGCCAAGTTGGTGGGCAATGGTTTCCATACCCACCTTATTCTTGAGCATACGGGTCGCACGGAGCATCCGCCAGCGCGTGAGGTAGGTCATCGGTGGTTCGCCCACTAATTCACTGAAACGGGCGGAGAAAGCAGAACGTGAAAGCGACGTCGCTTCGGCAAGTTCTTGTACCGTCCAGCGGTGTTCCGGTGATTGATGAATGAGGCCGAGTGCGGCGCTGATGGATTGATCGCGCAGCGCGCCCACCCAGCCAACCGAGGCTTTCGCCTGTTGGGTGATCCACAACCGGATAACCTGTATAAAGAGCAGTTCCGTCAAACGCCGCAATATGACTTCCGAGCCGATCTCCCGTGAAGCTGATTCGCGGGCAATGATGTTGATCATATCGGCAAGCCCCGGCTCCATCCGCCCCTGTTCACCTGAAATATGAATCAGAGCGGGCAAACGATCCAACAGCGGGAAGTTATGCGGATATTCGAAGTGAAACGCGCCACACAGCATCAGGAGCTTTGGCCCGCCACCATCACAGTGATCGAGATGATGGACACGCTGCGAGTTGTAATCCAGATGCACAAGGCGCGTTAAGGGCGAGGTCGGGTCATCGTAGAGTGAATGAGGATGCCCCGACGGGAACAAGACGACATCGCCATCATTCAGACGTATCGGTTCGGACTCCCCATCCACCTGCAAATAAGCTCCACCATAGCTGATGACATGAAACATGCTGTCCTTGCTGGCGGCAAAGTCATATCGCCACGGCGGCTGCAATTCACGGCGGGATGATAACCAGCCTTTCAACTCAAGGGTATTGAGTACATCGGTGAGAACATCCATGTTTCGCGCACTCCTGTGGACGATTGGACATAAATCCAGAACATTGTGTCATAGATTGTCTTACGGAACAAGTGTACTATGGAACAGATGTATCAAAAAGGAGGGCAACATGCAACCCAATTACAGCGCTACCTTTACCGTAGACCAAACTCCCGCAGAAGCCTTTGCCGCGATTAATAACCCTCGCGGTTGGTGGTCAGAGGAAATTGTGGGCGACACGGATAAGTTAGGAGCGGAATTCAAGTATCACTACAGAGACTTGCATCGTGCTTCGTTCAAAATCACCGAGTTCGTGCCCAACAACCGTGTCGTGTGGCACGTCTTGGACAACTACTTCAACTTCATCAAGGACAAGAGCGAGTGGATTGACACCGATGTGGTGTTTGAAGTTGCCAAGCAAGGCGATAAGACCGAAGTTCACTTTACCCATGTTGGTCTTGTGCCGGATTATGAATGTTATGACGTTTGCGCGAACGCGTGGGGAACATATGTCACCCGCAGTTTGCGCGACTTGATTACCACCGGCAAAGGTCAACCCAACCCTATCGAAGAAATCGTAACAAAGGCACAGGAAATGAGCGAACAAAATTATGCCGCATTATTTGCGGTAGACCAATCACCGGAAGAAGTCTTTGCCGCCGTCATTAATCCGCGTGGCTGGTGGTCAAAAGACATCGAGGGGGATACTGACAAACTTGGTGGTGAGTTTCGATTCCGCGCGAAAGACGCTCACCTCAGCACCCAGAAGATCACCGAATTTGTACCTAACCAGAAAGTCGTCTGGCACGTCACCGAGAGCCAGATTAACTTCGTCGAGGACAAAGCCGAATGGACAGACACCGAGGTTATCTTTGAGATTGCTAAGCAGGGTGACAAGACAGAACTGCGCTTCACCCATGTCGGTTTAGTTCCTGCCATCGAGTGCTACAACGAGTGTTCGAACGCATGGAGTTTGTATATCAACGGCAGTTTACGCAGCTTGATTACCACCGGCAAAGGTCAGCTCGATCTGACCGATAATGCGGCAGAAGCGCTATCGCTGAAGTTGTAGCCGGCGTCTTCCCACAAGAGGGAGCGATTTGCTCCCTCTGATCTTATGAACTCAGTCTGTGACATCCCACGAGTCGAAGGGGTCAGGGAGTTCGCGCCAGCCCTTCCAACCGAGCGCCATTTCGTCATCAGTGAGTAGGCAGTTATCTAAAGCCGCACGGACTTCAGCATGATCCATATCCGCGCCAATAACGACCAATTCTTGACGGCGGTCTCCGTATTCCCCTTCGGAAACACTTTCAATTTCTTGCAGAAAATCAGGATCAGTGGGCCAATCCTGTTTGGGAACGGCTGCCCACCACATGCCTGCCGCTTCTAAGGCGACAACTTCCCCGGCCTGTGACCAAAAGCCGATGGTGTTATGACGGGTTGCCAGCCAAAAAAGCCCTTTGGAGCGAATAACACTATCCAAATCCGAACCTTCGAGAGCATCCATCAAACGCTGCGGATGAAATGGGCGACGGGCGCGATAGACTAAACTGCTGATGCCGTATTCTTCGGCTGGCGAATGATCGTGATCATGTTCCCCTTGCAGCCATTCGGAAAATTCGGAGGCTTGATTGATGTCAAAGCGTCCGGTGTTCAGAATATCACGCGGCGACACCTGCCCTCTATAGCTGCGAATAACAGCGGCTGTCGGGTTGAGATGGCTCAGGATTGATTCAACTCGTGCGAGTTCGTCAGCGGTCACTAAATCGGTTTTGTTGAGGATGATGACATCGGCGAACTCCACTTGATCGACTAACAAATGGGCGATGGTGCGATCATCATCCTCGCTGAGACCAATGCCACGCTCACCGAGTTCTTCGGCTGAACCCATTTCACGCGGAAAGTTATAAGCATCAACCACTGTGACCATCGTATCGAGGCGGGCAAAATCCGCGATATTGCTACCGTCATCACCGAGCGTAAAGGTTTCAGCAATAGGCAGAGGTTCAGAGATGCCGCTGGACTCAATCAGCAGATAGTCGAAACGGCCTTCTTTGGCGAGCTTAGCAACTTCGACTAACAAATCCTCGCGCAAGGAGCAGCAGATACAGCCGTTGGTCAGTTCGATCAACTTTTCATCGGTGCGGCTGAGGGCTGCGCCACCTTCACGAATGAGGCGTACGTCAATGTTGATCTCGCTCATGTCGTTGACGATGACGGCAACGCGCATCCCTTCACGGTTATGGAGGATGTGATTAAGCAGCGTGGTTTTACCCGCGCCTAAGAAACCGGATAAAACCGTAACAGGCAGTTGTTGGGGCATAGTTATTTAGTGATGTGATTGTAAAAAGACAATTCAAATAGGACACGACACGCGTCACTACAATAAGAGCGAACGCGCCTTGTTTTAGTAACCTTTGCGCTCCATCTCGAGCGATTCGAGGATTTGTTCAGCGCGCGATTTTTTGGTTTTGGTGACAACCGCGCCTTCAAACAAGGCTGTAAGTGCAGCAGGATCAATGCCGCCCGCGCTGCCAATGACTACCATTTGAGTAAAGGGAGTTTGGTCGTCCCACGCTTCGGCAATCATCAACGTGCCGCGCCGACCGACAATTTGCAAGATAAAGCGATTATCGGGGTAATCTCGCAGGTAAATGAAGCCTTTAGCACGATAGATGGTATTAGGAAGTTTATCGACTAAGGCCTGCACCGACTCCATTGAAAGAGGTTCAGTGGTTGACCAATTCCACGTGTTAAAGACAAGGCTGTGGTCGTGGTTGTGTTCATGGTGATCGTGATCTTCATCGTCATGATGATGTTCATCTACCGCTTCGTGAACATGGACATCACTCGCTTCGTGACCGGCAAGCTGTTCGGGCGCGTAACGTCCTACACCGATGACCAGTTCAAGCGGCACTCTACCAAACGTCGTCTCGAAGATACGGGCTTCAGGCACAACATCACGGACATAATCACGCAGGCTGTCTAACTGGTCGGCACTTATGGTATCCACTTTGTTGAGGACAACCATATCGGCAACGATAATCTGGTGACGTGCCAATGTGAGATATTCGCCCTCAAGCGAGGTGAACTGTTCAGCATCCATCACCGTCAGGATGCTATCCACAATAATATATTCTTGGAGTTCGGGCAGCATGAACGTCATAGCAACGGTGGAAGGTTCCGACACACCGCTGGTTTCGACAATGATATATTCGGGCGGCTGAGGACGCTGAATTAGCCGCACCGTTTCGGTTAGCAAATCATCACGGATGGTACAGCAGATGCACCCGTTCGATAGGCTGACGGTTTCACCTTCGACACCGACCACTAACTGAGAGTCGATGTTGACGGCTCCAAAGTCATTGACCAGCACCGCAATCCGCAGGCCATGATTACCGTGCAGGATGTGGTTGAGGAGCGTGGTTTTACCCGCCCCCAAGAAGCCGGTTAAGATCGTCAGCGGAATCGGAAAACGAGGTGACTCAGACATATTCACACTCCGCATCAACGGGGGTTCACAAGCGCAACCCCCGGCATCTTTTTAGAGCAGCGTATTGATGGAAATGCCGCGCCCTTTGAGGAATGCCAACAGACCAATCTTGTCAATGGTCCGCAGCTCACCCGCGGTAACCATAACACGGACGTGGCGATCCAATTCAGGCACATAGACACGCTTGTTTTGCAAGTTGGTGTCCCATTTCTTGCGGGTGGCACGCAGTGAATGGCTGCGTTGGTTGCCAAACATGGGCTTCACGCCGGTGACTTTATGTTTGCCGGGCATAAGAGGTACTCCTAACAGAACACAGTTAACGGATTTTCAATTAAGGTATGTTTTCAACTCGGCACGCCCATACCCTCAAACAGGAAAACCCTTATTAGAGGTTGATCTACAGGCGAAAATTATACCATTTGAGCCAAAAACGACCGATGCTTGAGAGAGTATACCACAGGCTATTTTACTAAAGAATGTCGGAATTTTTATTTTTAACTATTGAACTTTAAGCATCATCGGAATTCCCGGCATATCCCAACCGGTTTGGGTAGCGTCTATACTCAGACGAATGTCCGCTGGCAAATGCGGCGCGGTAAACCATATGATACCTTGAACAACTTGATTAGCCGCTATCGGTTCGAGAAAGCGGGGCAAAAAACCGGCTTGCAGGTCAGTGGGCAGCATATGGGCATACGGCTCAGTTGTAACTTCAAGGTCGTCGGCATAAATCCGAATCCACGCACCGCCCCAATTACGCGCAGTCGACATTTGGAGCGGGATGCCCAAACGTATGAAATCTGATTCGGGAATTTGAATCAGCGAACCATTTAGCTGCACCTGCCCCATCACAAGGCCGTCATTGTTGTATAGGGTGATGGGTGTAAGTCCGGTATATATACCAAGCGGCGACTCCGGCATAAAATAGGGCAGAATTTTGACCGTGCCATTTTTAAGAAATAGAACATGAACGCTGGTTCCTACAGCCAGAGAATCAGGATCATCATGCGGTTGGTCGGGCAGAAAGACCCTCACCGCCACGAACTTGATGCGCTCGACCGTACTTTGCAGTTCAGATGGTATCGCCTCAAAGTAAATGATGTTGGGATTTACGATGGCGGTGCAGCCTTCGGTATAACCATTAGCAGCGCGGTAAGCATCAACAATCCTTTGTAACTGCTCATCCGATTGCTCGCCGCGCCATGTTGTTAGGTACAATGGCGCTTGATTCGCTGACGGGCTGCAAAGTGCGTCATACCAACGCTGTACCAAATCAGCTTCTGGCGTAATCGGTCGTCCGGCAGCGAGCATCAAAAAAATGAACACCGAGCAGATTAACACTGAAAGCAGCACATTTTCGCGATGTATGGAGGCTATTACTGAACTTTGATGACTGACGGAAGTGCTGGCATATCCCAGAGGGTTTGATATGCGCTAACAGTGATATGTATATCAACCGGATGTCCAGTATTTGGCAGCGTGAACCAGACCACTCCTTGTGTCTCTTTATGAGCAGGTAGATTTTCCAAAAATTCGGGTAGAAAAGATGCCTGAAGCGCCGCAGGCAGCACATCGGCATAACGTTCCGCACTCACTTCAATGTCATCCGCGTAAATCCGAATCCAGCCACTGCCCCAAGCATGAACTGGTGAAAATTGCAGCGGAACGCCATAACGCACAATATCCGCCTGCGGGATTTGAATGAGGTCACCAGTTAGTTGTACTGACCCCATCAACAGACCATCATTGTTATACAGAGCAACTGGCGTACGCCCTTGATAGCGTTCCAGCGGAGAGTCGGGCATAAAATGCGGCAAGATTTTGACCGTGCCATTTTTGTAAAACAAAACGTGAACCCCAAAACGCACCGAAAGAACGTGGTTAAAATCGTGGGTTTGATCAGGGGCAAAGACATTCACCGCCACGAATTTAATCCGGTCAACTGTGGTCGAGAGTTCTGGCGGTACCGGCTGGAAGTAAATAACATTGGGGTTCTCGATTGCGGTACAGCCGTTTGTGAATTCGTTGGCTGCGCGGTAAGCATCAATGATAGTTTGGAGTTGGGCATCGGTTTGACTGCCACGCTGCGTGTAAATATAGAGCAGGGATTGATTGGCAGCCGGGTTACAGAGTGTGTCGTACCACTGTTGTACCAAATCAGCTTCCTTGGTGATGGGCTGCCCTGCAAAGAACATCAGCGCCACAAAAATGACACTCAGCAGCAGTGTAAAAAACATATTCAGCCGATTCATGGAACGTAAGTCACTTGCATCGAGTAAATGTTGAGCGCGACAAACACCAACAGCCCCAAAATGATTCCCGTGAACCACAATAGATAATCAATCCAGCGACGATTAGTGGGGACAATGTAAATGAACGCTAACGGCAAAAAGGTCATTGTGGCAAACCGCCCGATGGCAATCAGCGCGGTCATGAGCGGTAAGAAAACGCTCAATATGGTAAAGACCAGCAGTTCCCACCTCAACTGACGGCGCCACCAAACAACACCCAATACAATTAGCAAAATAATTAGCAGTGCGAGTTGATAGCCCTCTAGCCATTTGCCAATATTGAGCTGCTGGGGAAATTTCCATATCTCCTGAAAGCGTTCGAAAATGCGCTGCCACGGCCAAATTAATCCGGTTTGGCGCACATCCTGTTGGGCAACATAAGGGCTAAAAGGTATTTGAGTCACATCGCTGACACGTATCACCCACGCAATCAATGCCAACGAAGGAATGAGGCAAGCACTCAAAACATGCTTAAAAAAAGCACGATTGAAAAGTGCCCATTTGAGGCCGTGTGTTCTAAGACTCTCAATCAATATCGAAAGGGCGAAAACGGGTAATAACAATGCCCCTTGTGGACGCGTCCAAACAGCGAGGGTTGCCCATAAACCGGCACGATAAGGTCGTCCTGTGAATAAGGCTTCGAAGGCCAATACCCACCATGCTAAGAATAAGGGGTCAGGGTAACTCATCCAATAAATAAAGCTGGTTCCAAACAACGAACAGGCGACATAGGTGACGGCTCGATTGGCGGTGAATGGGTCATACAAGCGCTTGACCAAACACCATAACGCCCAAAAGCCGAGCAGCGTACCCAGTTTGTTGATGATGAAAAGAGCGACCTGAAGCGAAAATCCGAAGGTTTGATGCAGCAAACGGGCAGATAAGGCCGCCAGTGGGAATTTAGCACTGGTTTGCGGCGAGAAATCTGGTCCATAACCTTGATCGGCTATTCGTGTTTCCCAAAGTACATCCCAATGGGCGAGATTGCTTGCCCAATCCGGCGCAAAAAACCAAGGCGCTTCCGGCAGTTCAGGGTTAGCTTGCAGATAAAAGCCTAAGCCAAGACTAATGACAAGATGCAGTACCCATAAAACCAATACTGTTCGCGGGATGCCGAAATTGGGAATCGAAAATCGGCGTGGATCAGCAATAGTTTTCATAGAGACCGTTCGAGGCGTTCAACTGAGCCGAGATGTTTTAGGGCATCAAGGGTATACATCACTTTGGGATACCAAATCCACGACGTATTGTCGATGTTGCCCTGAGTACACCACGCTAACGGAACAAAAAGGCTTTGAATGGCACACAAGCAATAATCATCCCAAAGCTGCTGCCAACTGTAATTGGTGATGCCCTGCGCAACCAACTCATCGTGATAAGTACGCAAAACGGATTCCTTGACCCGCTCCCGATAGTTTGGATACCACCAATGAACCATCAGATAAGTGAGGTCACTGGCGCCTAACCAGCAGGTCAGTGACCAATCAAATGGTTGACGGTCAATCAGATAGGTTTCCCCTTCATGTTTAGGAAGCAGCCAATTGGCATTGTGGCAATCGCCGTGAATAAGAGTCAGGTGATTGGGTGTGCGCTGAATACGCTTTTGCATCCATTGCGGATATTGTTCAACCAGAGTTTCGATTAGCTGCTTTTGCTCAGCCGTAAGACGATCACCAAGAAAGTCGAACATAGGCAGCATTCCCGGTTGGCAGGCGTCGACGTAGCGGTTAATCACGGCTTCGGTTGGCAGATCGCTGACCGTGTTCAAGTTGGGTTTTTCCCACCAATAGGCGTGAAGCCGCGCCAAGGTTTTCGCCATCGCTAGGGCATGGCTGGTAACGGGCGGATAGGATAACGAAAGACCAATATGAGTCGCGGATACATCTTCTAGCAAAACATGATACGCGCCCTTCGCGCTGTCAAATTCGGCTGAGTAACACGTCGGCGTAATTTTTAGCGGGGTTTGCACAACAATTTTGGTGTAATACTCAACTTCACTGGCGGTCAATGGCAGACGTTCCGGTCGCGAAAGTTTGAGAAAGAGCGTTTTGGGTGCAGAAGGAGATGCATCAGGGCTATAAATGATACTTAAGAAATAATTCAAGGAGGCCTGGTGGCTGTTTGAAGTCTCTTGAATATCGGTCACATGACCGCTTTTCAGTTCACCATTTGCCCGCAGAATATCCGTTAGCCAATCGGGAGTTAGTTCATCAATCGAATATAGAACGGTCACTATGAAATCCTATTGATTAAGAATTAGCGATCTTGTGGCCCCAAACCATCTATTTTATAGCCAGTGGGGTAAGTACGGATAGCCGATTGTGTAAGCAAAAATGGTTTGCGGCGGCGAGGCATCCATTTAACGATGAAAGCACGCACCCGCAATGCCTTCCGCACTAACCAGCGCCACCATTGTGGAGGAGCGGGAAAACCCACCGCTTCAAGCAGTGCATCATCCATTAATGCGTAGATGACATGCCGCGCTATCGGGCGCAAAATTGCCGGATACCATTGAAGGAATACGCGTACCGAAGATTCAGCCACTTGATGATTACTTTCAGCAAAGCGGAAATGATCCCGCTCATAGTCACAATTGAACTGCTCGAAAGCCTGTAACGTGTCAGGAATATTCCGAATATTCATACGCCGACCGATTTCCCGCCAAAAAATGTAATTTGCCAGCTTCTCGTTATCTGTGGCTTCGCGCCACGAGAGCAAGCGACCAAAACGGCTCGGCTCAAAAACAAAGGTCGAAAGTACATACAGATAATCGTCGTTGGAGATCGCAAAGTGATGATGTATCTGATTCATGCGGCGAATGGCGGCCTGTCCACGTTCACTGTCGTATCCATGTTCGGCAATCTCAGCAATAATCAGCGCGGTATCGTCATAACGCTTTTGTCCATGCGCACCAAAATGTCCGGTACTGGCAAGCAGGCTGGAAATGCTCGGCACAGCAAAGGTACGGAACAGCGCAAACTCTAATGACCGCTGAGTCTCAAATGGAAATTCATACTCCCCAACCCACTGCACAATTTGGAGATGGTCACGTACCGGATCGAGTGCCGCAATTTCAGGCGGCGTAAAGCGAGGATTGAACATTCGATAAACTCAAAATAACTGAATTCAGTATAAAATAAAGTGAACGCCAAACAACAAACTTCTTTCGACTGTAGTCCTAGTGATTTACGAATACAAGGTGGGTATGTAAATGCCGTATGAGTACCATTGGTTTGATTCAGACCACACGATTATTCAGATGGATATTTATGGTCAAGTAACATGGGATCAGTGGCACAAAACGATCGACAAAATCGTTGAAGAAATTAAGCACGCACCGCATCGTGTTGACATCATATTTCGTGACACAGTCGGTATGCCAAAGGGTAATCCCATTCCCCACCTGACCGCCACCCAAAAGAAATTGCACGCTTATCCCAACACAGGCTTGCTGATTACGGTCAGTTCACGGCGCATTTCGAGTTTTGTCGAAATGATTATTGATGTCATGCAGCGCGGTTCCGAAGATCGAAAAAAGCATAACGGCGGGTTCGTCACCACCATGGACGAAGCGCTCAGCCGGATTTATGCCAGTCGATCTCAAAATCAGGCTAATAAATAGACAAATATCTGCGCGATTTATCCCGCTCCATACCCCGATCTTAACCAGCGAAAATCTTAACGCGCCACACTTGCAACATAATCTATAGTAATAAATAGTGGACTTTCTTAATTTATGTATCTGGCGTGAATTAACAATTACCCACATGTTTCGTTAACTTAGCCGAGGACGTTGCATATGCCCTACATCTTTAATTGGCATGATCCTGAACATACCATTATCCGCGTGGATATTGTGGGACAGGTTTCATGGGAAGAATACAGCATTCTTGTTGACCGAGTCGTGGATGAACTCGCAAAGGCGAACCACCGCATTGATGTCATTTACAATGACAGTGTAGGGATGCCCAAAGGCAATCCCATGCCGCACCTCAAAGCCAGCACCGCTCGTATGATCGCTTATAAGAGTCTGGGGCTTATCTGCTCGGTCAGTTCGCGCAGTGTATCCAGTTTTACTAAGCTCATGATTGACATTATGATGCGCGCCTACCAGATTGACAATTCTCGTTCAGGAGGATTTGTCACGACAATGGACGAAGCATTAGCGATTATCGAAAAGAGCCGCGCGAAAGATAAAGTCGTAGTAGCTAACTCTTAAAAGTCGCTTCCAGTAGATTTCAAAAAACACCACCGAGCCGTTTCAAACCTTTGGCTCGGTGGTGTTTTAATTTGTCCCAAATCCGTCATCTCGACTTTCGTGGTACAATTTCCCCCACATTATAGACGAATTCACACCCCATAGGTGAGTATCATATGACGATGAGCGATTGGAAACCCGTAATCGGTTTGGAAATCCATGCCGAACTGCTGACCAACAGTAAAATGTTTAGCGCCTGCCCCGTCGTAGATAGTGTCGAAGCCGCACCGAACACCGCCGTTGATCCCCTGTCATTGGGTTTGCCGGGAACCTTACCGGTTGTCAATGAACAGGCGATTGAATTTGGCATGATGGTGGGGTTAGCGCTCAACTGCGAAATTCCGGCGATCAACCAATTCGCCCGCAAAAGTTATTTCTACCCTGACCTGCCCAAAGGTTATCAGATCAGCCAGTATGATCGACCGCTGGCAATTAACGGTTATGTGGATATTGAGGTCACACCCGAAAAAGGCGAAACCTACACCAAACGAGTTCGCATTCGTCGTGCCCATTTGGAAGAAGATACTGGCAAACTTACACATGTAGACAGCGGCAGTCTAGTCGATTACAACCGGGCGGGTGTGCCGCTGTTGGAAATCGTGACCGAACCGGACATCAACAGTGCGGAAGAAGCCGAAGCCTTCGGACGCAAACTGCGGGCAATATTGCAGTATTTAGGCGTGAACAACGGCGACATGTCGAAAGGTGTACTGCGTATGGAGCCAAATATCAGCGTCATGCACACCAATGACACAGGCTACCGCGAAAGAACGGAGGTTAAGAACCTCAACAGTATCCGTAATGTATTCCGCGCTATCAAAGCCGAGACTGAACGTCAGGTCAAACTGTGGGAGTCAGGTGATTCGGTCAAACGGGCTACCCTCGGTTGGGATGAAGGTAAGCAGAAAGTTGTCATTCAGCGCTACAAAGAAAGTGCCGACGAGTATCGTTACTTTCCTGAACCGGACTTACCGATTGTTGAAATCAGCCGCGAATCGGTGGAAAAGGTACGTGCCTCCCTACCCGAACTGCCGGATGCCAAGCGCGAGCGGTTTGTGAAAGCCTTCGGCCTCAGCCAGTATGATGCCTCGGTATTGGGGTTGGATAAAACGGTTGCGGCTTTTTATGAAGAGGTGGTCACGGCTGGTGCAAATCCGAAATCGGCTGCCAATTGGATTCTCGGTAGTCTGTTCAGCGTTATGAACAACGCCGGATTTGACCGTGAGCAAATTGGTCAAACCAAAGTGACAGCGGCTAAATTAGCCGAATTGGTCAAATTGGTCGACGCAGGTACGATTAATAAAGGCACGGGCTTAGATGTGCTGAATGAAATGTGGGAAACCGGCACAGACGCTGCCAAAATCGTACAGGATAAAGGGCTGGCTCAAGTTTCCGACACTGGCGCGATTAGTGCAATTGTAGCTGAAGTGCTCACCGCTAATGATGCGATGGTTCAGCGTTATCTGGGTGGTGAGGAAAAACTTTTCGGCGCTTTGGTGGGTTTATGCATGAAATCACTAAAAGGTAAGGGTAATCCGGCAGTGGTCAACACTCTGCTAAAGGAACAACTAACTGGAAAGAAGCACTAATGTGCGCAGGCGGCTGAATCGGATGCCTCTGATACGGCGCGAATGGTTTTCTTAAGCAAATCAATTTTGAAGGGCTTAGGCAAAAAGGCGTTCGCGCCCAATAAACTGGCTTGCTGCTGCCACTGAACGGGCGGTGCGGCTGTGAGCAGGATAAAAGGAATCGTCCGAAAACGCGGGTTTTCGCGAAGATGTTCTAGAAAGTCTAAGCCATCCATTTGTGGCATATGGAAATTACTAATGATGAGATCAGGGAATATCCCCTGCTTTAATATGTCCATTCCTTCGCGCCCGTTGCGCCCAGACATGACCTCATATCCCTGCTGATTGAGAACCATTTCCAGCAGCGATAAAATGTCCGAATTATCATCTAACAATAGAATTGTGGTCATAACACAGCACTTTGTCTACACTTCTCTGTAGACAATCATAAGCCCAAATGAATAATTAATTCAAAAGGATTTATGAATATTTTCTCAAGTTATCAACAACTTTTGAATGGGGCACAATACCATCCCCCCAATAATTGAGGCTGTACAAATCTTAAGAAACACTGTAGAATATAATTTCTAACATTGGTCTTTAATTGATTGTTGGCAGTCAATTTCTGGCGAATGAGATAAAACAATTTCACAAACACCATGCCAAGTCCTAGACTTATATGTTGAATTAACAGGAGTGAACGCGATGGCAGGATGGCAACAGGTTATCATTGTTGGGAACGTCGGTAGAGCCGAAGACTTGAAATATCTCCAGAGTGGAGTCGCGGTTCTTAATTTCTCGGTGGCCGTTAATTCGGTAACCGGTAGCGGCGATCAAAGACAGGAACGCACGACATGGTTTAGGGTAGCTGCGTGGCGACAGCTAGCTGAATCACTTGCGCCATATATCACCAAAGGTAAGCAGGTTATGGTTGTTGGTACCGTTGACGCGCGGCCTTACGCCGACAATTCTGGTCAACCAGCCGCCTCGCTTGAACTTACGGCACGTGAAATCCGTCTCTTAGGCGGGCGCGAAGGTGAAGGTCGTGGTAATGGTAACGAGTATGGTGATTATGCTCCTGCGCCGCCGGACAGCATGGGCGATATCCCATTCTAACCACCAGCATGTTAGAAATCTAACAAATAGGCGGACAATATTTCGTTGTCCGCCTATTTTTATGCGTACTCCAAATACCAATTTCCTAAAACCGCTCCCTTTCAACACCATTCGTGACATATTCGATGCGATATCTAGGTATGTGCGGTATGCTGTGGTCTGATCATGATTCTAATTTAGAAAGCACTTGATATGGAAAATCTTAATTCAATTAGCGAATCGATTCGTGCGGCGTTCGTCACAAAAAATGCCGCACGTGATGAAGCCGTGAACCGCAGCCGTGAACTCATTCGACACTGTTCGGAAGCCATCCGTGCCATTCACCGCCACGAATGGGATAAAGCCACCGATAAAATGACAACTGCTAAAGCCGCAGCAGCTGATTTGACCGCCGGGATTGCGGACTATCCAGATTTGTATCATGCGGGCTATACCCAAGACGCGCTCAAAGAAGTGGTTGAGGCATTTTGTACTCACGCCATTGTGAGGCGATTATCTTTACCTACGCCACAAGAGTTGAACGTCGAAAATGACTCCTACCTAAACGGATTAGCCGAGGCTGCGACTGAATTACGACGCTTTATCCTTGATATTCTGCGCCGTGAGGATGGCGACACGCATGAAGCTGAACGGCTGCTAGAAGCGATGGACGACATCTACGACCAATTGGTCACTTTTGATTTCCCCGATGCCATCACCGGTGGGTTACGTCGCCAAACAGACATCGTCCGCGGTGTGCTGGAACGCACACGTGGTGACCTGACGACTACCCTTCAGCAGCAGCGCTTACAAACCGCCCTCAAACGTGCCGAAAATACACAAGGATAATGCAAGGTATAGGTCATTAAATTATCTTATGCGATCTGTTTCGGTTCCAACCAAACATACTTATATCGTTATAAATAGGTTTGGATTGGTAGTACGAAACTATTAAATGATTTATACTCAACTCGAATAATTCATTCACCAACGTTCCCAGAGGACTCATGGCGACCGTTTTCATCAGCTATCGTCGCAAACCCAGCGCTATCTTAGCGCAGCTCATCGTGCGCGATTTGAAACTGCGCAATATTGAAGCGTACCTCGACACCGACCGTAATGATACGGCTGGCGCGTTTCCTGACCGTTTGCTGCAAGCCATCAAAAACGCCGATGTATTTGTCTGTTTGGTCGGCGAAAGCACATTCGAATCGGACTGGGTGCGGAACGAAATTGAACAAGCCAACCGACTTGGCAAGCCGATGATTCCTGTTTTTCAGGAAAGCTATAAACCGATTACATTAGATGAAGCACCAACACCTTTCATCAAAGCACTGCTGGAATATGATGGTGTGCAGGTCTTTGACGAAAAGCATGTATACGTCGCCAATGCCATCGAAATGCTGGCGAAAATGGTGGAAAATACTGCTGCTTGGCGTGTTCAAGATGCGACCATTCCGCCAACGCCTGCACCGGCTAATCCGCCCATTACTCTCAACATCAACAACCTTACCGGACAAACCGTCGCGCAGTATGCAGTGGGCGAACTGCTCGGTCAAGGCGGAATGGGTGCGGTCTATCGGGCACAGCAAACAGGGCTGAATCGGGCTGTGGCCTTCAAAGTGCTGCCGCCAAGCCTTGCCCAGCAGCCGGAATTTATCGAACGCTTCATCCGCGAAGCGCAAACGGCTGCCCGTTTGGAACATCCCAACATTGTGCCTATTTACGATTATGGCACTTACGGCGGCTTAAGTTATGTGGTCATGCGCTTGTTGACAGGCGGATCACTGGCAGAACGCCTGAGTTACCGTCTGAAATCCGACAAAGGATTGCCTTCCCTGAGCGAAGTAGCCGCCGTCTTGCGTGGATTAGGCAGCGCGTTGGATTACGCCCACTCACGCGGCGTTATTCACCGCGACATCAAAGCCAATAACGTCATGTTTGATGACCAAGGCACACCCTTCTTGGTTGACTTTGGTATCGCCAAGATCATGACGGCGACCACCGGCCTCACCGGCACCGGCATCGCGATGGGTACACCCTCCTATATGTCACCCGAACAATGGAAAGGTGAAAGCGTTACCCCGGCCACCGACCAATATGCGCTGGGGGTCATGACCTATCATATGCTAACGGGGCGGCTTCCATTTGAGGCAACGACACCGTATGCCTTGATGAATAAGCACCTCAACGAGCGTCCAACCGCACCCGACGTATGGCGCGCTGATTTGCCGCCAACCGTCAAAGATGTGTTGTCGCAGGCACTGGCAAAATTGCCACAGGAACGTTTTCCATCGGTGCGGGATTTTGCATCCGCTTTCGAGCAAGCCATTGGCGGCAAAGGCGAAGAGTCCACCAGTTTCTTTACGACACCGTTACCGACGCGTGTACCAGCCGCGCCAGCAACGCCGCGACCTCTTACACCCACCCAAAAACCACCGCTTCCCAGCAGCACCTATGATGGCCCAACTATCACACCTGCTTCCGGTTATGTGCCGACCATCACACCTTCCAAACCATTGACAGGAAGTGAAGTTCCCAAACAGCCGACCGGAGTCATCGAACCGCCAAAGAGAGGCGGGGTTAATGTGCTGGTTCTGGCTGTTGCGGCAATTGTCGTAGTGGCTTTAGGGGTTATTGGTTTTCTGGTCGTGTCCAATAATCAGCAAATCGCTGCCGCTGAAACCGCGACCCAACAATATGCCGCCGCACTACTGGAAACTCAAAATGCCGTTGCATCCTTTACCCTGACGCCCAGCGCGACTTCAACGCCAACAGCGACCGCTAGCGATACCCCTACACGTACACCATCACCAACACCTTCCGACACGCCCACGCGCACCCCGTCACCGACACGAACCAATACACCCACGAACACGCCGACACCAACACCCGCGACACCTGAAGCAGTAGCCCTGCGCGGGCTGCCAGTTCGACTTGGCCCGAGTATCAGCTATCCACTGATCACGACGCTCAATGCCGGTGACCGGATTGATCTTGTCGGCCTTAGCGAAGATGGATTATGGTATCAAATCGCCCTCCCTGACGGGACATTTGGTTGGATTACATCAGCGGCATCGCAGGTACGAACAGCCGGTGACTTGTTGGGCGTACCGCTGGCATTAGCACCTACTAACACCCCTACATGGACGCCGACACCTACTAATACCCCGACATCCACCAGTACGGCGACGGCCACGTTCACTCCTACTTATACCGATACCCCCACGTCAACACCGACCTATACACCCACGGCAACATTCACACTTACGCCGACGTTCACGATTACACCCACCGATATGCCTACCGTGCCGCCGCTGCCGCCAACACCAACCACACCTAATATTGTAAGCTGCCCCGGTGCGCTGAAATCGTATCTCTATCCCGGTGTCGTCGGCTACGTGTTGGGCGGTGATCCACTGCCAGTGAATGTCCGCAGCGGGCCAAGCAAATCCGGACAAAAGTTAGCTCAAATTCCAGTCGGTGGACGCTTTACCGTATTAGACGGCCCTAACTGTAACGAGGACAAAGCGTGGTTCCGCGTCCGGCTGGAAAATGGTGTACAAGATGGCTGGATTGCAGAAGGTGATGAGAACGGTTATTTTGTATCGCCGGTTGATAACAGTTCGCCTGCTCCCGTTCAAATCACTCCGGTGTCGGTTCAACCTCAAATTTACGGCAGCCGCATCTTATCCGTCTGCAATGCAACTGTTGAAGACGAATTCACCAACGGACAGTCTGCCCATGATTGGTTCCAAGACAAAACCGTCGGGGCACGCTCAAATGAACAGCTCATCAACGGCTTTTACGAAATTCGACTGAATCAAATTCCGGCAACCAGTGATGAAGCCACCAGTTGGGGCAGTTTACGCGGCTTTACCTTCCGTGATGGACGCGTGGAAGCAGTTGTCAGTGCGGCTAATTTCTCAGATATTACGTCGCGGGTCGGCATTTGGCTGCGCTATCAAGACGAAAAGAACTTCATCGCCTTCATGATCCGCAACAACGGCAGTTATTATGTCGGGCGCTGGCAAAATAACAGCTACCAAGACATTGTCAAATGGACGCAAGTCAAGACCATTAATACCGGCGATAACGCGATCAACACCTTGCGAGTCGACATTAAAGGTGATGAATTTACACTTTATATCAACGGTGTACTGCTCACCAAATTTACTGATACCACTTGGCCTGAAGGCCGGTTTGCCTTCTTTGGAGCATCTAAGGTTGTACCGAACACGATGCGACTGGATTATATGCGCGTTTGCCAGTAAAGCAGCAATAATTCTCATCGCTGTGTAGTATAATCACCGCAGGAGGTTGCCATCTATGACTGCACAAGAGATTATTCCTGCTCCAGTCGATTTAAGTAAATATATTGACTCCAAGTTCTTTGGTAATCGTCCGCACATTCGAGGTCGTCGCATCTGGGTTTCCATGATCGCCAGTAATGCCGCAGCAAATCATTGGGATGTAGCAACTTTAGCCCACGAATTTAGCCTAACAGAAGAACAGGTCTTGGCTGCGTTGCTCTATTACCGCGAGCACAAGGATGAAATTGACCGCCAAGATGCTGAAGAACAAAAAAAGTTCGATAAAGCTTATGAACAAGATGGCGCATCAGACAAAAAATAGCTGCTTATGTCAATCCGCTTTTATTTTGATGAACATATGCCGCGAAGCGTAGCCGAAAGTCTGATTAAAAGTGGGATAGAAATCATATTGGCTGTCGATGTTGAGATGACTCAAAAAGATGACGATACTGAACATCTCTTATATGCAACCGAAAACGATCTCGTCATGGTAACATTCGACCGTCCGTTTGCAGGACGCACAATGGAACGCAGCGATCATTTAGGTGTGATTTGTCTATCCGAGAGTCTGCGCAATGATATTGGCGGTCAAATTCGCGTGTTATCTGCTTTTGCTGCTTCACATTCTTCAGAAACCACAAATGGACAGGTTTTCTGGCTTAAATCATAATCCATCATAGAAGTTCTTATGACATCAACAACTCGTTTTCTCACTAACCCCTCGCCTGCTGATCTGCCACACACAGCGGATGTCGTCATTATCGGAGGTGGGCCAGCCGGAACCGCCGCCGCATGGGCGATTGAACGTGCTGCGCCCGGTACACGCATCGTCGTCGTCGAGCAAAACAGCCAGCTTGCCGCCGGATCGTCGCTGGCATCGCTGGAAAATTATCGTACCTGCTGGGCAGCTCCTTGTTTGCATCGTCTGATGCAGCGGAGTATTGATGTCTTTCATCAAGCCGATTATTATTTCGGTGCGGGAACTAAACTCGGTATGAAGGAACAGGGTTATCTGTTCATCGCCTTCACCGAAGCACAAGCCGCTAAACTCAAAGAAGATGTCGAGCACTTGCATCGCTGCGGGTTAACACACACCGAATATCTGAATGCCGACGAAGTTGCACACCGCTATCCGTGGTTGGGTAATCGGGTGGTTGCCGCTAAATATGATCCTATCGCCGGATGGATGGACTCGAATGCGCTGGTGTATGCCCTTGCCAACGCCACCCAATCGACCACTTTCTTGCTCGAAACCAAGAATGCCAGCATTCGCACAGCAGGTAATCGCGTACTCGGTGTATCAACTGCTAACGGCGACATCGACGCTCCCAATGTGGTGATTGCTACTGGAGCGAACTCCCGTGCCATCGGACGCACAGCCGGAATCGAACTGCCTATTGTTATGCGTCCACGACAGAGTTTCACGACAGGTTGGCGACATGATGCCTACCCTGAAGATGCGCCCTGTGTCATTAGCGCTGCCCCTTTTCCACACGTCCGACCCGAAGCCCAGAGCGGCGCGATTTTCGGTTACGAATACAAATGGAACACGGGTAAAATCCCGAACTACTCCGGTGAACGCATCGACGCACTGATTGATCCGATTTGGCCTGTTGAGCAGTTGCGTGATCCGCGTTTTCCCTCGCTCACTCTAAGCTTGATGGCGAAACAGTTCGGGCACAAACCCGGTGAAGGTTTTGCTGATCCACGCTATTTACGCGGCATATACCATCGTGCTGGATACTATGTCTACCGTGATAATGCTTATTTGACACTACCTGACGGCACTCAAGAACCATACGACAGCCAGCGTGCGATAATCGACGCATGGCCGGAAATGGACGGGTTGTTCTTGTCAATTGCTCACGTTGGTCATGGCATTATGTCCGCGCCCGCCGCTGGAGAAATCCTCGCCAGTCGTTTACTCGGTCAAGAACTCCCTGATCCGAGTTTTGTCGGCTTCAATCTTGATGCTGCTTACGTCGAGCATGATGCGGGTGGGTTGTCGGATAACGGGATTAAAGCGTTACTGCCGTCGGATTGAGAAATACGTATTCGCTACAGCGTAGGGCAACCGTCGCTAGACTCATGCGCCGCGACTCCGCTATAATGCGCCACCGTCTGCTTTCAAAAGGCTGACTGTTTATCGACGTGTGGAGCAGTAAATACGAATGCAAAATTTGGATGATACACAACCCGTTAAGCCCGTCATGGTCATGACCGGGGATGAATTTGAACCTCGTTCAGGTGGGCCGGGTTGTTTGGTAATCGGGCTGGTCGGCTTGATGGTGATCGGCTTCGCCGGTTTGATTATTGCTCTAGCCGGTTTCGCGGGATGGTCATCGGGGCAGCGCATCGCTCAAAGTAATGCCACTGCCACCACAAACGCCGTCATCAGCGATCAACTCAACCGCATCACAGGCGATTTGAACAGCAAAAATCAGGTGCTGGTCAAAGCCCGTCTTGATTACTTACTCACACTAACGCCGGGTGTTCAAGGCGTAATGGAACTGGCGCAGACCGCTACAGCTATCAGCTTACCAACCTCTACGCCGATGCCCACAGCCACTGAGGCCGCGACTGCGCAATCAACCGAGGCCGCCACATCCATACCCCTAGCGCCGAGTGGCAGCGCCACACCCGATTTGACCGCGCTCTTGAGTCAAGCTCAATCAGCAGTATCCACGTCGGATTGGGATACCGCCATTGATACGCTGGATGCCATCATGGGTTATGATGGCGACTTCCAAACCAGCGCAGTACGTGCTTTGATGTTCGAAGCCTTAACCAAGAAAGCACTGACTTTGTATCGCGGCGGTGATACGTCGCGTCTTGCCGAAGCTAATCAATTGACCGACCGCGCCAGCCAGTTCGGCAACATCGAAACCTCAGAAGCCAACTATGAGAGCATTATTGCCAGCCTGTATCTGGATGCCGTCAATGCCATCGGCGTCGATTACAATCTCGCGATTCGCAAACTCACCGCGCTTTACAGCCAAGCGCCATCCTACCGCGACGTGTTCCAAAAATTAGTCAGTCAATACATCGGATATGGGGATACTCTGGTCGCAGCGGGCCAGCCTTGCAGTTCCGTAGGGCAATATGAAAGCGCTCTGGCCTTACAAAATAATGCGAGTGTAGCTGCCAAGCGTGATGCCGCCCAAACAGCCTGTACGACACAAGCCTCGCAAGGTTCGGGAACACCGCTGCCCGATGGTGTTGCCCCGGTTGGTGTAGCACCCATTGGTGTGCCGCCCACGCCCGGCTAAAGTATTTCAAGCGACTTGATGGCGGATTGCAAGGCTGCATGGATGGTCGATATGGTCAATCAAATTATTCTTGAGTGACGTATGGGCACAGAATAATTCGCAACAGGTTGCAGTTACCTGCGCAAACACTATCCCTTTGGATGTTGTTTTCATGCGTCGATTGATTGTTGACTCGACCTCATTCGGCGCACTCTCTTTCGCTGACAGGATACTTTCGAGTGTGGGTACATACAACGCATCTAAGGTGGTGTTTGCAATCAGATAGCACAGCACTACTATTGGCGGTATCAGGTATAAATACGTCAGACGGTAGATAGCTCACGGCCTTACTGACATTTAACTTCTTTCCATTGTTGTCAACCTACTCGACATAAATCGGCTTTGACCCTAAACCGATACTTCACTGCTACGGGATAGCGTTCTGGTACAACTCCCAAAATATACATAGCAACACCCCAGAAAATAACGATATAATGCTCCAATATTTCTAAAAAAGTGAGTGATTGATAATGCAGTTAGAAGACAAAATCGGGCAAATGTTGATGGTCGGCTTTTACGGGTTAGAAGCGCCAGAGTATATCCTCGATTGGCTGCGTCAGGGTCGTGCTGGCGGGATTATTCTCTTCGCTCGTAATGTGGAGAGCCCTGCCCAACTTGCCCGCCTGACCCACAGCTTACACCAAGCCGCCAAATATCCGCTGCTCATTGCTATTGACCAAGAAGGTGGTACAGTCGCACGTCTGCGCCAGCAGTTTAGCGAAAGCCCCGGCGCGATGGCGCTCTCGGCTGCTCTTGATGGGCCAGAACTTGCCGAACGCGTCAGCGAAATGCTCGCCATTGAAATGAGCGCGTTGGGTATCAATTGGGATTTTGCCCCGGCGCTCGACCTCGCCTATAACGCTGCTAATCCGGCTGTAGGTACGCGTTCATTTGGGGTAAACGCCTTGCGAGTCGGCGAGATGGGTGGCGCTGCGGTACGCGGCTTTCAAAAGGGCGGTGTTGCAGCTTGCGCCAAACACTTTCCCGGCCTCGGCAACACCGACATTGATACACACCTCGCTCTGCCTGTTCTTGATACATCGCTCGATCAGCTGCGGAATAATGACATGCAGTCTTTCCGCTTACCCATCGACAATGGCATCGCCAGCATCATGACTACCCACACTATTTTCTCGGCGTTGGATAGTGAACTCCCTGCCACTCTTTCACCCGTGATTATCCAAAAATTACTACGGGAAGAACTAAAATTTAAAGGCGTAGTTGCCAGTGATTGTATGGAAATGAAAGCCATCGCTGACCATTACACTCCTTGTGAAACAGCGACTCTGGGAGCGCTTGCAGGTTTAGACCTAATCCTCTTCTCGCACACCCGCGCCATGCAAGAAGAAGCTTATGATGGCCTGCTGGCATCCGTGAAAGATGGTCGTGTTCCGATAGAAATAGTCGAGGGCGCTAACCAGCGCATCGCCGCCTTGAAAGCTGCTTATCCCGCCCGAACACCTGACTTAACCGTCATTAAAAAGCCTGATCATCTTGAACTCGCCCTAAAAGCCGCTCGTGCAGGGACAGTTCTACTACAAGATAGTGGTCTACTGCCTTTGGATAAGGATGCGGTGTTAGTCGAATTCGCTTCACAGTTAGACAGCGGCATCCTCGAAAGTGGTGGAGTATCGGGTTTCGCCGGCGCTCTACACCGGCACTTTCCGAATATCCCAACCATTTCGCTCGATCCGGACGTTTACGATCCGTCCGCCGTCGAGCAGGCCAAACAAGCCGCTCAATCCGCTAATGTGCTGGTACTGGCAACCCGCAGCGCTAACATTAACCCCGAACAACTTATCTTAGCCAAAGAATTGATGAACATGGCAAAGCAAGTCATCTTGGTCTGCCTGCGTAATCCTTATGATGCGGGTGTATTACCAGATGCAGAAACAATCATTTGCACATCCGGCGACAGCCAACCATCCTTAGAGGCGGCGGCTGAGGTTCTGGCAGGCATTTTTACACCCACTGGTAAGCTGCCGGTATCCGTCGCGGCCTAAACCGTCAAACTGATTTTCAGAAAGGCGAATCATGATGGGGCTGTTTCGTAAACTAATCAAGTTGGGACTGGTAGCAACCGGTGGCTTTGCACTCTATCAAGTCTACTGGGGATTGCAACAGTTATTCAGCCGCGATGTTCACCTTACACTCGCTCGTCATGTTAATCAAGCTAAGTCAGGTACGCTCCTGCACGATGTCACCGACCATGAAGGTTACACCCGCGAACATAGTATCGAAGACGGCATCGAACGGGTTATTTATCATCCCAGACGACGCGTCTACGATACGCCCATCGTCATGCAGCATGGCATGTGGCACGGCGCATGGACTTGGGATACATGGGGGCCATTCTTCGCCGCACGGGGATGGGAAGTGCACACTCACAGCCTTCCCGGACACAGCGGTTCCCCTTCTCAAACGCCCATTGAATCCTGTACTTTAGACTACTACTTAGCGTTCCTTAAAGCAGAAATTGATCGTCAGGCACATAAACCCATTCTGCTCGGTCACAGCATGGGCGGGGCATTAGCGCAATGGTATCTCAAATATGTCGGTGACTTACCCGCAGCGGTGCTGGTCGCCCCTTGGCCGCATGAACTATTGTTGTCTGGCGAAACCACCTATTTCTTTTCGGCTGATTTGGCTGCCATTTTGCTCTCGTTGATAACGCGCCGCGCCGAAAACTGTCGCAGTCCGCAAGCAGCGGCTCATGCCCTACTCAGTGAAACCTCTGTCGTCAGTCCACAGGAACTTTTTAAGCAGCTTGGCCCTGAGTCACTGCTGGTCATGTTGCAGCACCATCCACCCTTCTGGTTGGCACCCAAGGTCATCAACACACCGATGCTGCTGCTGGCGGGTGAAGGCGATGTTGTGGTCAGCTTAGATGCTTTAAAACAAACTGCTGAACATTATCACGCGGATTTCCGCCAATATCCGGGCGCGGCACATAACCTGATGATGGAAAAGAATCACGCCGAAATTGCCCAGCACATTCACGATTGGCTGGTCAAAGTCGGCGTAAATTAGCGCTGTTACTCACAGGATGTAATTTTGAGAGTTGATTCCTCCTTGGCTATATCGAGGGCAAATTCCTGATTCGGTGTCCATATCGGAAGCCGATTAATCAGCCGCCCCAGTGGAGATAAATGTTCGGGTTGAGCCGCCGCCTGCGCTTCGTGTCGGGCTTGTTCACGCCCAATGATATGGATAATTTCTTGTGCCACGAGGAAATCTGTTAAGCCATACATGTTATTCTCCGTAAAATCGACACAGTAGACGCGCGTAGATAACTTCCAAACGCCCGTGCCTTTGCTGATGATCTTGATTGTGATTAAGGACAAGAATATTGCGCTAAAGATATCGAGTGAGGGAACTAACGAGTGGTTATCCTTAACAATCAGCCGAATCCAACGTTAGTTCTTCTGCCGGCTTGAGCGGCTCGAATTCCATAAGCCATGATCGGAAAGTCAACTTCCTAAACAAGCTTACAATCCATAATCGACGGAAACGCCGTTCAGTCGACCTCTCTTGATTCTCGAACTGGCGCTGTGAAATGTGTACCCCGATGGACTCGTAATAATCAATCAAAAGATGCATGATGTCCCTCCGTACCGAATATTCCGTTGCGATATAGACACTTAGAGAAAATCTATTGCTAAGGCGCACTGAAGAGACTGGAACGCCAATGCGTTCCAGTTTGTCGCCGGACAGGTTGAAAAGGATTAGACGAACAAACGGCAGATCAGGAGGTTAGAATTTTCTGTGAGTTAACAACTTCCTGATAGTACTCGATTTTGCCACAGATGACATTCAGATATTCATGAAGTTCCCGCATGTGCTGCTCGACTTCTTCCCGATGTGCCTTAAGCATGTCCAAACGCTCCTGCAGCGACACATCGCCCAAGCGCTGCAATTCGGCATAAGCCAGCATTTGCTGAATAGTCATGCCGGTTGCCCGCAGCTTATTGAGGAACTCGATCCACCCGATGTCATCCGACGAATATCGGCGGTGGGTATTCTCAATCCGATCAATATGATGGATGAGGCCCACACGCTCGTAATAGCGCAGTGTATGGACGCTCAAACCAGTCACTTCGGCAACCTGTTGTATGGTGTACGTATGCTCTTTTGTGTCCATGTTTCACACTTTACTATTTAGAGCGCGCTCTAAGTCAATACCCCAATATTAGACGAATAAATTCTGTGGGATGGTACAATATTGGTTCGGGGCGGCTCAAGCTGCACTCAGGGATTACGGATATATTTATTATAGTTCAAGCGTGAAAATTGGTATTTATCTGTGGCGATCAACAGCGAACGTTTTGGCTTGACCGGTACCTCTCTCACAGATCACTTGCCCCGTTATGATTTATGAGGATTACATTGAACCGCTTATCGTCATCTGCTCAAGAACGCTTAGGAACACTTATTAGACATAATCTTGGCACAGTCTTTCCCGCTTGTGCTTTAGCGATTATCAAAAGTGGCGAAACGGTGCTCGATGAAGGTTGGGGAACAGTCGAAGGTACGCCTGCCGGCAACGACACGCTATACGATATGGCTTCGGTAACTAAGTTATTTACCGTGACGGCTTTTCTATCCTTTGTCAGTGCTGGACGTGTTCGCTTAGATGACCCTTTAACTAAAATTGTTCCAGAATTTGGCGCACTCCATCCGCGTACTATCGACGGTGGGCAAGACCCTCATAGCAAAGTTCGACTGCCTACACCAGCCGAGTTCATCGGCAAGACGGTTGATCCATCACGCGTCACATTTCGACATTTATTGACGCACACCTCGGGTTTACCGGCTTGGCGTGATGTCTATAACGCGGCTGGTCCTGCTCCTGTTCCACCCGATCAACCTGAAACTCTTCCACGCGCTCAACGCCTGCTGAATGGCTTACAGGCGATTTATGCCTATCCATTCGTCGGTGAACCGGGTGAAAAAGTTATCTACAGCGACATAGGGCTTATTTTACTGGGCGAGGCAACTTCACGCTTAGGTGGTGCGGCGCTTGATGAAGTCATCCACCAGCGTGTGATAGCCCCGCTTAACTTATCCAGTCCGTGCTTTAATCCCATACGAGAGGGGCATCTCGGAAGAGAGCAAATCGCCCCGACCGAGGATGATCCCACATGGCGGAATCGTCGGATTTGGGGTGAAGTCCACGATGAAAATGCTTGCGGATTAGGTGGCGTTGCCGGACACGCAGGATTATTCTCCACAGCCCGTGATATAGCTAACTTTGGTCAAGCATGGCTGACGCAGCCGGAGCAAGTCTTTGGGATTGACACTGATTTGGCACAAGAAGCCAAGCGTGAACACGCCGAAACTGATGGAATGCGACGCGGATTAGGTTTCGTCATCAAGGCTTATGAAGGGGCATCGGCTGGTGATTTGTTTAGCAACAACACTTATGGGCATACGGGCTTCACCGGTACATCGTTGTGGATTGATCCTGATAATCAATTGGTTGTGGCCTGCTTGACCAACAGCGTTTATCCGGGACGGGGCAAGCCGGGCACACTCGAATTCCGTCGCGCAATCCATGATTTATTGGCTGAAGCATTGAACACGTAATATACCGAGGGTATTCATGATTACCGAACAACCGAACCCGAGCTCCGAGCAAATTGACATGCTGTCCCCACTTGAAATCGTCCAGATCATCAACCGTGAAGATCAGATGGTTGCCAAAGCGGTCGAGGCTGCATTACCCCAAATCGCTCAAGCGGTCGAGGCGATCACCAGCCGGATTGAGCAAGGCGGGCGATTAATCTATATTGGTGCGGGAACAAGTGGACGATTAGCTGTTTTGGATGCAGCCGAATGTGTGCCAACGTACAGCGTTCCGCCCGACTTAGTACAGGCGATTATGGCAGGAGGCGAACGCGCGCTGGTACATTCAGTTGAGGGTGCGGAAGACGATCGGGCGCTGGCGCGGCGCAATTTGGAAGCCCTCCCCCTAACGAGCAGGGATACACTGGTCGGTATCGCCGCCAGCGGAACTACGCCTTATGTGCTGGAAGCAGTCACCTATGCGCGTGAACTCGGCGCAGTTACTGTCGGAATCGCATGTAATATTCCTGCGCCACTACTCGATGCAGTAGACATCCCTATCGGGGTTGTGTCTGGGCCAGAGGTGATCGCAGGCAGCACGCGCATGAAGGCCGGAACCGCCCAAAAACTTATCCTCAATATGCTTAGTACTGCCACAATGATTCGGTTAGGTAAAGTCTATGGAAATCTAATGGTCGATGTCAGCGTATCCAACGACAAACTTTTACGGCGAGCGCAGGGATTAGTCGCGAAAATCACAGGTGTTGAGGCTGACCGCGCAGCAGAATTACTGAACCAAGCCCGCAACGAGGTCAAAACAGCGATTGTAATGGAGCGTAAACAGGTAGACCCAGCTAAAGCTCGCGAACTTCTCGCACAAGCCAACGGACATTTACGACGGGTCATTGGCTAGCGCCAGAAAGCAGATTGCGTTACGCTACACAAATAAAGTGGAAGAGGATAGGTTATGAAATTCGGACGTGTGGTTGGTAACTTGGTCGCTACGCAAAAAGTTAAAGGGCTAGATGGCGTGAAGTGGTTAATGGTGCAACCCTTGAATGTTGACCGTGACCCAAGCGGTGAAATTTACGTGGCCGCAGATGCAACCAACCAAGCCGGTATGGGTGAGTTGGTATTTGTCATCGCCTCGAAAGAAGCGGCATTTGCCCTGCCTATTTCCTTTGTTCCAGTGGATGCAGCCATAGTGGGCATCGTGGACGATGTTGATGATCGCCCCCTCTACGACGAGAAGTCAGTGGTGTGGAAAGTGTTCATCGGCGAACCGGCAACCGAAGAAAAACGTAAGACACAACACACGATGCGGGCTGTATAGCATTGGCATAGGAGCATTCCATGTATATCGGACGCGTGGCGGGAACGGTCGTAAGCACAATCAAACATCCGCTTTTCAATGGACAAAAATTGTTAACGGTCATACGGCTTAATTTGGACGGCAGCGAAACAACCACCTATGATATTTGCCTCGACGATGTTCAAGCCGGAATCGGGGATGTGGTGGTGGTGCTGGACGAAGGCAGCAGCGCCCGCCAGATTATCGGCAAGCGGGGAACAGGCCCGGCACGAGCGATTATTGTTGGGATCGTAGACAAAGTTGAGATTGATCAATAAATAGCGCTGTGCCTGCTCCCTACACTTAATCTACGGTATGATGCTTGGCTTTCTGTTAAGTAAAGAATTGATGAGCGTCTGCTTAAGAAGAACTGACCTGAGCAACGCCAAATTTCGTTCTTTGGATGCTTCAATGTAAGCGACTGTTCCCGCACAAGCCTGTTGAAACAGGATCGTAAACCCTCTACCAAACCTTAATAATTTGCTCCACGTGACGAATGTACCTCTGAAATTATGTGAATTCGAATATTTCCGCTAAAAAACTGGTTGTATAATTGGAACAAAGTAGCCGCTCGTGTTTCAAAACCAAGCTGACTTTGGCTGTGTAGTTTAGCAGGAGGAGCAGCGATGTACGCGCAAGTAACTTTTCTTCAAGTTCCAATCGACCAAATGCCTTTATTAAATGACTTAATTGAAAGCCGCTATTTGCCGATTGTCAGGCAGCGCCCCGGTTTCAAGGCGGGTTATTTATTGGCGCAGGTAGATGACCCTGAAACGGCTCAATTAGTGCTGTTCTGGGACAATCAAGCGTCGGTTGAATCCTTTAACCGAACAGGCATGTTACAGGCTTCACTGCACGCGCTGACTGCCGAGATGCCTGATTTATACCTGCGCCGGCAAGGGTATACCGTACCGGTAGCAGTACGGGCAATCGCCGAACCGGCAGGCGTTGGATAAGTACGCATAACCACCGAATTTTATACTTCGCAATCTCAGTCGATACGCCTCTGAATTCGAAAGTTGCGGCTTTGCCAATACGTCAGTAGGGTTGACGAATGGCAATGTAATCAACAGGTTTTCAGAGGAGTTCGCTATGCACAGCGAAAAGAACATATTAAAGCCACGCATCTTGCGCGCGCCAGAATTTAAGCCGGGTGAGTGGCTGAACAGTGACCGCCCGTTGACTATGGCTGGATTACGTGGGCGAGCGGTATTAATCGACATCTGGGAATACAGCTGTATCAATTGTTTGCGAACTCTCCCTTACCTGCGCGAGTGGAATAAACGCTACAGCAAGTGGTTGACGATTATTGGTATCCATACGCCGGAGTTTCCCTTCGGCAAAGAAAAACCACAAATTGAGATGGCGATTCGTGAGCATGAGCTGACCTATCCTATTTACCTCGATAATAATTTCGCGATGTGGGATGCTTACGCGAACCGTTATTGGCCTGCTAAATATCTGGTCGATCAGGATGGTTATATCCGCTACCAGAGCGCAGGCGAAGGCGGTTACGGGCTGTTTGAAGAGGCGATACAGGCCGTTTTACGCGAGAATGATGCGAACCTGACACTTCCCCCGGTGATGCAACCGCTGCGAGATGAAGACCGTCCCGGCGCTGTGTGTTACCGTCCAACGCCTGAACTGCACGCGGGGTTGGATCGAGGCGCGTTGGGCAACCCCGAAGGTTACGGGCGAGGCGCACCCATGCTTTACATGATGCCCAAAGAAAAAGAGCGTATGCGGAACGCCTTTTACGTGAGCGGCGCGTGGCAAGCCGGTGAACAACACCTGACCTATCAGGGCCAAACTGAGGCGATCATTCGTGTGCCATATGAGGCGGTTGAGGTGAACGCGGTGCTGACCCCTTATGCCGAAATGATTGACCGGATGGTGCATCCTGAAGCGGTGAGCGTGGAGGTTTGGCAGGATGACCAACCATTGAGTGAAGCGATTTACGGTGACGATCTGACGGCGGATGGGCGGGTGATCGTGGACAGACCTCGCATGTATAACCTCGTACGGAATAAGGACTTTGAGCAGCACGAATTGATCTTACGGGTACGGTCACGCGGGTTTGCGATGTATGCCTTTTCGTTCACGGGCTGTGTAAAGCCGGAGTAAAAACAGAAATACATTTAACCGCAAAGACGCAGCTAGAGCGAAGATTCGCAGAGTGTTCAAGAACCTTTATTACGGCGGTGGCGGCGGCAAGTAGTGGCTTTGATTCACTGTCTCCTTTTTGAATGTGTAATTTGTGAAGTTTCCGAACCCCATTTGAGGGAAAAACTTCGGAAAATTCTTCAGATTCTTCATTTTCACAAGCTGTTATTGGCTATCCGTGTTTGGTCTCCAGTCGTCCGTCTTAATCCAACGTTTTTTGGCGAAGAGCTTGTCAATGTCGATGTGATATTTGGCAATGTTGGCAACTTTCGGCGAGATGCCCGGTTGAATTTGCGGCAAAAGGTTGTTGGCATGTCCGATGCCAAGATTGCCAATCGGTCTTTAGTCGTCAGATCAAACGAAGGCAAAATTGGCAGCCGACAAGCGTCGGCAATGACAATAGGTGATTATGTGCCAATTTTGCCATCAAAATTTTAAGGTGCGCGGGCGGAATAAATTCCGCCCCTACAGGATAGTGTAAATG
>WGMX01000004.1 GCA_016124855.1 Anaerolineaceae bacterium | reverse complement strand
TAATCTTGAACATTTGCTTTTACTTGTTTGTTTTTGCTACTCATTCGGAATACCTTTCTTTCGTCACAAATGCGACGTATTATAACGAGAATTCTCTCTCTATACTGGCATTCCATTTACACAATCTATTTTACACTCTCAAATCATGTGAAATCGTGCTGATAAATTCAGTCAGAGCACCGACTCGTTCTTTCTCCAAAATCAATTCCATCGCCTGTTGGTCAGCGCGTTTGAGCGATTCCTCTATCGACTTGCGTCCGGTTATATCCTGAGTGACGCCAGCCACACCCACAATCTCGCCATTACTATCGCGGTAAGGCTGCCCTAGCGAATAGAGCCAGCGTGCTGTTCCCTCATCATCAAGGACCCGATACTCAGCTTCGTAAGTCCCTTTCGCTTCGGTCATCGCCCGAATCGCATCAAGAACACGATTCCGATCATCGACATGAATGAGATTCATAAAATCAAGATAATTGGTTTTTGTGGGTACATTCTCTCGATATAAATCACTGCCGGAAATTTCGCCTGATTGCAGATTCCAATCCCACGAGCGCATATTGGCCGCGTTCAGTGCAAGGCTCAGACGCAAATCTTTTTCAAGCAGCATTTGTTGAGCTTGTTTTTGCGCGAATAACTGCCCCAGCATCGCGCCATATAAACGCATAATCTCAAGCTGAAAATCCTGCAAGGGCTGATGATGCAGATGATTATCAGCAACAATCCAACCGATAATCTCGTCCCCATCAGAAACAGCCGCAAAAATATTCCACCCTTTGCCAACAATCCGATCTCGGTCATTTAGAACGGTATCAATCCGAAAATAGACGTGTCCATTGGATTTGAACCGTTGATAATTGTTTTTCCAGTTTTCGAGTGAAACAGTCGTTTTGAGATCATGCACATCATCCAAATTACCTTCAGGATCAATGCCGTAAGTACCTTGAAGAACCTCGGTGCCTTCAACGCACACAAACCAGCCTATACGATCAAACCCCAGCTTATCATGACCAAGAACAACGGCTTGGCGATAAAGATCATCCAGAGTCGCAACATTGGCCAACTCCATACTCACTTCATGCAGCGCTTTAAGAAGATGTTGGAACTGTGTCGCTGCTTGATCGCTGGCACGCAGCGCTAATTCCACTTGCTGGCGTTCTGCAATTTCACGTTCAAGTTCACGGTTGTGGTTACGCAGGCTGTCTTCGCTGTCGTGCGCACGTTTGAGGGCGGCACGTGTTGCATTATGGCTAAGCGTTATTAAAGTCGCGGCTAGCAAAAATAGCAGACTTTGACCGGTAAATCGTAAGACTTGGGAATTGAACTGCACATCTACAAACGCCCCGGGTTTTGCACCCCCCTGAACAAGAAAACTTAACCCCACCAATCCTGATACGAATGCGAAAACGAAACTCTCCCGGCTGCCTAGCAAAACGCCAGCCAACAGAATTGGCACGACATAAGCGGTAAACGCGTTATCAAAGACCCCTAAACCCCCCGGCCTTAATTCTTGATACGTGACAATCAGCCAGACCCCAACCACAAAGGTTATAGTCGCCATACGGCTGTGACCGTTGCGCACAGCAAGGTTGATCCCTAGCGCGAATACTGCTGCGAAGAAACCGACAATCACAATATCCAACCGTGCAATGATAAATGAAAATAGTACGGTATAAATGACCGTAATCAGGGTGATGGCGATGGTAATCCAGTTAAGCAACCGCTCTTTACGGTTCATTCCATTGTCTGGTAAATCTAAATGTGATAACAACTGGCTTAAAGTTGCAAACATCGTTTTTGATCCTATAACTCAGCGTGGCAAAGGCACGCTAAGTGCATCTAATTTTAGTGGAATCATTACGAAATTGGAAGCAATCTAAATTAAGTCTCACAAAGATTTCTTATTGCAATTTATTATTCAAACATGATTTTAAAGGGTGCTTATTCTTCCTTTTTGCGTTCCCGCTATAACCAAACTAAACTGTCTACAAAGTGTTAATCCGTTCAGCAGGGGTCTATAAATGCTCAAAAAATCGGTCTGGGCATTAGCAGTCATCGTATTCCTACTCGCCTCGCTCCCGGCACAGGCGCAGGTATCCGATGTCAACTGGGCGGTCAAACTTTATGAGCCGTCAAGCGGACGGTTGGATACCATCAGCGGCAGCGGACAAATCACTGACTCATTCACCCTTCCCTTAGCGGTAGGTTTTGACCATCATCCAGCGCAGGTAGCGGTGGGGCATGGCGGATCATTGTTTGCCTATGTGCCATATAACAGCAGCACCTATCAGGGGATATTGATCGTTAGCCAGCGCGAACGGTTAATTGCCAGTTACAATCTGCCGTTAACCATTGCAACCAGTCTGGAATTTATCGCTGACGAATCGGTTTTTAGTGATGACAACAGCCGCGTTGCGCTGGGCTACAGTTTGGACGGCGGTGGCTGGGGAATTATCGTCCTCAACATCCTGAACGGCGCGGTCGATTACAGCATTCGGTCGGATATGCCATCCGTCGCGCTGTTAGGACTACCCAATACGCCCGGCTTGACCCCGGTAATCCGGCAGTTCAACTTGCAAACCGTGACCTTCAATTTAGTGTTGAGCGGCAGTGAATCCGGAAGCGCCCTTAAAGCCTATGACTGGAAACTGGACAGCAATGAGTTGCAGCTTAATCCTGTCTACACAAGTCTGGATAGTGACCGCTTCAACGATACCAATGAAGTCATTATGGTGGCAGCGGATGACCGTCTGGAAAATCAGAAAACCGCGTTTCCGGTTTTTCAAGCGAATTCGATACAAGTGTATCAAGCTGTCACCGGCGCGCGCTTTCCCTTTTTCAACCTACCGGACGCAACGCTGCAAACACCCCGCTTTATCCAGAATGGCGAACGGATAATGGTGGATACCGCTACGGCAGATGGACGCTACGCTTGGACGGTAGTTGATCGCAGCGGCGCGGTTGTCGGAACTCTGCCGACTGCCATTACGCTAAATGAAGCGAAGGGCACTGCCGACGGTTTCGTCTACACGACCGACACCTTTGCACCCGGCGCACGGACGTTAGTCTACGTCAACACCCGCAATGGATTAAACGCTGGTGTGCCAATTTGGACGAGTGGCGCCAATGAACAACCAGTCATTGTCTGGGCAGGCAGCACACTTGTTAGCGCCCAAAGTGTAGGTGGCAGAATATACACCCAGTGGCAGCAGCTCGCCGAGCCGGTTTATGCACCGGGCAGCATTCCGATTATCGCACCTGCGCCCAATCAACCCTTACTGGTTAGCCCGCAGGACATCGTAACACCTCAGGCAACACGCAATTATAATGCCGTATTGACTGCCGGCGGTTTAGCCGTAGTGCACACCACCAACGGCGACCAGCTGAATGTACGCGCAGGGGCTGGAACAAGTTACCTGATTGTCGCTAAGCTCGGAGATGGCGCACGCGTAACCCTCATTGAAGGACCAACCAGAGCCGATGGATTTCAGTGGTGGCACATCCGCACCGACAGTGGCATCGCCGGTTGGGTGGTCGATAGCGTAAACGGCGATGATGGAAAGCGCTTGGAGACCCTTTTGCCTGCTTAGGTCAACGTCCAAGAAAGTGGATTGCTTTAGTGTGGATTCGGTCAATTCCGATTCCATGCGAAAATAACGTGATTAAGAGACTAAATTCACCAGAATATTGCAAAAATATTCAACCGCTTCTCTTGCAATTTTTGGGGGTATTTAACGAACATTTTTCTTGCAATAGGCTTCTTTACTTTATTGCTTATTTCAGATGGGAAAGTATCTCCACTTATTCATTTTTTGCATTTCATGATCTTTGCCATCGTATAATCTCTATGACAGTAGATTTGTAAGGAAGAGAATAAATGTCTCGTTATTTATTTACTCTAATCTTTAGTGCCATAGTTATTTTGTTTGCGAATTTAACTTTAGTTCAAAGTTTTAGGGTAGATGAACGAGAGGATTTCGGCATTCCAAATACCTGTAATTTGCCGTGCTGGAACAAAATTATACCCGGTAAAACAACTCTAGAAGAGGTACATCAATATCTGGATACTATTGATTTTTACAAGTTGTCAAAAGAGAAACGCGAATTTAGTCATCAATTAAAAGATGGTAAATTAACTGATATATCGTGGTGGTACGAGTCAACTAATAGAAATAATGCAATTAGGTTATCTGATGATGTGGTTTCGTGGTTATATCTATTTCCTCCCGCAAAATTTGACTTAGGAGATATATTAGACCAATACGGGGATCCAGATGGGATACAGATTAGTTACGGCAATTTCGGAGCACATATATATATTAGCGTTCTACTGAGTTTATATTATCCCCGAAAAGGACTAATTGTTGATTTCCTGCTTTATGAGAGCAACACCTCAAGCTTCGTTGAAAAAGTTCCAATTGAAGCAGAAGCTCAAGGGATCGGTTTCAGATTGTTACCTGCTGTTGATAATTTTGCTGATTTTGCTCAAAGTTGGCCTAATTCGCAGTTATATTTGATCTTGGAAGGTTGGCCGGGACTTAATTCGACAATTGTTAGTAATAAAGAAAAGTTTGCAGGCTTTCCAACAATTATCATGCCTAATGGCAAATTGTGTTGTGAATTGAACGCTAGCTCTAGTTTACCAAGATGGTTTATCTTTTCTTTGTTAGATTCGATTCAAACGCCTCAGAAATAATTATCAGTTAATACCATATATAAGTCTTAAAACTACGCCGTTACACGACTGGCACAACTGATCAAAAGATGGAAATTAGACACGTAGTTAGCGTGGATAAAGTTGAAAGACTATAGGTGCAACAAATAGGATAAAAACAATAATCGCAAGTATTAGCAAGAAAAAGATCGTTAGGTTGCGGACTTTTCTAGATTTTTTGTCATCCATAGTTTTGACTATACTTATTCAAAAATAACTCGTGATAACCCCGCTTTACACAACTTGTTCGTAATCAGGTTTATTTTTGGTTAACCCGACAAATGCTTTTCCAACCGTCCATCAACCTGCTCCCCTGCTCCGCTCCCTCAAAAGGGTTATGACTAATCTCTCGCAACAGTTACAAAATGTTCTTCCAAATGGTAACCACTTCGCCCATCAATTCCCCTATAATGAGAATAGAACGTCTTGTAGGGATGTGCCACTTGTAAATCCTGCTGCATTTTAACAACTGTCTTTGATTTAGTACTCGGAACTCAGCACTCAGGACTGCCACCGCCGCCATCGCCGCCGCCGTTCTTTCACCGCCACCGCCGCCGCAGTATCGCGAAAGGGATTCTGATTCTGAAGAATTTGCAGCATTTTCCGAATCCAAACCATTCCAAATGATGAATATTTGATCTCTTATTGCTCTCTGTCTCTTGGTTCAATTACATTTTGTTTGGCTGATAACGGGCGACCATCTTGAAACTTGCGTCTTGTAACTTGTGGCTAATAGCAATCTTGGCGACGGACATTCCAACAGCCCGTTACCGCGATTACCGCCGAGCCATCCGCCGAATTTGTCACAAAAATCGTTCAATATGGGGCAAATTTGCCATAAAATGACAAAACTTTGTCAAATAACGGTTTACGTATGAGGATTTGACTGTTAGCTGTGAACTGATCACAGTAACCTATCGCGCTGTCCACTTATCTTCAGGAATACCCGACTGCATGTTTTCCCACCGCGCAAGTGTAAACAGGAAGTCAGAAAGGCGGTTCAAGTAATTCACCACAAGCTCACCAACCGGTTCATGCTCCTGCAGCTGAACAACTATCCGTTCGGCCCGTCGGCAAACCGTTCGCGCAACCTGAATATTCGCAGCCGCCAGCGACCCGCCCGGTAAAATAAAGTTCTTAAGTTCAGGCAGGTCAGCCGTCATTTCATCAATAGAGTGTTCCAGCCAGATAACCGTATCCACATCCATCCGAACAACCCAGTCAGCTTTGGAGTCGAGCGGAGTAGCTAAATCCGCACCCAAATTAAACAACTGACGCTGTACACGCGCCAGCCAAGCATCAGTACGAGCATGAGGATGATGAGCGCGGGCAACACCCAACACCGAATTCAACTCATCAACTGTGCCGTAAGCCTCCACCCGCAGATGAGTCTTTGAAACTCGACCGCCCGAAAAGAGGCTGGTTGTGCCATCATCACCTGTTTTGGTGTATATTTTCATATATGCGTCACCATATTCGACATTGCCAACTAAGAACGTCTGTGCTAAAATAAATATCCATATCCGTTATTAATCATAACAGGAAAAAACTAAAGTGGCAGAAACAGATTTGAACGAACTGGAAACTGAAACAGAAGCCGAAGAAACTTCCTCAAAAGAAAAACGCGGTGGCAAAAAGAGTCTTCGCAGTAAGAAGGATAAATCCGAAGATTTTTCGGGTAGCTCAGGTGATGGCAGTGGGCGCATGAAGGCGCTCGAAGCGACTTTAGCCGATCTGACCAAACGCTTCGGTGACGGCACAGTTGTCCGTCTGGGCGACGCCAATCATATGGCGGTTGAGGTTATCCCCAGCGGTTCACTCACCGTCGATATTGCGACAGGTGTCGGCGGCATTCCGCGCGGTCGCATCACCGAAATCTATGGGCCCGAATCCAGCGGTAAAACCACACTTTGCTTGCACGTCATTTGTCAGGCACAAAAGCGCGGTGGTTTGTGCGCCTTCGTTGATATGGAACACGCCCTCGATCCCAAATATGCCGAACGTATCGGTGTGAACGTCGAAACACTTTATATTTCGCAGCCGGATACAGGTGAACAAGCGCTGGAAATCACCGAGTCGTTGGTGCGTTCAGGCGCATTAGATGTGGTGGTGGTCGATAGCGTAGCAGCACTGGTTCCCCGCGCTGAAATCGAAGGCGAAATGGGCGACTCGCACGTCGGTCTGCAAGCCCGTTTGATGAGTCAAGCCCTGCGTAAGCTCGGTGGTGCGATCAAACAGTCTAACGTGACGGTGATGTTCACCAACCAGCTGCGTGAAAAAGTGGGTGTCATGTTCGGTTCGCCTGAAACAACATCCGGTGGACGCGCCCTCAAGTTTTATGCGACTATGCGCTTGGACATCCGCCGCATCCAGAGCATCAAACACGGTGAAGACACTATCGGTAATCGTACCAAGGTGCGCGTAACCAAGAACAAAGTTGCTGCTCCCTTCCGCGAAGCCGAATTTGACATCATGTTCTTCGAAGGTGGCATCAGCAAGGTCGGTGAGATTATTGACCTCGGTGTGGAACTCGGCATCATCGAGAAGCGTGGTGCATTCTTCCGCTACAACGATGGTCTGCTCGGTCAAGGACGAGAATCAGCCAAGAACTTCCTTCTCAACAACAAGGCTGTAGCTGACGAGATTGAAGATGCCATCCGTGCTCACTTCCAACTGCCATCGGTCATGAACTAACCGCGCTCGGTTTCAATTTTTATCCCTCAAACGCAGAGACTCATACCTCTGCGTTTTTATTTAGAATGCTCGATAATTGACAAGTTATTGAATCGGGGTTACGCTTACCAGAACATAAATTCCAATCCGAGGTTTACTCATGCCAACCTTTCAGTCCGAACCAGCCTTAGAACGTATCCTAGACCAAATGTTAGCTGATCATCCTATTGCTAAAGCGGGAAAGATGTTTGGGTATCATGGTTATAAAGTAAATGGCAAACTGGCTGCTGGGCTTTATGATGATGGAATTGTATTGAAAGTCGGCCCCAAACGTGCTGGTGAATTAATCGGCAAAGACGGATTCCAACGTTTTGAACCCATGGCAGGTCGGGTTTGGAAAGATTGGGTCTTACTGACCGGGAATTTTGAACAACACAAATCCATTTTTGAAGAAGCTGTGCAGTATGTTCTTGAGGAAACCAGCGCATGAGCCAACATACCTATGACGAGCTGCGCAAATCCAAAATGGACGAAATGCTGTTGCTGATGCCGGGGGTAAAAGCCAGTAAGGCATTCGGTTACCCTGCCTATAAAATTAACGGTAAGATATTCGCCTTTGTAGGTAGCAAAGGGGTCGCTATCAAGCTGCCAGTATCACGCGTACAAGACTTGATCGATCATCATGTTATGAAACCGTTCGAGGCCGGAGAAGGAAATATCTGGCGCGAATGGCTGTCAATTCAACGGGATCATGTTGAGGATTATGAAAAAGATGCGGGGTTATTTGAAGAGTCAGTCGAGTTTTTACTGGGTTAGGCCAAGCAAGCGTGGACGTTTGCAAGTAAAATACTATTCAGAAAGGTTTGAAGGAGTGTTCCAGTGAACGACCATGCCGAGTATTACGACGAAGATGAGGAAGCAATTGAGGCGTACTGTGTACGCTGCAAAGAAACCATTGAAATCGAAAATCCGCGAGCCGTTTGGACACGCCGGGGCATTCCCGCCACACGTGGAGAATGTCCGGACTGTGGTGGAACGGTTTTCCGTATGGGGCGCACGGCGTTACACAGCGGTGAGGCCCGTCCGGCAGCGGTACAGGTTGCCAGCAATACCCGCACTAAATTGGCGCAAGATACGGCCTACATTAACTTTACCGAGGCCGACGCCGAATTAGCCGAACAGTTAGCGGATGATTTACAAAAAGCAGGTATCGCAACATGGCTGCACGAAACACCAGACGAGGCCGTTCATTGGGCGGGTGGTGTGCATCCGGCATTAAGTGAATGTTCAAGAATGGTCTATCTACTTTCGCCACAAGCGCTGCACAGCGAAAGTGTAGAAGCGGCGTGGAAGTTCTTTAAAAGCAAAGGCAAGCGTATTGTCATTGCCCAACTAGCCCCTATTGAGCCTCCGGACGCAATCCGGCGCAGCGCCCGCTTTGATATGACAGCCAATTATCGCAGCGCGTTCAGGCAAATGGTTCAGGCACTCAGTCAGTGATGAATTAGGCAGCTATTTACAAAAATTAAAAGAGCCGGCGTATATAAACCGGCTCTTTAAGTTCTAACGGCGATAAGCCTAGCCGTTTCCAGCTGGAGCACCGGCGACGTTGGTTGCTTGCAACCGGTTACGCGCATCTATTGCAGGGGTAAAGTTAGGATCAATACGAACAGCTTCCTGATAATTAGACAACGCACGCGTCAAGTCGCCCATACCTTCACGAGCAACGCCCGCATAATAATAGGTTTCTTCAATGTACTGCGAAGTCCCCGGTTCTTTCAATTGAACATGCACTAGATCAATGACATCTTGATAGCGACCTACTGCATTGTAGGCTTCGTAGGGGCCGAACTGATACCAGAGCATACGCCACGGGAGATTGAGTTCACGCGCTTTGTCGTAAGCCGCCGCAGCATACTCGAAGGCTTTCGGCTGATAGGCTGCTGGATTTAAATCCGCCAGCGCAACATAATTGGTTCCCATATTGAACCATGCAAACTTGTCACCCGCATCTGCAAGGGCGCGTTGACGGTTAATTTCCAGCGCATTAAGTGCATTCTGAATGGGATCGGCATTCGTGCCCAACAAGGTCATCAGCTCGGCTTCGCGCGGGGCATCATAAAGCACGATATATGTGTTGTTGAAATGTTCCCAATACTTCGTGATGTCGTCGTATTTAACCTGCTTATTGGGGCCGAGGTAACTGTCGTAACTCGTAATCATTTGAGACACATCATCGTACCCCACCATCAACAAGTAATGCCCCATCCAACCCAACCGATCCGGTTCAGGGTCATACCCCTCTTCAATAATGACCGGAAAATTGTTAGAAAGCAGGGTCTTGATGGTATCTAGATCACCACCTGCGCGCGTAACTGCTTTGACAGCACTACCTAATTGGGTGTTTACATAAGCAACCATTTGCCACGGGCTAACATTCCCATCTTCCGAGGTAGGTTTTAACCAACCTGCCGCCGGGTCCTGATTCGCCGGAAGACCATAGTAGGTCAATCCCATTGTCAAGGTGGCGGGACCGCAATTGTTCCAATGCTGAGGGATGTGAGTAATGCCATTCAGCTTGTAATTGGATGGCATTACGGGAGTATCTTGAGCATAAGCTGCTGCCACCGGCAAACAGGCTAAAATGACAAGTACCACTGATAACACGCGTTTGAGGGACATAGGTATACTTCCGCAACTATTGCACGATTGAAAAGCATTATATCATTGCACAGCTTATTTGTATCGCCGACAAGACTACGATTGCCTGACGTAACAAACGACATTACTTCACTGTTATCCAACAAAATCTGCAAGTAACGTTGGCGATTTAATTGTGAATAGCCTATACTTTAGCCGGCCTATATTTCTATTTGAAATTGAATTTACAGATGTCGGGGAATTTAGTTCATGCCAGACTCGTTAATCGGCAAAAAAATAGGAGAGTTCGTAATCGAGGAGCGTTTGGGACAGGGCGCGATGGCTACTGTTTACAAAGCCTTCGAAACATCGATTAACCGGCATGTCGCACTGAAAGTAATCAAGCTGGATGAAACCCAGCAGGAAGAATTTAGGCAGCGTTTCGCCCGCGAAGCCGAAGTTATTGCCAAACTAGAACATATTCATATTCTTCCTATTTACGCCTATGGCATAAATGAGGAAATTGCATATCTAGCGATGCGCTGGCTGCGGGGCGGATCGCTCAGCGAGATGCTGAAGCGCGGGAATATTCCCCTTGAGCAAACCGCCCATATTTTTCAACAGGTGGCACAGGGACTAGCCTTTGCTCACAGCAAGGGCATCATACACCGTGACCTAAAACCCAGCAACATCATGCTGGACGATGCGGGGAACGCATATCTGACCGATTTTGGTTTAGCCAAGCTGACCGAACAATCGGGCGAAATCACCCGCAGTGGGACGATTGTAGGGACACCTGCTTACATGTCACCAGAGCAGTTGAGGGGCGAACCACTCGACCACCGATCAGACCTATATAGTTTGGGTGTTATTCTTTACAACATGGTTGCTGGTCGTTTGCCATTCGATACATCTACAAGTGACCTTGTGTCGATTATTTATCAGCATCTAGAAAAGCCGCCGACGCCTCCACGCGAATTTAATCCAAACACGCCGCCAGCGGTCGAAGAGGTCGTGCTAAAAGCACTGCAAAAAGATCGGAAAGATCGATTCAACAGTGCGATTGAAATGTCCCGTGCATTAAATCTCGCTGTAGGATTGCCCGCAGGCAGCTCGACCAATTTACATCCGGTTAAGCCCGTTCAATTTAATAATCCCGAACAACGAACGTTACTTTTGTCGAGCCGCTTTCGTAACCATCCATGGGTACTGCCTCTGATAGGATTAGGATTGGCTATAGTCGTTTTGGTGGCTGCACTTCTCATTTATCAAAATAACAACGCCTTTCAACAAGCAACTTATGCAACCCAAACAGCCCTCGCCGTCCCGCCACCCAAAACTGTCGCTACCATACTGACGGGTAAAAGCGCTATGGCAGGGGAAATTGTTCCGACGAAAGATCAGATTGAAGCAGCCGCAAAAAACATCGGCCCAACGGGATTTGTAGCCTATATCGCCTGTAACCAAGACAGCGAATTTCACGCCGGAATGGCGCGTGAACTGAGCGATATAGCTAAAAGCTATAACATGGAATACAAGCTGTATGACAGCCAAACCGATAGTTATCGCGAAGTCACCCTTTTTGAAAAAGCGCGCGCCGAGGGCGCGGGAGCAATGATTGTTTGTCCGTTAGACTACAAATTGTTAACGGCCAGCGTAAAGTCTGCCGTCACAGCCCACATTCCAGTCGTGTTGCAAGCCAACGACGTGCCTGATTCAGGTGGAGTCATGGTGGGTGGAGACGACCACTTACTCGGACTAGAGCCGGGGCGATTTGCAGGAAAGATTGTGCGCGATGAGATGGGCGGACAGGCACAGGTCATTATCCTTGATTACCCTGATCGAGCAGACATCGTGTCGCGCGCTAACGGCTTAGAAGATGGCTTAAAGGAATTTGCTCCTAACGCGACGGTTATAGGACGTTATCTAGGAGCAACACGCGAATTTGGCAAGGCATCGGTTGAAAAGCTGATCAAAGACGGTGTAAAGTTCAATATGATTTTGAGTATCAATGATGCAGGGTCATTTGGTGCAATTGATGCGATGGCAGAAGCAGGCATTGATCCAAGTAGTGTCGTAATTGTGAGTATTGATGCCGAAGCGCTTGCACGTGAATACATCCGTAGAGGCTACTTTATTCGGGGTTCGGTCGAGTCGTCACGAGTACAGTTGGCGGAAGCGATGATGGATGCTACCGTTCAATTATTAAACGGCAGCACCATCGCAGAAAGCATAATCGTACCGCCAAAGCAAATCATTACGAAGGAAACCTTAGAGCAAGACTCTACCGAGACACCTACCCCAGCGGCTTAACCTTAATTAGTTCAGCCAGATTGTGACCTACGATACGATACTCGCTGCCGACTTTTAGCTGGATAGGGCCATTAAATGGTGCCAAATGAATGACTTGAAGGTTTCGTCCCGGAACGAGCCCCAGCGCGGCGAGGTACTCTAGTCGATCAGATTCACGCGTCCGGACCCGTGTTATTTCCAGATCAACATTTAACGGGGCAATTGAAAGCAACTCGTCATTCGATTCGGGTAAAGTCCCATCTGGCAATGGGATCGGTTCGCCATGAGGACAATGGCTTGGTTCATGCGCCATTCGGTACATGCGCTCGACCAAAACATCGCTTAGTCCCTGACTCATGCGCTCGGCTTCTTCGTGTACTTGATGCCACCCGAAACCCATCACATTGACTAAAAAGGCCTCAACGATACGGTGGCTCCGTAACTGCTTTAGGGCTTCCTGCCGACCTGAATTGGTTAGGCGAATACCTTGATAAGGTTCATGCTCCAGCAAGCCATTTTCTTTGAGCCTCGTCACCATGCGGTTGACAGCGGGAGGGCTAACGTCTAGCAAGTCGGCAAGGGCAGAAGTTCCAATGTAGCTGGTAGGATCATCAGCACGATCAGCAAGGCGATAAATCTCTGCAAGGTAATCGCGCATCGTACGACTGAGGTCGGTCGACAAAATAGAGTCAGGATCACCAGCCATGTTCAAGCCTATTGATTAAGCGCTCTGGCATTCCAAAGCCGCGCATACGCTTTTGAACAGCGGAGATGTCATAAGGAATACGGCGATGTTCCCATGTATTGGTTTCGACATCTAGGATAGCATAGGCGGCATCGGGATTCTGATCACGAGGCTGCCCTACGCTGCCGGGGTTAATGATCTGACGGTGACCGTTAAGCTGGCGGATCTTACGATAGGTCGGGGGAATAGCTGCCGTATCACCATCTTCACTCACTAATTCGTAGATAATGGGTTGATGTGTGTGCCCTACTAAACAATAAGGGGTCTCAAAATGAGGGAAGTTCAGAGTCGCAATCAATGGTTCAAGAATATATTCCCAAACGGGTTCGCGTGGGCTGCCATGAGCAAGTGTATAATTGCCTATCACGAAGGTCGTGGGTAACGCATCGAGGTATTCAATGTTATCTTTGGTGAGGGTTTCACGAGTCCAATTTACGGCTACACGCGCATCCGGATTAAAGGTACGAATATCTAAGCGTCCAAGCGCGGCCCAGTCATGATTTCCGGCCAAACAAAGATGGGGCAAAGTCCGCAGCAGTTCAACACACTCGTTGGGGTCTGGCCCATAGCCAACAACATCCCCTAAACACCAGACATATTCCCATTCGTCTTTAGCATCTGCAAGAACTGTTTTGAAGGCAGTGAGATTGGCATGAATATCAGAAATAATGAGAATTCGCATGGTTGAACCTAGATGTGAGACACGAACTATACCATCTGCATATTACCATGCTTTAGAGCACCGTGCGAGTTTAAATGTCTTAATGCTCCATGCAAAATTACAGATTTTTCATTTCCGATTTAGCCATTTTATTAAGGTGATATGGCTCAGCCTGTTATTGACATCAGGTTGTATCCGGCTAGAACGAATTAGCACAGATACTCCGACCCCTGTACCACCGACATTTATCCAATCCACGCAAGTTCCGGCAGCGACTAGTACACCTGACTATGGTTGGGAAGACGTCAGTTATTTAGTGGACAGCATTTGCTTCGAGGCTGCACTGAACATAGCCGGACAGGTCTTTAAAATCACGGATACATACACGCTTGAGGCTCTCTACACACGGATTGACCGCAGTAAAATATGCGATGATGCTGTAAAACATATAAACTTTGAGTTTAGCAATGGTGAGACTATTGTTGGATTATGGAGTGCAGGCACGGGGTGTAATGCGCGGCACGATGTGCAAAGTGTCTACCGGGATGACACACAACAACAAGAAACGATACAATTGCGGTTTATTACTGAGGGCGACTGTCCTTATGAATTATTACAACCCTTCTGGATTGCTTTGCCCCGGACAACGGGATTCACTATCCAGCTTGAGGTAGAAAAATGACGTTAGGAGTTTGAAAGTAAGCCATAGTAGTTTAGCAAGCAGTTATTAGTGATTTTGGTTTAGAGGCGCTATGGATCAACGGGATGAAAATGTTCTAGTGGCATTGACGCAGCAGTATGCCCAACCGCTTTTGCCTATGTGGGATAGTCGCGGAACATTTGACGAAAAACTACCACGGTTGGCACGCGGATTAGCCAGTTACAATATTTTGGTATTGATGGCCGACCAGCCTTACTCACTCCAAAATATTCAACAAAATGTAGGCTCATTAATTCAAGAATGGGCAAATCATTACGTTGCGCTTTACCGGCGAATCTGTCAGGATTTGTTTCCGTCGTTTAATCAGGTCAGTGTTCACCCGACTGATCACAGATGGCCGATAATTATATACCTGCATGGAACTGCGACACCGGTTATCCAACGGATGGCGGGGTTTGTTGCGCCATATATTGTAGAACGGCAGTTTAGCCCGACTGTATCTGAAGTCGAATTACGCGGATTGATGGACCTGATTCTAGATGAGTTGGAAGCCGGCAACCTCGCGAGCGGTATCTACAAAAAGCTGCGCGACGATTGCATCGAAATTTTGAAGCATATTCTAGCAACCCCGGTTCATCAACTTTCACTAACTGAATTTGACCGGGCAATATTCAGCGACAGCCAGCGGCTTGTGCCCGTAAGAATTGAGCCGCCAACGTCCGTACCGGAAACACCACCCAGCATCTTACCACCGATTACGCCTCATCCATCCGTTCGGCAGGCTGATACGGAGCAGTTGATGCCCACAGACATCATGCCATCACTATCGAAATCTGATGATTCCAAGTCAATGTCAGCAGTAAAACCTGAGGACAACTCACAGTTCTCACTTACAAATACTTTGTCTTCATTCCGGCGCGACAAAGACAGCGGAAAAAAATCCCGTCCTCCCGTCCCACCGCTGCCAAAAGATAAGCATGATGAATAGGCTAAATTTCCAATAGGTGACTGAACCACCGGCATATTTGTTTACGCGCACAAAATGGTCAGCGGAAGTATAATGCAATATATTGATTACCCGCTGCATAAGGAGTTTGAACTGTGCGCCGAGCTATTTTTTTGATGTCATTTATTGGATTAGTGCTGGCGCTACCTCTGGTGCTTGTGGCACAAGATGGCCCTGCGACGACACCTGATCCGTTCGCGCCAGCGGCACAAGCAACCGTTACTTTTACATCTAATGACCCTTCAGCATTTGACTCGGCTGTAACGCCTGAACCGACAGCCGCGCCACCGGCATCCCCAATTGAACCCAACGCCTTACTGCTTTTAACTGATGCACGAAATGACTTAGATATTCTGGCCTCGCAAAACATGGGCGGTGATCGTCCGGTTGGTTGGACCGGCAGCGGTGATGTAACGAACGTTCAACTGCCCATTCTCATCCGACTGGATTTGGAATTACTGGCGGGCCAATTGATGGGGGCAGATCAACGTCCGGCAGGATGGTTCGGTGCCGTTCCAAGTACAGCTTACGCCATTGCGCGGGATATTCGCCATGACTTAGAACTATTGGCTGACCAAGTTAATCCGCCAAGTGTACGTCCACCGGGATGGAGAGGCGCTGATCCGGTAATCCGATGTGACCGAAGCGTGCAAACATTGGTTTTTGTCCTCGAACGTACAGCGGGTTATAAGCTGAGTGTTGATCCATTGGCGCGTGATTTTTGTAGGATGGCAGAACTACAAGCAACCGCTTACGCAGAAAGCAATTTGCTTCCGAACGCGAAAGCACCAAAGGGGAGCAACAGCCAAGCAGCGAGCAACGGCGCAATACAAATTAGCAGCCCATATGCGGTGGCCTTTCTTGACCGGTTCGGGCGACGACCAACAGGCAGCATACCCGTTGGAGAGCCTATTACCCCTGTAGCACGCAGCTATACCCAGTTTTCCAAGATGATGCTGGTACGGGGTAACGGTTTCGAAGTGTTTATTGATTTCAGCGCTTCAACCATTGGTGAAAACCAATTCGCAGCACTGCCGGATGTTAATAACGTGAGTACGCAAACTGCTTGTACGGTCAGTTGGTGCAAGAGCGTTCCCTAACGGAAAGTCTATGAAGCGCTTATTCGTAGCGATTGATTTTCCACAGGCGATCAAAGACCAACTCAAGCCGCTTTGCGCTGGAATTCAGGGCGCGAAGTGGGTTGAAAGTCACCAAATGCACCTCACAATGAGGTTTATTGGTGACGCGGATGAGCAACAATTGACAAGTATTCAAACGGGGTTGGCGACTGTTCATGCGACCCCGTTTAAGATGAACTTAGAAAGTGTCGGTCAATTCCCCGTAAAGGGTAGACCCCGCGTGATTTGGGTCGGTGTTAAGGCCGAACCGGCGCTCTACCCACTCCAAAAGGAAATTGAATGGATTATGCATGAAAGTGGGTTTGAGGAAGCAGACCACCCTTTTTCGCCACATATCACGTTAGCCCGATTTAAAACACCTCCACCAATTGAACATGTCCAGCAATTTTTTGAGCAACATCAGTCTTTTGTGAGTGATACGTTTGTTGTTGACGGATTCGTATTATTTTCGAGTCAACTCACGTCAAGCGGTTCCATTTATCATCCAGAACGTTTGTTTACACTGATTTAAGATCGCGTTATTGATACAAATACTGCGGAAACTGCAAAATCTTCGCAAATTTCGCATTTTGTGCATATTATCCGCCGAATTGTCCCGCGGATTTGAGGGAGCACGGCGCTGAATCGACATTATATGTCGGCGGGAGGCTCGCTCAATGCCACTGAAATGACGCTTTTGCAGCGGATGGCCCGGCTAATGCCACCGCCGTGCAAAAGTTGCAAGATTCAAGCAGCAAGTTACAAGATTTTTATTGAAATCCGATAACATTTGTAAAATCCTTGACGATCTATTTCACATCTCATTATAGAACAAAAGTTCAACAAAGTAAAGCGAAAATCGTTCGAATTTTCCAACTTTTGACTGATCTAGCCTCTAATGCTCAACCATAAAATGAGAGTAAACATTGAGACTAATTTATTGATCCCCTAAGAATTGGGTGGTCTGGTGGTTGGCTTTCCCCGCTTATACTGACAATAGTATCAATGCTACAAACAGTTCAATTGGTCTGAGGATGATTAGATGCTGCAAACAACGGTCACAACTAACGGTCACACACCTAAACACGACAATAATCCGGCGGTCATTATTCGACAAATGACTGATGCCATGCGAGATGCCGTGGTGATTGATGAGGATAAGCTCCAGTTGATGCTGGCAGCACTAATTGCCAAAGGTCATATCTTACTTGAAGACGTACCGGGTATCGGGAAAACGTTGGTGGCGAAAGCATTGGCACGGACGATCCATGCCAGCTTCAAACGGATTCAATGTACCCCCGATTTGCTACCGGGGGACATCACGGGCAGCGCGATTTATAACCCACGCGAACAACGATTTGAGTTTGCGGCTGGCCCGATATTTGGCAATATCGTGCTGGTAGACGAGATTAACCGCGCATCGCCCCGCACTCAATCGAGCTTGCTGGAGAGTATGGCTGAGGGGCAAGTGACGAGCGATGGCACAACACATGCGCTACCTGATCCATTTTTCATTATCGCGACGCAAAATCCAATTGAAATGGCTGGCACTTTCCCTTTGCCGGAAGCGCAGCTTGACCGCTTCATTGTGGCGATGAACCTCGGTTATCCCAGTTACGACGAAGAAATCAGCATCCTTGAACGCGAAGAACACGCTAACCCACTCGATGGCATCAAAGCAGTGGTGCAATTGGACGATATTATCCGGCTGCAAGAAGCGGCAAAAGCGGTAAATGTGGTGCGCCCTTTGAAAGAATATATCGTGCAAATCGCGGTTGCTACGCGAACACACAATGACGTGGTGGTTGGGGTTAGTCCACGCGGCGGTGCGGCATTGCAACGCTGTGTACAGGCATTGGCGTTGATTCATGGACGAACGTTTGTGACACCCGATGATATTAAGATGGCTGCTCCGGCTGTGCTGGCACATCGCTTGCTGACGCGGGATCGCCGACCGGAAACGGCACAGGCTGTAATTGAACAGGTATTAGCGGAAACGCGTGTGCCTGTGGAGTAGATCAATATGAAAACTCCCCTATCTCCCCAACCCTTTTTCCCCATTGCATGGAGAAAGATGGAGCAAAGCAAATACCAATTTTTTGAATGCTAATCCTCTCCTCAGCCGTAAATGAGGAGGTAAATCCAAATTTGTTGTAACGGTTTTGAATTATGCCTACATCACGTGCTTATAGTTTTGCCGCTGCTTCGATCGTCATTTATCTGTTTGGTAATCAAACACAGGTTGGTTGGTTGTATGTTGTTTCGGCATTGATGCTGGGTGTGGTGGCAGCGGGATGGTTGTTAAGCCGAGGCAGTCTAAAGGGTCTGGGCGGCAAACGCCAAATTGGAAATACGCTCGATGCTGATCTGTATGAAGGCGAAGAAGTCGAGATTATGCTCCAGATTGATAAGATCAAAGGGGCGGCAAGTTCACTGGTTCGGATTGAAGAAACATGTCCGCTGGCTGCGCCGGACAGCCCTCAACGCAGGGCACAGCTTTTCATTCCTGCGCTGGCAGAAGGTGAGGCGGTTCAGTTTGAATATACCGTCACACTAGATCGACGCGGTTTATATACTTTTCCCTCGTTAAACGCCGAATCAAGAGCGCCGTTTGGATTTTTTCGACGTAACGGACAGCTCAATATCCCCACACGAACGCTGGTTTATCCAGAAATCCGTCCGCTCAAAAGATTAGAACTGTTGGATCGGCAGCTCACGGCACAGGTGGCGCGACCCCGTGCGGGCGTGGGTTATGAGGTGATGGGTGTGCGGCCTTACCGACCGGGTGATTCGCCGCGCCATATCCATTGGCGGTCGGTGGCACGGACGGGAACACTGATTAGCAAAGAGTTTGCTGACGAAGCGCAACCGGGTTTGACACTGGTGCTCGATTTGTTTAAGCATCCTTACCCAACAACCAAGAGCAAACATACCCCATTTGAATGGGCGGTCAAAGCGGCGGCGAGTATCGGGGATTATGCCCAACGCCGAGGTTATAGTTTGTACGTCATTAGCGATGACGAGGTTATCCCTGCGCCACAAGGGGCAGTCGGTGAAATGGCGCTGCTGCAATATTTGGCACGGGTGCAACCAACTGGCAAACGTCCACTGACGCAAATTATCGGCGGGCAGATGACTCAGCAATTCGCAGCGGTGATGATGCCCTACCCTGACTCACAATCGGTTGAGGCTTTGTTGAAACTCCGACAACAAGGCGTAGAGGTCTTGGCGGTGGTGATGGATGGCGCAAGTTTCCCTGCGGCAGGGGAATCATCAGCGAATGTGGCGGGAGCATTAAAGGCGGCAGGCGTAATGGTACGAGAGGTCACCTTCGGAGATGATTGGGCGGGGCAGATACAGTGACAAGAAAAAAAGAATTTAACACAAAGACGCAGAGTCACAAAGACACAAAGGAGAAAAGTTCAAAGAATTCTTCTGCGTCAAAAAATGTCGCTCGATACATCCGATTAGGGTTGAATGGTTTGGCGATCATTGCAGTGATTGCGTTTATGGTGAAAACCGAGTTTTGGATATTCGGTGTGGCAGTATTGGGACTGGCTTACATGCTGCCACGTTTGCGCAAACGGAGCGGTCGCCTGTTCGAGGCAGAACAATCGGCGCGACTCCGTGAATTTACTTTCGCAGCGCAGGCAGCAGGTATCCTCGCACTGGCTTGGCCTACACGTTTATGGGTTGTAGCGATTATCAGCATCGTGATTCTGGCAATTGGACATCGAACCGCTTTTCAGATGCGAAATAAGCGACCCAAATGGCTGCGAATCGTGACTTTCGTGGGACTTCATCTGGTGTTTGGGTGGATGTTCGTAGGGTTGTTCAGCGGACAACCTTATCCACAGGCACAAGTGGCGATGCTGGCGATGGCGGTGGTGAGCTTCGAACTCTACCAACGCTTGAACCTGTATTCGGGCATGGGCATTGGGCTGATTAACCTGTATGTGGCGGCGACCTTGAGCCGAGACCTGTCGTTCGCGGTGTTTTTATTGATATTTGTGGGGATGCTGCTGGCGTTTTTGTGGCAGGCGGATGTCGAAGATGGATTGAAGGATAATCCGATTATTCTGAAGCCAGCTGCCCAACAAAGCCGACGAGTCGCTTCGATTGGAAAGACATGGGGGCGCTTTGCAATCCTCGCATCGGCATGTGTTGTAGGGGTATTTTTCTTCACGCCACGCTTTGCAGGTTATCCGATTGTGCCGCCTTTCTCGTTCCAACTGCCAATTAATAAGCCGCCATCCGCTCAAGTGATTAATCCGGCGATTCCACTTTTTAAGGCAGAAGGCGCTTACAGCAGCACAAATGAGAGTGAAGAATATTACGCGGGATTCGATCAACAGCTTGACCTAAGCTACCGAGGACGATTGAGCGACACGATTATGATGTATGTGCAAAGCCCTGCATGGAGTTATTGGAGAGGCTACGCATTTGACCATTATGACGGGCGTAATTGGAGCGAGTCGAATGATGCACTGCTGCCGTTTTACGCCGGACGCAGTGGACGATTTGTATTGGGCAAGTCGGTTCTCGGGCAAACTTTTGTGCAGACGTTTTATATCGCGCATGATATGCCGAATGTTTTATGGGCGGGCGGAACCCCTGTAACAGTATTTTTCCCTGCAAGAGAATTGGCATTGGATGTAACGGGCGGGATTAAAGTCGGATCGGCACTTCAAGCAGGAAGTGTTTATTCGATTGAATCGACCAGCCATGAGTTTAAGCCGGATGAATTACGCCAAGCAAAAGGCAGCATACCCGACTGGATCAAATCCCGTTATTACCAGCTCCCAGAGAGCGTCACCGAACGAACACGCGAACTTGCGCTGCAAATCACGCAGGATAAGACCACAACTTACGATAAGGTCATCGCGGTGCGGGATTATGTGATGAACACTTATCCATATGATTATTTCCCACCGCCTCAAGAGCCTAATTCGGATGCAGTTGACCAATTCTTATTTGTCGATAAGCGCGGGGTCTGTGAACATTTCACCAGTGCGATGGTTGTTCTGCTGCGAGCGGCGGGTATTCCAGCGCGGTTTGTGGTGGGATATGGAAGTGGGACGTACAACGCCATTACGGGCTATTATGAGGTTCATGCCAATGATGCTCACGCATGGGTTGAGGTGTACTTCCCGGGTGTTGAGTGGGTTCCATTTGATCCAACACCGGGTTGGACAGGTGATCCCCAAACCGGCGGAGTAAAACGGTGGGTCTTCAGCGATTTGATGGCGGGAGTCGAACTGCCAAGCATTCCATTGGGTGAGATGTTTCAGGCCAGCATGTCGGCTATCGGGTCAATTATACGCCCGCTGATATTGGTGGTCGTGATTTTGGTCGCCGGTTTCATCGGCTGGTTTGGATGGCGACGATGGAAACGTTGGACGTTTACCGGCTACTCGCGGAGTCTTATTCATCAAGATAAGGCAAGGCGACAAATCTTTGCAGTTTATCGACAAGCTCAACGGCAATTGAAATCGTATCGTGATCCAGCACAGACGGTGCAGGAACATGCTGCAATCAAACACGAATTGGACACATTGGCGACACTGGTGGACATCGCCGCGTATAGGCCGGAAGCGCCGGACGAGGGGATGGTGGAAAAGGCAAAACAAGAAATCTCTAACGCAAAGACGCAAGGGCGCAAAGGGAAAATCCAAGATTTAGCGTAAGGCATAAGTTCAAATGCCACAAAGAATTGTCATTATCGGGAACAGCGCAACGGGTAAAACCACTTTAGCCCGTGAGTTGGCTTCCAAATTGGGCTGCGCGCATATCGAGCGGGATGCACTTCAATGGAAGGCGGGATGGAAAACGCCAACGGATGCAGAATTCAGGGAACGTGTGGCGGAGGCGATAAAAGGTGAACGGTGGGTCGCCGACGGCAATTTTAGCCGTGTAAGGGATGTGGTTTGGGGACGGGCGGATACGCTGATCTGGTTAGATTATCCGCTGTGGTTTATTTTGTGGCGGCTCACGCGACGGAGTTGGCAGCGCATCCGACAGCAAGAAGTCTTGTGGAATGGGAACCGTGAGACATGGCGGCATCTGCTGGCAAGGGATGGGGTATTTATGTGGACATTGAAAGCCCATTTTCGACATCATCAAGACTATCCGAAATTATTTTTGGAGCCGCAGTTCCAACATTTAGCGGTGGTGCGACTGCGCTCGGCACGAGCAACTGGCGAATGGCTAAACGCATTAGTCGCTCTTTAGTGTTGGAACAAGTAGATCAAGATTGAGAGCGTGATGGGCGATAGCAACGTACTGACCATGATGAGGTTGAGGGCTAAGTCACGCTCCAAATTAAACTCGGTGGTAAAAATGATGGTCAATACTGCGGTGGGCATACTGGTTTGAATGACGAACGCTGTGAGCGCAGGGCCGGTAATCCCCAAAAGCAAACCCAAGCCAAAGGCGATAAAGGGTGACAACAACAGGCGAATAATCACGCCAGTGGCTACCAAACGATACTGTCCAAAGCTCCCGAATTGACCGAGTTCTAGGCCAAGCAAAACAAGCATCAAGGGGAGAGCGGCATTTCCCAACGAGTCGATAGAACGGGTTACGACAAGGGGCAGCGGAATGTGAAAGTTGGTTACAAATAAAGCGATTACCAGTGACCAAACAGCGGGTGTACGGAATACGCTGCCGAGGCTTTTGGATAACGATTCATGTCCATTTGAGGCGATAAACGTTCCCAAAGAGTAATTGGTGGCAATGTTGGCGATAAAGACGATAATGGCGCGGCTAAAAACCTCCTGATTAAAGGCAAAGCCAACCAACGATAGACCAAAATTACCAGCATTCAAGCAAAAGCTCCCGATCATCAGATTGGCGCGTTCGGTTGGTGAAGTGCGCTGGAGTTTAGCGGCGGTGTAGGCAATGAGCGCGACAGTGAGTTGAAAGAGAATCGTTCCAACGAAAATACGGATAAATTCATCGCCCGAAATTTTGCTCTTTAATATTTGACTAAAAACGAGTGACGGCGAAAAAACATTAAAGAGCAACAGGCTGACTGTTCGAGGTTGAACATCAAAACGGCGCTTGATGAAGAAACCAACCGCTGCAATGAGTAAGATCGGCAGCAGGTTGTCAGCAAAGATTTGAATAAGATCGGCCATAAATCCTGCACAGGTTAAACCTTCCCACCATTGATAAGTAACGTGGAAGGCCGTCAAAGTAATGTAGGAGGGAGAAAATCAGACCCCTAACCCCCGCCCACATCGGCTATCTTCGCAGGCTCAGCCGCCGATAGCCCGTAGTAACAGGGCAAGGGAGCAATACAGGGGCACAGCCGTGCGCCCCTACAAAATGATGATTATTTCGGTAACAAGCGTTTTGGAATTTTGCAGATCATGGTGTAAGCCGGATCGAACATGTTACCGACCTCATACTCCACGGCGAAACCGATGAGCAGGTTGGCTTCGGCGGCGGTGTAGCCATAACGCTGCTGCAACCATGCCAGCATTTCGGTGGTGGCATTCTGGACACATTGATCGAGCGGACGGGCATTACCAGCGGTAAAGATATAGTCCTCATTTTCACCGCGCGGCCAACCCGATTTTACGCCTTTGAGCAATCTGACGGTGAACTGCACATCACACGAGATTTCAATACCTGTGCCAGACATTTCCCCATCGCCTTGAAGGGCGTGTCCATCACCGAGATGAAAGAGCGCGCCGGGTTGGAAAACAGGGAAATAAACGGTTACACCCTGAACAAAACCGTTGTAATCCATGTTGCCGCCGAATTCACCTGAGGTGGCGGTGGAGATGGCTTGACCGAGTTCAGGCGCAACGCCAAAGCAGCCAAGCATGGGATTGATCGGCAGCGTGAAGTGTCCGAGCAGACCCATCGGTTCTCGAAGTGAGGCTGTTCCAGCAGCGGCATCCACATTCCAGTCAACCAAGATATCCCGCGAAGGTAAGGCGGGAACAGCGGCGGGATCAACCACATTTTGGGCGAGGCCGGGGCGTCCCCATCCGCGCACACGGTTGGGGGTGAGTTTATCCAGATGGACGACGAGTGTATCACCGACCTCAGCACCATCAATATAGAACGGGCCGGTCATGGGGTTGGGGCCGCCCACCACCTGTTTATCATTGGCATCAAAGCCGCCTGCATCAACGGTGGTGGTGATGACAGTATCACCGGGGGCGATGTGGAGAACGGGTGGGTGTGAGCCGATGGTGTTGTAGTAATGGTCGGGTGTGAAGGTGTGGGTGGGCATTTTGGAAGTCTCCAGTTAACAGAAGTTACAAGTTTCTAGAAGCAAGTTACAAGAGAAGTCATTAGTCTGTAATCGATAGCTATTAGAAGATTCAAGTTACAAGAAACAAGCTACAAGAGAAATCATCAATCAAAATACAAAAGCCGATTTCAATTTATTGGCGAAAATGTCATAAAGTTTGTCAATTTTGCCAATTTTAAGAGCCGATTTGGTCACTTTTCGGCGGATGGCCCGGTTATGATCGCGGCAAAGTTGGCAAAGGGATGTCCGACGCCAAGATTGCTATAAACGTTATAAGTTTCAAGATGCAAGTTACAAGATGGTCGCCGGTCGCCAGCTATCAGTCTCCAGCAGAATACCTCTGCTCAATGGCTAAACGCTACAGGGATAGCATAACATATCTTGAGATGGAATGGGTTACATTTTGGTCGCTTTTTCGAGGGGAAGTTACCAACGGTTTTGAGGTGAGATTGTTAACGCGGTTGGGGAATGGTTAGGAATGGGTTTGTAGAGAAAATTAGTCGATTCAAGGATGCGCCGCATGGGGCTAATGGCAATTTACAAATTGGAATGTAAAAGGGGTAGTAGGCGACGGACGGCATGATGATGTTTAACAAAATAAGACGGAGAAAGAACCCCCACCCTAACCCTCCCCCGCAAGCGAGGGAGGAAATCAATACGGGAGGGTCACAGACCCTCTCCTACAGGGGTACTCCGTGTTAAAAAGTTAAATGGTATTATGCCGTCCCTACGAAAACACAAGTCATCGAAGCAGGAATTTCAACCATTGTTTACCCCATTAAATTAGTAAGTAACCATAAGCCGCAATGCTAACAAAAAGACAAGTCTGCAAAAGCACTTCAATACACTATTGCCATCGGTCTCAAAATCCGAAACCTCATTAGGCTCACAAGAGTTTTATAAGGTTCAAAAATATGGCTTAGTGTGCCAGATTGGGTAAAATATGTACCTCGTAAGATGAGTTCGGCGAGGTAACAAAATCGCTATGTCTGAACGCCAAATAAGAACCAATCGTGATGAGGATATTGTGACTCTAAATCCGCTGCAACATGTGCGGAAACGTCCGGGTATGTACATTGGTGGAACGGATTCCCCTGCTCTACATCACATGATTTACGAAGTGATAAACACCTCAATTGATCTGGCATTTGCTGGAAAGTGCGACCATATTTGGGTGACGCTGCGAGCCGGCAATGTTGTTTGTATCCGCGACAATGGGCCGGGATTATCACCTATTGTAGATAAATTTGGCCGGTCTGAACTCGAAATCTTCATGACTGAGATTGGCATGTGTGGAGGACGCATTACACAAGGGCGTGAATACCATGTCAGTGGTGGAATGCACGGCGTGGGGATTACGGCAATCAATGCCCTATCGGAATGGATGTCGGTCGAAGTCGCGCGTGATGGATTTTTATGGAAACAAGACTATTGCGCGGGTGTGACCCAAAATCCAGTTGAACAAATCCGTCCGCTAGATGCAGATGTTGAGACCGGCATGTCTTATACATTTCAGCCTGATTTCACTATTTTCCAACCGAATTCATTTAGCTACGAGCAACTGGCAAAGCGCTTTCAAGAAATTAGCTATCTGGTCAAAGGGTTGGCGATTACATTGCGGGATGAACGAGTCGCCACACCGATTGAGACCGTGTTCCGTTCTGAAAATGGATTACTGGACTATGTACATCATCTGAACGCTGATGTTGAAACACTTCACGAGCCAATTTATGAGCATTTCGAGGTGAGTGTTCCACGAGAGCATTACGAACCTTATGTAATTGAAGTGGATTTTGCCATTCAATATACCTATACGACGGAGTGCAAAATGATCAGCTTTGTGAATACGGTTCCAATAGCTGATGGTGGAGAGCATATCGAGGCGGTGAAATCGGCAATCTCTAATGTCATCAACGGGAATCGATTTGATCGAAGCGGGGACAAAGTAACCAACTACTCAACGTTTGAAACGACGCGTGGACTCACTATGATTATGCATATTTTGCATCCGTCACCGTCATTTGAAGGTTGCAGCATCGGAGTTTTATCTGTTGAACCTCCATTGTATGGTGCCGTATCTGAAGCCGCATATCGCGCGGGAAAACAACTCATGAGCGACAGCCTCACAGCCATTCAATTAACGGAAAAGTGCGAGGACAATCGATTCATGTTGCAGGGCGGTGTTTGTTAAGGAAAATACAAAGGGCGGACAGCCGTCCGCCCCTACGAGAAGACTGTGGTTTATACAGCAGCGTGGTGGGTTTGGAGGCTGCGGACGCGCAAGGGTTTTTGTCGCAGCGAACGGATGCCCTGAACAGCGGCCATTGCACCAGTTAGGGTGGTAATAATCGGTACACCATAGGCAATAGCTGTTCCGCGAATGAGCGAACCATCTTCATGGGCTTGACCTCCGCGCGGCGTGTTGATAATCAGCGCAATATCGCCGGCACGGACAGCATCAACGATGTTCGGTGAGCCGTCGCTGACTTTGTTGATCGTGGTCGCAGGAAGGCCAGCGGCAGAAAGTGCGTCGGCTGTACCTGCGGTGGCGGTCAAGACGAAGCCGAGCTGATGCAAGTCACGGGCGATTTTGAGGACAGCGGTTTTATCATTATCGTTGACGCTGATAAAGACGTTACCGGACTGCGGCAGCGGCGAATTGGCGGCCATTTGCGATTTGGCGTAAGCGTGTCCGAAGGTCGAGGCGTGACCCATGACTTCACCTGTCGAGCGCATTTCTGGACTGAGGCGAGCATCCACGCCGGGGAATTTCTGGAATGGCAGCACAACCTCTTTGATGAAGTTGCCATCAACAACCGGCTCGACGAGGAAGTTCAGATCGGTGAGGGTTTTACCGGCGGCGATTTGGGCGGCATAACTAGCCAGCGGTACGCCGGTCGCTTTGCTGACAAAAGGCAGCGTCCGGCTGGCGCGTGGATTGACTTCCAAGACATAGACGACTTCATCACGAATGGCGAACTGAATATTGAACGCGCCTTTGACGTTGAGCGCGAGGCCGATGCGTTCGGTGTATTCGCGTATGATTTCGAGGTGATAGCGGGTGATCTTATAGGGTGGCAGCACGCAGGCTGAGTCACCGCTGTGGATACCGGCCTCCTCGATTTGCTCCATGATGCCGCCGACGGTGACGGTTTCGCCATCGCACAAGGCATCGACATCGACCTCGAAGGCATCGTCTAAGAAACGGTCGATCAACACCGGATGACCATTCCAATCGATATTGGTGTCAATCCAGTTGAGCAGCGCGGCATCATCAAACACAATTTCCATGCCACGCCCGCCGAGGACATAACTGGGACGAATGAGCACCGGGTAACCGATGTCGTTGGCCACTTGTAGGGCTTCGTCGCGGGTGAGAGCCGTGCCGCCTTCGGGCTGCGAAATTTCGAGCTGCTGCATGAGCGCATTGAAGTGCTTACGATCTTCGGCAAGGTTGATGGTGTCGTATGAGGTTCCCCAAATTGGCGCACCCGCTTCGCTCAAAGCGCGGGCGAGATTGAGGGGGGTTTGTCCACCAAATTGGACGAGAATACCAGCAGGCTGTTCCTCGTCGATAATGTTCAGCACATCTTCGACCGTCAAGGGTTCGAAGTAGAGACGGTCGGCTGTGTCATAATCGGTGCTGACGGTTTCGGGGTTGCAGTTGACCATGATGGTTTCATAGCCCAATTTCTTGAGGGCGAAACAGGCGTGAACGCAGCAGTAATCAAACTCGATGCCCTGCCCGATGCGGTTGGGGCCACCGCCAAGCACAATGACTTTCTTGCGGTCAGTCGGTTCGGACTCATCACCTTCTTCGTAGGTGCTGTAGAGATAAGGGGTATGGGCTTCGAACTCGGCAGCACAAGTATCCACGCGATAGTAAGACGGCACGATGCCGAGTGACTTGCGATGGGCACGAACTTGCGTCTCTGGAATGCCGAGTAAGTTGGCGACATGGGCATCAGCATATCCATAGCGCTTAAGTTTAAGGAAATCAGCGGCATCCAAACGATCAAGTGTCAGCTTCTTGTCGAGAATGGTGTGCTGGATGGTGATGATGTCGCCCATTTGTCGAACGAACCACGGATCAAAACCGGTGGTCTTGCTGACTTCATCCAACGACATGCCGTTAAAGAGGGCCGATGCAGTTTGGAACAAACGTTGGGCCGTCGGCACTTTGAGCATTTCCGGCGTAGCTTCGCCCAATTTGCTGCCGAAGCCCATAATGCCGATGTCGAGGGCGCGAATCCCTTTTTGCAGCGCTTCGGGGAAGGTGCGTCCAATCGCCATAACTTCGCCAACGGCTTTCATCTGCGGACCGAGGACACGATCCACACCTTTGAATTTCTCGAAGTTCCAGCGAGGAATTTTGACCACGACGTAATCCAATGAGGGTTCGAAGCTGGCAGGTGTGACGCGGGTGATGTCATTGGGGATTTCATCCAGCGAGAAACCGACAGCTAACAATGCGGCAATCTTGGCGATGGGGAAACCTGTTGCCTTACTAGCAAGTGCTGATGAACGCGAGACGCGCGGGTTCATCTCGATGACGTAGACTTCACCATCTTCGGGACTGACGGCGAACTGAACATTCGCGCCGCCAGTTGCCAAGCCGACTTTATCGAGTACGGCCTTCGACATATCACGGAGGCGCTGCATTTCTTTATCGGTCAGGGTTTGAACAGGGGCAACGGTGATGCTGTCACCGGTGTGGACGCCCATCGGGTCGAGGTTTTCAATCGAGCAGACGACGACGAAGTTGCCGAGTGTGTCGCGCATGACTTCGAGTTCGTACTCTTTCCAACCGAGCAAACTCATGTCGATGAGGATTTGTCCCACCGGACTGAGTTTGATACCGCGTTCAGCGATGGTGCGGAGTTCGGTTTCGTTGTAGGCCACACCGCCACCTGATCCGCCGAGGGTGAAGGATGGACGGACAAGTACGGGATAGTTCAGTTTACTGGCAGCGTTGACAGCCGCATCAACGGTGGTGACGACCTCGCTCGGCGGTGACTTGAGGCCGATTTCGGTCATGGCATCTTTGAACAACTGGCGATCTTCGGCAAGCTGAATGCTGTCGAAAGACGCGCCAATCAGTTCGATGTTGTACTTTTCAAGGATGCCCTGCTCGTGCAGCGCGAGGGCGAGGTTAAGCGCCGTTTGTCCACCGACCGTCGGCAGGATGGCATCCGGCTTTTCCTGCTGGATGATGCGTTCGCAGAGTTCAGGTGTCAGCGGTTCGACATAGGTGGCATCGGCAAACTCCGGGTCGGTCATGATGGTAGCCGGATTGGAGTTGACAAGAACGATGCGGTAGCCTTCGCGGCGCAGGACTTTACAGGCTTGAACGCCTGAATAATCAAATTCGCAGCCTTGACCGATAACAATCGGGCCAGAGCCGATAACCATAATTGTGTGCAGATCCGTTCGTTTGGGCATGTGGTGTTCCTAGTGACAAGTTACAAGAGACAAGTTGGAAATATGAGTCAAATTATCGCACTATTGAATTTTATACGGTTGGTGTTGGAGTTGGTTTAATGGTCGGCTCTACAATCCTAATTCCTTTTATGATCCCTAAAGTGTCTTCCCGAGAGAAATCCGAATCTAAATCCACATAAATACTCAATGTGGAATTGCGACCATCTACATCTATCCAACATGACGTGTTTAGAATAGCCGTTGGTGAAAAATTCAAAGAGCATCGGGCCGGTACTTTTGTTAGCTGAATAGGGCTAGTCTGACTAAAAGTTATCGACACTTTTTGCTTTTGCGATGTACTGGACTCGACATATCCAAGATTGACAGAGCACTTAGAAAGATCTGGGGCATTTGTATAATATGTAGTATACGTCGTTAAAATGGGCATAAGGTTCAGGTTATCAGGCAACCAAGTTAGTTCAACAAGTTGCCTGTTAAACAGATCCGAAACCTGTTGAACACTCATCGATTTGACTTGATTTGTATAACAATCCAGCGTTTTTTGTTCGGTCGGGCGATATGACAGTATACCAAGAATGATTACTACCGCCAGTATAACCCCTGCAGACAAAAAGATTTTGCGACTATAGTTCATAATGCTTTCAGTTAGTCTCAATGATCATTTACCCATCGAAGTAACCGCTAAGTTTGCTTTTGTCGTTCGAGTTCGATGTATTCAAGCGCGTCTTCCATCGTGGCGAAGATAGGAATAGGTGTGCCGCCCAACTGTTTGATGAGGTCGGCGTACATGCGCGCAAATTGATTTTGACCGACAAAAATGCCATGCACACGCGGATCAATCGACGAGGCAGGCAATCCTCCCCGAACGGCTTTCACGATGTTAATCAGATCAACAAATCCGATTTTAGCAGTCCGAATATCGGCAATGCGATAGACATCCCCTTCAAACTGAGCAAAGATGACAGCCGTATCAACAAACACCTGCCGCACAGTATCAACATCCAAATGACCTTCAAACGTAACGATGGCGATAGGTTCATTGGGTACGGGTTCAATCTTGGCAGGCATAGAAATCCTTCACGTTAACCCTGCTGTTTTCGATCCAATTCAATATATTCAAGGGCTTCTTCGAGTGTTTGGAAGAAGGGAATGGCTGTGCTGCCAAACTGTTCTTGCTTAAGAAAATCGGCATACATGCGGGCAAGCTGATGTCCACCGACAAATACACCTTTGATTTTGGGATCAGCCGATGAGCCAAGCGCACTTTCACGAATAGACTTGATGATGTTGACCACATCGGCAAAACTGCCCTCACCTTTACGAACATCCGATATGCGGTAGACGATGCCATCAATTGTCACTGCGATGACCACACTTTGAGTAAAGGCTGATTTGACGGTTTCAACATCCATATGTCCTTCGTAGGTCAGGACGATAACCGGCAAATTAGGCAGTTTTTCCACATTAACGGGCATAACAACATTCCTTAAATACTGAGATTAATCAGCCGGTTGAATGATTGTCGCGTCACTGTTCTTTTGCTGTTCAAGTTCAATGAACTGCATAGCATCTTCCATAGTATGAAAGATGGGAATGGGCGCAGCGCCAAGCTGTTTGAGCGCATCGGCATACAAATGAATGAGTTGATTTTGGCCTACAAAAATGACCTGAAATTTGGTGTCAGTCGCATTCCCCTGTACATTCGCGCGGCTAGCTTTGATAATGTTCACAATCTCAACGAAGTTGCTGTCAGCATTACGGACATCCGCAACACGATAAATTATGCCTTGAATGTCAGCAGCAAGCTTGGCACTTTGTACAAAAGCTGATTTGACGGTTTCAAGATCAAGAAACCCCTCGTAATGCAAAATGATAATTGGTTTATTGGGTATGCGTTCAACTGTAACGGGCATCAGAAACTCCTTGTCAGAAAGTAGGAGATGTCACATTTTGTATTACAACATCTCATTATTATTACAATTATTCTATACGACATCTTTGCGTTTCTGATTTTACCAATAGTTAATTATCAAAGATTTCCGGCTTAACCTGTCAGGAGTTGAGCAACACTTTCACGGAAAACCTCAGTATGACGGTCAATATCGGCATCTGTGGTTTGGGGTGCGATGAGTGCCATGTTGTGAAAAGGTGTGAGCAAAATCCCGCGATTCAATGCTGCCAGATGCATGTAACGGTCAAGATCATCATCCATCGAAGCGACTGCCTCGCCCCCATTGCGAGGGGCATTTTCACAGAACCAATATTCGGCTCGGCAGCCTAATTGAGTCACATGCCACGGCAGTTGATATTCCTCAATCACAGACTGAACACCGGCTGTCCAACGCTCCGCCAGCGGAATGGTGTGATTGTAGGCTTCTTGGGTCAAAACATGCTCAAGCGTGGCTTTCATAGCGGCGACGGATAAAGCATTTCCCGCCAGTGTGCCACCAATGCCACCGGTATCAGCGTGATCGACACTCAAATTCGCGCGAATTCGTTCAGCAACCTCGGCGCTAAAGCCGTAAACCGCAGCCGGAACGCCACCCGCAATCGGTTTGCCGAGAGTCAGAATATCAGGCTCAAGGCCATAGGCAGCGGTATAACCACCGGGGCTGGTACAAATCGTATGAGTCTCGTCAACGATGAGCAGCGTTCCGGTGCGGCGGGTTATTTCGCGCAAGGCTTCATGAAAACCTGCCTGTGGATGAACAATGCCGATGTTGGTCATGACCGGTTCAGCAAGGACGCAGGCTACATCCTCATCCGCAAGTGCAGCTTCTAAGGCTGCAAGATCATTAAACTCGACCACTTTGGTGGTGATGGATGGATCAACCGCAGGGCCAATATTGCCGCGTCGGGGAACGGCTTTGCCATTATCTAAAGTGACAAAGGTTTCGTCTACTGTGCCATGATAGCACCAGTTAAAAACGAGAATGGTTTTACGTCCAGTAATTTGACGCGCCAGACGAATGGCAAAACGATTGGCATCTGTCGCGGTTAGCGCCAACTGCCAGTAAGGAAGGCTAAAACGCCGCTGAAGCTCTTGACCTATCCACAACGCATCTTCGGTCGGGAGCATGTATGTAATGCCCTGCGCAACTTGTCGAGCAATCGCTTCAACAGTGGCTTGGGGCGCATGTCCGGTCATGGCGCCAGTATCACCAAGACATAAATCAAGATAGGTGTTGCCATCAACATCGGTGAAATGCGCGCCGGACGCTTGATGGACAAATACGGGAAATGTCCCTGCCCACTTGACCATCCAATGCATAGGAACGCCAGAAAGCCAATGCTTTTGCGCTTCTTGATATAACTGCTGCGAACGCGGATGCCGGGCGACAAAACGGTCTTGCTCACTATTCAAGCAGGCTTGCAAACGGCTGCGGTCAATTACAGTGACAATGATCTTACCTCTCTAAACTTACGATTATGTTTCACGCTACTGATGCGTCAACCTTTTCCGGTTCGATCAAACTGATGATGGTGGTGGAAGGCTTCAGCTTGACTTCTGTGCCAGCCGGAATGATGACCAAGGATTTTGATTGATCAATTTGAAACAGTGGTGACCAAAACCCTTCATACTGCTGCTGATATTTTTCAGGCCCGAATTCGGCAGTCAACGGTGTCGCTTTGATTGCCGAACCGGAGGCAAATAACTGCTGTAGGACATCATAGGTATAGGTGTTATCAAACAAGAAGTGTCCGCTTAAAGCATCATTCACCCTTTGATTGCGGTTTTCGATGCCAAGGAGAGGCACTAATTGATACACATTATCCGCGCCAAAAATCCGGCTGTACTTGACACAGGCCAAAGCATTCACTTCATCATTGGATGTCAAGGCCAGCAAACGCCCGATTCCGCTCAAATCAATCTCGTCGGTGAAGCTGTCCGCCATGACGCTTCCGTAGAAAACGTTTAGGCCTTGCAAGCGTGCGGCCTGAATATTGTTATAATTGGTATCCACCAAGAGGACGCGATATCCCAACTGCTGAACTGTGAGCGCGATCTGCCGCGCCCATTGATGCGCACCGACGATCAGCAAACCCATCGCCTGCTTTTGAACCAGTCCCAACCGGTTGGCTAACGGACGTGAAGTAAAGCCGTAGACAATCACGGTGACGATAATCACCGCGAAAACGATTGGCACTAGAAGACGTGCGTGTTCGACGTCATGAGCAATCAATTCCAGGGCGAAGACCGAGGCCACCGCAGCGGCCACGATACCACGGGGTGCCATCCAACCGAGAAAAAGTTTTTCCTGCCACGGCAGCGGTGACCCCAATGTACAAACCCAGACGGCCAATGGACGGATTACAAATATCAGGGCAACAATGAACAGTACCGCTCCCCAATCCAACTGCATCAAGGACTCGATTTGCAGACGTCCGGCTAAGACGATAAATAAGGTAGAAACCAGCAACACCTGTAAATTTTCTTTAAACTCGATGATCCGGAGCAACTCGGCATGGTGACCGGGGACCAAGGGCCAACGCCCAAACAGTTTTAAGTCCTGATTTGCCAAGACTATGCCCGCAACGGTGACGGTAAGCAAACCCGATTCGTGCTGCATGAGGTTGGAAATGACGAATGATACGAGAACAAGTATGAGCGTGATGGGACTTTCCAGATAGTGTGGCAGCGCATCTCTGGCCGAAAGGAGAATTAGCAGACGTGCCACAATGTAGCCCAGAATACAGCCGATCAAAATGGTTTTGATGAACCCGATGATGATAATCGGCGCGCCGGCTGAGGTATCGGTGATACTGATGGCTTCAAATACAAGAACGGTCAGCACTGCACCAACAGGGTCGATAACAATCCCTTCCCAGCGCAAAATAGCTCCCACACGCGCGGAAGGTCGTACCTGATTAATAATAGGGATTACAACGGTTGGGCCGGTAACTACCAGAATCGCGCCGATGAGCAGCGCGAAACGAACATCAACACGGAGAAAGAGTAAGGCCGCAACTGCCGTCATGATCCATGTCAAAAATGCGCCAATGGTCAGCAAGCGTACAATAATTGCCCCTGTACCTGCCATATCTTTGATGCGCAAGTTCAGACCGCCCTCGAACAGAATGACCGCGACCGCCAAGCTGATTACCGACAATAGACCATCGCCAAACAGCGCATTGACGTCCAAAAATCCTGTAACCGGCCCCATCAAAAATCCGAGCATCAATAGAAACAAAATGGATGGCAATCGTAAACGCCATGCCACCCACTGTGCTAATATTCCGCAAGTTAGGATTATGACAATGCCGGTGAGCAAATCCATTAGCCTACCCTTTCCAAAGTGCCGCTATACAGTTACCTTCAGTCCTCAGTTCGAATAAATTGTTTAGACCGATACCGACGATTTCACCCGACCAACGAACTCATCAAACAGATAGAGCGAGTCATGCGGCCCGGGAGCTGCTTCGGGATGATATTGGACGCTGAACACACCCAAACCGACGTGGCGCAGCCCTTCAACCGTGTTGTCATTCAGGTTGATGTGCGTGATTTCCGCGCCAGCGAGGTCGCTATCACCGACAACCGCGAAACCATGATTATGGCTGCTGATCTCAACCACGCCTGTCAGTAAGTTCTTGACCGGCTGATTCCCGCCGCGATGACCAAAACGCATCTTCTCGGTTTTGCCACCGAGCGCCAGAGCGATAATCTGATGTCCAAGGCAGATGCCAAAAACCGGCAGCTTACCGAGCAAGTCTTTGACATTCTGGATGGCATAATCAACCGCAGCCGGATCACCGGGGCCGTTGCTGAGAAATACGCCAGCCGGATTCATCGCCAAGACCTCAGCAGCGGTGGTATGTGACGGCACAACGGTCACGCGCAAACCTCGGTCAGTCATCATCCGCAAGATATTGCGCTTGATGCCGTAATCATAGGCGACGATCAGCGGACCAGTGGGATCATAATGATGGTCACGATACCACTGCGGATCGCTGCGTTCGTTCCAGTTATAAGGTTCGGCGCAGGTCACAGAATCCACCAAATTCCAACCTGACATATCCGGTGATTGGCGGGCGAATTCAACCAACTTCTGTGGATCATTAGCGGCTTCGCCATGTGCAATGGCGGCACGCATGACACCGACGCTGCGAATATGACGGACGAGCGCACGGGTCGCCACATCCGAAAGACCGATGATGCCCTGCGACTTCAGATAGGTATCGAGGTCGCCCTGCTCACGCCAATTGCTAACCACCGGACTGAGGGAACGCACCACAAAACCCGATACCCAAATACGCTCCGATTCGGGATCAAGCAGGTTAATCCCCGTGTTGCCCACATGCGAAACCGTCATGGTGACAATCTGCTTGTGGTACGACGGGTCAGTGAGGATTTCCTGATACCCCGTCATTGAGGTATTGAAAACCAACTCGCCCGTTTGAATCCCCTCGGCACCGAAGCCTGTTCCTTTAAAAATCCGCCCGTCTTCGAGCGCCAAACATCCGATCATAGTCACCATCCCAAATACTTGTCTAACCACAGACATACAGAAAAAGATTAGGTCATATCCAATAAGCAATTTTGTTTACGAGATATCAGCGACATAATATACATACACAATCAGTGTTCCGCCGCGTAGTTCAGATTCTAATGGTAACTGTGTCCTTACTACCCTCATTGGTCCGGGTCGTGGTGGTAAACTAACGACTTGAGACGTTCCGAAATCAATAAGCGTAATTTCAACACAGTTATACTGAGATCGATAATAGCAAGTTTTACTTTGCTCTTGATTAATTATTTCTCCTCCAAACTCTCGAGTAACGACAGGTACCTCGCCACCTTTTGGATTAAAGACTGAGTAATAAATCCGTGCTTTCTCTTCAAACAGTTCACTTGGATGAATAAAGTCTGAGACAGAAGTCTCGTAATAACGCTTCACATCCTCTACAGGTTTAGCCGTCCAAAAGTATAAAGCCTGAAGGCCAGAACCACCGCCCATATACCCATAAGCATTTGAGACTTCGCGGGCATCTGGATAGACAGGCAGCGATTGGCGAAAAACTTGGTTCTCGATGCCGCCAACCCAAAGGAATAATCCGCAGAAAGAACAGACACCTAAGATACAAACTGCGATTACCCCATATATCAGCCACTTGAAAAATTTCTTCATTGACACCTTAACCGCTATCTCGCCTCGAAAATTTCTCAAGGCGAGATTCACTACACTGATTGCCTACGAGCGATAATCGCCGTTGATCGACACATAATCGTGGCTGAGGTCGCATGTCCAAACGGTCGCTGAACCTAACCCCATACCCAAATCCAACAAGATACTCACCGACGACTCTTTGAAAATGGCCGTGGCTTGTTCTTCACCATATCCCGAAGGCATCCCGTTGGTGAACAACAGCAGCGAACCCAAGTTGAAATCTTCGGTTTCACCGGGGGCAATCCACAAGCGAACCAAATCCGGATCAATTGGCACACCAGCACGACCTGCCGCCGCGACGATACGTCCCCAATTGGCATCATTACCGAAGAAAGCCGTTTTGACCAGCGGCGAAGTCGCAATCGTGTTGGCAATCTGATGAGCAACTTCCGGCGAGGCTGCACCACGAACCGTGAGTGTAATGAACTTGGTCACGCCTTCACCATCACGCACAATGTCCTGCGCCAATTTACGGCAAACCGCAGCCAATGCTTCATGGAAAGCGGTGAAATCATCCGGTGATTGTAACGTCACACCGCTGACACCGTTCGCCAACAAGAGCAGCGTGTCATTGGTGCTCATATCGCCATCAACCACCACGCGATTAAAAGTGGTTTCAGAGGCCGATTGCAGCAAGCCTTTCGCCGTATCAATCGGCAGCGTGACATCGGTTACAATCACGCTGAGCATTGTCGCCATATTCGGGGCGATCATGCCCGCGCCTTTGGCGATGCCTGCAATGTGATAAGTTTTGCCGTTGGAAGCGGTCACCGCCACAGCCGCCATTTTGGGACGAGTATCGGTGGTCATGATGCCAGCAGCCGCAACCGCCCAATCACTACCAAGCGAACCTGCCGCCAGATCAATCCCGTGGCCGATTTTTTCCATCGGAAGCTGTGAACCGATAACTCCGGTGGACATCACGAGGACTTCATCGAGTCCACAGCCGATTTTCTCGGCGGTCTGACGCGCCATCTCGCGGGCATTCACCAACCCTTGATCGCCCGTACAAGCATTGGCACATTTGGTGTTGATCGTTACTGCACGGATATGATCTTTATTGCCTTGCAGCACTTCCATGTCAAAAAGTACAGGCGCGGCTTTCACGTAATTAGTGGTGAAAACCCCCGCCGCCACGCAGGGTGTATCACTGACAATCAGCGTCATATCCAGTGCGTCATTTTTCTTCAAGCCGGCGGCGACACCCGCCACACGAAAACCGGGTACAAAATCGATAGAGGCATTAACTTCGGTCACTGAGAAATGTCCTTTGATAATTAAACCAGAGACACAGGGAAATTCATTCGACCCCCACCCTAACCCTCCCCCATAGCAACAGGGGAGGGAACAATGGGAACCAGATTACAATTAGGTTGCTGAGAAAATCATCGTCAGCTTATCCACCAAGTTATCGACGTTGGCCTTGTCAATAATCAGCGGCGGGACAAAACGAATCACGTTGGTTCCAGCGTTGACCATCAACAAACCTTGTTCGTAGCCCTGCTCGATGATGTTGCTGACATCCGTCGTCAATTCAAGCGCGACAATCAAGCCTTTGCCGCGCACTTCTTTGATAATCGGGCTGTTGATTTCGGACAAGCGCTCCATCAGATAATCACCCACTTCGGTGACATGCGCCAAGAATTCCGGTTGGCTAATGCGCTGAACCACATGCTTGGCAACGCTGGTCACCAACGGGCCACCACCAAAAGTTGTACCGTGTTCACCTGCGTGCATCGCGTTGGCAACCGCGTTGGTCATCAAAATCGCGCCGATGGGCAAGCCACCCGCCAACGGTTTCGCCAATGTCATGATGTCCGGTGTGACACCTGTCCATTCATGCGCCCACAACTTACCGGTACGACCTAAACCGCACTGCACTTCATCGAAAATCAACACCGCACCATTTTGATCACAGAGTTCGCGTAAACCTTTCAGGAACTCCGGTGTCGCGACATTGATGCCACCCTCGCCCTGAATCGGCTCGATAATCACGCCAGCGGTCTTTGAGCCGATTGCAGCTTTGGCGCTTTCGAGGTTATTGAACTCCGCCAGAACCGCACCGGGCATCAAAGGCATGAAGGCTTTCTGATACTTCTCTTTGGGGGTCAGGGCAACCGCGCCCATCGTCCGACCATGAAATGCCCCAGTGAAGCAAACGATTTCAGTTTTGTCGTGTGTGCCTTTTTCGTACTGAACTTTACGGGCAAACTTGATCGCACCTTCGTTGGCTTCCGCACCGGTGTTGCTGAAAAACACGCGGTCAGCAAATGACTTTTCGACCAACATATTTGCCAGTTCGATTTGCGGCGCGGTGTAATACAAGTTGCTGGTGTGGATTAAACCTGTCGCGGCGGCTTGGATAGCCTGTGTCAAACGCGCATCGTTGTAACCCAGCGCATTCACAGCGATACCCGCTACCCAATCTTGATAGGGTTTGCCTTCACTGTCGAATAAGGTTGAGCCTTCGCCGTGTACGATGACAAACGGCGGGCGCTTATAAGTCTGTACGACGTGATCATTCTCATCTTGAATGAGTTGGTCAGTCATTGTCGGGGTTATTGTCGCGGACATTTATTTTTGTCTCCAGTCTTATAGTCAATTGAACAGGTCAAGGTTTTCAGGTCGTGGAAGTTTGGGAGCGTTGTAGATATTCGTTCCACCCTAACTTATCTTCAATCCACAAGTCCGATAATTTGAAGCTCTCTAACCAGCCACTTTCGATCTCATAGGCAAGGATGGCGCGTAACCATCCATAAATCCGCATCATCGCTTCCGGTGAAATTCGCCCTGAGTCCAATACATGCCGCACCAATTTCTGACTGTAAAGCGAGTCCCGCGCCAAAGCGTTGTACATCAGGTGATGCAGTTCATGGCAGTTTGGACACAACTGCACAGTGACCGCGTTCTCGCCATGTGTGGCGATGTCCCACAAGTGATGGCGCTGTGAAATCGGATAGCCACAGGCTGAACAGGCGGTCATACGTTCTTTATCGGTGGCACGGCGACGGCGCATGAGTTTGCGATACTTATGTGCCTGATAAAAATCCAACCAATGTTCGATAATCTCACGACGTTCGGCAGGGTCTTGTTTCTCCGCGAGTGATTCATCAAAAGCGGTAATGATTTTCTCCGCCAAGCGTTCCCGATAAATATAACGCACGAGGGCATGAAGCTCCTCGATACGCTGTTGTTCGTTAGGCATAACCTCACCTCAATCGGCTCGTTTACGAACGCACAAACAGCGTGATGTTTGTGTACCTTATTTTACATCACGACATATAGGCAATAACACCTTCTTCATGGGCGGCAACATCCAAATAGAACGTCCGCAGGCGGTCAAACGCGTGCCAGATTTCGGCAAAAATTTTCTCTTTGCCAAGCAGGGAAATGCTGTGGTAAACACCTAAGCGAATCATGGCTTGAACATCGTAGTGTTCAGCAAGCTGTTCCGGTTTCACCTGATTGAGATGGTAGCAAGTGGTTTGCAATTCGGCATGAGGCAGGAAAAAAATCGATGTGCCGTTAAACTTAATGCCCTGTAACTCATCACCGCCAACGATGGCACGACTGGCCCAATCAATACCGCGCCCCGCTTCTCCGGCGCGACGACGTTCGGCCAGTAGATAGTGAAGAATATCCCAATAATGACCGAGGTAGCAGTTGCGTTGAGCAAGGCCGGACGTTTCACGAATGAGATTCAAGAGTTCCGCGCCAAAATCGGCTCCGGCGGGCGTGATAGTCGGCTGCGTTTCCAGACGCGGCGGCCAAACCGGAGTCGGCTGCGGCGGCGGTTGTTCGGCAGCCAGAAAGGCGAACATCGAATTGTTATCAGCCGCTTTTTGGGGCTGAGGTATCCACTTCCATGTTCCGGGTACTGACTGATAACGCATTTCGAGCGCCATAACGATTGCTCCGTCAAAATTTCCAGACGGACACGATATATCGTGTCCCTACGAATGTGTTATTTGGCAAAGACCGTCCCGCCTTGCGAGGCTAGACCTTTGAGATTGGTGATGACCGCGCTGTGGACACCTGTTTCGAGGGCATGTAAGGCCGTTTTCACCTTCGGGATCATGCCACCAAAAATTGTACCGTTGCCAATCAGCTTTTGGGTTTGTTCAGGCGAAAGCGTCGGGACAACTTCACTATCGACTAAAACACCTTCGACGTTGGTTAGGAACACTACGCGGTTGGCATTGATAGCTGCCGCAAGTGCGCCCGCAACATGATCTGCATTGACGTTGAAGTTGGTTTCTTCGCCGAGTGAAACGGGCGAAATCACGGGTGTGATTCCTTGCTCAAGCAGGCTCAAAACCACCTCACCACGAACTGAAACCACTTCGCCCGTAAAGCCCATATCCTGCCCTGCGACCTGCATCTGCCGCGCCCGAACCAATCCACGATCCACGCCCGACATGCCGAACGCATCTAGTCCAGCATTGAGCAAACAGCGCACAAGGCGCTTGTTGACCGAACCAGACATCACCATCTCGGCAATTCGGAGCGAGTCACGGTCGGTAATGCGAACACCGTCCAAGTAACGTGGTTCGATGCCCATCACCTTTTGCATGGCGGTGATTTCCGCACCGCCGCCGTGAACCACAACCGTCGGTGTGTTCAGAGATTTGATGGCAGCGGCAAATTCGGTTAAGTAAGCAGGATCATCCAATTCATGACCGCTGACTTTGACGAGCGTTGGTTGCATGAGAACTCCAGAATTTTCTACCACAAAGGCACAAAGAAACTAAGATGTTGGTAATGAAATAAGGGCGATGGCGACCAGAGCCGCGACGATACCTACGATTTGGACACGGGTTAAGCGCTCTTTTAAGAACACCCACGCTAGAAATACCGTCATGGCAGGATAGAGTGACGACAGTACAGCGGCGATGTCTAAGCGTCCAGCACGGGAAGCCAGCATGAAAAAAATGTTGCCGACAATGTCGAGAAGTCCCGCCATAATCACTGTGAACAAATGGCGGCCATCACTTGGACGCAGGTTCAAGCGCATAAAACGGGCAATCAACAGCAGTATCAACGAAGAAGCGGCACGTGCTGCTACTAGCGGCCAAAAAACCGCCTGTGACTCGACTTTATGGATTAGGATCAAAAACGCACCAAATCCAATTCCGCCGGATAACGCCAATAACAAAGTACGTTGATCGGGCAAGCGACCATCTGAGTAGGATACAAGCACGAGACTTATTAAGCCGATGCCGAAACCGAACAGTTGAACCGGTGGTGGTAAACCTGCCGAAAGGATACCTACTATCAGTGGTATGGATGTTGCCAGAACTGCGACTAGAGGCGCGGCGATACCCATTCGCCCATAAGAGAGCGCTTGATAAAAAGAAACGAGACCCACCGCACCTGCTAGACCTGCTAGAGCGCCCCAAACGAAATCCATATAGGAAGGAACAGTTTCCTGCGTAACGATGGCTAGTCCAAACAACAGAAGCAAGCCCAATAGATGCGCCAGTGCCACGACTGCAACGGCTGGCAACCGGCGTGAGGCAAGTCCACCGTTAAAGTCGGCTGTACCCCATGACATCGAAGCCAGCAGGCCAAAAACGATTACGGCTATTTCAGGAGCGAGAGTCATTCCAAGACCATCCAAATCAATTTAACCACCGAGACACAGAGCAATACGGAGAAATCAGAGCAAGCCAGTAGTTTCAGGCCAACCGTACATGAGATTGAGGCATTGAACAGCCTGTCCCGATGCACCTTTCCGCAGGTTATCGGTAACGCTGGTAATATGCAGATAGCGATCAGTCACCGGAGTCAAACTGATTGCCGCGCCATTGGTGCGAACGACATGCTTGAGCGTGGCTTGTTGACCCGCAGGCAAGACTTTGACCAGCGGTTCAGAGCCATAGGTTTCTTCATAAAGGGCTTGGGCATTCTGTGCCGAAAATTCTGGCTTGAGTGTCACGTAAATACTCGCCATGAGGCCACGATCAACCGGAAGCAAATGCGGTGTAAAGATCAATAAGCCCGCTTTGGGATTGAGCTTATGCATTTCCTGCTCAATTTCGCCAGTGTGACGATGAACTCGCCCCGGATTATAGGGTGAGAAATTACCATAGACTTCAACAAAGTGCAGGTTTGGTTTCGGTTCACGTCCTGCACCGGATACACCTGACTTGGCATCGACGATAATCGGCGCATCATCCACTAACCAATCGTGTCGCAAAACGGGCGCAACACCTAAAAGAGTCGTCGTTGGATAACATCCCGGCGCGGCGATGATGTCTGCATCTTTGATCTTGTCACGATTAAATTCGGGTAAGCCATAGGGTGTGGGCAGTAGTTCAGGATTGGGATGTGTGCCACCGTACCACTTGGAATAGACTTCGGGCGTATCGAGGCGCAAATCAGCCGAAAGGTCAACCACCTTTTTGCCCGCAGCATGAGCCTTCGCCGCCATTGGTGCCGAGGCTTTGTGCGGCAAACCGAGAATCACCGCATCAACTGCGTTCAAATCCGCCTGATCTGGTGGGATGTAAGTCAGATTGGTAAAGGGAATCGGCTGCCCCGCGTATGTGCTGCTCGTGCCAAAAACCAACGCGACATTCGGATGCTTGGCAAGGATTTCAACCGCGTCCTGCCCCGCATAACCCGATGCACCATACACACCCACTTTGATTTTCTCAGTCATTATTACTCCTCTAATATGCTTTGTTGACGGGCGCTATAGGCTCGACAACTGCATATGCCATTTAAGATTCAAGTTATGCGATGTAAAAGGCGTATCAGCCGAACCTCGTTGTCCGTGACCAATACTCCAATATTTACCCCAGTTTAAACGTTCTGCGCCCCAATAGGATATGCCATCCAATGAAGTCCACGGTGATTGATCGTCCCAACGCCACATAATGCCACCCGCACCCATGCCGCCATGAAGGGCAACTTGGATGCGAAACGGTTTGCTCAAATCAATGTACGGACCAATCCACATATGTGGACTACGCCCAACACTGGGACTCATTTTCACTACAAACTTCTGATCATAGCCAACGCCAATCCATAATTGAGGGAGATTCTGTTGATCTTCCCAGACAGTGAGCAGCGTTTGAGTGGGCTGGATTTCTGCTTGTGCGAAAACTGTACCTATAAACTCAAGGACGACGACAAGCGCTTCGTCTTTTTCAGGTTTACAGTTTATCGGATTAGGAAAGACTCCTTGATCGAGGGATGACCATTCGCTTGATGAGGGTAAAACTAGAGGCCACGACAACCATTCGCGTATCTCGCCGTCCGTATCCAACACCTGATAGCGCAGTCCTTGGCTATCAACGGCGGCTTGAACACAATGCAAATATTCAACACCTTCAGGCATCCGATGGGCTGTGCCAGCACCAGCCGTCAAAACTTGCAACACTCCCTGATGCACTTGAACATCAAACGCCAGAATGTGACTGCAAAAGTAAGCATTCACTTTGTGGCTTACCAAAACATCCCAAAAGATTTTCCCGTTCTCATGCTCAATTTCGCGCTGATAGCTGCCGGAAAAACCATTCACCGGAAAAACCGGATGATGCCCGAAAACAAACTTAAACCGTGCATCAGCATGAGCCTTTAAAGTTTCGTCAAGCCAAGTCGTTTCAACGGTTCCTTCGCCACCTAGCCCTGACCACAGTGTATTGACGAAAATCATCAGCAAATCGCCATTTCGCACAAAGTATGTCAATGACTCTTGCCCGCTCGGGCCATTTTGGGGCAGATGGCACATCACCTCACGGTAGATCGCCTCACTTGCTTCATCATAAGTCGTATGGTTAGCTGTTGTATGGTAGACCGGAATCGCTTGAAAATCGTGCAAAGCCATCTCATGTTCAAACCAATAGCGCCATTGATCGCGCAATGCCCCCTCATCGGCAACTAGGCCGCGAATTTCATCCCCCGGAAAACAGATAAACTCCGGTTGAGGGTCAAGTTGTTGAATGACCGCGTTGACCGAGGCAAAAGTCGACTCATGCAAAAAGCCCGCGATGCCTGAACAGCTATCCGCATAGACCACGAATTGATAGCCATTGTCACGCGGCATTAAGGAAGCTATCCGTTTCTTTATTTTCGATGCTGCTTCGGTCGATCCTAACACAATCATTCGCTCCGATAACCCCATACAACAAAAACCCCCAACCTCCATTCAGAGGTCAGGGGAATTCTTTGCAATCTGGTTCGTGTTTCAACGTCGCTTTACGACCAGCACAAAAATCCCTGCATGACCTCTTTGGTCTGCGGACGACGGCTGCGACGACGCAGTGTTGTGCCGATAGCGATAATCATCAAATCAAATCCGTTAATGAGACGATAACGGAAAGTTTAAGCAATATACCCTCAAAAGTCAACGATTTTGTGTAAGAATTTTATGATGAAAATCATCAAAGTCGTTCTTAGGGAAAGTACCGCCATCATTTACGCGGAAACCATTAAGACACGCTTTAAGGCCAAGTAATACCGCGCGGATGCCTGCGTGATAAAATTTGAATGTCGATAGTCTGGGGATTTTTATGTGGCAAGACGAGATTCGGAAGAATGTTCGGTTTAATTTTACCGTCAACGTATTGGATGCGGCTTTCTATGGCGTAGGGGTTCTGGGGCTGGCCTCATTTGTGACTGTGATACCCCTGTTTTTGAACAGTCTTCACGCTTCAACCTTATTAATCGGTTTGATTACGTCTTTTCACGCGATTGGTTGGCAGCTTCCACAGTTGTTTACAGCAAGTCGTGTTTCGAAGATGAAGCAGTATAAACCGTTTGTGATGTGGATGACCCTACATGAACGTTGGCCGTTTGTCGGCTTGATGTTGATTGCCATACTGCTGCCTTTTCTGGGCGAACAATTGGCGTTGGTGCTGACGGTTCTGATGGTATTGATCTTCGCTTTAGGCGGTGGATTGGCGGCAAATGCATGGCAAAGCATGATCGCCAAGGTGATGCCTAAGAACCGAATTGGGACTTTTTACGGCACGCAGTCCGGCGTAGCTAACTTAACCGCAGCGGTCGGCGCGGTCGCAGCCGGATTCATCTTGAAGAACATGCCCTTCCCTCAAGGCTATATCGTCTGCTTTTTTATCACCAGCGTAACCGTTTTCATCTCGATGGCTTTTTTGGGCGTGACGCGCGAACCGCATCATGACCAAGAAATGGAAACCTCGCCTGAGATGCCCCATGTCGTGGAGGTCGATTATGGCTGGCGCAAGATGTGGGGAATTTTGCGAGAGGATGTCAACTTTCGCTGGTTCCTGACGGCGCGTACGCTGGCACAATTCGCCAACGTGGCACTAGCGTTTTATACACTGTATGCCGTCAAACATTTTGGTATGAACGAGCAAATGGCAGGAATTCTGACCGGCGTGCTGCTGCTTTCAAAGACTGTTGCAAGCCCTCTTTTGGGATGGGTTGGTGACCGTTGGGGACACCGAACCGTTCTGGTTTCTGGCGCGCTGATTATGAGCCTCGCTGCTGCAATGGCCATATCTGCACCGAGTGTGGGCTGGTTTTATGTCATATATGCATTGGCTGGTTTAGCCGACGCATCAATGTGGACAGTAGCAATGGCCTTTACGCAAGCCTTCGGTGTCGGCAGTCATAAACCCCTTTACATCGGACTGGCGAACACTTTGACTGCCCCGTTTGCCTTACTCGCTCCATTTATAGGCGGTGCATTAGCCGACAGCTTCGGCTTTGGAGCCACCTTCAGCATCTCGATTGTAACGGGCTTGTTGGCAGCATGGGTATTCCAATATGGGGTTCGTGACCCTGAGGCAAAGAAGCAGACAACGATCTTCAACCAACCAGCGGCGGCTGGTGATTGATTGGGCGACGGGCATCGGCAAATTCGCTACCGGACAATTTTGCAAATGAGCATAACCCACTGAAATTCTCAGTGGGTTTTTATTTGTGAGCAAGGTTAATAACCGATTTTAATAATTGGTCAATTGATTAAAAGGGATGCAACATTATGAAACGATACCCTTTAGTTGTCATCATCGTTGTTGTGAGTTTAGGACTGCTCATCGGTGGGTTGTTAGCCGCACAAGCCGGTGATTGTGATGGTACTCCGGGCAATGATGTCATAAATTGTACGGTCAATCCTACTAATCCCGATGCGCAAGTTGATGGTGATTTAGGAGACGACAATATCACTGTGGCGACGGGTGTTACGGTCGATTTTATTGATGCAGATGGTGAGACTAGCGGAGCTGATAATAAAGGCGCAGGTAATGGCGGCAATGACACAATTGTTAACAATGGTACTGTAAATGTTGCCATTTCCGGCGATTACGTCACAGGCGCGGGTGGTAATGATACCATCACCAATAATGGTACGGTTGGCACCATCTATGGGGACGAAGCCGCTGGAACAGTGACCAGCAGCGGTGACGACAATATCACGAATAACGGCACTGTGGTCAACGACATTATCGCTGACGATAATGCGACTGCTGGTGGGAATGACACGGTCACAAACAATGGCACGATAGGCGGTACGATTGACGCGGGCGGTGGTAATGATGTGGTCACTAATAATAGTACAGGTTCTGTAAACAATATCAATGCAGGTAATGGGAACGACAACGTCACAAACAACGGTACCGTTAATGGAACTATCGACGCCGGTGATGGAAACAATAACGTAACCAATAGTGGTACGGTGGGCGCTGGCATTACTTCAGGGAATGGAACCGACACCATCAATAACAGCGGGAGTGTAACCGGCTCGATTGACGCAGGTGATGGCAATAACAGTGTAACAAATGATGGGAGCGTCAGCGCAAACATTGTTACTGGAGTCGGAACTGATATGATTGTCAACAATGGGAGCGTCAGCGGCTCGATAAGTGCTGGCGACGGAAACGACACCGTTGACATTGGTGATGGCGCAACCGTCGGTGGGACAATTGATGGCGGCGCAGGCACCGATACTTTGCAGTTCCATTTTAACGATCCGGCGGTCGGCGCGGCTGCCGCAGCAACATTGGCAGGTATGTCACCGGCTGGTGGAACGGCTACATTCGGCGGGCATACTTACACATGGTCAAATTTCGAACAACTGCGGGCAATTTTCGCCGCTGCGGCAGCCAGCGGACAAACCGTAACCGTTAGTGTGGCACAGATTAAAGATGGAAGAATCAATGGATATGATTTGGGCGCACCAATTGCAGTGTACTGTGTGCCTGATGAATACATTGAAGTGATTGACATCCGGCAAGATGGTAGTAACCCGTTAGCATTCAGGGTAGCATTCGATATCGTGAATAAAGCTGTCAAAAAAGCCAAGTCAACGTTTGACTATGTCAATATCGCTAGTGGTCAAGGTGACTATCTTTCCGCAGTTCAGAATGGCTCACTGGTGGCATATGGGCCGACATTTGATGCCACCAAGATTTACAAATTCACTTTCCAACCGGATTGCAGCGCGAATAAGGTTGGTACCGAAGGATAAGTCAGGTTGTCATAGACCAATTGTGAAAATGCCGTTAATATTTGTTAACGGCATTTTGATTCCTAACAGTTTTTGCTCACTCAACCTATTGAGTTTAGCCATTATGGCTCTTTGAAGTTGTGCTTTTTTAGACCATACTTGAAAAGTTATTTATGCTTTTGCAAGGTCGTTCGTTAATTGTGAATGAGGTTTAACACGAAAAGGAACTTAGGAGCAAATTATGGCGAAACATTATCGCTGGCTTATTGGGATTATGGTTTTAAGTCTGGTCATTTTATCCGGCAGGTTGCTGGTTGCGAATGCCGCTGGCTGCGACGGCACTACAGGAAATGACACGATCAACTGTACCACTAATCCGGTTAATCCCGATCAAATTGATGGCGACCTTGGCGACGACACCATCACTCAGGCTGCTGGCGTGACCACTTCATATATCGATTCAGACGGTCAACCCGGCACTGCCGATGCTCCCGGCGCGGGAAATGGTGGTAATGATGTGGTCGTCAACAATGGAACCGTAACTGTTTCAATCAGTGGTGATTATGTGACAGGTTTACCGGGAAATGATCATATCACCAATAATGGGACAACCGGAGATATTCTGGGTGATGAAACTTATGACACGACTGCTAAAAACGGTGATGATGTAATTGTTAACAATGGAACCGTAACCGGTACGCTGCGTGGCGACGGAAATGCGACGATCAACCTAGAGGGCGGCAGCGGCGGCAACGATACCATCACGAATAATGGGACAATAGGAAAAGATATCGTCGCTGACTCCGGCTCATCGGGGGTTGGCGGAAATGACAATATCACCAACAATGGCAGCGTTGGTGGAAATATTGATGCCGGTGGCGGTAATGACACCGTTACGATTGGTGATGGCGCGACGGTCGGTGGGACAATTGATGGCGGCGCAGGCACCGATGTCTTAAAGTTCAATTTCAATAATCCGACGGAAGGTGCGGCGGCAGCAGCCACTTTAGCGGGCATGTCTCCGGCAGGCGGAACAGCAACATTCGGTGGGCGTACTTATACATGGACGAATTTCGAGCAGCTGCAGGCGATCTTTGCGGCAGCGGCGGTCACTGGACAGCCAGTAACGGTGAGTGTTAGCCGGGGTCAGATTAAAGACGGACGGTTAAACGGGTATGATCTGGGTGCACCATTTGCGGTGTACTGTGTAGCTAATGAATATATTCAAGTGATTGACATCCGGCAGGATGGCAGCAACCCGCTGGCCTTCAAGGTGAATTTTGATGTGGTCAACGGTGCATTGAAGAAGGCGCAGTCAACCTTCAGCACGATCAGTATTGCAAGCGGTGAAGGTGACTTCCTATCTGCAACTCAGAACGGCTCACTTGTTGCCTACGGGCCGACGCTTGACGGCAGCAAAATCTACAAATTCACGTTCCAACCGGATTGCAGTGCGAGCGCTGCTGGAGTTGAAAGTTAATCAAGCAGAATAGCTGAATAAATAACCAACAAACGCCGCGAGAACCTTCTTGCGGCGTTTTGATTCCGTGCTTATGGTGTAATCAAAAATTCGGGTGACGGTGGCCCCATCATGCCGTTTTGATCCAATGTTGAGATCACCAGACCGCTTACCACTTCCGGATAAAACCCATCCCACTCGACGCTGTTGGTGTTCCACGGGAACTCCTGATTGATAATCAGCGAACCGGGATTACGCAGACCAATTTTGTAGCCGGTCGCACCGGGTATCGGTTCCCATACTAAAGTGCGTTTAGTTCCTGTACCGGGACGAAGCGTAATATTATGAGGCGGAGGCAATCCATCAGCAAGAACGGTCGTAGCGGCAAGTATGGACTGGGTTGTACGGCGCAAATAGGTGGCTTGAACATCCCCGATGATATCCTGCGGCGTGTGCTGGCGGGCGCGATCTTCTAACGACTCGATGAAGCGGATAGCGGCGAAACCAGCTTCACTAAAAGACATATGATCGCTATATCGTCCAAAGCGATCTTCCCCATCCTGCAACTCAATGATCATGTCAGGGGTCATGGTAAAGTCGATCCAATAGACCGCGCGGGCTAACTGGCGCGAGGGCGAGCTTTCTGGCCCTGCGGAAAAAATACGCAGGTGATTATCGTCAATTTCACCGTTCGGGCCTGTGCTGCTGCCGATGATGTCCATATTCAACATGTAATTGAAGGGAATATTGCGATATTGGTTGATAAAAGCTTTGCTGCCCATGCGTCCAACTTCTTCTGCGCCAAATGCGACAAAGAGAATGGTGGCGCGATGTGGACGCTGTGACAAAATGTTTGCGATTTCAATAAGCGCAGCGATACCTGACGCATCATCGTTTGCACCGGGAGCAGGATAAGAGGGGTCATTAGGATCAATGGAGATGCTGTCGTAATGGGCTGCCAAGACAATGATACCGCCGCCTGTTACGCTTCCTGAAATCGTACCAATGATATTGCGCTGGGTGGTGCTTACACCTGCCCAATTCAAATTAAAGGGCTGGTCAACTACCACGAAGCGACCAGCAGACTTGGTCGCAATCGCATCAAATTGCCCACGCACGTAACGATAAGCGGCAGCAATACCAGAATTTGGCAAATCCGGTGAATTCACATGACGAGTACCCAAATCTTGCAAGGTGGTGATGTGAATAAATAGGTGATCCGCATCGACTTGATCGAGCAGAGCATCCATGTTGGCTTTTGCTGTAAGTGGGCTGGGCTGCGACGACAAATTGGATTGCGGCGTTTGGATAGGCGGAACAGCCGTATCATAACCAATGGTCGGCTGCGGTGTATCAGTAAGACGTGGCACCAATGTAGGGGGTTCATTGTTATTCGTCAAATTACAGGCGGCAGCCAGCAAAATGACGACGACGAGACCAACCCCAAGGGGTACGAGTGATTTAGGCTTCATACAGCCGATTCTACCACAGGGGCGACGTAAACTCCGTTAAGCGCTGAGGGAGCGCAGGTAAAGCGTATCCCGTAAGACGAAATATACTTAAGTCAAGATTGCATTACCACAAAATGGACTGCACTTGCTGCAAACGCGGTGTGAGAGCATAATAAGGTCTTGCCTAGAATGTGTTGATTACATTTGCTGCTGAACATTGAAGGAAAAGTCGTTTTGACCAGTGTGAAAATAATTGCTGCCACGCTCATTCTGCTGTTCGCCGCAGGATGCGGAGGTGGCGCACCTGCCGCTACGCAAGACCCCATATCGAATACGAATACAACTCCGACTCCAACGGTTGTCGTCCAGCCTACGGCGGGTGAACAACCAACGAATGAGTCCGGTGAAAAACTGGTTGCAAAGGTAAATGGAGAGGGCATCACCCAGAAAGAATTTGACCAAGCATTGGCGCGTAAAATGCAGGAGGTGGATGCGGCTTCGCCAGATGCTCTACGCAGCGACGTACTCAACCAACTGATCGAAGAAAAGCTCATCATTCAGGGTGCTCAAGCTCAAAATTTGATGGTGGCGGATGCTGAAGTTCAGGCTGAACTCCAAGCCCAAATTCAACAGGCCGGTGGCGACGCCAACTGGGAAACATGGCTTAAAACCAATAACTACACAGCGGAAGAATTCCCACAGATTTTGCGAACCTCGCTTATTTCAAATAAGGTTCGGGACGCATTGACGGCTGACTTGGAAGGCAACGTCAAACAGGTTCATGCACGCCATATTTTGCTGCGTACCGAAAGCGATGCTAAAGATATTCTGACCAAAATCAGCGGCGGAGAGGATTTCGCGTCACTGGCGGCACAATATTCTCAAGACGAGACCACGCGTGAACGGGGTGGTGATCTCGGTTGGTTTACGCAAGATGAATTATTGACACCCAAATTGGCTCAAACCGCATTTAGTTTGCAAGTTGGTCAAATCGCCGGACCGGTAGCAACTGAATTAGGGTATCATGTGATACAAGTGCTTGAAATTGCTGACCGTCCAGTTGAACCCGAGCGGCGGGTCTATATTGCGCAAACCCGCTTCGATAATTGGCTGAAACCGCTCTACGCCAAAGCAGTTATCGAACGGTACGGTATGTAAACTCAAGTTTAACTTTTCAGCGTCATGAAAAGGAGTAGCACTATGAGACAAAACCGGATTTACAATATGATTAGCATCATTTTTTTGGTGTTGTCCTTACTAACGATCATTTTCGTCATCATGCGGTTGCTGGGTCCAGCAGTTGCTTAGGGGGTAAGCATGGGAGATGGCAAAGGTACCATTTATAATATGATTAGTTTGGTATTCTTGTTTTTGACGCTTATGGCGATCATTTTCGTCATCATGCGGTTGGCAGGGCCGCCAGCCGAAAGACAAGAAGCAGCCGTCATATTACCAACACAGGTTATACTGCCGACTCTGACACCAAGCCCAATCCCAACGACGGCGCTGCCCCCGACGTTTACATTCACACCAACGGATACGTTGACACCGACAAATACATTGTCCCCAACGCCAGTGCCTCCAACCGCGGCGCCAACCCAAACCATTACCGATACACCCGCGCCAACGGATACGCCAACTATCACTTTCACGCCATCCATCAGCCCGACACCACTGCCGACCGAAACACCAACCGGGCCTACACCGACCCTCGCGCCAACACAGAACCCGTATCTATTTGAACTGCGTCAGGGGCAAGTCGTGCTGACACAGAACTTTGCTAATACAGCCGGCTGCGCGTGGCAGGGGTTGGGTGGGCAAGTATTTAACACCGAGGGCACACCCTTAAATGGTCTGAAAATTCACGTCTTTGGCACAAACTTTGACCGAACGGTCGATAGTGGGAGCAACTCACTTTACGGGCCGGGTGGTTGGGAAGTACCAGTGGATAACAAGATCAGTTCACAGACTTATTATGTGGAACTGCTCAGTCCCGGTGGAACGGTCGTTTCGGCGCGCATCCAAGTGACATTCCCGTCAGACTGTGCCCGCAATGTCGCCTTAGTCAACTTCATTCAAACACGCGCTACATAACGTTATGAGCGATGATCAAACAACAGGTGGGGTACGACGCTTCGGACGCAGGGATCGCAAACGTTCGCTTGATCCACGCGGCCCGTTGTTCCCACCTGAGGATACACCAGAAGAATCACCACAAAGTTCTGATGACAGTGCGCCGATAACGGAAGAAACTGAAGCGGCGGAGGCTGAAGAACTGCCCGAAGCAGTGGTGGCTGCACCCAATATTCACACGCCCAAAAGCAAACCAGCAGCGGTCAAAACAGTTCCTCCGCAGCCGAAACAGATCATGGCGAATTTGTTGACGGTTGTGTTCTTGTTGGCAACTGTTGGCATGGGTGCATTAGTGGTGATGATCGCACAAGACCCTTATACCCCTTTAAATCCATTTCCGCCTTTTACGCCGCTTCCGATTGTGATTACAGCGACATTTCTTCCGCCAACCGCAACACCTCCGGGAACGGTTGAACCGACTGCGACCTTCACGCCGCTGGCAGTCGAAGCGAGCGGAGCCGAGCCAGCGACATTCAGCTTTAAGCTGGCGCATGAAGAACCGGTATATGCACCGAATGCCAATGAAAAAGGCTGTAATTGGTCAAGCATCGCTGGAACCGTCACCGATAAGCAAGGAGGAGCGCTGGACGGCTACCGAATAAGGGTGACAGGGAACAACTTAAACGAAACGGTATTTAGCGGCGCTGCACTAACATTTGGCACAGGGGGGTTTGAGTTGTTCTTGAACGGGACACCCCAAGCTCAGACCTATACGGTGCAATTACTAGACCCTCAAAGCAAACCGTTGTCACCGGCCTACAGCATTGCGACCAAAGAAAGCTGTGACCAGAACGTCGCCGTACTCGAGTTTATTCAGAAGTAGCATCCGGTTTATAAATTGGCAAAAAGACAGTAAAGGTTGTGCCTTTGCCAACCTGACTCTTAACAGTGATTTGGCCTTGATGCAAATCTACAATTTCCTTGACGATGCTCAACCCCAATCCAGTACCCGGTATACTGCTTTGTCCGGCACGTTCGCCGCGATAAAAGCGGGTGAAAAGATGCGGAATATCGGCTTCGCTAATGCCCATACCCGTATCCTTAACTTCTAAAGCTACCCAATTATGTGTGGCATCAAACGAGGTTCGAATACTGATGCTGCCATTAGACGTATAGTTGATGGCGTTTGCGACAAGATTGGTGACAACCTGCGCCAATTGATTAAATTCCCCGCGAATCTCTGGTATTGAATCGTTTTGCAGCGTAAGTTCTAGAGCCGCAATTTCGGCGCGGGGTTGAAGTGCCGTAACCACCTGTTTGACAACATCGTTCAAATCAACAGCACCAAAAGCGATTTTGTCATGTCCAAGTTCAAGCCGGGACAAATCCAAAGTGGCATTCACAAAATTGGTCAGACGTTCCAACTGTTCTTTAAGCCCTAGAAGATACGCTGGATGTTTTTCGGGCGGGCTGTGTTGGAGCAAATAGACCCGCGTGTTTAAAACGGTTAATGGGGTACGCAGTTCATGCGTCACATCGGCAATAAATTTGGTTTTGAGGCGATCAAGTTCAGTCAAGCGTTCATTGGCGGCTTGCAGTTCAAGGGTACGTTCGGCCACACGCTGTTCCAAACTGGCGTTCAGTTGTTGTATTTCCGCCTCAGCCCGTTTGCGGTCATCTATATTTTCTACTGTTGCGATTGTCTGCCTCTCGTCAGAACCGGGAAATGGCGAAACATTAAGCCTTACCCAAACATACTCACCGTTTTTGCGTTTGTGACGTTTTTCAATTTGATAAAAATCGCATTCCCCTCTCACCAATCTTTCAAGTTCAGTAATCGAAATTTCAAGATCATCGGGATGGGTAATCTCTTTGAAGGTCATTTGACTCAATTCATACTGCGTATAACCCAACAATTGCTCAAACGCGGGATTGGCTGAAATCATGTATCCACCGGCATTGGTCACAACAATGCCGACTTTAGCACCCGAGAAAATTGATCTAAAGCGCGCTTCGCTAGAATGGAGACTGGCTTCTGCCCGTTTGAGGACGCATAAATGCCCAAGAACGTTGCCATATAGCCTCAGTAATTCGAGTTGATGCTGTTGAGCCGGCTGTTGTGAAAAGAAATTATCGGTTGATACCCCACCAATAATTTGTTCACCTTCCATTAAGTGCCCCATAGCTTTCCAACCATGCCCGACCGGTTGTGAATGATCATCGAGCAGCGGGCAGTCAGAATCAAAATAGATCTTTTTGTCGTCAATTAGGAGCACATTGGTTAACTGGGGCAGTATTTGGGTTGTCGGAGCACGGACACTTCGTTCATCACGGATCGTGCCATCCTCCGCAGTGCCATAAGTTCCTATGGTAAAGGTCGGGTCAGTTGGATCAACCAACCACAACCCTAAGCGTTCAAACTGGAGACGACTGCGCCCTAACTCAATTGCACGAAAGCAAAATTCATCAAAGTCGTCAATTCGAGAAAGTTCGATGGTTATGTCCTGAAGCGCTTTTAAGTGTTCAAGAAAGATGCGGGCTGTTTCTTCACTTTTGCGCAGGGCATCTTGTGCCTTGACACGCTCGGTAATTTCGATATTGATTCCCATAAGACCGAGTTTGTTGCTGTTGTCGGCAACAGGGGATGTGACCGCAAAAAAGTGTCGCTCTTCCCCGTTAATGATGTAGCTCACATCCCGCTTCAAGGTTTCGCCAGCGATGACACGGGCATTACTAATGCGCCATTGTTGACGCACTTCTTCGGAAACATCCATTTCTTCAATGGTTGTGCCTAGCAGCTTACCACGAAGACTAACGGATTCGGGTGTTTGAAAAATACAACGACCGTCGGCATCGCGCACCCATAGATCAAAAGGAACATTTTTGAAAATCGTTTGTAAAAGCGCCTCGTTACGGCGCAATGCTATTTCGGTCTTTTTTTGTTCGGTCAGGTCGGTAATGGATGTGATGATACCGGTTGTACGGTCGCCATCACGCCTTAGTGCACCATTTACAAGAACATCAATTGAATCCCGTCCATCACGATGAAAGCGGGTTTCGTAGGCTGTTCGAAAATCCGGATTTAAGCGTATAGATGTATTACTCACCGTAGCGCGTTCATCATGTGACAAGACAGAATTTGGAATTTTGCCGATGAGTTCTTCAGGTGTATGTCCTAACATATCCGCATAAGCTGGGTTCACATATTCAAAGCGACCATCTAAATCCGTTACTGCTACGCCCTGCGCCATAACATTGATAATTTGAGCAATATAGTCCCGCTCTCGTACTAACTCCCGTTCGATGCGTGTCCGATCCGCAACAATGACGGCGATGACCATGGTGCAAATGGTGATCAGCGCGACAAAACTCCAGAGGTAGATTAAGTCTTGATGCACAGCCACACTTGAACTTTGACTCAATTGTTGAGCCACATCAGCAAGCGCAACCAATGAAATAACCACCGAGATGGTGGAGCTGCCGCGCACACTAAACCGGAAAGCAGCCCATAAAGACAACGGTATAACAACATACTTAAGTGGATATCCACCTGTCGAAACAAGCGAATACTGAAAGGCAATGTTACTTACCGTGACCACACCCGCTACCAAAAGCGCAAATTCAAACCACCGCCAAGGATTTTTGGGGAGCTCATAATCATTCCACCAAACGAGAATGAGCGGCGTCAGGATTAAAATACCTATCGTGTCTCCCATCAGCCATTCCAGCCAAATATAGGGGCTGTTGGATAGGGGAATGGTGTTGCCGATAACCAAGGCGAAAGTTCCCAACAGCGAAGCCACTAATCCGCTAACCAGTACGCCACCTATCACAAAGGTCAGAACATCTGCTATCCGGTCAAAAACAATATGAATAGGAACTACGCGGCGCGGCAGATAGGCGGCCAGTAACGGGCCGAGCGTATTGCCTATCGTAATGATAATCACGGATGAAAGGGGTATACCGGTCGCGATATTGACAAGAAACGCACCGAGCGCAACCCCCGGCCAAAGACGCAAGCCTTCCAATAAAAGAGCCGCGAGGGCAAAGGCAGAAGCACCCCAAACAAGGGTGACATTTTCGTGGAGGACAGCGAAACGCAGACCAAAGCGTCCGGCAGCGAGATAAACGAGCGCCAAAATAGCAATTACAATCGGATACGCAATCTCTCGTTTACGAATCAAAACGCGGCTAAACATCTGCTTAGCAAAACGAGATAATATAAGCAGGTTCATGGCGTGCCTTTGGCTTACGTTTATAACATGTCATCAAAATACCGAAAAATCAACCAATTAACCATCATTGTATTACGATTCTTTCGAAATAAGGTTATAGAGTCAGGCAGTGCAGTTATAATGGGGACGTGATTAAACAAGATGCTGTTAGGAGCGCAGTTGTATGCCTGAGTTTATTCCGGGTTTGCGGTTAAGTGATCTATTTTATCATGAGGCTGTTCAGCCTATTTTGGAGGCTCATTTTCCCGGATTTGCACATAGTGCGGCATTAATCGGAAGCGGGTCAGAGGTACTGGGATTCGATACGGCGATGTCCAGCGACCATCATTGGGGGCCGCGCGTGTCGTTATTCGTGAGCGACCGAGACTATGAGCATTATTACCAGCATATCTACGAGGCGCTAGCCAACGAACTACCCTTTACTTTTCGCGGGTATCCCACACATTTTACAGAGCCCAATCCTGACGATCATGGTGTACAGCTTTTAGAGGAAACCACGACGAGACCGATTAATCATCGCGTGGAAATCACGACACTCAAGCAGTTTTTTAAGAATGCGTTTGATCTCGAATTCGGGCAACCGCTTGATCCTGCGGATTGGCTCACGATTCCTTCTCAGCGGTTGCGGGCGTTCACGGCGGGTGCGGTATATCATGATGGGATTGGACTGGAAGCTGTTCGCCAGCAATTTAAGTATTATCCACATGATGTTTGGCTCTACATGTTGGCGGCAGGTTGGACGCGCATCGGGCAAGAAGAACACTTCGTGGGAAGAACGGGTTATGTAGGGGATGATTTGGGTTCACAGGTCATCGCGGCACGGTTAGTGCGGGACTTGATGCGCTTATGCTTCTTGATGGAAAAACAATATGCACCCTACCCCAAATGGTTTGGAAGCGCTTTTGCCCAATTGGGCTGTGCGGAGCGTTTAACCCCGATTCTGCGGTGGGTGATGTTGGCGGAGTCATGGCGAGAACGGGAACAGAGCATGTCCCAAGCGTATGAATTTGTGGCTGAAATGCATAACCGGCTGGGAATTACCGAACCATTACCGGCAAAAGTTTCCAATTTTTGGGGGCGACCGTTCAAGGTAATACACGGTGAGCAGTTCGCGGATGCAATTAAGGCCGTGATTCGAGATGAAACTGTTAAACAAATTCCGGTGGATATTGGCTCTATCGACCAATTTTCAGACTCGACTGATTTGATCGAGCATACGGAACTCCGAGTACGGATCAAGAGTTTATACCGTAAGGACTAGATGCGCATCAGCAGCAAATATCATTCGTAAAATAGTAAGGAATTTATGATGAGCAACCCGCAAAGCCAAAAAGAGATTATTGAGCAAATCGTCCACATTCAGCAAGGCGTTTCGAATGACGTCAAGCGGCTATCCGATAAACAGTTCATAAATGGAACAACCGAGTCATGGTCGGTGGCGAATTACCTCAAACATTTATTACTGAGCGTAAAACCTGTAGCAAAAGCGCTCAGTTTACCGGCTGATCGTTTGCAAGCTCAATTTGGACTGGCGAAGCATCCTTCGAGAACCTACACAGAATTGGTAAAAGCCTATCAAAAACGGTTGGATGAGGGCATGAAGGCCGAAGACTATGAACGGGTCACACCGACATTTTATCGATTTCCCGAAGGCACTGTGAACGCACGCGATTTTTTGATGCAAAGCTGGGATGAGGCAAACCAGCGACTGATAAATGCGACAAATGGTTGGACTGAAACCGAGTTAGACACGCTACAGATGCCGCATCCGGCGATTGGTATGGTTACGCTGCGAGAAATGTTGTTCTTCACGGTTTATCACAATGCGCTCCACTGGCGTGATATTCAAGCTGCAGGAGGGTTATGAGGGTTTGGAGGTTGGCTGCGCTTATCGGGCAGCACGTGAGTCGTTTACTGGTTCCCATTATGGCTTGGCTGCTTCTGGCGGCGCCCATTACGACACAAGCGCAAAGTGGAACCTGTGGCGTCGTGGATGCGATTGATTATCCTGTTCCAACCGAGAATCTTGTACGCGGTTACGACGATTTTGGGTTGTTCCGCAAGTCATTTGGGGGTAATCACACCGGTGTTGATTTGGACTTCGATCACTGGGGCGATCCGGTCAAGGCAGCGGCACGGGGGCTAGTCACCTATTCGGACGCGCTCGGCTGGGACACTGAAAAAGGTGTGGTTATCCTTTCGCACGATTTCCCGGACGGCAGCAGAAGTTACAGTTTATATGGTCATGTCGAGGAAACGGATACAATCAAACTGCCGCCGGTAGGAACCTGCGTTGAACGGGGTCAAATCATCGCAGCAGTCGGATGGCCTTCAAGGGGCAGGCCGCACTTACACTTCGAGTTCCGCAGCATTTTACCCCGTGAAGGTGGCCCCGGTTACGTAAGTAATAATCCACTGGATGATGGCTGGTTTAACCCGCTGGATTTCATCGCTACGTGGCGAGCCAAATTAAATCCTGCTTTTCTGAAAGCGATTTCGTTTGACAATGTAGCCAGCTTACCGCCTACACAGATGGATAACGGCGCTTACTTGACCGCTAGTGGTTCGCTGATTAGCGCGGTGATGCCGCCTGACCAACCCTTATGGCAAATACAAACAGACAGCCCGATTGATGGATTAACGGCGCTTTCCGGTGATCGTGTAGTCGCGCACAGCAGCAGCGGGCAAACAGTGACACTTAACGGTGGACGTTTTGGAGCCGTTTGGAATATCGCAAGCGTCAACACACCTTTTGTAACACTGGGGGAACGTTTGATCTTCTTGATGCAAGATGAGAGTGTGAACGCTTACGACGCGGCAGGAACACTCATCTGGACTTTGCCTAATAGAGGTCAAGTTGTTTATTTTGGTGGCAACGACAGCGAAATGGCCATCGCTACGCGGGGAAACGATGGAATCGTCTGGCAAACGTTGAACGCAGAGGGACAAGGACCAAGTGCGGTCAGTCTCAAGAATAATCCATTGGTGAGTGTTGAGGCCGACGGCAAATGGTTGGTGCTGGATGGGCAAACACTGCTGCGCATTAACGCCGGACAAAGTGAAACCATCGGCACCGTATCCCAATCGGCAGGCGATAAGGCACAGATTGCCAGTGACGTTATCGGAAATGTCTATCTCTATTCCGGTGGCAGTGAGCAAATGCTAACGGCCATTGGTAAAGACGGCAGCCAGCGCTGGAGCATTCCGTATCCGCATGACGTTCGATCTGATCCTCCCCTTCTGGCTTCGGGCAACGGATGCTTACTGTATACGCTGGATGCCGATGGAATGCTCAACGTATTTAGTGCTGCGGATGGTCAACTGGTGAATCAAATCGGATTATATGCAGGCGGTAGACGGACTACTAATCCACGCGGGCGACTGCTCAAGGTGGATGCCGCCGAACAGGTCTATGTCGGCAGTGGATTTTTGTCACTAATGGTATTTGACGGCACGAAGTTGGGCGGCGATACTAAGAATTGTTTGGCAGGTTAAAGGGGAAACTCGTCATGCGGATTGAGGCGGATTTTGAATGCGGGAACGCGATTGTCGAAAAGATGACAGAGGTTGAGGCCGATTTGTCGATTCGACCGGATAGTAATGCAAAGTATTTCGAATGGTTTTATTTTCGGGTAACGGGTGAAACGGGCATCCTGCGAACGTTCAACTTGACGAACGCACACGCGGCAAGTTATCCGCAGGCATGGAACGGCTATCGAGCGCTGGCCTCGTACAATGGAATCGATTGGTTTAGGGTACAAACCCAGTATGTTGACGGCGTGTTGAGCATCAAACATCGGGCTGAACAAACCAGCACTGAGTACGCATTTTTTGTGCCTTACTTCGAGGCACAGCGTGAGAAATTACTGGATGATTGCGCCAAAGTGGGTGAGCGGCGAACGTTGTTGACAACTACCGGTGGACGACCGGTTGATATGATCGTGTTCGGTGACCCAGCAGCCGCGAAAAAAGTGTGGGTTTTCTCGCGGCATCATGCCGGTGAACCGATGGCGGAATACTGCATCGAAGGCATTATGCGGCGGCTGGCGGATGCGCAAGACCCGACCGTACAGCGCTTATTTGAGGCAGGAATCGCTTTTTACTGCGTACCGAACATCAACCCTGATGGCACGGCGCTCGGGAATCTACGTGCCAACGCTGCCGGGATTGACATGAACCGTGATTGGAAGCAAAACGTCGAGCCCAAATCGGTAGAAGTCGCTGGATTGTTGAAAGCGATGGAAGCAGAAGGTGTCGATTTCTTCCTCGATTTGCATGGTGATGAAGAGCATCAATATGTCTGGCTGGTACAGCCGCAACCCGAGCTGGTTGCGCCGGAAGTCGCGCCAACACAACAATACCTTGAAACGTACGTGCGTGACCACTATGCCGAATACGGGCCTGATCCAAAAGGCGACTCACTTTCACCGGTTGATTCGGGTATGGCAGTTGACTTTGTGGCATGGAAATTTAAATGCCCAAGCCTGATTGTGGAACTTCCTTTTAAGGACACCATTGCGGCTAATGGCGCATTTGAAAGTTTGCAGGTTGCGGGATGTGTGGCCTTCGGTCGAGACTGTGTGGATATGATCGCAGAGGCGATGATGAGTCAAAAGAATTAAGATTGAGCGGGAAATAGCCTTAAGGTACTATGCTCACGTAAACGACATATTCGGGTATAGTAAGATTAATACTCATTCAACCAAAGGTTATTCCAATGACTATTGCTGTTATGCATGAACCGCGCCGTGTGAACAGAATTAAACCGGGTCTGGTCTTTTTGGCTGCCGCTTTTCTGATCATTCTGCTGCTGTTAGCTGTGGCATTCATCGGACCAAATGCTGAACTCAGCCGCCGCGTTAATCCTGCTGCTCCACCCATAAATTTGGCTGCTTTCCAAACGGCGCCAGAAACGCCCTTGCTGGTTTGGGTCGCCAAAGGAGCCGCGCCCGGCACACAAAAAGCATCCGAACCGGGGCAGTTGGCTTATGTTAACGGTAACGGGGTAGCAGACACGATATTAGAACTGCCACAGGGCACTTCGCGTGTACAATCGTGCGGTGATACGCCGATGTCACCGGATGGTAAGCTCTATGCCTTTTACGTAGGGCAGGACGCAGGCAGCCTTTACGTGATGCGTGGCAGCGACAAACAGGCTGCAAAAATTGGTGATGTGCAAGCCCTGACCTGCCTCGGAAACGGCACTTTCCAATATGCACCGGGCAGCAACCGCTTCGGATATATCTCCTATGAAGGGGATGCAGCCAAGAGCGAGTTCGCGGACGGCTTCCTGCATATCGTCAACAGCAGCGATTTCACCGAACTTTACAAATATGAAAATGTGACCGCCTTTGATTTGATTGATACCGGTGCGGCGTTCGTCAGCTTCTTCACCAATGATAAGAACGAGGCTGATGAAGCGGCAGTCATCTGGTGGAATGGAACCAGCCAACAAGAAGTGGCTACATTGAAGCCCGCCAGCGAAGATTGCAAGTTTACCAGCGCCTCGATAACTATACTGCCCGACGGCAAGCTCATGCTGGTATTGGGACATCGCTGCAAGAAGGGTGATACCACAACCAACTGGCAGCTTTATTCAGTCAACCCCAATGATAAGAGCGCGACACTCGCCGCGAACGCTTCGCAAAAGGGTGCGTTTGCCGCGTTTGCTCGCAGCAACGATATCTATTTGTCACCGGATGGCAAGCAAGCCCTCTTTACCGTACCCGACGGTGTGACAGCAAATACTGTTGGAATAAAGCGTGTGAGCGTCACCGATTTGTCTATCTCTGATGTGATTGATAAGGAAGTGGTCACGCCAACCTTAAACGGCACCACCAATGCATATCCCCGTGTGTCACCGGATGGCAAGTGGCTGGCTGCGGTAGTTACTACGCCGAACGCGGCAAACAGCATCTATATTTGGAGCCTGACTGATCCGTCGGTTGCGCCGATTATGATTAGTGCAGGAAGCAAGGGTGATATTGTAACAAGTATGGAATTCACGCCGGACAGCAGCCGATTACTGGCGGTTATGGGCGGCGATAAGAAGACTAACAACTCGTTGGTATCAATCGAAGTGGCAAGCGGACGTGACTCGCGGATAGCACGCGGGCACTTTGACAAAGGGTTGACCATCTCTGCCGATGGCAGCCAAGCTGCCTTACTCGATTGGCAAATTCCTGAAGATACCAAGCAGCAGCCGTATCTGAATCTGGTGAGCGTAAACCTGAACGATGGTTCGACGACCACCCTTTACACTGGCGCAGACATCGTCGATGGTAAGACTACTAACCAACGCTTCGCTTATCCGATGTCGTTCGTGGGTGGGGCTGTTAGCACTGGAGCAGCCGGCTAGATGGTGAGGGAAGGCGTAAGCCTTTCGGTCAACTAGACAAATTTTCTTACTCCTTATGGGGAAGCCCAGCAGGAAGTTCAGGGGGAAACAGCTCCGGTTTGTGCCGGGGCTGTTTTTATTCCAGAATAAGGAACTTACGAACACGAATCAACGTCTTTTGTGTACAGCTCAATATAATGGAGGCGGCATATGAAACGAATGCGATGGCTGTTGGCTGCGATGATCGGATTAATGGGGTTAGTCGGTGTACAAGCGGTGACAGCCTGCGGCGGTTTGTTCTGCCAGAACACGCCGGTTGACCAGCAAGCTGAACGAATTATTTTTACGGTCAACAAGAACGATACAATTACGGCTTATGTGCAGATTAATTATACGGGCGAAGCGCCTGATTTTAGCTGGGTTGTACCGGTGCCTAGCGTCCCCAAAGTGGATGTGGCGGAAATCGCCAGTTTTAATGAGCTGAGTAATTTGACGGCTCCGATTTTTATGCCTCCGCTGATGCCAAGCTGTGCTGCAATCCCTATGCCAGCGATGGCCATGTCCGATTCAGCCGGATCAGGCGACGGTGTGCAGGTTTTGGCTAGCGGAACGGCTGGTCCGTATGCCTATGATGTGGTAACCAGCCCCGAACCGATGGAATTGATTACATGGCTGCGCAAGAATAAGTACCGCATCACTGAAGAAATGGAACCGCTGATTAAGGTCTATACCGACGAAGGGCTAATCTTCCTCGCCATGAAACTTCAGCCAAACGAAGGCACACAGGATATTCAGCCGGTGGTGATGACTTATAAAGGGGTGCATCCCATGATTCCGCTGCGGCTGACAGCAGTGGCAGCCAACCCGAACATGAACGTCATTACGTGGATTTTAGCCGACAAACAGGCTGTGCCCACCAATTATGCTCACCCGACAATCGATAATCAGAACATCCGCTACAATTTTGGCAGCAGCGACGGGACGAATTACATACAAGTGGTTGACCAGACGGTTGATTTATATCACGGTCGGGCCTTTATCACTGAATATGCGGGGGCGAGTGAAAAACTGGCCGCATCGGCCAACGATAAACTGGTGAAACAACTGCTGGCGGATTATCCCTATATCACGCGGGTGTTCGGGCGGATTTCACCCGAAGAGATGACGGTTGATCCAACATTCGATCTCAAAGATGCGCCGGATGTTTCGAACATTCATGACCTTTCTAAGATGGATGATAAGACTTTCTGGGCCTGCCCTGATACCGATCAAACGATTAAGGTTGAGTACGATCCAAACGTGGTGCCGCAAGGGTTTAAGTAGCTAAAAGTTGCAAGAAGCAAGTTACGAGTCAATACAAGCTGCCAGTCGCCAGCTATCAGCTAAGACAAGATGGCTTAAGCGCGTTCGGATTAAAGTTCAAAAAACGATATGCGAAATGACTGGCGGATTTGAGGGAGCAAGGCGCTGAATCGACATTTTGTGTCGGCGGCTGGCTCGGTCAACGGCGCTGAAATGGCGCAAGTGCAGCGGATAGCTCGGCTGATGCCACCGCTGTGCAATTTGGGTGTCGTTGCAGCGGATATACGGGAGTGATCCGCCGAAGATACAAAGACGAAAAGCAACCTAACCACAGAGACACAGAGAGTAGAGAAAAAGTTTGACATCAATACCATTTTAGCACAACAGTTCGTAATTGAACATTCGAGTTTACAAACTTTTTAAAGGCGGTGCTTTCCAGCGCTCACAGATCAGCTTTCAATTGGTTGAATGGTTACGGCTGTAGAAGCGGGCTTCGCTGCGGATAAAGTCGACGGTAGCGGCGATAGTGGGGTCGGGCGCGGTGTCGGGCAGTAAATCAAATATACCTTTGGCGTTGAGTGTTGGTGCGCCCATGAGAAATGAGACTTGTGCCATGCCGATTTGTCCGGCGCGAACATCGGCAAGGTGGAGTGTGTCGGTTGTGATGTGGGTGGTGGGCGAAGGTGTGAGGTTGATGGAAACCCTCACCCCCTGCCCCTCTCCCTCAGGGCGAGGGGAGAGAAAAGCAGAAGGCGGAAAGGTCTGAGAACCTTCCCTACGGGCCGTTAGAAGCAAATCGTTTTGATGGAAGTCGTGGTCGGGATCAACGAGTGCCATGCCTAGCAGATTGTCACGCAGGCGGATGCGCGATTCAGGTGTGAGGGCATCCGTAACGTTAGCGGCGTGATAACCCATCGCGTCGAGGGCGATAAGGGTCGAACGACCATCAGTCGCGGTGCAGTGCCAAACGTCAGGCGAACAGGCATTTCCCAAATCGAGAAATAGGATGCGCGGTGTTTGGGGTTGAACCGCGCAGAGCATGACATCGGATTCGTCAATCGGAAGGGATTTTAAGTAGCGTAAGAAGGTATGCACACGCGGCAGCAGGTCGAGGTCGCCGCGTAGGTTGGATGTGTAGAGGATATGAAGCGGATTGGACATAAGAACACCTGAAATTAACCACAGAGACACAGAGAATGCCGAGAATGCTTAACGGTTTTTCCATTCGGGTTTGCGTTTGTCGACAAAGGCTTTCATGCCTTCGGCTTTATCTTCTGTGCCAAAGAGCAAATAGAAGTTGCGCTTCTCATAACTCAAGCCTTCATGCAGGCTGAGTTCTTCGGCTTTATTGACCGAGTCCTTAATCAGTTTGATGGCAGGACTGGACATCGTGGCAATTTTCTCAGCGAGTTTGACCGCTTCCGCAAGATAAGACTCTACTGGAAAGACATGATTAACGAGGCCGTATTGTAGAGCTTCTTGAGCGGTGAGTTTGCGATCCGCCAGTGTGATTTCCATCGCAAGCGCTTTGCCAACTGCACGGGTCAGACGCTGTGTGCCGCCTGCACCGGGCATGATGCCGATGTTGATTTCAGGCTGACCAAACTTAGCGGTTTCAGAGGCAATAATCATGTCGCACATCATTGCCATTTCACAGCCGCCGCCGAGCGCCCAACCGGAAACAGCAGCAATAATCGGCTTACGAATGCGGGTTAAACGCACCCAATCGGTAAAATCGCTACCAGCAAACATAGTAACCGCATCAATCCCTTCCATCTGTTTGATGTCGGCTCCAGCGGCGAAGGCTTTATCGCTGCCGGTGAGAACAATACATTTCACCGATTCGTCCGCATCGTAGGCTTCTAACGCTTCGAAGACTTCGTGCGTCAACTGGCCGTTGAGGGCGTTCAATGCCTGTGGGCGATTAAGACGGATCAGTCCAACGCCGGGGGCTGGCGATTCGACCAAAATTGTTTCAAAAGCCATTTTCTCATGTCTCCTTAAATTGAAGCTTATTTGCGGTCAATATTGTGCCGCTATTGTTACTTAACAAATAGTAAGTAAGTGATATCATAAAGGCAAAATTTTATTCGTTACATCCCTATACTACCACGCGGTCAAGCGTATTGGGGGTGTGACCATAACCAATTGCACTGCCCAATTACGATTGAAAGATGAGGGAATAAATCGACCTATGACAACGCTAAATCCTCCGCTGGAAAAAACAAGACGCAAAGATGCACAACCACGCACGGATATGCGGGCGATGTGGGCGGGAATTGTATTCGCATTTGTGTTCACGGTGATTATCTATCTGCTAGGTCCGTCACTTGATGCGGTACGGGCGACGCTGCTTCCAGACCAAGGGCCAAGCTGGTATTACTGGAAGCTGCCGAACCCAACACCGGCAACCCATCTGAGCGCGTGGGGGTTGTATCTGGTACATCAGGTTTCGTTGTGGGGTTTGATCTGGTACGCGCAAACGCGAGTCAAAAAATATACGAACGGACTCCATCCGGTCAATATGGTAGCACTGGGCGTGAATGCCCTATTCATTGTGCTGCATCTCGTTCAGACGCATATCTGGTACGACGGTCTGGCGCAAGATGTGTCGATTTTCTCCTCTCAAGGATCGGTCATTTTGATGCTGATCTGGATAATGTTGATGGAGAACAACCGGCGCGGTGTGCTATTGGGTAAAAAACTACCGATAGGTAAGCGTGTGATTCAGTTTGCAAAAAAGTATCACGGCTATGTTTTCGCATGGGCAATTACTTATACCTTCTGGTATCACCCGATGGAGACGACCAACGGTCACTTGATGGGATTTTTCTACACCTTCCTGCTGATGCTTCAAGGCAGCCTGTTCTTGACGCGCATCCATGTCAACAAATGGTGGATGCTGGCGCAAGAAATGATCGTGCTGGCACATGGGACAATTGTGGCGATTGTGCAAGGCAACAATTTATGGCCGATGTTTTTCTTCGGCTTCCTAGGGGTTTTTATTCTGGTGCAAATGCACGGATTAGGACTTTCCAACCGGATCAAGTGGTTATTTTTCGGCGCATATGCCATTGGTGCGGCAGTCGTATATATGCAACCGGATCGCGGTGTCAGCAAGTTGTGGCAGTTGACAGCAATACCGGGGATTTATTATCTGGTGATGGTAATACTGGCACTGCTGATCGCGGTTGGCATCTGGGGATATGATCGGGTTTGGGGGAAGGGATCAGCTAACCCAACACCCATAGGAACAGGTGATTAAGATGGGCATTCTGGAAGGCAAAGTCGCCGTTATAACGGGCAGCAGTCGTGGATTAGGCTTGGCGATGGCAGAAGTCTACGCCAGAGAAGGCGCAAGCGTCGTATTGGCCGCACGGACGAAAAAAGATGTCGCTGAGGCTGTGAAGGAATTACAAGCGAAAGGTTACAACGCGGCAGGTGCATCCTGTGATGTCGGTGAATATGAACAGGTGAAGGCGCTGGCGGATTATGCCGTGACCGCTTTCCGCAAATTCGACATCTGGGTGAATAACGCAGGCGTGGCGGGGGTTTATGGGCCGACGGCACATATTCCCCGTGAACGATTTGAGCGGGTTATCAGAACGAATATCAACGGCACGTATTACGGGTCAATTGTGGCGCTTGAACACTTCCTGCCGCAAAAAAGTGGCAAACTGATTAACTTACTGGGACGCGGCGATGATGGGCCGGTGAAGTTTCAAAACGCTTATGCGCCCAGTAAGTATTGGGTCAAGAGCTTCACGGCAGGTCTAGCGGAAGAATACAAAGACAGTGGTGTTGATATTCTTGCATTTAATCCGGGACTGGTGGATACCGACATGCTGCGGCAGGTGGATTCACTGGCGGGTTACGAACATAAGCTCAAGGCTTTGAGTACGATTATTCGGTTGTGGGGAAATCCGCCGGAAGTACCAGCGGAACGAGCGTTATGGCTAGCCTCATCAGCGACCGATGGCAAAAGCGGATTGGTGGAAAAGGTGTTGGGCCGCAAACGAATATTCGGTGGACTGCTGCGCGAAGCCGGACGGCGCGTACGCAGAGCTGCAAAACCGGATACCCGTTTGACCATTATAACTATTGAGCCAACGATGCCGCTGCCACAGGCCAAGTGAGTCGCAAATTGAATATTCTGCCGCAAGGAGCAGGCCATTAAGCAGCTACTCAGACGGTAAATGAGCCGTGTCTGAGCAGTATTGCATCTTGGCAACCGCAGCAAACCAAAACCAAACCATGATAGGACTCATCTACCAGCGCATTCTGTGATTTGTGACGCACAGCATTACTTTTCTCTCATACCCTCCTACAGCCAGACACCGGACAATGATAAGCGTTTGTGAAAAATGTAAAGAGGAGGGTTTTTCGTATATGAAAACAAAATGGGGATTGATCCTATTCTTAGCATTATTTGGGGTTATCACTGCGGTCTATGCTGCTCCGGCGCAGCAGACCGTCAATGCTCCAAATGCGGCTGATTATAAATTGACGCAGGTGGCAAGTGGTCTGAGCAAGCCCGTTTACTTTACTCATTCGGGGGACAACACCGGAAGGCAGTTCATCGTCGAACAATCCGGCAAAATCAAAGTCTGGCAAAACGGCACCGTGATGGCAACACCCTTTCTAGATGTCGGCAGCTTGATCGCTACCGGCGGTTCGGAACAGGGGTTGTTGGGATTGGCGTTTTCGCCCAACTTCGCGCAAAACGGTCAGTTCTTTATCAATTACACCAATACGCAAGGTGATACGATTGTCGCACGCTACACCGTTTCGGCGAACAATCCGAATGTGGCAAACCCTGCCAGCGCGACACAGGTGTTGTTTGTTGACCAGCCCTTCTCTAACCACAACGGTGGTAATTTGAACTTCGGCAAGGACGGCTTGCTGTATGTGGGTATGGGTGACGGCGGTTCAGGTGGTGATCCACAAAATAATGCGCAAAACCCCAATTCACTTCTCGGCAAAATGCTGCGGATTGATGTGAACCAAGCCAACTTCCCTGTGCAAATTTGGGCGCTAGGCATACGCAATCCTTGGCGCTGGAGTTTTGACCGTCTAACCAACGATTTCTATATGGGTGATGTGGGCCAAGACATGTATGAAGAAGTGGATTTTTGGCCCGCGAACGGCGGGGCTGGCGCAAACTACGGCTGGAACATTTATGAAGGATTCCACAATTACAAAACCGGTTCAATTGCGGGCGCGATTCCGCCAATTGCCGAATACAGTCACAACAGCGGCTGCTCGATCACAGGCGGTTACGTGTATCGCGGCGCAATAATGCCGGCGCTGCAAGGATTTTACCTGTATGCCGATTACTGCAACGGCAATATGTGGACAGCGTTTCGCAGTAATAACACGTGGCAATCCGTACGATTCTTGACACCGGGATTCTCGGTGAGTTCATTTGGTGAAGATCAAGCGGGTGAATTGTATGTGGTGGATTACAGCGGCAAAGTGTGGCGCATCGATCCGGTAGTAGCAGCGCCCACCAATACGCCGGTTACGCCGAGTGCGACACCTGTCACACCATCAGCTACACCGATTACACCAACGGCAACAGTGGCTGCTCCAACCGAGACTCTGCCACCTACAATTACTCCGGTTGAGCCAACGGCGACACTAGTTCCACCGACGATGACGGTTGAAGCACCGACACCTACCCCAACGACTGAAACGCCTAACGGGCCGACGGTGAAGATTGATGTCATTCCGGCATCAGCCGATGTTGGTCAAGGCATATTGGCGCAGATTAGCCTCGTGAATGTATCCGACATTTACGGTTTGCAGCTAACCTGCCAAGTCAATCCAGCGGTATTGACCGGAGCGGGGTTGCTTAAAGGGGATGGATTCAATGACAGCAACAGCTTTATCGTTGACCAAGGTTATCAAACAAATGGCAGTTGGACGATTGCAGCCAGCCGCTTGGCTCCAAATCCGACGATCACAGGCAACATCGCGGCGATGACTTTAGGATATACGGTCAGCGGTGCGGGTGACAGTACAGTTGAATGCTCGGCGCTGGGTGTGGACATCAACGGGCGCGATTTGCCGTTGTCAGTCATTAACGGCGGCTTCACAGGTACAGGGCCAGTCGTGACTGAAGAACCAACTTTGCCACCAACACCTACGATTGAGCCAACAGTCGAACCAACACAAACTGAAATCCCGACGATGGAGCCAACCCAAACCGAAGTGCCACTGCCAACCGAGACACCTATGCCAGCAACCGGCAGCATCAGCGGTATCGCGGTGTATCAAGGCAGCGCAGATGCGACCGGAATCACGGTGCAGCTGCTGGCAGGTGATGGTTCAGTGTTGAATGAACAACCGGTTGACGCGGAAGGCAACTTCACCTTTGCCAATCTGCCAGCAGGGGAATATGCGGTTTCGGCAAGCGGCGCAGGCTACTTGACGACCATCTTCAAGACTTCGGCTGCTGAAAATCAAGTCGCGGATACTGGAACACTGACCTTGAAGGCAGGCGACATTGATGGCAGTCAAACGGTTGACCTGACCGATGCCGGTTTCATCGGTGCGAATTTCAACCAACCGGTTCCACCTGCGCCTGCTGCGTCTGATCTCAACCATGATGGTCGAATTGACGTGCGCGATTTGGTCTTGCTGGGCGTTAATTTCGGTACGACAGGGCCAATCGTCCTGCCGTAAAACAAAGTAAAGGGAAGGTTGTATAAGCCTTCCATAAAAAAGATTGTAAAGAGGCTTACTAGATGGTGAGCCTCTTTTGTTATCCAACACGATTGGCAAGGGTTGTGCAGATCAATTACCATTGACGCATTTAACTGACATCCCAAGGAAAAGACACAATGGTCAATCGTCCAGCGATGATCCTAACTGACGAGAGCAACGCCTTTGCACATGACACCATGTTTCGGCGTTTACCATCCAACATCCGCGAGGTGGCGTTACTGAATCCGGATTATCCAGCAGTTATCCGCGACAATCTGAAACGGTTAGCTGCTGAAATCGAAAGTGATGCTGTGGTTAGGCCATTTAATCCTTTTTCACCGGATGCGGATTTATGGGAAACGAGTCTGAAAGAACATGAGGGTCATACGTGGCTGCATACCGATTGGTTTTTTGCCGAGATTGCAGCCTACCGTCATTTGATTGAAACGGTACGCTGGTGGGAATACGGACGTGATCCATTTGCACCACAAAAGGCTAGAGAAATGGGCAGCGATGCGTTATGGGCGCTGCTGGATAAGGCTTTAGAACTACGTGGCAAGCCGATTGAAGACCGCTTACAGGCGTTGGTGCATTCGGATTTGTGGGGCAACCGAATCGACCTGAGTTTCGGCTCATCAATGGCACATGGGAATACGGGCAGCCACGATGATTTGTTGACCGATGACAGTGTGGCAGCCGTTGAACATCTCATGCAGCAAAATGGCGATGTGCATTTTATTGCCGATAATACCGGAACCGAATTAGCGGTTGATCTGGCATTGGCAGATGCCTTGTTTGACAAGGGCATGAGCCACATCACCTTTCATATCAAGCTGCATCCAACCTTTGTCAGTGACATTATTGTGGCGGACATGCTGACGATGTTTAATGCAATGCGGTCAGGTGAATATGGTGAAGCCATCAAGCAGCTTGGGCAGCGGTTACAAACGGCTTTGGATGAAGGCCGGTTGCGCTTAGCACCGGGGGCATTTTGGAACAGTCCGTATGTGCTGCGAGAGATGCCAAACCGATTTGTTGAGGCATTCAAAGGGGCGGCGTTGGTCATCATCAAGGGCGATTTGAATTACCGGCGAATGGTGGATGATGCCTTGTGGCCTGCGGATACAGCCTTTGCGGATGTGGTCGATTATTTTCCAGCCCCATTATTGGCACTGCGAACGATGAAAAGTGATGCGGTGGTCGGTTTAGAGACTGGATTAGCCGAACGACTAGACGGTGAAGATGCCAGATGGCGGGTGAACGGCAAGCGGGGTGTGATTCATTTTAAGAAATAGAAGATTTTTAACACAAAGACACAATGACTCAAAGGCACAAAGAGAAAACAGATGACGACGTTAGAAATTGCGGTGACAACGGTTGAAGATGCAGTGAATGCTGAAGCGGGTGGAGCAGACAGCATTGAGCTTTCGTATGATTTGTCCGTGGGCGGGTTAACCCCAAAACGTGACGTTGTACAAGCGGTACGGGGTGCGGTGACTATTCCGTTGTATGTGATTTTGAGGCCACATGCAGAAAGTTTTCGCTACACAGAGCCACAGATTGAAAGCATGTTGAGCGAAATTGATGAGATGAAAAAAGTCGGTGTGAGCGGCATTGTATTTGGGGCGGTTGATCAGACAAACAGGATTGACGTGTCATTAATGCAACGAGTTGTTGAGGCAGCAAAACCTTTGCCAGTGACCTTACATCGAGCTTTAGACGAAAGCTTTGAGCCAGAAAAGGCGTTGGAAGCCTTAGCTGGAATTGTGCCGAGAGTGTTGACATCCGGGCCAGCTAAAACGGCATGGGATGGACGTGAGGGTTTGAAGCGATGGGTTGAGCGGTTTGGTGAGCAATATACGTTTGTGAGTTCGGGAAGTTTGACGATTGAACAACTGCCTGAATACATCCGATATGTGAAGCCTGATACGGTGCATTTGGGAAGTGCAGCGAGGTTAAATGGTGTGGTGGATGTAAACAAGGTGCGGCAGTTGAAAGCGATTGTTGAGTCAGCCTGATAAACAGGCGATAACAGGCAACATTAAGAAAAAGATTACTTAACTAAAGCTAAATGCAAGTCACTAATCCCCTATGAAATAACATCACAAACAAAGAGGAGAATAATTTATCCAGAACCCCTACCCCAACCATCCCCCGCAAGCGATGGAGAGAGCAATACAGACTATTTTCATATTGGGCATATATGAGTGACTATTTATTGTACCCAACCTTCCGCTTGCAGCACTGTTCTCAGCGCATCGCGCATATCTTCCATGCAGGCGTAACGGTCTTCTGGTTCGTAGGCCAGCGCTTTCATCACCACTTGCGCTACCGATTTGGGAATAGTCGGGTTGAACGAACGTGGCGGTGCATAAGTAAAGGAGCGCTCATGACGAGGATCAACATGGGTGAGCAAATGGTGAAGGGTTGCCCCTAATCCATATACATCGACGAGCGGGCTTACGACACCATTATACTGTTCCGGCGCGGCAAACCCTTCTGTACCCATCAGATCGGCATCAGAAAGATATTTACTGTCGGGCATGATTTTAGCGAGATTGAAATCCACCAGCCACGCTTTATTCGATTCTTCCACCATGATATGAGCTGATTTGAGGTCACGAAAAACAACTGGCGGCTGACAGTTGTGCAGATAAGCCAGCGCATCAGCAATCTGGATTCCCCATTCAACCACACTGCGAGGATTGAGAAATTCCCCCTCAGACAATTCTGCCAGTAGATTTTCACCATCTTTGCCATCAATCGGCATGAGCGCAATTCCCGGCTGCTCCGCATCAAGGTAGTCATAAAAGGCTGGAATATTGGGGTGATTTAAACCCGCAATAATCGTCCGCTCGTTCTCAAAATATTGACGCGCTTGTAAAACTGGCGAATCTGCAAGCAACACTTTAAGCGCGACTTCCTGCCCATTTCGTGTATTCGTCGCACGATAAACGATAGCGATCTCGCCCTCGCCCAGTACGGATTGGATGGCGTAATAGTGAATGGTCTCTGGCAGGAGCATAACCACTAAACTACCTCATCAAAGGAAAGCATAACCATGAAATGCTATCACATCCAAATATGAAAAATCCTATTCATAGAGAGCCTCGTACTGCCATGTCTCTACGAAAGACTGTTTTATGGGACGCCTATATGCTTATTTAGGAACGGCTACGCGCTGCAAATCACCGGGGAGAGTGCCGGTTTGGGCAACGCTGCCGTCGGTATTGAAAGTAATGTAATTTACAGCGGTTGACGTATAGTTATAAGCTGTGCCGAAAAAGACATTTTCTCCAGTCAGTGTGCCGTCTGCCAGCGCTTGTATCCAAGGATCGCCATTGGCAATGGTGCTGTAAATGAGAGTGTTATCTTTAAAAATCAGCTTGCCAACTGCATAAGCATCCTGTTTGTGCAGCAGTGTTTCGGTACCATCTGGCGCACGGCGATAGAGGCGAATGATATTAGCTCTGGTAAAGTCTGAAACTGAGGATTGATGCATCAGCGAAAGAACCTCCGCGACTTTTTCAGACGGTAATTTGTCCATTAGATTGCGTGTCTTGTTCATAGCGACATAATAGAGGCTGCCATCGTTTCCCCAAGCCACGACCGAAGCCGGTTCGATGGTTTCGAGTGTTATTTCTGCCAATGTCATCAAGTCCACCACAACAATTTTTCCAAGCTGCGAGTCGGGGTTATAAACGATGCCCGCCAAGCGCGATCCATCCGGTGACAGCACCGCCCGCATGAGATTGCCATTTGCCAGCATAAAATTCTCGCCTGTAGCGGGACGATATAGACTAATCGCTCCATCACATTGCGCCGGATAGACAAGACCATAATCGGTCAGTACCCAAAGCGGGCGTAAGTTCCCAATACCCACTTCGTGCCATAAGCGGTTCTCCATTGGCAGTTCAGTTCCAATACCACAGCCTTCTTGCACAGGCATTTTATCAATGATGAGCTTGGGTTTGGCGGTTGGTTCAGGCGCAATGGTGTAAACCTGCACGGTATAGTCAATAGCACTTGCGGGGTCGTGGTCTAAAAATTTAACCACCAGAACTTGTCCATCGTGAGTCCAACTCTTTGGCACGCCACTGGGAATGCCAACACTCAGTTGGATTGTCTGGCTGCCATCCCATACATTTTTGCTGCCGTAAAGCAGTTTCGTACCATCAGGCGACCATTCTGCACCGTAATATTGGTCGGTTTGATCGCCAATGAGAGTCAACGCTGCGGGTATGTCTTCGGCGGAACGCGGGACACTGGTCATCAGGTACAGTTTATCTTGATATTCGACGGCCAACGGCAAGGGTAAAGGTGACTCCTGTGCTTGAATCAAGGTCACAGGCAGCATCAGCAGTATGAACAACAGCATCCCGAAGCGTTTCATAATGACCCCCTTATGCGATTATATAGTTATCATACGCGTATTAGGGCAAAGCGAAGCGAGAGGATTCAAGAAAATGCATTTGATCAACCGAGACGCTGAAGGCACAGAGGCATAAGCAGAGCAGCTTGTCGAAGTAGGAAATTAGGCACAGTGAGGGATGATTTGTCGATAAAAATGGCGGATATGACATTGAATCATTTGTGCCAAACAATAAATTGGCCTATTCTGAACTTATAGAAACCAATACTTATACCTGCACATCGTCTTGAGGGGAGCTTGCTCATGAATGATTATGCACCAGCAGAAATTCGATTAGCACGGTTTTTAAGAATCACAGCGCTGGTGAATTTCTTGCTCTACCTATATGGTTTGACCGGCGCATATCAAGGCGCGAGTAATCCGATGTGGATTGAGCCGCCGCTGGTTTCGAACGCGGTTGCGAGTCTCTCACTTTTAGCGCTGCTAGCATGGTTCGCGTCCGGGGATATACGGCGCTGGCGCACAATGATTCATGTGCTGATTGTGGGTTTCGCGGTCGATGTCGTCGGGTTAATCCTTGTCATCCCAAGCCCGAAAGCGGCGGGACAAACACCACTGCTGATTGCCTCGATGGCTTTCTCGTTGTTTTTCGGGGGCATTCTGTTGTGGTTGGTGCGGGAAGCGCCAGCCCATGACGACCGCTGGATGCCATGGATGCCGGATAAGCCGCAAACAGGCTGGGAAAAGTTTGGTCAAATTGTGTTTGTGGTAGCAGGCGCAGTCTCGATTATCGCCGGACTTGCCCATTTTGTGTTGTATTACTCCGGCCCTGCTGCGATTGTTGATTTCTTCCGGCAGCCATTGATGGTAGACGGTTCGGCAGTGAAGGTCGGTTTGCTCGGCATCACGCTGCTGGTAGCGGCACGGGATACGCGGCGGCACGGCGATTATGTGAATGTGTTTATCCTCGGCAATATCTTCTCGCTAATCGCGGTCATCATCACTCACTTGGGGATTAACCGTTTTGGTGTGGTGCAGTATCCGGCATTAGGCACGGACAGCCGCACGATGATGCTGGGTGCGATGGGGGTGGATGTAGTCGCGATTAGCGCGTTTATTCTGCTCAAGATCAAAATGGACGGCAGCATCCTCGACCACACCCGCTTTTTCTCACCGCTGCACTTCCGCGCGTTGGAAGCTGTCGCAGAAACTTTGGTCGAAGGTGAAAACGAAGTTGTTGAGCCAGAACAAATCGTACTGCGAACCGACGATTATCTTGCATCGTTTCCATCCAAGCGTTTGTGGTTAGCCAAAGCCTCGGTACTGGGATTGGCGACGATGCCTCTGCTGTCGCTGATGCCGCCGATCAATTATCTCAGCCCCGAACTGCGCCGCTGGTTCATTAACAAACACTTTAAGAAAGATATTGTGGCTAAGCGTGGTATTTATGCGGTTCTCCACGCCATAAAACTGGACAGAATTATTGACATTGTTGAAGGCATGATGCGCTTCAATATGCAGTTGACATTTATCGGCTATTACAGCAATCCGGCGGTGCAGGAGGCGATTGGATACACTCGCTTTTCAAAGCGACCGGAGGGTAAAAACGCGAAACCGATTCGCCGTTATCCGCCGTTGAATGTGATTACCCCGCAAATTCTGCGGCAGAACGGCATCGACAGGTTGTCGGCAGATGTGGTCATTATCGGTTCGGGGGCGGCAGGTGGCACACTGGCGGAACAACTGACCGCACAAGGGCGCGAAGTGCTGATCATCGAAAAAGGGCCTTACGTTCCGCAGGATAATTTTAGCGAGGACGAAGTGGATATGATCAGCCGTCTGTACAGCGACGGCGCGCTGCAAATTTCGCAGTCGCTGCGCTTCACAGTGCTGCAAGGAAGCTGCGTCGGTGGGACAACGGTCGTCAACAACGCTGTGTGCTTCGATACGCCGGACGAAGTGCTGGAACGCTGGAATGATCCGCAAGGCAATAACGCGGGTATCGACGTGGGTGTGTTCAAACTGGCACAGCAGGCCGTGCGCGACCGGATGCAAATCAAGTCGATTAAAGAGTCAAGCGCTACACGGTCATGGGAAGATGTGTTGAACCCCGGTGACAAGAAAATCGGCGAAGGCGTAGATGCCTATCGAGCAGCCAACACTGATGGTCTTGATTATGACGTGATTGAAGCCAATATTACCGACTGCTTGGGCTGCGGTTACTGCAACATCGGCTGCAAATATGGACGCAAGCTGTCAATGCTGGATGAAGTGCTGCCGAAAGTTCAGCAGGAGCATCCAGATCAATTCCGGATTGTGTCGGAAGCAGAAGTTAAGAAGCTCAATGGTCAGGGCGGGAAGATTACCGAGATTGTTTGCCAGATGCGTGACGGACGACAGCTTACGATTGATCATCCCAACACGGTGATTTTGAGCGCGGGAACGATTGCCTCAAGCTGGTTGATGATGCAAAGCGGCATCGGAAACGGGCAGCTTCCCATTGGTAAATATTTGTGCTTTAACATGGGCAGCCCGTTACACGGTTTATGGGAAGATCAACTCAAGAGTTTCGCTGGCTTGCAAATCGGTCATTACATCAAACCGGAAGGCAAATCGGGCTTCGTCTATGAGACATGGTATAACCCACCGATTGCCCAAGCCTTAGCTATGCCCGGTTGGTTGGATACCCATTACAAGAATATGCAGAACTACGCCAAGATGGCGGGTGTAGGGGTCTTGATTGGCACGGAAAGCAACGCGTCGCTTTCGAGCGCGCTGTTCCTACCGGGCGTGCCGGATATTGTTTACTCGCCAACTGAAGGCGATATGAACAAGCTGGTGGATGCGCTGGTGCTGCTGGGACAAATTATGTTTCGCGGCGGCGCGCAAGCGATCTATGCCTCAACGCGCCACTATCGAAGTTATGAAAGTGGGAGCGGCGTTTATTCACCCGAACAATTTGATGCTTTCGCGGCTGATTTGCGCAAGTTGGTGACTGACGAGCGTGATATTTTGCTTGGTACGGGACATCCTCAAGGGGGTAACCGCATCAGCAAGAATCGAGGTACGGGCGGCGTGAACGGCGGTGTGATTAACCCTGAGTTCAAAGTGTGGGGTTATGACAATCTGTACGTGTGTGATGCCAGTGTGCATCCGGGCGCGACGACGGTTAATCCGCAGTTGACGGTGATGACGATGGCGCGGTATGCATCACAGTTGATTCATTAAAAGCCAAGAATAACTCAACACAAACAGAAGAGAATTAACCACAGAGGCACAGAGGAAAGCAGAGAAAAGGCGAAAGAGGTGTGAGATGGATGAGGTACTTGGTGCAGGGAATACGCTGGCGAATTATGTTCTGGTGCTGGTCGCCGTTTATGGGGCGCTGTTCGTGGTGATGCGGCACGGTCACGCAACGGTTGATCCTGCCTTCCGCAAGACGTTCGTGTGGTTGTACTTCGTCTATGCCATTTCGGTATTCATCGCCAACTATCTGCTGTTCCGAACAGGGGTGATGAGTTTCCTGCCGTGGCTAAACAACTTTTTCCACACCTTTATTTGGATCGGGTTATGCCTCAACTTCTGCTACGCCGGTTCATATAACCGTCCCTTGTGGGAACAGTTCGTGTTCTTTTTCATCTTTAGCTTCGTGGTCAAGCTGGCGGAACATGCCATCCTCGGCACATGGGAGTTCAATAATTTTTTTGGCATTCCCGGCAACCTGACCTACATGATGGGTTGGAGTCTAGTGGATGGCATGACTCCGGTTGCCAACGCCATCGGCATCCGAATCGTTGCGAAGTTTGTTGACGGTTTGGTTGTGCCAGAGCCGAGCGTAATTTAGACGATGAAATCGGCGTCACAGAATGCTTGCCGCTGCCTCTTTATTTAGACGAAACCGCCTAGCCAAAATCACTCCCCAATGACCATTTACCGTCAAAGGGGAGTCTTTTGCAATTTGGGGTAAATCCGGTAATAGGCTGTTGGACATGAAAAAACAAGTCACCAGTCCATTTGTTCGCTACAGCGTAGTTTCATTTGTGAGTGGAGAAACCAAAGCAGGTCAAGGCGGATTGTACAATGCCTAACTACGAGGCGCGGCTGGCAACCTGCATTGCGTAGTCGATAGCTTCTGCCTCGTCGGTAAACCAGCGTACATTTGAATTGCCGGTGGCCGCAGCTAAGGTACGTTCGATAAACTGTGCCGTCCGATTAGTCCCTACAATAAGCCATTCCTGTAATCTAGGATGACGGTAGGGGCCAAATAAAGCGCTGGTGAGCGTCGCACCAATGGGAAATTGGGGATCAGACATAATATTGACCATAACAAACATGGGTCGTGCAGAGTCGTTTAATATCTGATTGATCTCTTTGAAACTCTTGCGCACGTCATTGTCATTGACTTTGTTTGCCCAAGTCATTTTGATGATATTTGAGTCGATTTGTTCTGTAATCACAGTCGTCATTATCCCGTTTCTCATTTCCTGAATGATAGCAATGCGAAGGCATCTCTTGACAGTATATGAGAAAAGCACCTGAATTATTACGAATTTTTTGTGAATATTTCAATAATTACAGTTTCGGCAGTTTATTAAGGAAGGCGAGAGGGGGGTAATTACCCTCTCGCACAACGATTATCCAAGCGCTGTTTTGATGAAAGCGTGAACATCCAATTTGAGCTTGGCGAGGGATTTGATATCAAGGTAAAGCATATGACCCGCTTCGTAATCCGCAATATGGATGTTGCCGCGCAGTGACGGGTCTATATCCATATGTGCCAGCGTGTATTGAGCTGCAAAGTGCGGTGTCGCTAGATCATAATAACCCATTGCCACGAACACTTTGAGGAACGGGTTTTTGGCAAGGGCAGAGCGCAGCGCTTCACTGGTATCGACATACTTACCCCGATCCCATTCCCAACCTTCATTGACCTTAAAGCTCAACGTTTCATAAGTTAAATCCGACTCGTAGCCCAATTCACTGCGGGCATAATCGGTCATCATGGCGGTGTAAGGCGGCGTGATGGCACTTAAGGACGGGTCAAATTCCGGCGTTTCAGTGACAGCCAAGGCATCCAAACCGGTGAAGCGGCTGTCCAAGCGACCGACTGTGCGTCGCTGGTCGCGCAGCAGTTCTTTGCAAAAACGAAAGATATTAATTCTCAAATTGCTGTAGTCAATGAAAGTGGATGTTAATCCGGTGAGATGTGACAAACGATTGATGACCGTTCGCTTTTCCTCGTTGCTGAGGCGATCTCCTTTCATCAGCGCGGTGGTGTATTCAGTTTCGGCATACAATTCAACTTCACCCAAAACCTCGCGCAGCGGGCGCTTCTGTAAGGCAGCGGGCAGCATCTTGTGATACCAAGCAGTGGCGGCATAGGTCGGCAAAAAGAGCGCATAGGGTAAGTCATTACCTCGATCAAAATCCGCTGTTTGGAAGTTCAAAATCGTGGAAATTAAAATGATGCCGTTGAAAGCAACGCCCTTATCAACAAGGTATCCGGCAAGACCGGCGGCGCGCGTTGTGCCGTAACTTTCGCCGCACAAAAACAGGGGCGATGTCCAACGGCTGTAACGGGTCAAATATAGACGGATAAATTCGCCAACTGACTCGAGGTCGCCTTTCACATTCCAGTATTTTTTGTTGAGGTCCGGTTTGGCAGCACGGCTGTAACCTGTGCCAACCGGATCAATAAACACCAGATCAGTTTGTTCCAACCACGTTTGCTCGTTATCAACCAGTTGGTAAGGCGGCGCGGGCATCCACCCTTCATCTTGCATCTTGACGCGTTTCGGCCCCAACGCACCGAGATGAAGCCAAACGGATGCCGAACCCGGCCCACCATTAAAGACGATGGTCAGTGGACGTTTGCGGTCGGCTTCGCCATGCCCCAACGTATACGCTGTAAAATATATTTGGGCTTCAATTTCCTCAGCCTCATTTTTGAGGGGCATCCGTCCGGCGACGGTCGTGTACTTTAAAGTGCGGCGGCCCAGTTTAATTTCCTGCTGGCGAACAATTGGCGCGACTTCTACAGGTGTAGGGAATTTGGGCGCGTCATCAGAAGCCTTTGTATCGGCGGGTGGTGTATCCATATGACCTCATTTTGCGTAACAGAAAACAAAAAAACAATGAGGGGATTATAACGCAGAGGAAATTTTACTTGCATACAATTATAGGCCATACTGCCGCTTGAACTCTACCGCCTTTTGTACAGTACACAATTGCTTCCAAACCGGTATCATACACAACCCAAGCGGAAGGCATTGCATCTTGGGAAACCAGCCATCTTTAGGGTTCACAAAATATCAAAAGTGGTTATAATGGTTCGCCGACTTTACCGAGTTCAGCAAAATTGGGAGTAGTCTTCAGAACAGAAGTGCTATATAATAGATCGACTCGATTAATGACAAGAAAGAGGGGGCAAGTGGTCGCACAGCGAAGCGAATTTACGGTATCCAACACCTATCCCTATAACCGTTCCAACCCCATCCGCTGGATTTTTTCACACGTCCTGCGGTACAAGTTCTTCTTTTTTGCGACAGTTATCCTGTACATGACAGCGTGGATTTCGAATACCTATTCCCGTATCTTGGTGGGACAAGCGGCAGCCGAAATCATCAGCCCGACGGCGGCTGACGGCCTATTAAAAATTTCACTGGCGGTATTGTTCATTTTACTGTTGGACAGTTTATCGGCCTTAGGCGGAAGTCTGCTGATTGAGACGATTGCCCAGCGCCTCACCCGCGACTCGCGTGAGGAACTGTATATCAGCCTGCTTGGTAAAAGTCAGACATTCCATGACCGTCAGCGCGTGGGTGACATCATGGCGCGGGCAACCGACGACATGAACCAGATGAACTTCATGATCAATCCGGGTGTACTGTTCATCTCGGAAACGGTCATGGGCTTGACCATTCCGGTAATTTGGATTGCGACCGTTCGCCTCGAACTGCTGGTCGTCCCTATTATTTTCATTCTGTTTTACATCTTCACCGTGCGTTCCTATTCACGGCGCTTGAATCCGGTGGTCAACAGCCAGCGCGAAGCTTTCGGGACATTGAACGCCGGTTTGGAAGAAACCATTTCAGGCATCGAAGTAGTCAAAGCCAGCGCGCAGGAAAAATTCGAGCGCGAGAAATTCCGCAAGAACGCCCGCAGCTTCCGCGATTATTATGCCAAGCAAGGTCAGGTTGAAGCGACTTACCTGCCGATGTTGTTCTATGCTTTTGCGCTGGGCTTGGGCTTCCTGCACTGCATGTTGATGTACCAGCAGGGACGGTTGAGCATTCCTGAAATTATCGCGGTCATGGGTTTGCTGGGTACACTGCGCTTCCCGATTTTTGTGTCGATCTTCTCCTTTTCTTTGATTCAGTTAGGTATTGCCAGCGCCAAACGTGTGCTGCACATCATCAATACCGAGTCAGATATGGATGAGAACGCCAGCGGCTACACCCAACCCATGAAAGGCGACATCGTCTTTGATAACGTGAGCTTCGGTTATGAAGACGGCGGTGTACTGGAAAATATCTCTTTTCACGTCAAGCAGGGTGAAACGATTGCCATCGTCGGGCAAACCGGTTCCGGCAAGAGTACGCTCACCGAGTTGATTAACCGGACTTACAGTGCCACCAGCGGACAAATCTTGATAGACGGTGTCGATGTCAACGATTGGAACTTAACGGCGCTGCGTTCACAAATTTCGAAGATCGAGCAGGATGTGTTCTTGTTCTCACGCACGCTGGCGGAAAACATCGCTTTCGGCGCGCCGGAAACATCCAAAGAAAGAATCGAAGAAGCCGCCAAAGAAGCTCAAGCCCACAACTTCATCATGTCCTTCCCTGAAGGCTACGAAACCGAAGTCGGCGAACGGGGTGTGACACTTTCCGGTGGTCAGCGGCAGCGCATCGCTCTGGCACGCGCCTTCTTAAGCAACCCGCGCATCTTGATCTTGGATGACTCGACCAGTGCCATTGACAGCGCGACGGAAGACGAAATCCAAAAAGCGATTATGCGGGCGCAAGAAGGGCGTACAACCCTGCTTATCACCCACCGTTTATCACAAATCCGCTGGGCTGACCATATTTTGCTATTGGAAGGCGGAAAACTGATCGCCAACGGTAAACACGAGGAACTGCTTCGAACATCTGACCAATACCGTCGTATCTTTGCCCGTTACGATGCCGCGCTGCCGCCTGTTGTCGCAGCCGAGCCATCTGTTTAGTCACATTAAACCGTTCGCATCAGCTAAGGAGGAATTGTTTCATGGGCTTCATTATGGATGGCCTCGATGCCGAGGCGTATGACCGTACTTATAGTGATCGTGTGTTGGTCAAGCGCATCATCACCTACTTTCGTCCGCAGGCCAAACGGATGGCCGTGATCTCAACCGTGATTGTGTTGAACTCGCTGGTCAATACTGGCCTGCCGATTTTCATTTCCAGCGGTTTGGATAATCTTAAAAATGATTCATCTACCGATTTCTTGCTCAAGTTAACAGCGGGAATCGTGTTACTCGGCGTACTGGGATGGGTCTTTAACGCCCTTCGCCAATGGTTCTCGGCTTCGGCGATTGGCAACGTCACACTGCAACTGCGCGAGGATGCTTTTGATGCGGTGGTCAAGCGTGACCTCTCGTTTTACGACAATTACGCATCCGGCAAAGTGGTCAGCCGTGTCACATCGGATACGCAAGCTTTCTCGCAAGTGGTGGCACTCGTCACTGACCTCGCCAGCCAAATCTTACTGGTGGTTTTGCTGATCGGCTACTTGTTCGTGGTCAATGTCCAACTGACGTTGATTACACTGGCACTAGCCCCATTCATCGTCGCCACTGCTCTCGCCTTCCGTAAGATTGCCCGCGAGACGGTGACACAATCACGGCGCATCAACGCGGTCGTCAGTTCACACATTCAAGAAACCATCAGCGGCATCAGCATTGCCAAAGCCTTCCGGCAGGAACACACAGTTTACGATGAGTTCCTTGATGTGAATGCCCAGTCGTACCGTGTGAACTTGCGTACCGGTTATACCTTCAGCAGCATCTTCCCGATTTTGAACTTACTAGCAGGTGTCGGAACAGCGGCGCTGGTGTATTTCGGCGGGGTCAAGGTGCAAGAAGGCGCATTAACAGCGGGTGAATGGTATTTGTTCATTCAAGGGTTGGCCTTGTTCTGGTTCCCGTTGACCAGTATCGCTTCCTTTTGGAGTCAGTTCCAACAAGGGTTAGCGGCAGGTGAACGGGTATTCGGTTTGATTGATGCCGAAGCTAAAGTCGTGCAAACCGACAATAAAGCTGTTGGCAATGTCAAAGGTGAAATCCGCTTTGACCATGTGGACTTCCGTTACACCGATGATGTTCCGGTGCTGAAAGATTTCTCGCTGACGATTAATGCCGGTGAAACCTTAGCGCTGGTCGGACATACCGGTTCGGGTAAGTCCAGCATCGGCAAGTTGATCGCGCGGTTCTACGAGTTTCAAGGCGGCAAAATTCTGATTGATGGGCAGGACATCCGCACCTTTGACCTGACCAGCTACCGCGCACAGTTGGGCGTGGTTACGCAAACACCCTTCCTCTTCGACGGCACGATTATGGATAACATTCGCTATGGCAACTCAGATGCTAGCGATGAGGAAGTGCAGCGGGCAGCCGAGCACGTCGGTCAGGGTGATTGGATTCGCACGCTGCCTAACGGACTGCAAACACAGGTCGGTGAGCGCGGCGGCAGTTTGTCGATGGGTCAGCGGCAGTTGGTGTCGTTGGCGCGGGTGCTGCTGCAAAATCCGTCGATCTTCATCTTGGATGAAGCCACCGCCAGCATTGATCCGCTGACCGAAACGCTCATTCAAGAGGGCTTGGATACGGTTCTGGAAAACCGCACATCAATCGTCATCGCGCACCGCCTCTCGACCATCAAGAACGCCGACCGCATCATTGTGCTGCGCGAAGGCGAGATCATCGAACAAGGTACGCATGACAGTTTGCTCAGGGCTGGTGGACATTACGCGGAACTGTATAACACCTACTTCCGCCATCAATCGTTGGAATACATCGAGAATGTGAAAACGGTTCTCAAACCGGCATAGCCGCGACTTAAAATCAGCAACAAAAGAGCCATTGCAGCTAAGCCTTGGCTCTTTTTAGTTGGCTGATAAGACTCTGGTCTGCATTTCAAACCCTGAGATTTCGCGGATATTGAAGCGCTTGTCCGCGAGAACGAAACAAATAACATTCAGCCCGTAAACAACTTCTGATCTCCATCTTCATCACTTCTGAACAACCCCGTGCTACAGTAGAGTCGGATTTTCGCCACGTCTGTGGAAAAATATCATTTCGGCGTATAACTATATTGAATTTACTACTATGAAAGATGGCTGATAATGAAAACCATCATGATTGTTGATGATAAGATTAGCGCACTGCGGCTGCTGGCGGATTATCTGACCGCCAACGGATTCCGCACCGTTACTGCCAGCAACGGACGCGAAGCGCTGTACGTGGCACGGCACGAGAAGCCGGATTTGGTGCTGCTGGACATTATGATGCCGGAAATGGATGGCTACGAATTTTTGCGTCATTTCCGCAAAGAGCGCAACACGCCGGTCATCATGCTCACCGCCAAAATGGAAGAAACCGATAAAGTGGTCGGGCTGGAACTGGGCGCGGATGATTACGTCACCAAGCCTTTTGGCATGGCGGAATTGGTGGCGCGGGTCAGGGCGGTGCTGCGGCGCGTTTATGAGGAACCACCGTCACCCGATGTGCTGCGGGCAGGCAGTGTCGTGCTGGATAAGAAAACCCATATGGTGACGCTGGAGAACCGCAAAGTTGAACTCACGCCCTCGGAATTTGACCTGCTGGCGATCTTGATGGCGGACGCAGGACAAGTCTTTTCACGCGGCGATTTATTGGACAAACTCAAAGGCAATGCTTTTGAAAATGTCGAGCGCACCGTCGATGTTCATATTCGTAACCTGCGCGCTAAACTCGAGCCTGATCCCGCCAACCCCAAATATGTACTGACCGTATTCGGCGTGGGCTATCGTTTTAACCCTGAGGTCGATGAAGAACCATGATGCGTTCATTGACCTTCAAGTGGATTGCCACGCTGTTGATAACCAGCATGATCGGCGTGGTGCTGGTCGCATTGTTTGCCTACCGCACGACCGCCAGCGGTTATGACCTACTGCGTGTCGACCAAGCACGCACGACCTTCGTCAACCAAGTCACCACCTATTACCAAGCCCATCAAGGTTGGGATGGCATTCAGTCATACTTTCGCTCTAATCATGAAAATGGGCCGCAGTTATTTGCCTTAGCCGATACAAACGGTCGTATCGTCTCTGAATTCGGGCCTTATCACATGAACCAAACCATATCATCCGACCAGCTCAATCAAGGGACACCCATTACGATAGATGGTGTTCGCGTTGGCACTGCCCTGCTGGCGACGCCTCCGCCAAACCTTGACCCGCGCGAACAAAGTTATATCAACGGCACTAATCAAGCGCTGCTAATCGGCGCGATTGGTGCGGCTGCTTTGGGGCTGCTCGTCGGTATCCTTCTCTCGCGGCAGTTTTTGCGCCCGCTGACCGAACTCACCAGCGCTATCCAAGCCATGAAGCAGGGTGATCTGAACCAGCAGGTTCAAGTACGAACCCGCGATGAATTAGGTGATCTGGCAGCAACCTTTAACCAGATGAGTGCCGAAATCCACCGAGTGAACCAGCAGCGGCGGCAGATGACCGCCGACATCGCCCACGATTTACGCACGCCGTTGATGGTCATCAGCGGCTATCTGGAAGCCCTGCGCGATGGCACACTCCCGCCCACACCGGAACGCTTCGATGCGATGAATGTAGAAGCGCTGCAGCTCAAACGCTTAGTTGAAGATTTGCGAACCCTCTCCCTAGCTGATGCCGGTGAACTCAAGCTGGTTTATCAAACCGTGCAGCCCGGTGAACTCTTGGCGCAGGTCAAACAGTCTTTTGAACCGCTGGCGGATGAACATAAAGTCGCGCTCAAAGTTGATGTTCAGCAAAGCTTACCCAATTTGCGTATTGATCCCGACCGCATGGTACAGGTCATCGCCAATCTGGTGACGAATGCCCTGCGTTATACACCTGTTGGTGGAACAGTTACCTTGCAGGCGCGACAAAGCAAAGACAGCGTCCAACTAGCAGTCAAAGATACGGGCGCGGGCATTCCCGCCGACAAACTGCCCAACATTTTCGAGCGCTTTTACCGGATTGAAGAATCGCGTCACCAGAATGAAGGTGAATCCGGCTTGGGCTTAGCTATCGCCAAATCGATTGTTGAGGCGCATCAAGGGACAATTGCCGCCGAAAGTACGCTGGGTGTTGGCACATCCATCATTATCACGCTGCAACCGGCTTCGGCATAAGGAAAGTCGAGGGCGCAAAGCCTTGCGCCCCTACAAACTAAACTTTTGCTGCTCTTTACGAACCACCCAGACTCTTCCGTAAGCCTGTAATCAAGTCCTCTTTTTGAGCATCTGTCAGCCGCGCGTCGGGATGCAAAATCAGATAATCCTTGGGCGGCATGTTGCCCGAACGGATTTGCTCCGCCATATTTTGGGCAAGATTGTTTCTGCGGAAAGCAGGCATATTATCCATCTCAGACAGATTCAATTCCTGCCGGCCATCTTTGACATGCAGTGCCGTTAACCACGACGAGGGCGCGATGGACGTATACCACGGCCATGTGGTTTCGTTGCTGTGGCAGTCCATACATGTGGCATAAGCCAGCGTCTTAGTCTGTTCACTGTCCCAATTGATCGTCGTTTTGACAGGTGGATTGTCACGGCTTACCGGCACAAGCTGCATTACACCCAGTACCACCAGCCCGATACCCACTAAGCTCAGCAGCGCCAATCCGCCCTGACGTGAATAATTGACCGTTACTGCCGAAGCATACTCAGTAACAGATGGAATTTGACGCAGAGCCATTAATCCGCTGATCGCGCTGGCTAAACCAATCACGGCGAAGAGGGTCATCAACGCGCCGCCGGTCGCAAAACGTCCTGCCGCATTGCCAATGCCCCCACCGCCGGGACCACCCTCCGGCCTGCCTTCACCAGCAGGGGGAAATCCGCCGTTCTGACCCCGATTATCACGTGGAAATCCAGCCTGCGGTTCGTTCGTGCCTTCCGGTCGCTGAGCATTTTGTCCGGAAGCACCGCCCGGGGCATTCTGCTCCGCACCGGGACGGTTACCCTCTTGCGGACCGCCGGGAAACCCACCACCCGGCCTACCAAAACTAGCTGGCTGGCTCGTCGCCACAATTACCATACTCACCAGCATGGCAACCGTCGCGATAGCCGTTAGTCCACTTCCGGCGACAGTCGCTCGTGTAGCTGATGTGATTGTCGCCGCAGTCAGATTTGCGCGCGCCGCTGCGATGACCACTGCAATCACAGCCAAGACAGTCGCCAGACCCAGCCATGCTGCGATAAACGTGACCTGCCCCACACCTTGAAGATTAAACAGACCGCCGACTGAACCAATTCCCATTAAGCCCGAAATAACAGCCGCCAAAGCAGCCAGCAGTAAAAACAGTGGCAGCACCTTTGCGATTTTGCCAGCAAACGAGGCCGGTTGCAGCGCATATGGCACTGTGATGAGCAATCCCGCGATGAACATAACCGCCACCGCCATCAACGCGACAATTTGAGCGATATTTCGCGCCGAACCGAGTCCGGCAGCATCGCGATACAGAAAATCAATCTGGCCGCTCAGAAAGGCCGTAACAAAAAAAGCGAGGAGTGCAAGCGCGGTAAACAGCAGGGCGACAGACAATCGGGATTGGACTTTTCGCATACGATTCTCTTTCGAGTTAATGGGGCAATCTAGAGTAACCGAAGGTTCATTACTTCCCCTTGTAAAGGTACGACAAAGCGTCACTATAGGAGACAGTTGTGGGGAATCAAAGTAGATTTCGTAAAGATAAAATAGAATTCAGCGCCATGTCAAACAATAACTGGAGCTATCCCCAATACTTCAACAGGCAGCATAAAAGCCGCTGTACGACTGAACATACAGCGGCTTTAGATGAATCCGATTCTGCGTTACGCGTTTACGGCGTTCGCCACAAAACTCAAATTGAGCGTGACCGAATCGCCCACGTTGGCCACAAACGGCACATTCGGAATGGTCAGGTTGAAGTCCGCGCGTTGGACGGTCAATTCGGCGCTTCCGGTTAGCTGATCGGCGGATTTGAGCGTAGTCACGACGTCAAATGTCGCTTCTTTGGTCACACCTGCGATAGTCAGATTACCCGTTATGTTCAAGGTCACGCTATCACCGACCTTAACGCTGTCCGGTAATGCGCTGATGCTGGTCGGCTGAAAGACAATGTACTGGTTCGCGTCACTTTCGGATTGCAAGACGTAACGGGCCACTGCATTATCACGGCGGGTATCGTCAGTAGCGAAGGTTCGAGCATTCACACGAATTTCACCAAGTTCCGATTGTGACGGGTCACTGATATCGACCAGAATATCACCTGCGACTTGCGAGGTCGCACCCACGACCGTTTTATCCGCGCCGTTCAGCACTTCTTGGATGGTGTATGTCACCTGCGACTCGTCCTGTGATATACGGTAAAGTGTTTGGCTGCTGTCGGCTTCTGAGGTAGCCATTTCTTGGGCGCTGTCTTGGATGGCTTCAGTTGGCGCGGCGACACCCCGTGTTAAATAAAGGAAAGAACCAATGCTGATGGCGGCGACGATGCCTGCGACGATCATTCCGATTTTCAGTGTACGTAACATGATTTATCCTCTAGTGCTTGTGTTGGCTGATGTTGCAGCTACTGTAGCAAGCGGATATTTAGAACCTGTTTAGAAGCCGTTCACATTTGCACTAGTTTGAAAATCTTCCTAATCCGAACAATTTTCCCGGCTTATGCACTGCTTATTCAACTTTCAAAATTAGCCAACATCTTCTGAACATCTTCTGAACACGCCGGTTTTAATGTTGTGTTTGTCAGAAAGTTGAGAGGACAAACATGGCAACACAAATCCAAACGATGCCTGCCCCACTGGCGCTGCCAGCATCACCGTCCGGTGGCAGCATCATCACCCAAACCTTCAAGCTGTTCGTCCAGCCCAAGACCTTCTTCCGTAATATGCCGGCAGGCAGCCAATGGTTATTTGCTGTGCTGTTAGTACTGGTCATAACCGGCTTCACTGCGACCAGCCAAATCCAATCCAGTACTTCCAGCACAAGTGGAACAACGGCGGCCACGACATCGACACAGTCATCCAGCTTCAGCTTGAGTACGCTAGATGCCACCTCGACCACAACCGGCACAACCGCTAACAGCACAGCAGCCGGAACAGCTAGTTCCACCACTGCCACTTCATCCGTATCCAGCGACACACTGTTGATGAATGGACTCATCGCGATTTGCGGCGTACTGGTGATGTGGGCGGGACAAACGGCTGTCCTTTCCTTAATCACCATGCTGCGTGGATACGCACCGCAGTTTGGCAAATCATTGCAGATCGCGGTTTGGGCCAGTCTCCCCTTGGCTTTGATGCTCATCATCCGGTACATCCATTTTGCCAGCGGCGGCAGCGGCGGATCGCTTGGCCTCTCGCTCCTATTGAACAACTGGAGCGGTTACGCCCAATTACCAGAAATTGCACAGCGCATCCTTGCCGTGTTTACCAGTAACCTCACCTTATTCTGGCTCTGGAATTTACTGCTGCTTTACTTAGGCGCGCGCTTTGCCCTCGGCGGACGGCCCATTGCTGTAGCGCTGATTATCGCTATCTGGATTGCAGCCGCGACCATCGTGCCGGCCTTCGTCGGCACACCACAGACCCGTACCAGCCCACGCTTAACAACCACAACCACCCAGACTCAAACCGGTTCGACACGAACCAACGGCACATCGACAGGCACAACCGCCACAACCGGAAGCACGACAAGCGCGGCACAAGATCAGAGTTTCCCCGGCGGTGGGCAACCACCATCAGGCGGATTCCCCGGCGCACCCGGAGGTTAATAATGAACAGTCAACAGAAACAAGGAATTATCGATATGCAGCCGACCATGATTACCGCCCGTCAACTCGTCAAGACTTTTAATGTTGGCACTGAACGACTGCCTATTCTCAAATCGGTTGATCTGGAAATTCCGGCGGGGCAGTTCGTGGGCATCATGGGACCGAGCGGTTCTGGTAAAAGCACCCTTCTCTATCTGCTCGGTGGATTAGACCGACCGACATCCGGTGACATTCGTGTAGCCGGTTACGCCATCAGCACACTCAGCAGCGATGCACTGGCGGCCTTTCGCAGCCAAATGGTCGGTTTTGTCTTTCAGGCTTTTCATCTGGTCCCGACCTTGACCGCGCTTGAAAACGTCGGACTGCCGGGAGTCTTTCGCGGCATCCCGCGTGAACAACGCAGCCAGCGGGCGATCAAACTGCTCGCGGCCTTGGGCATGGCGAACCGCGCCGATCATCGACCGTCACAGTTGTCCGGTGGGCAGCAGCAGCGTGTGGCGATTGCCCGCGCCCTGTTCAACGAGCCGCCCATCCTGATGTGTGACGAACCCACTGGTGCGCTCGACAGCAAAACCGGTCAGGGCGTACTCCAATTACTCCGAACACTCTCCAATAAACTCGGCAAGACGGTTGTCGTCGTCACCCACGATCCGGGCATTGCCAATTATGCCGACCGTATGGTGCATTTCAAAGATGGTCACATTGCCGATGACTATCTGACACATGAACGAAAGGAACCGCAAAGCCATGTGGCCTAAAATCAACTTCAAACTGCTCTTTATCATCGGGCTTGTCTTAACCATGAGTGTGTTCGTGGTCAGCACTATTGCCGCCCAAGATACGGGTACAGCCACCGATACACCCACCGACGTACCGACACAGGAAGCCTCACCAACACCGCTGCCGACCGAAGTATCGACCGAATTGCCAACAGCAATACCCACTGAAGTGCCGACGCAGATACCAACCGCCGCGCCGACGATGGCACCAACAGACATGGTTGTCGCGGCAGGAATTGATCAGACTCAAGCGCCAACCACTGAACCCACAACTGTTCCGACAGCTATTCCACAGCTTGTCGTCACACAAAGTGAGCCTTCAGCTATCACCGCCGGACAAAGCGGCAGCCTCTCGATTTTAGGCGCGAACTTCAGCAAGAGCACCATCGTGCGCCTAATCGGATACGGTTTCCTAACCACCACTTATGTCAATACGGGTGCTTTAACCGCTGCCCTGCCAGCCAATTTACCAGCAGGCGTCTACACCGTTGAAGTCAGTGACTCGACTTACGGCACAGCTAACTCACCGGTGACATTGACCGTCAATGCCGCAGCCGTCGCTGCCACCGCTGCGCCGACATCCACGACCGTTCCCGGTCAGCCGAGTTTGGTGGTCAGCAATTTCAGCGCTAATCCGGCGACGATATATCCCGGTGATACCACCCAACTCACCTTCTCAGTCGTCAATGTCGGCAGCCGTACTGCCGAAGGCGTGGTCGTGTCATTGGGTGACACCAAATTCACACCTGCCAACGGGCAAGCCAGCATCACCCTGCCCGATATTCCTGCATCTGGCGCGGTAACACTGACTCTCGCTGCCACTGCGCCATCTGATGCTGCCGAAGGCCCGCAGAGCATCGCCATCGTCATGACCTCGCGTGATTTCAGCGGTCAAACTTATACCGACAATGCCACCTTAAGCGTTGCCGTCGCCGCCAAGAACAAAGGCGAATCGCAGCTTGTGCTGGATAGTTATCTGGTCACACCCCAAACGGCTGCTCCCGGTGATACGGTGACGGTGCAAGCGCTCTTCAAGAATACCGGAACACAAACCGCTTCACAGGTCTTGGTGCAGTTGGATGCAAGCAGCGGCGTTTTGATTGCTGGTTCGAATGGTAACGCCTTCGCGCTCGGTGATGTCACCGCCGGTGCATCTGTCCCACTAACCATGTCCTTAGTCGTCGCTAGCGATGCCAAATCCGGCACACAAGCTCAAGCTTTCAACATAAGCTACTTGCAGGACGATACCGCCAAGCAAACCACCGCCAGCATTTCAGTTGATGTCGAAGATGTGGTCGAGGCTGCCCCCTTGATCTTGCTGCAATCTTACAGTGTTGGGGACAATCAAATGCTGCAACCTGACCAGCAGTTCACCTTCAACATGACCCTCCAGAACGCGGGTACGGTTGATGTCTCGACTCTGCTGGTGACGTTCGGCACGGTAACATCATCATCCAGCACTTCGAGTTCGTCCAGCACCACCACTGCTAGCAGCACACAAACGGCTAGCACCACGACCATCAACAGCGATTCATTCTCGATTTACGGCAGCGGTGGAACCGTATTGGTCGGCAGCTTAACAGCGGGTGAACAAGCAGCCGTCAAGCAGGATTTCATCGTCAACAGCGACCTTTCCAGCGGCATTCACGATTTGCCCATCACATTGCAATATCAACTCGCTGATGGCACCACCAAACAGCAAACCTTAGACGCGACCTTATTTGTCGTCGTTCCCGCCAGCATTCGTATCACCTCAACCAAAACGTTGGATGATCCGCTGACGGCCAAAACTGAGGCTACCCTCTCACTCAAAGTCGCCAATATCGGCAGTTCGCAGGTCAACCTGACCAACATGACAGTCACGGCTGAAAATGCCACCATCACAACCGGAGCAGACATCACGCTCGATCCACTGTCTGCCAGTGATGATGTCACCAAGACCGTGACCTTCACGCCCGACGCGACAGGCGACTATACGCTCACCATCGCAGTCAACTACACCGACGATATGAACCGGGCGCAAACCGTCACCCAGACCTATTCCGGCACGGTTAGCGAAGCGGCACAAACCGCAGCCCGACCACAGTTCACGCCGCCGAACCAAGCACAGTCATCGCAAAATGAGTTAGGCCGCTTGCTGCTGGGCTTCCTCGGTATCGGAGGGTAAAGCCATGCTATACGAACTGGCAAACCTCAGCATTCACAATCTGCTGCGTGCACGTTCCCGGTTGATGATGACAGCCGGAGGTGTGATGATCGGCACGGCTGCCGTCGTGCTGCTCATCGCACTGACGATTGGCCTACAAACTGCCGCCGAATCGAGCATTGGCAACAGCGCCTCGATTACTCAAATCACGCTTGCCAGCAGCTTCCGCCGCGACAGCACTTCTCCGACACTCGATATGGATGCCGTCGAAGAACTGGCGGCTATTCCGAATGTCGCGGCGGTCATCCCCGAACTGTCGTTAAGCGGATTCGTAGAAATTCGCGCCGGTGATTTGCGCGGTTCGGCCCAAATTTACGGGATCTATCCCGGCACAGTTCCCTATCTTGGTGTGACAGCCGCCTCCGGTTCGCTCAGTCTTGATAATAACGATCCTTATGCTGCCATTGTCGGCGGTTCAGTCGCCTCTAGTTTTGTGGACCGCAGTGCCGAAACGTTTCAATCAACCACCGTTGATTTGGCGACTACTTCCATCGATGTGCGCTTATATACGCAGGGCAGCAGCAATTACCGCAAAGTTCCGCTGACGATAAATGCCATTCTCAACACCGGCACGTCACAAGACTCGGCCCTTTACCTACCGATGCAAACGGTTATTCAACTCAGTGAGAAGATGACCGGTAATTCCATCGACACCAGCACCATGACCTTCAACCGAATCATCGTGGTCGCTTCCAGCCGTGAAACTGCCGCCGAAGTCACCGATGCCATCACGGCTTTGGGCTACAATGCCACCGGCGCAGGCTCATCACTCTCCGAACTCAACAGCTTCTTCGGCACACTGCGGGTGATCTTGGGCGCGGTTGGTGGTGTCGCCATGTTGATCGCCGCCTTCGGTGTTGCCAACACCATGACAATGGCAATCCTCGAACGCACCCACGAAATCGGCTTGATGAAAGCCATCGGCGCTACCGATAGAGCGATCATGACCGTGTTTTTGACAGAAGCGGGTATGGTCGGCTTACTCGGAGGGGCAACTGGACTCGCCATTTCCTATGGCCTGCAAACCATCGCCAACCAAGTCATGAGCAATTCGTCGTTCACCTTCTTATCGGTCGATATCTCACAAACAGGCAGCGGCCTCATCGCTATTCCAAATGAGTTAGCCCTCTTCGCGGTGCTGCTGGCAACCTGTATCGGCATCGCTGCCGGAACTTATCCCGCCCTCCGTGCCGCCCGCATGACCACTGTCCTCGCCCTCAAAGCGGATTAAGTCCCATATCTACTTTAAAAGTGCCATTAATGTAAGGAAGGCTCTAAGAGCCTTCCGATCAATCTTATTACCCTCAAATGTTTGTAAACTCGAACCATAATCGAAAACTTTTGTGCTAAAATAGTATTTATGTTGAACACCGGTAGCACCACACACCTTTGAGGGGATAGCTATGAACAGCATTATTGAAGAGCTTCCGGGAAGTCAATACCTGCGTGACCAACTCATGGACATGCTCTCTGATGGAGAATTGGCATACAAATTGCCCGGAAATAATCCAACTCTAGGCGAATTATGCGAGGAAATGGATCAAATCCAGCAGGTTTACACCCATTCTTTTAAGACTTTCAGGCAAGATTGGGCGTATCGCGATTCGAATCCAGAAACGCCCAACAACCTGGCAAGTCTCAAAGTCTGGTACAAAAAGCTGGATGCACAACTGCTTGAGGCATTGAGCGGATTATCGGAAGAGGATGTTCATACCAAGCAGATTGACCGGGGGCATGGGTATACCCCTTCTCCTTACGTACAATTCCAGAGATATCGCGAGGCAATCCTGATCTTGTACGCCAAAGCCAGCATTTACCTGAAAGCGCTGGAAAAACCCTACTCCGACGAGTGGAAAGCTTGGGTTGGGTAATGGAGCGACATGCACTTCCGAATCAGCGGTGGCATTAGCCGAGCCATCCACCGCAAAAGTGTCATTTCAGCGCCGGTGAGCGAACCGCCCGCCGATACAAAATGACAATTCAGCGCCTTGCTCCCTCCCATCCGCCTGCCATTTCAGCGGGAAATATGCGAAATATGCAAAATATGCAGTAACAACTGCAACATTTACAACATTTCGGTTTTATTTTGACAAGGTGTTGGGATCAAAAGCATCACGGAAAGCATCACCGACCGTATTTAACGCCAGTACCAATAAGGTAATCGTCATACCGGGGAAGAAAGCAATCCACCACGCATTACGCAGATAAGCGCGTCCGTCCGAGAGCATCGCGCCCCATTCCGGTGTCGGAGGCCGCACACCCAGACCGAGGAAACTCAAACTCGCGCCAGTGATAATCGCATCCGAAACGCCGAGAGTCGTAATCACAATCAACGAACCGAGGATATTGGGCAAAATGTGAACGAACATTATCCGCTTGGGCAGCGCGCCAATACAGCGTGCCGCCAGCACATAATCCCGTTGAAATAAGGAGAGCGTTTGCCCGCGCGTCAGCCGTGCATAAGTCGGCGTCGAAAACAGCGCAATCGCAATAATAACGTTCAGGATGTTGGAGCCGAGTAAACCTACCAGCCAGATAATCAAAATGAGCCCGGGAAAAGCCAGAATCAAATCCATGACTCGCATGATCAGATTATCGACCTTGCCGCCGAAAAAGCCCGCAATCAGACCGAGCGGAATTCCGATAACCGCCGCCAGAATGATCGAGAAAAAGCCAACCTGTAATGAAATCTGCCCACCATAAAGAATGCGTGTAAAAACATCGCGTCCTAACGAGTCCGTTCCGAAGAGATATTCGGCGGACGGTTCATGCAAACGATCTTTTGAATTACGCCCAATCGGATCATAAGTTGTCAAGTGAGGGGCGAAAATTGCCGCCAAGACAATGATCGCGATAACCACCAACGCCCCTATTGCCACATGATGCCGCATGAATTCCTTAACCGTGCGTGTATACGGCGTATCACGCTTGAACAAAGTCGCCTCAGCTAATGAGGTAACGTTGCCGGGTAAGGAAATCTCGGCTTTGTCGAGCATATTGTTGTTGGAGTTAGTCATAGCGAATTCGCGGATCGACATACACGTAAATGATGTCGGTAATTAAGTTGACGAACACAAATGATACCGCCACCAGCAGTACCGTGCCTTGTATCATGGGGTAATCGCGCGCTGCAATCGCGTCAATCGCCACGCGCCCGACACCCGGCAAACCAAAAATATTCTCGGTGATAACCGCGCCACCCAATAAGCCGCCGATAGATAAACCCACTATCGTGACAATCGGAATCAGCGTGTTTTTGAGCGCATGACGGAACACGACGCTGCGCTCGGATAATCCTTTGGAACGTGCCGTTTGAATGAACGCCGCGCCTAACGTTTCGATCATATTGGTACGGGTTAAGCGGGCAATGAGCGCCGATTGCCCGACTGAAAGTGTCGTCACCGGTAAGACGAAATGCTGCCATGTTGACGATCCCTGTACCGGCAGGACACGTAAGCCAACCGCGAAGATCAATATCAACACCAAACCGAGCCAGAAGCTGGGAATCGAGTAGAAAAAGACCACGACGACAATGCTAACACTATCAATCCACGTCCCGCGCTTAACGGCGGTCAAGATACCCACACCTAAACCGATGAGTGTGCCGACCGTCACGCTCAAAAAGGTCAGCGTAATCGTGAACGGAAACGCTTTGACGATGACACCGAAAACCGGTTCTCCAAATTGAATAGAACGCCCCAAATCCCCTTGGATAGCGTTCCGCAAATAGATGGCTAACTGCTCAAACACGGGTCGGTCCAAACCCAAGTTTTTGCGAATCTGTTCGATAAGTTCCGGCGAAGCACGATCTCCTGCCAGAAGCACCGCAGGGTCTCCGGGAAGGGCAACCCGCAGCATCACAAAAACCAGTACCGAAATCACCAGTACCAGTCCTAAAGCGATGAGTGTCCGCCGGAGAATATATTTACCCATTCATCTATCCGATTTGCAAGCGATTTATTTACAATGTGTGCGTTGATGTAGGGGAAAAGACGTGCCTTTCCCCTACTATGTTCAGCGTCCCGTTACTTATCGAAGTAGGCATCCCAATATTGGAAGGCCAAGTCAGGGGTAATCACCCAGTCATGAAGTTCTTTGCGAACACCGGTCAAAGCGGGCGGATCAACAAGGAAAATCCAAGGCGATTGATCAATGATATATTGGCTGAGTTCGGTAATCGTCTTGTACCGAGTTTCCTGATTCAGATCGGTATCCGCTTTTTCCAGCAGCGCCGTCAAATCATCGGTCGAGAACCAAGCACGGTTGCTGCCACCCTTGCGTGACGGATGGAAGAAGTAGGTCAAAATGCTAGGATCAGAATAGCCGTAGTTCAGCAAGAACAAGTCATGCTTGGCAGTGGTCGTCAGGGTGATTAAGTCACCGCGTTCCATCGGGTTTAGCTTGGTCGGAATACCCACATCGCGCCACTCGGCATCCAGAATTTCCGCAAGGCGTGTAAATTCATCCGAGTTACCGAAAGCCAGCGGAACATCCCACGGCTTGCCATCAGGGGTTTCACGCAGACCATCTCCATCCACGTCCTTATAACCCAGTTCGTCCAACATCGCCTTGGCCTTTTCAGGGTCATAATGATACGAGTTGGCATCCAGTTCAGGGTTGTGTCCCCAAATGGTGGGAGGCAGCGGTTGGTACAGCGGTTCAGCCAAGCCGTCGTAGCCCGATGCATTCACTTCGTCGCGATCAGTCGCATAAGCAAACGCCTGACGGAGTTTCTGGTTGTCCCAAGGCGCTTTCGATGTATTGAAACCGACATAACGGATTTCATTCAACTTGGCCTTATCGACCGTAATATCAGCGTTGGCTTCGACATCAGCCAAGTTCTGGGTAGGAATACCGGCGACCGTCACTTCGCCAGTCTCCAACGCCGAAAGTATGGTCTGATCTTCGCTCAAGAACAAAATCTGCATTTCGTCCAGCAGCACCGGACCGGCGTTCTTGGTTAATCCCTTAGGTGCCCATTTGAAGTCAGGATTCTTTTCCAACAGAATGTAGTTATTGGTGTTCAATTCCTTCAGCTTGAAGGGGCCAGCGCCCACCGGATTCAAACCGAAGTTTTCCTTGCCTTCTTTTTCGTAGGCTGTCGGCGAAACAATCTCCAAACCTGAAAGGGTGTAAAACAACGGCGCATACGATGTGGCCAAATTCAGCTTGACGGTATAGTCATCCACCACATCGGTGCTGGTCAACAGGTCGATCAAGTCCGCGCCCTGTGCCGCGCCGGTGTCCTTATTGGCGTACTTGTCCAGATTGTATTTAATCGCCTTGGCATCAACCGGTGTTCCATCGGTGAAGGTCGCATTCTTAATCAGATGGATGGTCAAAGTCTTGCCATCTTCTGCGATTTCCCATGTATCCGCCAAAAAGCCAATATAACTCAGGTCAGGAGCGCGGGTAAATAGTGTCGAAAATATGGCATAATGCGGCCAACTGTGCCACGCCGTCACAAACGGATCAAGCGAGGTATTCGACTGGGCATCTGCCACGACCAGACGACCACCTTTATTGCTGTTGTCCTGTGCAGCGACTCCAAACACAGTCGAAAGCAGCATAGTGAGCAGTAGAACCACTAAGACAAGCGAGAGTTTTCTCTTGGATTGCATAACCCTTCCCTTTCATAAAACAATGACATATCCATTAATCGGGACGATGTGGTGGTTTAATCTCGCCAATAATCGATCCTTTCCCTTTGCAAACTGTCATCGGTGAATGACCACAGAGTATACCGATTTCGAACAAGTTGTCAGCTCACCAACAACTCGCCGACTACCTAACCAAGATAGTGATCGTAGACCAATCGCCCAATTTTCCCGATGGCCGATTCGACTTGGAATACACGCTGGTAACGACCAACGGGATCATTCCAAACGGCTGCGGCATCCCAAGAGGTATAAACAGTCACAATGACATGGTTATTGTCGTTGATCGTCATCACACCGCTGTCGTTATAGTGACCACCAATCGTGCCAGTCTTATGGGCGAAAGCCACACCTTCAGGTAAGAAACGGGGCAAACGCTGGTTCAACGTCTGTTTGTACATAATGTTCATCATCTCGTCTTTGGCTTCACCCTGCACGATGTCGCCGCTGTACAGCATATGAACCAATTTGCTCATGGCCTTTGCCGAACTCACATTGTTATCCGGGCCACGACTAAACGTTACTCCGTCGCGTACCACATCATGAGTATTTGACCATTCCTCAATTTCTTCGGGTGATTTGTCTTGAATTTCTGGCGGAAACAATCCCTTGAGTAGATTTTTACAATCCATCTTGAGGTAAATGTCGCTCAACCCCAATTCGTGCATATAACCTTCAACCGCCAACGGCCCACCCACAAGCGCCACGTTCATATCGGTGGCGGTGTTGTCGCTGATAATAATCATCAACGTCAGCAGGTCGCGGAAGGTCGGCGTTACACCGGCTTCAAGCGATTGCAAGATGCCGCTGCCAATACTCTTGTCTTCGTCTTTTAAAGCAATGCGGTCATCCAGCTTGAGTTTGCCCTCTTGAATCTGCTTGCCCGCCAGCGCAAGCACCGGAATTTTGAACACACTCGCCATTGGATACAACGAGTCGCCATCTACGTCGATTTGTTCGCCCGATTCGATGTGCCAGACTGAAACACCCGCTTCCATGTCCGCAGCTTGAATCGCGGCTTGGATATCATCTTGAAGGGTCACGAATTAACCTCTCTAAACTACAATGTTTAATCAACAACAGGTTCAACTGACCATGGGGTCTTCGACCATCGGATATTTGTGGGTATCCGCAAATTTATAAGGAATATTTTTGAAGTCCGGCTGCACAGCTCCCGGTGCGGAGATGTACAACACTTCAGCCGCAATCGGCGCGAACCGCCCATAAAAGTGCTGCGTCGATTTGACGATTACCAATTTTCGCTTGGTCGGGTCAACCCCAACATTTGTAAACAGTTCAGGACTAAATACTTGAACGCGCAGCGAAATCAGCACGATATCGATGCCGTTGACGCGCAAAGCCGCCGTGTTACCCAACGGATAATCCATACGCGCTTCGTCTGAACCAAAATACTGGATAGCGTTCTCAGCGATGCCTGTCACTTCCACATGCAGGTCAAGTGGATCACCGGACATTGGCCCCATTTTGCCGCCAATCCGCACATCGAGTTTTGCACCCACGCCCGCATCCATCGCCACCGAAACCGCAATCGGATCCCAAAACCCACCGATAGCGACATTTTCAATCTTGCGTTCCAGTAAGCGCTTCAACACAAAAGTCGAGTCGCTCGGTGCACCACCACCTGAATTATCCGAGACATCGGCCAATACGACCGGTGACTTCCCGAGAGCCAACGCTTCATCCAGCGCGGCATCAATGCTCTGATAACGGGGATACACGGTTTTACGCATGGCATACAATTCGCGACCCAATGACTCGGCGAGTTGAGCCGCCTGCGCCGGATTGTTATCGGTGACGACCAGCGTTTTTGCGCCTAAATCTTTCACATCGCCCCACGGGAAACAGTGTGCTAATGACACCGAAAGCACACCATCTTTGCCTTCCAACGCTTTCATCTTGCCTACATAACTTTTCATCGGTTCGGCTGTCGGGTAAAACAGGCCGATCATGCGGCAGTCAAACGTCCCCATTGTGGGGTGAATTTTGCCTTCAACCGTGTCTGCAATCAGGTTAAAGAGTTCAAGCGCACGGTCAGCTGTATCGGTATGCGGATACTCTTTGTACGTGATGATGATGCTGGCGTTACTCACCATCTTTTCGGTGATGTGGCAGTGCAAATCGAGTTCAACACCAATCGGAATATCTGCACCGACAATCTGACGAACCGAAGCAATCAAATCACCTTCGCAGTCATCATAACCATCGGCCACCATCGCGCCATGCAAATCCAGCAGCACCGCGTCAACCGGCAGCGCGCCTTTCAAATCACTGAGGATTTCGTCACGAAAGGCTTCGTAGGTTTTGCGCAAAGTGATGCCCGCCGGTTCAGCATTGGCGATGATGCTTTCGGCAACTTCCCATCCCCGGGCATTTGCCAGCTTACGAAACAGCGCCACCACCGAATCTTTATAAGGTGGGTAAGTGCTGTAGTCCCCATGCCGCGACACGAAAAAATTCTTGTCACTGGTTGGCATCGGTGAAAAAGTATTGGTTTCAGTTGCCAAACAGGCCGTAAAAAACTTCACTCAATAAGCTCCTGCGATAAATTTAGTTCTTCTTCCCAGTCCATCCCGGCCCACGTACCACTTGTCCCGGCAGCGCTCCGGTATGTTCGCCGTTTTTAAGCACCTGCGCACCATTGACGAAAACATGCACCATACCCGTCGCGAACTGCTGCGGCGCTTCAAAGGTCGCGTAATCTTGCACCTTAGCGGGATCAAAAATCACCACATCGGCGAAGTAACCCGCCGCCAATGAACCACGATCCACGATGCGAAGCGTTTTCGCGGGAAATGAGGTCAACCGGCGCACGACTTCTTCCAAAGGAACCAATCGTTCATCACGCACGTAATGACCAAGCAAACGGGCGAAATTGCCATACGCGCGGGGATGTGGATTAGACTTTAAGAACACGCCTTCTGGTGACATCGATTCGGCATCCGAGCAGAAGCTGACCCACGGCAATGCCACCTGTTTACGAATATTGTCTTCCGACATCATGAAGTAAATCGTGGAGACACGTCCTTCGTCCTCAGCAATTAAATCCATGATAGTATCTTCAGGCGAGGTTCCGCGAATGGCCGCCACTTCCGTCAGCCGCTTGCCCATAAACGGCTTAAGTTCCTCATTGGCAAATTCAGCCAGTAAAATATTGTCTGGTGTACCGGCTTTCAGCCACATATTTTCCCATGTGGCCGATGGGGTATTCATATCTTTTTTGATTCGTTGTCGGGTTTCAGGGTCACGCAGTCGGGCTTTCAGGGCACTTGTGCCGCCGTCATGCGCCCATGAGGGGATGCAGGCTTCCAGACCAGTGCCGCCCGCCGGATACATATACATGTCGGCAGTAATTTCTTCGCCTGCGGCGCGGGCTGCCTCGACCACGCGAATAGCCTCATCCATCTTCGGCCAATTCTCGCGTCCTGAAACTTTAAGGTGGTATATCTCAGCGCGGATTTTAGCCTCGCGCGAAATGGTCAGCATTTCGTCAATCGCTTCAAGAAATTGATCGGCCTCGCTGCGAAGATGCGTGATATACAAACCGTTGTATTTACTAACCGCCTTTGCAATCGCGATCAACTCATCCGTTTTGGCATAGCTAGCAGGCGGATAAATCAACGCCGAGGATAGCCCCACTGCCCCTTCGTGCATGGCCTCCTCTGCTAATTCGCACATCTTGGCCAGTTCGGATTCGGTCGGTGGACGGTCACTATAGCCTATGGTATAGGCTCGCAGTGTCGCCGTACCGACGAATGAAGCAATGTTGCAGGAGATTCCATGATGGACCATAAAATCGAGGTATTCGCCCAGTGTCGTCCAATCCACCTTGTATTGGAAATCCTTGTTGCCGAGGATGCCGTTGGGGTTCTCGGCTTTCATTTTTTCGCTGAGCGGCCCCATCGAGAAGCCTTCGCCAACCACTTCCAACGTCACCCCCTGCCGGATGTCACCTTGCGAGCGTCCATCAGCGATAAGTGATTCCACAGCCCAACTGAGCATGTTGATAAATCCGGGCGCAACCGCTAGTCCGGTGGCATCAACCTCGGTTTCGCCTTCGAAGCCGCCATGAGTGCCTATTACAGTAATTTTTTGCCCATCAATCGCAATGTCGCCAATGAAAGGTGGATTTCCACTGCCATCGTAGATTGTTCCCCCGCGAATGACTAAATCGTGTTTCGACATTGATCCATCTCAGTTAGGTTCGTGTTGTGTCTCTGGAATAGTGTAGAGTATATCGTGTGACATAACTTGTGCAAACAGTCCACAATTTTGCACAAAAACTTGCACCATTTGGATAATTTGAAATATTCTGACCTGTGCCAGAGTGTGCAGAGTTCCGAAGATAGGAAACCGATAATGACCGAAAATGCCCCGTCACAAGACATTCTGCTATTGATCCGCGAAGCCTACGCGGGCATGAGCGCCGGACAACAGAAGGTGCTGGAATTCTTCCTCAGCCGCCGTTTGGAAGCGGTTTATCTTTCGGCAGCCCGCATAGCTGAATTGGTCGATGTCAGCCATTCGACTGTCGTTCGCACGGCGCAGGCTTTAGGCTTCGATGGTTTCCCCGAATTCCAAACGGCATTGCAAGAACAAGTTTCTGGCAAGATGAATTCAACCAGCGTTTACCAGCTTGGCACACGCAAACTTATTAGCGAACTGCTGGAACAAGATGACAACAGCATGGGGTCAATCCTTCAGCGAGTGATGCTCAACGATGCCAAGAACATCGAGAATATGGTGGGGCATATTTCAGTCGCAGATTTTGAACAGGCTGTCAATATGCTGCTTGAGGCCGAAAATGTTTATGTGATTGGACTGCGTTCTTCTGCACCGATGGCAATGCACTTTGCCATGACGCTGCGCCAAGTACGAGGGAAGTGCCAGCTCCTGCAACCGGGTGTGGGCGATCTTGTTGACCAAATCGCCGCGCTCACGAGCAAAGATTTATTGTTCAGCCTGTGCTTTGGTCGTTATACCAAAGTCACCCTTCACGCAATGGATTACGCCCGCAAAGTGGGCGGCCAAATTATCAGCGTGACGGATACCGCCGTATCCCCCGCCGCGCGCCGTGCAGATTTGGTGTTCACAGTGCGTTATGGGGTGTGGTTCTACGGTGCGTCGGCTGCTCTGTTTAGCTTGCTGAATGCACTGGTGGCGGCAATACTCGTCCAACGAAATGATGCCGCCCAATCACGCCTTGAAATACTGGATACCGTCATCGAAGAATTTGGCATCTTCGATGATGAACCTTAGTCGACGTAAGTACAAACTTCACGCCATAACTGCTTACCGTGCTCTAGCCGATCTGCCTGCACTTCTACGCCGATACCCGCTTCTTCAGGTACAGCGATGGTGCTGTTCTTGCCCAGTACAAACGGCGGTTCGGTCACATCCGGGCTGTAATAGCGGTCAGTGGCGGAGATGTCGCTCGGCAGCGTTACACCCGGCAGTGAGGCAAAAGCCACATTCGCGGCACGTCCTACGCCGGTTTCCATCATGCCACCGATCCACAACGGCAGATTATTTTCCACACAAATTTTGTAGATTTCCAAGCTGTCCGCGTAACCACCCACACGCACCGGCTTGAGATTGAGGATGCTAATCGCACCCAGTTCCAAAGCTAAGCGTAAATCACTGGGCGCTTTGATGCTCTCATCTAAACAAATCGGTGTTTTGAGCATCGGGCGCAGTTTGCTGTGTTCATAAATATCATCATCAGCCAATGGCTGTTCAATCATCAACAAATTGAACTGGTCAAGTTCCTTGAGATGTTCGGCATCTTTCAACGTATAAGCGCTATTAGCATCCAACATCATCACAATATCGGGGAGTGCGGCTCGGACACCACGCGCCAATTCCACATCCCAACCCGGCTGGATTTTAAGCTTGATACGACGATAGCCTTGATCGTAGCGTTTCTGGATAATCTTGACGGTGTCTTCAACTGTCTTTTGAATACCGATACTCACGCCAACGCTGGCATAACCTTTGGTCGAATTGCCTTCGGGTAAATAAGACGAAAACAAGTCTACCAAACGCATCTCATTCACTTTTGCCAGCGCATCCCAAATGCCGGTTTCCAAACCAAACTTGGTGTGGTGATGTCCGCGCACCTTCTTCATAGCAGCTTGGGCTTCTTGAGGATTAGTAAAGGTCTTGCCAACCAATTTGGGCATCAAGAAGTTTTTGGCGATGTGTTCGGCGGTCACCGGTGTTTCGGCAGCATAACCCGGCGCGACTTCCACCGTAATTTCGCCCCAACCGCTGATCCCTTCGGCAGTGATGACTTCGACCAATACCGTCGCCTTAACCGGATCATTGCCAAAGCTGGTTTTCAGCGGTTCGACGAAAGGCAGCGCAATCGTATGCAGCTGAATGTCTTGGATTGTTATGGATTTCAATATGCTAACCTCTAGAGTAATTAAGATTTTCCCAATATGTACCAGCAGCGCTTGCCATCATCTGCAAAGTCTACCGCCTGATAGCCTTCGGCAAACGCACCCTTCATTGCCGTCCGCAAATTAACCTGCCACGCCTGTGCCTGTTGGAGATGCTCACGTTTGAGCTTCGAAATTTGATACGGAATTTCCACAAAATACCAATCGCTGTTCCAAACAGAAGGCAGCTGCACCTGCGTTGTGCCGTCCCCATTACTGTACAGCAAAAATTTTTCACGCGGGAACTCGCTCACGACAGACTTAGGCGGGGTATGCTCAGCGTTGATCACCGCTTCGTTCTCTAAATTCCAAACCGCTTCCATGCGGTCACTGGGCATTCCGGCGTTGATACCATCAGTCATCGTGCCATAAAAGTTGATGTGATAAGTCGAGGCAGTGGCCTTTAAGATGTGCAGATTAAAGTTGGCGTTTCCACGCTGCAACGGATCAAATGTCCACGCGATAACTTTATACCCGTGATCTAGCGCCCAACGCCGCTGCGCATATTTGATGCCTGTGCCAATGCCCTTGCCTTGATGCCCCGGCACGACACCTGCCATGTGCGACCACAAAAGCTTATCATCGCCGTGCAGTGCTGCGAGTCCTAACGAAAAGCCGACCAGTTCACCGTCTAAATCAGCACGGATGACATTCCCACCACCGTGAATGACAGCGAACAGCATATTATGCGGCACGGCTTCACTGGCCGGCATCGACCAAACCACGGTCTGTAATTCAACAATCGATTTCAGTTCTTCAGGGTCGTCTACAACGCGGTATTCAATAGCCATAATCGACTTGAGTAATGGTTCCCCGCCCAATTGATTAAACGAAATTAGACCAGAATGGCACAAATAATCACACCAAATCAGTCTATTCGTCAAGAAACTGGTCTTAGCATATGGACTCGTGGGCAACTAAAAACCCCGATGTGCGGTCGGGGCTTTAGCTGAAAACCAAGCAAATTCAGAGGCACTAATTATCCGTCAACTGCCAATAAACCGTATAGCGTTGATGATGCATCCGGTAAAATGGGATCAATTCAACATCATGCGGATTACCAATGCCTTTGGTGTGGAAGGTCAGCGGTTTTCCGTCTGACGGTTCAATACCTGCCAGCACTGCATCTCCGCTGCCGACTAACACCGGAACAGGCGGTGCGGGCCAACGGTTGACCAGCGCCTCACGTGTATGATAATCAGGGTTATACACGTCAGGCATATCTTGAGTACCGAGCGCCCCCGCTAAAACGATTGGCCCGTAGAGTACCGCCACCTTATTCGCATCGTCGGGCAGTGCTTCCAGATACAAACTCATGGGTAATTGAATATCGAGGCGATCACCGTCTTGCCACTCGCGCTCGATAGTTCCATACGAACCGGCTGTTGCCTCAACCGTTTGCGGCTCTCCGTTCACCGAAACACGAAACCCCTTTGCCCACGACGGATAGCGAATTTTGAGTGCCAGTTTAACGGGCTGTTTGCAGTGGAAAGTCAAACGCGTTGTATCCGCGTCAGGAAAAGTTGTTTCCTGCCGCAGTGTAATGCCCTTCTCATCCCATGTTAGTTCTGAGGGAATGAACAGGTTAACGTACAACGAGTTATCATCGTGAAAATAAATTGTTTCGCCGTACTTGGCGTGGTTTTCCATGCCGGTTCCGGTGCAGCACCAGAAAGAATTCTCTGGCGTGTTATATATCTTGACGTGCCCCGGTCGCAGCGATGAGAAGTACAGCATCATGCCCGTTTTCGGGTCTTGTGAACCGAGGATGTGGTTGAACAACGCCCTTTCGTAAAAATCCATCAGTCGAGCTGACGGTTCCCAACTGAATAAATGCCGCGTTAGCTTGAGCATGTTATAGGTATTGCAGGTTTCTGCTGTCACACTGCTGAGATGCTGCGAAAAGCGGTTAACAGGGAAAAAGAGTTCGTCATCACTGTGGCCGCCAATGACATACGAACGGTGCAGCGCCACTCGTTCCCAAAAGAACTGCGCGATATCGTGATAGCGGTTTTCTCCGGTAAGTTCATATTGTCGTGCTGCACCAATTGCTTTCGGAATTTGGGTGTTGGCGTGCATCCGATCTAGACGATCTTCGTGATGCGCCAATGGATCAAGCACCACCGAGTCGTTGAATGCCAGCGACAATTTCAAGTGCTCCGGTTTACCCGTAACACCATACAAATTCGCCAGCACTTCATTCATGCCACCGAACTCGTTCAGCAAAACAATTTGAATCCCTTCATCGGTCAATTTACTGATGCGAAACGTCAGCCAATCAGCCATCTTATTGAGGATTGTCAACGCCTGTTGGTTCCCCGTGTGTTGATATGCATCAAACAATCCCGCTAGAATTTTATGCAGTGTATAGTACGGCGCCCAAACCGATTGGCGGCGCTCAACTCGCTCAAAAAATTCTTCGGGATAAGCCGATAAAAAGCCCGGATTATAGCCCTGCGAAGGCAGCGCATCCTGACATTTCGCCAATTCGGCCACGATATAATCAGCACGCTTTTTGAAGGCCTCATCACCTGTGCTGGCATACATCAGCGAACAAGCCGAGAGATAATGGCCCAAGCTGTGTCCGCGTAATTCTCCGGTGGGCATTTCCCATCCACCATACGGTTCTGCGTCGGATGACAGGCCAGCAGTCACCCTAAAACTGTGTAAAAATCGGTCAGGTTGAAGTTCCAGTAAATAGTGCTGGTCGCGCTCCATATTTTCTTTAAACACACTGTCCAGTAAACGCACTTCTTTAAGGTCAAATGGTTTTACTTTTATCATCATCTTGTCCGGTCAGCTCTGTAAAATTCTTCCCGCTACATAAATATTCGCACGTTTATAGTTTATGGTTTGTATAGGTCTTTGAGCTAGAGGATAAGCCGTAGAATAGGAATACAAATCCGACTTTTAAACCCAAAAGGAACCTTCGATTCAATAGAAACCCCGACGTATTATCGGGGCTTGCATATACGACTAGTTTTGCCCGGTCGACAGTGGTTGGGGAACCGGTGGATCAGTCGGCGGCTTAGGACTTGGCGATGGCTCCGGTAATGGGCCGGGAACGGGATCAGGCATCGGTTCGGGCGGTTTCGGTGGTAACGGGCCGGGTGGCGGATCAGGCATGGGTTCCGGTGGCTTCGGGGGAAGCGGGTTGGGCGGTGGCTCGGGCATGGGTCCCGGCGGCTTCGGGGGAAGCGGCCCCGGCGGATCAACTGGAGGTGGATCAATTGGGGGAATTATTGGGTAAGGCTCATTTATGTTTAGCATAAGTGGTTACCTCCTCATCTATTGTTCGAAAAACCAGATCGGATTTGCATCCGTCCCGACTTATTCTTAGAATGCGGCATTTGAGAACCTCTAACAAGCCCTACCTTTCCTATTTCCACAACGTTTTATCAGTCCGTAACTGCGGCATCACATGATTTAAGTGGTGTAATCCTTGACCGAAAATAACGTTCGGTTGTACGAGCGGGATTTTTCCCGCCCGCTGCCTCGGTATACCATACAATGGGCGAGACTTAGCACGAACTGGAACCCTAAGGCTAAATTAGGAATACTCTGAAACGTACTGAAGCCGCCATGACAATATGCTTGCATAGTCGATTCTTCCCATTTGAAGGCGGGTATTTTTCAGTCGCTAAAATGGGTATCTTGGCTCACAACAAATCTACATTCACGTCATAAGATAAAAAGTAGGCTAATGAAGTCTCCCTTATAGCAAAAAACGCCGGGGTCATCATTAGCTGTACAGATTTTAAGGTCTGAGAGAGGAAGTTCAAAATGGAATTCAAACAAGGCACTAAGGTCACAAGCTACGATGGCAAAGATGTCGGCAGCGTTGACCGTGTCGTTCTTAACCCGAACACGAAGGAAGTCACCCACATCGTTGTTCGTAAGGGCTTTCTTTTTACGGAAGACAAAATCGTACCCATAAATGTGATTGCCACCGCTAATGATCAAACCGTAACACTGCGACAGGACGCCGGAAAACTTGACGATCTTCCGCCATTTGAAGAAACCCATTACATCGGGTTAGGTGAGGAAGAAGCCGAATCGGCGGCTTATCCGGCTGGCTTAGCAGAGCCATATTATTGGTATGCGCCAACGGCAGGTTGGATGGGTTACCCTGATTACGGTGATCGCTACGCCTATCCACCACCCTATCCAACCGAAACCGTACAAAATATTCCAGCGAACACAATTGCTTTACGTGAAGGCGCAGCGGTCGTAAGTGCAGACGGCAAACATGTCGGCAGTGTAAAGCGCATCTTCATCAATTCAGCTAATGACCATGCTACCCACTTCCTGCTCTCGGAAGGGCTTTTCTTCAAAGAACAAAAACTCATACCCTTCGGCTGGATTCATGACATTCAGGAAGACGAAGTCCAGTTGAACGTCGGATCAAGCGTCCTCAAGGAAGTTCCGGAGTTTCACGAGACACCGGCCTAAGACCGTCGCCAAAGAACAACATTGAAGCGAAATTCAAAATCCCTGCCCTCTGGTAGGGATTTTTTGATTCATCCAACCACATGTCCTCCAAAACAGCCTGTTGAGTGTTAGGCTAAACAGTGGCATAATCTGCACAGATGTTCTCGTTTGAATTGCGGAGCAAACCGGTTATGAGTGAATTACAAGAACTTTTAGAAGTTATCCGCAGTGGACAATATTTGATTTTAGATACCGAAACCACCGGCCTCGAACGGGGTGAGGTCGTTCAAATCGGTGTGGTTGATGCAGCCGGCAAAACGCTGATCGACACCTTGGTGAAACCCCGGGAACCAATCCCCCCCAGTACTACCCGTATTCACGGCATCACTAATCAGATGGTCGCACAAGCACCACCCTTTGAGGACGTTGTGGAAAATCTGCGCCAAACCCTAAATGGTCAAAATGTCATTGTCTACAACGCGGTTTATGACCGCAAGATGCTGCATCAAAGTGCTGAAGCAGCCGGCATCAAAAAGACCGATTGGAAAGGCATTAGTCGCTGGTGGTGCGCGATGGAAGGTTTCGCTGAAGTTTACGGTGACTGGAATAGTATGCGCCGTTCCTATCGCTGGCAAAAACTTGCGACTGCCGTACGCTATTATGGCCTGCCAACGGTTGATGCCCACAGCGCCCTTGGCGATTGCCTCATGACACTGGCGATTTGCAAACGTATGGCCGACATAACCGAATAGCGCATATCACTGCCCTTTAGTACAGTATTTAAAACACAATCAGGGTCGCACCCGTATTAGAGGGTAGTATCAGCAACGACCTACGGAGAACCTTATGCGACAATTGATTTCGTTCGCCTGTCTCATTTTGACCATCATCTGTGCAGCCTGTTCCGGTTCAACTAACGCTTCGGGAGACGCCCTTCCAGTTGGTGATGCCTCGCGCGGTGCAGCCTTATTTACACAATCGATTAACGGCGCGCCAGCTTGTAACAGCTGTCACACATTGGATGGCAGCACCCTTGTCGGCCCTAGTTTTAAGGGCTACGCGGCACTTGCACCTACATATGTCGAAGGGATGTCGGCAGTTGATTATACGCATAACAGCATCACCAAACCGGCGTCTTATGTCGTTAGTGGATTTGCGAATCTTATGTATGGTCAGTATGCTCAGAAGTTAACATCGCAGCAAATCGCTGATTTGATCGCCTACTTATTGACACTCTAAAGGGGGAGAAAATGAATATTTTGTTGGTGCTTTTGCGTTTGATACATATCGTCGGGGCATTTGCATGGGTCGGGCTGGGTGGCGCAATGTCATTCTATATAATCCCGGCCACAGTAGCGGCGGGTGAAACAGGGTTTCGTTATATGAAATCGCTGTTTACTCAACCCGGATTTGCGATGATTTTCCCTTCAGTTTCTGGAATAACCACCTTAGCCGGCATCCTGTTGTATCTCGTGGGTGATGCCGCCAGTCATTTCTCCCAGACGGGCAATATCGTACTGGGAATTGGTGCGATCTCTGGCCTTGCGGCAGCTATTCATGGGGGAGCAGTATTGGGGCGAACCTCCAGAACGGTGGGGCAAACGGTCGTACAATTAGGCAGTGCCCTTTCCGATGCTGACAAAACACAGCTTAATGAACTAACCCTCAAGCTGTTAACACAGTCACGCCACAGCTTGATTCTGATGGTGGTTGCACTCGTTTGTATGGGCAGCGCCCGTTATCTGTAAAACTGGAGCAGCCAAAAGTCTCGGAACCCAATTACAGGAGAAATAATGGACATTTTGCTCGTCCTCTTGCGGTTATTACATATTGTCAGTGCGGTTTCTTGGGTGGCGCTCGGCGGAACACTGACGTTATACATTGCGCCCGCAGCCGTGAAAGCGGGTGAAGAAGGCTACCGTTATCTGAAAACGCTGTTTACGCGCACAGCCTATACTCGATTAGTGCCGATGGTCGCAGGTACAACCACCTTAGCAGGTATTCTGTTATACCTTGTTGGAAATGCACCGAGCCATTTTTCACAAACCGGTAACATGGTACTTGGGATTGGTGCGGCGGCTGGTTTCATCGCCACCGTTCATGGCGGCGCAGTGACGGACCGCGCCACCAAAGCACTGGTTAAAGCTTTGACAGTACTGCCGGATGACAATCAGCCTATCCCTTCAGCGACTGTGACAGAACTCAATACATTGGCTGCTGCTTTACTAGGTCACGCACGTATCAGCATGATTCTAATGATGGTGGCGCTGGTGTGCATGGGCAGCGCCAGATACTTGTAACAATTTCAAGAGTGACAGCGAGCGGCTGAATTCGAATAAAAATCCTCACTTTTTAGTGAGGATTTTTGTTATGCGTCGCACAAATTCGTGTGTAGAGTCACCGTTCGAGCGATGTTTTAATGGACACGGGCTTTCATCCAATCATTGCTGTTATGGAAATCGGCAACCGCCGTTCCGGGATGCACCAGTTCATCCAACAGCGCACGATCTGCATCATCGAGATGTTTATCGGCAATAACCAGCGCATCTTCCAAATGTGCCATTGTGCGTGGCCCGAGAATAGGTGACGTTATTCCCGGTTGATCTTTGCACCACAGCAGCGCATACTGCGAAGCCGTTAGACCGCGTTCTTGTGCCATCTCACCCACGCGCTGTGCCGCGTTGATTCCGCTGGCAGTCACACGATCTTGGAAGGTTTGACCCATGCGTAGTGCGCGTGAGCCTTCGGGGAAATGACCACCCGCTGAACCATTCGTGTTATAACGTCCTGCAAGGATACCACCAGCCAGTGGTGACCACGGTAACAACGCGATGCCGTATTTCTGGCACAGCGGAACCAATTCATTTTCAATGCGCCGGTCAAGCAAATTGTACGGGGGTTGTTCGCTGATATATCGAACCAGATTATATTTTTCGCTAGTGGCAAGCCCTTCCATCACCTGCCACGCTGGAAAAGTTGAACTGCCGACATACCGGACTTTACCCGCCCGTACCAGATCATCTAACGCGCGCAGCGTTTCATCTTGTGGAATTGTCGCAGATGGACGATGAAGCTGGTAAAGATCAATGTGGTCGGTTTGCAAACGCCGCAGCGAATCATCACACGCTTTAATAATATGGTAGCGGGAAATACCCCGATCATTCTGTCCCGTACCCACCACACCGTTCACTTTCGTAGCCAACACAATCGAGTCACGCTTGCCGTTGGCCTTCAATGCCTTGCCCAAAACCACTTCACTTTCCCCTGCATTGTAGACATTGGCAGTGTCGATAAAGTTGATCCCGGCATCCAGTGCACGGTCAATCATGGCAATCGAATCTTCAGTATTGGTCACGCCGCCAAAATTCATTACGCCTAAACAAAGGCTAGAAACCATCACGCCTGTACGTCCTAAAGGTCGGTATTCCATTAATTCACTCCTTTTAAAAGAATTTTTGCAGGGTTTCTCTATCTTAACGCGTCACGCCAGCTTCGCTAGACCTTTTCAACACTGACCTAGCAGAAATTAGTACATGTGACACTCCATTCTTATCCAGAGCCTACTTAATATTAAGTGAAATTCAAAATTTGCCCGTTCCAGATTCCCCTGAATAAGTCAATCTGAAAGAGGTAGAAATGCCGGATTCAAAACTAGAAAATTCATGGAATGCGTTTTGTAAAGCCAATGGTTTCGTGCGCTTTGATGTCGTACCCAAAGAGTATGAAGGTCAAAAAGCATTGTCGCTCGAAATCGAATGGGATCGCATTGATGCACTATTGGTTCGTCCCACCCACCCCTTGGATGAATTCGGACTCACCGTGTTATCCGACCCCGAACAACACAACATCAAAGCCGATGAAGCCCTGATCTACATCGGATCGAAAAGGTCTACATCCATCGCATAATCTGCCCCACGCGTCAAGACAGACGCAATGCTCCCATATTATGCAGATATGCTTGTCTATTCCATCTGCGCTTAAACCAAAATCCCCGCTTCTTGCGGGGATTAGTGTATTCGATATGACCCTCTTAACCACCTTCATCATTCATCATTCGAAACAATCAACTAAATACCAGAGCAAGTGCCGAGAGGCGCGAAGACAATAACCGGTTTCCGGGCCACAACTAAGACATTGGTACTAACTACTAACCAGTACAGCGAAACTTTTTTATGGAAATTTCGTCGTTACAGGTGAATTCCCTGTGAATTTATGTCTTAGGCTCAAATTAGTAGTGGAGATATGTGAATGACTTCTGGAATGACACCCTTAAAGCGCTTCGCCGTCAGGGCGACACTGGTAGTTGGAAGTACAATGGCAACAATTGTCGGGGCCGAGACGCTCGCCACACTTGATATTAAGCCAACATCAATACTGCCGGCTAATCCCGCCGACACAGCAGTCATAACCCCTGCCATCGAATCAACTAAAACCGTGATCAGCTCAGCCCCGACTATTGTCATTATCCGTCATTCCCCTGTTAATAACCCTGTTCCTAAAGTTACAAACAGTACCCCTATCAACATCCAACCGCCACGACCCATCACCATTGTCCAACCGCCCCCTGTCGTGATTGTGCAATCATCCAGCCCTGCTCAAGTTCAAAGTCAGGCACCGTCCCAACCATCAACACAATCCAGTCGCTAAGGGATCACTGTTGTGTCAACGCTTTACGCTATGTCTTTCCGCGCAATGGGTTGTCAAATGAATTTTTGGCTCGATACCGACTTAGATGGTCAAGCCATCCTTCAGGAACAGCCTTCACATGTCGAAGTCTTGGAAAATTGTCTTTCACGATTTCGCTCGAACAGCGAGTTATCTCGACTTAATACCCGACTAGGAGAATGGGTCACGGTCAGTCCCACTTTGCTCGCAAATATTCAGGCGGCAAAGCAAGGGGCACGTTCGACCAATGGCTTGTACAACCCATTAATTCTGGACGCGTTGGAGGCTGTAGGCTATGACCGGACATTTGAGGATATACATTTTGGCACTTCCAGTCCGGCAACACCTACTACTAAGTTAGCCGATTGGCATGACATAAAAGTGGATGTGCGCGGGCAGCGTGTTTGTCTTCCAGCGCGCATTGACTTAGGGGGTGTTGCTAAGGGTTGGGTTGCTCAATATATGGCTAATCGTTTGCAGGCACATGGCGCTTGTCTGATCGACATCGGTGGCGACATTGCCGCTCGTGGTGCGCCATCTGGCGAGCAGGGTTGGAAAATCGCCGTTGCCGAACCGGGCAATCGTTCTGATAGTCCACCTATTCTTCATATTGCCCTTTCAGATTCCTGCGTCGTCACCAGTGGAACGGATTATCGGCGCTGGTATCAGGGTGCGCACCCCCGACACCACATCATTGATCCTGCCACCCAGATGCCCGTTAAGACCGATATTGCCACCGTGACGGTTATTCATCCTCATGCTCCATCGGCTGAAGCCTACGCAAAAGTCATTTTGATATTAGGGATCGAAATTGGTTTGGAATGGATAAACAAACAAACCCGAACAGCCGCAATGGTGGTTCGCCATGATGGCAGGGTATTTGCAACCGATAACTTTCTCGCTTATGTTGTGTAACACAAGGAGTATTATGATGAAACGCTGGATTGCTTTTTTGTTGGTCATGTTGATGATAGCTGGCAAAACCTTTGCTCAGGACAATCAACCAATTGTTCTGAACGATGCCACTCCCGGCATTGACCTTGCCATAACCCTCGCGCCGGGAGCTGCTGGTGCACTTTCACTTCGGTTAAGCGGTGCAGCCGTTACGGTTAAAGACAGCACCGGAAAACAAATCTTCATGACGACCGATCAGCGCGTACATGCGCTGGAATTACACTTCGCGCCGGGGGTGTCCGCACCTACAGTAACTCTGGAGCGTATGCCCGGTGTCCAAGAAGCCTATGTTTCAATTGTCTCCCAATCTGATTTGACTACTCCCGTCGGAACAACACTGACCTCCAATTCAGCCCTGACGCTTGGTCAAGAATTTGATGCTCCTTTGTCAGCGAGTTCGCCCTCAGCCACCTTATCAATTTCAATCCCGGCGCAAACACAAGGTAATCTGACGGCAACTTTTCCCGGCTCACTGACAACTGCGCAAGTGCTGGACAATACGGGTTCACCTGTAGCAACTTTAGATGCTAGTCAGATTGATGGCTTGAGCTTGACCCTGGACGGTGGTGAATATCAGTTGTCGCTGCTGAATACTCAACCGTCCGCCCCAACCGTCGCCGGTATCAGTATTACGTCCGCCCAAATTGCACACTTGCCCGCAGCAGTTATGGCGACAACAGTTCCATCGGCCTCCGTAGCCTCGGCCACTCAACCCGACTGCACAATTCAGATCAACCAGAGTTCCATTAATCTTCGCAGTGGTCCCGGTACGGGCTATAGCATCTTAGGCTATGCTCACCGCGCAGACAACTTCTTAGTCGGGGGAACTAATGTCGAAAACAGTTGGCTCTTAGTCGCCAATAGCGATGGCAGTGGAACATGGATGAGCAAAGAGCTTGGCGTTCTCAATGGCAATTGTGCGCAGTTGACAATCTATGACATCCCCTACCGCGAAGCCCAACCACCACAAATCGTTGTCCAAAATCAACCCAATTCGAGCGCGCCAGCGGCAAACTCGAATTTCGGCAATAGTTCCTCTCACGACCACGAAAAAGAAGACAATCACGGCTCGAATGACAGGGATGATGACGATTAACAGGAACCATACGAGCGACAGAGGGTCATAACCCTCTGTCCTATATGCAATTTGATTGATGATGGAGACGCGTGATTTATGATCAGAGAATCGAAATGGATGGATCGTCTTTCGTTCCTATTTACCTTCAGCATTATCACGAGTGTTGGAATCTATCTCTACCAACACGGCATTTTTGTGCGAGGGTCTGCAGTCGCTTCAAACACGAGTTGGTATTTGATACGGGCAGCCGGGACTATCGCCTATATTTTGCTCACGACTTCAGTCTTGTGGGGGTTGGCACTTACAACCCGCGTGATTAAGGATTGGTCACCGGGAGCCTTATCAATGGTCTTGCACAGCACGCTGTCGTGGTTGGCAGTAGCGTTTAGTATCTTGCACGCGCTCTTGTTGTTGACCGACAACTATCTTCACTATGATCTCAGCAGCATTCTAATTCCATTCACCGGGCCTTACCGTCCATTGGCGGTAGGTTTAGGCACGTTGGCATGTTGGTTGGCGCTGATCGTAGCCGGCAGTTTCGCCCTAAAAAAGCATCTAGGTCACCGGCTTTGGAAAATCCTACATCTCACCAGTTATGGATTGTACGCAATGATCACCCTTCACGCCTTACTTGCTGGCAGCGATGCCGATAAAACCGGTTTTCGTGTGGTAGCAGGTATCATGGTGCTTCTAGTCGTCGTTCTGTTTGGGTATCGCCTTGGCAAAACCGAACTGCTGCCATCTGCTAAATCGCCTCGTCAACAAACTTAATCAGTTGCCAAATCTGCCACAATCAGGCGAATATGTCCGGAACTAAAAAACCCTGTTATGTGACAGGGATTTTTATATGTCTAGGTTACGACCTATAAGCCGCCTTCTGTACCTCTTGCGAGGTGGCGATCATCTATCTGTTCCATCCGTTACCAGATGAACTCAAGCAGCACACCCGATGCTTTTTACGGGACGGGTCGCCCCAATGCACCTGCTTGGCCTTGCTCCCGGTGGGGTTTGCCTAGCCGCCGACATTACTGCCCGCGCTGGTGGTCTCTTACGCCACCGTTTCACCCTCGCCCACTGCTGGGCAATATACCTCTCTGTTGCGCTTTCCGTCGGATTACTCCGCCCGGCTGTTAGCCGGCACCGTACCCTGTGGAGGGCGGACTTTCCTCCCTCTGCCGGAGCAGAGAGCGATCACCCGGTCAACCTAGACACCCGCTCATTATAGGGCTTACCTCTTTCATAAGGAAGTGGTGTGCCGCCATCTTAGAATCTCCGTGTCTCCCTTCCTCAAAAATCACTTGGCCTTCTTGGCGGCTTGGTGGTTCAATTCTGAGTTTTGTCTTGTTCACCCTTCGCGCGTCGTCGCAATCGCTGCCACCGTTACTAAACCGATGCCGATCACTTCCCGCCAACCCAACGCTTCATGCAGCACCACAAACCCGATGATTGCTGAAACAGCCGGCTCAACACTTGCCAGCAGCCCGAACACCCGTGATGTTAGCCGCTTCACCGCCGTAAAATCCATCGCAAACGGAATCACCGACGACAGCAGTGCGACCACCAAAACCAATAATATAAGCTGCGGATTTGCCAGCACCTTCACCGCGCCTGCAGCCCCGAACGGAAATGCCACCAGCGCCGCCAGACACATCGAAAGCGCCAGCGTCGTATGCCCTTCCAACATCGTACTCACACGCTTGGTAAAAATGATATAAAGCGCCCATGCACCAGCCGTCATGAATGCCACCATCACTCCCGGCACATTCAGCGACGTATTCGTTAACGGCGACAGGAGCAAAATCCCAATCGCCGCCACAGCCACCCATACAAAATCCATCAACTTCCGTGAACCGACTACTGCCACCACCAGCGGCCCGATAAACGCGATAGCCACTGCCACACCCAACGGAATCAAGTTAATCGCCGTATAAAAAAGCAGCATATTGCAGGCAATCACCGTACCGTAAATCAACATACTGACATAAACACGCCGTGTATAACCCCGCAAACGCGGCCTCCAAATCAAGGTAAAAAACACCGCCGCCAAAAAGGTGCGAATAAAAACCACACCCGCCGGCCCACTCACATCAAACAAACTTTTGGCGAAAGCCGCTCCAATCTGCACTGAAATAATTCCGAAAACCACTAACGACCACGGCGGAATCCGTGTCATAAATCCCATTGATTGAACTGGGATGTCAGCCACATTATCGACAATCTCAACAGGTGGAATCATGCTTGAAGTGAACTTTCAATATCAACCATAAAAGTTCCTCAGAATATCCTTTTCACCGTCTCTTCATCAATAGCCACCCATCCCGCCTTCTATTTTCTCTGTGCCTCTGTGGATAATTGCATTTTCTGTTAACTGATGACTGTAAACTTCTCTCTATGTATTTCATGAGTGCGCTCCCTCAGGAGGGTAAGCGTCAGTTGCCAGCGCCCTTTGTTATCCGTACAATGAGCGTATTGTCACGGGGAGGCTTTACTGCCGCCTCACTACGCTAGGTGTATATGACAAGTATCCCAAATCAACGTTTTTCCATCCCGCGTCTGCAGCGTCAAATGACGCAGACATGGCGTAACCTCTTTGCGCCCGGTGACTGGCTGACTCTCATCATCGCCTTCGTTCTGCTCTTTATGCCGGTCTTGGCTCTTTCAGCGGCGGGCTGGCCGCTCGATCTGCGCACCATCATTCCGGTGACCTGCCTCAGTCTTGCCTTTGGTTTCCTGCTGGCACGCAGCCAATACAATGAACTGCTCGCCCTCATCATGAGCGGCATTTACGGCCTAGCCTTTATATTCCTTATCGCATCCGTCAACGAACCCGGTGGAATAATAGAGGGTTTTAGCAGCGTTCTCACACGCATTTTCCAATGGATAGTCGCCGCTGCTACCGGTGGCCTAAATCAGGACGACCTGATTTTCACCATGCTCGTTGGCTTGTTGTTCTGGTTTCTAGGTTATAACATCGCGTGGCATCTCTTCCGTGTGGATCGCATCTGGCGCGTGATTTTGCCTCCCGGCTTAATCCTTGTGACCAACAGTCTTTACTACAGCGGCGAAGCCAATCTTGATCCCTACCTCATCATTTTTATTTTCTTGTCGCTGATGCTCGTCGCCCGCTCCAATCTGGATGCCCGCGCATGGGAATGGTATACCAGCGGCATCCGTGTCCCACGAGCCTTACGCCAGCAGTTCTTACGCGTCGGCGCGACTTTAGCTCTCATCGCCTTGCTAATTGCCGGCGCAATACAAGTCAATGATCTCCAAGAACGGCTCAACCGCTTCCGTGAATTCATGGAATCTGAACCACTCACCCAGATCAGCGAAATTTGGAATCGTCTCTTTTCGAGCGCCGAAACACAGGGCCCGACCACTAGCGATTACTATGGTGGCGACTCGCTTCAACTCGGTGGCGCTATCAAACTCGGTGATCAAACCGTCTTTCTAGTACAGGTTCCGCAGGGACGCCGCTATTATTGGCGTTCTCGCGTTCTGGATATCTACTCCAATGGACGTTGGTCGCCCGGTTCGGATGTTCGCCTAACCGTGCCAGAAGCCCCCCTTGAAGTAAAATATGGTGCGGATGAACTGAATGCCCGTTCACCGGTTCAACAGCGCTTTACCATGGGCTTAAGCGCCTCTCGCCTCGTCTATGCCGCCCCACAACCCGAATCCATTGATCTGGCGACCCGCGCCGATTTGATGTACATCACCAACGCGCAGGGCGAACGCCAGAGCATGAACATCTCGGTCATCCGTCCGCTTCAAGTCCTCAAGCAAACCGACACCTATACCGTCACCAGTCTGATGACCGATGCCACCGCATCCCAGCTTCGCGCCGCGCCGCCAAACTATCCCGATTGGCTGCTCAAGCTCTATCTGGAACTACCGCCATCACTCAGCGAAAACACCCACCAGCTCGCACTGCAAATCATCGCGGATGCCAGAGCGACCACACCTTACGACAAAGCCAAAGCCATCGAAACATGGCTGCGAACCAATATCGCCTATAACGAAGCCATTCCTCAGCCGCCGCCCGATCAAGACCCTGTCGAATGGGTGCTGTTTGATATTAAGCAGGGCTATTGCAATTACTACGCCTCTGCTATGGTGTTGATGCTGCGGACGCTCGGCATTCCTGCCCGTATGGCAGCCGGATTCGCGCAGGGGACATGGGACGAAGCGCAGCAAGCCTACGCCGTCAAAGAACGTGACGCGCACACATGGGTTGAAGTTTACTTCCCCGGCTTTGGCTGGATTGAATTTGAACCTACCGCCGCCCAAGCACCGCTAAACCGTCAGGATGACATCCCGCAGCCCAACTTGCCGTCACCCACACCCGCTGCCTCATCCACACCGACCATTACGCCGACACCTTCACCATCGCCCAGCCCGACTCTGGATTCATCGACCCAGCAGCCGCAGGTCGCGCCGCAGTTCCCGACATTTACACCAACGCCCACTGCGACCGCAACACCTGTCATCGTCCCGACTCAACCACCGCCCCTCACGCCCCAGCAGCCCGGTTTCCTATCGCTGCTCTTGCGTGCCTTGGGCATTGTATTCGTCACTTTGGTGGTCATCTTGTTGTTAGTTATCGTCGGCACATTCATTTACTGGTGGTGGGAATGGCGCGGAATGCGTGGACTCAGTCCTATTACCCGTGCCTATGCCCGCCTCGAACGCTACATAGGACTCTTGGGTATCCGCTTTAGCCGCCAGCAAACCCCCGGCGAACGCGGACGACAGGTTTCCAGCCGTTTACCACAGGCCGAGGCTCCCGTTAAAACCATTATTGGCCTATATACCGCCGAGCGTTACGGACACCGTGCCAGTTCCGCCAACGAAGCCGCTTTGCAAAAAGAAACAGTTGATGAAGCATGGATCGATACACGCGGAAACATCATCCGCCGTTACCTCCGCCGCTTCATCCCCTTCCGCCGTGACGACTAACCACATCATTCGTACGGGTTTGCCGCTGGCAAACCCTTTGCATTAATCCCCAAATTATTGTAGGGGCGGAACATGTTCCGCCCGCTTTTGCCCAAACTACGGTAGTCCAAGAATAGTGGTAAGCCTCTGTTCAACATACGAAATCGCTTCATCAAGCTGTTTGGTATCTTTCCCATCTATGCGCCAACCATCTTGCTGCCATCGCATAAACGTCGGCATAAACCAAACAACTTCAACAAATCGTTTATCCAAATTCTCACCTTCTGGAACTTCTATAGACTTGAGAATATCTTGAACACGTTTGAATTTTGCAGCATTAAAGCTACGGCTTTCCAATTCACCGAAGAATCCAATTTCTTGGACTGTATCCCATTCCTTTTCTAACGATTGAATTGCTGTTAAAACATCCATAGACCTTCCCTATATTCTTAGCGTTCTTTGTGTCTTAGTGGTTCAACCGCATTGTATTATGACTTAGGTTTAAACTCACAAACCATCACTAACCCATTCGCAACCTTCCACCAACCTTATTCGTCTCACACTTCCCTCAATTCGGTTAACGCCAATCCTTCGAAACAGTTACAAAATGTTCTTCCAAAATGTAACCCCTTCGATCCCCAAATCTGCTACCCTGTAACAACAGGCCAACTATCAATTGATTGTGCGCGTCAACGCCTATTTTCGCACTCAGACAGAGGCTTGAGCCTCCGACGAAAGGTCCCAAAAATGACACTCCAAAACCACTTTAACCTTCCCTCAGTGCCTTTGAGCCTTCGTGCCTCTGTGTTAAAAGGTTCTTGCGTTTTGGCGACATCCTCCCATACTTCCGCTGCGACGACACTGCAAATTGTGCAGCGGCGGACACACGTGAGCCATCCGCTGCAACTGCGTCATTTCAGCGCCATCAGCCGAACCAGCCGCCGGCACAAAGTGTCGATTCAGCGCCTTGCTCCCTCAAATCCGCCTGTCATTTCAGCGGAAGTATTGCGAATTATGCGAAATTTGCAGTAACAACTGCAACAATATTGATCAGCAGATAAATGGATGCCGTGCTATACTGCATCATAACTTATTATTTATTGAGGGGTTCAAAATGGCTAATCTGTTTAAGATTCTTTCGATAGATGGTGGCGGCATTCGCGGCATTATTCCTGCAGCCGTGATGGCCGAAATTGAAAATCGCACTGGCAAACCCATTAGCCAACTCTTTGATCTAATAGCGGGTACATCAACCGGCGGAGTGCTTGCCTTAGGCGTCACCTGCCCCGTCTCAGAAACCGAATTAACCCCTCGTTACTCGGCTGCGGATGGCGCTCGATTATACGAAGAAGAAGGGCATCGCATTTTCTCCCGTTCACCCTTGAAACGCCTCACCTCTATAGATGGATACATAGACGAAAAATATTCCGATGCACCCGTAGAAACCATCTTAAAAGAGCGTTTTGGTGAGGTACGCCTCCAACAAGCCCTGACCAATGTCATGATTACCAGCTATGAAATTGAACGGCGCGCGCCGTGGTTCTTTCGCAGTAACCGCGCCCGTCTAAACCCCAAAACTTATGACTTCCCTATGTGGCAGGTCGCCCGTGCCACGTCAGCCGCGCCCACCTATTTCGAACCCTGCAAAATAGATGTCCCCAATAGTACCGATTATTACACATTGGTCGATGGTGGTGTCTTTGCCAATAACCCCAGCATGTGCGCCTATATCGATGCCAGAACCGTCATCCCACCCGTGAGCGATATTTTGATGGTATCGTTGGGTACGGGTGTACACACGCGCCGCCTGCCCTATGACGAAGCCAAAAATTGGGGTGCAGCCGAATGGGTATTGCCTATTATTAGCGTTTTGATGGGCAGCAACAGTGAAACGGTAGATTATCAGATGAAAACCATCCTTTCTCTGAAGGACGGCCTCAGCCGCCGTTATTTCCGTTTTCAAATCAGCCTGAGCGAAGGTATGGATGAGCTTGACAACGCCAGCCCAAACAATATTCGCGAACTCAAACTGCTCGGTGAACAACTGGTCAATGATTCATCTTACTCGCTAGATCAACTGTGTAATATTTTGACAGCGGAAATGGTTTAATCTTAAGGTCTTGGGGCATCAAATAAACCGGATATTCTCATGCGGATGACACTGTATTAAGATTGGGGAAAGTCCGGACGTTAGAAAGAAGTCCCGTTTTGCCTCAGATTACCAATCCACAGGACATTCAACTCATCCTTTGGGATATTGATGGTACGTTGATCATGCCGAAAGGTGTGGGACGTGCCGCCACCCGCTTGGCGATGCTCGAAATCTTTAACACCGACGCAGGTCTGGAAACACACTACTTCGGCGGAAAAACCGACTGGCAGACTCTGCTTGATTTGCTGCCTTCACAGGGATTCACGGAAGACGCTATTCAAGAATTATTGCCTGCCTACGCTCAATCGGTTGCCCGCCACATGGGTCGCATCATTGTTGATTATTCCGTTGAACAGTGTCCCGGCGCGCATGGCTTGGTGGCTGAACTTCATAGGCTGGGGCATCCACTTCAAGGGTTGGTCACTGGCAATACCGAGACGATTGCGCCCATCAAACTGCGCGCTGGCGGATTTGACCCCGACTGGTTCGTAATCGGGGCCTATGGCAACGAATCCCCTAATCGCAATGATCTACCACCTCTGGCAGTTTCACGTGCCGAGAAATTAATTGGTCGCAAAATTGCGCCAGAAAACGTAGTGATTATCGGGGATACACCTGCTGACATCGCCTGCGCCAGAGCCTTGGGCGCGGTAGCAGTAGGCGTTCGCACCGGTTACGCGACTTCCCCCACCGAGTTGGTTGACGCAAAACCAGATTATTTGCTGAATGATCTAACCACCTTCTGGAAAGATGTCCTACCGATTTTCACCTAAGGGCGTCTTGAACAATTCCCTTTACAAATACAATCAGGGATATGCCCATGCATACCCTGTTGATGGTAGAAGTGAGTAACTATGGCAATAGTAGTCGTAACAGGTTCGGCAGGTTTAATCGGTAGTGAAACAGTCAAGCGCTTTCACGCCGAAGGTTATGATGTCGTCGGTATTGATAACGACATGCGAGCCTATTTTTTTGGGAGCGAAGCCAGCACCTCGTGGAATCGCGAACGCTTGATTAATGAACTGCCTCGCTACCAACACTACAACTACGATATTCGAGATTTTGCTCAAATCGAGCAGGTATTCGCTCGTTATGCTAAGGAAATCGTTTTGGTTGTCCATGCGGCTGCTCAACCATCCCATGATTGGGCGGCTCGTGAGCCGTTTACTGACTTCACCATCAATGCCAACGGCACACTAAACATGCTGGAAGCCGCCCGTAAATACTGCCCCGAAGCGGTCTTTATTTTCACCAGTACCAACAAGGTTTATGGCGATACACCCAACACGCTCCCCTTAATTGAATTAGACGAACGTTGGGAAGTTGATCCCTCTCACCCCTTTGCCGCACACGGCATTGATGAAAGTATGAGCATCGACAAATCCAAACACAGTCTATTTGGCGCGAGTAAAGTGGCTGCCGATGTGTTGGTACAGGAATACGGGCGTTATTTCGGGTTAAAAACAGGCCTGTTTCGGGGTGGCTGCCTCACCGGGCCAGCTCATAGTGGCGCAGAACTTCATGGCTTTCTCGCCTTCTTGACGTTGAGGGCAGTGCGCGGTCAGCATTACACCATCTATGGCTATAAAGGTAAGCAGGTGCGCGACAACATCCATAGTAAGGATTTAGTCGAGGCTTTCTGGCACTTCTTCCAAAACCCGCGCATTGGCGAGGTCTACAACATGGGCGGTTCGCGCCACTCCAACGTGTCCATGTTAGAAGCCATCCGCATGATCCGCGAAATTGGTGGCTACCAACTGGATTATACGCTCAGCGACCAAGCCCGCAGCGGTGACCATATTTGGTATGTGAGTGATGTTCGCAAATTCCAGCAGCATTATCCCGCTTGGCAGTATCATTATGACAGCGAAACCATCCTGCGCGAATTGATTGACCATATCGCCGTACGTGAAGATATACTTTAGACTGATCTCGCTGGAATTATGGCTTTAGGCGTGCGTGGGGCGGTGCGTAAGGGCTAAAGTCATCAATGAGCTGATGCCTTTTGAAAAGCGCCTCATAACGCTCCTCGAAGCGCAAACAGGTCGATGAGTCTTGGATATCTAGCCGCATATCATAGGCATCTTCATTGTTATTCCGGTAGTAGCGAGACTTGACATCTACCCTCTTAAATTCATATTTTTCATAGAGTTTTTGGGCACGGCGGTTGCTCACACGCACTTCGAGTGCCACTTCGTCAGCCCCAAGCACCAGTCCGCGCCGTACCATTCCCGCCAGCAGCACTTCACCCCAGCCGAATCCCCTCCCCTTGGGATGTACGGCTATCGTACTGACGTGTGCTTCGCCGGCAATGAACCACATCCCTCCATAGCCGATTATCCGATGTTCGACATAGGGATGAATATTGAGCCAGCGCTGCCAGCGGGTCGCAACCCGTTCGCGGCTCCATTCCAAAACCACCATGAAACTCTGGTTGGATTCATTGATTTCGTAGCGGTAAGATTTTTCCGACCACGGTATATCAAATGACAGTTGGTCGATTTCCGCCACCTGCGGAAGATCAGCCACAGTCATGTAACGTAAGAGGAGATTAGGTTTCGGGGACATCCTGAGTTTTAACGTAAAAAGGAACGAGTTTGGCCGCGTCAAAATCAGTTTCATCGGCCTTCAGGCGTTCCCATGCTTCTTGTGCGAGAAACCCGGCTCGTCGCAGCCGGAAGGATGCCGGAACAATCGTGAGGGGTGTACCTTTTTCCTTAGCCTCGTTGAGGATTTCATGTCCTGCGATGCTGATTTCACCGCTAACATGAGCCGGCCCATCCACGCTGTCGATGAGCTTTTCCCAATCCATCAGTTGTACTTCGCCACGGGGTGCCCAATGGGCCTTACGCCATTGGTAACGTCCTACAATCACACGTTCCCTGCCTGCTTGAACCACCACAATCAATCCATCAGGATAATGAGGTTGTGCAGCCGCAATAATGTCGAGCGCCGATATACCCACCAGAGGAAGATGATGAACAGCCGCCAACCCCTTTGCTAACGATACACCAACACGTAAACCAGAATACGAACCGGGCCCGATGCAAACAGCCATAGCCGTCAAATCAGAAATGCTGACGCCAGCCCTGTCCAGCACGCTTTGTAGGGTAGGCGCTAACTGCGTACTGTGGTTAAAAGCAGTATGCCATGTTTGTTCAGCCAGAATATTGTAGCCATCGTAGAGCGCGAGGCTTATAAGCTGTGTAGCGGTATCCAATGCAAGCAGCATAATTGACTATTCATTCGCTATCGTTGCCCGGCACTTGGGCGGCGACCAACGAACCCTATACTCCAAAGACGAATTCACGAAATTTGCCGATTAACTCTTCATACCGTTTTCCGTCGCCCACCATTGCGAAATTGCGACGGGTTTGTTCTAAAACACGGATTTCAATCCACAGACGTTGTTTGGGCAGAATGCTAACGATATTTTCCGGCCATTCAACAATGACCGGCCCACGTCCGCTCAGTATTTCATCAATCCCAATCGTATCAGCGTCATTCGGATGTTCAAGCCGGTAACAATCAAGATGATACAGGTGCTGAGAGTCACTGTCACGCGTATGATCATGAACTAGATTAAACGTTGGGCTGGTCAAAGGGACTTTTGCGCCCCAGCCTTTACCAATGCCCCCCGAAAAAACGGTTTTACCAGCGCCCATATCACCTGACAGGCAGATGATGTCACCGGGCATCAGCAGCGTCCCTAGTCGTGCGCCTAGTCTTTGGGTTTGCTCTGCGCCATGACTTATAATATCCAATTGTCCCGCTTTAAGGATTGGCACAAACGGCTCCCGAAACTGCGTCCGAATATATTTTTAGAATTATACAACGCCCATTCACCTGACAAAAGACCAGCCATGATGTGTCAGAGCGGAAACAGAGTTTTCATCAAACCAAAATTAAACCAAAACACAATGCTTTTGGCACGGTGTTAAGCCGATTTCACATTACAATTACAGAAACGTGAAGGGGAAAAACTATGAAATTATTTTCCAGCGATTGGAGCATACGCCGTCGTCTGGTTCAAATCATTCTAATGATTTCGATTCCAACGGTGGTTGTGGTTGCTTTGATAGCGCTGAGTTCATACTCGACTTCGTTGCAGCGCGAGTCAGAAGATGCATTTGTTAATTCCAATCAGGTATTCGCCAACGCCTTTGACGGTCAGTTACAGTCTGCGATGGTGACGACACGCAATTTCGCTGCCGCTTTAGCCGGTCAACCGGTTGCGCCCTTGTCACAGGTTTGGCAAATGGCAAGCAACATTCTACTCGACAAAAACACCGTTGTAAGGCGTATAAACGTTTATGCGCTTTCCGCTACGGGACATCAAAGTGTCATTTTTAACCCGGCTTACTCACCGATGCGTGTAGCATTGGTTCAGCAATTCATCAATAATGATGTACCACAGGATATGTGGTTCAGACAAGCAATGGACGATGGGGCAGAACGCTGGCATTCACAAGCCCTCCCCTTTGACACTTCCTCTGTGCAACCCGTGGTTTCGTATGCAGTTCCATATCGCGGTCCGGGGCAGTCTTATGTTGGGGTTGTTTGGGGCGATATCGCTGAGTCTACTCTGTCTCGTTTGATGGACAAAACTATCAACGTCAAGGGATGGGGTGGATACAGCCTGCTTTTTGATGAGCAAAGCACGCTGGCAGGAAGTCACGATTTTTATACCAGTATGCCGGAAGCGGATACGACCAAAATCTTGTCTTCATTTTTAGCAAAGCCGCAAATCGCTCAACTATGGAAAGATGTAGATGCGAATAAAGGCACATTTTATCTAGGTTCTGATCCGTTTGATGAAAGCAAAGAATCTATCGTATTGATTAACCGTCTGCCGCAAACCGGTTGGCGCTTGGTGACGGTTTTGCCCTCCTCGGTACTTCAAAATCCGTTAAACCGAAGCATTGTTGAGATGGCTGTGGTGACAGCCGTCGGTATGGTGCTGCTTTCATGGGTCGTTTACTCGTTTGTCACCCGGACAGTGTCGCAACCTTTAGCCACGTTAGGTACGGCGGCGCAGCAAATTGGTGGTGGTGATCTGAAGTACGGAATCGCCTATCAAGATCAAAAAGATGAAATTGGTCGGCTGGCGAATGCTATGGAGGACATGAAACGCCACCTATCCTATTCATATCAACAGCTTTCAATGTGGAGCCAAACACTGGAAAAACGAGTCGGTCAGCGCACCGAAGAATTGGCGCTGGCACAGAAAGTTGCGCAGGCTAACGCCAATGAACTTCAGGCTGTCTATGATGCTTCGCTTGCGGTTGTTAGTGACTACCGTTTGGACGCCGTTTTACAGCAGCTAACCCAGAATCTTTTAAGCCTATTGAACGCCAATTATTGTGCGGTATGGTTGCTGACTGCCAGCAAACAACATCTTCAATTGGTTGCAACTACGGGTGACCCTGACCGGTTGAATACCGTTATTGGGGTTGACGAGGGGCTTGCCGGAGCGGCAACCCGCGAAGCACGCCTGCTGATTGTTGAAGATTATGTCAATTGGCCGCAGCGTTTAGACGAATTACCCGACGATGATATGCAGAAAGGTATGGCCGCACCACTGCTCTTTTACAACAAGCCCATTGGTGCGGTATTGGTTGGACGCGATGAGGAATCGCCTGCATTTAATAAGCCCGACGAGAGGCTGCTGCTATTATTTGCCAATTTGGTTTCGCCCATCGTTCGTAACGCGCAGCTATATATCCAGCGTGAAGCCGCTACCGATGAAGCTGAACGCGCAAACAGCGTTAAGACGCGCTTTCTGGCCAGCGTTACCCACGAACTGCGTACGCCTTTGAATTTAATCATTAACAATCTGGACTTCATGCGGATCGGGATGTTTGGGCCTGTCACCGACGAGCAGCACAGCCGGCTCGACCAAACCATACGTAGTTCGGAACATTTGCTGGCACTCATCAACGACCTGTTGGATGTGAGCAAAATTGAAGCCGGTGAGATGGAATTGACCATTGTTCCCTCGGATTTGCGTCCCGTTTTAGAAGACGCATTAGACTCGGCAGTTGTTCTGATTGAGTCCAAGCGGGCGATGATTACATTAGAAGCCCATATTCCTGATGACCTCCCCTTAATTCCGATGGATGCCCGACGTGTTCGGCAAATACTGACCAATCTGTTGACAAACGCGGTCAAGTTTACAGTTCAAGGCAGCGTCAAACTTAACTTGGTTATGAGTGAAAGTATTATTGAACTAGCTGTTACCGATACCGGTATTGGCATTGCGCCGGAAGAAATGGGTAATTTGTTCCGGCCCTTTGAACGGGCAGATCGTGCGAAGTCTTTGAGTATTGAAGGCACTGGATTAGGCCTTTCAATTTCGCGACATTTGGTCGAAGCACACGGTGGAAAGTTGATGGTCGAAAGCGAAGTGGGCAAAGGAAGTACCTTCGCATTCACGCTGCCTCTCCAAAGAAATCTGAGCGGTAAGATTTCGACGAAGCCGCTACCCATGTCGGCCAAAGTGGAATAAAGCCATTCGCTAAACTCCATTCGAATACTTTAACAGGACATCGAAGCGGTGTCCTGTTTTTATTTTCCTCGGCTAAAAAAATTTGAACAATTGCGCGCCAGTCATCGTTAGAAAGTTCAGTACGCCAAAAACAATAAGGAACAAAGTTATGAACATCATCGAGACGCGTGACCTGCGCAAGAGTTTTAAAGGCCGTGGTGACAAAGGGAAGGCACAAGAAGTTGAAGCTGTTAAAGGTGTAAGTATGAAGGTCGAGAAAGGTGAAATCTTTGGGTTTTTGGGGCCAAACGGCGCGGGCAAGACGACTACCTTGCGGATACTCTCAACCTTACTAGCACCCACCAGCGGAGAAGCAAAAGTAGTCGGATACTCTTTGTTGAGTCAGGCGGGAAACATTCGTCAACAAATCGGATACGTTAGCCAAGCAGGTGGGACAGACCAGCATTCGAGCGCTCGTGAAAACCTCCTTTTGCAAGCACAGCTTTACGGCCTTGATAGCAAAGCAGCGCATAATCGTGCCAACGAACTCATTAGTGCGCTGCAACTAGATAGTTTTGCGGATCGTGCCGGCAAGACTTATTCAGGTGGGCAGCGGCGACGGTTGGATTTAGCACTAGGCATGGTTCACAAACCGCAACTGCTATTTTTAGATGAGCCGACCACGGGGCTTGATCCACAAAGCCGTGCACACTTGTGGGAAGAAGTTCGTAAGCTGCGTGAGAACGGAACGACCATCTTTTTGACCACCCATTATTTAGATGAGGCCGACGCGTTAGCTGACCGTCTGGCGATTATGGATGGCGGTGAAATCGTAGCCGAAGGCACTCCCAATTCACTTAAGCAGCAAATCGCCGGTGATGTCGTGACATTGGGTGTAATCGCCCAAAATGGTGAGAAGAAGCGCGCATTCAGTTTACTTCAAGGACAGAGTTACGTTCGCGAAATACACGACGGCGAAGAAACGTTTCAACTATATGTGGAACGTGGCGATGAAACACTGCCCGCTATATTGCATCTGATGGATGAGGCGGGTTTGAAGGTCAGCAAAGTCTCGTTGGCTCGTCCAACATTAGATGATGTCTTTCTGCGCCAAACCGGTCGATCACTGCGTGAAACCAGCGCGAATTAAGAACCCCCATCTTAATGCTCCCCCGCAAGCGAGGGAGGAAATCAATCACGAAACAACGTGAGTTCGGGTTTCTAGTTAAGTTAATTTGATAACACTAATCCTATCAAGGAGATCAATGACCATGTTCAAATTTCTACGGGATACGCGTCTAGTTTTCGAACGCAGTCTGCAAGTTTCACTGCGTAACGGTGTTTGGGTAGTCGTAGGCTTATTCCAACCATTGCTATATATGCTGCTGTTCGCGCCTCTGCTAGACGGCATGATGCCGGGTGGAAAGGCGATTCAGACTTTTACACCGGGTTTGCTGACAATGATGGCAATGCTGGGGCCAGCTTTTGCTGGTTTTAAGCTTATTGATGATCTACGAAGCGGGGTAATCGAGCGCTTCCGTGTGACCCCGGTAAGCCGGATTTCCTTGTTACTGGGGCCGGTCTTGGTGGACGTCCTGCTGCTGCTGGCGCAGGTGATTCTGCTTCAGTTGGTCGCATTCGCGATGGGTGTTCGCGTGGGCATGGCCGGATTGGTTCTGACATTCGTGCTGGTATCGTTGATTGGTGCGGGAATGGCATCACTCTCATATGGATTGGCACTGCTGGTACGTGACGAGGGCGGCTTGGCTTCAATGTTAAATTTCTTGACGCAGCCTCTCTTGCTTCTGTCAGGGATTCTAATACCGTTGACATTCGCGCCTGTGCTGATTAAGACGATTGCCAGTGTCAATCCGTTTAGCCACGTGGTGGATGCAACCCGCGCCCTATTCAACGGTGTGATTACTGACCCATCGGTTATCCCGTCGTTTGGTTTAATGTTTGGAATGGCGGTGGTGCTGCTTGTGTGGGCATCCCGCATGTTCAAGACGGCAAACAGTTAAGCAATTACATTATCTAGCGACAGGGTGCACAGCCGTGCACCCCTACTGGAATATCCCATTGTTGTGAGGCGCATCCACATATAAATAGATGCGCCTTTTTATTTGGAGATTACTTGACACCCATCGCAGCGCCCAAGGTCACGCAAGCGTTACAGGTGTTATTGGGACGTATGAGGGCGTAACCGGCCTGCGGATCGGCAGCATAGCTGGTTGAGTCTACATTCCATACAATAAACAGGCGTACACGACGGCTGTTCTTGGCAAGGGTTGCGGCCTCAGCGATCCAGACAGCTTGATCCTGGGCCGTTACATTGGCAGCCCAGCTAAAGCCATTAGGCAGCGGGCCAAGACCATCCGGTGAGAGATAACCGATTTCAGTGAAGCACAGAGCGTTGCTGGGGAAAACACCGCTATAAAGGTTGACCATCGCAGTGTAATAGCGCGAGTAGTGACCGGAGTTACCACGCGGATCGCCGCTGGTCTTGCTAGGCGAGAGGATACCTTCGTTATAGTGAATGCCAACGCAATCCATCGAGTTGGCCGCCCCTGCTTGCGCCATCTGCTGGATAAAAATGTTATCGTCGCAGCCGCCGGTCGCGCACTTGCCTCCGAAGAAGCCTGTCGGAGCAGGAGCCGCGCTGATGACCAGCACATTGCCATTGGCTTTCTTGATTGCCGCGTAAGACGCAGCAAGCATTTGGGTGTAGCTGCCACCGCTGATCTTGCCAGCAGGCCATTCACGGTCGATATTGGGTTCGTTCCAGACTTCGATGCCATCGGGGTTGAGGGCAGCGACACCACCGAGGAAGTTGGCAAAGCGCTGGATGTAGCCATTCTGGTCGGCTGCCAGCTGGGATGCGTTACCAACGATGCTTAGTAGAATCTTGAACCCCTTGCTGCGAGCGGCATCAATCGAGCTTTGAGCGATGCTTGCGGGGGCGCTGCCATCCCAACGAATTTGTGTCTTAGCCCATGTCATACCTGCGCCGCGCATCTGGGCCGGGTAAGAGAAGCTAAAGACATGCCCACCGAGTTCAAAGCCACCTGCTACCGGTACGCTGGAGGTAGGAACGGGAGCAGATGTAGCGCCGGGAGCGGGAGTAGGAACAGGAGCAGTACCGGAGATTTGAAGCACCTGCCCCGAATAGATCAAGTTTGGATTGCTTATCTTATTGAGAGTCGCAAGCGCTTGAATTGTGGTGCCGAACCGTCGGGCAATGCTGCCAAGTGTATCACCACGCTGGACGGTGTATGTTCCAGTGGATGGTGCTTGTGTGGCAGGAACAGCCGTTGAACCGGGCTTCGGTGTAGCGGTAGGAACAACAACGCCGCCCGCAGGAATGTACAAAGTCTGTCCGCTAAAAATCAAATTATAATTTGTGATACCGTTACGTTGTGCAATCGCAGCCATCGTAACGCCATATTTTAAAGAAATGCGGTAGAGATTTTCGCCTCTTTGCACCACATGCGTGGCCTCACCCGGATTCGGCTGTGCGAATACGCTGCTGGAGATGGCGAATACGGACGCCAGCAGGGCCACAATTATGACTAAACGACGCATAACGGCTCCTTTTAATTGTCTGCTTAGTTAAAGCAATGTTTGTTAAACGCCTGAATATTCTAACATGAGCTTAAGAAATCTGCTGGCGTTAGTCGTCACTTTCTATAAATTTGCATCGAAATTGTTATTCTATTTTTATATCAACCGCCAAAAGTGGGTAATTTGACCGCACTATCAGAGAGAAAGCATTGTCAAATCAGACTAGGGCGTTGCCAAAAAATTCATGTGGAAAGGATGTTTAGTGATAAGTGCCAGCGAATAGGACAAAATTTTAGCTACTTGAGGACGATGTAATGATGATGCGGCGGGTTATAATTCACCTCATTCAATTGCTATTTTCCGAAGTACCTCCTTCTGCTAAGAGCCGTATGGTTATCTATACGGCTCTTAGATTCTAGGCAGCAGGTTGAAGCAGAACGAACTGGTTGCCGTAAAGGTCTTCAAAGAGCGCTTGTATGCCCCACATGTGGGCGGTCGGTTTTTCGGTGAATTTGACGCCTTTGGCTTTAAGTTCGGCGTAGGTGGCGTGACAGTCATCGGTATGGAACACCCAACCAGAGAGTTTACCGATACGTGTTTCCATATCAGGATCGAAGGCTTTGTTGAGCACGATGTGCGGTTGAGCTTGTCCCTTGGGGGCGACGACTAACCAGCGCATCCCCAGGCCGAAAGTGTCGTCGGCAATTTTTTCAAAACCCAATATATCCACATAAAATTGAAGTGCCTGTTCTTGGTCACGAACCAGAACAGCGACATGGTGCAGACCAGTTATCATGATTCCCCCCGGATGCATGAACGAAGGTTCTATTTTATCGATGTAGAACGTTTGTGTCAATGATTTAGGACTTGCAGCGATTAGCGGTTAACTTTTAGCTAAATTCAAAATGCGAAAGATTCGCAATTTGCACAATTTTCCGCTGAAATGGCAGGCGGATTTGAGAGAGCAAGGCGCTGAATCGACATTTTGTGCCGGCGGCTGGTTCGGCTGATGCCGCTGAAATGACGCAGTTGCAGCGGATGGCTCGCGTGAGTCCGCCGCTATGCAATTTGCAGTAGCGTCCCAGCGGAAGTGTGGGAGGAAGCCGCCAATATACAAAACCTTTTAACACAGAGGCACGAAGGCTCAAAGGCACTGAGGGAAGGTTCAAGTGGTTTTGGGGTGTCATTTTGGAACCTTTCGTCAGAGGCTAAAGCGTCTCTCTGAGTGCAAAAATGGACGCTGAAGCACAGAATCAATTGATAGTTGGCCTGTTGTTACAGGGTAGCAGATTTGGCGATTGAAGGGGTTACATTTTGGAAGAACATTTTGTAACTGTTTCAAGCGTTTGGCGCTAACTGAATTGAGGGAAAATTGTTCGGCTGAGGGTTTGGGGAAGGTTGAGAATTGGGGTGGTGGCCCTATGGAGAGTTGATAAAGAGAGGGACGAGAGATAAGAGTTCATAAACAGACCAGAGATGGCCGGTCAAACCAGCGACCATAGCAGGGGAACGGGGTGTCCAACGATGACC
>WGMX01000033.1 GCA_016124855.1 Anaerolineaceae bacterium | reverse complement strand
GTAACATCATCAAAAAATGGACGATGCCTGTCCCGAATTGGGCTTTGATTTTGAACCAACTCGCTATCCGTTTTGAGGGGCGTTTCCCAATTTAATTTTGTATGGCAAAATCCGTTTACACAAAACTCTTGACAGACCCGACGAATCTGGGTCGAGTCGACCAAAGGCGGTGGGACAACTTTCTATTTCACCATCCCCCAAATACCCGCGCCTTTCGATAATCAAATGCCACAGCCCTTGCCGCTGAACGTGAAATCGTAGCGTCCGCTGTCATCTTGGAGATACAGCTCACCCGAAGGCAGCGCCCATAAGGACTGACCATCCTGCGATCCAAGCTGCACCTGTATTTTGTTGGCTGCGGCCTGTTCGAGAGCGCTGGCTATTTTTTCGCCCTTAACACTGAACAGATATGAACTGTTTCCTTGAGCGTCACTGCCGACCACACTCAGGCTGTGTGTCATGCAGTAAACGGCTGCATCTGCGCTGCCCGTGCTGCGGCTCGAAGCGAAAACCTGCTCATCATGTGCGTAAACCTTGGCGCTGGATTGACCGGCTAAAAGCAGTTGATTGTGTAGATGCTCAAAATTTTTCCATGTGAAGGTTTGCCCATTAAAGGTGAGTGAACCGCTGGCGGGATTGGCATTGCTTATTTGAGAGGCGAGAGCATCAAGGGCTGTCTGATCGTTTACCATGAAGTTGAAAATCAGCACGTCGTTGCCGTCGTTGCCATCGAGATACATTTCGTGATCTGATCCGCCGTTCGCGCCGTTCTGCAAGATAACGGTATCATCGCCGCCAATCGCTACGCCGAAATCCCCGAACACGCTGCCTTCAATCGTGCCGTTCACAACAATCACATCATCGCCACCCCGACTGTTTTCGGCAGTCGTATTATCATCGGCCTCGATATCCCCACCGACCGTGCCGTTATTGATAATCAGGTCATCACCACCGCTCAGTCGGACATTATCACCGTCGATGTCATCCCCAACCGTGCCGTTATTAATCAAAATATCATTGCCGCCGCTGCCAAGTGCCGAATCGCCGTCTATATCACCTGCGACGGTGCCATTGTTGACGATCACATCGTTGCCGCCGTTACCGGTTGCCACGTCCCCTTCGATGTCACCGTTTTCACCTGTGCCACCGCCATTGGAGAGGGTGGTGCCGTTGTTGATTATTATGTCATCACCGCCGTTGCCAATAACCCCATCGCCAAAAAATGGGCCGCTGACGGTTGTATCTTGCTCAACGACGATTTTGTTACTGCCTGCGCCGCCGATAACACCGGTGCAGAAGCTCTGGTTAGCCGGTTTGCCTGCCTGCGGTCGGCAGTCAACCACCACGAAAGCCGTCACACTACCAAGGGCGGTGATGCCAAGCAGTGTTAGCAGCAGCGAACGAAACATGGGATATGGGTGAGACGTTATTTTGGAGGTCAATGGCGGGTACTCAGGTCTGCCTTGTCTTTAACAATGTATCCACCAAATTTTAACACACTAAAATTGATAAATGTGGATATTTATCACAATTATTCACTTTATCTTAATTATTCAAGTTGTGATGCACTACAATCTGAGGGAGAGATACGATCAACAAAGGTGAAGTGAATTAGCGATTGATGGGTGTATGGCGCGCTGCGAGGATGACTGATGAACGCGCTTCAACCGGATACGGTGAACCGTCCATAATTAGCGCTTCAGCCGGATCACAAAAATCATAGGGCGATGGCAAAGCGGTATCAACTATACGACGCCAAGTTTCACGCGCGGGCAAAGGGGGTAGTTCGAACTCCAGCGTCTCCCAATATGCGTTCAGGATAACGTGGATATGATCGCCTGTTTTGGGATGATGCAGGCTGAAGGCCAAGCTGTGTGAGTCGTCGCCCCAATCTGGCTGCCCGAGGTGTGTGCCATGCCATGTGATATAAGGTGATTGCAGGTTCGGGCTGGTATGCCAAACGTCATTTTCGCGGAAGAGGCTGGAAGTTTGGGTGAAGCGGATCAACCCGCGCATGAAGCGCAGCAGTTCACCATGATGCTTAAGACGCTGCCAATCAAACCACGATTCGTCATTATTCTGGCAGTAAGCGTTGTTGTTGCCGTTCTGCGTACGCCGTACTTCATCCCCCATCAGCAGCATAGGCGTGCCCTGTGCGATCAACAAAATAGTGAGTAGATTTTTGATCTGGCGCGTCCGCAGCGTTTCGACAGCCGGATCGGTTGTCGGCCCTTCAATACCGCAGTTCCAGCTAAAGTTATTGTCGCTCCCATCCTGATTTTGTTGACCGTTGCCTTCATTGTGCTTGTTGTTATAAGACACCACATCATTGAGTGTAAATCCATCGTGACAGGTGATGAAGTTGATGCTGCGGTTCGGGTCGCGATGGTTTTGCAAAAATACATCACTGCTGGCGGTCAAGCGGGCAGCCAAATCTTTGACGCTCTGACGATCTCCTTTAACGAAGCGTCGGACATCATCGCGGAATTTGCCGTTCCACTCGGCCCAACGATCCCCGATGAAATTCCCGACTTGATACAATCCGGCGGCATCCCACGCTTCGGCGATGATTTTTGTACCGGCTAAGGCTGGCTCGGATTCGATTTCCCATAAAATAGGTGGGCTTCGCAGCGGCTGTCCCCATTCGTCACGCGCCATGACGGAGGCCAAATCAAAGCGGAAACCATCGACATGCATGTCGGTTACCCAATAGCGCAGACAGTCCATAATCATGCGGCGGACGATGGACTGGTTGGTGTTAAGGGTGTTACCGCAGCCGGTAAAGTCGGCATAGCGCGATTGATCTTCTTCGAGGATATAGTAAGCGCGGTTTTCAAAACCTCGCAGCGAAAGCATAGGGCCGGTTTCAGCATCTTCAGCGGTGTGGTTAAAGACAACGTCCAGAATAACTTCGATTTTCGCCTTGTGCAGCGCTTTGACCATATCGCGGAATTCGTCCACCGCGCCCAACGGATCACGGCGGGACGCATAGGCGCTGTGCGGGGCGAATAAGGCCAGCGGGCTGTAGCCCCAATAATTAGTCAGCGGCCACGGCGCGTCTTGCGAGTCAAACTGCTGAACGGGCAGGAGTTCTACGGCAGTCACGCCGAGGTCTTTTAAATAGGGGATTTTCTCGATCAGGCCGGCATATGTGCCTTGCAGTTCCGGCGGCAAACCGGAATTGGCGTGGCGGGTGAAACCGCCAACATGCATTTCGTAGATGAGTGTGCGTGCGAAGGGTGTATGCAGTTTTTGGTCGCCGTGCCAGTTGTAAGCGGCGAAGTCAACCGCCACCGCCCGTAAGGCTTGAGCGCAGTTGTCACCGGAACGACACGCCGCCTGCCGGTCGTAGCAGTCCGTAATCACCGCGCGTGCGTACGGATCAAGCAGCACCTTAGAGCCGTCAAAGCGGATACCCCGTTCCAAAACGGTTTCGCCGTAGACACGGTAACCATAAACTTGTCCGGCTTTTAGGCCACGAATAAATATATGCCAGTAATAAAAGGTTCGGTTGATTTGTGGATTCAGTTGGATGACGCGGGACGGCGTGGGGTTGGTCGGATGATCGAAAAGCAGCAGCTCAACCATCTCGCAATTTTTGGAAAAGACACAGAAATTGACACCGTGCGGGTAGACCGTCGCCCCCACTGGGAAACTTTGGCCGGGAAGTAAGTCACTTGTCATATGAACACCCGGAATATGGATTCAGCCGACGAGGGCTTATTCCGCCTCCTGTCTCAAGCATACACCTATTTTGGCAGAAAGCCTTTTGATAGATAGAAGGTTAAAGTGGTGACGTTCGTCAGGCGACTTGTATTCTCAAGTGGGTGTAGAGTGGACAATGTCCAATTGGAAGTAATTAACCTCTAAGGCTGCGACATGTCTACCCATGATAAGAAGTGTGAACTGCGTGAACATCTGGCGCTCATTTCAACCGAGGCTTATCTGCTTATGAAAGCATCGGGTGAAGAAGAACGTATCAACCGTTATAACATGGTTCAAGAACAGATTGATGCTATCCTCCGTGTCATCGACGAATCGAAGCCCACTCAGCCTTCGTGTCCTGAGGCTCTGTTCCAGTAGCCCGCCATAACGGTTCGCCTGCTTTCAACCTTTCTCCTATCTCATCATTAAGCTGTATATTATCCCCGAAAGTTTGTATTAGGTTTGTCGGCATACCGTTTACAAACCATACACAAATAATCCGGCTCATTCCCTCCCCTGAAAAGTTAACGCAAAACTCGCGAAAGAGTTACAAAATGTTCTTCCAAAATGTAACCCATTCGTGGAACAGGTGTGCTACGCTAGTCTCCAGTTGACAGTCATCAGTCGCCAGTCTATTTCAAATTCTCGCACTGATAACTGACAACTCCCATCACAATGGCAACGGAGAAGTAGACCGCCGCGCTTTCGGGCGAACGGTTGGGGAAACAAGTGGCCTATATCGCTGTCCGCCTCTGCACCAAAAATAGGGATAACGCGTGTGGACGGATTGAGACAGTAGCGCGGGAATACCGCGAGTATTGAGTTTTCGTTCTCTCCGTGTTCTTTGTAATTCAGCCGTATTTGTTTTGGCTGTTGACTGGAGACTGACGACTGGAGACTTTATGCACACCACTTTAAAAGCCATTAACGCCACAGAAGGGCGCGTGGGCGGCTACCTCGTGGTATGGGGCAGCCCGCAGCAGCTCGACTTACAGGGCGAATATTTTTCACCGGAAAGCGAACTGGGCTTGGATTGGTATGACCAGCGACCGGTTCTGTATCATCATGGCCTCGACGGCAAGATGAAGGCGGCGGTCATCGGCGTGATCGACCAACTTAAGGCCGACGCAACTGGCGTTTGGGCGGAAGCACAGCTCGATTTACGACAGCGGTATGTCAGAACCGTATTGAAGTTAGTCGAGAAAGGCATCCTCGGTTGGTCGTCGGGCAGCCTGCCGCATCTGGTCGATGTGGCGAACGATGGTCACATCAAACGCTGGCCGATTGTCGAAGGCAGCCTGACACCCACACCTGCCGAACCACGCAAAACGGATGTCCACACCCTCAAGAGTGCTTATGCCGCGCTGGGTTTGGATACCACACGATTTGATTTACCCATTTCTGGTACGGGTTTGCCGCCGGCAAATCCCTTACCGACAAAGACGACTCTGACGACATATCCGATAAGCGAAGCAATCCCTTCAGGGACAATTTCAGGAGAAAATTCTGTGACCGATTCGAACATTATCTACGACGATATTCCGACTGAACAACCCGCCCGCAAGCGTCTGCCGGTGGCAGATCGCGACGACGCGATCAAATCGCACATCAGTGTCAGCAGTCCTTACGACAATCTCGACGCGCTCGACATGCTGCACGGCTATGTGCTGCTGCGGCAGGCCAAGAGCTTCCAAGGTGTGAGCCAACGTTATGCCAACGCACTAGCCCAGAAAGTGCAAAAGGCAGGCTTAAGCGCCATCAAAGCCGACGAACTGACTTACAGCACACAGGCCGGTTTCGGTGACGAATGGGTTCCCGACCTGTGGAGCGCACAAATCTGGAATCGGGCGCGGGTGGAAAATGCCATCTTGCCGCTGTTCCGCACCGTCGAGATGCCGAGCAATCCTTTTGAATTACCGATTGAAGGCACTGATCCGACGGTTTACTTTGTGCCGGAAACCAAAAATGAAGCCGATCTGACTATCGCAGGCAGCGGCAACCCCATCCCCGACAGCAAAATCGGTTCAGGTAAGGTGACGCTCAATGCCCAAAAGTTGGCGCTGCGGGTGGGTTTCAGCAGCGAATTGGTGGAGGACAGCGTGGTTCCGGTGTTGAACCTCTACCGTGACCAAGCCATGAAAGCCATTCTCACCAGCATTGATAATGTGCTGCTCAACGGGGACACCGCTACCAGCGGCAACATCAACAAAAATGGCGGTACACCGGCTAGCACCGACCGTTATATGGCCTTCAACGGTTTGCGGAAATTGGCGCTCGTCACCAATGCGGATACTCCGCCCAACCGTGTCGATGCCAGCGCGGCGATGACTTTGGCTTTGCTCCGTCAAACCCGCTTCACGATGGCAGCACAGTACAGTGCCCGCCCCAATGATCTGGCGTGGATTGTCGATAGTTCGGCTTATGCCAAACTGCTCGGCTTGAGCGAATTCCTGACGATGGAAAAGGCGGGTACACTCGCCACCGCCCAAACCGGACAAATTGGTTTTGCCGATGGCGCTCCGGTGATTGTCTCATCCGAAATGGCTTTAAGCGATGGCGCGAACGGCAAGGTGAACTTCACCACGCCCGCCAACAACACCAAAGGCACAGCGCTGTGCGTCTATCGCCCCGGTTGGTTCGTGGGCTATCGCCGCAAGATCGCCGTGAGTGTGGATTATCTGCCCTACTACGACAGCTACCAGCTCACCGCCACCGTCCGCTTGGCGCTCATCAACTTCGATACCGATGTCGCCGCCGCGCTGTATAACATCTAACTTTTGGGATTTTCGTAGGGGAGGACCGATGTGTCCTCCCGAATTGAAGAGGATTTTTAGACCCCAAACAGAGGATCGTCGATGTCAACTTTCAATGTGCCATCAGCCATCTTCGCGCTGAATTCTCGATTGCTAATGTACTCGCGCATCGGCGTGAGGTTGCCACCGAAAAACGCTTGCCAGATCACGCGCCGTTCTTTAGCAGCCGTTTTCGTCATCGAATAATAGGTGCTGTCGCCCATCACATTCGCAAGGAGGAAGTAACCACCAACAATTCGGTCAACCACTGAAAGCGATTGACGATCACGCTCGACAAACCGTTTCATACCGGCCACTTCAAAACTGTCATTTCCAAGCCGCTTGCTGTACTGCACTATATCAACCTGTTACAACTACTCGCCGATCAAGATCAATCCACCTGAATCTTAAAACGTAACATCCGTTTAAAGCGTTGAGGAATTGGTCACAAGCAGTATTATTTCCGTTAAACTTTTTTATCAAATACAAATGTGTCATAATTACTTATTCAATTTGCATCAATTAGGAATTAGCCAATGAACGTTGTATTGTTTCTTGCTGCGGATTTTGCTAACCATGAGACATCAGGAAAGTTAAATGTCTTAGGCGTTTTCAATCGTATTTATGCAAAGGAATTCCCTGCAAAACACAGAAGATTATATTTAGTCGCGAGAATCACAGCATCAATCAGAGAATTTGATACTGATTATGATCTTCAGATAGTATTGGTTGACACAGATGGTAATGAAGTAGCGGCACAGCAAGGGCAGATACGAATCCCAAGACCTGAAAGTGGTAAAACAGCCCAAGCTGATCTTATTATTGAAGTTGCAGATTTGCCCTTTTCCAAACAAGGTGATTACGAATTTACCTTAATAATCAATCGTGAGGTCAAAGCGAGCCTTCCAATCGAAGTTGTCCAAATCCCCCTCAATGCGGAGTCCTAGCGTGCCAAGTAAAGCTGAAAAACTTCTCAAAAAAGCGCGTCAAACTACTGCGGGATGGATGCCTAATGATTTACTCACCTTATATGAGGGTTTTGGCTTTAAAATCAGAGAAGCAGGTGGCAGTCATAAATATGTTAGTCATCCAAAATTTCCCGGTTTAACGGCTACCGTCCCTGTTCATGCTAAAGAACTAGGCAAGAAATACGTATCAAATGCCGTCAAGAATATTGACACCGCAATCGAGTTCGAAAGTGGAAATAAAAATGAATAAAAGAAATCAAGAACTTCTCTCGAAAGCTAAGAAACTTGCAGCGAGAGGTTACACAACTAAGGTTTCAGAAGACACATTGTCCACCGGAGAAACTGTCTATCTCGCGGAGTATTTAGAGCTGTCAGGTTGTATGACACAAGGTTATACACGTGAAGAAGCGCTTAGTGAGCTTAAACAAGTTGTTGTGGATTTCATCTACTACCTATTAGAAGATGGTTTAGAGGTTCCTAGTCCTTTAAGTACGAGGACAGTAACAGCAGGGTCTAATAGCAAAGCGATCATTACCGCTTTTAGTGAAAGCAGTCCAATGCATTTTACTGATAACAAGGATACGAGTGACTTAAATCAGGTTTCATCTGATACGGAATCTGAGGTCACTCCTACCTTTGCTGTTATTGAAGGAAAACTCGTCTAATTTTTTCTAAGGTAATAAACTCATAGAAAAACTCATCCTCCTCGTAGCCGATTACGCCAATGTCGATCAAGGCGGCAAGCTCAATGTCCTCGGCGCGTTCGGACGCATCTACGCGCCAAAGTTTCCTGCCGTTCACGCCTCGATGCATTTGGTGGTCAAACTCGGCGCGGAGTTCGGGGATTTCGGCACACAAAAAGGGCTGCATGTCCACTTCCGTGATGCCGATGGCAAAGTCTTGATGGCCTTACCGACCATGAACTTCACCCTCAACGCCAAAACCATGCCCATCCCCGAAGTTAATTTCATCATCCAAGTGCAAAACTTGATGCTGCCCGCGCCGGGACAATATGACTTCGAAATTCTGGTGGATGATGAGGAGATCGGTGTGCTGCCCCTCACCGTCGAGCAGATCACACCAACAATGCCGCCAATAACCTGATGCTTAACTGCTCTTGGGTGTAGCCGTCGCCGTGACTTCCGGCGTGGCTTCCGCAGCGACATCCGTCACGAAGATCACATCCACCCAGTAATTTGAGGATTGAAAACTCTGGTTGGGGAAGCGTGGTTTACCGGTGTAGATATAAACCCCGTTACCGCCGCTGCCCTTACTCTGAAGGGCTATCAACGGCCCATTCACTAAATTCTTACTAAAAGTCGGACGATCAACCGAGTACCAACCACTTTTCGTAAAATACGAAATCACGTAGGTGGTCTTCGCAGTGACGGGAATCGGTTTTTCAAAGCTGGCCTCTTGCCAACCCGAAGCGCTCTCATCCTCGAAAGTGACCTCCGCCAGCAGTTCACCGTCGCTTGACCACAAATGCCCGCTGTGTTCGCCTTTATTAGCGCTGCCCTTATAAAAACGGACTCCAGTGATATAACCATCAACCGTCGTCTGAAACTTCAACCCGACTTCCACACCCGCCGCGTCCTGTTGATTTTTAGTGCGTGGCTCCGGTGTTTCCCAGATGCTACAAGGGCAGTTGTAAGTCCCTTCAACAGTCGCTTCGGGTGCAGGGGTAGCGGTCGCTTTGGATTGTGACGCAACCAATGGCAAGCCAACGATCATCAACCCAACCGTAAATCCAAAAGTGGCAAGTGAATTTAATGTGCGTGTTTTGAACATAGTACACCTTCGTTCGCTATTATTTCACTTAATCAGCCTACATCCTCAACCTTGCGGGATCATAAGAAGTTCCAGAGTCTTTAGTGATTTTGCGCCCGGTATTCAGCTTCTTTACGTGCCATTTCTTCCCACCACAACCCCATTCTTAGGAGCGTATCACCATGTTCAAACGTATGTTGATAAGTCTTGGTAACAACCATCGACAGCGGTTTCATCCCCCAGATGGTTTCGCGCGGCGTATCCCAATCCACATCGACAAGTTGGTCAAGTAGGTTAATTTGTTGCTGGCGAATGTCATGAAAAGCTGCGATGAATTCATCCGCGATGTTATCTTGAACCTGCTGCCACGCCTCATCGTTATCAGGCCAAATATCCTCATCGTCTGGCAGCATCGCGCCGCCCAACCATTGCTGCATCGAAGGAATGACCAAACAGCGCTCATATTCGGTGATATGCCATACATGACGGGCAGGTTGCCATAGACCGAGATAACGCGGGTTAGGTGGCAAACCCTTATGCAACGCTGGATTGATCTGCGAAAACGCCCACTCGAAGCCTTCACCACTGGTTCGCAAGTGTTCCCGAAACCACTTCACCCAATCGGTCATGATCACCATCCTATTCCCCGCTATATTACCGTTGAAGAAATGATAGCCTTTTTGTTCTCATCTCACCACTCAATTCGTTAAATATTCAGGAGCTTTCCCATGTACACCTTATCGACTCTCGACCAGTTGCGCACACGTCTCGGCCTCGCCACCACTGATACAGCCGATGACCCCCGTTTGTTAGATGTGCTGCAAGCCGCCGCCGCCCAGATCGAACGGGCTGCCGGACGGCGTTTCTGTCCCCGACAGAAAGCCATCCAGCACAATTACAGCAGCAGCCTCGAACTGTTGTTGGATGATGATCTGCTTGAACTGACCAGTTTGACCAATGGCGATAACACCACCATCAACTTGAGTGATGTCATCCCCGTGCCGGATGAAGCGCCGTTTAGTTATCTGCGGCTCACAGGCAGCAGCGCCTTCACATGGAATACCTCACCGTTGCAAGCGGTAACCGTCAATGGCATCTGGGGCTGGCATGATCGTCCTATCAACATGTGGCGGCTCAGTGCGGACACAGTGCAGAACAATCCACTCAGCAGCAGCGCCACCACCCTCACCGTAACCGATGCCGACGGCGCGGATGAAGAAAGCCGCTTCCCGCGTTTTCAAGTCGGACATTTGCTCAAAATCGACAGTGAATATCTGCGGGTGACAGCCGTCAACACCGTCACCAATGTGCTGAATGTTTTACGCGCCGTGAACGGCACATCCGTCGCCAGTCACACGCTGAACACACCCATCTACACCTATCAACCCCCTGCCGAACTCAATGCACTGGCACTGCGTTGGGCAAGTTGGCTCTATAAAGAAGCGGACTCCGCCGCCTTCGAGACTGCGCCAGAAACCTTACAAGCCGCGCTCGCGCCCTTTCAGCGTGTAGAGGTCAAGTTATAAAGACAGCCGTCAATGGATAAGGGACTGCAAAACGAAACAAGGAGAAGTCAAGCAGCGTTAATGAGGGTTTGTGCCTCTTCCAACGACTTGGAGAAGTGAATGTTCTTAGCGGCACGGTTCATGGAAACGGTTTGCAAGATTTGCAGCAGCGACTTGAAAAATGGATTCGCGCCCACCACCACCACTAATCCGATATTATCCGGCGCAGTCTGAAATGAATTGGTCAGTGTCGTTAAAGCATTTCCACTGGGCAGGCCACCACTCTGGCTCGAGTCTGAAATGATGTCTACAGTGTAGCTAACAGAATGCAATAGGCCGTCAATTTGCCGTTTGGCCGCCGCGAAATCTGACCATGTCCATAACCGTTCATACTGCACAAGGATCGTCTTGTGGTTTTCATCTGCCCAACTGACAGCAATAGCCATCAATACCCTCCTTTGCTCATCTTGCATCGTATCAGGAGTGTAATACACAACTGCCGACATTTCCATTACACACGAGTATACCTGCTTATTCGGCATATGGGGTTAAAGGATTTGAGTCTGTGAACGCGCACGTGCGCCGTGCCCATGAACGCATTTCGATTGTCCGGACGCGCTCTAAACCTGTTCAGGCTGCAAATTGCCCCAGCCACTCCTGAACCGTCGCCTTGTAGATGGACGGTTGTTCAAGCATCACCATATGCCCGCAGTTGGGGATTGTGACCAATTTGCTGTGGGGAACATACTTGGCTATCTGCTGCGCCTGCTGGGGTGGCACAATCGAATCCTGCTCACCGGTAATCGCTAAGGTCGGAGCTGTAATACGTGGCAGCCAATCTTGAATATCCGTTTGTGGCATCCGCGCGAAGTAATGCGCCAACCCGTGCAGATTATGCTGTTTGCAATCAGCGTATACACGGCACGTGTGCGCATACAAATCTGGATAGGCGAAATAAGCATGGCGATTATAAGCGTATAATCCGCCTGCATAGTAGTAAAGCCGTCTGTTTAACATCACCGAGCGCCAGCTCATGCTGAATAACATTTCGCCTAGGCTGCCTAAGCGTACAGACTCTTGCATCAGGCGCAGCGGCCCGCCCCAACGCCCTTGTACAAATCCCGCGATAGAGACGACCGACTTAACCTGCTGCGGATACTGTGCCGCGGTTGCCAGTACCGCGAATCCGCCCGTCGAATGGCCCATCAGAATCACCGGCTGTTCACCCACAAGTTCATGCACGGTACACATCACCAAATGGGCGATAAACTCGGCGGTCAAAGCTTCGCGTCGAAAACCTTCAGCGAATGCCGTCGGGAAATGTCCCGGCAAACAGATCGCGTACCAGCGCTTACCATCTAATAAGCCAGCGCCATCCTCAGGCCAGAAAGACGCTGATAATCCGATGCCGTGCAGCAAAACAATCGGGGTATTATCCGCGTCCTCGTTGTATCCGAACGCCACCATTTTGTGTCCGTCAACCATGACGTCATATCGCTGTGACATACGAGTCCTACCGATCATGAGAAGAATTACATTCTTGTTATGTGCTGATCGTAGTATCCCATATTTTGTTGCGAAATAGCATAAAGGAGTCCGCCGCCCAAATCGTTCTCGCCAGCCCAATACAGGTGGGTTAAGGATCGTTTTGAAGCCCCTCTCTGCGAAGCGGCTATCGGCAGGAGTGAGCCTGCGAACGTTGCTGATGTGGGACTTAGGGAGGGGATAATAGTGCCAAACTACGCTCTGGAGAGCTTACTCCACGCTATCGCTTTCCAACTTTAATCCATCATCGCCACGAGCATCATGGCCCCCGTCTCATACGAGCGGTTCTGAACATTCGTCTCGACATCCACAAACGGTTTCACCCATTCATTGATGGTTTGGCTGTAAATCGCCGCCCGCTCCATCATCACCATATGCCCCGCGCCAGCCACCATCACCAGATCGCCATTGGTCACTTTGCTGGCAATCAACGCCGACTGTGTGGCTGGCACTATCGGGTCTTTATCGCCGCTAATCACCAATGTCGGTGCTTTAACCAGCGGCAGCCATTCCGTGATGTTGATGTCCGGCATCCGGTTGAAGTAGTGCGCCATCGCATACGGATCAAGGTGTTTGGAGTACACAAACTGCTCCTGAATGCTGTAGTACATATTGGGATAATTGAAGTAAGCCCGTTTGTCAGCGGCGTAAAAACTGCTCAGATAATAGGCCATACGCGGATGCAAAACGCCGCTCTTCACATTCAGGCGAAACATGGCTTCGCCGGCTGCGCCCATTCGTGCCTGCCGTTGCAGCAGACTCAGCAGTCCGCCCCATTTGCCCTCTGCAAATCCGCCCACACTGATAACACCGTTGACCATCTCCGGCGCTTGTGCAGCGACAGCCAGTGCCGCGAAAGCGCCAGTTGAATGCCCGACCAACAGTACCGGTTGATCCCCCACCAACTGCCGGATAGCTGTTGCCATCACCCGCGCAATCATCTCGGCGGATAAATCCTCGTGCCGGAAGTCTTTAGGGAAAACAGCCGGATAATGTCCCGGCAGACTGAGCGAATACCAGTGAAACTGCTCATCAAAGATATGCCCTTCTTCCGGCCAAAAACCGACCGATGACATAATCCCGTGAATCAAAATCGCAGGTGTTCCCGTTTTATGTGCGTTGTATTCCAATGCGACAATCGTGTGGCCTTCAATCATAAATTCGTGACGGCAGGGCATAATAGGACTCCAAATTGTTTATCGACATGTCCTAAGCCTATACCACCTCACCATAAATTACGTCCACTTATAGCCTTATATGCAGTCATACAAAAGGAGGAACTCATACTGATATGAGCTGTAGTTGGCACTAAAAGAGGCAATAAAAAAGGGCAGACATGAATATCTGCCCTTACAAACTAAATCGAGTTATTGAGCCGTGACGGGTAAACTTTCGATTTCGCCGTCGACTTTGACCAAATCGCTAAATACCCAACCTTCTTGAATTTGTAACCATGTTCCATCAGAGTTACGCCCGAATGCAGTAGTCGGTGTATTTGCTGGAAGACTACCGACCACATCAAAGTTTTTCCCCGCACCACTCCGCACATTGACCGCAGATGTACTACTGATTTGAATGCCCCCCGCAGTGGAAGGTTCAGCATAGTAATATACATAATTCTCATCAAACAAATTATCAAAATACAACAGGCGCAGATTCGTGTCGTCCTTCTTAACTTTGAAGACAATATCGCCCTTCGCTTTTGTACCCTTCACAACCTTAATGTTAATCATTTTGTCATACACGATATAGGGCGCCTCATAGATGATCCCCATGTCGCCCAAAAGTCTAAAGTTGAATTGTGCTGCCTCACATGTGCCTTTGGCATTTTTGGCGCACGCCAATTCGAGATTGAGAATAATATAGACTTCATCATTTTCGGGACGATCATTAAACATGTTCTGATTCCGAATGATACGATCTGCCGGACGTAGAAAACCGGTGATTTGAATGGAGAAATCATTGAATGTATCACCAGCAACGCCAAATGCATAAGGCGAGTCCTGAGAACCATCTCCCGGATTGGTATCGGCACTCGTAGATTGAGCTTTTGAGCAAGTCTCGCGCAAATCGGCTAATCCTTTTTCAAGAATTTTGATCTCTTCCAATGAATCTTTGGGATCAGTCGCTGTGGCCCGCGATACTCGATAAACGCCAATTAATTGGTCAGCGCGTTGGTTAATACTTTTACTGTCACAGTTAGAAGTATCTTGCGCCAGAATAGGTGATGCACTTATTGCAACGATGAATAGGCATAGCATAGCCATTAGCCGTTTTTTCATTAAGTTGTCCTTTGCCTTTTACAACAGTAAGCTGTTTTTTATTATTTTATCATGCTTCGGTAACGGTAAAACTTGAAGTAATGCATCATCGGAATGGCTTGTCCTATATCGTTCAGTATCTTTTCCTAAACCTGTTCCCAAAAACTTACAAAAGGAGTACCCAATGACCATACGCGCTGCGCTTACGCGCCTCGCCAGCTTAACCGTGTCCGGTGTCACCCATAACTACGATGTGGACACCGTACCGGACAGCCTCAACCGCGTGCAGTTACCGGCCTTGCTGGTGCTGCCCATCACCCCACCAACCACCAAAATCACCCGCACAGCCAGCGACGGTTTCGAAAGTATTGCCTTCAGCAGCGGCCCGCGTACCATCACCGTTAACGTGACGCATCTACTCTTAGTCGCGCCCGTCGAAGCTGGACGCGGCACACGGTCACACCTGCCCAAAGTCGTTGATTTCATGGATGCTTACTGCACCACACTCGCCGCCGATCCCTTGCTTAATAACACCCTGCTTGAACCGGCGCGCGTCAAACTCGAACCCGGCGACTTCACCTACGGACACGCCGCTTATCACGGCTGCGCCTTCCGCCATACGTGGGTCATTCAGGTGTAGCGATCAAATAATTTTTTGAGAAGATTTAGCAATAAATCTTTTGCCTTTAGCTCCCCTCGCCAAAGCATTTTCACAAGACGACACTTTTTCGACGATTAAGTAATGTCTCCCTCAAAATCCCCCCTCTCTGTACACGGAGAGGGGGCTAGGGGGTGAGGTTCTTTCCCTCAATCGACCAAAACTGTCGTGTAGTGAACCAAAGCATTGGCTATTACCAGAGTGAGCCTGCGAACGTTGGTAATGTGGGGCTAGGGGGTGAGGTTTCTTGCCCTCGCATTTCCCTCAGTACCCAGTACTCAGAACTCAGTACTTCTTCTTCCCGAAAGGAACTTATATGCCAGCCACCTACACCATCAGCATCGACATAAACGACAACGGCAGCTTTGCCGACACAGGCGAAAACCGCGCCAGCGACGTACTCAAAATCGACTGGCGTTTGGGCATGACCAAGCCCTATGACACCCTCGCCGCGCCAACCTTCGCTCGCATCACAGTGCGCAACATCAGCCGCGCCTATTCATCCGAATACACCGCTGATGATCTCAAACCCGGCAAACCCATCCGCATCCAATCCAACGATGGCATCACCACCCGCACCCATTTCACCGGCTTCATTGAACACATTGATCCCTTAGCCGGCAGTCAGGGTGAACGGCTGGCGGTCATCCATGCCATTGGCGCGGAAGCCGTACTCGGTCAGCAGCGCATCCGGCTGCCGCCGCAGGTGAATATCACGGCTGATACGGTCATCGCCGCTGTGCTGGACGCGACCTTACTGCGCTACAGTCCCTTAGCCGGATACTGGCTGTTGGATACCGTCGGTCACGCCGAACTGGACAGTAATACACGTCTCGCAGGATCAATCCCACGTTCATTAGAGAGTGGACGTTCGGCCTTCGCTTATACTGCCGATACATGGGATGAAGGGGTAAGCGCCTTAGAAGCCGTTCGCCAGATGACCGACAGCGAACGCGGACGTTTTTTTACCAATCGTTCCGGTCAGTTGGTGTTCTATAACCGCCATCACACCTTGTTGAACACAACCGCTGTCGCCAGCTTCAGCGATAATATGGATGGACTGGACTACAGCTACGGCGCGGACATCGCCAACCAAGTCGAGGTGACCATGCTCCCGCGCAGTCTGGGATTGCCCAATACCCGCTTGTGGAAATTGGTCAGTCCGCAGTTGATTCAACCCGGCGAAACCGGCATTCGCCGTATCATCGCCCCTTATCGCGATGCCAATAACAGGGCAATCGGCGCGGCAATAGTCAACGCGCCCATCCCAAATGTGGATTATCAGGCCAACACCTTACCCGATGGTACAGGCTCAAACCAAACCTCGGCTCTCAACATCGTTGTTATGGAAGCCAGCGCATCCGCCGCGCTGCTCGAAATCCGTAACACAGGTAACTTTGGGATTTATTTGTTAGCCGGAGCGCAGTTGGTTGGCACGCCCTTGATTACAGGTGATCCGGCGCTGGTCGCTCGTTCGGATTACGCCAGCGCTAACCAATATGGGCTGCGCCGTTTCAGTTTGGATACACCCGCCCTCACCAGCATCGAAGAAGCTGATCAGTTGGCGCGGTACGAACTGGCTCGCCGCAAAGACCCGCGCGGCACACTCCACAGCATCGAACTCAGCGGCACACTTCACCTCACACAAATCCTAACCCGCACGCTGTTCGACCGCATCACCATCCACGATACTCAGACCAACCATACCGGCGACTACTTCATCATTGCCGAGGAACACACCGTTGATTTGGGCGGCGCGCGTCATCATACCCGTTGGCTGCTCGAACCCGCCGCTGCCAGCACCTTCTGGACGCTGGATACCAGCACCCTCAACCAAACCACCATCCTAGCTTATTGAGGCATTTTAGACTTGTCGTGTACTCAAACGCATCCAAGATTCGTACTTTCCTAACCCGAAATCCGGGTTTGTAGGGGCGAGGATTTATCCCGCCCGTGCCAATCAAACCAAAGATGCTCGTATTTGACGCACCTCGTAGGGACGGCATACATGCCGTCCGCTGCCTAATTACAATAACAATTGGTTGATCATCATTAGCCTCATGCGAGGCAAACCACGGCGTTTTTAGTACCGGACACCGCTATTTAGGGTGGGGTTCGTCCGCCTTTTACCAATGCCGACGCTTGTCGTGCTGCCAATTTTGCCTTAGCCAAACACCTTCAATCTGTCGACTGACACCTGTCGCCTTCTCTTGCAACTTGCCTCTTGTAACTTGTATCTAAGGAGAATTTATGACCGCCATCTGGACTCAACCCCGTTCATGGAGCGTGGGTGAACTCACCACCGCTTCACTTATGAATCAACACCTGCGAGATAACCTCGACTGGCTGAAAACGCCGCCGCAGGGACTCTATACCGCGCCCACATCACTGTCCATCACCAGCACCTCACTCGTCGATATTCTGTCACCCATCACCATCACTTCGGCAGGCGGTGCGTTCATCGTCGGATTACAAGCCTGCCTATCCTGTTCAGCGGCCTCAGTCGTCATCACCTTTGATCTGCTGGTCGATGGAGTCAGTCAGGGCGGAGCAAGCGGCATTTGCAGCTTCAATGGAACCGGGGCAGGTACATTCTTTAACCCGTCACTCGTGTTCTACGTCAGCCCAAAGACCGCCGGTTCACATACCTTCAAACTTCGTGCGGCAGTCAGCAGCGGATCAGCCACCCTGTACGCCAACAGCGCCGGAGTCAACGCACAGTTCTGGGTAAGGGAGATATAACCATGAAAACCTTGTCAATTGATCTCGCCGCCGCCAACGTCATCGCGCTCGATACCGATTTGCGTGCGGTTCTCACCAGCCACTTCTTTGGCCTGACTTATGATGGCAAGCAGGTCACTTTGGTGCTGGATGAAACTGTCACCAACAACCAAATCCAGCAGGCACAAAACATCGTCGCCACCCACGATCCGGCCAAACTCACTCCGGCGCAGCAGGCCGAAGTGCTGCAAAACGCCAAACTCGATCAAGCCCGCAAAGACTATGCCGCCACCGAACTGGATTTGACCATTTATCAAGGGAAGGATGCGCTGCTGCAAAAACTGGCTGAAAAAGTCCTCTGGCTGGAAAGGGAACTGAATGCGCTCTGCCAAACACAATAAACCCGCTAGCCAGTTGCGCCGCCTGCCCGGATGGCAATTTACAACCCGTTTTCACGCCAGTGATTTGGAAAGGAGATTGCCAATGTCAATGCCGCCGCCACTGCCGCCACAAAAATCGAACTCAATCCTGTCCTTACTGCCATCGCCTCAATTCCGCCACCAGTTCTACACCGACTGACAATCCCAAAATCATATCCCTGTTCGTAGGGCGCACGGCTTTGCGCCCTGAATTGTAACAACCTATCCGATTCTCAACTGCAACAACAGCATCATTTCGCAAATGCGGTTTTGTGACGTTCGCAGCTTTTATGGCGTTCGCCGCCATCGCCGACGACGACACAAAACACTTCCGAATCTTCACAACAAATCCAATCTTCATCCTGTGAAAATGAAGAATGTGAAGAATCTTGTGAATATTTGACCCGCTGACACAACCCACTGTAGGGGAGCACCTGCGTGTGCTCCCTAAATTCCCCAATTGTGACAACCAATCCGATTCTCAACTGCAACAACAACATCAACAGCATCATTTCGAAAATGCGGTTTTTGTGGTTTTCACAGCATTGGGTATTTCACCATAACTGAACCACATGCTGCCCGACTTTCACGATTGTATGGGTTTGCCGATGGCAAACTCTTCTCGCAGCTTGCCCATTGAAACAGCTAACAACAAACCAAAAGGAGTCCCACCATGAATCTGCTCACCGACAAATCCGCCCGCCGCCCGCTCATCGACCCGCTGCTCTTGTCGCTCAAATCCCGCCGCGTGCTTGTCGCCCTCTGCGTGCTGGTCGTCGGCTTACTCACCCTCGCCATCCCTGACCTGAAATCGGTACACGGCGAACTCATGACGCTGCTCATTACCCTTGCGCTGGCCGTCATCGGCGGCTACTCCATCGAAGATGCCGCCCGCGCCGGACGTGAAATCAAAGACCAATCTCCCGACGACCTCCGCGACCTCATCAAAGAAGTTCTCAACGACATCGTCAACCAAAACGATATTCCGCCTCAGGCCTAATAATCAAACAGGGATGCTCCACGCCGGGCATCCCTGTTTTGATTCCACTTCATTTTTCAGGCACGACGAACTAAGAGGCTTTTTCGTTTGTAGGTAGCCCGCTCATCTTGGCATATCGATCACGTATTTTCTGGTGTGCTTCCTCGCGCGTTTTGGTAAACAAAGCAATCCGTTGAGCGCGTGGACGAATCTTCATCATGATGTCCATAAATATGGTGAGGGTATAAGGCGCGCCAACCAATGCCGACGCGAATACATTTTGGGGCATCGCTTTTTCTATCTCGGTCAAGTAGCGCAAAACATTGCCTTTGGGAAAGCTGCCCATCCGTGTAACATCCACCGTGGTGGCGCAGGGTTTACCCAGCGTGCGCAGTTTAGAAAATGTTGCGTCTACCGCCAGCATAAATTCTTCCCAATCCCACGGAACCTCAACATATAAATCCATAATTAAATGATCGTCGTCAGCCCATTCCGCTCGACATCCCATTTTTTAGCCCTCTCTATGATGAAATCAAAGTTAAGTATTTCATTGCACTTGAGAGTGACGCGTGGATTGGATGCAAATATTCAAGTGCCTCCAGATTCGATTATAAGCAGCACCGGCTAAAACAAGTTATGTGACTTCAAGGGATTTAGGGGCAGTCTTATCCATATCTTCAATGGATAATCTTCACCGGAACAGGGATTAAGTCCCGCTTACGGGGCTTCACTCATCTTGCCGGAGGGTTTATCCTCCGGCAGTTGCCTAAAAGGCGAGCAAGTACTTATATCCCCGCTTTTGCCAGAATCTCGAAGGTCTTCATGCTCTGTTCAAAGGTATCCAACTGGGCGTCAAAATCCCCCGGTGCGCCAGTAAAGCCCACCAGAAACAGGGTGTCGTTCTGGATAATATAGTATTGAAGCTGCGTGGAAACGATGCTGCCCACTTTGGTCTCAACGATCATCCGTCCGGCTTCATATTCCCCCACTTGGACGATACTGCGCTCGACTACCCGCGACCCGCGCGGCAGTTGGCCAATCGTCGCTTCCAACAGTGTATTGAGCGAGAACTTCACCGGCATCGGAATGCTAACCACGATCACACTCGAAGGCGCGACCCCGTTACCACCCACGTTCACCGCGATGAAAGCCAGAATATCCGGATTTTGCTCCAACAGTGCGGCAGCGGATTCGAAGTCCGGCCCTAATGCCCGCAGCATTTTACCCAACGCGTTCGGATCAGAACCTAACTCGCTCCCAACATAGGTGTTCGGCAGTTCTATAGCCACACCTTTACCGACATAACGTTTCCAGTCCTTGGGAACCGCGCCCGCTGCATTGGTTGGCGCGGCGGTCGCATCAGACGGGGCGGCTGTTGGATTACTGCTGTTAGCTGCTGCATTGGCCTGTGCCGTCGCTACTGCGTCATTAGCCTGTGCGATTTGGGTTGCTGCTGCGCTTTGTGTAGCCTCATAAGCCTGCTGCACGTCGGCGGCATTCGTTGCCGCTTGGGCGACAACCGCTCCCAGTGTAGCCGTTGCCTGTGCCTGTAGCGTCGCGACCACGTTACCCTGTTCGGTCGCTGCGGCATTTTGTCCCTGTGCCACATCCGTCGCCGCTGCGTTTTGCGCATTCTTAACCGCATTGGCTTGTGCTTCTGCCGCCGCATTCACGACCGCCCCTAGCGTAGCCGTCGCTTGTGCTCGAAGAGTCGCTATGGCATTCGCCTGTGAAGTCGCTGCCGCATTTTGGGCATCAGCCAGCGCTTTCGCTTCAGCCGTTGCCGCCGCTTGGCTGGCCGCCGCTAGAACCTGTGCCTGCGTCGTGCTGGCAGCTTTCGCCGCGTCTGCTAGCGCTTTCGCCTGCGCGGTCGATGCTGCATTTTGCGCCTCACTGACCGCGTTAGATTGGGCCGTCGCCGCTGCGTTTTGCGCGTTCGTCACCGCGTTAGATTGTGCCGTCGATGCCACATTATGAGCCTGACTCAGGGCGTTGGATTGGGCCGTTGCCGCTGAGTTGGCGTTATCCACCCCTAAGGTGCCGACTGCATTCAAAGTCGCTGCCGCAGCCGTCCCTTGATCTCCTAAGGCGGCTGCTTGTGCTGTTGCCGTCGATTGCGCTGCCGAAAGTTTAGTTTGAGCCTGAGAGAGATTGCCCGACTGGACAATCGCAAAAATAATGGCGGCTGCGGCGAGGATGCCCGCCACAGCTAATCCGACGCGGTTGTTCATAGTAAATATCCTATTTAAGAAATGACTTGCTAACAGTATATATGACGGTTAACTATACCCATGATTGACGTTTCGTACATTATTTTCATGGATGGCTCGCCTAGTACTTGTTTACTTCAACCGCCGTTGCTGGAGGGGAATTGTTGTGGTTTAAAATGCCCGCTGCGAGATGAGGCAATATTGACGTTTAGTGTTTTAATACCGGGTAATCTAGGGGAGGATCTTTGACCCTCCCGCGTGATCTTTTATCTGATGAACGTGACTTTCCAGACGAGGGAATTACTAATGCGCGTGGATTTTCTCGGCCTTGCGCTTGATGTTGCCCAGATAAATATTCAATGCTTCGCCGTGGAGATATTCCAACACCAGTTCATGCAGCACTGCACCGACACCTGACCATTTCGCACTGTACTCGACGGTCAACGCAAGGTGCGTCCATTCACCATCCGACTCAATCCACCAAATCCACTTGGATTTCATCTGACCGCAGCTTTCCACCACCAACCGCCGCATCGGTTCATAAATGTTGGTGCGGATTTTGCTGTGCAGCTTGAGCTTGCCGAGCGTGTAATTCCACTCACCTTCATAACCACCATCGGGGCAAGGCGTATAGGTGTAATCGCTGACATTGGGGTTGAGCTTACTCCATTGTCCGGCTTCACCTAAAACCGCCCACACATCGGCTGGGGGTACATTGATGATAATGTTCTTCTGAATGGTACACATAGTGATTGACCTTCATGCCCTTAATTGGGCATCACTTCTGGCATATGCGATATAGCCGGATACGACGGCGACCAAATCTGCTTGTGGGATGGATTAACAACCGGTTGACGGGTCGCGATTAACTTTTCGATCAACACCGCCGCTTCGGTAGCAGCATCATGTCTGGCGAAATCTTCTTTCATATAGTCGGCGTTCAACTTGTAACGGGCATTCGTCAAAACGGTTTTGACCGCCGCCTGAATTTGCGCAATTGAAGGACGGTTTGTTTTCAAGTTGATGCCCACACCGGAGTATTCCGCACGATTGCCCACTTCCGCTTTGTCCTCGGTATTACCCGCGCAAATCACCGGCACACCCTGTGCCAGCGCTAAGGTCACGCCGCCGTAACCACCGTTCGTCACCATTACATCAACGTGCGGCATCAATTTGTCAAACGGGATGAACTTTTCCATCCTTACGTTGGCGGGGATAGGAATGTTCAAAGTTTTCGGATCAACCGTCGCCACCACCAGCACATCTTCATTGGCTAAAGCGCGTATTGTCGGCTCGATCAATTCATCAGCCTGTGTAGCAATCGTCCCTTGTGTGACCAAGACAACGGGTTTTTGGGCATGTTCGACATCATCCCACCAAGTGGGTGTTTGGAAATTAGCTTTCAAATCCGGCAGCACTGGCCCAATAAAATGGACGCTTTCTGGAAGGTCTGTGCGCGGATATTCGAAGGAGGGTACGGTGGGTTGCAAATATAACATAGGTGAAAACATCGGCGCAAACGGCTGCGCGGGCAGTCCGAGTTTGACCAATTCACCGCGCAAATATTTATTTACGTCACGGAAAACGATGTTGGTCGCCGCGAAATCCAATACGCGATTTTTAAGTCTGCCCCATGCTGAATAGGTCGGCAGCATTCCCAATCCATAAGGTGGAATATCACGGCTGGCTAAACCGAGCACGGTGATATTGAATACCGCCCACAGCGGAATTTCGCCTTTGCTAAACAGGGCATTCGCACCAGCAAAAGCCGTATCAGAAACCAACAAATCAGGCATCCAAGTTTTAAACAGCTTCCGTAAATCTTCGACTTCACCCGCCATCTGCTTGATGAAAACCTGCTTGAAGTCGTACATCACCTGCTGCAATCCGGCAAATTGGGATCGTTCAGGGAAAGCCGTATCTAAGTCAGCGTCGTCATAATCATAAGCACAGTTCATGGCGATGTATTGTGCGCCAGCGGCTTCTACTTTGGCCTTGAATTTAGCACCCGTATAAAAACGAACATCGTGTCCGCGCTGCACCAGTTTACGGACAATTACCAAAGCCGGATTAACATGACCGGTAATCGGATGAGTACAAATCAGTATGCGTGACATGCCTGTGACCTTTTAAATGTAGTGCGCACTTTTCGGACGAACTGTCGGCTGATTAGATATTGAAAGCATATGGCTGATCATCATGATCGTACAGTTCAATCACTGCTCAATATCTGTTCAATTTGCCCGGCAAGTGCTGCTATAATCAGATGTTTAAATCTTATAGGGAGTCTAAGGCTCTCTCATCAGGCAGATAATTGAACTTTTTCTCAGCCTAAGGGCTGAACCGTTTCAACCTAAAGCGTTGTTATATTCCAATGGAGTTTTGACCATGAGCAACGAATCATCATCAGCCGAAGGGCATTTCCGCAGCATCCGTATCGAAACCTATCAGGAGCATTTTCACCCCGGTGATCATACGCTGGTGGATGTGCGCGAAACCGAAGAATGGGCAGCCGGACACATCCCCGGCGCAGTGCATATTCCCATGAATACCATTCCCATTCACCATTCCGAAATCCCATTGGATAAACCGGTAGTTGTGGTTTGCGCGCATGGCTACCGCAGCATGGAAGTCTCTAGATATTTATTGAGCATCGGATTCCCCGAAGTGTATAACTTGGAAGAAGGCACGCACGGCTGGATGATGCGCCGTTTGCCGCTGGATAGATAGCTCACGTTTTCCGTTTCCACTTCGCCATTACAATAAGGATAACGTTGGTAGAACGATCCAATTTTCGCGGCTTGTGGCCGTGAACAAAATTGTTAAGTGGCTATTGGAGATGAACCCACATGCTTCTCAAATATTTTTACGATAAGCTCTTAGCACAAGCCTCCTATATGGTCGGCAGTGCTGAAACGGGCGAAGCGCTGGTAATTGACCCGGCGCGGGACATCACCCCCTATTTAAAAGTTGCACGAGAAGAAAACTTACGTATTACCCATATTGCTGAAACCCATATTCATGCCGATTTTGTCAGTGGATCGCTTGAACTTGCTGCCGCGACCGGCGCAAAACTCTACCTCAGTGCGATGGGCGGTGACGATTGGCAGTATACCTTTGCCGATTCCGCCATGCTGCTGCATGATGGCGATTCGTGGATGGTTGGCGAAATCCGTATCGAGGCGCTTCATACCCCCGGTCATACGCCTGAACACCTGACCTATCAAATAACCGACACCAAAACAGCAGATAAACCGCTGGGCTTGTTTACCGGTGACTGTCTGCTGGTTGGCAATATCGGGCGACCGGACTTGCTAGAGGAAGCCGCTGGTCAAGTAGACACCAAAGAGTCAGGCGCACGTGACCAATTTCGAAACATTCAACGTCTGAAAACCCTGCCCGATTATCTGCAAATTTGGCCGGGGCATCGGGCGGGCAGCGCCTGTGGTAAAGACGTCGGCCAACTGGCGAACAGTACCCTCGGCTATGAAAAGCTGTTTAATCCGGCTTTCCAGTTCACAGATGAAGCGGCCTTTGTCACATGGCTCTTGAGCGACCAACCCGAAGTGCCGCGTTACTTTGCCCACATGAAGCAGCTTAACAAAGCCGGTGCGCCGCTGCTGGCCGATTTGCCCGAACCGATGCATATCCACAATAAAGAAGCGCTGGATAAAATTCTGCAAATGTTCCTTGTTTTTGATACCGGCTCGGTCGAGCAGTTTGCAGCCCGTCATATTCCAAGCACTGTGAATGTGCCTTTGACCAGTGAACGATTCAATACCCACATCGGCTGGTATGTGGATTATGATCTGCCGACTTACCTGATATGTGATGAAGCGGAACTGCCGCGTATCCTAACCATGCTCCGCGCCATTGGTGTTGATGATGTTCCCGGTTACTTTACGCCGGAAGTGGTGGCGGAATACAACGGCATCATTCGCAGCGTTAATGTTTCACAGGCGTCAAATCTCTTACAAACGGGCAAAGCCACCTTGATTGATGTGCGCGATACCACCGAATTTAAGGATGAGCATATTCCGCAGGCTGTTTCTCTGCCAATGGGTTCGCTGTTCAAGCATCTTGACAGTATTCCCCACAGCAAACAGGTGATCGTTCATTGCGGCGGCGGGACGCGTTCGCAAATCGTCGCCAGTATGTTGCAGCGTGTCGGCTATACCAATATCCGCAACCTGAATGGTGGTATCGACGCGTGGAAAAAAGCAGGCTTCCCCACTGAAAACTGATCCCTACTTCTATACGCTTGTAGCATTTCACGTTGAGGGTTCAGTGGACAACATATTTACAGGCGGCTGAAAATTCTTCCGTAGGGGAGGGTCACAGACCCTCCCACTATCTCCTACATTTTACGGCTTTGAAGATGAGGGTAATTTCTAGGGGCAAACTACAAATACCGTAAAATGCTGTCAGGATATTTGTGCCGCAGTTCCCTGTATCCAAACGATAACGGAATCATCATTAATATACACAGTACCGACATCAAAATGGTACGGAAGAACGCCTCGTGTGGCATGAATTCCGGCGTAATAATCTGGCTCAGAATCTTACTGAAAATCAATAGATGCACTACGTAGAAAAATAAGGATGTCTGTCCAAAGCTGGTTAACACGCGCCCGATAATATTACCTTTGAGCCAATATTCGTAGCGGCTGAGAATGACCAGAACAACCACCGCGCCACCCATGTTAAATAGATTGTAGGCAATGCTGGTCGGTTCTTTATTTTCAATGAAAAAATAATACCACGGCATTCCAGCCTTGAACGGGAAGTAATTGCCGTATCCACCCGCTAAGTGGATGACGAACCATCCCGCAAAAAGAGCTGCCGCCGCCCAAATTAAACGCGGCGAAATCACAAGTTTTTTGTCTTGCAGCAGCCGCCCCAACACATAACCAATAATAACCAGTGGGATTCGTCCGATGAGTGTAAATCCCACGCGCGGCACTGCATCCGGATCATAACGGAAAAGAATGGCGGAGATCAGGTCATAAGTTTGCCCCGGCACGGGCGGATATGGATGGATAAGCAGTGGATAGGTGAAGAAACTCGCAACGCCGATGAAAGCAATAACCCTTAACGGAAGTAAACGTACAAACGCGAGGATAGCGAGACAGCAAGCCACCGCCGAGAAAACCTCAAACGATTGGTAAGGATGCCAATAAAGTGTGCCGATGGTCATGTCAATCAGAAACAGAATCAACGCCCGTGTCAGCAGAAATCGGGTAATTTCCCACTCCGTCCAGCCTCTTTTGCGGCGAGACTTTTCAAAAAAGCTGACACTGACACCTGTGAGTGTAAAAAAAATTGGTGTGACGACGTTAGTAAACATCCCTAAGGCGAAGTTGTACCATTGACCGACCGGGCCAATCACACCATTGTAAGCCTCTGGTGTCATCGTGCTTCCACTAAAATATCCGCTGTGGTCAAACGCCATAATGACGTGGGCGCTACCCCTGAACAAATCAACAATTGCCACGCGTTCGCTCTTGGCAGCTGACACGACTTCCGGTTGTAATCCAATGGCCGCTTCTTGGGAGAGTGAAATCCCATTCATGGGTGAACGCCTTTTTATTTTTTTCGGGTAAATATAATTTCCGATACTTGAAAATTCATAAAAATTCAAAACTTATATCCTAACAAACGTAAATTTACTTCCAAGATTATTAAATAGATCGCTACTTTATTTCATTTTGTCGCATAATTTTTACTTTCCTCACCCTCATAACACCTCTACGGCGCAAGGTCGGATGAAGTCTTACCAGTGGCGCTAAACCTGTCTGTAGAACCTTAACCCGCTGTGCTTCGCTCCTATGTCATAATGATCTTAAGCATATACCCCCACTAATGAGGGGAGTAATCGAGGCGCACCTGCGTTTACGATAAATAAACGTCACCAAATTGCATCTCATTCTGTCCACTAAATCAGGTAATGAATAATGATCGAAGCCCATGAACTGACAAAAATATTTGACGGCTTTGAAGCGGTTCGGAATGTCTCACTGATGATCCCTCCCGGCAATGTGCTTGCTGTGCTGGGGCCAAACGGTGCTGGCAAAACGACCACCGTGCGTATGCTGACATCCATTCTTGAACCGACATCCGGTTGGGCAAAAATTGATGGCCACAACGTATTGACCGAGCCGGAAATGGTGCGCTCCAAAGTGGGTGTACTGACCGAACAGCACGGCCTTTACGAACGCATGAAGGCCATTGAATATCTGGATTTTTTCGGGCGCATTTATCACATGAATGCCGATGATCGTAAAAACCGTTCCCTTCAACTGATGGAACGCTTTGACCTGACCTTCGCCCTCGAAAAACGCTTGGGTGATTACTCTAAAGGCATGAAGCAAAAATTGGCGCTGGTACGGGCCATGCTCCATAACCCGCCAGTGCTGTTACTCGACGAACCGACTTCGGCAATGGATCCCTTGAGCGCCAAGCAAGTCCGTGATGCCATTGTCGAACTCCAGCGCGACGAGCAGCGTACCTTCCTCATCACCACCCATAACCTGATGGAAGCCCAGAGCCTCGCCAACAAAATCGCCATCATTCGTTCGGGGCGCATCATCGCGCAGGGATCAATGGATGAACTGGCGCGGCAGTTTGTGGGCGAACCGCTGATGGAACTGCGCGTAGCCGGAGTCATGAATGGTCTGGCAAAGGACATCAGTGATATGGTTACCGTCACTGAAGCTGGACGCGATTGGCTGCGTTACCGCGTGGCTGAACCACAAGTTACTAATCCCGCCTTGCTGCGGAAAATCGCGGGCTTGGGTGTGGATGTGGTGACGCTCTCACCGATTACCCGCACCTTAGAAGACATCTACTTGCAAGTGGTGAAGGAAGATGAAGGCGGCAAGAACGATGACCAGCGCTAAGCGTTTCCCCACAACCGCAGCAGAATCAGCTAGAGCAGGAGCAGTCTAAAATATGGCGACACAAGCCGTACCTCAAAATTTGTCAATTGATCATTTACCCCGATGGCGGCAGACATTAAGCAACGCGCTCGTCATCACACGCCGTGAAGTGCGCGACAGCTTCCGTGACTGGCGCATCATCACCCCGATTCTGATCCTGACCTTCGGCTTCCCCTTCGTGGCACAGTTTTTAGCGGGCAAGTTTCTGGGCTTCGTCTCGGATTATGGTGCTGAGATTGTCGGTGAACGGACGATTCCTTTTCTGCTGATGATTGTCGGCTTTTTCCCGATTTCAATTTCGTTGGTCATCGCGCTCGAAACCTTCGTTGGTGAAAAGGAACGGCGCAGCCTCGAACCGCTGTTGAGTACCCCGCTGACCAACACTGAACTGTATATCGGCAAAACCCTCGCCGCCATGATTCCACCGTTGGCAGCCAGTATCGGCGGCATGTTGGTGTATCTGTCGAGTTTACTTATGGGGAATATCGGTTGGCGACCTCCGTTGGCGTTGGTGATTCAAATCATGCTGCTGACAATCGTGCAAGCCTTAGTCATGGTCACGGGCGCGGTTGTCGTATCCAGCCAAACGACCAGCACCCGCGCGGCGAATTTGCTGGCAAGTTTCATTGTTATTCCCATGACGCTGCTCATTCAGGCTGAAAGCGCGATTATGTTCCTCGCGCCGGATGCCGAATCACCCAACGGCATTTCGGCTCTGTGGGCCATTATTATCGGCATGATTATCGTTACGGTGCTGCTGCTGCGAGTCGGCAACGCCGTATTCAACCGCGAAGAACTGCTCGGACGCACAATTGATGAGTTTAATCTGCGGGCGACCTTCCGCAATATCGGCAAATGGGTACGCTCAGTCGATGACAAGGGCAGTCCCGCGCGCAATTTAGTTCAGTGGTATCGTCAGGGTGTGTTTCCGGCAGTCCGGCGTTTAGGTCCAGCCGCTTGGATCACCATTGGCGTTTTCATAATCACCTTTTTTGGCGGGATTCTAGTGGGGCAGCTTCCGGAATGGCAGATGCACCTGCCCAAAGGGGTCTTGATGACCTACGCCGCCGGCTTCATCAAACCCTTGTTGAGTGTCCCGACGCAGTCCGGCGCGTGGTTCGCCATTGTTGGGCAGAACGGCGGTATTTTGTTGGCAGCGCTCATCCTGTCGTTGTTTACTTTTGGCACGGCAGCCTTGATTTTGACTCCGGCAGTCTACTTCATTCTCGGCTACTTGTTGACTCAAGTGGTCGCAGCAGGCTACAACCCGGCCTTCATGCTAGCCGCCATTTTGACGCACGGCATTGTCGAAATTCCGGTGATTGTGCTGGCGGCAGCGGCTGCGCTGCGGATGGGTGCGGTTGTCACCAAACCACCCAAAGGCATAACCGTCGGACAAGCGTGGTCGATGACGCTGGGCGATACTGTCAAGATCGCGATTGGGCTGGTTATTCCCGGCTTGATTCTGGCAGGCTTTATTGAAGCCTTCATCACGCCGCAGGTCGTCGTCAAAGTCTTGGGTGGCTAATCTAATCAGCGCCAGTTATGGATTATTGCAGCAAATTATGCAAATGATTCGCAACTTTTGCATAATTTGCATATTCTCCGCTGAAATGACTGGCGGGAACATGGGAGCTAGGCGCTGAATCGACATTTTGTGTCGGTGGGAAGCTCACTCAATAGCGCTGAAATGGCGCATTTGCAGCGGAAGTCTCCCTCAATGCCACCGCCGTGCAGATTTGGGGTGTGCCGCTGCTCTCCTTGCAATCATACGGTTTAACCACAAAGCTAACTCACCGGACGGGAAAAATCCCGTCCCTACAAGCTGCTTCAAAAACACGCATCTCTTAGTTGATTAGCGCGGGCGGGATAAATCCTCGTCCCTACAAACACAGGATGTAGTGTTTTTGAGAGAATCCATACTTTATTTTAGAACAAAAATCCTTATAAGTCAATTTGATTTGGTTCGAGTTTTCAAACCATTTCTCCAATTCAAATTGGGCTTATCCATAACTGACTTTAATCTGCCTCTCCCCAAAGTCACCACTAGCATTGGGTTGAGTGGAGACTTTTCAAAACCACTGTTCGTTTAGCTGTTCGTCATGATAATGCGGAAACCTGTGTCTCTTGTCTGGGCATAGGTTGACATAATTCCTGGACTGTTAAGCAAATCTTGAACATAAGGAGCTTTCACATTCCAAGAACCGCCAATCATATGTTTAAAATCCTGTTCAATTCTATTATTCTTACCATAACACCGTTCCCAAACATTGCCAATCATATCCATTACACCGTATGGACTCGCCCCACTAGGATATTTGGTAACTGGGGTAGTTCGTCTAATCATACTTTCCTCTGTATTGCAACGAGTAATATCAAATTCATCTCCCCAAGGATATTCACGATATTCGGTTCCTAGTGCCGCTCGCAACCATTGGTGTTCATAGGGTAGAGTAATTTTTGTGAGTGGCAAATTTGGAGCGTAAGCGTTAAAATGAGCAGCAAGCCAGTTACAGAAGGCTAGTGCCTCATAATAGTTGACATTAGCACGAGGATTATCATCTTCGGGAAAAGCACGGGGGAGTGGCGTATTATTATTCTTTCGCCATATTCTTGCATCGGCGCTAAAACTCCACCAATCGGCGTTGCTATAACCATCACTAGCTTGAACAAATATTTCAAACTGAGCATTTGTAATAGGATATTTGGCTACGTTAAATACATCTCCTAAAAAACTTTGATTACCAATGATAACACTACCGAGTGGAATATAGACCCACTCAAAGGGTGGTGGCAGAATATTTTCTACACCCCAAATAGTCGGTTGATCTGAATGACTACGTCGTAGAACGTAGCCTAAATCGCCCGGTTTTGCGGGTGGCAGAAATCGCGTCGGCGGGCTTTCTATTGTTGAATCATTATTGGGCTGCGTGGCCTGTTCAGCCTGTGGCATAGGTATTACCGGTAGATTATCAACTTTCGCTTGGGCGGCACGTTTCATAAACGCATTGAGTTCAGCTTGCGTTTGAGGTGAAATAGGCTGAGGCGTTCCCGTTACTTCAATTTGAGGGATCCAACCGTCATTGTATTGTGCGGCCTGTTCAATGCGCTTTTGGACTTCAGCCTGTTCAGCTTTTGGCGTAGGTACAACGGGCAGGTCATCAACTTTATCTTTGAAAAAGCGGTCACTCAACGTTTGGATGAACGCATCAAAATAATAATGTGAGTAGGGCGGCGCATTTATGAGCGGCAGTTCGGTACGGATCGGTTCTGGTAAATAATGTTTCTCCCGTTCAATATCAAAACCTTCATCCGCAATCGGCACGATATTGCGATTCAGACGAAATGCTTCTTCGATTTCTTGGCGCAGCCAATCACCTTCATTGGTGCAGCGTTCAAGCGCACCGGTTGATAGGATGAGCAAGAAGTGTGGACGGGCAGCAATCTGGTTGCGGATGATGCCGTCAAACGCGCCGCTGTCGATGCTGTTGACATCCAAGAAAACATCATGCCCGCGCTGCTGAAGCGCCATAAAGATCGAGCGGGCAAGGTGTTTGCTGGTGCTGCGGCGGTAAGAGATAAAAATGCCAGACATAGGCAAACCTGAAATTAGTGATTATCGGTTAGCCTATTCTGGCAGTATTTTAATATGTTGGCAATTTCTACAGCGACACACCCAACAACCCGCGTGTGATTTGGAATTGGGTATCACCTGAGGTCGTCAAGCGTGGTGAATAGCGCCGCGCTAAAGTATCAACCACCAAGTCAAGTAGCTGCTGCATCCAATCAGCACTTGGCGCACCGAGTAACGCGTCCAAATCAGTTTCGTAAGCCGGACTGATGTCAGGATTAGCAGTCACTTGTAGAACCGGCAGCAGCGGATGCCCCGACATCGGATGATCGCTTACATGCGCCAGAATCAATTCGACACCTGCCGCACCGATGCCCGTTAACATCTCACTCCATTGACGTGTGGTCATAAACATGACATGAAATCCGGATCGGGTCATCACTTGGGCGTAATCCAAAGTGGGTTTGGCAGCTTTACCGCCTAAGACTTCATCAGCAAAAATAGGATGCAGCAGTAACGGGTCATTCTCGGCAATCACCACCGAACCGCCAGCCGCGACGATCATCCGCGTGAGAGTCGCCATGTGATGCACAATTGCATCCGTCAACGCGCCTTCAGTCACAAGACCCAGCCGCACCGCTTCTAAGCCAACCTCAATCGTTTCTGATTCACCATCTGCCTCAAGCTGGTCATTAAACCAGCGCGCTATTTTTTCCGTAACCTTATGGATACCGCCGTCAATCTGCACACTGGCCCAACCAAAATCTTGAATATCAAGCGCTTGCTCATCCATCAATTCGCGGTAGTAACCGTTATGGGTTTTCTCGCAACCATGCTCCAGCAGCAGGGCATGTTTCACCAGAGGATGACGCAGATAACCGAGTAAAGTATCGGTCAATTCGTTGCCGTTTTGTGCGCCGCAGCCTTCGGTATGAACCAGCGTCACATAGCGCGAAATGCCTTTGTCATATCCAATCTGCCGGTCACTGAGCTTTTGGGCGCACATCCGCGCGATTTGCCCCGAACACAAACTCGTCGGCAGAATCAAACCCACTTGATCGGCAGCCGTACCATGCCGGGTTTTGAAAACCGGAAAACGCACATCCGGCACTTGAATATTCGTATTGATTTGGAGGGGGTCGCCCTCGAACTCAGGGTGCGCGAAATCACTGAGATTGACCGGATGTGTTTGCCGCCAATCCCGCCAGATTTGTACCTGCGAATGACCTGCCCGTTCGCCTGCCGAAAGCTCACCCGAAGCAATATCAATCGTCAGTTGCAACGTTTCCGCGCCCAACACATCCATCGGCGTGTTATCCAGATAAGCACCGGCGTTGACATCCATTTCTTCAGATAACAGGTTGTATCGCTCGGTGGTGGTGATAATTTTGATGGTCGGCACATAGGGGAAATTGGTAATCGAGCCGTTGCCCGTCACAAAAAAGAGCATGTTGCATCCGGCGGCGATTTGTCCGGCGATGCTTTCAAGATCATTGCCGGGGCTGTCCATAAAATAGAAACCGTGAGTAGTCATCAATTCGCTGTACTCGATGACATCATCGATCCGCACGTCGGGATGGCGTTTGGTCGACGCACCTAAGGACTTGAGATAGATGTTGTAAAGCCCCCGCAGTTTATTTCCGCCGGATGGGTTGCCATCAGCACTCGCGCCATGCCATGCCGCATACTGTTTGAAGCGTTCTTGCATCATGAGAAATTTGCGGGCGGTCGCCAAATCTTTGACCTTATCCAGCGTGTAGGCTTCCGCGCCGATCAGTTCATCGGTTTCAGCGAGGTTGGCTGAACCCCCATAACGGATGATTTCTTTGGTGACCCATGCCAACAATGGATTGCCACTGATACCGGAGAACGCATCCGAGCCGCCGCATTGTAAGCCGATCTTCAGTTCGCTAATCGACTCCTCAGTGCGCGTCATGCCATTAACCGTATCCAACCAACCTTCAACGACTTCGGTGGCTGTATCCAAATCTTCTTTAAAAGCATGGGTCAGCGACATGAAATGGTGCGGCATATCATCAATTGGATAGTTATGCTGTGTCAGGTAATCGAGCAGCGCAGCATTATCGACCGCCTCACCACCGCGATCTACCGCGAGAACCGCACCAACATTGGGATTAATCATGAAACCGGCTAACGTCCGCAGCAAAAGGTCGCGGTTATTGGGATTGTCATGCCCGCCTTCTGTGTGGGCAATCGCCACGATTCCATCAATATTTGCATACTGATTGACATACTTTTGCAGCCGTTTTTCCAACGCCCGTACAAATCCGCCTGTAAGCGCCGATGTTCCCAGCAGCACAATCGTGTTGCGTGTGCCGACTCCCCGTGTACCAGCCCGTCGATAACCCATGAAGGTTTTGGTATCGGAATAAAGTTCGAGCGGTGGCGAAGGAACAAAACGGGACTCATCAAAAACAAACGGCGGAATTTCGTCAGTGAAATTTGAGGAGTTCGGCAGTGAAAAATCAAGCTGACGGTGGTGCAGTTCCCGCAGCACATCATCATTCCGGGCATAGTCGCCGGGGTAAATATCGGCGCTGGCGATGCCAAACGGCTGCCCCCATGACAGCAGCGGCTCACCCACAGCAATTTCCCGAACCGCGAAGCGATGCCCTTGCAAAATCGTATCGCTGATGGTGAACTGCTTGTCTTCCAACGAAATGACTGTGCCCGCTTCGAGGCGGCGTGTTGCGATGGCGACATTATCTTCAGGGTGAGGTAACCGCCCGACCGCTTCAAACTTGACTACCATGACTTTTCACCCCTTTGACTGTTCAAATGCCGACTGAATGCCGTCTTTCTCAAGAGTATCAAGATATGTCGTCAACAAGTCAATCAGTCCATCAATTTGGGATAAATCCTGCTGCCACAAATCTTTGTTGGTCAAAACCCGCTCAACTAGTGTGCGCGTATCAGGAGCCAACCGCCATTGTTCCTGAAACCATGTAACAATCGTCGCATCATCATTCAGCGGAATAGGCGTACCGTGCCACTCCCCTTTATAAAACCGAACCAGACCGGCAAAGGCATAAACAATATGCTCCGGCAGTTTATGAAACTGTGCATGGTAATTTAATAATGATGGCAGCAGGCGAGTACGGAATTTGGAAATCGAATAAAGGGCGATATTAATCAGGTGATGCTTAATGAAGGGGTTGCGGAACCGGTTCAGTACATCAGCGGCAAACTGTTTGAGTTCCGCATTCGGGTTGTCGAAAGCCGGAATAATCTCATTATAGAGTTCATCAGATATGAAATTGCCCAACCATTCATGTTCAATCGCTTGCTGCACTGTTTGTAATCCAAGCAGATACCCCAGCGGCATCATCGAGGTGTGTGCGCCGTTCAATATCCGCACTTTGGTCTGGCGATATATTTCGACATCGTCCACAATTTTGACGTTCAAATCGGTTTTGTGAACAGGAAATTCATCCTGTAAAGATTGCGGCGCTTCAATCACCCAACTGTGATAGAGTTCACCTTCAGTCAGCAGTTGGTCATTAAAGCCCAGCTTTTCCAAAACCGCATCGCTGTTCACTTTGGGAAAGCCGACTACAATCCGGTCAACCAGCGTATTGCAGAACTGATTGCTGTTTTCGATCCACGTTTTAAACCCTGCTTCAAGCCCCCACAAATCGGCGTATTGCAGGATCAATGCTTTAAGTTTATCGCCATTTCGTTCAATCAATTCACACGGCAGCATGATGCAGCCTTTATCCGCGCTGCCGCCAAAGTGTTGATAGCGTTCATAGAGGAATGCCGTCAGCTTCGCCGGAAATGATGAGGCGGGCGTATCGCTGTGTTTGTCGTCAGGCGCGAAGTTCAGTCCGGTTTCGGTGGTGTTCGAGACGATAAAACGAATTTCCGGTTGGTGAGCCAGCGCAAGATAGGCCGGGTAATCCGTATACGGGTTGAGCGCACGGGTCACACAGGTTATCAACGTGCGCTCTGTCACCAGCGTTCCATTCTGCAAACCATGTATTTGGACGTGGAACAAGCCATCTTGTTGGTTAAATGAGTCGTAGCTGCCTTGCGGTGTGGGTTTTACGATGACTACGCCGCTGCCAAAATCAGCCTGTTCATTCAAACGCTGGATAATCCAGTCCACAAACGCGCGTATGAAAACACCGCCTCCAAATTGAACCACCCGTTCAGGGTAAGGTGCGGCGGTCTTAGCGGTCTGTCGGTTTAAGTCTGGGAGAGTTGTCATTTGTTTTTCTCAGTATTCTCTCTGTGCCTCTGTGGTTAAAACCTGCCTTCATGCAATCGCGATAGGATGCACCCACGAACCGGTTGAGCCTTGCAAGCGCAGCGGCGTGACGATCAGTAAAAATTCGTAAACCTGATTGGCGGCCAATTCGTCCAAATAGAGAACTTCCAAATGCGTGACACCATTATGCACGAGTAGATAACGATGCACCGAGTGATCCCACGGCGGCATAGCCTCCACCCCCATATTATCGGCCCCTGCAAGGATCATACCCTGCTGATGCAGCCACTTGGCAGCCTCTAGACCAAGGCCGGCTTGTGCGTCACTAAAGACCCGATTGCCGCTGGCGAGATGTTGATAAAATCCCGTGCGAACGAGGACGGCTGTACCCGGTGTTACCTCGGTATTCTGGGCAGCCAAAGCGCCTTGAACTTCTTCGAGGGAAATCACATAGGCATCCGGCAGCACATCGACACCTTTATAACCGGCGATATCGATGAGTACCGCACGTGTGACAATCGGCGGCATTTCAGCAATCGACATATGTTTCTGTCCCTGAAAACTCACCTGTTCGCGCGCCGAAACAAATTGGCCGTTACCACCCGCATAAAGTTTGATGTCACCTTCCATACTGACGTTGCCATCCGCATCCTGCACTTCGCCAATGTGGCACAGCGCGTCAATGTGCGTTCCTGTGTGGGCGGCCATTGTGACAAGCTCGGCAGCCGCGCTCATCGGCGCACTATCCGGGGTATCTCCATGTCGCAAACGTGGCGACAGCGCATAGGGAACCATCGGGCCGGGAACTTGCATCCCTTCCTCCCAAACCACCGCTAGGCTGTAAATTGTTCCTGTCTTGATCAGACCAATCAGCTCTGGAGTCATTTTAGGGATTGGAAGCGCACCATAAGGCGCAAATTGACCGGGTTTAGCAGTTGCCATCGTAAGAATCCTTTTTGAAATGAATCAGAATACTGAACGCGATAATGACACTTAAATTTTAATACGGAGTACCCACACTAGGGGCGCACGGTTGTGATACCTCCACATAATAGCGTGGAGTAGCGCGATTTTGAAAAAATCGGACGCGATGTATGTCAGGCGACATAGGGTTAGGGTAAACGAAACTTTTCCCCCTACTTCTTCAAGAACGACTGCATCCGCTTTTCAACGCGTTTGATATGCTGGCTCAATAACGTAACCGCTTTTTTCTTATCATCTTGTTGAAGTGCGTCAAGGATCGCTTGGTGTTCGATGGTTGAATGATTACGGTCAAACAAGCCTACACCCGTATACAACCGCGACAGATGCAGATGAACATGCAAATCATCCCATGCATCCAACAAGAAGCTGTTATCCGCTAACTTGATCAACGCGTAATGAAATTGATAATCCAGCGCCATGTAATCACGAAAGTCATGGTAGATTGTACCATCAGAAGTGGACTGCATCTGTTCCACCAAGCTCGTAACTGTTTTGACGGACTCGCTGGTAATGTTGGCTTCGGTCAGGGCATGGGTTTCTAACAAATGGCGCACATCAAAGAGGTGGTGCAGTTCGGTTGGGGTCAATATATTGGCGACCACAAAGCCGTGATTGGTTTTTTGATTAACCAACCGTTCCCCGTTAGCCCGCATCAACGCCTCGCGCACTGGCGTATTGCTCATGTTAAGCTGGCGTGCAAGACTGTCGATGCTGATGGCTGCACCCGGCTGAAAATCTTGGTTGATAATGGCTTCCAGCAGTGTGTTGTAGGCAATATCTGTTAAAGACAGGTAAGGTTGTCGTTTGAGTGTGGCGTAGTTTGGACTTCCGCTCCGGTCTGTCATCCGTTCAGCTCCGAAAAATGGTTCAGGCAATGGCGATAGGGTGAACCCATGAGCCAGTAGCCCCTTGCAATCGCAAAGGTGTGACGATTAGCAAGAATTCATAAACCTGTTTGGCGGCTAACTCTTCCAAGTACAGATTTTCGAGATGGGTTATGCCATGATGCACCAACAAATAGCGATGCACAGCATGATCCATCGGCGGCATCGCTTCAACCGTCATATTATCCGCACCCGCCAGAATCATTCCATGCTGCTGAAGCCAGTGAGCGGCTTCTAGGCCAATTCCGGCGACCGAGTCACGGTAAACCGGATCACCGGTGACAAGGTGCTGGTAAAATCCCGTGCGGATAATAACCGCTGTCCCCGGTGTTATCAACGTGTCTTGGGCAATCAGCGCGTCTTGGATTTCAGCCGATGAAATCATATATTCATTCGGCAGCACGTCCACACCCTTACTACGGGCAATATCAATGAGGATACCACGAGTGATGATGGGCGGCATGTCCACAATACTCAAATGGTTTTGCCCATGATACCCCACTTGTTCGGCAGCAGGCACAAAACAATTCTCGCCGCCATAGAGTTTGACTTCACCATCCATACTCACTTGACCATTTGCATCCTGCATTTCACCAATATGGCAGAGAGCATCAATATGTGTACCGGTGTGGGCAGCCATCGTAATCGCCTCCGCCGCTGCTGAAGCCGGCGCGATGTCGCGCAGGTCACCATGTCGCAAACGGGGCGACAGCGTGTACGGAACCATTGGCGCTGGAACTGGAATCCCCTCATCCCAAACCACTGCTAAACTGTATACCGTACCTGTTTTGACCAGCCCCATGAGTTCAGGGGTCAATCGAGGCATCGGAAGGGTGCCGTAAGCTGCAAATTGACCGGGTTTGGCAGCAGTCATCATAAATAATCCTTTTCGTAACTTTAATTTTTAGAAACTGAACATGGCCTTGACGACACCGTTTGCCGGATCAAGCCACATGGGGAAATCACGAATCATTTCTTCCGGCGACGGGCTGTAAGTCACCCACGGCTTCACATCAATTTTTTTAGTTTCCAGTGCATCCATAACGTGTTTGAAATCTTGGGCGGTGGCGTTACGGCTTGCCAATATCATTAATTCACGCCGGTGAAATTCAGGATCATTAAACGTAATATCGCCTTGAAACAAACCGACATAGACCAACTTCCCGCCAGATGCCACATAGCCAAACGATTTCATCATCGAGGCGGGGTTGCCAGTAGCATCAAACACGATTGTCGGCATACCATCAGGGATAACCGTTTTAAACTGCTCAAGCACATCTTGTCTGCCATCCAAGCACTGCTCAATCGCTTTCTGCTGCCGCGCGAATGCCAAGCGACTCTCACTCACATCCACCGCAATAACGTGCGCTCCCGCTAAATGGGCAAACTGCGCCACGCCCAATCCAATCGGGCCAACACCCACCACCACCACATATTCTCCGGGGGTGATGTTGGCGCGGCGCACAGCGTGACAGCCAATACTTAACATTTCAACCATCGCCAGTTCTTCATCTTGGAGAATCGTCGATTTATGAACCTTATCAATCGGCACATTGATGAGTTCACGCATACCGCCGTCACGATGAACACCTAAGACTTGTAAACGTGTACACGCATTTGTAACCCCCCGACGGCAGGCATCACATACGCCGCAGTTTATATAAGGACGGATACAGCAGTGATCGCCGACCTTAAGATCATGCTGGAGTGCCGTTGGGCCGATTTCCACGATTTCCGCTGCCAGTTCATGCCCCAAGATACGAGGGTAATTAAAGAAGGGCTGTGTTCCGGTGAAGGCATGTAAATCCGTTCCGCAAATTCCCACACGGCGCACACGCACCTGTACTTCATCCGTTTCGGGGGAGGCAGGTGGAAATGTTTCAACAAGATTGAACTGACCGGGTTCTTGCAAAATAACCGTTTTCACAAAATTGCTCCAAACATATTTTATTGATGCTATAGGGTGTTTATAATACTATCGCCATAACCATACATCATGCACGATGCATGATAGTGTACTCGATAATCATGAGGGCTGCAATTTAGCCTCCGCTAAGTTGATTTTCACCCCTGACTTACCGATTCTCCACAATTTCTTCACGAGGCGGCTCAATGCTAGAGGCATGGTGTTCCAGACACCTCGGACATCAAAGTAATTAGGGAGTATGAATCATGTCGAAGAAGTTGGGTCTGAGTCTTTTGTTAGTCTTTGTTCTAGCAATGGGTGCAGTCGCGGTCGAGGCATCAAATACCCCGGACACGACCCTACCTCCCCCTTCATTTACTGACGGTCGTCTTAATTCCTATGACACCGGTGCGCCGGTGATTATCTATGAAACGCATAAAAATATTCCGGTGCTGGATAGCGAAGGTTTGGTCGGCACCGCCACCGTGATTGACGGTGTGCAATTACTGGCTTGGAGTGGCGCGTCCGACAGTGCGAAACAAGTCCTCGATGTTTCAGTGGACAAAATTAACGCTGCTATCGCCAAGAATAAGAAACCCACTTTTACTATCGCCCAAGCAAATGGTTACGCCCTCAACTACTCCAATTCCGGTTGGTTCTGGGTGACCACTCCGCCGGACGCCGAAGGTAAAGTTTACACGTTCCAGTGGCAGAAAGACTTCTAATTTCTAGCCGCCTCTCTCGTCTTCACCATAACCCCGTGAAGCACAAAACCCGCTGCACCAGTGGGTTTTGTGTTGCCGTATTTATGCCCTCAACATCATCTCGGATCAAACACCTTGACCGAAATATTTATCTTTCCTTGACTGGCGCATCGCGCTCGGCCTAGCGTTTATCCAGCGATCTCGAACTGCTGTATCCACTGTTTTTAGAGATTATTTCTTCTAGAACCATTTATCGTTTCTTGACGTACAGGCGGGCGAAACTGACATCCTTTTGACCGGGATCGGTCATAGAATGCATCCTGTTCATATTGATTGAGGAGCGTCGGTTATGGATGTCGTCTTTATCGTACTCACGTTGATTTTGTTCGCGCTTGCGTGGGGCCTCGTCGAATTAGCAGATCGGGTTTAAGGGGGTCGGTATGAACATTATGGTTCTCATCACGGGATTATTAGCATTAGGGCTGCTGGTGTATCTGGTCGTCGCCCTATTGAAACCGGAGTGGTTTTCATGACAGCCAATGGAATTGTACAACTGGTTCTCTATGTAGTGGTTATCCTGCTGTTGGTGAAGCCAGTCGGATTATATATGGCGCGAGTATTCGAAGGAAAATCGGTTTGGATTAACCGCGTGCTGCATCCCATCGAGAAGGCTATCTATTGGCTTTCGGGTACACGCGAAGACGCCGAGATGAATTGGAAAACCTACGCTCTGGCGATGTTGGCCTTTAACCTGTTCGGGTTTGTGATCGTCTATATCCTGCAACGGATACAAGCCTCGCTCCCTTTGAATCCGGCAATGATGGGCAACGTCACGCCGGACTCGTCATTTAACACGGCGGTTAGCTTCATGACCAACACTAATTGGCAGGGCTACGGTGGCGAATCCACCATGAGCTACCTGACTCAAATGATTGCGCTGACGGTGCAAAACTTTGTCTCGGCAGCAACCGGCATGGCGGTGATGGTCGCACTTTTTCGCGGGTTATCACGCCGTTCGTCCAGCCACATCGGCAATTTTTGGGTCGATATGACGCGCTCGGTGCTTTATATCCTGCTGCCGCTTTCGATCATTGCGGCGGTCGTGTTGGTGTCACAGGGTGTACCACAAACTTTTGATAACTACGTGACCGCCAAGGTGGTCGATAAGACTGCTTTGACGGATGCCAACGGTTCAGCGATTACAACCCAAACCATCGCGCTAGGGCCAATCGCCTCACAGGAAGCGATTAAGCAGCTAGGCACAAATGGCGGCGGTTTCATGAACGCTAATTCGTCGCATCCGTTTGAGAATCCAACCCCGTTGAGCAATTTCATCGAAATGGTTTATATCCTGCTGCTGCCAGCCGCCGTTTGTTACACCTTCGGCAAGATGGTTGGGGATACACGGCAGGGTTGGGCGCTGTTAGCTGTCATGACGATTATCTTCGTGGTGCTGATGTTTGGAACCTATCTAGCCGAACAGAACGGTAATCCGAAACTGCCGGCTTTAGGTGTCGACCAAACGGCTAGTGCGCTGCAAAGCGGTGGCAATATGGAAGGCAAGGAAACACGCTTCGGTATCGCTGACTCGGCTATTTGGGCGACCGCGACAACAGCGGCTTCGAATGGTTCGGTTAACTCGATGCATGACTCGTATACCCCGTTGGGCGGGTTGATCCCGATGTGGCTCATCCAGCTTGGTGAGGTGATTTACGGAGGTGTCGGTTCCGGTTTATACGGAATGCTGCACTTTGTTTTCATCGCGGTGTTTATCGCGGGATTGATGGTTGGGCGCACACCCGAATATCTGGGCAAGAAGATCGAAGCCTACGAGATGAAGATGGCTTCCATCAGCATTCTGATCCCGTCGTTGTGTGTGCTGGTCGGTACGGGTATCGCAGTAGTGGCTGCGGATGGTTTGGCAACGATCTACAACACCAGTCCGGCGGTACATGGTTTTAGCGAAGTGTTGTATGCCTTCTCGTCAGCGGCTAACAACAACGGCAGCGCCTTCGGGGGCTTAGGCGCGAACACGGTTTTCTATAACACGGCTCTGGGTATCGCCATGTTTTTCGGGCGCTTTATGGTCGGTTTGCCTGCCTTAGCCATCGCTGGATCATTGGCGCGTAAGAAGGTCGTGCCATCGGGTGACGGTACGCTGCCAACACACAACACCTTGTTTATCGTGCTGCTCATCGGCGTGATCATCATCGTGGGGGCATTGACGTTCTTCCCGGCACTGGCGCTTGGCCCAATCGTCGAACATCTCAAGATGATCGGTTTGTAAGATCAGCTTGATACTCTGAGCATAAAGGACAAAGTTGAAATGGTAGTCGAAACGAGAGCAAAAGCCCGTCCACTATTTGACCCGCCCATTGTGAAGCGGGCAGTGGTGGACTCGATGGTGAAATTGAACCCGCGCGTACAACTGCGGAATCCGGTCATGTTCGTGGTGGAAGTCGGTGCAGCGTTAACGACAATCCTCTGGTTGCAAGCGGTAGTCGGACAAGGTGAAGCCCCTACCGGCTTCATCTTCACCATTGCGATCTGGTTGTGGTTCACGGTGATCTTCGCGAACTTCGCTGAGGCGATGGCTGAAGGTCGTGGTAAGGCGCAGGCGGATGCCCTCCGCAAAGCGCGGCAGGATGTGAGCGCCAAGAAATTGGTCAGCCCACAATATGGAGCCAAGTACAGCACGGTTTCCGCCTCGACACTGCGTAAAGATGATGTGATCTTGGTGGAAGCAGGCGACCCGATCCCCGGTGACGGTGAAGTTATCGAGGGTGTGGCCTCGGTGGATGAAAGCGCCATCACAGGCGAAAGCGCTCCGGTTATCCGTGAAAGTGGTGGTGACCGCAGTGCTGTTACAGGCGGTACGAAAGTGCTTTCCGACTGGTTGGTGGTGAAGATTAGCGCCAACCCCGGCGAGTCATTCCTTGACCGGATGATCTCGATGGTGGAAGGGGCTAAACGCCAAAAAACACCCAACGAAATCGCGTTGAACGTCTTGTTGGCGGTGTTGACCATCATCTTCTTGATGGCGACGGCTACACTGCTTCCCTTCTCGATTTACGCGGTGACAGGAGCCGGACAAGGCACACCGATTACCGTAACGGTTTTGGTGGCGCTGCTGGTGTGTTTGATCCCGACGACCATCGGCGGCTTGCTCTCCGCCATTGGTATCGCGGGGATGGATCGTATGATCCAAGCCAACGTGATTGCGGTATCGGGACGCGCGGTGGAAGCCGCTGGTGATGTCGATGTGCTGCTGCTGGATAAAACCGGCACGATCACACTCGGTAATCGTCAGGCAACCGCGTTCCTTCCAGCGCAGGGTGTGACGGTGGAAGCACTGGCTGACGCGGCGCAGATTTCCTCGCTGGCGGATGAGACACCGGAAGGCCGCAGCATCGTGGTGCTGGCAAAGGAAAAGTTCAACATCCGTGAGCGGGATGTGACGGCTTTAGGCGCGACCTTTGTTCCCTTTACGGCGCAGACGCGTATGAGCGGCGTGGATATGGAAGGGCGGCAAATCCGTAAGGGTGCTGCCGATTCGATTAAGCGGTATGTAGAAGAACTTGGTGGACAGTTTCCACGGTCGGTGCAGGACTGCGTCGAGGATGTGGCGCGGCAGGGCGCGACTCCGCTGGTCGTGGCAGATAACAAACAGGTTTTGGGGGTTATCCAACTCAAGGATATTGTGAAGGGCGGCATCAAAGAACGTTTCGGTGAACTGCGTAAGATGGGTATTCGCACGGTGATGATTACCGGCGATAACCCGCTGACCGCTGCCTCGATTGCAGCCGAAGCGGGTGTGGATGACTTCCTCGCGGAAGCCACACCGGAAGCCAAGCTCAAGCTCATCCGCCAGAACCAAGAAGGTGGCAAACTGGTCGCCATGACCGGTGACGGCACAAATGATGCTCCGGCGCTGGCTCAGGCTGATGTTGCGGTGGCGATGAACACCGGTACACAGGCGGCGAAAGAAGCCGGCAACATGGTTGACCTCGACTCCAACCCGACCAAGTTGATCGAGATTGTCGAGATCGGCAAGCAGCTTCTGATGACGCGCGGTTCGCTGACGACCTTCAGCATCGCTAACGATGTATCTAAGTATTTCGCGATCATTCCGGCGGCCTTCGCTTCGACGTATCCTGAACTCAAAGCGCTGAACATCATGGGCTTGGCGACACCCGACAGCGCCATTATTTCGGCGGTGATTTTCAATGCGCTGATCATTATCTTCTTGATCCCGCTGGCGCTGCGGGGCGTTCGTTATCGTCCCATCGGGGCATCGGGACTGCTGCGCTACAACCTGTTGGTTTACGGTTTGGGTGGGTTGATCGCCCCGTTCATCGGAATCAAGATCATTGATCTGATTTTGGTGGCGCTGCATTTGGTGTGATGAGGAATTAACATCCTCACCCCCTAGCCCCCTCTCCATTTCATAGAGAGGGGGAATTATACGAAAGCAAAGGTAAGAGAAATCATGGCTACACAAACGACAACAACCCGATTGGGGATTGAATGGGGACAGGTTATCCGTCCGGCGATTGTACTTTTGGTGGTGCTGACGATTATTACCGGATTATTGTATCCGGCGGTGATTACGGGAATCGCGCAGGTGGTGTTCCCTAATCAAGCGAACGGCAGCTTGATCAAGGACAAAGATGGTAATGTGATCGGTTCGGCGTTGATCGGGCAACAGTTCAGCGACCCGAAATATTTCTGGGGACGTTTATCTGCGACTGGCCCGGTTCCCTATAACGGTGGGATTTCATCCGGTTCGAATTATGGGCCGTTAAATCCCTCGCTGATTGGTGAGGGTGGCACAGTGCAAAGCCGTGTCCAAGCGCTGCATGATGCTGAAAAAGCAGCCGGTGTGGATAACACCCAAGCGGTTCCGGTTGATTTGGTGACGGCATCGGCCAGCGGGCTAGACCCCGATATTTCACCAGCCGCAGTGATGTATCAGGTGGCGCGGGTGGCGGCGGTGCGCAAGCTGGACGCGACAGCGGTGCAAAAGCTGGTTGACCAATATACCGAGGGGCGATTCCTCGGCGTGGTGGGTGAACCGCGCGTGAATGTGCTCAAGCTGAACCTCGCGCTGGATGCGATGAGCGGAGCATAGAAAAAGTACCGAGTTCTGAGTGCAGAGTACTGAGTTTAAAAGCGGTGAACCATCGTCTACCGCTTTTTGATTCACAAAATTCTTCACATTCTTCAATTTCACTGTAAAGTTTGCGGCTAGGGATTTGCCGACGGCAAATCCGTACAAAAGCCGTTTGTGTCGGAGAGGTCGTTAGTCAGAGGCTCAAGCCTCCGCCTGAGGTAAAAAAGGCGCTGAAGCGCACTCCATTAAGCGAAATATGCGGCACGACAAGCGGCAGCAAAAGCGGCAATGCCAACAGGTGATTTTGTGCTGAATTGGTCATTCGAGATGTTAAGATGCGCGGGCAGTACCCCATCCCCAACCCTTCCCCAAAACACAGGGAAGGGAGTAAATACAGTCATCCCATAGATAGTGTATTCGATATGAAGTGGAAACGGGTTACCTTTTGGAAGAACATTTTGTAACTCTTTGGCGAGGTTGACATTAACCATTTTGAGGGAGCGGGATAATTATGGTGGTTGGCGAATGGTTGAGAAAAAGTTTGTCGGATTAACCGAAAATTAACCTAATGCATAATAAACGGTAGGGTTGGGATTAAAGTTGTCGGCAGTCTGAACAGAGACCGAATAGGATAAGATGGTCAGTATCCACCTGAAATTGATATTCGCGCCCAATTTGCTCGAACATAGCTTGCATCGCTTCCTGACCGACCTCTTGTTCTTCGCCACAGCGCCGGCAAACAAGGTGATGATGATGCTTGGGTTTGGCGACTTCATAGACCACCTCATCCGCACCGGTATCCGCAGAAACCACCAGTCCTAATTCAACAAATAATTTCAAGGCGCGGTAAATGGTCGAGCGATCAATTGACCGATCTCTCATGCGGGTTCGGGCGTAGATTTGCCCGATGGTGGTATGCCCTTCGCCTTCACAGACGGCATCCAAAATCAACACCCGCTGGTTGGTTACCCGATGTCCGGCAGCGCGGAGAACCTCTTCATAGTCGAGCTTGTAGTGGGACATGCTCACCTTCTTTTTGCCACTTTTTGCAATAAGCCATCCTAAAAATCGCCAGTGACTACAATCAACCTCATTGAAATTGATTGGAGTTGCAGCTTATGCAAAATCCTAGACCCCATACTCATGATACACCCCATACCCTTTGGGGATGGATAGGCGCGATTTTTCATATCGGCGGTCACAGTCACAGCCATGACGACCATTCCATCATTGAGGCTGATCCTGCCAGCACGAATCAAGAAGCGATTCGGACGGTCTGGCTAGCCATTTTGGCACTTGGGATAACAACGGTCATCCAAATTGTGATTGTGGCACTCAGCGGAAGCGTGGCTCTGCTGGCGGATACTATTCATAATGTCGGCGACACCTTGAATTCTATTCCGCTGTTGTTGGCCTTTTATATGGCGCGGAAGGCAGCAACACGCCGTTATACCTATGGCTTTGGTCGGGCTGAAGATGTGGCAGGCATCTTGATCGTCCTGTCGATTGTGGTTAGCGCGGCGGTGGTGTTTTGGGAGTCTATTCAAAAGCTTCTCAATCCACAGCCGATGCAGAACATTGGTTGGGTGGCAGCCGCAGCCATTGTGGGCTTTTTAGGGAATGAAGCGGTCGCACTCCTGCAAATCCGAACCGGACGCAAGATAGGCTCGGATGCCATGATCGCCGATGGCCTCCACGCGCGGATTGATGGTCTGACTTCGCTTGCGGTATTGGTTGCCGCCGTCGGTACAGCTTTAGGGTTTCCTATTCTTGACCCTTTGATTGGGTTGCTGATCGGTGTGGCGATTTTGTTTATTACCAAAGATGCCACTGTTCGGATTTGGTATCGCTTGATGGATGCGGTTGACCCGACATTGGTTGACCAGATTGAGCATCATGCCAGCCAAGTTACCGGTGTTGAACGTGTCCAAAAGGTGCGTGTGCATTGGGTGGGGCATCAACTTTTCGCAGAACTAACACTGACGAGCGCCGCCCAATTATCGGTTGAGGAAAGCAACACGATTACCACGCAGGTTATAGCCCGTTTACAGGAAATCATTCCACATCTGGCTGAGATTACCGTACAAATCAACGCAGGCAGTCAAACCGCTAACCCACAGAGTGCAGCGATCTTAAATATGCTTCCGCCCCGTTATCAACTGGTAACACCGAGCGCCGCCCCAATGGGTGCAGCGGGGCTGATATATGGAAACGATGGGAAAGTCGCGTGGGATGAAATCTGGCAGGGTTTTTGTGATCTGGCTTTAGCCGGTGGCCCGCCGCATCGGGGAACATTGCTTGAACCGGTCAACCCTTCGGAAATCGCTGCCAATCCTGATGCTTACGAGCGGGTTTTACAGGAATTGGAGCGCGGCATTCAGATGGTAACGGGTTTGCCAACGGTTCGCAGCACAACAGCCGGTTGGGTTGGTATGGAATGTAGCAGCGAAGCGATGGCCTTATGGCTGCTAAGGGCGATTGTGGTTGAAAACATCAGCGTGAGGCGGGAAGGCAAGACCCTTTATTTTCCGGCAGGAGCGAACTTTCAGCTTGAAAAAGAAATCAAAAATGTGGTCACGGTTATTGCCAAAACCAATCACTACTGGCAGGAACATGCACAGTCCTTAGGGAGTAAGTGATCACCATTACCTTGTCAGCTTGTGGCGATGACAGTCTGAGTGGTTTGCAAGGTCGATGGCAGTGGTGCGCCAGTGATCCAAGCGCGTATCATGGCACTGAACAAGTCGGGAGCTTCAAGATTCCAACTGTGACCGAGACCGGAAGCGAATCGTCCTTGCGCGTTGGGCATGAGTTTCGAAATTTTATCAACACTGCGCTTCATGAGGTCTGGTTCTTTGCTACCCGCCACAATCAGGGTAGGCGTATTCACCTGCTGGAGAACAGGCGAGATACGAAAATTGATCGCTTCTTTCCATATGTCGCGGTAGGCTTGCGTGGACAGCGCATCCAGACTTTCGAGCAAAGAAGATTGCAAAACTGGCGAAAGGTGCTGTGACTTTGCCTGTATCTTCATTAACCATTTTTGTTTCAGCAAGAAGGACATCAGCATAGTTTGCGGTTTTAACCACATCTGATTAGACATCGGCCCATCAGCGACCCCGCTGATGACAGCATGATCCAGCACATTGGAATGATGTTCCAGCAGTTCCAGCGCCATATGCCCACCGAGCGACAGCCCGACGACATGCGCTCGTCCGTTGGTGGCGCGTGTTTGGATGATGGTCGCAATGTGATGAGCGGTATCCGCCATCGACACCCATTTCACCTGATGACTCTTGCCATGTCCGGACAGATCGACATTTAGGCAGTGGAAATCAGATAAGGAGTCAAGTTGCGGTTTCCACATCCAGCCGCTAACACCAATACCATGTATAAAGATGATGCTGGGTGCGGCAGGATTTCCAGTTTCATCGACGTAGAGCGATGACATCATGATCCCTCCCGTAACGAATTCGGAAAAATTACAGACCCTATTATGCCGTTTTTCAGGAAATGCGTATCCCCAGAGACTAGGGGACTGGTAGCCGTTAAGCCATTAATCTCCTAATTAATTTGTTAGGAATCAAAAACCTCTCAAAGCGAGAGGTTTTTGGTTGCGTTACTGTAATAATCAGGCGCTGACTTTTTCTGTGGTCGATTGCGTTTCGAATGTGGTTGAAGCCTCTTCCGCCTGACGATTCAAGAACCACGCGGTGACGACCACCAGCAGCGGTAGAAAGCGCCACAAGGTACGAAACAATTTGAAGCGGGTCGAAAGATAACCCACAATCATGGTTGCGGCCAGTGAAATCAGCAGGTTGTTGCCATCAGAAGTCTTGTTAGCGGGCGACATGTTTTAGCCGATCCTCGACATCACTACGCAGCTTGTCGAAATCCTTCTGGAGTTCCTTCAAGGCTTTGCCCGTGCTTTCACGTCCATTTTCATAAATATTTTCGGCCTGATTGGCGATTTCTTTGCGTACTTCGTCACCTTTACGGGGCGCGAAAAGCAGGGCAACGAGTGCGCCTAAACCCAGACCCAAGAGCATCACCATCAGGGCGAGCACGGTACGCTGTTGGGCAGCAGCTTGTTCAGCTTCGCGGCTGTAGTAAATACGGTCGTTCATAGCATCCTCTCCTTACGATAGCAGCATGATTTTTGCTTTTGAGAAGGAAGTCATCAGGGCTTCCTGTAGAAACCTAGTTTTTGTGTTCCAAATAATACGCTTCACGCAGATTACGAATGCGGTCATGCGCTTCTTCGATCTGTTTAAATTGATGGTTGACGACCACATAAGCATCTGTGGCGATCTGTTTACCCAGCACCCGTTCATAAGCATTTTTGGCGATACCTTCACTGCGTTCACACTCGGCAAATATCGCGCCGTAATCGCCGCCCATCAGCACCGGCTTGATGTTGGTCCATCCACGCGAAAACATAGACATCGCATGACCGTCATCGTCTGGATCGCCACCGTGATCCAAAATCACGTTCGCCAACTGCGCGGCAAAACGGCTGCGTTCAAGGGCATACTCGGCGAACATGGTTTTATAAGCCGACGACGTGATGCTATCCGCAGCTTGCATATAGCCGTCGTGCGCGTCATGGCAAACAAGAATCAACCCATTCAGTAACTGAATGAGTAATTTATCGACCTCGTCTACAGAGGGGGATGTATTTGCTTCTGTGTCCATATGGAACCTCGTTATGTAATCCTATCCGTCCTCATAATTTTCATGATAAGCAGTCATCGGGCAAACAGCATGAGGTACGCAGATGATTTGGGGCTAGTACCAAGAGATATAAGTCGATAGGTCAATTGGCTATGTGGTATGAAATCGCCATATCACGGTCATGCTTTGCCCTAGAATCAAAAGGTGGCTATCACAAACGATAACCACCTTTGTTTCAGCACATTTTAGCCAAAGTGGATTAGAACTTCAGCTTGCGTGCCCAATCGTCAATTTGACGGTTGGCTTCATCTTTGGCGATGCCGTAACGTTCTTGAAGTTTGCCGGCCAACTTTTCGCGTTCGCCGTTGATTTGCAGCAGATCGTCGTCGGTCAAATCGCCCCACTTCGAGCGCACATCACCTGTGAGCTGCTTCCACTTACCGGCTACTTTATCCCATGTACCTGCGGTCATGTTGTTTCTCCTTCTACTGTTTGTCTAACATGTGGGGCGCAGACATTCCATAAACCGAGTGTTGCCTCTCTCGTGCCGGTGAATAACGTGGATGCCGAAGTTGTCCACCAGCCATTTGTTACTGCGCCCCGACACCCATCACTTTAAACGAAGCCCACGTCAGTCAAACAGTCTGCATGATCTATTTTCGAATAGGCTAGGTGTTCAATTCCGGCTTAGCCTTTTGGCACTTAATGCAGGCAAGAAAAACACGCTGCACGAAACAATATAGCTGTAATAGATGTAAATATAGGCCGAGTGGCCTATTCAACTTACGCTATCCTGCTCATGGAATTTTGCTCGACCTCGTCTAATCTAGCGTAGACCTATAGTTAACAATCGAGGTAGCATGTCCGGCAAAGACATATTTAAAGGCACAGTGATTGTGCTGGTTACGCTGTTCGGTGCTTACGTCGTCGCCATGAGTTTGCATATTTTGGTGGTGGTTCTGGTTGCCATCATCATCGCTTCGGCGGTGCGTCCGATGGTGCTGCGGTTGATGCGCTGGCGCTTTTCAGAGGGCTTAGCCATCTTGACGGTCTATGTTGGCGTGCTGCTGGGGATTATCGCGCTGACGGCACTGGTGATACCACCCATCATAACCAGCGTGACGACCAATTTAACGAGCGAAGACCGTCTGGCAAACCGCATTATCGCGGTGGAATATTGGATCAGCAACACTGTGCGTGACATCACCGGCTCGACCATTGAGCTGCCTGATCCGGCGACAGTGCGTACAGGGGTATCAAATGCAGTGGATACCATAAGACCCGTTCTCCCCAGCCTTGTGGGTGATGCCAGTTCTACGCTCGGTGAAGTGATACTTGTTTTTGTCATGGGCGTGTATTGGCTGACTTCACATCAACGGGCGGTGGAGTTCATTGTTCAACTGTTCACGCTGCGGCTGCGCGAAAAAGTCGAGTCCATTATCTACGAAATCGAAAACATGATGGGCAGCTATGTACGCGGAATCGTATTCGTCGCGCTGGTCATTGGTTTCGCCAACTTTATCATTTTGTTTGTTCTGCGCGTCCCGAACGCCGCGACATTGGGCTTTATCATCGGCATTGGCACGATGCTGCCGATTGTTGGCGGATTTGTCGGCGGTGGTTTTGCCACACTGCTGGCTTTGTTCACCGGTACGCCGCTGCAAGGGATTGCCGTGCTGGGAACATTTGTGGTCGTCCAGCAGCTTGAAACGCATTACCTGACCCCCCGTGCCATGTCACGCAGTGTCGGCCTCGACCCGCTGCTGACGATTGTAGCGGTCTTGATGGGCTTCACCTTAGGCGGCGTGGTAGGCGCGATTATTGCGACGCCGATTATGGGTGTCATCGCTGTGCTGCTGCGTGAAATTGTTATCGAGCCGCGCAAGGTCACGGTCAGTCCGTATTTGAAGACGGAAGACGGTCTGATCTTGATCAATGGTGGTGAGCCTGCGGGACAAGTTGCCGTTCAAGCGCCTGTTCCGCCAGCGCCGGAGGCCGCGCCTGTTCCACCGGCCAAGCCCGCAGCAACCGCATCCGGAATACTGCTGCCGTAAGACACTGAGTGCAAGCTGCTAGGAACACGGTGATCCGTAAAAAAACAGCATGGAGTCATGCTGTTTTTGTGAAGTTGAGAGGCTGTACCAGAGCGGGATATTAATAGCCAATTAAATTTTTTCGAGGCGTAATTTTGAGTCGTAAAATAAATTCAACGACCATTATCCGACGAGGATGAAACCAGAACATGCCCAAACGAAAGCCAGCAAATGTAAAAGGTACAACCTTCGAATTATTTGCGCCCTACAACCAGTCAGTTGACCTGATTGGCAGTTGGGATAATTGGAAACCGATCCCGATGACCAAGGATGAAAAAGGGATATGGCGCGTTCAAGTGCCGCTCAAAGATGGTGAATATCAGTACAAATTTGAAGTGATTTCAAAAAGTCCCTTTCTGCTGGATCAAAAGGTGACGGTGTCTGACCCCAAGTCCATGCGCTACACGTTGGATAGTCATGAAAACTCGGTCGTTCGCATCAAAAACAATCTGCCGGTTATTCACACCTATAAATGGAAACATGATGATGTGCCGCTGCCACCGAATGAACAGCTTATCATTTATGAAATGCATGTGGCTGACTTTCGCGGCGGAAATGGCGACGACCAGAAAGAACCGGGCAAGTTTACGGATGTCATCGAAAAACTTGACCATTTGTCTGATCTGGGCATCAACGCCATCGAATTGATGCCGGTTAATGAATTCCCCGGTGATCACAGTTGGGGATATGCGCTGCACAGCATTTACGCCGTTGAAAACAGTTACGGTACGCCGGAAGAATTGTGCCAGTTGGTGGATGAATGCCACGCGCGCGGCATCCGTGTCATCCACGATGCGGTCTACAACCATATGCAGTCCGAAGCGCCGCTAACACGCATCGACTATAACTACTGGTTTTATGAACATAACCCCGATGAAGCCGCGCTCAACTTCGGCCCGAAGTTTGATTATGAACACTATGATGAAAACCTCGACGTCTGGCCTGCGCGCGAGTATGTGATCAACGCGCTGCGCCTGTGGGTCGAGAAATTCCACATTGATGGCATCCGCTTCGACTGCACCCGCGCTATCAAATATTATGACCTGCTGGAATGGTTCAACAAGGAAGCCCACAGCCGCGCCGATTTCAAACCGTTCTATACCATCGCCGAGCATGTGCCGCAGGATGCGACCATTGCCAGCGCCAATGGGCCGGTGGATGCCGCATGGCATGACAATTTTTACCGGCAGATGTCGGCGACCACATTGGGCGTCAAGAAAGATGGTCGTGAGCCATTTAACACCGGTGAAGTGCTGCGAATATTGGACAGCAAACAAGATGGCTATGCTTCCGATTACAACACTATCCAGTACATCAACAACCATGACGAAGAACGCATCATGCATCTGCTGGGTTCGATAGCAAACACCTTTGATGACGCGGCCTTCCGGCGAGCGAAGCTGGGTGCATCCCTGCTGCTCACCGCGCCGGGGATTCCGATGCTGTGGATGGGTGAAGAATTCGGACAGCCAACCCCCAAAACCCTTGATCCTCAGCCACTGCAATGGGGACTTCTGGAGAACGAACGCAATCAAGGCTTGTTCCAACACTATGTCCATTTGATCAAAGTACGTAAGGAAAATCCGGCACTGTATAGCGATAACTATCAACCTATTCTTGATCTGCCGGGGCGTGGTGTTATCGGCTTCAAGCGCTGGAACGACGCGGGCGATGTGGTCGTGGTCGTGGCTAATCTGCAACCGGTTTACGCGGGCGATTTCGAGATCAGCAATGCCGGTTTGGAAGACGGCTTGTGGCATGAAATGATTTACGACTATGACACCATGATATTGAACGGTGTACTCAAAGACACGCTGGCTGAAAGCGAAGTCAAGATTTTCATTAAGAGGTAGTGGGAACTTTGAGCAAAGTGTTGTATCACCATAAGTGGATGGATTTGTGCGCCAACGCTAACGATGAAGCGTTCGTTCAGATGAAAGACGCTGTGCTGATGATTCCGGTTAACGCCAATGACGAAATCGTGTTGATTAAAGAAAAATCCATCGCTTATGGTGATACGATGCTCAATTTGCCGACGGGTGGCATTAACGAGGACGAAACGCCCAAAGCAGCGGCTGAGCGTGAACTTCAGGAAGAAATCGGTTACAAAGCCGGAAAATGGGAACGCATCGGCATTCTTCACCCGTCGCTTAAATATGCCCATTGGCGCTGCTGGGTCTATTTAGCCCGGGACTTAACCGTTCATAAGCTTAAAGGGGATGAAAAGTCGCCGATTAGGATGCAGCCAGTCCGGCAAACAGAGGTGAGCCATTTGATTGAGAGGGGTAAAATAAAAGACTCCACGGCTGTTGCCGCGCTGTTTATGGCGCTTAATCACATAAAGACGAGCCAAGCATGATCCGTCTGCCAGAATCCGATTCAGTACGCATTAACCCGTATGCAGTGGCGATTATGATGCCGATTTTGGCACTGCTCGCTTCGCTGCTGTTTGCGCCTTATCTCGTCAGAACGACACTGTTGTTTTTCATCATCGCCGTCCTAATCAGTGGATGGTATGGAGGGGTTAAACACGGCTTGTTGTCTGGATTGATTTCAGGAATTTTCTTAGATTACTTTTTTCTGGGGACCGGGTTCAGTTTTGGGGTGGCAGTAACAGATATACCGGTTATCGGTTTATTTGCATTGATTGTTTTGATCATCAGTATTATGGAGGAAAGCAGACTGCGAACCGAAAGAGCTTTACGCCAATCACGAGATCAACTTCAGGTCGTTTTGCAGAGCATTACCGACGGCGTGACCGCGCAAAGTCCGAACGGCGAATTATTGTTTGCCAATGAATCTGCTGCCCGTTTCGCCGGGTTTAATTCTTCCACGGAAATGATCGCTACACCGATTAGCAAAATCCGGTCCAATTACAAAATATTCGATGATGACAATAAACCGCTGGCATTTGAAAAACATCCCATTAGCAGGGTGTTTAAAGAAGCTAAGACCAGTGAAATGAATTTTAAATGGTATTCGGTCCCTAATGACTCCACCCACTGGATGAATTTTAAGGCATCGCCCGTCTTTGACCAAAACGGACACGTCGAGATGTCGATTAACATCATGAAAGACATCACGGAGGACAAAGAGGCCGAAGTCAAGCTGAGGAACGCCCACACACGGCTGCAAACCATGCTGGCAAGTATTAACAACGGTGTCATTGCAACCGATGCCGAAGGCCGTGTAGAACTGATCAATCCAATGGCCGAGAAGTTGACCGGATGGAAGCAGGAAGAAGCGTTAGGTAAGCCTTTTGAAGATATTGTGAGCATTATCAGTGAACACAAAGGCAAACTGATCTTCAACCCCATCCCTACGGTATTGAAAGATGCTGTACCGGTGGATGTTAGTACGCCCAGCCTCTTGATTAATAAGGACAAAACCGAAGTTCCAATTGGCTACAACGTCGCCCCGATCAAAGACCAATTCGGCGCAATAGTCGGTGCGGTCATGGTATTTCGCGACATCAGTGACCGTCAAAAAGCGGAAAAGGAACGTAATCAACTCACTATGCTGCTGGCAGCACAGCAAAAACGCTTGGAGAACATCCTCGCCAATATACCGGGGATTGTCTGGGAGTCAATCTTGGTTCCCGGAAGTGACACGCAGCGCCTTGAATTTGTTAACAGCTATGCCGAAAAAATGTTGGGTTACCCGCGCGAAAATTGGCTGACGATTCCCAATTTCGGGCAGAAAATTACTTATCCTGACGACATCGAAACCAGCCAGAAAGAAGCGCGGGAGATTTACGAGCGTGGGGATTTATCGGCGTCAATACAATTCCGCATGATTGCCAAAAATGGACGCATTGTGCCTGTTGAAGCGCATTACAGTATTTTGACCGATGAGAATGGACAAATCATTGGTACGTGTGGGCTGATAATGGACATTAGCCAGCGTAAAGCCGACGAAATGGCTTTGCAGCAGTCTACGCTGGATTTAACGCGCTCCAATGAGCAGCTCGAACAATTTGCGTATGTGGCTTCGCATGACCTGCAAGAACCTTTACGCATGATTACCAGTTATCTGCAACTGCTTGAACGGCGCTATAAAAGCCAGCTTGACCAAGATGCAACGGATTTCATCGCCTATGCTGTGGACGGCGCGACGCGTATGAAGGCGCTGATTAATGACCTGCTGGCCTACTCCCGCGTCAAGACCGGCGAACAAAATTTTGCCCAATTTGACAGCACCAAAGCGCTCGAACAGGCCATTACCAATCTGCAAATGCAGATCAAGGAAACCGCTGCTGAAATCACTTACGGGTCGCTGCCGGGTATTGTGGGCAACGAGGCGCAGTTCGTCCAACTATTCCAGAATTTACTTAGCAACTCGATCAAATTTCACGGGGAGAATCCGCCTAAGGTCAAAGTCAGCGCCGAGCTAAACGGGAATGTATGGAAATTTTCTATCCAAGATAATGGCATTGGCATTGAGCCTCAATATGTAGATCGCATCTTCATCATTTTTCAACGCCTCCATACCAAAGATCGCTATCCCGGCACTGGCATTGGACTTGCGATTTGTAAAAAAGTAGTGGAACATCATGGTGGACGGATATGGGCAGAATCCACACCGGGTACTGGAACCACGTTCTGGTTTACAGTCCCTTCCACGAATTGGAGAAAATAGTCGTGAATGTAGAAGCAGTCGAAATCTTGTTGGTCGAAGATAGTCCGGGCGATGTGCGCCTGACTCAAGAAGCGCTGAAAGACAGCAAACTGTATAACAACCTGAGTGTTGTACCGGATGGTGTCGAAGCGATGGCCTTCTTACGCCGGCAAGAACAATACACCAACGCTCCCCGCCCTGATTTAATCCTTCTGGATTTAAATCTACCGCGCATGGATGGGCGGCAGGTCTTGCAGGAAATTAAGAACGATGAAAACCTGAAGCGCATTCCGGTGGTCGTGCTGACCACCTCATCCAACGAAACCGATATTTTTATCACCTACAACCTACATGCCAACTGTTACATCAGCAAACCGGTTGATTTCACCCAATTTATTAATGTGGTCAAGAGTATTGAACATTTCTGGTTCAGCATTGTTCGATTACCACCCACTTGAGGACAGGTTGTGAACGAGAACTCGATTTCCGTCCTTCTAATCGAAGATAATCCCGGCGATGCCCGTTTGATTCGCGAGCAGCTGCGCGACGCGACCGAAGTCGTTTTTATGGTGAGCCTTGCCGATAATTTGCAGGATGGAATCAATGCATTAGTCGAGGATTTTTTTCAGGTCGTGCTGCTTGATCTTTCCTTGCCCGATAGTTTTGGTCTGGATACGCTGCAAAAGATTCGCAGCGTCATTAATGATGTCCCGATTGTCGTCTTAACTGGCTTTGATGACCAGACCTTGGGCATTCAAGCGGTGCAAATGGGTGCGCAGGATTACCTGCTCAAGAACGACTCGCATCCAAAATTATTGTCCCGTACTATCCGTTACGCCATTGAACGGCATCGCATCGATCTTCAACTGCGCCAGAGTCAAGAAGAATACCGCTCCCTCATTAATGATGTGTTCGATACCACAACCGTTGGTGTCTTAATCCTCGACCGCGACTTTAAAGTGGTTTGGGTGAACGTGGCGATTGAGGTCTACTTCGGCATCGTCCGCGAAGAATTATTAGGACATGATAAACGTCTATTGATTGAAAATAAACTAAAATGTATTTTTGAAGACATGGAAGGTTATGCGAGCAGTTTATTATCCGCCTACCGCGACAACGCATTTGACCGTCGGTTGGTATGCAAGGTCACGCCCGAAGGCGACCGGCAGGAACGTTGGTTGGAACATTGGAGCCAACCCATCCGCGCGGGCATCTATGCGGGCGGACGTATCGAACACTATACTGATATTACCCAGCGTATTTTGATCGAAGCCAGTGAACGCAAGAATGCCGAAAAATTGGCCGCCGCAGAAGAACGCCAGCGTTTAGCGCGTGAACTGCACGATTCAGTCAGCCAGACGCTTTTTAGCAGCACTGTTATGGCCGAGTCAGCCCTGCGCCAGTGGGAAGCCAATCCTAAAAAAGCTTATGGCCTGTTGGAACAACTCCAGCAGTTGACCACCAGCGCCCTTGCGGAAATGCGTTTGCTGCTGCTTGAACTCCGTCCCGCCTCACTGACACAGGTTGGCCTAGCTACCTTAATCGAACAACTGGCAAAAACCTTTCAAAGCCGCACGGCCATTGAAATTAGCACTGCGCTTGACGACATTCCCACGCTCCTGCCGGATGTACAGGTCACACTATACCGCACGGTGCAAGAGGCGCTCAATAACATCATGAAACACGCGCAGGCCAACCGCGTCATTATTCGCTTGGAGTGGACGAACAGAAAAATCGTTTTGACGATTACTGACGATGGAAAAGGATTCGATATGTCGACTCGCAAACCATCCAGCCTCGGCATGAATATCATGCAGGAAAGGGCCGAGTCGATTAATGCAGCGCTAAATGTTGAAAGTGCTCTTGGAGAAGGTACGCGTATTCAAGTCGTTTGGTCAGAAGATAGTCAATAGGGTAAAAGAATTATGGCAGCAGAGAAAATTCGGGTATTGGTCGTTGATGATCATCACATGGTTCGCAAAGGGCTCATCGCTTTGCTTGAGAACTTTGACGATTTTGAAGTGGTCGGGGATGCCGGTGACGGTCAAGCGGGCATCATGTTGGCTCAGCGTTATAAGCCGGATATTGTGTTGATGGATATGTTGATGCCGAATATGGACGGCGCGACTGCTACTCAACTTATCCGCGAAAGCTGTCCTGACACACAGGTTATCGCGCTCACCAGTTCCAGCGAAGATGCCCTCATTCAAAGCGCTCTCAAAGCCGGCGCGATTAGCTATTTGATGAAGAACGTATCGGTGGATGAATTGGCACAGGCCGTTCGCAAAGCAGCCCAAGGCAAATCGACACTTGCTCCGGAAGCGACACAGGCACTCATCAGCGCGACCCGCCGTCCGCCGGAAATCGGTCACGATCTCAGCGAACGTGAGCGCGAGGTATTGGCGTGGTTGGTCGAAGGTTTGAACAACCGCGAGATTGCCGAACGGCTGATGATTAGCAACTCGACGGTCAAAAATCACTTGAGCAATATCTTCTCGAAGATGGGAACGACCAGCCGGACTCAAGCAGTCGCTTTAGCCGTCGAGCATAAAATCGTCGTCAAGTAAAAATTCGCAATTTTTAGAATATCCAATGTAGAAGCCTCGCGCATGGTTTCCTCCCCTGTTTACGGGGGAGGATTAAGGTGGGGGTTATTTCTCCACCTCATTAGCTTTTTTGGCGAGTCTGGGTTAATACTTCCAACATAAGCAGAATTTACGCTATTGGAGGTACGACCCATGACAATTGACACGACACTTACCCTCCGTGCCGATGCTCCCATCGGTACGATTTCGCCGCGCCTGTACGGGCATTTCGCCGAGCATCTGGAACGCTGCTGCTACGACGGCCTGTGGGTAGGACTCGGCAACAAGGACATCCCGAATATTGGCGGCTTCCGCACCGATGTGGTGAATGCGCTGAAGGCCATGCCGGTTCCGATGCTGCGCTGGCCCGGTGGCTGCTACGCCGATCATTATCATTGGCGCGATGGCATCGGTGCGCCGGAAAGTCGTCCGCGCCGTTTGGGGATGTCCTGCGGCTTGCAAGTCGAAGATGATAACGGCCTCGGCACACATGAATTTATCGCTTTCTGCCGTTTAATCGGCGCGGAACCCTATCTTGCCGGAAACATGGGCAGCGGTTCGGTACAAGAGATGTGCGATTGTGTAGAATATTGCAACGCCAGCATTAGCACTGATCTCACTCGCGAACGTGCTGCCAACGGTTCGCCTGCGCCATTCGGTGTCAAGTTATGGGGCGTGGGCAATGAAAACTGGGGCTGCGGTGGCAGTTATGATGCCGCGACCTATGCCCAAGAATATCGCCGTTACGCCACCATGCTCCGTCATGTTGACCCCAAAGCTGAACTCGTCATCTGCGGACACAATGACGCATGGAATGAAGAGGTCATCCGTACCAATCGTAATCACTATGGCTTGATGGATCACTTCTCGATTCACCGCTATTGGATTAACGGGAATGCCGAAACCAATTTTACCGAAGATCAATACTATAATTTGTTAGCTGAGGCTCAAGATACCGAAAACTTCATCGAAACCACCTCCGGTTTCATCCGTGAATATACGCCTGCGGGTGTCAAGCCCATCGGCATTGCGCTTGATGAGTGGGGCGTGTGGCATCCCGAAGCGCGTCCGTGGGGGCCAACCCATGAATTGATGCGTGAACCGCTGTCCTATGAACAAGCGGATACCATGCGGGATGCGCTGGCGGCAGGTATCGCTTTGGAAGTTTTCCACCGTCAATGTAATGTGCTCACTCTGGCGAATTTGGCGCAAATCGTGAATGTGCTTCATGCGCCAGTCATGACCGAAGGCGCGGCGATGTGGTTGACGCCGACTTATTACGCGCTGCAACTGCACACACCGCATATCGGCGCAACTGCTCTGCCCATCGAAGTCACGCACGGCACTTCGGTTCCCAATGGTCAATTCAATGTCGCATCTAGCGCCGTCAGTGCCACCGCTTCCACCAACAACAGCGGAACCGCCGTCACCTTGATTAACCGTCACTTTGACCAAGCTGCTTCGGTTACATTGGTGACTTCTGGCCTCAAGCAAGTGGTTAAAGCACGTATCCTCGCTGGTGACAGCCCTCGCGCCCAGAACAGCATCGAGAAGCCGGATAGTATCGCTCTCGCTGACCTTTCCGTCACTGCCGATGGCAGCAATCAATGGCGCATCGAACTCCCCGCCCACTCCATGGCAACCATCGAATTCGCGTAAGACATAAATTGAACTCACCTCGTAGTCAGCGATTACGAGGTGAGTTTGCTATAATGTGCAAAAAGATGTGTGAGGTTGTTATGCCTGTTGCATCCGATAAAACAGTTACCGATGTGGTCACGGATTTTCTTGCCTCTGGCGCTGCATTGGCAGAAATCGCTGCTTATCGCCTTCCTGATGACTTACAAATACGGGCGCACGAACTCCTTGAGAAGAATCGCACAGGGAGTCTAACTGACGAAGAACGTGCGGAAATTGAAGAGTTTCGTGAAATCGATCACATCTTAACGCTGGTGAAAGCTAAAGCGCGTCTCAAACTACTCCCCATTCAATAACAACCAATGGTATACTTTAAATAACAGATTTGGTTCTGTAGTAAGGGACTAATTCATGCTATTTCAGAGAGAAATGACTGCCGAAGAATTCTTGGTGTATGCCGAGCAGCATCCCGACAAACGTTTTGATTTCATTGATGGGGAATTGGTCGAAGTGTCACCTAAAGCTGTACACGGACGCATACAATCTGCCTTGACGACCGAATTTGGGATCTACATGAAAATCAATCCCATTGGTGTGGTGTATACCGAAGTGCTGCACCAATTGAATGGTGAAAAGTTTATCCCTGATATTTGCATCAATATCCCCACCACTGAAGACTATTTCACCGTACCACCGATTGTGGCTGTTGAAATTCGGTCTGACTCACAGTCCAAAACCGCGCAGCGCAAAAAAGCGTTAGCCTATATCAAACACGGCGTAAAACTGTCCATTTTGATATTCCCCGGCGACAGTATCGAAGTTTATTTCGCGGGTCGTGATGTAAAAGTTTTGACCTATGGCGATACCCTAAACGGTGAAGATGTCCTGCCCGGTTTTAGCATTGCAGTAGATGACATTCTCTAACCACAGAATCTATAAAAATGTTCTGGTATTGAGGCTGAACCATGAGCGAGTTAGTTATCCATGTAACCAATGAGCAGCGTCAGCGGATCGAAAAAGTTGCCCGCGAACGGGGTTATAAAGCGCCTGACGATTATTTGTTGGCATTATTTGAAATAGACTCTGAACGTGATCCCGACCAAGCCTATTTTTGGACACAGCAGTGGCAGGCTGGTGAACAAGCAGCAGATAAGGACATCGCCGCCGGACGTGTTGAAACTTTTGACACAATGGATGATCTTCTGACTGACCTGATAAGCGATGATGAATGAAGTATCAGCGCACATCGCAGTTCAAGAAAGCATTTAAAGACTTACCGAAACCCATTCAGGAAAAACTACCGAAGATTTTTGCCCTTTTCCAAGAAAACACTCAACATCCTTCACTAGGCGTTAAGAAAATGAAGGGACATAAAAACATCTGGGAAGGTCGTGTAGATGATTTCTACCGATTTACATTTGAATACCAAATAGACCCTGATACAGGGGAACAAATTTGTGTATTTCGCAACATCGGCAGACACGACATCTTAGACCATAATCCCTAACCTGGAAATTTAAGCGGATGTATTGCAAAAATTGCAGAATTCGCCGCATGTTTCGCATATTGTGCATTGAGCTAATCGTTAACCGCTACCCTATTTCTCAATCATGCCGATGACTTCCCACGGATCGCCGTTTGCCGTTGGATACTGCTGACCATCGTAGTAAGTGTAGAGTTTAACCGCCACCGTATATTTCCCCGACGGGAGAGGGGCTTGGGGGTTGGACAATTCGAGGCTGTGCGGATCATAAACCACTTCATTCGGTTGGAAACTGCTCGTCGGACGCTGATTCAGGAACGGAAAATCATCCTTCTGCGCCACCAACTGCCCATTGGCATCCAGCACAAACACCGACACACTGTAATCCTTGTCGAGCGGCTTGTCGGCTGACCACCATAGATCTACCCGCATCTTGTCGGGATCAATCTGGAACTGGCGCAGGGTCATGCCGTTACTGTAGGTGACTACTGGCTGTGGCTGAATAACATCGAAGCGGTAAACATTCAGTTGATTCGTTCCCCAATAAGTGGTCATCAACGCCGTTTGAACATGTCCGGTCTGCTTGAGGAAATCGAAACCGGATTGGTCAGGACTCCAATGGGTGAACCACACCGTTTTGTGCTGACTGAGCAGATCAATCACGCCGTTAGGATAGGTATCTTTATCGAACTGCCGCCACATCCGTAGCGATTTGACCACCGTTCCTGCTGGCATATCATGATCGGTGTAGTAGTAAAGCACCGTGTCGTCATAGTAGATCTCCATCAATGCCATGTCGCCGGGTTGAGCGTAGCGCCTCATGTCCTCGCCGACTTTATCCCAAGGTGCTTTGGGATAATAATCGTCCACGCTGGTCGCCGAGTACACCAAAATGACCAACAGGAGAAACACCTTGGTCTGGTTGCTAAATCGACCTAATCCCAGCGCCACCAATAAGGCAATCGCCGGAGAGATCAACATCACCCGTCGTGGTGAAAGGATGCTGAACCACTCATTGCCCAAAAAGCTGATGATTAATGTGAGCGCTATCCAGATGACCAGCAAAAAGGCTTTATCCCACGTCACCCACCGCCAGATAGTGGATAGTGAGTTATGAGATTTGTTTGATTTGCTCCCTCCCTCGTTTACGGGGGAGGGTTGGGGAGGGGGTTCTGACCGACGACTGTTGACTGACGACTTGAGACTGTAAACCCCCAACAGCATTAAGCCAAGCATCAACGGCCAAATCCGTCCGAGGAATTTATAGGTCAGTTCGACAAACGTATCCCATGTCGAGGGCAGAGTCGAGTTAATCCCTTGATCGTTATCAAACTGACCGATGCCATATCCGATGAACCACGGAAGGAAAAGCACGCCGCACAACGCCAACCAACCAATCGCTTTCAAACGCAGTTTTCCACGTAGGAAAATCAGCGCGTGTAAGCCCTCGAACGCCATGATGAACGCGCCCTGATAATTGGTGTGCAGGATGGCTACATTCGCCAGCGTCCAAAAGATGCCCAAACGCATCGACGGTTTTTTGATCCAGCGCATGTAAAAAATCACGCTCAGGATAATCAACAACGTCCGCAGGGTATAAAAGCGAATCTCTTGACCGAGATCAATGTCAGGATCAGAGAGGGTTAGCACTAACGCCGCAGCGATTGGCACAAACCAATAGGCTTTTTGTAGCCAATCTTGCTCCCCTCCTCGCTTGCGGGGAGGGGTTAGGGGTGGGGTCAAAAACACCCTTGCCAACGGAACCATCAACGCCACGCTCAAGATGCCGATCAGTGCCGCGAAATAACGCATGGCGAAGATCGAGTCGCCGGTTAAGCCCACCCATGCTTGGAGCATGTAGTAATACAACGGGGGATGATGATCGCGCGCGGCTAGTCCATCGATCAGGTTATCTTGACCGTTGAAGTGAAAGAGATTGAAAGTGGTTGTGCCTTCATCTGTCCAAATCGGTCGCTGGATGATGTGGTAGATACGGAAGGTCGCGGCTAAAAGCAGGATAGCCGTCAGGATGGCGATAAAAATAACTTGGGTACGTTGACGAGCGGTGAGACTGTTCATGATGAGGGCGATTATGCATCAGCTAGAGGGCAAACGCCAGAGGGGCATATGTATAGGGATTTGCCGCTGGCAAACCCCCATAATGCATTTCAAATGTAGGGACGCACGGTTGTGCGTCCGCCTACCGAACCAGCATTTCCGACAAATTACTTCGCGAGGAAGGCTGCGGTTTGTGCCAAACGGGTGGCATAACCCCATTCGTTGTCGTACCACGCGGCAACCGACACCAAATTGTCATTCATCACCTGAATCAGAGGCAGGTCGATGATTGACGAGTGTGAGTCACCCACAATACGTGACGAAGCCCATTCTTCGGTTAGCACGTCCATGACACCCTTGAGCGCGGGAGTCGCGGCTGCGGCTTGGAAGGCGGCCTTCACTTCATCAGCGTTGGTCTTCTTGCCCAAAACAGCGGTTACTTCGGCAATACTGCCGGTGCGGGTCGGGACGCGGTAAGCCTTGCCGGTGATCTTCAGGTCTTTCCAAATGAACAACAGCGCCTTGGCCGCACCTGATGACGAGGGAATGATGTTTTCGACGGCAGCCCATGAGTCGCGGCGATCCTTCATCGGTTGGTCGGTCAGAGCCTGTGTGTTGGTGTAGGAGTGAACGGTCGAGAAGAAAGCTGACTCGATGCCGAAGTTCTCCAGAAGCACCTTGACTACCGGTGCGAGGGCATTGGTGGTGCAGCTTGCCATGCTGATGATCTTGTGCTTTTCAGGATCGTAAGTATCGAGGTTGATACCGGGCAGCAAAACCGCATCGCAATCCGCTGTGCTCTTGCTGGCTGCGCTGATTAAGACACGCTTGGCTCCACGGTCAAGATGTGCCTGTGCGCCGGGGCGGGTGGTGGCGCGACCGGTGCAGTCGATGACGACATCGACACCCAGAGCGCTCCAATCCGGAATTTCCTTGCTGGAGTCGATGTAAAGAATATCACGTCCGCCGATGTTGAAGCCCTTTTCAGTGGCCTTCACCGGTTCGTGCCAGCGTCCATAGTTGCTGTCGGCTTCGAATACGGCAGCAAATGTCGGGATATCACGGATGTCCGAGATGGAAACGGGAGTCCAGAGGTTGTTCTTGAGCGCAACCTTCAGCGCTGAACGACCGATACGACCGAACCCGTGAATTGCAACTTTACCCATCATATTCTCCTGTTGATTGTTTTGTATCTACAGGAGGATAACACTATTCACGTGAGCGTGGTATACCTAACCGCCGCGAAAGGCCAAAATTTAAAGATTTTGATACCAACTGTCATTAAATAATACGTTTCGAAAGTCACTACACTTTCTTGTAACGGTAGGCCGTCCAATCATCATTGATAACCGCGTTCGACGTAATTTCCAAGCCATAGCGTTCGCGTGAGGCAATCAAAGTGTTGCGGTTCATATTGGACTTTTTATTACGTGGAATCGCTACCCACAGCGTGCCTGTCTGCTGCATATGCGCCTTAATGTTTTCGATGAGTCCGTCCAATTCACTTTCGGTTTTGACGAACACCGTAATCCAATCGAAAGTACCTTCGAAAGCTGAATCGAAAGTTGTTCCTTCTGGTAGTTCCCCCAACATGTTCTGAAAACCATCAATCGGATTAACCGCTGTGATATGCGTCTTAGGTTTAATCGCTAACTTCTTGACCAATGGCGATTGAGAATAAGGTGTTACGGGCATTGATAATCTCCGTGAGAAATTATTGTCCCAGAGTCGGTAGGCCGTTAATTGCGCCTGCAACCCAACCAACCAGACCGTCAGCGGTTTGTACTTGCCACCAGCGTGCGCCATCCATATCCACTGGTCCCGCTAGGATGACGACATAATCACCGGTAATCAGCGGCAGGTCACGCATCAAGGGACTGTTGACACCCGGCGATTGGCGGATATTCAACTCTTGTACATACACCCGAAGCTGCGTTCCCGGCTGGTATTCTGTGCCTTCGACCACACCTTGCGGAAGCTGCGGCGATTGTCCGCCGTTATCAGGCTGACCGACAGGGGCAATACCACCGTTGTTCGCTCCGCCACCATCATTCCCTTGCGGCAGTTCTCCATTCACCCAATTGATGGCTCTTGCACCGGCGACTTGTCCGGTGATGTCGCGCACATCGCCGTTGATATTGGCAATATACTGGCGACCACCGGTTTGCACGAATACCGCCCGACCATCAGGACTCCATTCGACACGATCAGGGAAACCGCTGCCAATCGCGCCTGTTACCGCTTGACCATTCATGTTGTAAATGTGGAGCGCTTCGCGTGGGCCGTTACGGTCACCGGGAGCACCTAACGCATAAACACTGCCATCATTGGCTTGGCTGGCGAAACCCATCCACAAACCGGCAGCTTCCGAGTCGATCAGCAGTGTGTTGAATGAACCATCGCGGTTCAGCCAGCCGACATATTCGTGTCCATCCGGCCCGCGCCCGCTGACGAGGATGTACTGACCATCCCGTGACCATGCACCATAATCATAACGATAAACGGGCGGGCGGGTGATGCGATAGTTTGGATCATTAACGGCGCTGAGAATGACAATCGCGCCCCGCCCTTCTTGCGGCAAATTCAAGCCGACCATCACCGCGTCACTGTTGGGCGACCACAACAGCGATTGACTCTCCCACTTATCAGGATCATAAGGATTGCTGACGAGGCTGCATCCCGGTACATCCAGCGGCAGGCAGTCCACCAGAAGCTGCACCGGCGGGAACTGCCCCGGTTGGAAGAACCACACGCCATCATTACCCGTTTTCTTACCTGCCACGATGAAGGCCAAAAACCGGCCATCCGGTGACCATTTTGCGCGCGGCACAAAAGCGTTATTTTCATCGCGTGACAGCGCCACGAACTGCGAGAAGGGCGACATATCCGGTCGGTACGCACCTGCGCCGTTCAATCCGGTTAGATACAGGTTGCCGCTGCTATCCGTTGTGACATATAAGTTCGGGTCAACCGGATTGCGCTCGAATAACACCGTGTCGTTGAGCAAGCTAAAACCGCCGCCTGTTACGCCACCGGATGTCGTCAGACCAAAGACGCGGTTTTCTACATTGGGCGGATTAAAACCAACCGGCGCAATCGGAATAGCGGTAACGATGCCGGGAAGTGTCACGATCAAAGCAACCGTTGGTTGAGCCGTTGCGGTTGCGATGGCTTCTTGTGGCGTAACCTGCGCCTCAATCGGTGTGACCAAGGGTGTTTCGATAATCGGTGCTTGAGCCGTGATAAAGGTCGGTGTGACATCTAACGTGGGTTCGAGCGCAACCTCCGCTTGGGTGGGTGTCGGTGGCTGACCAACTGGTGCAATCGGTGTGTTAAAGGCCGCCAGTTCTTCCGGCGAAAGGGTACGGGTCGCGCTGGGCAGTGGACGCGGTGTATTGCTCGGTGTCAGCGTTGAGGTTGCCGTTGGTTCATTGGTAGCTGTATCACTCGGCGTGAAGGTCGGTAAAGGTGTCGAAGTCGGCAGCGGTGTCGGACTGAGTGTGATAGTCGGCGTAAAACTGGAAGTAGCCGTTGGCGCGTTGGTGAAGGTCGCGCTCGGAATCGGCGTTGAGGTCAATGTAAGAGTCAGTGTTGGAATGTCCGTCGGCACCAGCGGCAGTGGTGTCGGGCTGGGCAGGGGTGTTTCACTGGGTGGAATGGTCGCTGTGGCCGTTGGCAAAGGCGTATTCGTGGCGGTGTTGGTTGGTGTGAAACTGGAAGTGGCTGTCGGCGCGTTGGTCAAGGTTGCGGTCGGTGTCAGCGTCGCTGTAAAAGTTGATGTGGGTGTGCTGGTTAGCGTCAAAGTTGGGGTAAAGCTGGCTGTCGCGCTCGGTTGATTCGTCTGTGTGATGGTTGGCGTAAGGGTATCACTCGGCAGCACGAAAAAGGTAGCAGTTAAGGATGGCGTGCTGGTGGGAGTCGTGGTTGCGATTTGCGCCACAATTGTCGGCTGCGGCGTGTTGGATACCAGCGGCGTGGGGCTAGGCGTGCGCGTAGGCGCTATCGTGGGCGTTACCTCCGGCACAGACAGATTGCAGGCCGCCAGCAGCAAAGCTAGTAGAATCACGCTGCGCCGAATCACAATAATATCCCCCGTATGCCTACACTACAGATGATTATAGACACAGTGTAACATGTGTGCGATGGACGTATGGCCTACGCTTAGGCAACGGGTTAGAATCGGCTGATAGTGCTTTGGTCATATCGGAGTTTGTGATGCGCCCAACTCTTCCCTCGCTGGAACAAATTCAACAATTATCGCCTGTTTATCGGGTGACCATTCCCGACCGTTACCGCGACAAGATGGGGCATATGAACATGCGCTACTATCTGGAAGTGTACGACGATGCCGGCGACGCGCTGTTCGAAAGTTTTGGTCTAACGCCAGCGTTTTACAAAGAACATGGCAGCGGCGGTTTTGACCTCGAACACCATATTCATTACGTGAACGAAGTGCATATCGGTGATGAGGTCACCATTTACGCGAGACTGCTCGACCGCTCGGCCAAGCGCTTGCACTACATGTTGTTTATGGTCAACGAGTCGCGCAACCTGTTGTCCTCAACCTTCGAATGTGTCAACTCTTACGCTGATCTCACGGTGCGGAAAACCGCGCCCTATCCCGAAGCGATTGCCAGCACACTTGACGGGATTATCGGGGCACATCAACAGCTTGGATGGGATGCGCCAGTATCGGGCATTATGTGCAGTTAGATCAGCTTGCTATTCGCGCTGTTGTCGATAGCGTTCATCAACCGCGTTCATCTTCTCGACTTTGCGCGTCGAGTTACCGCCTGCGAAATCTGATTCGAGCCACACCTCGATAATCTTCTTGGCGAGTTCGGGCCCGATGACCCGTGCTCCCATCGTGATGACCTGCGCGTCATTACTCTTACGCGCGCGTTCAGCCGAATAAGTATCGTGGCACAGTGCCGCCCGCACACCCGGCACTTTATTGGCGGTGATGCTCATGCCAATACCCGTGCCGCAGACTAAGATGGCTCGTTCACATTCGCCATCTGCCACCGCTTTGGAGGCCGCTTCCGCGACATCAGGATAATCCACCGGATCGGTGCTGTGCACCCCAAAATCGTGAACCGCAATATTCTGCTTGGTCAAATAATCTCGCAGCACGTCCATCAACGGCAGTCCTGCTTCGTCACAACCCAATGCGATTATCATGACTTGCCAGTCCTTTCAAATGCTAAACATCTTGTTTTTGCAATACAATCAATCTACGAATTTTACCTTTGCATTATTTCCTCCCTTGTTTACGGGGGAAGATTAAGGAGGGGGTTATGCCCTCACCCCAATGGCACATCCAAAATTCGGCTCAACTTCATGACGGTAAAACGGTTACGCAGATAATGCCCGTACTCAAAACCCGGCGCGACTTCTTCCGGTGCAAGCCCCAATTCTTCGGCGGAAGTCGGCGCACCCACTTTACGCAAATAAGATGCGATGACTTCGGGTGCAGGCACTTTGGCCGCAGTCGCTTGAATCTCATCCCAACGATCAGCAATCCGGCGCTTGACTGCATCAAAATCGGCCTCGCTCATATTGAGGAAAGCCAGATGATCTTTAATCACATCATCTGCCAGTTCGCCGTAGCCGTGACGAATGTTCGCCACTTCAGTTTCTCGATTTGGAAGAACCGCCGCTTCCAAACGATCCATCGCTTCTGTGCGGCTGAGCGCACGAATTTTGGCATACTGCGCGGCAACCGTTATCAGCGCATAACCAACCTGTGCGCCATGTAACATGGTCTTGCCATGCTCTTTAATGCGCTTCATCTCCCAATAGTGCGAGGCATGATGTTCCGCGCCCGAAGCCGGACGTGATGTGCCGAAGTCCAAAATGCACAAACCGGATTCGATCAGCGCATCCATCAGGAATTTTATCCCTTCCTCGGTGTGCTGGCTGATGGCATCCACGTTCCGTATCGCGAGGTCGATGGCGGCCTGTGAGCGTTTGGCAATCGCCTCATCGTGAGGTTCTTCCCAGAGCAAGCTGCCGATTTTCCAATCCGCCAGAGAGGTAATTTTGCCGATCATATCCCCATAACCCGCCGCAATGAGTTCCGGGGGCGCGTGTGTAAGCGTATCAATGTCGGCAAATACGGCTGTCGGTGGTTGGCAGGGAATCGTGGTTTTGATGCCACCTAAAATCAGCGGCGCACCAATTGATGTGAAGCCGTCAACCGACGGTGCAGTTGGCATCCCAATGAAGGAACGTCCGGTGCGGTGGCTGATAAAACGGGTCGTGTCGGTAATCGTTCCTGATCCCACCGCGATAAAGGTGCAGTCACCCAACGGTGCTTTAACCAACACCTCTACCAGATAATGTTCGTTCGGGTGAACCTCCTCGCCTTCGAGAACAATGCTGCTGACATCATAGCCTTTGGACTTGAGCGCATTTTGCACATGGCTGCCAAGCGCTTTGAAAGTGTTGGTATCGGCGATAATTGCAAAACGCTTTAGCCCTTTCGCTGCTGCAGTGTTCAGCAGTTGGCCGGTGGCATCTTTGCCAATATAAATCGGGTCAATTTGGGTCATTGTTGGTTTCCTTATTTGCTGCGACGTGCTGGCTGACATCCTGCATAATACCTTTAAGCTGCTGGTATGTCTCTCGATATTTCTGGGTAAAAAATTGATACCGGTCATGGAACTGCATATTCGGCTGGTAGACATCGGTGATTTGCGTCATGCCGCGCGAGGCTGCTTGCAAATCGGGATACAAACCTGCGCCGGCTGCCGCGCAAACCGCCGCGCCGAGTAGTGAGGCTTCGGCTTCACGCGTGACATAAATCGGCTGACCGATGACATCGGCATAAATTTGCATAAACAGTTTGCTATGGGTCGCGCCGCCGCAGGCAATCACCCGCGAAATATGACAATTTTGGCGGATGAAAGTATCCAAAATATCTTTCATGCCGTACGCGATGCCTTCCATCAAAGCGCGGAAAACATGAGCGCGTGTTGTCTGGAGTGATAAGCCCAACACTACGCCCTTTGCCAATGAGTCGGTATGGGGTGTGCGGTTGCCTTGAAAATAATCCAGCACAATCAAACCATCTGAACCGACTGCGATCTTTTGGGCTTCGGCATCCAGCAGCGTGTAGACCGATATTTCTTGCTGCTTGGCTTGTTCGGCAGCATCCTGAGCGAAGTTCCGTTGAAACCAATTGAGGATTGAACCGGTTGAGACTTGCCCACCTTCGACCAAGCTCAAGCCGGGGATTAAGGCATCGGGAAAGCTGCCGAAGCTGCCGGGGAAATGGACTTCTTCGCTCGCAAGTGCTGATAACACATTGGATGAACCTGTCACGATGCCCAAATCACCGGGTTCAACCACGCCTAATCCCAACAGACCAACAAAAGCATCTCCGCCACCTGTTGCAACCGGAATACCTGCCTGTAAACCGAGATCATTTGCCGCGCGTTCAGATAATCCGCCGACAACCTCACCGACCCGCAGAATATCACGCGGGAATTTGGCTTCAATATCTTCCAAGCCAATTTGCCGATAGAAATCGAGAGGCCAACCGCCGCTCGGCGCGTGATAGTACCAGCGCTGCGTGATGGTATTGATATTCAGCGTCATCCGTCCGGTTAAGCGGTAGGCAATCCAATCGGCATATTCGATCAGGTAATCGGCCTCGTAGTAAATATCCGGTTCGCTTTCTTTCAACCACAGCGCTTTAGCGGGCATCCACTCGGCGCTGACTCCGGCGAGGCTGTAACGCAAAGCCGGATGCCCGCTTTCAAAGATGCGCCGTGCTTGATCTGCTGCCCGCACATCCATCCACAGTAAAGCATGGCGCAGGGCATTACCGTTTGCTTTGACTGGAATCAACGTGCAAGTGGTCGCGCCTGCTGCGATGCCAACAATGTCTGCTGGCTTGATCGGTGCAGTTTTCAGGCACTCGTGAACAGCATTGATTAAGCCTGCCCACCAGCTATTGGGGTTTTGTTCTGCCCAACCGGGATTGAGGAAAAAAGTGTTGTAGCGGCTGGAAGCGGAAGCCATCAGCTTACCCGAACGATCAAATAGTCCTGCTTTAATCGCCTCTGTACCCGCGTCAATGCCCAACACATAGCTCATCATGCCGTACCTGATTCATGTCGCTTCACACGATCAGTTTAACACGCTTTTGACGGCAGTATCATACGCGGAACTGAAACAAATATGGCGAACTTGCCCATCAATTTGATTATGCTATAAATGGAAGTTAGGCACGGCCTTACGAAACGAGATCAGATATGTTCATTCAGGGCAATAAACTGGGTTTGTTGATGTTCGTCGTATGTGGATTGGTCGCCGGTGGGGGCGGGTTTCTGCTCAAACTGCCCGATGTCGTGACCATGATCGGCGTGGGGACAGCTCTCTTTTTGATGGACATCATCGTTCGCTTGCGTTCGCGCAGTTTTCCTAACTGGTTGATGACCAAAACAGTCGGCGGTTATTTGTACTTCATTCCCGCGTGGATTGGTGGCCTAATCGTCATTGCCATCAACATCATCAGCCGCTTGCAGCCGACTTAAGCTTTGTATTTCTCTGTGTCTCTGCGGTCTAAATGCATTTGTTTTGTATTTCACGCAAACCAGATGGGATTTGACCACGCCTTCCGCTGCTTTTCATCGCGCACCAGAATCCGCACGAAGGGGCTGCGCCATTCTTTAAGGCTGAACTCGGCCTCGGTGATACACTCCCCCACCACGCTGGTGAATTCAATCGGACGACCGAGCGCATAAATATGGCTGGCAGGTGAACAGCGCACCGTTACTTTTTCACCGGGGATCACCTGAATATCCAGAATATCCGGGCCGGTGCTGGAATAAAAATCACCCGCTTTGAGCGCCGTTAACAGGGCTTCGGGCGAGAGCGTCTCACTTTTCACCTTAACCCATCCCATCAGCCGGTCACGCGCATTCAGATTGAAATGGGCGTCGTCGGTCGCGCAGGCAAAAATCCGCTTGCCCCGTGCCAGCATCAAGTCCAGCATATAAGTGCTTTCGGCGGTGTCGCTGTCGTGTCCGACACCGGCATTAAAAATTTCGACGGCGTGAATATCACCCAATGACAGAAAATCACCTTCGGTCATGGCGTACCACTGCGGATGTGCCGCGATAACAAACGCGCCTGCGTCCAATGCCCGCTGCGCCAACTGTGGGCCGGTCTCATCGGCGGGTGTGTGAGCAAAATCAAACGGCAGCCCCAAAGCCACCAGATGCCAACCGTTATCAAATTCCATGCCGTTGGTATGAATTTCTGCGCCGATTAAGGTCGTGAAATGCTCACTGCGGTAAGCCAGCGTATCGGTAATAGGCCAACCATAGCGCGCCTTGAAATGGTCAGTAATCGCCATGAAGTCATAGCCGTTGTCACGGTATAAAGCGAACACCTCGTCGGGTGTCCACTTGCCATCTGAACAGGTGGAATGGGCGTGGAGATTGCCGCGCCAAAATTGTCCCGGTTTGGAAAAGACGGTCTGCAACATAGTCTGAATTGTCCTTGTACCAATAAAGTGTGTGAACCCAACTAGAAATAAATCTCTATGCCACTAAATCTATGCCTTTTCCGTTACACCTGTTTTAAGCCTCCTTTAAATTCTGTCTTTTCACGGTGTCTTTGAGCCATTGTGACTCTGTGTTAAAAAGGTCATGGCCTCAATCAATTCCAAAAACACCATGTCCCCATCAAAGCGTGAATAAATCACTTCTGACACATGACGGTTCAGCCGGTAGGTGTCTAACTGGCTGAAAAAAGCGCCCAAGTTGGCTTCAGTCAACGTTGAATCAGCTGCCCCTAACCCTTCGCTGGTGATGACACTGGCATTCAACTGCTGCTCGTAGTGGTCAAACGTCAGCAGGAACATGGGCACATGCAGATACAGCGCCTCGGTAATTAGGTTGTGTCCGGCTGTTCCGATTACCGCTGACGATTGGCGCAAACTCTCGATAAACCCTGCCCGACTGCTGCGTTTGAGTGTCACATTTGCAGGCGTTTGAGCGGGACTGCCTTCTACAAAACAGGTGAAGGTCGTATCAGGAAAATGACTGAACACCGCCAATAATTCGTCCATCGACTGCTGAATACTGCTGGCGGCAGAGATATATACCGTGACCTGTTTATCCACTGGCGCGGGTGTGAGGGCTTGAACATCGGCGCCAATAATCGGTGGGATAATCATGACCGGATATGCGTCAATCGGCGCGTAATTCACTTTGAAGAACGAGGTCGCAATCCGTGTATGAACTTTTGGGAAAAAATATCCCAAACGCATCCGATGTTCATTTGGGTTATAACCACTTACATCGGGAAAATTATATCCCAAAAATTTGCTTTGCTGGTCCAGCGTCACCAGCGGCACACCAAATAAATAGGCGATTTGCGCCGACACCATATCGTAATCCGAGATGACCAAATCCGGCTTACAAAACTCGCGCTCGATCAATGCGCAGGCATTGTAAAAAGCGCGGTTGGCTTCCGGCTGTGCGTTACGTGGATCATTGGCTGTTGCGGCGAAATCCAAACCATTAGGTGTCGTATGCATCGCCGGTACATAAACCTGTGCATTGCGAACATCAGGATAATTTTGGCTAAAAAATTGGGTGCTCTGGTCGTTGGTAATCAAAATCACCTCGTGACCACGCGCCATCAAGCCTTCCAGAATCGGACGCTGACGGGTACTGTGCCCGAATCCAAATCCACATACGCCCAGTACAATTTTCATAGGCTTGCACTGTCTCTCTTTATATTGTTATTGTTTCTTGAAACTTGTGACTTGCTACTGCTTGCGCTGATTGACACTGATCTTGAAGCCCAACAATCCGAGCAGTTTACTGACATTTTGAATGGGGATGAAGCAGTGGTCAAAGTACCAATTTTCAGTGGTCTTATACTGCAACCGTTTAATCAGCACGGCGGGGATTTGAACGGCCAGCGTTTTTAAGGTGCTGCCGATGCTTTTCAACCGTCCGCCGAAGCCCGGATTTTGCGACAGTGCAAACCGCGCCTCGAACTGACCGTTGGCGGTCGCCCGTTTGAGGATATAAGCCATGGTCATTTTTTCCGGCGGAACCCAGTGGTAGACTCGTAAGTCCGGCGAGTATAAAAACACAGGCGACTCTTCCGCTTCCCAGATGCGGCGGAACAGCCCTGTTTCTTCACCCATACCCAGTTGATTGCCCTTCATGCCCGCAGTGGATTCAAAGCCACCATAAGTTTCGAGGACACTTTTCAGCCAGATCATGTTGGAGCCGGAGAAAAATTCGCCCTTTTTCAGATGGCGCTGCACAGCACCGCGCGTCCGAATTTCGTACTTATCCAGCCACCAATCGGGCGTCGGGCTGGTATAGAAGGGGTGTATCGGCCCGCCGACGCAGCGCAGATTGGTCGGATTATCCGCGATGAGTCGTTTAGCTGTTTCCAGCCAATTGTTTTCTGCTTTGGCGTCGTCGTCCAAAAAGGCTACATATTGACCCTGCGCCGCCTGCCAGCCGGTATTCCGTGCTGTCGCCAAGCCCAACCGCGCCTCGTGCATATAACGCAGATTACCGTGATCAGGCAGCAGCGCTTGAACCGCCGCTGCCGTGCCGTCCGTCGAGGCGTTATCCACCACGACGACTTCATAGGCATCCGCAGGCAGGCTTTGATGCAGGGCACTGCTGACCGACGCCATGAGATGATCGAGGCGGTTATAGGTGCAAATGACGACGGAAAAATCCATAGAAATTAGTGGTAAAGGGTTTAAGCCGGATCGGAATTCGGCACAGTATACCATTCTCCATCCCCAACCACCTAAACCATATGAACAATGTTACTGGCGGTGCTCTGGTGCGGGACTTATACTCCAAACACGTTTCAATAAAGGTTATTACACGAAGGATAAAAGAATGCTTTATGGAGCCGCTTATTACCACGAATATCAGCCCTATGACCGGCTGGACGAAGATATCCGCTTGATGCGCGAGGCGGGCTTGACCGTCGTGCGCTTGGGCGAGTCCACATGGTCGAGTTGGGAGCCGGAAGACGGGCGCTTCGAGTTCGCGTGGATGGATCGGGTCATCGACGCGATGCACGAGGCGGGCATCAAAGTCATTTTAGGCACGCCCAGCTATGCTATTCCGGCATGGCTGCACCGCAAATTCCCCGAAATCATGGCGCGTTACGAACGCGGCAGCCGTGCTTATTACGGCGCACGCCAGAACATGAATCATGCCCATCCGGCTTACCGCTTCCATGTGGAGCGTGTCGTCCGCCAGTTGGTCAGCCACTACGCTCAACATCCGGCCATCATCGGCTATCAGGTCGATAACGAAACCGGCAGCGGCCTGCTCTATAACCCCGATGTTTTCCAGAAATTTGTCGATTACCTCAAGCACAAATTCGGCACGGTGGATCGCCTCAATGAAGTCTGGGGACTGACTTACTGGTCACACCGTTTGGGCGGTTGGGACGATCTGTGGACGCTAGACGGCAACACCAACCCCGGTTATGACCTCGAATGGCGGCGTTTTCAGGCCACGCTCGTCACCGATTTGCTGGCGTGGGAAAAGAACATCGTCAAGGAGTACGCGCGGCCTGACCAGTTCGTGACGCAGTGCGTGGTCGGCATGCACGGACGCGCCGAGTCGGATGTTTACGACATCGCCCAAGAAATGGACGTGCTGGCGATGAATCCCTATCATGTCACGCAGGATGGGCTGAACCTCGCCCTCGGTGAAGATCGGGTCTTCGGTGCGCCGGAATGGATGGCGCAGTTCCAGATCACCAACCCCGGCGTCTGGTCAATGTACTTGGCAGGGGACTTTGCACGCGGCACCAAACAGACCAACTTCCTCATCACCGAACTGGACGCCAACAGCATCGGCGGCTCGCACTGTAACTATCCCAACTATGATGGGCAGTGGCGTTCGGTGGTCTATTCCTTCATTTCGCGCGGTGCCAACATGGTCGAATACTGGCACTGGCACACGCTGCACTACGGCATCGAAACCTATTGGGGCGGCATCCTCAACCACGACCTTGAGCCGGGGCGCTGCTATGCCGAGTTCTCGCAAATCGCCCACGAACTCCAAGCCCATGATGCTATCCTGACCGATCTCCAACCGCAGGAAGACGTGGCGTTCCTCTATTCGCAGGACAGTAAATACGCGCTGGAATTCATGCCGTCGCTGCCACAGGTCGATAACGTCCAGCCAGACAAAGCCTCCTACCGCCGCACCTTCGACGCCTTCTATAAGGGCTTCTTTGATGCGCGGGCGCAGTGTGTCGTGCTCCACGAGGAACAGAACTTCGAAGCCTATCCGGTGCTGGTCGTGCCCTCGCTGTATATCGCTGATGACGCCTTCCTCGAACGCCTGACGCAGTACGCCGCCAACGGTGGACATCTGCTGCTGACCTTCAAGAGTGGTTACGCCGACGAGTTCGCCCGTATCCGCTGGCAGCGCGCCCCCGGCCCGCTGCGTGAAGCGGTCGGCGCGAATTACAACGAGTTCTCCAATCTGGTGACTCCGCTGCCGCTCAAATCCGTACAACCGGATTTCGTTCTTCCCGCTGATGCCCGCGCTACCGGTTGGGCGGACGGCCTTCAACTGGAAGGCGCTGCCGCTTTAGCCCATTATGTGCATCCACATTTCGGGCGCTTTCCGGCCATTGTCTCGCAGCCCTACGGCAAAGGCCGCGTCACTTACTGCGGCACGCTGCCCAACCTCGCGCTGAGCAAAGCGCTGGCGCAGTGGGTCATGGCACAGGCAGGCATCACCTCGCCTTTTGCCAATTTGCCGATGGTTGTTCGTTCCGCAACTGCCCGTGCCAAATCTGGCGAAACCCTGACCTTCTACACCAACTGGTCATGGGACACGCAAAACATTCCGGCAGTGTCAGGCGGCACCGATCTCATCAGCGGCGCGTCCATCGCCTCCGGTCAACCCTTTGAACTCGGCGCATGGGATACTCGCATCCTCGTCACGCCGTAAAAATATCGTGTTCTTCATGGTAGGGGCATACGGCTGTGTGCCCCTGCGGTCTGTCTTTTTCCTGCCTTGCCAAGCACTGGCGGAACTGGCTACACTCGTGTTTTCGTTCTGCGGTAAGGTCAGGTTATGCGCATCGTTCTCCAAAGGGTTACACAGGGCAGCGTCACGGTTGATCATCAGATCACGGGGGCTGTCGAAACAGGTTTCGTGGCTCTGGTCGGCATCACCCATGCCGATACACAGGCCGAAGCTGATTTGCTGGCGAAGAAAACCGCCAACCTCCGCGTCTTTGAAGATGCCGACGGTAAAATGAATCTGTCGGCACTGGATGTCGGCGCGGGCATTCTGGTGGTGTCGCAGTTCACGCTCTATGCCGACGCCCGCAAAGGCCGCCGTCCCAGTTTTACTGATGCTGCTCGTCCTGAACAAGCGGCGCCACTGGTGGAATACTTTGCCCAACGACTTCGTGCTGAAGGTATCCAACGAGTCGAACAGGGTATTTTTGGCGCAATGATGCAGGTCGAAATCCACAACGACGGGCCGGTGACGATTATTCTCGACTCGCATGACATGATATGATGTAGGCGATATTAAGCATAAGTAGCGCAGGAACACTTGATAATCCATGTATAAAAGTGCCGCAGGTCAGCAGAAAATCACTGAATGGTACGATGACCAGATCAATAAACTGGGGTTGCATTCGCGTATCATCCGCACCTCGTTTGGTGATACTAACATTATCGAAGCTGGTCAGGAAACATTGCCGGCATTGATTCTGATTGCCGGTACGAATTTTTCAGCACTGTCTTGGCAGACTTACATCGAATCTTTAAGCGGCAGCTATCATGTAGTGGCTGTTGATGTCGTTGGTCAACCCGGCAAGAGCGCACCTAATCGTCCTTCATTTAAAGGGACTGCCTATGCCGAGTGGCTGCTTGCAGTTCTTGATGCCCTCAATATCGAATCCGCTTCTTTAATTGGGCATTCTTTAGGTGGTTGGATAGCACTCAAGCTGGCTGCCTACGCATCCAAACGAATCAGCAAAATCATTCTGCTTGATCCCGGCGGCATTATCCCCTTGAGCATTACTCCACGCATCATTTGGAAGTCCACACCCTTTGTGATATTTCCCGGCGAAGCCAGCAGTCGTGGTTTGCTGAGTATGCTTTCGGTCAAGCCGCTCGAACAACTTACAGTTGAATGGATGACTTTAGTTAGTAAGCACTTTAAATCATCTCTGGCGCCACCGGCAATTCCTGCCCAAGAACTTCAAGCCATCCAAGCAGATATTCTATTGATGGTTGGTGATCAAGATGTCTTTTTGCCCGCTCAAAAACTCGTCGAAAAAGCCCGCGAACTGTTCCCGAAGCTAAAAACGATTGTAGTGCCCAACAGCGGTCATTTGCTGCCCGACGACCAGCAGCAAATTGTGCTAACTCATGTTGATGATTTCTTGTCACACGACTTGATCTAGAAATAAATATGTGATTATGCTGCCTAAAACCCTCACCCTTTACCGGCCAATTGGTCAAAAAGAATACGAATTGATTCGCGACTCTGGCTTCCGCAGCTTTCCGCCGCGCCTCGCCACGCAGCCCATTTTCTACCCCGTGTTGAATGAAGCCTACGCCGTTCAAATTGCCCGCGACTGGAATACCAGAGACGCCGCCTCCGGTTATACCGGATATGTAACCCGCTTGGAGGTCGCGGCTGATTTCCTCAGCGCCTATCAAGTGCATACGGTCGGCGGGGCATCGCACCAAGAATATTGGATTCCGGCGGAAGACCTTGAGCAGTTTAATCAACACATCGTCGGTACAATCCAAGTGATTGCCGAATTTCATCCACCCACAAAGAGTTAGGTTCTTATGTCCAAAAAAGTGTTTGTCAGCGGTTGTTACGACATGCTCCACAGTGGGCACGTCGCCTTTTTCCAATCCGCCGCTGCCTACGGTGATTTATACGTCGCCCTCGGTTCTGACCAAACCGTGTATGACCTCAAGGGCCGCCTGCCCATCAACAACGAGCAGGAGCGCCTCTACATGGTCAAATCGGTCAACTGTGTCACCGGTGCCTTCATCTCCAGCGGGTCGGGCATATTGGATTTCGAGAATGAACTCCGTGAGATGCGTCCCGATATTTTTGTGGTGAATGCCGACGGCAACACGCCGCAAAAAGAAGTGCTGGTCAAGTCGTTAGGCATTGAATATGTTGTATTGGAACGCCAGCCCTATGCTGATTTGCCGCCGCGTTCAACCACTGCTTTACGCCAGATTGAACATATGCCCTATCGTATTGATGTAGCCGGTGGTTGGCTAGACCAACCGTTTGTTTCACAGTTACATCCCGGCCCGGTCATCACTATTTCGCTGGAACCGACCATTGCTTTCAACGAGCGCAGCGGCATGGCGACCAGCACCCGCAATCACGCGCTTGAACTGTGGGGGACAAAGCTGCCGCCCGGCGACCCTGAAAAGTTGGCCTACATTCTCTTCTGCTATGACAATCCACCCGGAACGACACAGGTTTCTGGCTCACAGGACTCGATTGGCATTGCCATGCCCGGATTGAATATCGCCCACTACGAAGGTAAATATTGGCCTACAAAAATTGAACATGTGGGTGATGAACTGACATTGCAATTCGTGGAACAAGCGCTGTATCTCATGCCACTCGGCCCGCGTGTCGATGGTTACAATCCGTTGGATGAACGCAGTGTCACGGTCGAAGGCGCAAAAGCTTTAGCCGATGCCGCGCTTGACTGCTGGCAGGCCATCCTCAACCATGACTTACAAAGTTTCGGGCGCAGCTTCCGCCAAGCCTTTGATGCTCAAGTCGCCATGTTCCCGCATATGGTCAATGACGATGTGCTTGACCTCATTAACCGCCACAAACATGAAGCGCTCGGCTGGAAATTATCCGGGGCAGGCGGTGGTGGCTATGTCATCTTCGTCGCCGAGAAACCCATCAAAAATGCCGTTCGCGTCAGCATCCGCCGCGAGATGGAATAAACATAGACCTATCAACTGTCTATGCACGGACTTCAGAAAGATTTACGCAATCGCCGTTCGTAATAGTTGTAAGATAAAGAAGTTGTAAACCAGTAGTATGAAGTAGAGATCGTGTTCCATGTCTTTGCGGCGTAAGATTTTTATCGCCATCATTTCCTCGTTGATTGGTTTGGTGATTATTCTCCTTGGTGTTTCACGGTTCATAATCCTGCACCAGTTTGACGAGCAGCAGCAAGTAATCGTCCATTTAAATATGGATCGTGCCTTAATTGCCATTGACCGCGAATTAGACAATCTCTCGTCTATTGACAGCGATTGGGCTTATTGGGACGATACTTATCGGTTCGTGCAGGATCGTAATCAAGCGTATATTGACTCGAACCTAACTGACGACACGCTGGATAACCTTAGTCTTGATTTCATGGTTTTTGTTGATTCTCAAGGCAAGATTATTTTCAGCAAAGAGCGAGATACACGGGCGGAAAACGCCTTTAAGACACAGCCAAGTATCCTGCGCGCCTTGCTGGAATTACCTGAACCCACTCACCTGAATAAAGGGATCATGTTAGTCTCGCAAATGCCTGCGTTGGTTGTGTCCCGCGCCATTTTGCAGAGTACAACAACCGGAACATCGCTAGGTATGCTCATACTTGGACGTTACTTAAATGACGAAGGCATCAATAAGCTTAGCGAGCAGACACAATTGTCATTGAGCTTATGTCTCGTTGATGCGCCCTGTAATGTAACGGATTTTGAACAGGTAAAAAGCGTTCTCGTTACGCCAGATGCACCTTCTCTCGTTTACATGTCTAAGGATCAGATAGCAGAAGGTTACAGTCTGCTAAAAGACATCATCGGTCAGCCAGCATTGATTCTTCAAATACAAAGCCCAAACCGGATATATCAAGCAGGGCAGCAAGCCGTGGTTTATATTTCCATTTTGCTGCTGGTTGCCGGGATTATTTTTGGGATCGTCGCGATGTTGCTGAGTGAACGGATCATGATTTCACGATTGGCCTTTATGGATCGTCGTGTAGCGGAAATAACCAGCAGTAACGACCTTTCTGCACGTATTTCGATGTCTGGTAATGACGAGGTGGCACGGTTAGCTGCCACCATCAATGACTCTTTAGCCAAACGCGAACAATCGCAAGAGGAACAGTTCCGCGAATTGAATGCCGCCTTAACCCGCGTCAACGGCGAGTTGCAAGAGAAAATTGCCGATCTCAAAGCCAATCAAAAATATAAGGATCGCTTTTTCACACACGCCTCGCATGAGCTGCGTACACCCCTAGCCATTATTCGTAACCAACTTTACCTCGCCCGCAAAAAGCCTGATCAGTGGGAAAACCGGATTGATTCACTTGAAGAGACCCTCAACCGCTTGTTGAATGTGATCGACGACATATTTGAAATGACCAAATTGCAGGATCAAAATCTGACCCTCAACCGGCAAAAGGTCGATCTGAAAAGTTTTATGTCGATGATTTTGGATGGGATGACTGCCGACTTTAGAGCAGCCCAAATTAACGTGCGCCAAGAGTTCGCGGATAATATACCCGTCAGTATTGACTTTATCTATTTAGGCCGCGCTTGTGCCAACCTGCTTAGATTTTTAATTGACAGCAGCCAGCCCGAAACGGAAATTGTGATCGCCCTGCAAAAGCAGTCAGTCGATGGGAAATTTGTCGCTTCAATCGAAATGAGTTCAACAACACTCCACTTTAGCGAAGAAGAAATTCCGCAAATGTTTTTACCCTTTTATCAGGTGAGTGAGGGTAATGTTCATAATACTGGTTTGAATTTAGCCATTGCCCAACAAATTCTACAGGTACATGAGGGAACGTTGGCTGCCTATAATGATCCTGTAAAAGGGGGATGCTTTCAAATGACGCTTCCGCTGCAATCGCCTGAAGAAATAGCCTTCGACAAAATACCCGTCTCCACGCTATGATGTGCATCATCATAGTGGCTTGGAAAGGCTCATGAATGCACGATTTGCTCAGCCGCGCTCGTTCTGAAGGTGCGCCCCTCATTGACGATGATAAGGCAGTCTTTGTCTGGGAAGGCGAAAGCGCCCCTAAACTCTATACCGACGCGACGGGTTGGGGCAAAGATGAAGGCATAACATTAACCCAAGCGGCTCCCAACGTGTGGACGCACAGCCTATCCTTTTTGCCTGATGCCTATATGGAATACGCCTACATGAATGAGGAAGGCCGCTGGCGTGATCCATTCAACAAACGGCTGATTACCAACGGCATGGGCAAGATGAATCATTGGTTTAATATGCCTGCGGCGAGCCACACGGGCTTAACCTTGCGCAAACGCGGCGTTCAGCGCGGCCTTGTGACAGAACACAAAATTGATGCGGGCTTTCTGGTCGTCGGCAGTCAACGTCCGGTCTATCTTTACCACCCGCCGACCAATGAACCTGTGCCGCTGCTCGTCGTTTTGGATGGCAAAGATTACGTCACACGCGCCAAGCTGCCAGTCATCGTCGATAACCTCATCGCTCAAAAACGCATTCGACCGATTGCGCTGGCGATGCCCCAACATGGTGGACAAGCCCGATTCGTCGAGTATATGTGCAGCGACAGTACGCTCGGTTTTCTCGTGCGCGATGTATTGGTGCTGGCTGCCGAGCATCTCCATTTGCTGCCATTAGAGGAAAACCCCGGCACCTATGGCATCCTCGGCGCGTCAATGGGCGGGTTGATGGCGCTCTACAGCGGGCTGCGTCTGCCGGACATCTTCGGTAAGGTGATCAGCCAATCGGGCGCATTCGGTTTTGACTTGGAAGGCAGCGAAAGTGTCATATATGACCTCGTTCGCAATGTTGAACTACGTCCCATCAAGGTCTGGATGGATGTCGGACGCTACGAATGGTTACTTCCCATGAACCGCAAAATGCGTGGACTCTTGGATACTAAAGGTTATTCGCCCATCTACCGCGAATACAGCGGTGGACATAATTACACCTCGTGGCGGGATGAAGTCGTGTTAGCCCTCGAAGCCATGTTCGCGCCGTAGAGGTGTTAACCGTTTTAAGACTTGCGATAATTTGGGATAAACTGCCGCGTCTATCAAACGCAGTAGGGCGAGACTGTGTAAAATTTACTTTATCTCAGTATTAAGCCCCTTAATCTATTCTTCAATCTCCTCTTAAAGTAGTCTTTACACCCTGTTGATTGAAATCAGTTAATCTTTTGTGACAAACTAACATTTCTACTTATCTTACGGGTAATCTTGCCCAAGAAGCCGGAAATATCATGATGCCACGTCATTTCACTTCACTTGACCGTTCTGTCAGTGGACGTGTACTGCGGATTGCTCATCGCGGTGCATCGGCTTATGCCCGCGAAAACGCACCGGCTGCTTTACGAGCGGCGGCTGATATGCACGCGGATATGGTAGAGATTGATATTCGCATCACCGCCGATGATCGTCCAGTTGTGGCGCACGATGCTACCCTCAAACGTCTATTCAACATTCCGGCGGCCATTAGCGATTTGACTTTGCGTGATATTGGCAGCGCCATTCCCTCCAACCTTGATCCGATTATGACCTTTGAAGAAGTGGCGCTAAGTTGTGTGGCGCTGCGCCTCGGTTTGTATCTGGATATTAAAGCGTGGAACGATGCGGCGGCGCGGATCATTCTGCGCACGCTCGACTCGTTCGAACTCACGGATTACACCATCATCGGCTCGTTCCGTCCCGATTGGCTGGCGGAAGTCAAATCCCACCGTCCCCGTCTGCGGACTTCGGTGCTGTTTGGTTCTCTCCATGTTGATCCGGTGGCACTGGCGCAGTCGGTCAAGGCTGATTATGTGCATCCCTGTTGGGAAAACGCTGCACCTGAACCACACCTTTTGCTCACTGAAGCATGGATGAACCATGTACGCGGCGCAAAACTCGGCATCGTCACATGGCACGAAGAACGTCCGGCGGAAATTACCGCGCTCAACAATCTGGGTGTAGATGGCATTTGCACCGACACGCCGGACATTCTCTACAATCTCACCTCAAACCGGACTGAAGCGGTGTAATTCATCTAACTTATTTTGTATCGTTTGATTCTAAGCATGTCTACAACAAAAAACGATGCCATCTTTTCCTTCGGGCGGTTTATTGAATTCGTAGGCTTTTGTGACGTGGATTTCTTCAAAACCGGTGGTCGTGAGGATGGATTGTAGTTCAACTAATTCATATAGACGTTCGTAATAATCAAAAACCTCTGTCTCGACCAGTCGTTCATCAACAAAACGCTCCATTTTATTCCATTTTCGAATGACTTTACCGTCTTCAAGATGCTGCCAAAAACCAGTGGTAAAGACTGTGGAGCCATCAGGATAATCGGTTAATTCATGATCGACCGCGCCGTGCTCCCCAAATACACTCATGAAGGCAGGTGGACGTACATCGAATACCAGCCAACCATCGGGCAGCAGATGTGCTTGTAAGCGTTTTAGACATTGCGCCGCGACCGCTTTGTCCGAAATATGACCAAATGAGCCATCGGGAATCATGATGAAAGCATAGCGTTGGCGAAGTTCCATTGCTTCTAAGTTTTGGTGGTATAAGTTACAGGTCAGGTTCAGTTCATGGAGCTTTTTGCGGCAGACTTCCAGCATGTGTTCTGATGCGTCCAAACCATCACACACCGCGCCAGCTTCAAGAAACGGAATCAGGTTTAAACCGGTTCCACACATTGGCTCTAGCACCGGACTTTTTCCACCGAGTCGTTTCCATTGTTCTAAGTAAAAGCCAACCGTCGCGGATGCATCAGTTCCAATTTCATAGCCTTGTGCATAAACTTTGCCATAAAAAGAATGTTTCATTTTCACTCACTTTCAAATATGTTGACCTTCTTATTTACCGTGAAGTGCAATAAAGTAATTTTGATTATTTAAAGGGCATTGACCTCTTTTTTTGTGAGTAGATCATATCATTTGGGATAGAACCTTAACTTTTTTATCCTTTTAAGGTATCATGCCCGCGAGTTTTTCTTTCGTACCGGAGCCATTACCACATGGATAATTCAGCAGCACGTCGCGCATCGATGTTATTGGGCGGCATCATGATTGCCGCTATCGCACTGAGCGCGATTCTTCCCATTTTTACGCAAAATGCTTCTGCCCAGCAAACTTTACAACCTACAGATGCCCCAACCGTAACCTCACCTCCTGTTGTGACGGATTTTAGCGGCATCACATTTGATACCGATTATTTGCATCCCAGTGGTTTATTCAGCGTGGGTGTTCCAACAGGCTGGATTCCCGGTCAGCAGACCACCAATGCAACCGGTGTCGAAATCACCATGAACAACGGCACACTGTTGAGTGTGGTACAAACCGCCCTCCAGATCGCACAAGCGCCGGTTGCCGACCTCGATGCGATTGATGCGTTGTATACTTCAGCCACGCTCAATTCGAGTTGGAGCAACTATGCGCGTTATTCTGACACGGGTTTGAATTACCGTGAACAATCGCGCACGCGTGAGGACAATAAGCTGATTATCGACTTCGAGTTGAAGAACACCAGAGGTCAGGTATTTGTTGCCCGTCAGGTAGCATGGGCTGACAGCGATTGGGTATACAGCATCCGTGTGGTGACACCGGATAACCAGATTGATTTGCTCAAATACTTGATGGATAACATCATCAAGAACTTTAAGCCCAACCGTATTTTCGCGGGTACGCCGGCTGATTGGTTGGCTTATTTTGACCCCAGCACCAACCTGATCATTCGTTATCCGGGAAGCTGGCGCGTCACAGACAGCGCGCCCGGTCGTCCTACCAGTATTGATGGCAGTGCCGGTTCACTGCGTATCCAATCGCAGTCGGTGTCAGCGCCGCTAGATGAAGCGGCAGCCCGTAATTGGGTCAGCGCCAATGTCGCCGGTACGACTGTGACCAGCGCCAAAGAAACCAAGCATGGTGAATTATCCGGCTTTATGGTGGCCTACACTTATGCAGATGCTGATGGCAACCAAAATAGCGGTTTGGCTCTCTTGCTGAATGGTGCGAACAATACGCTCTACAGCGTGAACATGCGTATCTTTGAAGCTAATGTTGATCTGAACGTTGATACGGCTCAGGTTTCACACAGCGATTTGATGATGATCCTCAGCACCTTCCAACTGCTGCCCGGTCTGAAAGTGCCGCTGCCCACACCGACACCGACGGTCACACTGCCACCGCCCAGCCCGACATTGGAAGTCACCGCGACTGTGGAAGCGACAACCGAAGTGACAGCCGAGGCTACGGCAGAAATGACCGCTGAACCAGCAACCAGTACACCCGTTCCCACCAATACACCAGTACCGCCCACCAATACGCCGGTTCCTACCAATACGGCTGTGCCGCCGTCCGCGACTCCTGTGCCGCCAACGGCTACATCCGTACCACCGACCAGCACACCGAAACCAAGTAATACACCTGTGCCGCCAACGGCTACCAGTACACCTACGACTGAGTCAACGGCAGAAGTCACACCGGCCTAAGGTTGGTTAGAAGTTCAAACAAAAAGGCGCGTCCATGTCGGATGCGCCTTTTTTGCAGATCGCTTAGCCTTGCAGTTCGGGGATAGGCATTTCTTCGAGAAGGGTAATCTCAGCGCCTTTCGCCCATCGCAAATGATGGTGATTTTTAACCAGTTCCAGCGCTTCATCAATCGAGTTGGCCTGCAAAATCGACATGCCAACGATATCGCTGTCGACTTTCCTCACGCCAGATTGTGCCACATTAACAGCATTCCCGAGCTGCATTCCCAAATCCACCAGCGACGAACCCAGTTTTTCTTTCCAGTCAAACCACAGTTGCATTCCCTGCTGGGCTTCTTCGGGTGATACTTGTGCGAACCGTTCCACTGCTGTGATCGGCGCGCGATATAAAACGATGTATTTTCGCATGACAGGTCCCTCGCTTTCATGTGTTTAGGGTCAATCAGAAACGGCTGCCGAGCTTATGAGGTTGAGTTCAGTGTATTTTCAATGGTGACGATTCGGCGTTGGAGGTAACTTTGCTCAACGGTATTATGACAGAGCATCAGCGCCTCTGTGTAGGCATCATGTGCCTCTTGTAGCCAGCCCATGCGCCGCAATAAGTCGGCTCGTGCGGCGTGAAACAGGTAGTAACCGTCTAGCGAACCTTCACGTTCTAAATCATCAAGAATCGCCATGCCTGCGCCGGGACCATTCGCCATGGCAACCGCGACAGCCCGATTAAGTTCAATCACCGCTGAGGGATTCATTTGCCCTAAGACACCATAGAGAGCCGCAATCTGTACCCAATCAGTATCTTTGGTGCTAGCTGCTTGGGCATGAAGCGCGGAAATCGCGGCTTGTATTTGATACGGGCCGGGTTGGCGACGGGCTAAAGCGGTCTGCACGATATGCGTGCCTTCGCGGATCATCTCAATATCCCACAAGCTGCGGTCTTGATCTTCCAGCACCACCAATTCACCGGAGGCGTTCACCCGCGCATTACGGCGTGAATGGTTGAGCAGCATCAGCGCCACCAAGCCATAAGCCTCGGCATCAGGCAGTAAACTGGTCAGCACCCGCCCGAGACGAATGGCTTCAACGCACAATTCTTGGCGGATGAGCGCATCACCCGAGGCCGCGCTGTATCCTTCATTGAAAATCAGATAGATGACCGACAGCAGCGCATCCAGACGTTCCGGCAGCAGGTTGGCAGGTGGCACTTGATACGGAATGCCCGCGTCACGAATTTTGCGCTTGGCACGAACAAGCCGCTGCGCCATCGTCACTTCAGATACGAGGAAGGCCCGCGCAACTTCACCGGTCGACAGGCCGCCCAAAGTATTCAAGGTCAGCGCGACCTGCGCCTCAACACCTAAAGCGGGATGACAGCAGGTAAACATCAATTTAAGGCGTTCGTCTGCTATGCCCTGCTCGTACATCTCATCGTCCGTTTGGTTGGCAGCCATCGCCTCCAGCATCTCGTCGCTGCCGACAATACGGCGGTTGCGACGAATGCGGTCAATGGCTTTGTGATGCGCGGTCGTTGTGATCCATGCGCCGGGGTTACGCGGAGTTCCATCAACAGGCCAACGTTGCAGTGCCATAATTAAAGCATCCTGCAGCACATCTTGTGCCAGTTCAATGTCACCCAAGCGGCTGATGAGGGCGGCCAGCACCCGCCCCGACTCAGCCCGAAAAGTTTGCTCAATCACCTGCTGGATGGACTGCGCCACGTTTTAGCCCATCTGTGAGAAATCAACCACCGGACGGACTTCAATCGCCCCTTGTTTAGCGCCGGGAATCTTGGCCGCCATCTCAATCGCTTCGTCTAAATCCTTGCAGTCCAACAAATAAAAGCCGCCGAGGACTTCCTTTGTTTCAGCAAATGGCCCATCGGTCGTCATAGCTTTGCCGTCACGGACGCGCACAGTCGTAGCCGTCGCCACCGGATGCAGCGCTTCGGCTTCACTCGCGACCAACAAGTTGCGGTCTTTGGCTTCCGCACCAAAAGCGTTATAAGCATCCAACTCGGCTTTGAATGCTTCGGGCGAAGGGGCGGCTGTCGGTTCGGCTCCGTAAATAAGCAGCATGTACTTCATCATGTTCTCCTTGATTATTCGGGCGATCAATTTCACCCATGATACCTATACGACGAACAAGTATTCTGAAAATCGACAGCGAATTGCCATCAGTTTTGAAATTGCTTATTGTGCAGGCGGCGCGCTGCATCCTTGTAAGCGGTTGCCAAACGGATCATAAAAGTTGAAGTAGGTCACCATCCCCGGAATCACAACCGGATCATCACAGCGAACACCGCGATCCCGCAGTGTTTTGCAAGCCGCATAGCAGTCCGCCGTGTCCATAACAATAGTGATCCCTGCGCTTGGCTGCCAATCTTTTTCGGCGGTCGTCAGCGCCACATGTCCCGATTGTGCGCCGAGTTTAAACTCGATCCAACCCACATCCGGTAAATCATAAACCGGCTCACCTAACTCCAACACATTGCGATAAAAATCACGTCCTTTGTCGAGGTCAGGAACCGCAATCGAAACCACATTAATCCCTTGAAGCAGTGACATAGCCTATTCCTTTTCTGCTGGCGATCAATTTCGCCCGTCGTTATCTATACGACGAATAAGCAGTGCCAGAATCGACAATCCGTTTGGACGAGTTTTGAAATTGATCTAGACACTCCGTCGCCCACGACTCACAGTGGTCAATTGAGGGGAAGGCAGCCAAACAGTGAAGGTTGAGCCTTTGCCTTCGCCCGCGCTGGTAACGCCTATCTGTCCGCCGTGCGCCTGCACAATTTCTTGGGTGATCGCCAAACCCAAGCCCGTGCCGCGCCGTGGTCCGCGTGCTTTATCCACTTGATAAAAGCGCTCAAAAATACGCGGTAGATCATCAGCTTTGATGCCCAGACCGGTATCGCGCACCATGACCTCCACACCGCCGTTATTGACCTGTGTCCGCAGCCAGATTTCGCCGCCAGATGGCGTATATTTGATGGCGTTGCTCACCAAATTGGTAAGCACCTGCGCCAAACGGTCGCCATCCCCTGATACCTCAGGAACAGAATCCGCCTCGATATGCAGCGTCAGACCTCTGTCATGCGCCAGAATCGAGAGACGGTCGCCCACAGCCCTTGCCAGCTTAGCTATATCGATGGGGTTGGTACGCATCGATAAGCGTCCGGCCTGTAAACGGGCGAGATCAGTCAGTTCAGTTACCATACGGTTGAGTCGTCCGGCTTCTTCGTGGATGATTTTCGCTGCGCTGGTCGGGTCTTTCGCTGCGCCGTCCATGATAGCCTGCGAATAACCTTGTATCGAAGTCAGCGGAGTTTTCAGATCATGCCCGACGTTCGCCATGAAATCCTTCTGTGACTGCTGCGTATTCTGTACTTGGCTGCTCATGCGGTTGAAGGCTTCGGCCAGTAGTTTGATCTCAGCGGCGCCTTCCTCCGGTACGTGCTCATCATAATGTCCGGCAGCCACCGACTCAGCGGCCAGTACGAGCTGTGCCAATGAACGGGTCAACGTCCGGCTGATGACTGCTGCCAGAAATGCCGCTACGACCAAGCCAACCAAAGCCGATTGGGCTAACGGTAACGCGAGTTCCCGCCGGAAACGATCCAGTACATTTGACCACGTCTGCACTTCGGGACGGTCAGCTAAAATAATGGCGTTGGTTTCCTGCCCTTGGCGCACAGCCGCGATGCCCGCGAATAACCAGCGCGAACCGTCTTTATCCGCAATGCTGCCAAAAACAGCTTGCCCGCTAATCAGGCGCGGGGTTCGAACCGTGTACGATTCTTCCGTAAGCCGTATGGGGTCACCGCGCGAAAATGTTCCGGCGCTGTCATAAATGGTGGAGTCTTTTGCCATACTCACGACCAGTATGCGGGTTTGGCTCTCGTCGGCAAGCTGCGGCAGTTGATCCATCAGCCGGTTGATTTCGCCCAGCGTCGGACGCGTGCTGAGGTTGACCTCCTGCGATAGGCTTTGCATGGTAGCCAGCAGCCGTTCATAAGTCGGTGCTGCTGAAACCGGTTGAGCAAATAGAAACACCAAGAAAGCCGCTGCCATAATTAACAGCAGCGCAATCACCAGCACCAGATAGGAGAAAAACAGCCGTCCGCGTAATCGAGGATTTCGTCGCATGATGAGTCGTTAGTCTATAGCTTGTAGTTAGTAGCTCATTCTAAACAGCAAGTGTTATCAAAGTGTGAAATGCATGTACTCGGCACTCAGTACTATTTTTATTCCAACTTATAGCCCACGCCCCAAACAGTTTCGATTTGGGGGTGCATCCCTTCCAGTTTATGGCGCAGGTGTGCCACATGGACATCCACCGTGCGCGTTTCACCGGCAAAGTCGAAGCCCCAGACCACATCCAGCAGCTTTTCGCGGCTAAAGACAATGCCCGTATTTTCTGCCAGCGTCAGCAGCAGATCAAACTCTTTCATGCGCAAATCAACCGTGTGACCATCAACAGTCGCAACCCGCCGTTGCGGATAAATACTGAGGTTGTCGATGACAATCGGTGTGTCAGTTGACTCAGCAGCCGGTGTCGGCTTTTTATCACTGCGGCGCAAGATTGCCTTAACCCGTGCCACGAGTTCACGCGGATTAAACGGTTTGGTCATATAATCATCCGCGCCCAGTTCCAAACCGACGATCTTATCAATATCGTCGCTGCGAGCGGTGAGCATGATAATCGGCACATCAGACTGCGCCCGAACACGGCGGCAGACTTCCCAACCATCCAACTCCGGCAGCATCAAATCCAGCACCACCAGCGACGGTTTCTCGCTGAGAATACGTTGAAGCGCAATTGCCCCATCGGTTGCGCTGGCGGTTTTCCAGCCTTCTTGTTCCAAATACATTTTCGCGAGGTCGATGATGTGCTGCTCGTCATCCACCAGCAGAATGGTTTCGGTCATGATTGGTATTCCTCTAGCGAAATAGTCAATAGATAATCACCAAATGCGTTTTTGAAAGTTTCACCATAATGCCCTGCTTGTAGGCGTAATCGAGTCTGCGAGGCCATCTCTCGAAACACACTGGCTGTCATTGTGAAATCGGCTATCGGAGTAAAAGTTGAGCTGTTCTGAATCAAAATCCTGATAGGTTGTCCATCATAATAGTTATCGCCCATTTTTGTAGGCGCTTCAATTAAGACATCGTCATCAAATAACGCTTCTCGCTCATCGAAAAGACGTGTTGCTTGACGTCGTAATTCACTTAGCCCTACATATTGCTCATCAATAAAGCGAACAGCGTTACAATATGGAAGGTGTGTCATCGCCAGCAAGATATGTTCTGGATGTACAAATGAGTGCATATGTTTTCGCATCTCATCGATTGCCGTTTTGATAATTTTTTTAAAATCATCCGATAACGGTATTACACTAACAGAAGTAACAGCATCAAAATGCCGATTACCAATGATTCGCTTGTGCAAAATCGAAGCATTTAAACCAATACGCTCATAGAGCATTGGATAAAATTCTGGCGAACGCGAAAGTGCGAACAGCAAATGTTCAGAATCAACCTGATCGTAGCCCCAATGATGCGCTACTTCTTCAGCAGCATCAATGATATTGCGGGCGCGTTCGCTGAACCACTTCAAATTCTGTCCAGTCATCAGTTTGCCCCTTCATCCTTCTCAATGCGAAGTTCAGTAGCGAAGGGCGAGTTGTCTCCATCAAACACCAACGACTCGACATCGTTATTGGACACCAATGAGAGAAAATGGTCGATAAAACTGAGCACTTGGTCAAGCGAATTGGTGAGTTCAAAATAATTTTGTTTGGTGGTCGGATCATAAACAGTGATATGAACGCGCTTTTTTATATTTTCGCCACCACTATTCACCATGCTGGCAAAACGCGCTTTGCCCGCCGCCGTCAGCATTAGATCAATATGCAGCCCGCTGAGAACTTCACTCGCCTGTGCAGCGGTCAGTTTGTTCTCGCCCACCATTTCCACCACTTTGCCAACAATCGCCATGCCCATCGCCATATCCTTCGATTTGACGGTTGGTGGTTCTTCGTCGGGTTCATCGACTGCCGGTTCATCAACAATCGCGTTGGTCGGGGCTTGTGGTGGCGGTTCCTGCAGCAGACGCTGTGTCTGCTGCCGCACCTGTTCCGCTGTGACGTCATAATTTTTCAGAAGATGCAGCGCCGCGCTGTCATCCTGCCGTACCATTCCCAGCAGCAGATGTTCCGTGCCGATGTAATGATGATCCAAGATGCGGGCTTCATCGACCGCCAGTTCAATCAGGCGTTTCGTCGTGGGCGAAAGTTCGGGTACACCTGTACCAACCGGAATTCGCTCATTATCAGCCGCCAATTCGACAATTCGCGCCACCACATCTTTATCCGTAAGCGATAAATTGCGCAGCACCCGCGAGGCGACACCATTTTCCTCCCGCAGCAAACCCACCAGTACATGCTCGGTGCCGATGAACGGCGACTTAAGCTGTACGGCAGTTTCCTCGGCTAAGGTCAGCACGCGCTGCGCCCGCTGAGTAAAATGCTCCATATTATTCATCTGCTTTGTCCTCGTCGTTTTCGACATGGACTTCGACGCGGAAAGATGAACTATCGCTGTCGAAGGCCACACTTTTAAGTTGATTATCCGTCACAGTTGCCAATAGAAGTTGGTCAAGTTTTTCCAAACCTTCCAACAAAGACAGGGTCAATTTAAACAGTTCTTCCTGCGTTTCGCGGTTGATGACCACCACCCGCACACGCCGTTTATCCTGTGCTTCTCGCTGGTTGACCAATGTGGCAAGCCACGCCTGCATTCCGGTATTGAGCTTCAAACCCGGTTGCAGCGTCGCCAGCATCTCATTGACCTGCTCAACCGTCAGCTTGCCATCGCCGACCATGTCGAGCATCTTCTTAAGAAGGCTTTCCATCAAGTACATCGAACCTGCGCCGATGTACTGCACTTCGCGTTCTGGTCGTCGTGCGGGTAGATTAGGGAAACTCTGAGTATCGCTGGGTTTCTGTAATTTGAGGTTGATTTGCCGCCGCACATCTTGATGCTTAATCCCTAAACGATTCAAGACATCAAGTGCCACACTTTCCGATTGGCGCAGTAACCCCATCAACATATGATGTGTATCGATATGACGCTCTCCCGCGTTTCGTGCGTCATCGACAGCCAATTCTAAAAGTTCCTTGGTTCGTTGTGAGAGTTCGGGATGCGTCGGCGTGGTACGGGGTGCTGCTTGGGTCAACTCTTGAACCAGTTCTTCCACCCGTTTCAGTTCTAAACCTAAATCGCGCAGTACCTGTCCGGCAATCCCTTTTTCCTCGCGGAGCAATCCGACAAGTAAATGCTCAGGATCGACTGTAATAAGTTGAAATTGATCCACATATTCGCGGGCGAAGGTCAATACTTGCAATCCGGTTTCAGAAATACTTGACTCGGCAACGAGTTTCTCTGTAGGGGACGCTGTCGGTGATTGATTTTGTACCGGACTTTCTTGCAAGACACGACGTGTTTGTCGCCGCACGTCTTCAGGGCTAATGCCTAAGCGTTTCAGCACCTCAATCGCCACACCTTCTAATTGGCGCACCAAGCCCAACAACAGGTGTTCCGTGCCAATATAGTGATGCCCCATGCGCCGCGCTTCATCCACTGCCAATTCTAAAACGCGTTTGGTTCCCGGTGAAAGTTCAGCGGTTGTGGCGGTCGTTTGGGCAGTTACACGGGTTAATTCCTCGACCAGTTCTTCTACGCGGCTATACTCCAAACCCAATTCACGCAAAACACGTCCTGCGACACCACCATCCTCACGGAATAAACCTAAAAGCATGTGTTCTGTGCCAATGTATTTATGATGAAGGCGTTCCGCCTCTTCCTGCGCTAAAGACAGCACCCGCCGCGCCCGCTGGGTGAAGCGTTCCATTTTATTATGGGGCATCGTTAGACCAAACCTTTCCGGTCATTGGCGATACCCATTTATTGTAGAACATTTTCAGTTTGAGATGGGCACTAAACAAAGCGAGTGACAACTTGTTGTGATTACGAAAAAGCACATCTATAATAGAACATAATGTGTTTCCTTGATTTATTTGATATATAAGGTAGGGGAATATGCATCTAATAAAGTCATCTTTTATGTTGTCAAGGATAATTCTCATTCTGACAGTGTGTGTATTACTCCCAATTGTTAGAGTATCCTATGCACAGCAGCAAACCGGTGCAGTTAGCTTAGGAACTGGGCTGATTGCTTTTTCAAATGGCAACATCTCTGTAATGAATGCCGATGGAAGCAACGTTTGCCGCCTTACTTATAGTGATGATAATCAATACTCTCCTGTGTGGTCTCCCGATGGGACTCGGCTTGCGTTTGGCTCGCGCTATCGTGGTGTATTCGTGATGAATGTTGATGGAAGCGACCTTCGTCGGCTTGGCCCCGGTGGTGCTCCGATGTGGTCTCCTGATGGGGGGAAAATAGCATTTTTGAGTTACCAAAATCGCACCTACACCTCCTATATTGCGGCAACAGATGGTACACAATTGAAGCAATTTGAAAGGTTAATTTTTGTATCATGGGCCTTAACAGGTGATCATGCATATTTTGTGTCCAATTCTCAAACTAGGGAACAATTCTTAATAGATATCGATAGTGGTGTGGAGCACAGTCTGACAAACAACTCCACTGATAGTCGGTGGCAAAAGCAGTCATCCGATGGCAAATACCTTTATTTCTGGTCAAATCGTGATGGTGGCAATGCCGTTTACCGAATGAACTCTGACGGCACAAATGCGATAAAATTGACAAATCTACCCAATGGAGATGTTTTTGTAAGAGCCATATCGCCTGACGGTAATCAGATTGCAGTTGTGATAGATATCGATATTAAACAAAGATTTGATAATCAAATTTACTTTATAAACATCGATAGCTCCACAGTGAATCAAATTACATCTTTCCCTTCGTCTGACTTTGGACAAGTAATTTGGTCGCCTGATAGCTCTCACGTTGCTTTTGAGATAACTTCTCTTATTCGACGTAACGGCAATTTCCATGCCGAAAACTCAGACATTTATGTGATGAAATCCGATGGTACGGATCTGCGCTTACTTACTGATTATAATGGAGACCTTGCTTATGATGGGACACGAAGCCGTTATAGCCATTTCGGTTATGGGACATCGGATGGTTGGACATCGGATGGGAGTCAGATTATTTTTGAATCGACTCGAAATCGTGTTGCCAAGACCTATATCATTAACATTGACGGTTCAGATTTAAGAGTTCTAAGTAATGAGATCGGGTTAGTTTGGTCCCCCGTTGGTACACCTGACCGCTCCTTGATGGCAACGATTTCTGCCCCTAACAAGATAAACGTTCGTAGCGCTCCGAACACAAAGTCTTCTATTGTCGATAGCATCACGCCCGTTAAGAATCGTTGCATGGTTGTTCTTGCAAGAAGCTCGGACAGTCAGTGGGTAAAGATTCGCAATCCATTTAGCAAAGTTGGAACAGGATGGGTGAGTGCATCATTAATCGAGGTACGTGGTGATTTATCATCAGTACCAATATTAGACGAATGATTCAAGTGATGCGGGAGATAACAGGACGCGCGAAATAATTCACCAATTAATTACAGATCTGTGAAATTATCATCTTGTACCTGTATTGGGCATTTCGCTTGCATTACTAAGCCGTGCCACCAACACCTTATCCACCCGCCGCCCATCCATATCCACCACTTCAAACCGCAGCCCGTCCGACTCAAAATGGTCAGCAGCGTTCGGGATGCGTCCAAGCTGCGTCATCACGAATCCGCCCAACGTTTGGAAATGCCCTTCCTCTTCATCCGCCAGATGTTTAACCGCCAAAATGGTCTTGAATTCATCAACCGGCAGCAGACCGTCCAGCAGCCACGAACCATCTTCACGCAGAGTGGCACCCGGCTTATCCGTCATGCCGATGATCTGGTCAACCAGATTGTTGAGCGTTACGATCCCTTCAACGCCGCCAAACTCGCTGATCACCAGCGCCATATGTTTGCCGGACTGCTTAAACAGCGTCAGCGCATGAGCCGCCGTCGAAGTCTCAGGAACAAACAGCGGTTCGCGAATACACGCTTTCAGTGAAACCGGATCCCCTTTAATCAGCATATCCAGCAGGTCTTTGGAACGCACGATCCCGATCACGCGGTCAAGCGATCCGACGGCCACCGGAAAGCGCGAATGCTTGCTGGCGGCGATCATCTTCATAGCCGCTTCGTCCGGCTCATTGATGTCGATCCACTCAATATCCAATCGTGGAGTCATCAGCGACTCAATCCTGTGGTCATCAAGACTCATGACACTGGCGACCAGCGAGCGTTCATTGGCTTCAAAGATGCCCGCCTGAACACCTTGATCAATCAACGAATAAATTTCCTCATCAGTTACAGGCGGTTCGGTTGACCCGCGTGTACCGATCAGCCTCAGCAGACCATCAGTCGAAACGCTCAGTAAATGAACAATCGGTGCGCTGATTTGGGATAGTCGATGCATGATCGGCGCGACCAGCGCGGCGATGCGTTCGGGGTTTTGCATCCCCAGCCGTTTGGGAACCAGTTCACCGATCACCAACGACAGATAGGTTGTCAGCGCCACAACCACGAATAAACCCAGCGCCTCGCTTATCGGACGCAGGAATTCAATGTGGCTTAAAGCGGTCGCGACCGGATGTGCCAGAGCCGCTCCGGCGAATGCCCCTTGCAATACGCCGACCAAAGTGATGCCGATTTGCACCGTTGAAAGAAATCGGTTGGGCGACTGCGCCAAGTTCAAGGCTTGGCCTGCGCCGGCCATCCCGGACAGCGCCATTTGTTCCAGTCGGACTTTGCGCGACGAAACAATGGCAATTTCCGACATCGAAAGTAAACCATTGACGACCGTCAACAGCACGATGATTAGTAATTCCATGTTGTCTCTCGCTTGAAAAATAAATGAATAGATGCCGGGGGAGGGTGATCTAAATGACTACTGCCATCTTCAGACACGAGTCTTAAAATCCTCTCTTTCTTCGATTAAGTGAAATAGAAATTGAAATATTATCACGCAATGCAAGCCAATGAGGTTTTTCTCATCAGATTGTAAGCACGGGCTAAATTAAGCGTGAGCCTGCCAGACCATATGGACGACTTCACGCCGCTGCGCAAACTGATAGCGTCGCAGTAAAGCGTTGGTCACAGGCCGGTCAGAAGGATGCTCAATCGCCAGTGCCGATGTACCGAAACGGCGCACAGCAGTGTTAATCAGGGCTTCGTCGTACAACCCTTCGTAATCCGGCTGTACCATCAGCGTAAGCTGTGTCGTCAGCGTCAGGCTGGTTTCAATCCACAGCGAGGCGAGGATATCGCGCTCATCTTCCGAGCGAATCACCAACCGTTCACGCTGGCGCAAGCTCAACCAATCTCCGAGCTGCTGCCATATGCTGCGGTGGAATTGGCGCTCGTGCAGCGGTTTTAGCCAGCCCAATCCCCCCATTAATTGCGGACGGACATATTCAGCTAACTTATATTCGGCTTTCCACTCGTTCGCTTGACGATGCACGATATGAATGCGCGGGTCGCTGTCGTAGGGCTGCGGCATATTATACGCGCCGCCCCGCCGCCATGTCGTCCAACTGCGTTCTTCCATGAAACCGAGTCGGGCATACAAGCGCCGCGCCACCGGATTATCCGCATCGACCTGTAACATTGCCCGCCGCCCACCGCGCTGAGCGATCATATCCATACTCGACTGCATCAAACGTTGCGCGATTCCCCGCCGTTGATAATCAGGATGCACCGCCACATTGACGATTACCCAATCTCGCCCATCATAACCCGGCCCGTCCGCCGGATAAATCGACACGTTCCCCACCAGCTTGCCATCAGCAATCCAGACGTAGCCCGTACCCATGCCTTGCATCAGGTTGTTCAAACCACCCAGAATGCCAATCCCCGGCACGTTGCTCATGGTACGCATTTCGCGCACCGCCGCCCGCCCGTTACTGTCCATACTGCTGGCAAAAGCAATCTCAATCAGGTCAGCCAGCGGCCCCAAATCGGTACGCAAATTGACCGGTCGCGGGCCGTCTTTAACCAGCGTAGCATTTTGAGTCGCTTGTAATCCAACCACAACTATATCCTTCCAGATTAATTGCTAGCGTATCCCCAGCCACTTGACCTGTCAAGCATTGTCACGCACCACACTCATCATAGCCTTATCCACAGTACGCCCTACAACATTTGATCTACGTTTGCGGGCATCAAACTCACCATTTTGGCTGTTCATACAATCCGCCGTTTTCCCCACGCCATAAAATCCGCTGTTGGAGTTCAGCACTCTACCCGTTATGATTGTATCCCTGTGAAAAGGAGTGAATTTAGCTATGACGCGACAAAACTATGGTTCATTACGCGGCGGGGGTTCATCACGACGCGGTGGTGCATGGCAGTGGACGGTCATCGGCTTTGTGTTTGGCTTTGGCTGTGCGGCGATTGTTGGGCTGGTGCTCATTATTACGGGCGGCGCTGATGCGCTGTCAGGCGTTTTTTCGGCAGGCCGTGCCACCCCCACAGCCGTTGTAATGGTGATTACATCAACACCCTTGCCCGCAACACCAACCCCCGAACCAACTGTCGGGATTGTGCCGTCTGCAACATCAGCCGAGGCACAAATTGCTGCACCTGTCGCCAGCGCGACCACCAACATTCAAGTGCAGGTTCAGCCCAGTGCCACGACACCACCGACTACTGCCCCTACTACGCCTGTGCCTCAAGTGGCACAGATTCCATCTGACCTAATAGCGAAACGCAGCCCCTTGATTCAAGTTCCGGGCGGCTCGTTTGAGATGGGTACTAAAGCACAGGAAGCCGCTATCGCTGCTGAAGAATGTACCAGTTTATGGAACAGCAAATGCGACCCTAACGATGCCAGCGACTCGTTCCCGCCGCATCAGGTCACGGTCAGCCCCTTCTACATTGAAGAAAAAGAAGTCACCTATGACCAATATCTGGCCTTCTTGAATGCCGAATCCATTGGCATGGGCGCGCGCAATGCCAAGCACAAGAACGGCTGCGAAGGCCAACTGTGCATTGAAACCCGCACCGAAAACCAGAACAGTAACATTATCTCCGACTCTCAGAATTACCGTGTGAATGCCGCCATTTCAAACTTCCCGGTCGCCGGAGTCACGTGGTACGGCGCACAGGCTTATTGCGCAGCCATTGGTCGCCGTCTGCCGACCGAAGCCGAATGGGAACACGCCGCACGTGGCGCGAGTAATACCATTTATCCTTGGGGTAATGAATTCTCCGTCAACAACGCCCGCACCAGCCGTCCTCAAGAAACAGATGCGGCCTTGGTCGGCCCCAAGCCCGTTGGAAGTTACCTCCCCTTCAACGGCTTATACGATATGGCGGGTAATATCGCTGAATGGGTCAGCGATTGGTACGATCCCTTGTATTACACCACCTTGGTCAATTCAGGCACGACCATTGTCGATCCTAAAGGGCCAGTCGCTGGCACGCAGAAAGTGCTGCGCGGCGGTAGTTGGGATGCTTTACCCTTCTTTGCCCGCAGTGTTCACCGTCAAAGTTTACCGCCGCTCGGCCCAACCCTCTGGGCAGGTTTCCGCTGTGCCAACAACACCAGCGATACGGGTACAACACCTGATGCAGCAGGTAATATTGGAACGACTGGAAACACAGGCGGCGCAGCGCCGGTCGCCACTGTCGCCAGCGGCACAGGTGGCAGCGAAGAAAATGCTCAACCACTGGTTCCACCGCCGCTGACCGATGTGCCACAGCCAACCGCCAACACCACACCCTTAGCGACCTTAAACTCCGGTGCGGGTGGCTAATTTTAAAGCGTTGTTTCGTAGGGGTTTGCCGCAGGCAAACCCTTTTTCTTTTATTTGAACGATTTACGAAATATTAGGTACAGCGGCAGCAGGCACAACCACCCGCACGAATTTCGGCATAATCCGCACCTTGATATCATCGACTTCAACCAGTTCACCATCCACGACCAGAGGTTGCTTGGGTTCAGCGCTAATCGTCACCTCGCGCCCCTGCCATTGGAGAAGTGGTTGCGCCAGTTCCCCCGATGCAACCGCGTTCGCAGCGGCACTGAGGATGGACGATATATTGGCGTTCTGGATAACAATCACATCCAGCAAGCCATCACTCATATCAATCCTGTGTGAAAGGGTAATCCCTTGAACACCGACGCTGCCAAAATTAGTGACCATACAGTTAATGCCGTCTGCCTCAACCGTTTTGCCATCCAGTGTTATGTGATAGTGAGCCGCCGTAGGATTCGATAGTGTCTTGAGTGCAGCAGCGACATACGCAAACATGCCAGACCGATCTTTGGCCTCGCGGTCAGCTTCCTTATGCATCATGCCTTCTAAGCCCAGTCCCAGATGAAAGAAATACAAATCCTTCTTTCCATCACCATCAGATTTTCCACCGGCGAGTACACCCATATCCAGTGTTCGAACAGCGTTCGGTACGCTCCCCAGCAGCTTCGCCGCCTCTGTCTGCTCGGCAGGAATGCCCAGCTCGACCGATAAGACATTAGCCGTGCCACCCGGAATAATAATCAGTGGAATGTCGCTCCCATGCATACTGCTGGCGACCTCCAGAACGGTCCCATCGCCGCCGTACACCACAATCGCGTCTACTTTTGCCTCAATAGCTTGCTGCGCCCGTTCACTCGCTTCTTCGCCATTGCGGATAACAAACATCTCCCAGTCGATCTCAAGCTCATTTAAAATCTTGTTGAGTTTGGGCAAATGCAGTCCCTCTTGTCCCGAAGCCGGATTGACAATAATATGAACGCGTGAAAATTTATGAATCGTCGCCTCACTGTTCTTCGGGCTAACCATTTGTTTTACCCTGTCGATAACGTTCGGTGCTTGTGGACTGTCTGCTGTTTGCTGATTGGTAGCCATAGCTCTTGACCCTGTTTCTATAAAATTAAAGTTTCAAAAACGGTTCAGCATCGGTTTAATGCCCATACTATGTCATATTCGCGCATTCCGTCAGCGCCACTAGCACTATCCTTGAATAGATACGATTAGCCATCTTTTTATTGAAGGACTGTTTTCTAAAGGTTTGGATATTCGAACGCTCATATCCGAAAATTTGTGCTACACTGATTATGTACCCTCTGTGTCTCTGAGTCTTGGAGTCTTTGTGTTAGAAGTTTCTTTCGCCATTGCACGTTCCGCGACTTCCTCTCGTCTGTCCGCTGCAACGACATCACAAATTGCACAGCGGTGGCATCACGGGAGCAATCCGCTGCACTTGCGCCATTTCAGCGCCATCAGCCGAACCAACCGCCGGCACAAAATGTCGATTCAGCGGCTTCTCTCCCGCTTCCCGCCTGACAATTCAGCGGAAGTAATGCAATTTTTGCAGCATATATTGCAAAACTATCTCATTTATCCAAAATTTGGGATAAATCAAACTGCCGGACTCAACCGGTAGAAACCCGACGCATGAGGCGCAAGCTTTTGTGACCATTTGCCCTGAACTGTCCCGATGTCCGTTTTGCTCCACAAGTCACGAACCTTGAAAGCGATATCACCGCCTAACATAGAAAGATCAATTTCAACCACTGCTGCTTCATCGCCGATGTTGAACAGGGCAAGATATTGATCATCCGAGTTAATGCTTTTCGCTGCCCACGCGATCTGGTCGCCCTGCCGGAAAAGCTGACGGTTTTCCTGACTGGCGCGCAGCACCTCCAACACTTCATCGTTGGTCATCAAACTCAGCGTAAAATCGTCATTTCCGGGTAAATCACCCCCAAACATCAACGGTGAACGGCTAATCACCCACAAAGTCATCAGTGTTCTTTGCTCATCATGTGTGAACAGGCTTTGCCGGTCGTCGCCGCGTTCTGCCCGAATACCGATGTGTCCCAGCGGAAGCATATCCGCGTCTGCCCAACAGCCCGGCCCGGTAAAGTTCTCCCACTTGTGGCAGTTCTCAAATTGATCTTTGAGATCAACCCATCGATCCCAAAAATCGGCTGAGATTCGGAACAGTTCGCAGTTTTGTTGGAGATGTGGGTAGTGGTCGGTGATCATATCCACACCGGGGGATAAACTGAGTACGATAGGGCGATTGGTGCGCCGGATAGCTTGGGATAATCCCGTAATTTCCGCTTCGTGATAAGGCCATAAAATATCGTCAGCCTTGATAAAATCCACTCCCCACGAGGCGTACAGTTCCGCGATAGAATTGTAGTAATCCTGTGCGCCAGCCTTCGACATATCAATGCCATACATGTCATCAATCCAACTGCTCACACTGGCTGAATTGACAATATCTTCCGCGTGATAATCTGAGTTAACGATGGGTGTGTTGCGCCGGACGGCTTGGCGTGGAATCCCGCGCAGGATATGAATACCGAACTTCAAGCCTTTGCCGTGAACATAATCCGCCAATGGTTTAAAACCCGCACCGTTGGCCGCCGATGGAAAACGGTTCAGGGCAGGTAACAAACGCCCATATTCGTCCATCACCAACTCGGCGTTGGAATTATAGCCATGTGATCTGGCAGCCGGTTCATACCACTGAATATCGACCACAATCGTGTCCCAACCAAATTTGAGCAGATGTTCCGCCATATAATCAGCATTGGCTTTAACTTCATCCTCCCTTACCGACGGGCCAAAACAATCCCAACTATTCCAACCCATCGGCGGTGTCAGCGCTAAACCATTATTGATACTCATTGCTGTTTCTTTCTGTGATGTGGGACAAAAGTCCACAGATGATTAAATTACTTCAAATAACCGTAACTTCGGGCAAGTTCAATCGCTTCCGGCATTTTGCGGTTAGGTACTCGTTTACCATCAGCTTCCAGCACCCAGATGCCGTTTGCCAGATGTTTAGTTTCGTCCACCCAATCGTACATCGAAATCGCTGGCGCCCATGTGAACACCGGAATATCTGCGCCTGCTTGGTTCGCCAACCGTACTTCCGCCATCATCCACCAGAACCATTCTTCCTGCTTCCAACCAACCGGCGGGCCAGAAGTTTCGGTAAACCATAACGGCTTATCCGGCCAGCGTGTCTTGGCATTCAAAATCAACTTATGAAATGGAGGCAGTGTCGAGTCGCGGTAATGGTTCAAACCAATAATCGTGATAAGTTCGGTGCTGCCGCCCAGTTCAGGATCACGCCGCCCTATCACCGTATCAATCACCGCCGCCTGCCAATCTTCCGAGTTCACATCCGTCGCGTGCCACGGATCAGGCAAAATCAGTTTTGCCTCAGGCCGCACCTTGAGTACCGCCTGCGAAGCCGCGATGATGCAGCGACAGATTTGCTGCCGGAAAGGTGTAGGGTCTTTTTGCCGCAGAAACGGTCGCCAAGCGCCGCGCTGTCCACCCCGTTCCACCATGAGAGTCGGTTCATTACAGATGCAGTAATGCGTCAATGTCGGATAGCGTTTTGCAATCTGCTCCGCGAATGTAGCGAAATGGGCGGGCGCGTCAGGGCTCAAAATATCCAGCCAGTCGGGATAACCGTAATGCCACAAATCAAGGTACAAAGTGAGCTTGAACTTTTCAGCCGCTTTCACCACGCGGTCGAGCCACGTCCAATCGAATTCATTTGGCTTCGGATGCGACACGTACCAGCGGGCGGCATCGCGAATACCGACGCAGCCAATATCCACCATCAGTTGGTAATCGGCTTCGAGGAACTCATCGTGCCGGATCAGCTTGACTTCATCCTGCCGGTAAAGGCCGCCAGCTTTCCTCCGCTGAAAGTCCGAGTTTTCCAAAAATGCCCACAATTCCATAGGTTGCGAAACCATCAATAACCCTTTCCGATAAGCACCTTCATATGAAATTACTGAATTGTATCGCGTCATCCTGACCTCACCTATCACCACCGATGACAGACTGTGGGGGTTTTTTAGCGGTCGATTCGCGCTATTATCATAAGCATGTTTTTAGAGCAGGTTATTTCAAAAGGAACACGAATCATGACCAAAATAGATCCAATTTATGTAGGCAGTGATGCTGTCGGTAAACTGCTGGATTATGTCGCTGAAAAAGGGTTATATCGTTTTGCCATCGTCGCGGATACCAATACCTACGCGGCACTGGGGCAGCGCGCCGAAGCTGCCCTTAAACATAAAGGCTACGATGTCACCTCGATTGTGCATACCGGCGACGAAATTCACGCCGACGAGCACTATCTTGTCCAAACCTTGGTCGAAGCGCCTCTCGGTGATTTGACGTTTATTGCGGTGGGGTCGGGATCAATTACGGATATTACCCGCTTCGTCAGCCACCGCAGTGGAAGGCCATTTATCGGACTGCCGACCGCGCCGTCCGTAGATGGATTTACCTCGATTGGCGCGCCCATTATTCTGGCGGGTGTCAAAACCACCCTCATTTGTCAGGCGCCTCTTGCCGTTTTCGCGGATATTGATGTTTTAGCCAACGCGCCTCAACGCCTGATTGCAGCCGGGTTTGGTGACATGATCGGCAAGTACACCTCATTGGCAGATTGGAAAATGGGCAGCCTCGTCTGGGATGAACCCTACGACAAGGAAATTGCCCGCCGCACTCAAGCCGCTATCGACAGTGTTGTACAAAACGCCGAAGCCATTGGCAAACACACGCCAGAAGGTGTCCGTGCCTTGATGGACGCGCTTATCGAGTCCGGTTTATGTATGCTGGATTTTGGTGCGTCCCGTCCGGCTTCCGGCGCAGAGCATCATGCTTCTCATTATTGGGAGATGCAGCGGCTTAAGCAGCACGGTCGCTCGATGCTGCACGGCGCACAGGTCGGTTATGCTCTGACGCTCATCACCCAACAATACGCCAAAATTCGGGAGCTAAGCCGCGCAGATGCCATGAATCGTCTGGAAGGTGCGACTCTGCCGGATCGCAACGATGAACTGAAACTTATCCGTCAAGGTTATGGGGATATGGCTGATGATATTGCCCGTGAACACGCCGCCTTCCTTGACTTGGACGAAGAAGATTTCGATACCGTCAAGCAGCGTATTGCTGACCATTGGGAGGATATTCAAGCTATTGCTGCCAATGTTCCCACGCCCGAAACCATCAGCGGCTATCTCAAGCAGGTCGGTGCGCCTGCAACCGCTGCGGCTTTAGGTCTGTCGCCGCAGGAGGTTGATCCCGGCCTAATCTATGGTCACTATTTGCGCAACCGCTTTAGTGTCATCAAATTAAGCCGCATTTTGGATGTGCCGATAGTCTGAAGCATACCCTTTATCAGATTAATTCAACAGCAAACAAGGCGGATGATGATGTCCGCCTTTGTTTTCGCAGTGCTTGATTTCATCGGCTTATTCATAGTAACAACCCAATTATTTGCAGATTCAGATAATCTTAAACATACAGAATTAGCACTTACTCTTACAATTTAAGATGTGAGTATTGGAATTACAGAAGCATATTTAACCCATAACTTCGACCCTATCCACCGTGCTACCAACGTGGAAACGAATCTTGGTACGGGATTAGGGTTGGTCACTACAAAAGAATTGGTTGCGTTACACGGCGGGTTTATAAAGGTCAATAGCCCTTGAGATAGGGATAACCTTTACCATTATGATCCTACTCGCCGTTGAATGAGGAGTACACCATGGCGAAAATTTTGCTGATTGAGGACGAAGCACCACTGCGAGCCGAAGTCGCAGAATGGTTATTTTTCGAAGGTTACGACGTTGTGCAGGCCGAAGATGGTATAAAAGGCGTCGAGGCAACCTTCACCCATCTACCCGACTTGATATTGTGTGACATCATGATGCCGCGTTTGGACGGTTACGGGGTGTTGCTCGAAGTGAATTCGAATCCCGCCACTGTGACGACACCTTTAATTTTGTTAACGGCCAAAGCATCCCACGAGGACATGCGTACTGGTATGACCTCAGGCGCTGATGACTACATCATCAAACCTTTTACACGCCATGAATTACTGACGGCTGTCCAAAAACAGTTGGATAAACGACTGAGTCGCGAGCAGTGGCACGCCCAAGAAGTTCAACAATTGCAGAACGCGCTTAACCAAGAACATGAGCAGCGAATCGTAAAAGCCAAATTAGTCGGCATGTTTTCGCACGATTTTCGCAATCCGCTATCCACCATTTTGTCGTCAAATAGTTTGCTGCGCGATTATGCCGACCGTCTGGATGCCCAAAGGCGCTTAACCCACCTCAACCGGATTGATGCGTCTGTGCGGCAGTTGATACAAATGCTGGATGACATGCTGATCGTGACGCAAATGGAAGCTGGTAGTCTTGAATTTAAACCAGAACCGATGAATATAGACAATGTCCTTAGGAGCATGGTTGAAGAATTTCAGGCGATTAATAGCGAAGTGTGTACCCTATCGTATGAAAGTCAGGTCAATGAGACTGTGTTGGCTGACGTGCGCTTAATCCGGCAAATTGCATCAAATCTTATTTCAAATGCCGTCAAATATTCCCCGCTCGGTGGTCAAGTTCAGGTATCTCTAGAGTCCGATCAAAATCAGTGCGTGATCACCGTGCAAGATCACGGCATCGGAATCGAGCCAGAAGATCAAGAGCGCTTGTTTTCAGCTTTCCAGCGGGGATCAAATGTTGGCAGGATTACCGGTACAGGTTTAGGATTGGCTATCGTCAAAGAGGCGGTATCCATGCATAAAGGCAGTATTCAGCTTGAAAGTCAGGTTGGAAAAGGGACAACAGTTAAGGTGTGCATCTCAGTGCAGCCGGCTGAAACTGATGAGGTTTTAACCTGAATTCGCCTGATTAGGGCCCTTTGAACCACTTTAGCCAATGATGAAAAAGCGCATAGTAAAAAGGCCGGGTAACATATCACACCGGCCTTTTGGTCACTGGACAGTATAAATTAAGTGACAGGCTGCTTTTCAAGCATTTGTTTGAGCATCGTCAGCGCGACATCCCAACTTTTTTCTGAAAGTTCTTGTGCTTCTTCACCGGGTAAATTCTCTTCGGTCAGTGTTAGCTCGGTGCTGCGACCTTTCGAGACCAAGGAATAGGTCACTTGTTGGTAGTTTTCCGGTTTGTCTGGCAGTCCGGAGACTGAACTCCAATGGCTGTATGCCAGCAGCTTAGGCGGTACGAATTTAAGAATTTCGCCGCGATCCTCATAAGGCCTGCCCTGATACTCACCGCGATGGATGATGGGCGTGCCCTCCATCCATGTGGTGCGTGTATCCACACCAAAGAACCAGCGCCGGATGAGTTCCGGTCGGGTTAAAGCATCCCACACCTCTTCAATTGGCACATTCAAGGTAATGGTTTTCTGTGAGCGTAAATGGGTTGGCATGTTGTTCGCCTCTACTTTCTTTCTACGCCGGTCAGATATACCTACCTTATCAAACCAAGCCGCTGCGAACTACACCATTTTTTAGGGGGTAAACCTAAGTATTTAATGAGTGAAGGCCATTCACCACTGTATGAATAGAGGTTCTGCTAGAATGCTATTCATGAGTTTCTAAGGAAAGTGATATGGCTGAAACAAAATCAGAATTACCAGTAATTAGCTTTGTATCCGATAAAGAATGGGAGCAGTGGCTCGAAGAAAACGGTTCTACTTCAAAAGGGTTGTGGATTAAAATGGCAAAGAAGGAGTCGGGAATTGTTTCGATTAACCATCCCCAAGCCTTAGATGTGGCGCTTTGTTTTGGCTGGATTGATGGGCAGCGGCTGAAATTTGACGGTCAGTATTTTCTGCAAAAGTTTACACCGCGCCGTTCCAAAAGTATGTGGTCGAAGGTGAATCAGGATAAGGTAGCCACACTCATCGCTGCGGGTAGAATGCGTGAGGCGGGTTTGAAAGAGATCGAACGGGCGAAAGCGGATGGACGTTGGGCAGCGGCATACGAGTCCCAGAGCAAAATGGCTGTACCGGATGATTTGCAAGCGGCGCTTGACCAAAATCCGGCGGCAAAAGCCTTTTTTGACAGCCTGAACAGTGTAAACCGTTACGCCATTCTTTACCGCATCACTACCGCCAAGAAAACCGAAACACGCCAAAAGCGTCTTGAAAAATTTATTACGATGTTGAACGAGGGCAAGAAGATTTACGACTAACCGATGCGTACCCCTGTTTGGCTATCAAAAAAGAGCAGTTCATCTTTCTTTAGGCAACAGTAAATGGTTGAGCCATGCTCGATATGCACATCCAGAGGAGCAGTCAGAGTCCATGTTTCGCCCGCGAGGTGAACAGTAATAAGTTGATGACGTTCGGCTAACATGGGTACAACCTGTTCAACCACGCCGGGAACGCCACCGTCTTCTAGAAACATATGCTCGGCACGAATCGCCATCGTCACTTTGCTGTCTTCGGGCAAATCGCGCCGCAGCGGATAGCCTCCAAAGTTTTCGCCCTGCCAGCAGCCGTTTTGGCTGCGCCCTTTAAATAAATTGATGGGTGGGCTGCCAACAAAACTAGCGACAAAGATATTATGCGGGCTGCTGTATAACTGTTGATAAGTACCGACCTGCTCAATCTTGCCTTGCCTCATGATGGCGATGCGATGGGATAGGGCAATCGCCTCAACTTGATCGTGCGTGACATAAACCGACGTGACCGGAAAGGCGTTGAGCAGGCGTTTCAGTTCGACACGGGCTTCGGTGCGATATTTCGCATCCAGATTGGCAAAGGGTTCGTCAAACAGCAGCACTTGTAAATCACGCGCTAGCGCACGGGCGATGCCGATACGCTGCTTCTCGCCGCCCGAAAGCTGCGCCGGACGACGCAGTAACAATTTATCGAGGCCGATGCCCGTGATGCGGGCGATTTGCTGGAGCTTTTCGGGAACCTCTTCTTCACGCTGACGGAGCGATAGAAAGAAGCCCACACTTTTGCGGCTTTCCCAGTGTGGAATCAGCGCGCCTTCCTGAAAGACCATGCCAATGCCGCGCTGGCGTAGTGGAACGTCGCGCAGGTCTACGTCATCATACAAAATACGCCCACTGTCCGGTTTGTGAATGCCGGCAATCAAACGCAGCAGCGTCGATTTTCCACATCCCGACGGCCCGAGAATCGCCAGTACATCACCGGTATTGAGCTTGAGCGAAACATCCTCAACAGCCGTGACATACGGATCACCGCTGATTTGATCTGCGCCAAAATGTTTGCTGACATGTTCCAGCACGATAGTGGTCATAAAATGATGTCCGTAAACGGTTAATCACTTCAAGTTTAGCGCGAATCTGGATATTTTGTGGAGATTTGGTTAATCGGTGGTCTGATTGTGACGGGCATCGTAGGCAATTTGGGCAGCCGACACACTGTTAATGTGTGACTCTGCCCAATGGCGAATAGCCGCAATTGGTTCAATCAGCGTTTGACCGAGCGGAGTCAGGCAATATTCCACGTGCGGTGGAACTTCGGGGTAAACAGTGCGCGTAACGAGGCCGTCACGTTCCATACTGCGCAGGGTTTGCGCCAGCATTTTCTGGGAGATGCCGCCGATATTTCGTTGAAGCTGCGAGAAGCGCTTCGGTTCGTCTTCAAGCAGACCAATAATTAAAGCCGTCCACTTGTCCGCAATCAAATCCAACACACGGCGGGTCGGGCAGTCGGAATCGTAGACATTGTTCACTGGCGGGTCGATTATCGTTAACATATGACCATTATAACCCTTTCGCGATGGAACTCTACAGAATAATCAGTCCCAATTTCGTGGCGCGGACAACCGCCTCGGTGCGGCTTTGCACGCCCAACTTGGTCATGATGGCGTTGACATGAAATTTGACGGTGTGGTCGGTAATGCTCAAGCGGCTGGCAATGGTTTTGTTGGGCAAACCCACTGCCAAAAGCTGCAAGACTTCCATCTCACGCGGTGTTAGCGCCTCTACTTGGCCTTCTGGCTGTGCCGACTCAATCTGCGCTAGGGCACTAATTAGCGTCGGTTCGATAATGGCGAAGCCGTGAGATGCTGCCGTTAATGCCGCGCCCAAACTATCGGGGTCAAGATGCCCGACCAGCAGACCGCGTGCGCCGGCCCGCCACGCTTCAGCCGCCTGCGAACTTTCTTTGAGCAGCGCCACAATCGGCATCTCACGCGGGAGTTCAGGAACCGAGTTCCAACTCCAATCCCACGCGATAACATCCGGTTTAGCCAGTTCAAGGTCGAGGGCAACTTGGTTACCGCTGCTTTGTCCGGCAACCGTCAAGCCAGAAACACCCGCCAGAAGTGCGGCCAGCCCCATGCGCGCCAGTGGATTTTCAGCGACAAGCAGTACTTTGATTTCAGTCATGAGTCATCCGTCTATAATCAAAACGTTATTAATACGGGCACGGGTGATGGCAACCATCGTATCCTTTTACTATTTGAAGCATGTCAGAATTATGCTGTACCTTTGTCTGAATAGGCTTCCGCCGCAAGACCGATGTGCTGCACGGCAAGTTGTGAAATGATAAGGGTAAGGAGCGCAATATCATGAAGATGTTTGAATTACGACTGAAGTACCGCGACCTCAAAGAGGCACGCGCCTTTTATCACGGGTTATTGAAATTGGCGGTACTCGAAGAAACCGCGGATGTACTCGCCTTGCAAGCCGGAAGCACACGCTTGGTTTTCGAACAGGAAACGGGCTGGCAGGGTAAATATCACTTTGCTTTCGATGTGCCAGAAAATCAAATCCATGAAGCGACCGCATGGATCACGGGTAGGGCCAAATTAGCGACCCTGAATGGGCAGACTATTTTCAATTCGTCATCCCACTGGAATTCGAATATGGTGTATTTCTATGATCCGGCTGGCAACATTCTGGAATTTATCGCGCGGCACAACCGCCATAACGCCAGTGACGAGCCGTTTTCGGAAAAGAATATCATTTCCGTGAGTGAAATCGGGCTAGCAGTGCGTGATGTGGAGCAAACTGTAAAATGGTTGTGCAACACTCTGGGCGTAACCGTCTACGACGGGGCGGGCAGCGACACTTTCTCAGCCGTTGGCGATGAACTGGGTCTGCTGATTGTGGTCAAAGAAGGACGTAATTGGTATCCCGAAACGGGTATTCAAGCTGGATTAAATCCGGTTGATGTTACCCTAGTTGACGATGAGCAAGGGGAATACAGCGTGCCTGAACTACCGTATCACTTCAAATGGATTGGATGAAAGTAAGGGCAAGCCAATGACTTGCCCTTCAACAGCGTCAATAAAGATGTTGATCTTAGTTGGAAGCGCCGTCTTCTTCGGCGTGAACCTTGGACATATCCAGCGCAATAAGCTGCTGGATGAGGTCACGGAAAGCTGATTCGGGCAGCGCGCCCGGTTGGCTGAACACAATAGTCTTTTCCTTGACGAGCATAATGGTGGGGATGCTCATCACACGGAATGCCTGTGACAGACCGGGGTTGGAGTCCACGTCAACCTTGGCGACGCGGATTTGACCGGCATATTCCTTGGCTAACTTTTCTAAGGTTGGGGCGACTTGACGACAAGGCCCGCACCACTCTGCCCAGAAATCGACCAAAACAGGCTTGTCATGGTTAATGACATCGGCCTCAAAGGTTGCGTCGGTCACATGAATAGGTGCATTTTCGATAGCTACAGGGTTCTTCTCTTCCACAATTGGCTCCATAATTGCCTGTGATATTCAGGCTGGCGCGAAAGGAATGCCGCCCGCGTCATTTCCTTGCTAGCGGTCGCCAGCTTCAAAATGCCGTGCCAGTTCCGGGCTGGTGGCGGATCAAGTTTCGCAAAAACGATAAATGTTAATGTCTGAGCAGCGTGCTTGAAGGCGGCTGCTGTTCGAAAAAAATCAGCGCCGGTTTGTTACCCAACAGCAGCTTTCCAATTGTGTCCCGGTTAAAACTTGGGGTTCTGCCATCAAGCCTGATCCTTGTATATACGCTATAGACACAGCGTCCATGCTATTTATTACAATGCAAAGTTGATGATATGTCGCTGCAAGTATGTTCAAAGTTATACTATTTATCTGTAACAGCGGACTTCGTGCAATCTGTGTGGGGCAGATTGAAGTCGTTTAAACCCAGTTCAATCAACGCCTAAATTGAGGATAATCCAATATGCCTAAATTACGCTTGTCTCCAATTTTGTTGGTGATGAATACTGCGCTGATTGTGTACGGCCTAACTGCCTTATTGAGTATATGGACTGCTTACGATGAAAGGTTGAGCGAGTCAACAATGGGTGCGGTGGTACTCAGTGTAGTCCTTTACTTTGTGTTTGCGAACCGCCTGCGGCAACTGGATGTACAGCCCTTATTTGCCAAAATAGTTGGCGTCGTGGGACTTCTTTTCAGCCTATTTTTTATCAGCCAATTTGGTCACCAAGTGTATATCGAGACACCGGCTATCATTATGACTGCCGGACGCATCACCAGCTTTTTACCCGGCTTTGGTATATTTATTCACCAGAACAGTGCTGCGACGGTTATTGAACTGCTTTTGCCCATTGTTTTTACCCTCTGGCTGATGACCACCAACCGTACCCGGCGGTTTTTCTGGTTATTCACGGTGGCGGTATTTCTCTACGCATTTTTGTTGACATATTCACGTGGCGCCTATGTCGGCGTGGTTTTAGCTGCCATGATTGGTTTGGCCGCGGTTGGCGCACGACGGCTGTCGGGTAGACAAGCTGTGCTGCTCGTAATGGGTATGCTGGCGCTGATTGTGCTGTTAATCGGTGGGATAATCGTGATTGGGTCGAGTGTACCCTTCGTGGCTTCGCTGATCGGTGTGACCACCAGCCGCCTCGAAATTTATCGCAACAGTTTGATGCTGGCAGGGGATTACATTTTTACAGGTATGGGGTTAGGCGATACCTTCGCCATGGTGTATTCGCGCTACAGCTTAATGATATTTGTCCCTCAGATTACCTATACCCACAATCTCTTTTTAGCGATCCTGTTAGGGCAAGGCATTGTTGGTTTAGTGGCATTTTTGATCGCCATCATCGCCTTTTATGTGTTCGTCATACGCGTAATGGTGGTTGTAAAAATTACAGAACTTGATCCGCTGTTTTATGGTGCGTGGGTCGGGGTAACGGCCACGCTCATACATGGATTGACAGATGCCCGCCAGTACGTCGAAAGTCCATTCAACCTGCCGCTGCTGTTTATCGGAATGGCGCTGACGGTTGGCTGCGGTATCAATGCGCTGCGTGCCGAGGCGTTTGAAGACTCGACGCTCAACCGGCGGCGTAACTGGCAGCGTCTCAGGCTCATCACAGTCGGCTGTGTCGTGCTGCTGGCAGCAGGACTGGTGATCTTTAGAAAACCGGTTTTAGCCGCGTTTTATACCAATTTGGGGGCGCTCGACGAAACGCGTGAAGACTCCGTAATCAGCTCTAACTTGAGAGAAGATGAACGCGAAAGTTATCTAAAATATGCCCTCAGCAATTATGAACAAGCCCTCGCGATTGACCCGGATTATCCCAATGCCAACCGGCGTCTGGGAAATTTAGAGTTGAATATGGGAGTTTTTGAGGCAGCAGTGCCGCTGCTCGAAAAAAGCTACGCTGCCCAATCGGGGTATCAGGCCAGCATAAAAGGATTAGGACTCGCCTATATGTGGGTTGGACGTACACAAGATGCGGCCTGTGTCTTTAAGAATTTAGCTGATGTCCCCGGAATGAATAGTGAGTTATACACGTGGCAAAATTATCGTAATGGGCAAGATCAAGTTTTACTTTCGGCATACGCTTTAGAAACGGCTGCCATTTTGGAAGATTTTCAACAAACCAATATGGATGTCTGGGTTCTGGTGGGTGACCGGTTTCAAGCGGCAGGCAAACCCGAAAAGGCGCAGGAATGGTACAGCCACGTCTTACAAAAAGACCCCAATAATCCGACGGCTGCCGACCGGCTTAATGCACTAGGCTTGAAACCGATTAAGGATTTTCCGGATGCGACGTGTACATGAGCGTAGGCTAAAAGCCTGAATCACGGGCCAGACAGCCGTGCTACAATACAAAACTTGACCGCCAGCATTTAGGTCGTTAACAACTTATGCGTCGATTCCTGTTTTACTTCAGACATGCTGCTAATAATTTGCGGCACAGCGGACATTGGACAACCTTCGCCGTGTTTTGTGTAGCGGCAGGCGTGGCTACAGTAGTTGCCTTACGAAGTCTGGGTTTGGCGATTGACGACTCGCTCATTAGCAACCTGCGGCAGATCAATCATGGCGATATCAACGTCACCAGCTTGACCAGTTACGGGCCGTTTGCAGTGACGCTGCAGCGTGGTGATTACGAGACACAAATACTCGATAAAAGTACAGTCGAATGGACCCGTAATTGGGCGACGCAGCACAACGCCAAAATCTCGGCTTACGCACTCATCAGTAACATTCAATTTACCCCGTTTAACCAGAGCAAACCGGGCGCACCACAGTTCGCCACTTCGTTTTTAATCGACCCGCAAACATTTGATATTAGTGGGCCGATTGTTGCCCTTGATCCGGCGGGCGTTCCGCTGAAGGATTTGTTTACTGGTGGGCGAGAGGTGGTGATGAGCCAAAACCTTGCCGATTCGCAGCACTTGAAAGTCGGTGATGAAGTGCGCGTCAGTAATTCTGACCAACCGTTTATCCTGCGCGGCATTGTGGCGACTGAAACCGAGTCGAGCATTAATAACGTGTTGGCTTCCTTTTTCGGGTTTGCCTATTTTGACATCAAGCAGGCTAACATGCTGCAAGTGAACCCTAATCCTAACACCATCAGCATTGTTTTTTCCGATGCCGCGACCGGTGACGACATTTCAAAAGCTGCGGATGAACTCACGCCTTTAGTGCGTTTCCGTGATATTAATGCAACACCTTGGTTATTGAAGCGCAACCAAGAATTGGCCGATTTGATCGGTCGCTTCATCGTCACAATGGGCTTAGGGGCGATGTTGATCGGCGGCGTGGGGATTATGAACACCATGCTGGTGCTGGTTGGCCGGCGCACCATGGAAATCGCGGCGCTCAAGACCTTCGGCCTTAAGGGGCGACAAATCGCATCGTTGTTTATGGCAGAAGCCTTCTTATTGGGTATGATCGGCAGTCTGTTGGGCGTGATGGCCGGTCTGGCATTAAGCGGCGCTGTGAATGCCTTTGGCGAGGCCTTTCTACAACAAAAACTGCCGTGGCGCTTGCATCCGGACGCCATGCTGTATGGTGTGGTGTTGGGCATGGTGGTGACAATGGTCTTTGGTGTGCTGCCGGTGCTGATGGCGGCTAATGTCCGTCCGGCGATTGTTCTGCGCCCGAACGAAACCCATATCCCCCGTGCCAGCATCTTCCAGATTTTAATTGCGCTGTTGGTGGTGGTTGTTGTGCTGGGTGTGATCGCGGGGCAGATCATCGGGCCGGTGATTGATACAGCGATTGACCGATTTGTAGCGCCGCCTAACCCCATCATCCTCGGAATTGTGCTGGTGGCAGTGGTACTAGCCGTGCTGGCCTTACTAACGGGTGTGATGTGGGGTGTGGTGTGGCTGATCGGGCGACTGCCAACTTTCGGGCAAGTCGATATGCGCTTAGCATTACGCAACCTTTCCAGCAGGCGAGTACGAACGGCGACCACCTTACTGGCTTTAGCGGCAGGTATGTTCGCCCTGAGCGCGATTACCTATTTCGGGTTGGGTGCACGGGAGATTATCCGTTTTCAGTTCGCGCAAACCTTGGGCGGGAATGTGATGATGATTCCGCTTGTACCGAGGCAGATTGCTCAACCATTAGTGAACACCCTTTTAAGCACCCAAGCCGGCGTAAAATACCATACCTTGTTGAATATCAATCTGGGACGCATCACAGGGGTTGACAACGTTCCGGTCAAGATACAGGGGAAAGTGAAGAATTTCCCCCTCAGTATTTTGACGCGCGATACCGATAATCCGGCACTGAACAGCGGCCCTTTGCTGGCGGGACGTGATCTCACGGCAGACGACCGGGGCAAAGATGTCATCGTCCTAACCCAACAGAACGCGATTGGTGGGTTGGTTCAAGGCTTCGACTCGTTAGATGAATTGAACATCACGGTGGGTTCGAAAGTCGAACTGCGGTTTGGTGGACGGACGCATGTCTTTGAGGTGGTGGGAATTGTTGGAACAGCCAGCCGCTTTACACCGAGCATCGCCAACGCCTATATTCCGCCGGATGTGCGCGGGATGAATTTCGGCTATCAGGTGAACGTGGTGCAGGTGCAGCCTGATCAACTGGATTCGTTCCTGACCAACATCAGTAAAGTTCCGCTGGTTTTCGCGCTGGATGTCTCGTTCATTGATGGGTTACTCAAGCGCTTGATTGACCAATTGGCGGCTATCCCCACGATTGTGGGTATTCTATCGCTGATTGCGGCAGCCGTGATTATGGCGAACACGGTATCACTGACGATGTTGGAGCGCCGACAGCAGATCGGTATATTGAAGGTGCTGGGCCTGAACCGTAGGCGAGTCTTGTGGGTGGTGCTTTTAGAGAACACGGTTATCGGTTTGTTGGGCGGGTTAATTGGCATCGGGATTAGCTCTTTGGGTGTCACGATATTAACATTGGTCGGGACAGGTTTTGGTATTCCTCTGCCGAGCGACGCCGCTCTGATCACTATCGGGTTGGTGGTGGCTTCGGTGGTGATTGCATGGGTGGCAACGTTGTTAAGCGCACGGGTGGCTATCCGTGAGCGGGTGGCGCGGATTTTACGCTATGAGTAATTGCGGGATTAAAGCGTATCCTTAATCCAAAAAGCTGCAATCGCCGGTTAAGTGGATGTTGTTGGCATAAATCCAACCGATGTCGGGCATGGTCAGGGTGTTATCTAAAGGATTTATAACACCGCTGCTGGTCAAATCAATTTTGAGCCACGGAAAGCCATCTGCATCAACTTCGCGCCCTAATACACGGGCATAGCCGCTTAAATAACCTAAAATGATCATAGAGCCACCATCAGGTTGATTACTGAAAATTTCTGATGAACCGCTCAAACCGACGATTCCAATGGAGCAAATGCCTGCCGGTGGAGCTTCTCCGCTACCATAATCCAGCGGCGTAATTTTTGAGAAACGGCGTGTGCCATCTTTGTAGAAGGCGACACCATAGGGCTTGCCCGCCAAGTATTCCGGTATTTTCCAGATGATGCTTACGCCATCTTCAGATTGGGTGTCGATTCCCATAATGAACCACGACTGATCTTCGGTAATTGATTTCCATACGATGATGTAAAGCAGCGCGTCCGGTGGCGGATTATTCCACGTGACCGTGACCTTATCACCGGCTTGTATGGCGACCATACCGGCATCGCCTGATCGATAGGGCAGATCAATGTCACCGAAATCTGAGGGCGACGGTTGGGCTAATACAGAAATGGGTAAGAGGTACAGCAGCAGAACCAGAACCATCCATTTTAAAGGTATGTTCATTACGGGGTAATGTCCTTGATTAATGCCTCAATCTATAATTTTACCGCCTCTTTTAGTGGTTTTGTTGCAGCCTTTGAAGGGGTGATAAAGCGAAAATTGCAATTTTCGCAGATTTCGCATTCCTTCCGCTGAAATGACCGGCGGATTTGAGGGAGTGCAGCGCTGAATCGACAATTTGTGTCGGCGGGCTGCTCGGCTGATGCCGCTGAAATGACGCAATTGCAGCGAATTGCTCCCGTAATGCCACCGCGTGCATATTAGGGTGTCGTCGCAGCGGGTGTAAAGGAGTAATCCGCCGAAATTGCGAAGGCCAATGCAATACGATTAACCACAGAGACACAGAGAAATTCAGAGAGAAAACAATAACAGTATAGCACAAAAGTTCGTGTAACGGGTTACCAAAATGTAACTCTTTCGTGATGAGTTTATTAACCTATTTGAGGGAGCGTGATTGTTAAAAACGTCGGCAAAGGGTTAGAATTTGGTTTTTAGATGCGTTGGCTGGGTAAGTCGATGGGTGGGGGTTCGGATTGAAGGCGGTTGATGACGTCAGTGATGAGCGGTGAAAAGGTATAAACTAGAAACGAGACGAGCATGATGAGGACAATCAGGAGAAAAATGATACGCTTCCACGTCCAATAAGGTGTAGGGTTATCATCAACGTCAGCATCTTCAGGTTTCCACTCGTCGTACATAAATTACTCGACAATCAACTGCGTGTGAGTCTATTATCGTTGAAAAGCGAGTCAAAGGGCAATGTGTATTGGTTGTATGATAATGATATTTTGGGCGCACAGCCGTGCGCCCCTACTTTGTGGATAAATGAACAATAATGCAGGCAGGATGTTTTATGTGTCAGCACCGAACAGGCGGTTACGGCTGTTGACAATGGGCTACGGGCTGCTGATTTTTATCTGGTTGAGTCCTGAGGATAACGCTGTATGGCCTGTAGCGTTGATCGGGTTGGGATTGGCTTTGTTGAGTACAGTTTGGCTGATCCAGCGGCGGTTGGGCGGAAGTGTTTTTCCAGCGCGTTATGTGCTGATTGGCGGCATACTGTTAGGCGGAATTGTTGGGTTGGGTGGTGCGTTGAGTGCGACGGGTTTGATGTTTTTTAAAAATGCGCTCCATGCCCACGTCTTTTGGGATTTTCCACCGGCGATGGTGCTGGCGATGCTGACGCGCGCGCCGAGTTGGGCGTTGGCTGGTGGCTTGGCCGGATTGGGAATCGGCTGTTTGTGGTTGTGGCGTGGGAATAGGGAGTCGAAATTGAAGGATGAGGTAGAGGAATAAATTAGGGCGGAACATGTTCCGCCCCTACATTTTTTGTTGTGTTGAAGAATCGATATTGCGGTTCAATCAGGATGTAAGCGTTGGTGTCTCCGATGGAATCGGGGTAATTGTTGCGGTTGGTTCGGGCGGGAAGCCTTTTGGCGGCACATTACTGATGTTGCCCTCTAATACCAAGCCTTTAACACCCGACCAAATCCAACCGGGGAGTGACTGCGGATTTTCAGGATCAACATAATACCAGAGCTGACCACGATAAGTCGCTTGGCCTAAAACGACCGCTCGCTCACCATCTTTTAGACCGAGTCCGATACGTTCGTAAACCGTTCCGGGGCCTTTGCGAATGGCGACTCCGCCTTGAATATGAGCGGTGACGACAGCTTGAGCAGCGGGCGCAAGTGCTGTCCATCCGGTTTCGGATGAAACGCCCTCAACTTTGCTCTGTAAAGTCACATAAGAATAAATCAGGCCGTCGATGGGTGTTGATTGACTGCTGATGACTTTGACAACGGTATTGGCAGGCAGTTCAACGCCACCGCTAGCGGGCAATTTAAAGCTGCTGCTATCCGTTGAGGGATAGAACATGACGCTGGTTGACAGGGTAATGACATCGTCATCATGTGGCGCATAAAGCGTCGGGACAGCCGTTGGTGTAATCCGTGCTTTGGCGGTCGCAGTTTGTGCGGCCTGCTGTGGATTAGGCGTGGATGATGGCGTAAAGGTCAGTGTGGGAGTCAGGGTGTTGGTCGGCGTAAACGTCGGGCTGGGCGTTGGCGTTAAGGTCGGTGTGTTGGTCGGCGTATCGGTAAAGGTGGCGGTCGCTGTTGGTGTGTCGGTGTAGGTTGCCGTAGCCGTCGGCGTAAAAGTCAGCGTTGATGTCAGGCTGGGTGTAATGGTGAAGGTCGGTGTCGGCGTATAGGTGATTAGGGTCGGGTTCAGCGTCGTCGTCGGCTGAGATGTCGCGCTGGGTTGCGGCGTGTTACTCGGCTGCGGTGTTGACGTGAGGCTGGGCTTGGGCGTGGGTGTGTCGCTCGGCGTTGTGGTCGGCGTATGAGTCGCTGATGGTTTTAGGGTCGGGCTGGCTGTCGGGATAAGTGTATCAGTCGCGATGATGGCCGCCACTTCGGTTGGCGCTGTGGTGGGTGTAGATGTGAGGGTATGAGTCGCCGTCACCGTTGGCGTTGCGGTTGGCGATTTGGTTTCGGTCAATGTTGGAGCAGGTGTCCGCGACGGTTCAGTTGTGGGCGTAATCGTTTTAGTGACAGTTGCTGTGGCGCGCGGAGTCGCGGTATTGGCTGCGGTTGGCGCAGAGGTATCGGTGGCTTTGGTGGCGGCAGCCGACGTGGTGGGCGCGGATGTGTCGGTGGCAGCGGCTTCGGTGGTTTCAGCCGCCGCGATGGTTTTTTCGGGTTGGCTGGTTGCGCTGGCCTCAACCGATAACGCGGCGTCAGTTGGTGTTGATGACGTGCCAGACGATTGATTACTCAGCAGGGCAATGGCTGCCGCCGCGATGAGTACGATCACCACGACTACGCCGCCGACGAGTCTGCCGCTTCCACCTCCGCCGGCTGGAGCAGCGCTCGACTTTGGCGATATGGACGTAGGCATTTCACCGATTGGTGCGGCAGCCGGTCTCGGAGCAGGCGGCGTTTCCAAACGGATTAAAATCACGCTTAAGTTATCGGGCGCGTTGCGTTCGTAAACCAGTTTGACCAAGCGTTCAGAAGCTTGATCCAACGGCTGACGGTCAACATTTTGCAGCAGTTCTTCGTCAGGGATTTTTGACCACACACCATCCGAACACAGCAGGAAGGTATCACCCGGCTGGGTTTTCAGGCGGTAAAAGTTGGGTTCAAGCAGATTCGGCTGACCGATATACGAGGAAATTTTGGTCACGCGGCGGGCTTTAAATTCATCCTTCAGCACACCCGGTTCAGGCAAACTGACCTGATCTTCGGAGATGAGTTCAATTTCGCCAGCGCGAATGCGGTACAGACGGCTGTCACCGACGTTAAATCCGATGGCTTCGTCGCTGGGGGCGACGGCCAAACCGACGATGGTTGTCCCGATGGCGCTGACACCTTCAGCCATCGCCTGATCGCGCACGGCGATATTGGTATCTTGCAGCGCGTCACCGACCCGCGTGAGCATGTCAGTCTCATCGGATTCGGCGTAATAATAAGCGAACATGGCCTCGACAGCGGTATGGCTGGCGACTTCGCCTTTCGGCAAATTACCGCCCACGCCATCCGCGACGACGAACAAGGCATGTTGACTGGCCTGCCCTGCCTGCGGAACGCGGACACCCACCGAGTCCTGATTGACGGTGCGTTTTAAGCCGATTTCCGACCGCTGGACAACCTGTATTTGCTGCGTGATATTTTGGCTCATAGTCGTTGATTGATGAAGAAACCCATCTTAGTTATATGCTAAAGCGCGAAATGCAGCAAATCATTTGCTAACTAACAGACAAACTTTTGCCAATATCACATTAAGAATTGTTCTACGTGAACCGATATGCTGTTAAAACGGGCGGGAAAAATCCCGCCCCTACAATCATTTAATGATGGTGGGTGCAAAGTAAGTGATGATAGAAGATAAAAATACCGGACAGGATTATGATGTTTAACAAATTGGAACGGAGAAAAAATCATACCCCTAACCCCAGCCCACATCGGCTATCTTCGCAGGCTCAGTCCGCCGATAGCCCGTAGTAACAGGGCAAGGGAGAAATACGGGAGCACACATAGGTGCTCCCC
>WGMX01000067.1 GCA_016124855.1 Anaerolineaceae bacterium | reverse complement strand
CGTCATCTTTGAGTTCTTGGAGGTTTATTACAATCGGCAACGCTTACATTCCACTCTTGGCTATTGCACTCCCGCTGCTTTTGAGGCAGCCTTTACCGGATGAATCTTTTGACTCTCCACAAAACTGGGGCAAGTCCACTTCAGAATTCGAAGAATTTTCTGCATATTCAGCATCTCGTTCCCTCAAATCTGCCATCTAGCCATCTTTTGCAATTGCAGTTTTTGCAGTTTTTGCAGCTTTTGAATCAAAAAGCGGTGAACACTCATCCACCGCTTTCTTCTATCGACTACAGACTAAAAGCTAATGACTGCTCAGCAGCGCTTCCACTTCCGACCGTGTCGGCATACTCGGCGCAGTTCCCATCTTGGTTACACTCAAACCCGCCACTGCGTTTCCAAACCGGATTGCTTCTTCGAGGCTTTTTCCTTCACCCAGTGCCACTGCAAAACCACCGTTGAAAGCATCACCCGCCCCTGTCGTATCCACAGCCTTGACTTTAAAAATCGGAACGGTTCCTTGTCCCTCTGCATTCAACCACATCGCCCCTTGTGAACCGAGCGTGACCACGACCGTTTGCCCTTTTCGAGTCAACAGTGATCGTGCCGAAGCTAAATAATCACCAGATCTTCCACTCAACACTTCGAGCTCCGTTTCATTCGGTGTCAAATAATCAGCCAGAGCAATCACATCGGCGGCCAATGTTCCGGCGGGCGCAGGATTTAAAATGGTTTTTACACCCTTAGCTTTCGCTACCTGCATCACATACTCAACAATGTCATAGTTAATTTCCAACTGCACCACCACCACATCAGCATCAGCGATAACATGTGTCGCCTTATTAATGTCGGCCTTGGTGATCTTCAAATTTGCTCCCAGCACCACGACAATGCTGTTCTCGCCATTATCATCCACCCAAATCGGCGCAACACCCGTGGCATTCGCCGGGTCCCGCGCCACATACTCGGTGTTGATACCTTCCCCCTTCCAGAAATCGAGAGCGGCCTGTGCGAACACATCTTCGCCCACACGTCCGATAAAGGTCACCTCTGCACCCAAACGAGCCGCTGCCACCGCTTGGTTCGACCCCTTACCGCCCGGCCCAGTCTTGAACGTATGTCCGTGCAATGTCTCACCCGGACGTGGCATCTTCTCCATATAGGCCGTCAAATCCATATTAAAACTGCCGACCACCACAATTTTTGCTGGCATAAAGTCTATCCTTGTTAAAGGTATTTAGTTAATTATTTTAGGACGGGATTATAACGCGAGAAAATCAGTAACCTAACAATAACTGATCTAATTGTCGCGGATTTAACCAAAAACCATGTTCATCCTGAATCTCAGATCGGAGAGCTAACATCATCATAAAAAATTTCGAGTAGTTTGGATCATAATCTTTATCAAAGTCCACAGTCTTATAATATGGCAGTATCTTCCCCAACCGCTGGACGGCAAGACTATCGTACAAAAAACAAGATTTGGCAAATGGAAATGAAGATATTTAGACGCTAACGAACGTTTATGCATTTCCACATGACTATATACAATGTAAACAAAACTTTTGTGAAGTTGGAGGATTTGATTTATAGTTTTGAAATCATCTTCACGAACACAATCCAGTTTTTTCTCCTTCAAAGTTTCAATTTGCTTATCGATACCTGATTCTTTTAATGAATGAGCAACAAGTGCATATATATCCTCTGGTTCACCTTTCTTATTTCTTCTCCTTTCCAAAGCTGCCGAATAGGATCTTCCTATAAGCATGAGTTTGCTTTTAATAATTTCTTCGTCCTTGTGATATGGATTTTCCTCGCACATTGAATAAAGGATTTTGTTCATCAGGGATGAGGTCAGTTCATATTTAGATGCAGCAATAATGCTCGATTTGTCGGGCAAGAAAACATTCATTTAATGAAACTCTTTTCTTTTATATTGGAAACCTATGCAAACCTAATGTAACACAAGAATAATTGATGTACGCTTCAAAAGCTCATTGGCGCTCTCCCCCAAAATCCGGCACAATAAGCTCAAAATTGCTTAAACAAATTGGAGCTTATTGAGATGGAAATCCGTTTAGATGGCAAAAGAGCTTTAGTCACAGGCGCGGGCAAAGGTATCGGACGCGAAATCGTTAAAGTGCTAACCGAGTGTGGCGCTCACGTAGTCGCTGTCAGCCGTACTCAAGCTGACCTCGACAGTCTTAAAGCCGAAACAGGCTGTTCGACTATTCTAGCTGACATCACCAGCGCTGAGGAAGCCAAACGATGCGCAGAGGCCGCAGGCGATATTGACCTGCTCGTCAACAATGCGGGTATCGCCCTCCTCGCACCATTCCTCGAAGTCACTGTTCAAGATTTTGATGAGACGATTGCGGTTAACCTCCGTGCTGCCTTAATCATCGGGCAAGTCGTCGCTAAAGGCATGATTGCACGGGGCAAAGGTGGTGCAATTGTCAACGTATCCAGCCAAGCGGGGGTCGCTGCCGTACAAGATCATACCGCTTACTGTGCCTCCAAAGCGGGTCTCGATCATCTTACGCGCGTCATGGCATTGGAACTCGGCCCGCATCAAATCCGTGTCAACAGCGTCAACCCAACCGTGATATTGACACCAATGGGCGAAAAAACATGGGGTGCGCCCGAAAAAGGTGGCCCGATGTTAGCTAAGATTCCGATGGGGCGTTTTGGCTATCCAATCCATGTAGCGCAAGCTGTTGCCTACCTGTTAAGTGATCAATCGGACATGATTAACGGCATCATCATGCCCATCGATGGCGGCTTTTTGGTCGGCTAGTTATGTGCCGTCTCCACCCAATCCCCTTGTGGCATTTTTTCGCCCGCGCGGAGTGAAACTTTTAGACGGTTTTCGGCAGGGGTAATCGGGCAGCTCCAACTATCTGAGTAGGCGCAGTAGGGATTGTAAGCATTGTTCAAATCAACATGAAAGCGATTGTCACCAAGATATTCAGGTTCGAGGTAGCGTCCTGCCGGATAAGTTTCTGTCCCTGCGCCTGCGTCGACAAACGGTAAGAAGAAACCATAGTCAGCTTCATAGAGTGTCAGTGTAACATCCTGCCCATCAACCGTAAAATTGAAAGTCCCATATCGTTTGTAACGCCGGACATCGCCTGTCGTGGTCTGGATCGGTACAAACTGACCATCAGCAATCGGTTTTACACTGACTTTCAAATCAAGTTCAGGATTGTAGTCGTAGTAGCTTAGACCAGTGAACTTATCCTGCTGCTCCGGCGTCAGCGGAGACTGCGGATGATCGCGAAAAAAATCGTCTTTTTGTTGGCGTACCAATTGAAGTTTTGGGTTATCCATCCTAGCCAAACCTTTCTAAACTAAACGTTCGGGCGAAAACAAAAAGGGCAAGCGCTTTGCTTGCCCCATCATGCGGAAAGGGAGGGATTCGAACCCTCGATAGCCTTGCGGCTATTCTCGTTTTCGAGACGAGCCCGTTCAACCACTCCGGCACCTCTCCTATTAACCTCATTATAAGAGAATTTAGCGGCTTTGAGAATGCCGGTTTTGAGGCGCATTTGACGAGGTTTCGACATAGCGCTATAGTCCAATCAAACTATATTTCTTGAGGAGGGAGTTATGGAATTTCTTACGTTGAACCCCATTATTTGCATCGGTTGGATTATCGTCGGCGCAATCGCAGGTGCAGTCGCACGGCAGATTATGGGTTCAAAAGATCAGCCCTTCGTCAATGATGTCGTTTTGGGCTTAGTCGGCTCGATTGTCGGGGGATTTGTCGCTGGCTTATTGGGAATCGCTCGACCGGATGGTGGTCTTGACCGAGTAATTATCAATCTCATTATTTCGATTGTCGGCGCGATTATTCTCATTTATATCGGGCGGCTCATTCGTGGTCGGCGTTAATTCAGGCTTTATAAGAGGCGGATATACCTGAGTATCTGTCCGTCTCTCAATGCCGTTGACCATCTGCCCGCAGTACTGCGAAAAACGCCTTCAGATAACTTGCTGCTTCTTCCGCCATCAAGCCTGAACTCACTTGAACTTGATGGTTCAACTGTGGATGTTGCAGCAGGTTCATGATGCTTCCTCCCGCGCCGGCCTTCGGGTCAGTCGTAGCATATACCAAGCGCGGCAGCCTTGCTAAAACCATCGCTCCAGCACACATAGCGCAGGGTTCAAGCGTGCAGTAGAGCGTTACCCCTTCCAAACGCCAATGACCAACCACATGAGCGGCTTCGCGCAAAGCGATCATCTCAGCGTGAGCAGTCGGGTCTTGGTCGCGCTCACGGGCATTATACCCTCGTCCGATAATTTCCCCGTTCCGCACAGCAATCGCCCCAATTGGCACATCACTCCGTTCGAGCGCTTTTAAAGCCTCATCCAGCGCCAAACGCATAAAAAAGGCATCATCCATTAAAGGTCGTTCCAATAGATACAACTGAGGTGTACTAAAACAGGCTTAATTGTTGGGGCTCGTCGGGATCTTGCTGCTCAATTTCTGCTTCAGCGAAGGCCGTATCTTCCTCTTGCCGGAGTTCATCGGCCTCTGGTTCGACATCTGGAAGTTCAATTTCTTCTAATGCCATTTCAGTTTCTACAGTCTGAACCTCTTCAACTGGCGCAGGTGGAACATCAATCGGAATGTTGTAGATATGAGCCTCAACAGCCTCCGACTCATCATGGTGATGTTCATGGTCATGCTCGGAAAGCACATCTAAATCCGGTACAAAATCCGTACCGGTATCATCAACGTGCATCGTGGCACGAACACGCAGTTCAGCTAACTGTTTATCACTAAAGCCCGCGCTGTGCATGACTACCGAAAGTGAAGGCTCCGTCACCTTATCTTTATTACGGATAACGTGCATGTAATGGGATTCGAGGCAGTCTACCCAATCATCAGCAAAAACATTTTCAGACATAAGGCATCATCTGGTTTAGTAATCATTGAACAGTTGGACGTAGTTTACTGCCGATTGACCCCCAGTGCCAATGGTGACATGGGTTGCAGACAACCCATTTTGAGTAGGCAGCCGCTTACAGCCCAAGCCGGAATTGCTCATAACCGCTAGAATGAACTTCAAATGACTGCTTGAACGCCGGAATATCGACCTGCAAACCAAACCGCTGACGAAGTGAACTCGCCAAGGCGGTAGCGGATTCTAATTCACCATGTACCAAAAAGGTTCGGCGCGGCATCCGTGTCATCGGAGCAACCCAACCCAATAATTCGTCGTGGTCAGCATGACCACTAAAACCGTTCAGCACTTCAACCTGCGCGTTAACATGGTACTTTTCGCCGAAAATATTGACGATTTTCTCACCATCTACCAGACGCCGACCCAATGTTTCCGGCGCTTGCCATCCCACAATCATGACGGTGGTACGGCGATCTTCTATATTATTTTTCAGATGATGCAAAATGCGTCCGGTTTCAGCCATGCCGCTGGCGCTGATTATAACAGCGGGTTCGAGTAGGAAGTTTAGGCGTTTGCTCTCCTCTACCGAACGCGTGTAGTGAATGTTTTCAAAACCGAACGGATCCCGGTTACTGCTGCTTTGTAGAATAAATTGCTGCGTTTCAGCATCAAAACACTCTGGATGTGTGCGGAAAACATCGGTGCTGTTTACGGCAAGCGGACTATCGACATAGATAGGCAAACGCGGAATATCCCCTTTAGCTGCCAACTGATTTAGCGTATAGACTAGCTGCTGAGTGCGCCCGACTGCAAAAGCGGGAATAATAATCTTCCCGCCGCGCCGATAGGTGTTATTGACAACCCGCTCTAGTTCTTTCTCGGCGTCAGGATATGGCTCGTGGGTACGTCCGCCATAGGTACTTTCCATAATAAGGATGTCGGCAAAATCAGGCGACTTGGGATCGCGTATAATAGGAATACCTTTTCGTCCAATATCGCCGCTAAATACCAAGCGAACACTTTTGCCCTCTTGCTTATCGTCAATATCCAGCACAACCGAAGCGCTTCCTAACATATGCCCCGCATCAATAAACGTGACATAAATTCCGGGTGCAATCAGCCGTGGACGTTCATAACTTTGAGACGAGAAATGGTTCAAACTGGCAGCGGCATCCGCCTGTGTATAAATCGGATCAACCGGCGGTTCACCCCGTTTCTTCTTGCGTTTATTGACGAACTCCACATCCCTTTCTTGGATATGTCCGCTGTCCATCAGCATAACGCCGCATAGATCGCGTGTGGCATGGGTACAGATTACGTCACCCTTAAAACCACTCTTCACAAGGTTAGGAATATTCCCCGAATGGTCGATATGAGCATGAGAAAGTATCAGTGCGTCAACTTTACTCGCATCAAATGGCAAATGACGATTTCGCTCAGAGGATTCAGAACGTTTACCTTGGTAGAGTCCACAATCCAACAGCAAGCGCAAACCATTAACCTCAACCATATGCTGGGAACCGGTTACCGTTTGAGCAGCACCATAAAATGTAATTTGCATCATGAAATCCAATATGTGGCAAATAAACAATATAGAACTTAACGCAAACTATGGAGGAATGAAAGATAATGATGAGTTATTTGCTACAAAAACAAACGCAAACCAACCAGTCTGTAATGTAATCCATCTAGTTTTGTTATTTTCTAAAGAACTGGCGCTAAACTACAATCCTTCGGAGCGCAAGCGAACGATCAAATTAACAATTTCCTCGCCATAAGTTGCGAGGCGCCACGGGCCAATACCCGGAATGCCATGGAGTCCATCTAACGAAGTGGGCGCTTTGACTGCTAATCCCCATAAAGCGTCTTTTGATATGATGACGTCCGACTCGACCCCGCGTGATTCGGCACGCTCTCGCCGCCATTCGCGCAGCGCGGTAAAGCGTTCGGCAACTACCGGATCTACGACTGACTTCCGGCGTGGACGACGTGGTAATTGAGTGCGTTTCCCCTGTTCAATGGCCTGCAGGAGTTCATTAGAATAACGCTGTGCAATTGCAACCGGAAAGCCACGAACGCGCTCTAGCTCATTAAGATTGCGGGGCGATGCCTCTGCCATAGCTAAGAGCATTTTATCTGCAAAGACTTTAAACGGGGGACAGTCACGCTCTTTGGCGATGTCTTCTCGGAGAATGTAAAGCTCGCGCAGGACTGCCGACTGGCGACGATTTAACCCTGAAGGGATAGCCATTCGCCAGTAACCTTCCGGATCAAACGTGTGGTCGGGGGGTGTAACCACAGACGCCTCTAGAAACGTTTCGTTCGCTTCTTCAACGCGTCCATATTGAGCTAACAACTCACCGAGTTTATCCCGTAAAACGGGCAAGTAATGCGTGTCCATCTGGGCATAAAGCAGCCCTTCCTCGGAGAGTGGCCGCTGCCCCCAATCATCCCGCTGATGGCTTTTATCCATATTCACGTTGCAGTATTCAGCCAGCAGCCGGCTAAGCCCCAGCGCTTTAACACCACAAATTCGCGCGGCAACCATGGTGTCAAACAAGTTAACCAAGGTGAAGCCATAATCCCGTTTGAGACATATTAAATCATATTCCGCAGCGTGAAACACTTTTTCAATTTTGGGGTCAACCAGCAGTTCGCCCAGCGGACTCATGTCCGCGATTCGCAGCGGATCGATGATATAGTCATGTGTGCGTGTTGAAAGCTGTATCAAACACACCCGTTCCTGATAGGCATAAAGACTATTGGACTCGGTATCGATAGCGAGCAGTGGTTCATTCCTCAGCTTCTTAACAAGCTGTTTGAGGTTTTTATCATGGTCAATGTAAAGTGCGGACGGAAACGGCCAATCCATAGATAATGATCACGACTTTCGTGGCTAAAAAAGACGTTCAACTGTAACAATATGGGACGTTGACAACTATAAAAGCATCATCAGATGTGTTCAAGGGCGGATCAGACGATAGTAGCGACATAGTACTAACACTCTATTTGTACTTTAGGCGCCTTAAATTTGTACCCGTAGGTAAGCAATTACCGAACAAATAGCAATTTTAAAATTGAACATAAGTCTATTTTGACTTGACTATGGGATTGTGATATATTTTACATACGGTGAAGCCCCGCACCTATTAAGATAATTCCTTACCAGCAAAGCAACGATTTTTCTTTTTAGAAAAGATGTGTTTTTTTGCTGAGTTGCGCTAAACTATCGCCTGTTTTTATGAACGATGTTTGAGGAGTGCCGAGATGGCTACAGCAAGTGTTACGAAAGCACAGGCCGACAAGCCGATACAAACCCAAGTCATAGATGTAAGCGCCCCTACCCGGCGCGAGTTTCTGTATTACATCTGGGGTGCTTCTATCGCACTACTTTTGGGCGAGGCAACAGCCGGCTTGATTTGGTTCGCGCTGCCCCGGTTTAAAGCAGGACAATTTGGTGGTATTTTTACTTACCTTGCCAAAGATATTCCAGAACCCAACGCCGCTCCGCTGAATATTCCTTCGGGGCGTTTTTGGCTGGCAAACCCCATAACTACCGATGTCACGCAGGAAGGTTTCGTAGCGCTTTATGGTGTGTGTACCCATCTAGGCTGCTTACCGAAGTGGGTCGATACCAATCACCGTTTCGAATGCCCGTGTCACGGTTCGAAATACCAGTTGGATGGACACTGGATTGAAGGCCCTGCCCCCCGCAGCCTTGATCGATTTAAGACAACGATTACGTTTGAAGACGGAAGCACCGCCACAACCAATGACGTTGGCGATCCTATCCCATTGGATGGCAAGAAAATTCTAAAAGTGGATATTAATACCGGTGCGCGTATTCGCCGCGCTGGACATGTGTAAGGTTTATCAGCACTTAATTTCGTTCGGCACTCTGAACTGAACGAGGAGCGTCTTATGTCCGTATTGCCTTTTCCATCATTTTTGGATGACGTAAAAGAGAAGGGTCTGAAGAAGGCCGTCTTTGAACTCGTCGATGAATCGGTGGAACGTTTGACATCCGGTCTGAACATTCAGGATATCCGCGAGGCTATGCGCGGTGAGCCTGCCAGCCGTAAGCCGAACCCGCGTTTGCAACCTCATGCGGATGGCTTCTGGCTGCACATGCGTCCCAGCTATTTCCATGCCGATATGACGGGTTTGTATCCCACATTCCGGTTAGGCTGGCTTTCGACGTATTTGGTATTTTTTGAAACCATCACCGGTATCTTGCTTATGGTGTGGTATACGCCGTCACCAGATGTGGCTTACAGCAACATGCTTGCGATGCTGAGCAATGTGCCGATGGGTCAGCTCGTGCGCGATCTGCACCGTCTGGGTGCGGAAGCGATGGTGCTCATCGTCTCGCTTCATATGGTGCGAACGTTCTTCACCGGGTCCTATAAAAAGCCGAGGCAGTTCACGTGGTTCACAGGTCTACTCCTGCTGGCAATCACAGGCTTCTTGAGCTTTAGCGGTTACCTGCTCCCGTGGGATCAGTTGGCGCTGTGGGCGGTCACCATCGGTGCGTCGATGATTGAAGCGACACCTCCGCAAATTGTCGGTGATAACCTGAACCTGCTGCTGCGCGGTGGCCCGGATATTGGCGCGAACGGTATTTTGCGCTTCTACCTGCTGCACGTGTTGGCACTGCCTGCGCTCTTGTTCGTCTTTACAGGCGTGCATTATTACAAAGTGATTATTCATGGTCACAGCTTGCCGCCGAAGAAAGAAAACATCGGCGAAGATACAGCCAAGCGCGTGCCGCTGGATAAGCGTGTTTACTTCACGCCAGACGTTCTCACCAGCGAATTGATGTGGATTGGTGTAACGACGCTCATTTTCGTAGTGCTTTGTATCTGGTTCTACGACGCGCCGCTGGAACTTCATGCAAACCCGCAGGTTACGCCGCTGGGTACAACCGCTCCTTGGTACTTCCTCTGGATTCAGGGTGCGTTGAAACTCGGTGATAAGGTGTTCTTCGGTATCATCTTCCCGACGATCATCCTAGGTGTGCTGGCAGTCTGGCCTTATCTGGATGTGACACCCAGCCGCCGTTACGCAGACCGCCGTTTTGCGATCACATTCTTCCTTGCTCTAATTTCGATGATTACCTGCCTGAGCTATATGGGTCTTTCGAAGTTCGGTGTTGAAACCTCACCGGATACGGAAATACTCCATGAACTCTTGTACCCGCCGCAGCACAGTCACGTAGGCGCACTGCTGCCGATACCCTATGAACAGCTTGTACCGGGTATGTATATCACCCGACAAGTTGAGGGTAATCCTGAGGAAGCAGCCAACATTGTTGCGGCCTTTAATCAGGAAATCGCCCAGCCCTATACGGGTTTGATTAACTCGCCTGCCTACACAACGGGTCCAGCAAACGCCAAAACAACTGTTGGCGATGGATTGCTAGACGTACTGACTGACCAAAAATTGGCGGTGAGCGCGGTGAACTTTAAAGAAGTACCCAGCGATGCCCCCGAATTGCTACACGTGCTGCACATCTTCGACGCAGATATTGAAGCCAATACCAATTATTTGGTGAATGGTTGGGGTGCGATTATCATTACCCAGAATCAGAACAACCTGAAGCGGGCTGATCTGGTTATTAGCTGGAATGAAGTGCAGGTCGAGGGTGGTAAACCCAAGTTGGATGCCGATGGTAAGCCGATCCTCGCACTGGATGCGAACGGTAATCCGATTGTGCGCTACAAGACCGATCACGTCTTCATTCATAAGGATGCGCTGTACTTCGGGCACTAAAAATGTATAGCAAGGGCGCTGTGTTAAGCGCCCTTTAGCAATCATTAACCAATACTTTGGTTGTACCTCAGGATTAATTGAATATGTTTGAACGAATGCTTGTAGGAAAGATTGAAAACCGTATCACCGTTGGGTTGATTTCCCTCGTGTTGATTATGGTGTTTTTGGGATGGGCGGCCATTAACGAAGGTGGACGTATGCAAGCCTTCCAGACAATGGAAGAGGCACGCGCCATTGAGCAAGGGGCCGTGCTTTTCGCCGCCAACTGTACCACCTGTCACGGTTTGGATGGGCGCGGTCTCGCCGGTAAAGCGCCGGGGTTAAATAATCCGATGCTGTTTGGTCATGATTTCTTCCCTGATGTGACCAAGCAAATCAGCAATTTGACTGGTGAAAAGAAAACCCTTAACGACGAGAAGAATGCACCCGGAACAACTGACGCACGTAAGACAGAAATTGACGCGCGTATCGCCGAAATCGACAAAACGATTGCTGATTTGGATGCTAAACGTACAGCCGACGTAAAAGCTGCTGCTGACAAAGGCTATAATCCCACAGGTGTGAGCTACAGCCGCTTGCTCGAACTCGGCTGGGCGGGAACACTCGACTCGTTTATTTTGACGACACTTATTCATGGTCGTCCGGTCAGCAGCAACTATTGGCCGCAGCCCATGCCCGCATGGTCACAAACAGCAGGTGGTCCTCTGCGTACTGACGAACTCGAAAACATTGTCGCTTACATCAAGAATTGGGATAAGGGCGAAGGTTGGACATTGGATGATCTGTACGCAGTCAACCAATTCCCGATTCTGCCGAAAGACCCAGCACCATATATTCAGCAAATCCAACTCCTACAACAATCGGGGGGTGTACTACCCAAGCCAGTTGGGACAGATGTCAAAGCGATTGCCGCTGATGTGGCGAAGTTGACAGGCGATCCTGCGCGTGGTGAAGAGCTGTATCACGGCAAACTCCCGGCAACACTAACCAATACGGCCCTTCCTTGCACAGGCTGCCACCAACAAGCGGCAAATGCGGTTGGCCCTATGACCAACGGAACCTATACCCGTGTCGTCAATGAGCGGCTTAAAGAACCGCAGTTCGCCGGATGGACACCTGAAGAATATCTGATTGACAGCATCGTTAATCCAAGCGATTACATTGTTCCCGGCTTCCAAGATTTGATGGTCAAGAACTTGGGTACAGAAGTCTTGAATGCGCAAGACTTGGCGGACATTCTCGCCTATATCAAGACGATGAACCAGTAATCACACTCTACAAGTTCGTTAAATAAACCCTCGGTCACAAGCCGGGGGTTTTTGTTTTACAAAACTCAAACCTCTATTTTGTGATACAATTCACACAAGGTTTATTTATCAATTCATGGCATGAATTTATTTTGCGACGTTTTTACTTCATGCTAGATGTAACAGGTGCATTTCGTCTTTTGATCGCGACTGCCGCGATCTTATCCCTCATTGTTTGCATGTTTATAGCAGCAGCCCATGAAGACACCCGAATGCAATCAGTGCAAAGCGGTGTGAAAGCGCAGGCTATAGAGCGTGGCGCTGAAATTTATGCTCAGTATTGTGCAGACTGCCACGGCAGAAAAGGCTATGGAATAGTCGGGCATGGCCCTGCTCTCAATAACCCACAATTGTTTGGTCATGATTATTTGCCAGAGATCACTAAATTACTTCAGCCCACGCGCGAGGAATTCTATCGACTTCGCCATGACCTATACAATCTATCTCCATTAGACAAGAGTTGGACAGAAATTAGTGATCGTTTACAGACAACGCAAAAGCTGTACGATCAACTACTCACAGAACAAAAGCAAAAATTAAAACCAGCAGTCAATTTCGGTTATGACCCTGAACGCTACAATCGATTAGAACAAGTTGGATGGAAAAGCAGCTTATACTCTTTCATCCTCACAACGTTGATTCATGGTCGGCCTGTCAGTTCGAGTTATTGGCTTCAAGCGATGCCAGCTTATTCCAAAGAAGCCTCAACAGGTATCGTTCTCGACTCCTATCAGCTCGACGACGTAATCACCTACATTCTCAATTGGGATAAAGGTAGCGATTGGACACTAGAGGATTTGTATGCGGTGAATCAGTTTGCCATTCTTCCAATAGATAATTGGCATTGGTGCTGTAAGCCACCGTCTGTACCTTTACCATTGCCTAAACCTGTAGGCGTAAATGTACTTTCAATAACAAATGAACTCGAAAATGTGGTTGGTGATCCAAAACGTGGAGATCAACTTTATAACGCTCTTACCCCTGCTACACTAACAGGACAGGCATTGCCGTGTAAAGGCTGTCACCAACAATCCTTAGACGGCATCGGCCCGATGACAAACGGAACTTTTACACGCGTGGTCAACGAACGGCTGAAAGAACCTCAGTTTGCGAACCATACGCCAGAACAATATCTCATTGAGAGTATAGTACAGCCACAGCATTATATTGTGCCGGGATTTCAGGATTTGATGGTTAGAAATCTTGGAACTGAGGTCTTGGATATACAAGATTTAGCTGATATTGTGGCGTACTTAATGACTCTAAAATGACTTCAAGCAGGTTAGGAAACATATGATAAAAACTTCTACTCGACATTACACCTCAACCCTTTTCGCACTATTTATCGGCGCTGTGCTGATTGGTGCGGGATTGGTCGCAGCACAAGATACAGCTACTCCGAGTCCGACACCTGCTCTGCCAACTGGAACGCCCGCGCCCGTTGATTTGACCTGTGATCCGGCCGAGTTAATGAATCAGCAAAATGCTCTGGCAGCACAGTTACAAGCACTCAAACTCGATACCAGTGAAGATGCTGGTCAGTCACTCGACAAACTCTTTAAAGTCGGTGAGGCTTATCAAGAGTTGGCTTTAACCTGTGGGTACATTCCGGCAGATGCCGCAACGCGAACCGTCGGCAAAGATGTGGCACGCATCCTCAAAACGCTGGATACGGTTACGGGTGATCCGATTAATGGACAAGTCCTTTATAACGGCGATTTGGGATGCGCGGGCTGCCATCTCGGAGACGCACCGATTGCCCCACCGACCGAAGGCACTTACACGCGGATTGAAGAGGAACGACTCAAAGACCCGTTGTTGGCCGGTTATACACCCGAACAATATTTGGTCGAGAGTATTATCGAGCCTGCTCATTACCTTGTTCCCGGTTTCCAGAACGTGATGATCAACAATTTTGGTGACCGCCTGACGCTGCAAGATTTGGCGGATTTGGTCGCCTTTTTGGAAAGTCAGGATAGCTAAAGACGAAACGCTTAGGCTGCGGTACAATAAGCTTCATAAAGTCACGCTTATTCACATGAGGAGAAATAATGATGCTGCGTGCGAAACAAGTGCTGTTGATGGTGACATTGTTGCTTTGTCTGGCTGCTTTCCCGGTATTCGCGCAAGATGCTGCCAGCACTGCCGCAGCAGCCGATGGCGGTGGAGCAACCGGTATTACAACGTTGATTATTCTGTTTGGGCTGGGCTCAATTTTCGCCGTTGGCGGCCTCATCTACATGAGAGAACAGTCGAAAAAGGAAGTCGATTAAGCTAGAAAATCTATCCTTGTTGATTGGGCTAATCCTAATCCGAATAAATCCATGAGAGTTTAGCCCGAAGAGTTGCGATTCTGCGGGCTTTTTTGTAAGATTTTTCACAAGAAGCAGCTAAAGGTGACATTTAGCCTGTTAATGGGCGACAAATTGCAGCGAGATGTTACTTCCAAACAGATAGAATAATATTGTGAAATACCAATGCAAGTTGAAAGGCACATGGAATGGCTGAAGCCACATGGGAAAAACCGCAGCATATAGCACTATCAACCAGCAAAGTAAGCAGCGGACGCTGGAAATTTCTAATTGGCGGTCTGTTGATTCTGGCAGCAGTCACCTATTTGATTATTAGCAGCACAACGGCTGGCGCTCGCTACTTCATAACCGTCAAAGAACTCGTGAATGACCAGCAGTACGTCGGGAAAACTATCCGCATCTCCGGCGCTGTGATTGGCGATACCATCCAATATGATGCGAAAAATTTAATTATCGACTTCTCGATTGCCAATATCCCTGCGGACTATAGCGACTTATCAAAGGCGCTGTACGAATCCGTCAACGATCCCAACAGCATCCGCGTGCCTGTTCATATCACCGGACAAGTTAAACCCGATTTACTCAAGCATGAGGCTCAAGCCATCCTCACCGGTTCGCTCGATAAAAATGGTGTTTTCCAAGCAACCGAACTGCTCTTAAAGTGTCCGACCCGCTTCCAAGATGCCAACCCCGGACAAGCTATTGTTCAGCCGGGTGCATAAACCATGCTGGCTGAACTTGGGCTGATTACAACATTTCTGGCATTTGTCGCCGCGCTTTATGCGATTGGCGCGTCGATTTATGCGGGTCGCAAACATTCGGATACGGTACTCATCAGCGCACGTAACGCTGCATTACTGACCTTCCCCTTGTTGCTAACAGCAGCCTTAGCGCTATGGTTAGCACTCATTAATGGCGTGTATCAGATGAGCTACGTCTATTCAGTCAGCAGTCCGAGCACGCCGACTTTCTACCGCATCACCGCCTTGTGGGGATCGCAAAAAGGTTCACTGCTGTTCTGGACTCTGCTCATGAGTCTGTTTTCGTTCGGCGCATTGGTTTTCAACTGGCGCAGTCACCGCCGTTTGATGCCCTACGTCATCACCTATTTGATGGCGGTGGTCGCCTTCTTTTTGGTTTTGATTCTCTTTTACGAGAATCCCTTCCAGCGCTGGTGGTTGTGGCCGGGTAAAGATGTGGCGTGGAACGAGGCTGCACTCACTACGCAGCAAAGAACCTCGCTGAACAGCGTGTTGACTGACCTCAAGGCCGATACAACACCGAATATTGGCGGTACAAATTCAGGCGTTTCTGCCGTAAGCTGCGTTGATGAAGGCCGCGCACTTCAAGTTCGTGAGGCTCTCACAAAAGCTGGTATTACCGCCGTTATCCAAACGCCTTATACCGACTGCGTCCAAGAAGCGACGTTGATTCCGGCGAATGCTCAAGCGCCCGATCCGCAGCGATTGGCACAAACTGCGAAAGGACTGAACCCACTGCTGCGCCACTTCGGCATGATCATTCATCCGCCCATGCTCTACTTAGGCTTCGTCGGTATGGTGATTCCATTCGCCTTCGCGATGGCGGCGCTGGCTTCCGGTGATCTTTCCACAAACTGGATTAAAGCGACCCGTCGCTGGGCATTGGTGGCGTGGCTGTTCCTCAGTCTGGGACTTATCCTCGGTGGACGATGGGCCTACGACGTATTGGGATGGGGAGGATACTGGGGTTGGGATCCGGTTGAGAACGCGGCGTTTCTGCCGTGGTTGATTGGAACGGCCTTCCTTCATAGTGTAATGATTCAAGAGAAACGGGGGATGCTCAAGATGTGGAACATGTTCCTCGTCATTGGCACCTTCTCGGCAGTTATCTTTGGCACTTTCGCCACCCGCAGCGGTTTAATCGACAGCGTACATGCCTTCGCTCGCAGCGAAATCGGCACACCGATGTTCTTCTTCTGGGCGATTATCACCCTCATTTCAGTCGGTTTAATTTTGTGGCGATGGAATCGTGGCGAATTGAAGGACGATCACACTTTTGCCAATATCTTAAGCCGTGAATCGTTGTTCGTGCTGAACAACGTCGTTTTTGTGCTGCTGTTTGTTGCGATATTCTGGGGCAGTTTCGGCGCGCCGATTATCTCCAGTTTGTTTTTGAACCAAGAAATTACCTTGGGCAAAGAATATTTTATGCGGGTAACGCCGCCTTTGTTCATTGCCTTATTTATTCTGATGGGTATCGCTCCGCTTTCGGCTTGGGGGGCAACATCACTGCGACGTTTGGGAAACGCGCTCTTAATCCCCGCGCTGTTAACTGTGATTCTGGTTGCTGTACTTGCCATTATCCAACATACGACAGAGCCCGGCGCGCTCTTTGGCTATGCGATCACAGGCTTAGCTGGCTTCGTAGCGATCTATGAAACCTATCGCGGGGCAGCGGCTCGACGCAAGAGCATCGGTGAAAGTTGGGGTCAGGCGGTTTTCGCCTTATTCGGACGCAACCGCCGACGCTACGGTGGGTATCTTGTCCATCTGGGTATCACCATTATCGGTATCGGCGTGATTGGCAGCACGATGTTCCAGCAGGAAACGCAGCAAACGCTGGCAAAGGGACAAAGTCTGGACTTCGGCGGATACACCATGCGCTACGACAACTTCATCGAAGCGGTTGCTGATGACGGGCGGCAGATGCAAATTGCTGATGTGACGGTTTCACGAAACGGTCAAACCCTTGCCCACATTCGCCCACGCCATGATTTGTATCCTAACCAACCGATGACGATTGCCGGTTCTTACAGCACACTGGAGTCGGATTTCTACGTCTTGTTGGTTGGCTGGGAGAACGTCAGCGCAGACAGCGCGACCTTCAAAATTTATATCAATCCTTTGATTAACCTGATCTGGTGGGGCGGCCTTATCCTGATGTTTGGAACATTCATTGCCGCTTGGCCGACCGAGCAGGTCATCGTTAGCAAAGCCGTACCAGCCATCAGCCAAAAACCTTTAGGTGCGGAGACATAAATTTTGAACCGCGTTAACATAGGTTTATTCGCCAGTAACAGCAAATTAGCGAATTGGCGGCTGTATCTCATTGCAGCCACATTCATTTACATTTGTCTCGCGCTGCCAGCCTTGGCACAAGACGCAACGCCAACTAATCCGGTGACAGCCGACGATATCAATGCTGTCGCCAAGCAAATGTACTGTCCGGTGTGCGAAAATATTCCGCTGGATGTTTGCCCGACCGATGCCTGCCAGCAGTGGCGCGAGGAAATCGGAAACGAACTCGCATCCGGCAAAACTCCCGACGAGATTAAGTCGGCTTTTGTTGCCCGTTATGGAGACCGCGTCGTTGGTACGCCGGAAGACCCGACCCTGCGCGCGCTATCCTTAGTAGCCACCCCGGTGGTCGCAGTAATCGCAATTTTAGTTGCCGGATGGGTTGTACTTCGCTGGCGACGCAACCGGCAGGTGAAAAATCGCACCACAGTGCCTGCTGCGTCCCCTTCAATATCTGATGACGACTATCGCGCACGATTGGAACAAGATTTACTCAGCCGACGATAAGCATATTGGCGATTCTAATAAAGGTGAATTGAACGATGCACCGTTTTTTTGAGGATTATGTAGACCGTTTAACCTCCTTGCACAATGATTATAAAAAAGCAATTGATGGGCTGAACGTAGAGGCCCTCGATTGGGTTCCGGGCGCAGAAATGAACTCATTATGCGTTATGATTGTGCATATGACAGCAGTAGAACGTTACTTAGTTGGGGATATGGCAGCGCACATCAATTCCAACCGTGTACGGGTGGCAGAATTTCAAGCAAAAGGTTTGGATGAAGCCACGCTGACCAAACGGATGGACGACGCATTGGCGTTCGTCAAGGATACGGTCACGAACTTTACCCTCGAAGATTTGACCGCCGTGCGCGAAATCCCTGCTGGAGGAAATCGACCAGCGACACTACTAGAAACGTTGACTGTTGGTTGGGCATTGGAACATGCTTTATCACATACTGCTTTGCATTTGGGTCATGCCCAGATCACACGGCAGCTATGGGATCAACATAAGTCGTAGTAATAACGGGTACTCGATTATGACTGATATGCCGATAGAATCGGATGCAATTGAAACACCACCCCCCCGCAAAGGGATAGGTTTGGGTGGCATTCTTCTGTTGCTCGCTGTAGCGGCTGTTGCCCTCGTATTCGGTTTGGCGTTAGCACGCAAAAATCAAACACAGCCGACCGCTGGCCCTGCCCCGGACTTTACATTGACGACGCTTGATGGCGGTCAAATCAAATTGTCCTCACTTAAAGGACGGGTCGTGGTTATCAATTTTTGGGCAAGCTGGTGCGGACCGTGCCGCGAGGAAGCGCCGGTACTCGAGCAGGTCTGGCAAAAGTACAAAGATAAAGATGTGGTGGTGGTCGGCGTTGCCTATACCGACACTGAAAAGAATGCTAAAGCTTATCTGCAAGAGTTCAATAACAGCTACCCTAACGGACTCGACATCGGCACCAAAATTTCCGAGATGTACAACATTCAAGGTGTGCCGGAAACCTTCATCATTGACCGCGATGGTAACGTTGCAAGATTCTTCAAAGTGCCTTTTGTCGAAGACGCGCAGCACAATTTGGACGGTGGCAAGCAGTTGATGGACGCGATTGACTCGGTATTAGGGAGCAGCAGCACATGAGCTTGCCGGGACTCGTTATGGGGCTCGTGATCGTGGTGGGGCTTGTCCTATTTGTAGCTGGCCCACTTTTGCAGCGCTCCGATACCACAACTACAGAGGATGAGCGTATTGAAAAACAACGGGAACGCCTGTTGATTGTCTATGAACGTGTCCTCGGCAACATACGTGATTTGGACGAAGACCATACAACACTTAAAATGTCCGACGAGGATTATGCAACCGAGCGCGAATTGTGGGTGCAGCGGGGCATTCAGGTATTGAAGACATTAGACGAACTCGATGCCAAATACGTCGTCACAACCTCGGTAACACCAGAGGATATTGACCGTGCCATTGATACGCGAATAGAGGCAGCCGTAGCGGCTTATCATGCAAAGGCCAATTCCTAATGTCCTGTTTGCATCGTTTAGGTTGGCTGCGTTTAATCATTTGCACTTGTTTCGTGATGCTGACTTTTAGCGGATTTACAGCCGCACAAGAAACACCCACCCCGACGCCTGATTTGATTTCAACCGCGCCGCGCGGAACGGTTAATGGTAAAGTTACAAATGGTACGGCAGCTTCCCCCGCCCCAACCAATATCACAGTAACTTTGTTCATCAACAATGATAACCTGACTGTTTGGCATATGGACACGCAGACCACAGCCGACGGCAGTTTTCAATTCAATGATGTGCCGGTTGTAAAAGGTTATGATTACGTTACGGCGGCCTTATACCGTGACCGCATCTTCAACAGTGCTTTTTTGGTGGGTAATGAAGATAACACCAACCTGACTTTACCCATCAACATTTATGAACTGACCGAAGACCCGACCGTGCTTTCCATCAGCAGCAGTGAAGCGCAAATCAGCGCACAGGGCGGCACACTTGAAGTGCGTCAAGTCATCCATTTCCATAACAATTCAGATCGGTTATACACCACGAGTAAAGATTTGGGCGATGGTCGCTTCGGCTCGGTACTGATTTCATTGCCACCGGGAGCGCAGGTGGTCAGCCTCGATAATCAGACCCGCTATATCGTTTCGCCCACTAATTTTACGGTACTGGATACCACGCCGGTGCTGCCCGGTGATGAGCATGTGGTCATCATTGCTTACATCATTCCATACGATGGCACAGCCGCGTTAATTGAACAACCGATGAACTATCCGTTTGAGGGTTCGGCAAAACTGCTTGTAGCACAAACCAACCTGAATATTAACAGTCAGCAACTGCCGTCTACGGGCAACCAAATGATTGCTGATACCCAATACAAACGCTACGAAGGCGCGTTGAAACTAAAGGCAGGCGAAGTCATCCGCTATGAAATAAGCGGTGCTTCAAGCACGAATTTGTCGGCAGGTACGGTTACAAAAGTTGCTGTAAACGGCGGCAATAACGCCATTTTGTTTATTTTAACGGCTCTGATCGGGCTTGGTATCTTGGCGACGGCCTTAGCAATTGTTTTTCGCCAACGGCAAAATCGTCCCGTACGTTCTGATCAACTGATTGATGCACTCACGCAGCAAATTACCCTCCTTGATCAAAAACATTCAGCAGGCGAACTGCCCCACGATTTATGGCATCAACAACGTCGACCGTTACAAGCGCGCTTAGAAGAACTCCAAGGAGAATAACTGACTAGGCAAAATTGAAATGGTCAGCCATAGAACCTACCATGAGCACATCATCCGTATCGCTCCCTACTTATTTAATTGATGTTCAAAACCTCGTAAAAGCTTATGATCTGCTGCCAGTTCTGCGGCAGATAACGTTACAAATACAGCGCGGTGAGTTTGTCGCGTTGTTGGGGCCAAATGGCAGTGGCAAATCAACTTTATTGCGTATGCTGTGTGGATTAAGTAAGGCAACCGGAGGAATTATCCGAATAGGAGGATGGGAACTACCGCGTGAGTCGGCAGCGGTACGGGCACAAATCGGATTGGTTAGCCACAAATCGCTGCTCTACGACAATTTAAGCGCTTACGAAAACTTACATTTTTTCGCCAAACTCTATAATCTACAAAATGATCGGGTCGAAGATCGTATTCGCACTCTCATGTCACAGGTCGGATTGCACAAACGAACTCATGATCTTGTCCGCACATTTTCACGCGGAATGTTACAACGGCTAAGTATCGCTCGTGCCCTGCTGCATAATCCCGATATTCTTTTGCTCGACGAACCCTATACCGGACTTGACCAAGATGCCTCAGCCGTTTTGGATGGACTTTTACAGGCGGCTCACGCTGATGGGCGAACCATTTTGATGACCACGCACGATCTCAACCGCGCGGCAGCTTTACCGACACGCATCGTAATCCTCTCGCGGGGCGTGATCGGTTATGACCAACCGGCAGGAATCGGAGCCGTAGAGCTGGCGGCGCTTTACGCCGAGATCACTTCATTGGTCAGTGCGCGATGAAAACACCTTTTTTGCGAACCGTACTCGCAATTGTGCGTAAAGATTTGCGGGCGGAACTCCGCAGCCGTGAACTGGTCAGTTCAATGGCGTTATTCGCGCTGCTCAGCATTTTGATCTTTAGCTTCGCCTTAGAACTCGACCGCGAAGCGCGCGAATCCGCAATTAGTGGTGTGCTGTGGGTAACCGTGATTTACGCCAGCACCATCGGGTTAAACCGCAGTATGGCAATGGAGCGAGAACAAGCCAATTTGGACGGAATGCTCATCGCACCAGTTGATCGAACGGCTGTTTTCTTTGGTAAGTTAGCGGGCAATCTGATATTCGCCATTGTCGTCGGACTGATTTTGCTGCCGATTATGACCATCTTGTACAATAAAACCCTCGTTTTGCCAGATGTCATCGGCGTTTTGCTGTTAGGGACTATCGGTTTTTCGACAGTTGGAACACTGCTTGCCACAATGACCGTGCAAACTCGCGCTCGCGAAAGTTTGCTCCCAATCGTAATGCTGCCGATTACACTGCCGATGATGCTAGCAGCGGTACGTGCGACCACCGGTATCTTGAATGCGTCACCACAGGATGATGGCGTGACATGGCCCCAGATTTTGATTATTCTAGATGTTATTTATTTGGCAGCCAGTTTCTTGTTGTTTGAGTACGTGATTGAAGAATAGGTTTAGGAAACAGATTAGGAAATCTATAGATTTTTGCAGATTTTAGATGGCTCTGTTAGAATTTTCACAATTTACGGTGAGGAGTGAAGATTTATGAGTGCAGTACACAATTTTCCACTGCAATCTACTGAAGTCGTTCCGGTGAGTGTGACGCGGACGCGAATTTTAATTGGCTTAACTATTCTAACCGTCGTACTGGTTGCGTTTGGCATCGCGATGGCTTTGGGATATGCGCCAACGGAAGCCGCTCAAGGTGAGGTGCAGCGTATATTTTACATTCACCTTTCGGCTTTCGCGGGCGCATTTATTGCTTTCAGTACGACTGTTGTGGGCGCGGTCATGTATTTGAGGACGCGCAAAGTGAAATGGGACACATTAGCATTAGCCGGTGTCGAAGTCGGTATGGCTTTAGCCTTGATTAATCTGGTCACCGGTATGATTTGGGCGCGTCCCATCTGGAACACATGGTGGACATGGGATCCACGTTTGACATCTGAAGCCATCATGATTCTGACGTATGCCGCTTATCTGATGCTGCGAAACGGTGTGGAAAACCCCGAACAACGCCGCCGTTTTGCTTCGGTATACGGCATTCTTGCTATGACGACCGTAATCGCGGTGCTGGTCATCACTCGCATTAGGCCGGACACTATTCATCCAGTGGTGATTGGCCCTAGCCCACAAAATACTGAGGGCGGATTTGAGATGACACAACGCATCGGTTCGACAATTGGTATCAATTCGACCATTTGGAGCATCTTTGTACCGTTGACACTCATTTGGTGGCGCATCCGCCTCGAAAATCTGGCGGAACGGGTACGTGCGGTTAAGATGCAAGTTTTATCATCTCAGGAGCATTAATATGGACGGAACAACACCTGATACCGTTGCCTATCTTTATTTAGGGTTAACGGTGGTGGCGATTATTGCTATCAGTTTTATTGGTAGTATCGTCCTCCGATACCGGAATCTGCAAAAGGATTTGCAGGTGATGGAACAACTACGCGACGAAAAATAAGCTCGCTTTAACAACGGACTGATGAAAGAGATAAGTGAACAAACTTATCTCTTTTACTTTGTAGCGGAAGACAAAGATTGCGCCCTGCGTTTCATGGTAATGATACGAATACCGAATAAGCGAAGAAGCACGCTGCCAATAAATGATTTATATTTCAAGGGCGGCGGTGCTTGATACCAAGGGATAGTTTCGAAACCGAAGCGTCGGTAATATGGCTCATTCTTGACCTCGCATTCGAGATAAATGTCGCCCTGTTCATGTTCCAGCAATGCGTTAACAAGCAGCGCGCCAACACCCCTTTTTCGATAGGTTTCTTTCACAATAAGGCTGCCTAATTCGCGGCATCTGGAAGACGGGCGAATTTGACCAATTCCGACGACTTCTCCAACCGTTTCGGCAACTAAAAAATGTGACCAATCCAGCGCCGAAGGATCAAGGCGTTCATTCCTGACCATCTGTTTAATGAAAGATTGATCTGCTGCTGTCGCAGCACGTACACGAACATCAGACATTGCGTTTACCTCGCCCCGATATATACTTCCATCTATGATAACCAAATTCATCATCAAATCGATTCATGTGTGGAACCGAAGCATGTACAAGACACTGGTTGGGGCGGCATTGCTTATCGCAGTACTGCTGCTCATGGGCTGCCAACCGGACACAGCCAGCCAACAAAATTTGCCGCCTACTGCCATACCTTTCCCAACAGTGACACCGGGGCGATTGATTAAAGGGCTGCTACCTGAAGTCGCCGGTATCCCACTCAATGGTGTTGGTCTTTCAAATCCGGCAACCGCGGTCGCACTGGCTAACCTGCCTACCGCTACCCCTGATTACAAGACCTGCCCCGGTTCGGGTAATCCAACAGTGGATCAACGCTCTATACCCACCAATGGGCGAACCACGCTCGCGGCGATTGTGTCGTACCTGACGAATGGAGGCGCACCGGCAAACATCAGTAATTTGCTAAACTCATGGAATATGTTGGGTGATAGTGGACTGGTCAGAACCGATGTGGATTTCACGGGAGAAGGTACACCCGACATCTTGATGAGTTATAACGCGCCGGATGACGGTGAAACACTGGCGATATTAAGTTGTGTTGCCGGACAGTACACTGCTTTGTATCAAATCATCACCGGTGGCAATCCACCAAATATCATTGACATCAGTGATGTGAATGCCGATAACCGGCCAGATGTCCTTTTTGATAGTTACGGATGCAGCGCCGAGGACAAGAAAAACTGTAGCTACCGCACCCAGCTCATTACGTGGCAGCCGGTAGATGGTCAATTTATCAGCGTCTTGAACGGGCCAATCATCAGCAGTGAACCACCGACCCTTAAAGACGTAGATAATGACCGGATACAAGAATTGGTGGTCAAACTGACGGATACCGGTAATGCCAGCACAGGGCCGCTGCGAACAGGCGTGAATATCTACGATTGGAACGGAACCGGTTATGTCCTTTCAATCGTGCAGCTTGACCCGCCGCAGTTCATTATCCAAGTGGTGCAGGAAGCCGACAATAATTTCGCACGACAGGCAATGGATAAAGCCATTCCACTGTATCAACAGGCGTTATCCAGCACATCGCTGCGTTATTGGTTGAACGACGAACCAAGCTACATTAAGAGTTATATTTTCTATAAGCTGCTGCTGGCACAGGCGTATGCGGATGACAAAGGCTTGCTCACCACTTTCCAAACTGCCCTCGCTGCCTATCCAGACCCCGGCACTGCGCCGGTTTATGTAGCGATGATTAACAGTTTTTGGAATGGCTACCAAGTGACGAACAATTTACATAGTGCGTGTTTGGAAGTGCAAGCTATAATCAACACACGTCCTGAGGCAGTCGGGCTGCTGAACCGTTACGGCAGCCGCAGTCCGGCAGTTGCGGCACAGGATTTGTGTCCATTTTAGTCGTCAGTTTTGAGTTGACCGTTAAAAGTCCAAAGAAAATGTGGACGTTTGGCTGTCAATAAGGCTGGTTACGACCTAATTTTTAGAGGGTATTCATGTCTGAGTTGTTGAAATATTTCCAGACCCGACAGCAAGAAATGGTTGATTTCTTGACAACACTCGTGAACTTTGAGACGCCTACGCTGGATAAAGTTCATGTTGATAAGTTGGGTGCGTTTATGGAAGATCAATTCCGCTCGATGGGGGCTTCGTCCGTTACGCGTTTCGCCCAAGATAAAGTTGGTGATATGCTGCTGGCGAAGTGGAATGAGGATGCTCCGGGTAAACCGATTATGTTCCTGATCCACATTGATACGGTGTGGCCGATAGGAACACTGGCTGAACGTCCCGTACGGATTGACGAAAACGGGGTGTTGTTTGGCCCCGGCGCTGTCGATATGAAGGGCGGCATCACGCTGGCGGTCTTTTCTATTAAAGGTCTGATTGACCGGGGCGAACTGCCCAACCGTCCGATCTGGATATTGATGACCAGTGATGAAGAAGTCGGCAGCATCTATTCCGAAAAGACCATCCATGAAGTTGCGGCGAAGGCTGGCTTAGTGCTGGTTATGGAACCCGCGACTAAAGAAGAAGCGCTTAAAACGTGGCGTAAAGGCGTGGGAAGCTATACTGTTTCGGTGGAAGGACGGCCTTCACATGCCGGAAACGCACCGGAACAGGGCATCAACGCCGTGATTGAACTGGCGCAGCAAGCCTTGAAGCTGAACCAGTTGAACGACCTCAAGAACGGTACGTCCGTTTCGGTGACGGTGTTTCATGGTGGATCAGCAACCAATGTCATACCCGCGAAGGCAACTGCGGAAGTCGACGTGCGGACGCTGACCGAAAGAGACTGGAACAACATTCAAGAGAAAATCATGGATGTGACACCGTTTATTCCCGGCGCGAAGGTGAGCGTGACCCCCGGTCATGTACGCGGGCCGATGGAACACAACGAACAGATGGTGCGATCGTTCGCGCAGTGCAAGGCAATTGGTGAACGTTACGGGCTAACCATCCGTGAGGACGGCAGCGGTGGCGGTT
>WGMX01000039.1 GCA_016124855.1 Anaerolineaceae bacterium | reverse complement strand
GTAACATCATCAAAAAATGGACGATGCCTGTCCCGAATTGGGCTTTGATTTTGAACCAACTCGCTATCCGTTTTGAGGGGCGTTTCCCAATTTAATTTTGTATGGCAAAATCCGTTTACACAAAACTCTTGACAGACCCGTCATAATTCACTTGCATAGGAGGCAGCAATGTCGTTTCGCAGACTCACTTTCCGGCCTCCACTTTCTTCTATTCGACATTTCAATATCAGCGATATGGTAGCCCTCGTCCTTGTGGGCCTATTTATTTATTTAGGCGTGCGGCTGGCCTTTAATACGCCGGCAGTGGTACAGGGGCCGGATATTAGCCTTATGCCGAGTGCGCTGCCGTATTATGCACTGCTTTCATTAGGGCGGATGCTGGCGGCTTATATGCTGTCCATGACGTTTTCTATCATTTATGGTTATACGGCGGCTCGTCGTCCCGGCGCTGAGAAGTGGCTGCTGCCGGTACTCGATATTTTGCAGTCTGTGCCTATTCTGTCATTTTTGCCGGTGGTGCTGCTCGGCTTTATCGCCATTTTGCCTCAGCGAATGGCGGTAGAGGTGGCGGCAGTGATATTGATTTTTACCAGCCAAGCGTGGAACTTGACCTTTAGTTTCTACCAATCTATGACAACCATCCCGACAGAACTGCGAGAGGCGGCGGCGGTCTTTCGTTTTAGTCCTTGGCTGCGCTTCCGCCAATTGGAACTGCCATTTGCGACTCTGCCGCTGATCTGGAACAGCGTTATGTCGTGGGCTGGCGGCTGGTTCTTCTTGATGGCAGCCGAGATTTTTACACTCGGTGATCGGGACTTTCGACTGCCGGGGTTAGGGGCGTATCTGCAAACGGCGGCATCCAAAGGGGATTCGCAAGCGCTGATGTTGGGAATCGTGACGCTGGTGTTGATTATCGTACTGCTGGATCAGTTGGTATGGCGGCCTTTATTGTCATGGGCGGAACGCTTCAAGGTTTCGCAAGTCGCCAACGACAATCCGGCGAGTTCATGGTTTCTGGATGGATTACGCCGGTCTCATCTGGCAAGCGCTTTTACCAACCGCGTGGTTAACCCCTTAATCAATCGTTTGAATGCCCGCTTCAGCCGGCCACAAGCCTATGTGCCGAGTCTCGAACCGGCGGATCAGCCTTCACAGCGCTCTTGGCTGCGCTGGTTAATGATTTTGATCTTCGTATTAGCGGCGGTTTATGCGGCAGTATCAGCGGCAGGCTTGCTGCTGACGCTGCCGACGGATATGTGGGGGCAAATTCTCATCGGGGCGGGAGCAACCTTACTGCGAGTGGTGCTGGCAATCGGCATTGCATTACTGTGGACGATTCCAGTAGGTGTGTGGATCGGTACGAGTGCCCGTGCCGCGCGGGTGCTGCAACCGATTGTGCAAATACTGGCAGCCATTCCAGCGACCGCATTGTTCCCTGTCCTGCTGCTAGGTCTGTTAAGTGTTCGCGGTGGTGATAATATCGCGGCGGTTTTGCTGATGCTGCTGGGTACACAGTGGTATTTGTTGTTCAACATCATCGCCGGAGCATCGGCCATCCCACAAGATTTAAAATACACCAGTGATCTTTTGCAGCTCAAAGGTTGGCAGCGCTGGCGCACACTGATTTTGCCGGGTTTGTTCCCGTATATTATTACAGGATTAATTACTGCCAGCGGCGGCGCGTGGAACGCCAGCATCGTAGCCGAATATACCAATTTCGCGGGCAAGACAAATAAGGTCATCGGCCTCGGTTCTTTGATTACTTCGGCGACCGCCACTGCCAATTATCCGCTGCTGCTGGCTTCAACACTGGTAATGATTATTGTCGTCGTACTCATCAACCGCTTTTTCTGGCGGCGTTTGTTCCATATCGCTGAAACCCGTTATCGGATGGATCAGTAGAAAGGCGCACTCCTATGACATCAGAAATCCTACTGCATCTTGAACATGTCACGCGCACTTTTGGTCAGGCTGACCGTTTGTTCACAGCCGTCAAAGACATTAACCTCGTTATCCACAAAGGTGAATTCGTAGCATTACTTGGCCCTTCTGGCTGTGGTAAGAGCACACTGCTGCGGATGATTACCGGACTCATTGCCCCTAGCAGCGGCAATGTTTCGTATCGGGGTGAACCGGTGATGGGTGTTAACCCTTATGCTACGATGGTCTTTCAAAGTTTCGCGCTGTATCCATGGCTCAGCGTTTTGGATAACGTCATGCTGGCGTTGGACGCGCGCGGTGTGGCTGCAAACGAACAAAGACCCAAGGCCGAAAAGTTGATTGATCTGGTGGGCATGGATGGCTTCGAGTCGGCTTATCCGCGTGAACTTTCCGGCGGGATGCGGCAGAAAGTTGGCTTTGCGCGAGCGCTGGCGGTTGAACCGGAGCTGCTTTGCTTGGATGAACCGTTCAGCGCGTTGGATGTCTTGAGCGCGGAGGCCCTGCGCGGCGAATTGATGGAATTGTGGTCATCCGGTCAACTGCCGACCAAAGCGGTGTTGATGGTCAGTCACAACATTGAAGAAGCGATTTCGATGGCAGATCGAATCGTCGTCATGGGCAAAGAGCCGGGGCATATCGTGACCGAGTTTCGGGTTGATTTGCCTCAGCCGCGCCAACGTAAAAGTCCGGCCTTTGAAACACTGGTTGACCGGATTTATGGCGCGATAGCCGGACATACTGAACCGGAAGCCAATGAAGTAGGAACGCCTCCGGGAGCGCCCGGTATGACCCGCATTTTGCCACGGTCGTCAGTTGACGAGTTATCCGGTATGCTGGAAGTGATTAACCAAGATTCCGGACGCTACGATTTGTATCGCCTAGAAAATGATCTTGGCATTGAAATGTCTGACTTGATGCAAACCGTTGAAATGGGCGAAATGATGGGTTTCGTCGAGGTCAAGGAGGGGGATATTCACATTACACCCTTGGGCCAGACTTTCGCCGAAGCTTCGATCTTGACGCGTAAAGAAATTTTTCGAAACCGCGCACGCCGGATGCCGATGATTCGCTGGGTAATCGACATGCTGCATTCTTCGGCGGATGGTTCGCTGCCGTGGAAATTGTTTTATACGGCCCTTTCGCCTGAATTCCCTGATGAACTGGCGGAACGTCAGCTTGATATTGCCATTGATTGGGGACGCTACGCCGAGTTGATCGATTATGATGACCGTGACCAAACATTGAGCCTTGATCCGTCTGATGGTAAAACTGTCGTAAAGACACCGTGAGAGGATAAAACCATGTCATGTCCACATTGTCAGGGTGCGGAAAAGTTATTTGATGCCAGTACAGCGCGTGGTGATTTGGAAAGCTATCGCAAAAATGGCCCTGATAAAACCACCGTCATGCTGTTGGATGCCATTCGCAAGGCTGCATCACCCAAGTCAACCGATCAAACCTTATTGGATATTGGCGGTGGTGTAGGTGCGATACAGCATGAACTTTTAGCCGATACGGTGCAGTCGGCGGTGCATGTGGATGCCTCAACCGCTTATCTCGGCGCGTCACAGGAAGAAGCGGGCAAGCGTGGGCATCGTGACCGTGTGACCTATATGCACGGTAACTTTGTGGAACTCGCACCGGAGATTGAATCCGCTGACATTGTCACGCTAGATCGGGTATTGTGCTGTTATCCTGATATGCCAGCACTCGTTACGGCATCATCGGCACACGCTAAACATTTGATCGGTGTCATATACCCCCGTGATACATGGTGGTCACGCTTGGGAGGTAAGTTATTCAACATGTGGTTTATCATCCGGCGCAACCCGTTTCGCTTCTTCGTGCATCCGGCTGGCGCGGTTGATGCTGCCGTTCGCGCAAACGGCTTTACGCAGCGTTACCATCAAGAAAGCGGTTTTTGGCAGGTTGTCTTATACGGACGTTGATGTTTTCGGCTGCCAAAGTCTCGCCCCTATTGTCAGACTAAAGCCTCAGTTATAATCCCCAATATTCATTATTCCGCTAACTTGGGGATGCCAATGACCAACACTGAAAAGCCTCGCGCCTTGGCGCTGGTAGGGATGCCGGGCGCAGGTAAGACGCTGTGCGCCCACCATTTGCAATCGCGTGGATTTTTCCAATTCCGGTTCGGCAGCATTGTTGTCGATGAAGTGCTGCGGCGCGGTCAGGTCATTAACCCCGAAAATGAACGAATCGTCCGTGAAGAGTTCCGTAAGAACGAGGGTATGGATGCCATTGCCCGCCGTGCCTTGCCGTATCTCAAAACCGCTTTAGCCAGTTACAACAGCATCATTATTGATGGGCTTTACAGCTTTAGCGAATACAAAATCCTCTCGCCAGAGTTGGGCGCAAGCATGGTTGTGGTAGCGATAGTCAGCAGTCGAGCGCTGCGCTATCAACGCTTGACCAGTCGGGTTGATCGTCCGCTCACAGTACAGGAAGCTGAAACGCGCGATTATCAGGAGATTGAGCGCCTCGAAAAAGGTGGCCCAATTGCGATTGCCGATTACACACTGCTCAACAATGGCGAAGAGAACGATTTGTTGAAATCACTGGATAAGTTGGTAGATCAATTGGGGTTGAAACCGTAAGAAGTCGTCAGCTACCAGTCTCCAGTCTTCAGCTAAAACAAGCTTACGAATAACCCAACAGATCTTCGGGGCTATCGGTTCGAAACTTTTGCAGAAAATCAGAGAAGCTATTTGCGATCTTCGTGAATTTCTCGTGTAGGACAAATATTGGGGTTTCAGCGTTCGGATTAGAATCCAACTGAATTAACCAATCCCACACTGAAATATCATAATTACCAAACCGAATATATAGCTGAGTATCTGGTACATACTTATTGACGTATTCAGGATCATATCCTTGGTCGGTAATTAATCCCCATTTGTCTATAGCCTCAAGAGCAATAAACCCTCCAAAGTACGATATTCCATTGATTTTGAGAAAATATTCTAGAACATCCTGCGGCAAGCGAACGTTATATTTTGCCTCAAATGCGGCTATTTCCTCCGCGCTAGCAGGCTTCCCCAAACTGTATTCTCCATTTGCGATAATGAACTCGCGGAAGAGGTCAATTTCAGTTGGCATGTTACTTGTCCATTTCAAATCTCTAGCAATCAATTCAAATAATTCTGCTTGATGCTGTTCAAATGGTGCAGTTCGTGTCCGGCGATGTGATAGGCTGCGGCACGGACACTCATCGCGTGACCGTTGGCGACTATAGAACGGGTGAGGGCTTCATCAGGAACGTTGTTGAAAAGGGTAATCGTCGCTGCCCGAACGGCAGCATATTCATCAAATAAACTGTCGAGGCTGCGCTGGTTCGCACCTGAATAAGTGGTAAATAAATCTTGGTCAAAGCTGGGTAACTCGGTTTGGTCATTACGGGCAGCGCGTAAGGCACGATAAGCATAAATGCGTTCGTCATCAATGATATGCAGCAGGATTTCTTTGATCGTCCATTCACCTGCTGCAAAGGGTGTGGTTAACTTTGCTTCTGATAGCGGACGGATTAAACCCATGATGATGTTTAAATTATCCTGCATGTGCCTGAGGACAAGGCCGTCATCTGGCAGCAAGTCGATGTACATGATGGCGTAAGGCGCAAATTCACCTTCAAGCGGTTTGGGAATCGTTCGTAGAGCCATAACTTATTCGTTGATTTGGTTTTCTAATAATTCGCGCATAGCATCGACCGTTAAATCACTCAAATCGGAAACATGCGCGGTTGAATGACCGTTCAGGTTTTCGAGCGCGGCTGTCCAGATGCGGCGGGCTTTATCAACCGCGCCGGATTGGGCGTACAAGTTGCCGAGCATCACAGCCGTCAAAGGATGACCCTTATGGCAGTAAAGGGCGGACTTGAAAGCCTCTTCAGCGGTGGCTTGCTGCTGACTTTCCAAGTACAACATACCTTTTAAGTAGTGGGCATCCGCTTGCAATGGATTACCATCGAGTGCGACATCAAGTTCGGCGTGGGCATCCGCGATTTGTCGGCGGTTGGCGAGGATGCAGCCTAAGAGGATATGCGCCCGCGCATCATTGGCTTGACTTGCCAAAATTTCGCGCAAGATCGTTTCGGCTTCGTCGGCTTGCTTGGCGCGGAGCAGTGCTACAGCCTCCTCATAGAGTGAACGCGGCTCAGGCTCAACCTGAATGATGGCCGGCGCTTGGGGTGGGTGGGCTTTGTGATAGACGATACGGTTGTGAACGGTGTTTTCCAGCGGCTTCTGGTAAGCCACACCACCCGCATACAGATGGGTTAGCCAGCGGTCACGGTCGGTATGGAGGGTTTCGGCTTGTCCGAGTAAGAGCCAACCGCCGGGGGTTAGCGCTTCAAAAAAATGATTCTCGACCTGCTGTACCGCTTCTTCGTGCAGATACAACAGCACGTTACAGCAGGTGATGACATCCAATTTATTAATCGGGGTACTGGTGAGCAGGTTATTGGGAGTGAAGGTCACCATTTGCCGGATAAATGGTTTGATCTGTAAACCGGTTTCGACACCAATAAAGTAGCGATCTTTAAAATCCAAGTCCGTGTGGCGGAATGACCAATCGCGATACAAACCCCGCCGTGCTGTATCCAACGCTGTGCGGTTAATATCACTGCCAATCAGGTGAATGTTGTGGCGCTGTGTCGGTGATAGGTTTTCGTAGAGTGTAATGGCAAGTGAATAGACTTCTTCGCCAGTAGCACAGCCCGCACTCCATAGGCTCATACTGTTTGAATGGCGTTTGAGTAAATCGGGCATGACCATTTGGCGCAGCCAGTTGAGCTGCGCGCGCTGCCGAAAAAAATAAGTTTCGCCAATCATCAGTGCTCGTAAAATTGCTTGCCATGCCGGACTGCCGGTATCGCTGGACTCTAAGGCGCGCACCAGCGCCCCTAAATCGTCACCGCCGACTTCTTCGATAGCATCTTGCAGGGCTTTACCGGGCATTAAACCGATGCGCTCGGCAACGAGATTGGAAATGGTTGTAACAAGCGGTTTGGACGTCTGAATCGACATTGCAGAGTTTCTATATCAATCGGATAGGTTTTTAAAGTATAGTGATAATGTTGACATACTTAGTTTGCATACATTTACGGCTGGGTTTACTATTCACTGTTATCTGGCCTTATCAGAACCCTTTTTTAGGAGATTGCTTTGCGCCGCTTTCTACAATTGCTTCTTGCTATGCTGGTGGTTTGTGTCGCATTATCAGGCGCAGCGGTTGGTGCCGAAGGGCGTTTGAAGCCCGGTGATCCACCTATCGCTGCCTTGATTTCCGTATCCCAGCCGGATGCTGATGGCAATGTCACGATTTCCGGCGCAGCGGGAGCAGTCTTTCCCGCTGCTCAGCTAGCAATTCGTAATTTATACACAGGTAATACGGTTTATACACAGGCTGGAATCACCGGTACATTTTCGGCAACCGTTTACGGGCCAAACCACACACCCTTCTGGATTAGTCCAGCACAGAATATTCCCGTTGAACTGCGGGACAAACCGGGTTCACTACCGGGTGGTCCCGGAACTATAGTATACGATGGCTTTTCACAAACGCCTACCCAATCAACGGCGACCACGCAAATTAGTGTCGATGGTGATTTCACGGATTGGGATCAATACAACAACAGCGCCCTCGTCACAGGTTCTGAACCGTCTGTGCACGCTTTTATAAACACCAACAGCATTTACGTCGGCATCGTTGGCGGCGCTATTCCAGCCGACTATGCCCATATCGACATCCAAATGACGATTGATGGCACCGATCACAGTGTCGTACTTGATCCACGCGGCTCCGGCAGTGGCGACTTGAGCCGGGGTCAGCCGACGCTTCGTCCTGCTGGAACTTTTGCGCTTGCTGCCAGCCAAGGCGCAGCTATCGAAGTGCGAATGCCGCTTGCTGCCTTTCTATTACAACAGAATCCGACCATTGAACAGGTGATTCTGCGACGGGTTCGGTTCTTAACTGCCGATGGCACAGAACTTTCTTCGTTGTCGGTCGACAAACAACTGCCTTTGATCAACGAGCCTGATGGTATCACACGTGTGAGCAATCAAGCGCAGCAGGCAGGCACACGTTTTAGTCTCTCTGGCACATTAGGTGGTAACAATCACTGGCAAGCGCAAGGGAGCGTTAACGCCTTAACCTTCAAAGCCGGTGATACCCTTACCCTACAAATGGATGTCCAGATGGATGCGCCATCGCTGCCCGTTGGATTAATCGGCCTCAAGATGTTGGGACGATTGCGCTTACAACCTGTTCTCGGTGCGGATGGAATGCAAGTGGGCGGTGGGTTGAACAGCAATAACGGTTGGTCTGATATTCGAACGGCCTCAGGCTTGGCGATTAACAATTTACGCAGCGACTTCCAGTTGGCGGAGACAACCACGCAAGCCAACCAGATCGTGCGGCAGGATGGCAAAATACTGTTTCCGCTGGACTTCAACTTGCAGCTGCCATCTGACTTGCCCGCTGGATTATATGTGCCGCTGCTGGCAGGTTTCGGACAAGTCGAGGATGGCGATGTTTTTGCGTGGCAGGATAACAGTCCATTGAGTGCTGGCACAGGCGAATCAGCGGCGGCCTTCACCCGTATTCCAATAACCATGAAGGTTGGCGACGTCAAAGATGGGCATTTGTTCTGGACTCTGTTTCAGGACAATCCTTCTGATGGCAGTCGTGGCGTGGTGGCGGAGGAAGATCAAGCCCGGTACGCTCTTTCGAACCGCGTACATTTCGACAGCCCAACCTACATTCTGCCGAAAACGTCACGCGATGCACAGACCCCGATTGCGTATCCGATTGAGCCGTATCTGCTCGACCAAATGCCGAATCGCTACGATGTCAACGATGTGCCGTTGATTCCGTTCCTCCTTCCCGGCGGACGACTTAGCGCTCGCATCACCAAACCCGATGGACAAGTGGATGATCTCGGTAGTTCGCCCATTGTTCAGAACCAACTCTCGACCGCGCTTCTGGACGAACGCACACGTTTTGGAGGCGAATCTCCAGTAGATGCTTACCGGCTGACAACGCTCAATTCGAGTTTTACCAATTACGTTTTCGCCCAATACGGGGCGTACAAAATTGAACTCAGTGGCAACCTTGAGGATGTGTGGGGCAATCGCTACAGCGGCGGGGGAACCTATCATGTGCTGATAGCCGAGCCAGTACACTTACTGCCAGCAGTGCTGCCCGGCACACCTTTTGAAGTGGGTAATGCCTTCAATGCCGGTTTACATATCGCGCCCGGTGTTGCTGCCGATGTGACAATCAGCGTACGTGTTTACCCGCTGGATGGCAGTCCCATGATCGAGAAGAAGATTACGGGGCAGGCGAATTCAGCCGGTATATTTGCTCCTTCGTCCGGTGCTTTCACCTTTGATGCACCCGGTGAATATGTGGTGGATTATGAGGTGCGTTATACCGATGGGCAAAAACGGCTGTGGGCGGGCAGCCTGCGCAGTGCGGGCGTGATCGCCTCACCTGCCGGAGAACTCATCGCCCATGGACAGCGCGGCGTCGATAATGTTACCGTCCTGCCGCGTCCGGCGTGGTATATGTTGTCACAATATGCTCCTAATGCCTTAGCCCGCTTGAATATTCCCTACTATTCGGGTGATATTATGTGGCTGCCGGATGGACGCGACTCTCAGCTTAATCCGACTTTGAATGTGCAGGATCAGTCCGGTAATTACGCCAATTGGCTGGTTTCAAATCAGTCCAGTTATCATGCAACGGACGGAACACCATTGAATCAACTTTTGACCGAAGAGTCACTGCCGGCAGTTTTGTTCCCGCCCAAAGACTCGCATTATTCGGTCGGCGCTCAGCCAGACAAAGCGGTTAATCGTGCATATCACTATGTCAGCGCGGTTTTACCTGCTGTGAGTGCCCGACAATTCGTGCAAGGTGGAAGCGATGGCGGTTTACCGGTCTACTTTGATATGGATGATCCCTATAACCAACAAAGTGGAGCCGGTTTAAACGGCAGTCGTCCCGGCGATTATATGTTTGTATTTGGCGGCGCGGTTGTCGAAAACACAGACGCTAAACTCAGCAGTGCTGCCATTTATGCCTCGCTAGCGGTTGTCATTGATCCGCGCGTGGACAGCAAAGGCGCGCGAGTCTATCCGCCTTACAACGGACAAGCAGGCGGTGGCACGGGCGGTCCTTTGCTGACTAGTAATGGACAGCCTGTGGATATGTTCTTCCATCCGACGGCTGCGCGTCCCGGTGATGTACTGCACGTCGGTGATACTCTATCGATAGCCGGTCAGGTCGCGCCAACCTTGCCGTCGCAGGTTAACATTACCATTACCGCGCCGGATGGTACTATCAGCAAACAATTCAGTGGACTGGCTAATAGCATTGGTTATTTCTATAACCCTGCCAATGACTTTAAGTTAGAAACACCCGGCGTTTGGACAGTCAATATTCAGGTACAGCATAATGGCCTGACCTCGGCGGGGATGATTGACCCACCGCCGCCTACAGGTAACGTCTTGGGAACAGGCGACGGACATTTCAATGTCTACGTGCTGCCTGAAACCAGCGACGCTTTAGAGTGGAATGATAACCGTACCGACTTTGATATTCCGCCAGCGCTGCCTTATAACTTCCGCTTTAGCCTGCCGTCGGGTTGGACAAACGTGCAAATTTATCACACGCTCAGTATTCCGGGGCAGGTCTTGGAAGAAGGGTTACTGCGTCCTGCTGGTACGACCTTAAGTTACCAATACAGCCCGCCGATATTGGGTAAACTATTCCCGAATGTCGAAAATGGTGAACAGGGTTCAGGTTCGTCTGCCGGGGATACCTTGACTTTGACGATTGTTATGACGGGTACGGATTCAAATGGACAGGCGCAAATCCGCACGCGTACTTTTACCATCGCCTTTGATCGTCTGTATACTTTTGGATGAAAAAGATGCCTAACTTGAAGCTGACCAGATGGATTTCTGCTTTGCTATCATTGGGCGTGCTGCTCATGCTGGCGGGTGTCTTACTGCTGGTTGATCCGCCGCGTACGGTAGAGGCTCAACCCCAGCCGACACCCTTCCCGTTATATGCGTTACCCGATTCGCGCTTGGCTGTACCGGTTACATCCAATTTATTGGCGCTGAGCAAAGACAACCGAACCTTGGTTGCAGCCAATACCTTTAACGATTCAATTTCGATTATCAGCTTACCATCCGCCAAATTATCAGTTGAGATTCCGGTCGGTAATGACCCGCGTTCAGTAGCCTTAACTGCCGACGGTCTGCGTGCCGTGACGGCTAACCGTGCTGATGGAACACTCTCGGTTGTGGATTTGACAACGCAAGCGGTGACGACAATTCAATTGCATGGCATCTATCCCTATGGCGTCGTTTTGGGCAGTAATGATACAGCCTATGTTTCTCTCGAAGGCAGCAATGCCATTGATGTGGTTGATCTGAAAACGGCTGCCGTACTGGAAAATATTCCTGTTCCTGATGCGCCGGCTGGTCTGGCACTGCTGGGTGATTTTCTGTATGTCACGCATTTTTGGAGCGGTCAAATTAGTCTGGTCTATCTACCCGATGCGCGGGTTGTTCAAACCTCAAATACCGGTTTAGATACCTCTGTCTCCCAAAGTATTGAGCTGGATGTATCACGCGGAATAGCTTATTTACCGCAAACCCGTAGTAATGCCCAGAACACCGCATTAACCTATGACTCGACTGTTTTTCCCGTAGTCAATCGTGTTGACTTGCGCAATTTATCGGTACAGCGTGCTAACCGCATCACGCTCGACAGCGCTGATCGTCCGGTCAATATGCCCTTTGCTATTGCTTTGGATCGTTTTCGTCAGTGGATTTATGTGGCTAACGCCGGTAGTAATGACATTTCGGTGATTGACCTGAACACCGGTGTTATGCGTGGGCACATTCCAGTAGGGTACAGTCCGCGTGGTATTCTGCTCAACCGCGACAACAGTCTCCTGTTTGTGAATAACGCTCTTGAAGGATCATTGTCCATCATCGAGACTCGTAACTTAACAGTGGCAGATAAGCTGCCGATTAGTGATTTTAAATTGTCGGTCGATACCATTGTCGCGGCTCAGTTATTTTACGGGGCGGTTGACCCCCGAATGTCCTATGGGCATTGGATAAGCTGCGCCAACTGTCACTTTGATGGTATGTCTGATGGACGCGTGTGGCAGGGCATGGACGGCGGCCCGCGCAATACGCCTGTGTTATACAACCTGTTGGAAACCCCACCCTATAATTGGTCAGGCAATTGGGATGAACTGGCAGATGTCGAAATTAAGATCCGTCATCTGCAAGGCGGAACTGGTTTAATTACCGATCAGCCGCTATCCCCCGCGAACGGAACACCTCATGCGGGTTTGTCGTTGGATTTGGACTCCTTGACTGCTTACATGGCAACCTTTACCGGCCCATCCAGTTTGCCGCCAGCCGATGCTGAATTGGTGAAACGCGGCGCGGATATTTTTGGGCAGCAAAACTGTGGAAGCTGTCATGTGGGTGCAGCCGGGACGGATTTAAATCAGCATGATGTCGGCACAGGCACTTCTCCCAACGAAAAAGCTGGAACGACTTTTGATACACCGACACTGCGCTGGTTAAGCACCAGTGCGCCGTATTTCCATGATGGTTCAGCGGCGACCTTGAAAGATGTGTTTACGATGTCCGGTCAACACCAGTTGGTCGGCAAAGTCTCATTGGATGATATTGATGCACTGGTCGCCTATCTGCTGACACTACCGCAATAGGCCGTCCAGTAGTGATATAATTAAATCCATGAACGCACGTTGATGCATCATCAATCAAGGTCATTAAAAGGTTTTCATCACATGGCTCGCGACATTTCGATCACATTCATGAGTGGCCCGATGGATGGCAAGACACTCAGCTTTTCGCAACCCGAAGTCGGTGAAGAGACAGTCTTGCTCATCGGACGGCGTGAAGGGTGTGATATTCACTTACACTTTGACAGCCAAGCCTCGCGTATTCATGCCAAAGTGGGCATCCTCTCTATTCCTGTGACGGCTTCCGAATCGGTCGAAAACCCGTATATGCTCGGCTTCTGGCTGGAAGATGGCAGTAGTCGCAACGGTACGTTTGTGGAAAAAGACAAAAATCCCATCAAAGGCCGACTGAGTTTGCGCCCCGGTACATTGTTCCGCGTCGGGCGGACGTGGCTGCGCCTTGATGTACCCCTGACTTACGAAGCCGACAGCGACGAATCGCGCGGATAGCCCCGTAATCTGGAATGATGTTTTGACAATCAGCCCATAAATACAAGCATCATTCCGACATTCGTTTCAATGAAATATCACTGAATGCCGCCTTACCTTCAGAGACAAATATGCCGAAATCCCCCGTTTGGTGTTCATAGCCGCGCGTACTGAGCGCAACCGCATCGTCCACATAAATCACAATCACACTGCCTTCGACCAATACTTGCACCTTAACAGACCGGCTGCTGTTCAGGTTCAAAGGACGCTCAATAATCGGGGGCTCGTCGCCGGGACGTGGGAATCGCTCGAAAACCATCCGCTGCCGACCGGGTTCAAACCGAACCAGATAACCTGCGTCGAATGCTTTGTCAGTCTGTAATGCCAACCCAAAACTGCGTGTATCATCCCAAAAACGAACAGTCGCCTCGATATAACAGGGTGATGGCATTTCGCCTAAACCACACCATGCAAACGCACCATGTGTTTCGGTCGTCAAGTTATTATTTTGGACATCCCACACGCCGATTTGTGGAACGGGGGTCTTGGCCCCGGACGTTGTGAATTGATTAATCACTTCCGCCGGTGCTGTGACTGTGAGCGAACCATCGGATTGTTGAAAGACTTCATGTACCACCAGACTGCCGCCCCAATTCCACGAGCCGGTATCTGTTTCTCCGGTACGCGTTGGATCCCAACCAAAAGCGAAACGCCGCTTTCCGTCAGATGTTGTTTTAGCGGCATAGAAAGCGCGACCATCAAAGCTGTCGTTGGTCGGCGCAGTCCACGGCCCATTTAGACTCTTGCTCATGCGGTAGTGGGTTATCATGCGTTCTGAAAAGGTTGAATAAACCAGATACCACCAATCGCCCCAACGAAATAAGTCAGGGCATTCATGCGTGAAATACAAATCTGGTGACCAAAACGTTTCTTGAGTAGTCCAGCTTTTCAGGTCTTTTGAGGTAGCTAACGCGGTTACGCCGCGCCGGATGCCGGGGCCGGATTTATTTCGTGCTGCCAGCAGCATCCAGAATTCTTGCGCATCGTCGTTCCAAAACACAAACGGATCACGCCAATCATGTGGTTCATAGCGCTCACCAATAGCGAATAAAATCGGGTTAGCCGGGTCTTTTTGCCAAGTAATCAGATCAAAGCTAGTGGCGTGCATCACGGCCTGTTCGGGTTTGCCAGCCGCCCTAAAATGAGGATTGTGCCCCGTGTAAAAGATATGAAACAGACCGTCGTGTTCATAGACGCAGCCCGTAAAAACATATAAATCCTGCTCGTGTTCTGTTCCGCGTGGCAGCGCTTCACCATGATTGACAAAATGGACAAAGTCGCGGGTTGAAACATGAAACCATGGTGTTCCTTCGCCGTGATTGACTTTATCGCGGTAATCCTTCAGGTAAAAAAGGTGATACTCGCCCTTCCAGTAGAAGGGGATGAAATCGCCTGCCCAACCGTCATCGGGTTTAAAGAATAACGACATAATAAGGATTTACCTTTCAAATATATTTTTTGACAAATGCTAAGTGTCTTGAACTTAAATGGATCAATTCCACCAGAATGTAACCAAATAGTCCCGCTGTGTCGATGAGTTTCGTCACGTGATTGGAAGAGATTAATTCTTCAGTTTAGAGAGCGGTGTACGATCATGGTATTTGCGTAGGCTCACAGACCAAATCATTATGCCCGAATCGGGTCTAATGAAGGTAATCCAAATTTATTAGGAGTAAATTCATGTTAAAGCGGATGCGTTTCTTTTCACCTACTTCGCCGCCTCACTTTTGGTTCTCGCCAGCGTTCCGATTTCGGCTGTAAATGCCCGATCATCAGCGCCATTTCGTATCTACATGACCTTCGAAGATGGCCCGACTGACGCTTACACGCCACAGATTTTAGACTTACTGGCACAATACAACGCGAAGGCTACTTTCTTAATCGCTGGCAATCAGATTGCAGGTCATGAAGGGCTGATGCAGCGTGAAGTCAGCGAAGGTCATGCCTTGGCTAATCACCTGTGGTCAGAACCGGGACTTTATGCCGGTGCGCCTGACCAAGCAGTGATCGACTCGTATCTCAAAACCGAAGCTGCTATTCGTGCTGCTTTGGGCGATCAACTTCCGCGTTACGATGCTCAGGTGAAATTATTCTGGCAGCCCGGTGGTGGCGCAAAACCCTTTCCAGTGGTCGATGGTGTGCAGGTTATTACCTACGCATGGAGTGTCAACAGTGATGATTGCGGTTGGGCACTGCACGGTGTTGACTTGGATACCTTGGATTTTGACAAGGTGGTTATTGATAACGTTCTGAACCGTCCCCAATCCGAAGGTCAAACCTATAATGTCTACGATTATGGTGATGGTGTGGTAATCGCTTTCCACGACATTAACCGCGTTACTGGTCGCGTTCTGCCAGCCATCATGAGCGAATTACAATCGGCAGGCGCAACCTTTGAAGCCTTACCTCGTCCATGGGATCAGGTGGGTACAATGCCGATTAAGTTGGGTGTGCCGCCAAAAAGTGGTGAAGGCCAAGCTGGTTTAGTCCTTTCATCAGTCGTCTTGGAAGCCGCTAACATGCGTTCAACACCAGTACGCGACCATAATACAATTGCCTCGCTACCGGCAAATGCCGCTTTAACCGCGATTGGTCGCAACGCCAAAGGTTGGATACAAGTGCAGTACGATGGACAAGTGGGTTGGGTATCCGGCGGTCTCATCAAAATATTTGGTCCGATACCCAGTCTTCCACTGGTAAAAGGCTCGAATTAGCTACAAAATAAAACAGGCGCGAGAATTATCCCTCGCGCCTGTTCTAAGTTGTCTCAAACAGGATTTATTTCGGATCGAAGGTGCATTCGCCCGCACTAATCATGCATGTTGCCAGCACCCCGCTGCCACGTTTCACCTCAAAGGTCGCATTCGCGTCCGTGCTGACCCAGAATACGCGCCGTATCGAAATTTGCCTCCACGCCTGAACGAATTCGCAGTAATCCGGCTTGGTGGTACTCGCCGAGAGAAAGCGGTCGTTTCGGATAACCTGCAAACATTCACCGGGTTGCAGCGCGGCAAATGAACGTGTGCTGCTGGCAGCCCATTCTTGCGAAGTGAATTGAGGCGGATTGCTGCTGGTTGTGTTCAGGATGAATGTTAAGTTTGTGACATTGACATTCGTTTTGCCACGATTAAAAAGTGTAAGCACTTGATCGTCATAACGCAGTATAACCGGTTGAGTCTGATCCCCGACCGTAACTAAGGTTGGTGCGGCGACGGTCGTTCCGGTGCTCGCTGTATCCGTAACAGTTGCTGTTGGAGCAGGTGTATCGGTATTCGTTTCCGCCAATTTCAAGGGGGTCACTGTAGGTATATCAGAATTTGGCACGGCTGTCGGTTCAGTGGTGGGTGACTTGTCTGTAGCGACTTCAGTATTGGCTGTAAAGATAGCCGCTTCAGTCTGAGAGGGTTCGCTGGTCGAGGCCGCAGCTTCACTGGTCGCACTGTTGGTTGTTGCGGATGCGAGAGCGCCGGTCTTGGTGGCTAAATCATTGATAACTTTGTTGCTGTTGTTTGACAGCAATGCCAGTCCAGCCACGAAGGCCATCCCGATTACGATAACGGGCAGCACAATTTGCCTTATCTGGCGGCTGCGTTTTTGTTTGGCGCGGTTCGCTTGGGCAGCAAGTACCGCAGCACGGGTTGCAGCAGATGCTTTCGAGTCGGTGACGGTTGGTCCGTCGGTCGTGACGTTAGCGGGAAAAAGATTTGTTTCGAAGCCCGCAGGCGCTTTTATCCCCGTAACTTCAGTTGTTTCCTTGTTCTCATCAACTTTTTGTTCCATTTTTGGAGCTGCTGGCGGAGGCGTCACCGGCAGTGTCACCATCGGCATCTTGGTGGTCGAGTTGCCCTCATCATACAGCCCGAGCGCTTTTTCCAGCGCTTTGAGCATTTCGGCGCAGCTTCCGTAACGCTTCTTAGGGTCTTTATCGAGCGCTTGGATGACTACCCGGTCAATTTGCGGTGACAGGGTAGGGTTAATCTTGCTCGGCGCTGGCGGTGGATCGGTCAGGTGTTTCATCGCCACAGCCATCGCCGACGGATCATCAAATGGGACGCGGTTGGTCAACATCTCGAATAGAACGATGCCTAAAGAATAAATATCACTTTGGGCAACGGCTTGCGCTGAATTGACAGCTTGTTCCGGCGCGACATAATGAGCGCTGCCGAAAGTGTTACCAATCGTCCCTTCTGGAACACTGAGTGCCAGCCCAAAATCGGTCAAAATCGCTTTACCGCTGCTCGTAACCATAATGTTAGACGGTTTAATATCGCGGTGGATAACGCCTTCACTGTGGGCATAATCCAGTGCCGCGCCGATGTCACGGATGATGTTACGGACTTCCGTGCCTGACATGCGCGATCCGTTGCGGTCGTGGGTTTTAATGATGCTCCGTAAATCACGCCCTTCGATGAAACTCATCGCCATATAGTAGAGCGTATCGACTTGATCAAACTGATAAATGCCTACGATGTTTGGATGGTTAAGGCGGGCGACCGCGCGCGCTTCGCCTTGAAAACGCTTTTTGTACTCGGCCTCATCTTCGCGGATTGAACTCGCATCAATGACCTTGACGGCGGCGTAGCGGTTAAGCTTTTTGTCTAAGCCGCGATAAACGCGTGCCATTCCGCCTTGACCGAGAATGTCCACTATCAAATAATCGCCTAACTTCTTGCCAATGATTGGATCGCTGCTCATATAAGTCCCACTGCTGCGCTGGGTGAATAAGGAAAATGGATGTCCATCAATTGATCGTTGCTGTTAATAGTAGCGGATAGTATATCTTTCCCTACGAGTAATCGGTAACAGATTTATGACATCAATGCTAAATCTATGCTACAACGAAAGAAGGCAATTTCCCAATAATGTTTGTTGAAATTTTCACGCCTTAAGGATGTTGCGGTATACTTTACATTTGAATGTACCAAACGGATTTCTAATCCATTTGTTATATGCTGTAATCCAACATCGATTCATGCCATTTAAGTACTGTAAAAGGATGTGTGAAGATTGACCCCTTCACCGGATATTCCAGAAAAAGAAATACGGGAACGCTGTTCGGAGATATTGAGCCAAGCAGCCGAAGAAGCACGACGACTCGATCATAATTACATTGGCGTCGAGCATCTATTTATGGCGCTCACACGCAATGATCGTGGCCTCACCACTTTCTTAATCAAGCGCGCCGGGCTTGACCCCCGCTTTGTTCGCAATGAAATTCGCAAAGAAATCGGCACAGGCGATTCTAAAGTCGGGGATGTGCTGCCCATGACTCCCCGTGCCGAGTTGGTACTCGCCCTCACCATTTTCCTTTCTGACCGCGACGAAGAAGGTTCAGGGCAGGTTGAAGAAACGCATCTCTTGGTGGCGATCTTACAGGAAGGCGAGAGTATCCCAGTTCGCAAGCTAACCGAGATGGGTTTTGACTTAAACTTGTGGTTGCAGCGCTTGGTCTTGGAAGCCGACTCGCTCAAAAATGACCCGCTCAACATCGACCAAGAAAACGGAATGCTTGAGTTTCCTGATGTGCCAAGCAACGAATTTGACTTCGATGATGATGAAGTCTCCAATGATAAAGTGCGGGATTCAGCCCGCATTCCGACACCCTTATTGGATAAATACGGGCGCGACTTAACCGCGCAGGCCACCGGTGGCAAGATAAGCGCGGCCATCGCCCGTGAAAGTGAAATTCGTTCTCTAGCCCGTACGTTAGCCCGCAATAAGAAAAATAACCCGCTGCTGCTGGGTGATGCCGGTGTCGGTAAAACGGCAGTCGTCGAAGGCTTAGCCTATGCTATCGCACACGGAACCGCACCCAAATCCCTATTGAACCGCCGCATCGTTCAGATCGAAATTGGTACATTGGTTGCCGGAACCAGCCTTCGTGGACAGTTCGAAGAACGCCTCATCGGAATTGTGGATGAGGTCAAGCATGCCGGTAATGTCATCATGTTCATTGACGAGATTCATACTATTGTCGGCGCAGGGGACACGATTGATAGCAATCTCGATGCCGCTAACATCCTCAAACCGGCTTTAGCGCGTGGGGATTTGATGTGCATTGGCGCAACCACTCACGAAGAATATCGTCGTGCCATTGCGGCTGATCCGGCGCTGGATCGGCGTTTCCGCACCATTGATATTGAAGAACCATCACAGGCCGATACCAAACTCATTTTGCAAAGCCAGAAAGCCAAACTCGAAGAGCATCATGGTGTCGTCATTAATTCAGAAACCCTCGATGCTGCCATTAATCTTTCGGTGCGCTTTTTACCGGATCGCCGCCTGCCTGATAAGGCGCTGGACTTGCTTGACGAGGCCTGCACCCGTGTGATTATCCGCACCGTTTCGCCGGATGAAAATGAGTCCGGTGTGCCGGAAGTTGAAGTCGAGAATGTCGCGGCTGTACTTTCGGATTGGACGGGCATTCCGGTGAATGAACTCACCAAAGATGAAAAGCGCCGTCTCGTAGGCTTAGAACAAGCCCTGATGCAGCGTGTCATCGGTCAAGAAATTGCCGTTCAAACCGTCTCCGAAGCGATTAAGACCTCACGCGCAGGTTTAGGCAATCCTCAGCGCCCGATTGGCGTGTTCTTATTTTTGGGGCCATCAGGCGTTGGCAAAACCGAGTTAGCCCGCGCAGTAGCATCTTTCCTCTTTGGCAGTGACGATGCTATGCTGCGTTTAGATATGTCCGAATTTCACGACTCGCATACTGTCGCCCGTTTGATTGGCGCACCCCCCGGTTATAAGGATACTCAACGCGGTGGGCAGTTGACCGATGGCCTGCGCCGTCGTCCTTACAGCGTCGTTCTCTTGGACGAAGTCGAAAAGGCAGCGCCCGAAGTGTTTGATGTTTTCTTGCAGGTGTTTGATGAAGGCCGTTTGAGCGACGCTCATGGACGACATGTAGACGCGCGCCATTCGGTGTTTATCATGACCAGCAACATCGGCACTGAGGAAACCAGCGTGAAGTCTTTGGGCTTTACCGGTAGTGGTAGCGAATCTATGCCGGATTATAGCGCTTACCTTAAACGCTTTTTCCGGCCTGAATTCATTAACCGTATTGATGAAGTCATTACCTTCCGTCCTCTCAATACTGAAGCCTTAAGCGGCATACTCGATTTGAAACTGAGCGATTTGCATGATCGCCTAGCGCAGCAAAAGCTCAAATTGGAACTGGCCGAAGATGCCCGCGCGCTCATCCTGAAGAAGGGGTATGACCCTGCCAGCGGTGCGCGTCCTTTAGGCCGTGCCATCGAACGGCTGCTCACCCGTCCTATTAGTACCAAAATTGTAGAAGACGCGTTCCAACCCGGTGATACGGTGGTCGCTTCTGCTGATGGTGAACGCCTGAAGTTCGAGGCAAAAGTCAAACAGAATTAATATCCTGCTTGCAGTATAGATTATCCAAAGTGCAAATCCCCCGCTTGATTCACGCTCCAATTACGATGAGCGGGTTGGCTGTATTGGGGAAGTTTTCGTAACGGGCAATCCAACTCATGACTTTAACCGGATACGTTCCTGTCTCCCTAGTTACGTATCGCTGTATGCAGCAAACACGTTCCTGTATGAGAACAATATCAGTGCGTGCCGGCTTTAGTTGAAGCCGCTGCTCAGAACGTATTGTCACAAAATATCTATCATTGAGATGTCAAAGAGATGAAGTCTCGCTAATAAGTGGTATTCTATACATAAAATCTCACAGTACGAAACACGAATCTGTCCGCGACTATAAAACTAAAGAACAGCATCGACTATGAACATTCCCCAGACGAATCGCCGGCCTGTTGATCTGAGCGCCGATGACGTTGCAAAAGTCTTGGCAAAGCGCCACCCGCAAGATACGACGGATTATTTTGCCACCGATCCGAACCCCGATATCCGTCAGTTAGGCCGTTTGGCGCTCCGGCGCAATGACATCAATGATTTGTTCGCGCTGGGTGATTTATGTGCTAGTCGTTCACTGACAGATGATGGTCGCTTGTTGGTGTTTTACGTCGGCAAAACCATCATCGCCTACCAGAAAGCGCTGCGTCTGGCTGACGACGATCTTGATTTGGCGCAGGCTCGCCGTGCTATTCGTAACTTTGTGGATTGGGTCGTTGAAAGCGCGCGGGTTAATCACTCCCGCCGCAATATCGCGGTAGCACTCTGGGCATTGGCGGAAAATGAGGACGGTTCGGAAACCCTTCGCAACGAAGATGAAGGACTGATTCAGGATTTATTGGATAGCTACCGCGAAGAGTCCCCTACGAATCCAGTCAAAGTCTCACCTGACGATACATCCAATAATGACGAAATTAGCGATTCAATGCTCTCTAGTACCCGCATGGACCAAACATCGTCGAGTGTGGTCGAGATACCGGTCATCAATACCAACCGTACCACCGAAGACCTAACCATGATTGCTTCGCCCGACTTTTCCGAAACGGTCAACGATCTTTCGCAAACGGTTGCCGATTTGGAGGACGTTGCACCTAATGGATTTTCCAACACCGAATATATGTCCGTCAGTGACACCCACTTGGAACAAACCGCCCTTAATTCGCTTATTTCAATGGAGCAAGATCAAAGCCATGCCAATCGCCAGTTGACCGAAATGCCTGCGGCTCGTCCCTCGCGTGATGACGACGACGAGTTTGCACCCGGTGATTGGATTGAAGGACGGTACGAAGTCAGCGATGTCAAACGGGGTGGCATGGGCGTTGTCTACCTCGGCTATGACCGTGACAAAAAAGAACCGGTTGCCATCAAAACGTTCCAGAGTCGATTCTTGGATAATGAACGGGCGGTTTCACGCTTCAACCATGAAGCCACCACATGGATTATGTTGGAAAAGCACCGTTACATTGTGCAGGCACGGCGCGTCGAAACCATCATTGGGCGACCACATATCATCCTTGAGCACATCAGTGGGCCGGAAGGCCTCGGCCCTGATCTTCGTAGTTGGATTGATCGCAAACGCCTCGATTTGCCGCAATCCATGGAATTTGGACTGCACATCGCATTAGGGATGCAGCACGCCAGCCAGCGCGTGCCGGGTCTGGTACACCGTGATCTGAAACCCGCCAATATTCTGGTGACGCATGACGCCATTGCCAAGATAACGGACTTCGGTTTGGTGCGTTCGCTTGAATTCACCGATGTTCCCTTGCCCGGTAATGACCTGAATGGCGATTCTAATCCACGTCAGAATGCCTCCAATCGACTGACGCGTTTCGGTGCGATTGTCGGGACTGCACCTTATATGTCGCCCGAACAGTGCGAAGCCAAAGATGTCGACTTGCGCGCCGATATTTATGCTTTTGGCTGCATTCTCTACGAAATGTTGACCGGACGGCAAATCTTCAAAGAGAAAAAGTTCAACGCGTGGAAGCAGGCACACCTTACTCAGAAACCGGCTTTTGATGCACACTTTGAACGCGCACTCCCCATTCGTTTGCAGGAACTGGTCTTAAAATGCCTCGAAAAATTGCCGGATAATCGTCCCTCGAATTGGGGTGTGATTGTTGATGAACTGGCGGTCATTTACGAAGAGGTCACCGGTCAAAAAGCCACTCTGGAAATTACCGGCTCGGAAATGCAAGTCCATGAGTTAATTGACAAGGGTTACTCTTTAACCGAGTTAAAACGCTTTGATGAAGCCCTCGCCGCCTACGACCGTGCCATAACTTTACAGCCGGATAATGCCTTGGCGTGGGCGCGTAAGGGACGTGCCTTACGTCTGATGGAACGCTACGACGAGGCTCTTACAGCGTATGACCGTGCTTTAGAAATTTTCCCGCGCTATGGGTGGGCATGGCGTGGAAAAGGCTTAGTCCTCGAACGTCTTGACCGTTTGGACGATGCGCTTCTTGCCTACGAACAGGCCGTTCAAATCAAACCCAACGAAGTCTGGAACTGGTACAATCAGGCCGATGTCATGCAAAGCATGAACCGCTATGCCGATGCGATACCCTTGCTCCAAAAAGCGCTGGAAATTGATCCGCAGCATCCCAATAGTTGGGCGAAGTTGGGGCAGGTCTATCGTTTGATGGGCAAGCAGCAAGACGCGGTTTACGCCTATGAAAAAGCCATCGACTTCGAACCGGAATATGCTTGGGCGCATAACGGACGGGGTTTGGCGCTTAAAGCACTCAAACGATATGCGGATGCCTTAGTCAGTTTCCGGCGTGCTACCCAATACGAACCGAATGAAGTCTGGCACTGGTATAACCTGACCGAAATGTTGGTCGAGCTGGGACAATATAACGATGCGCTCAGTCCCGCCACACAGGCCACACGCACCGATCCGGCTCATGCCTTTAGCTGGGCAAAACTTGGGCAGGTATTACGTCATCTGAACCAGAATGCCGATGCGCTGCAAGCCTATGACCGTGCCATCCAGCTTCAACCAGATTATAGCTGGGCAATTAATGGCAAAGGTATCGTGCTGGAACGGATGGGACGGCTGGAAGATGCGCTCACGGCCTATAATCGGGCTTCCGAAATTCAAGATGATTACGTCTGGCACTGTTGGTACAATCAGGGCAATGTCTTGGCCTTGATGGGACGTTACAAAGAAGCGCTCCCCATTCTTGAAAAAGTGACGCAGGTGATGCCCGCTCATGCCCAGAGTTGGGCGCGCATGGGCAATGCCTTCCGCAACCTCAAACAGCCGGAAGAAGCCTTGAAATCACTACAACAGGCAACGTTACTTGATCCCAAATACACATGGGCTTGGAACGAAATCGGCATTACCTACGAGCAGTTGGGACGGCTGGATGACGCGTTGTCTGCCTATCAATATGCCGGGCGAAGCGCGCCTAAAGACCCCTTCTACATGACGCAGCAGGCCGATATTCTCATCCAGCAGGGCGACAATCAACACGCACTTGATTTGCTCACAAATGCCCTTAAGCTCGACCCGCGCAACGCCCGTGTCTGGGCCAAGCAGGGGCAAACCCTACGCCGTCTCAACCGTATGGATGAAGCCCTGAAGAGTTATACCAACGCGGTTGAACTTGATCCCAAGTATGGTTGGGCATGGAACGGTCGCGGCTTAACCCTCAGCGCCCTCAACCGTCATGAAGAAGCCTTGAAAGCCTTCCGCACTGCTACCGAGTCCGGTGAGAATGATGCATGGTATTGGTACAACCTCGGGGATGAACTGGTCACCTTAAACCGTTTTGCCGACTCATTACCTGTGCTAGACAAAGCGCTGGAACTGAATCCTCAACACGCTGAAAGTTGGGCGAAGCGTGGGCAATCCTTGCGCCGCTTACACCGTCATGCTGAAGCCTTAGAAGCCTACGACGAAGCGCTTGCCGTTAACCCGCATTACGCATGGGCATGGAATGGACGCGGCTTGGCCTTAGAAAGTTTGGGCCGCCGCGAAGAAGCGCTTGCCAGTTACGAGCGTTCTATCGAAGAAGACCCGCGCGTCATCTGGTATTACACCAACCAGATAGATGTGCTGCTCGACATGGGGCGCAAAGGCGAAGCCATGATCGTAGCGGAACGTGCTGCATCCATGATGCCGCGCAGCGCGGTTGCATGGGCGCGCAAAGGGCAGGTGCAGCGCCGCCTCAGTAATTACGAAGGCGCGCTCGAAAGTTATCTCAAGGCGCTTGAACTCGACCCAACCTACGCGTGGGCATGGAACGGTAAAGGCTTGGCGATGGCGGGCTTAACCCGATGGCCCGAGGCCGTAGCCGCTTATGAACAGGCGGTACGCTACAACATGAATGACCTGTGGTTCTGGAATAATTATGGTGAAGCGCTCATAGCGATCAAAGAATATCGCAAAGCGGTAGATGCTTTCATGCAGGCCGCCGCCATTGATCCGCGTCACGAGCCGACGCGCCAGCATTTGAAACAGGCTCGTGATTTACTCGATGGCTCTTAAGTGGTCATCCGCATATTCAAGTTTTAGGGTTTTTATCGCTTTCAGTTTCCGTGTTTGCATTGCTTTTCAGCTTTTTCTCTATGTAATGGTGAAAGTGGGTTGGCGAGCTAGAGGCGTATTGAATAGTATTCGGCCACAGTCTTAAGCAGTGCTAATCCGTTAAACCGTCATCAACAAAAAAGTTAACACTTGCAAAAATAGGACAAGTTTCGTTATATTTATCATGACCATAAGCAATATTCTTTTTGAAACGAAGTCGTGAAAGCTATGACCGTTAGCCCTGCAATGCAAGAATATCTGGCAGAAGCCTACCGCTTGGCTTACTACCAGAATGATAATCCTTACATTTCCACCTCGGATTTAGCCGACGTTCTCCATGTGTCTGCGCCCGCCGTCACACGCATGGTACAGCGTCTCAAATCCGGTGGTTATCTTGAACACGAACCTTACAAGGGCATTTACCTGACTCCCTCTGGTGAGCGTGAAGCCCTTTTAAACATTCGTCGTCACCGCTTGGTTGAGCGTTTTCTTGTGGATGTCATGAATTTTGGCTGGCACGAAGTCCATGACGATGCCGATACCCTCGGCGCGTTAGTTGGTGATGAAGTCGTCGCCCGCATGGAAAAGATGGCGGGTTTTCCCAAGCGCTGCCCACACGGTGAACCCATTCCCACCGCTGATGGCAAAATGCCGCGCATCCATGATGATCCTCTGAGCAATAAACAGCCCGGAACCGATTGGGTCATCAGCCGTGTTGCCACCCACGATGCCGACAAGCTCCAATACCTCGGCACACTTGGCCTCGTACCGGGAACGCGCCTCCACTTGCTCGAACGTGCGCCCTTTAACGGCCCACTGCAATTGACCGTTGCCGGCAAACCACTGGTCATCGGTCACGAACTCGCCGGCGTCCTCCGCGTCAGCACCGAAACCGAATTCAACGTGGTATAGGCCACTACAAATCATTGCTTGGTTTTTGTCTTAAGTAGGGGAGCACCTATGTGTGCTCCCTGTTGAAATCATATATACCATGTTTGCTTATTCATTTATGGCAACTTGCCTAGGGGAGAATCTATGTGGCTCCCACTTTTTATGAATGCGTTGGTGTTATTAATATGAGTACCAAGGCTGAATTCAACTTCACCTATCATCTTATCTCGCCTACCGTAGGGGAGCACCTACGTGTGCTCCCTGATTTTGTTTTGCTTTCTTCTCACCCATCAGATCTCAACCAAACCTCAGCCAAGCGTAGGTATATCCTTTAAACAAATGACAGTTCTATATTTCTAATCTGAAGCTATCCTTATGCCCTTGAAACCATATCAAGAACCCCGCAAGCCAACACGTCTTCAAGGCTACGATTATTCCCAAAATGGTGCATATTTCGTCACGATTTGCACTCAAAACCGCGTAAATCTATTTGGCGAAATCCATGCGGACGAAATGAATCCTAATCGCTCGGGTGAAATGATTATGTATTGGTGGCATAAACTACAAGATAAGTTCCCAGCCATTGAACTTGATAAGGTTGTTTTAATGCCAAATCACTTGCATGGCATTATTGTTTTGTTTGAAGATTTACCTAAACAGGGAGCACACGCAGGTGCTCCCCTACAAAGTCGCCGACTCGACGAAATAATGCAATGGTTCAAGACTATGACGACCAACGCTTATATTCGGGGTGTTAAGGAACAAGCGTGGGAAACCTTTCCCGGCAAACTCTGGCAGCGAAGTTTTCATGATCACATTATTCGTAATGAGTACGATCTCAATACGCATCGCCAATATATTCTCTCAAATCCTGCACGCTGGAACGAAGACGCTGATAACCCCATAAATGCATCATAATCGTTTCCAACTCTATTGTCCGAACGTCTTTGAACTTCATCCTACCGTATGGGAGCACCTACGTGTGCTCCCTGATTTCGCTTGCTTTTCGTACCGCATCTTATAACTTCCGTTTACTTTTTCCAACCTCACTAACCAACTCGAACCATTTCCAAACGATCTTAACAATCGTTTTCCCTCAAAATGGTTTGTGCCAATCCTCGCCAAGAGTGACAAAATGTTCTTCCAAATTGTAACCCATTCCATCACCATATCGAATAAACTATCAATGAGCATATGTACGGTCGTAGATGCCGCTGGCAAGCCCAATTGCATCTTAACATTTTGATGGTCACATAAAACGATGCCATTTTTGCTGCTTTCGCCGCATTTGCCGCATGTTTCGCTTTGAACTCCAAGTGGACTTGCCCCAGTTTTGTGGAGAGTCAAAAGATTCATCCGGTAAAGGCTGCCTCAAAAGCAGCGGGAGTGCAATAGCCAAGAGTGGAATGTAAGCGTTGCCGATTGTAATAAACCTCCAAGAACTCAAAGATGACG
>WGMX01000070.1 GCA_016124855.1 Anaerolineaceae bacterium | reverse complement strand
CTCGCGCTGGGATTGACTGCCGCTTTGAAACGCAAACCGGATGGTTCTTATGTTCGTCGTTGGAGCTTATTTCGGGAGGGGCGACAAGCTTTTTTAGCGCTCGCTCCTCCCGCTTGATTTTTACTGTCGCCCCCTCAGCTCTGTACACGGAGAGGGGGATAGGGGGTGAGGTTCTTTACCCCTTCGCCATAGCTGGAACTTTAGAGGACTTTAATATAGGCAGCTCGACCGTAAACGTGCTGCCTTGGCCAATTTTGCCATCACTCGTCACGTTGATTCGACCGCCGTGCGCCTCAACCAGCGCCTTGACAATCGCTAAACCCAATCCGGTTCCTCCGGTATCACGGTTGCGCGACGAATCGACACGGTAAAAACGGTTGAAAATGTACGGCAGATTTTCAGGTGGAATGCCATCGCCCGTATCTTTAACCTGCAAGCTCACCTTATCCGCCGAATGATCCGTATGAATAGTAATCTCACCACCTTTGGAGGTATGGACTAACGCATTATTAAGCAGGTTATGCAAAACTTGGGACAAACGCCCGCTGTCGGCTAACACCAGCGGCATATTAGCGGCCATCTCAACCTTAAGCGTAACCCCTTCGGCTTCGGCCAGTGAATCAAATTTTGCGGCGGTGTTATTCACCAGTTCATCCAGTTGAACCGGATGTAACTCCAGGGGAAGTTTATTAGCATCGGCTTGGCTCAGTTCGTGCAAATCATCGACTAAACGGCTGAGCAAACGTGTTTGGTCATAAAGACGGGCGACTTCCGAATTATCCATCGGGTAAACTTCGTCCAAAATAGCCAGCAAATTCCCTTGTAAGACGGTCAGCGGTGTGCGTAATTCATGCGCCACATCCGCCACCAGATTCCGGCGCAGCGTTTCGGTTTGCTCAAGTGCAGATGCCATTTCGTTGAAGGCATTCGCCATATCCTTGACTTCACTCGTTCCTTCCACCTTGACCCGCCGGCTCAGATTTTGTGCGCCGATAGCCCGTGCGGCCTCAGCTAAACGGTTCAAGGGAGCGGTCAAAGTCCGGCTGACCAAAATGCCAAAGGTCAAACCGATGATGCCCAACGCCAGCGCCATAATCACCAGAGCCGTGCTCAGGCTTTCAATGACGAAACGCGCCAGCCCCGGACGAACATTCAACGGAGATTTCGGTTCTTCAAGGGTGATATAACCGATCGTTTGACCGTTGGACATCAGCGGCAGTTGGTTAGGCAGTTGGCTAACATCCCGCCAGCGCGGTTCCTGCGGCACGACCGACGTGTCGTAAATGATATTGCCTTGCCGGTCGAGGATGATAAGCACCAGACCGATGCGCTGACCGACTGCGAATTCTTCGGTGTTCAGCGCGACATTTGATTTCAGGTTCGCCCAACTGCCATGTTCGGCATAGTAGCGTTCAAGGCTGTCGACAAGGCCGCCCTGCGACTGATAATCATCAAAAACAATCGACTCGCGGATGCCGCTGTGGGTGATCACGCTGCTGGCAAGAATGATAACAATCACCCAAATGAGAACCACCGCACTAAAGGCGAAGCTCAAACGTACCCATAAGCGGTTCATAGTCATGGTCCCGCTAACCGGTAGCCCACACCGTACAGCGTTTGAATGTAGGTTGGATGTCGGGGATCAGGCTCGATCTTCTTTCGTAGATTTTTGATGTGGCTGTCTAGTGAACGTTCGACACTCTCATAGTCATAACCCATGCTGCGCTCAATCAAATCCGCGCGTGTCATGGCGTAACCGGGATGTTCCATCAGCGCCCGTAAGAGTTCAAACTCGGTTACGGTCAGATCAACCGGTTGGGCATCCATGATGACCTCACGCCGTCCGACATCCATGAGCAAAGCGCCACATTGGAGGATCGTATCCTTTTTGAAATTGTCGTCGCCCTGTGAACGGCGCAGCACCGAGCGCACCCGTGCCACCATTTCACGCGGGTTAAACGGCTTAGTGATGTAATCATCCGCGCCCAGTTCTAGGCCGATAATTTTGTCCGAGTCTTCGATGCGGGCGGTCAACATGATGATGGGAATGCTGTGTAGCGTTGAATCGTTGCGGATCGTACGGGTAATTTCCCATCCGTCGCGGTCGGGCAGCATCAAATCCAGCACAATCAGGTTCGGATGTTCCCGGCGCACCATATGCAGCGCGGTTTGACCATCATTGGCGATTAATACCTGATAGCGTTCCTTTTCAAGATAGGCACGCACCAATCTAACGATTTCACGATCATCATCGACGACTAATATACGTTGAACCGTATTGCTATTTGACATAAAACCTCACACATCTACCACAGGTTATTTTACGTTCGAAATAAATCTATTCAAAAGCAAGGTTGGGTTGTTCAATGTTTAGACGGATACAAGATGTTGATTCATATCCACAATAGTGGAAATGTGTAGGGACGCGATAATGACATTTAACTTTTTAATACGGAGTACCCGGCGTAGGGGAGCACCTACGTGTGCTCCCGTATTTCTCCCTTGCCCTGTTACTACGGGAAAAGGGCTGGGGTTAGGGGTATGATTGGTACTCCGTTCCAATTTGTTAAACATGATTATCGCGTCCGACTTCCAAATTTGATCGTAATACCCGCTTAGGTACGGTATCAGCATCTCACGCCCCTACACCGGCTTATTCAGCAGCTTTTACAGGTAAGCTCGCGCAGTTTGCATCAGCATTGACATACTCTCCACTGACCCAACCCGTTTTATCTTGATAGCGCACGAACCACCAATCGCCAGCCTTATTCTTGGCGCTAACATCCAGTGTCGTGCTAAATGGAATGGTCAGGAGTAAATCATAGGTAGTCGCTGGCCCGCTGCGTAAATTCACATTCTGGCGTACGACGGCGATACACCTCGCACCCTGTGCAGCAGCTTGTTCGGTGGGTTGAATCGTACCTTCAGTTTCGACCGTTCCGGCTGTCGTAGTCGCGATGACAAACGGTGTGTTGGTCGCGGTTGGCATTGGACTTAGGAAACGCGTTGGCGTGGCGCTCATCTGAAGCATGGCGACATCCGGTGTATTGCTTGGCACGACGGCTATAGGTTTTTCTAACGTCGCTGTCGGATTATTAGCGACCGCATTGCCAGCACCGACTGCCGATACATTGATGTTACTACCGTCGGCTGGTGCACTCGCGACATTAAGTGCTGCGCGGGTTGGCATTTGCAGTCTAGATATTACCGGAACAATGAAGGTTGCCGCGACGATCAACAATCCCAACCCGAAACCCAACACACCGCGACGTTGCGACAGCTTGCGCCCCGAATGACGCCGTTCAATCAGGAAAGTGATGATGCTCACGACGACCACGATCACACCTAAACCGATTGCAGCCATATTGACCAGCCGCAGCGGTTGGGTGCTGGCGCTGTTATTCACCAGCGCTAGCACAGGAAACACCACTGCTAAAAAGGCCAACAATGTCTCAAAGAAGCTGACTTTTTCGCTGCCTTGTATAGCACGGCGGATGCTGTTCAGCAGGAAAAGCAGACCAAAAACCGCGCCCATTACCACCATTAAAATGACCATTGCTCACCTTATCCTATTCATAACGCAGCGCATCAATCGGGTTCAATTTGGCTGCCCGCTGCGCTGGATAAATGCCGAAGAAAATGCCTACGCTGGCTGAAATAACCGTCGCCAAAACGATGCTCGATAGCTGAAGACTGATGGGAAACGTTGTCGCAACTGCGCCAATTAAGCTCACCAGACCTGCCGCGATCAACACACCGATTGCCCCACCGAATAAGGACAGCGCCATCGCCTCGATCAAGAACTGAACCACGATGTCCCGGTTTTGTGCGCCGACGGCTTTCCGCAAGCCGATTTCACGGGTACGTTCGGTGACGGTTACCAGCATAATATTCATGACACCGATGCCACCAACCAGCAGTGAAATCCCCGCGACCACACCGAGAAAAATGGTGAACAGGCCAATAACGCTGTTTAACGTGCTGATGACGCTGCTCTGGCTGACGACCATGAACGTATCCTTTTCACCCGCTTTGATTTCCCGCGTCTGGCGCAGTGTGCGCGTGATTTGCTGGATAGCTGCGTCTACGCTGTCACTGTCGCGGGCTTGCATCAGGATGAACGAGATGCGGTAATCACCGGTCACGTCACGCCGGACACCCAAGCGGGCTTGCGCTGTCGTGATGGGAACAAGTATCGCGCCATCACCGAAACCACCGCTCGTCGAATCCAGCACGCCAATGATCTGAAAACGCACACTGCCAATACGAACATTGCGACCGACTGGCGAGACACCATCAAATAAACGGTCAACGATTTCCTTACTGACGACTGCGACACGTTCTTGGCCCTCAAGCTCGGCTTGGGTGAAGAAGCGACCATTTACAATTTTGCGATTCATGATGCTGAGGTAGTTAGCTGTTACACCCTGAATACCCGACGTCGTGGATTTGCCCTCATAGACCACGACTGAATTCACCAGATTCTCCGGCATGATGTTACTGAGGTCTTGGGTATTGAGCGGATCGGATAAAGCCGTCGCATCCTTCATCGTCAAGGAAGTTAGCTTGCCATTTTTATCTGGTTGAGCGAAGGCCACCAGTAAATTGGAACCCACACTCGAAAATTGGTTGGTCACAAATACCGACACACCTTGTCCCGCCGAAATCAAGATGATAACTGCCGCTACGCCGATGGTGATGCCCAACATGGTCAAGAACGCCCGCAGCTTATTCATCTGCAAGGCAATCATGGCGACGCGAATATTTTCGCTAAAAGCGTACATAACTATTCAAACCTCAACGCGTCAATCGGGCGCATCCGTGCCGCACGACTGGCAGGGTATAGACCGAAGAAAATGCCGACGAAGCTGCTGACGCCGGTTGCTAACAAGACGGAGTCGAGCGTTAATCCAAGTTTCAAATCGGGTACGACCACACCGGCGATGACCGTAATCAACCAACCGAGCGTGATGCCCAACGCCCCGCCGACCAGTGACAGGATGATACTTTCAATCAAGAATTGGCTAAGGATGTCACTACCACGCGCGCCGACGGCTTTGCGCAAACCGATCTCGCGGGTGCGTTCCGTCACCGAAACCAGCATGATGTTCATGATGCCGATGCCGCCGACCAGCAGTGAAATTCCCGCCACGCCGCCCAAAAACACCGTGAGTAAGCCGGTAATCTGGGAGATACTGCTCAACAAATCCGCCTGATTAGAGACTGAAAAATCCTCGTCGCCGGAATAGAGAATGTCGTGCGCTTCGACCAAGTAATCCCTAATCAATTGAAGGACAGTAGTATTCTCAGCTTGCGAATTCGCCACGACCTGAATCTGTGTCACTTTGTAGTCGCCGCCTTGTACTCGCGCGTCGGATAAACGGGTTTGGGCAGTAGTGATCGGGATTATAGCGGCAGCATTCAAGTCACCGGGGGAGGCCGCCGAACGTTCTTCCATGACACCAATCACAGTGAAAATGCGCCCGTTAATCTGTACTGGCAAACCAATCGGGTTAAAGTTTTTATCCCCGAATAAGTCCTTTACCGTCGACTGACCAAGCACAACCACCCGCGCGGTGTCGTTCACATCAGCTTGACTGATGAAGCGCCCGCCGTCGTTTCGGGGATGCCAGTTGTTCACATCCGCATAAGCCGCTACGACCCCGTTCATATTGAGGGATACCGTTTCCGTACCGTTCACCAAAGTGCCGGGTACGCTGTAAACCGTCGATACCTGCTTTACACCGGGCAGCCGCGAAATATCAATCGCCTCATGATTCGTCAGCGGCTTGACTTCAGTGCGGGTTTGGCTGGTCGGTTTAGTTGAGGAAACGGTTAAGGTGTTCGCGCCCAAGTCAGCAAACTGGGCGTTTACATAATCCTGTACGCCGCGTCCAAGACTCGTCAGCCCGACCACGGCGCCGACACCAATGATGATGCCCAGTGTGGTCAGCACAGCCCGCATACGGTTGGTGAAGAGGCTGGTTAGCGCAATACGAAAGCCTTCCGAGAAATTCATGGCTAGTTGTATTCCTCTTTTTTGCCGCCATAGTAGGCTTCTTGAAAGACACCCTCTAGCTCTTCGGCTTCGGAGGGGCGTTCGGCTTCACCCGCGACCAGTGGATTTGCAACCAGACGGTCAGCGACCACTTTGCCATCGCGCAGCATGACGACGCGGTTGGTGTGCCGCGCGATCCATGGATCATGCGTGACGAAGACAATCGTGTTCCCCTGCACACGGTTCAACTGCTGGAAAATTTGCATCACTTCCGTGCCGCTGCGGCTGTCCAAGTTACCGGTTGGTTCGTCTGCCAAAATCATGGCGGGTTCGGTGACAAGCGCCCGTGCAATGGCGACACGCTGCTGCTGACCACCAGAAAGCTCACTCGGCAAATGGTCGATGCGCTGACCTAAACCGACCGATTCCAACGCGGCTTTAGCCTTCTTGGTACGGCCTGAGGTTCCGCCATAAATCAACGGCAGTTCCACCTGACGCACGGCTGAAGTCCGACGCAGCAAATTGAAGTTCTGAAAGACGAAACCGATCTTTTTGTTGCGCACGCGCGCCAGATCAGCCTCGCTCAACTTGCTAACGTCTTCTCCGTCAAGGAAATACTCACCGGATGTGGGTTGGTCGAGCGCACCTAAAATGTTCATCAATGTCGATTTACCTGAACCTGACGGCCCCATAATCGAGACAAACTCGCCCTGCTTGACTTGCAAACTAACGCCTTTCAATACTTGCAGTGACAGCTCACCCATTTCGTAGGTCTTGGTGATGTCACGAATGTCGATGACCATTTTCAGACCATTCTCATCCAGCGCCGGCGGATCAGCTTTCTTGCTGCCTTTTATCCATCCAAACATGATTAACCTCCCCCTGCCGCGCTGTTTTGTCCGCCACCCGGTCTGAAGAAACCGCCCTGTGTGGTGGTGGTTGTTTGACCAGAGAGCAGTACAATCGTCTGTCCCGCTTGCAGCCCGCTGACAATCTGGCTGTTGGTTTCATTCCGAACACCAATCGTCACGATGGTATCGGTGTATTTGCCGTTTTCTTGCACCGTGATGTAAGTACGCTGAGTGCTGTTATCTACACGGATGAAACGGTTTGGCACAAGGATCACATCTTTGACTTCGCCGGTAGTAATGGTTGCGGTCGCGCTCATTTTGGGGCGCAGCGGCGCGTCAGTCGAGTCAACCGTGACAGTCGCGGCGTAGGTGACGAGCTGTCCATCAATTTTAGGGGCAGCCGCAATCTTGGTGACCTTACCGGTGATGGACGTACCTTTCAAAGCGGCGACATTCAATTTCACCGATTGTCCAACCGAAACATCGACAATATCCGTTTCATCAATCGCCAGATCAATGGTGTAATGGCTGTCGTCAATTAAGGTGATGACATTGGCGGATGGCGGAACTTCACCGACTGTCAGATTTTCATTGGCGATTAGCCCGTCAATCGGCGCGAGTAGGGTGGTTTTGGTCAACTGCTGCTGCGCTTTTTCGACATTTAATTTAGCGGTGTCGAGGTCAATCTGGGCGCGGTGAATTTCGTCAGCCGTCGCCGGATTTTTCAGTTTATCCAAGTTGGCTTCGGCCTGCGCTAACGAGGCGCTGGCGCTGCCATAAGTTCCGGCGTCAACCCCCTGCGTCATCGTGTCTTGATACGCTTCATTTTGGATTTGCACATTGTATTCCTGCGAAGCAACCGTCGAATTAGCGCTGATTTCACCGGCTTGCGCGCCACCGTTACCATTGCGGAATTCGGGATTAGGCGCGAGTTGAATATCGCGGTTGAGCTGTGACTGCCACAGTTGATTCTTTGCCAGTTCGGTTTGTAAACGTGCGATTTCTTTCGCGTTGGCATTCGGTGCAGTTTGCGACGCCGCGTATATACCGGCTTTCGCCGCTGTCACCTGTGCTTCGGCTACGGCTAAGTCTACGTCACGCGGAGGTGTCGTCAGGTTGTCATAAGCCGCTTGCGCTTGTGACAGCGAAATTTGGGCATTACGCAGCGCTGCTTCGGCATCGACTGACTTAATTCTTGCCAGCACATCACCCGCTTTGACATGCTGACCTTCGCTCACCAATATTTCGGTGACGGGCGCGGAAAGCTCGAAGGCCAAATCTAGTTCTTGTACCGGCGCGAGCGAGCCAGTCGCGTTCAAGGTGATAGTCAGGCTGCCTTGCTGCACGACTGTTGTATCTGTCACCGTCGGCGCAGCGGGTTGAGCCGCAACCGGCTGTAAACCGATCAAGATGACAGCCCCGACGACTGCCGTAAGTCTGATCATGAGGTTCAAACTGTTGACCTGTTTCATCGTGATTGTCCTCCCGGCAGCCCGCTGCTTGCTGTTTGTGCCACGACCACCACATCCCCCTCTTTCAAGCCGGACAGCACTTCACTGTTATCCGCACCTTGTAAACCTAACTTGATTTCAACCCGTGATTCTTTGTTCTTCGCATCCAGAATGTCGACAAAGACGCGACCATCGGCTTCAACGTGCAGGAAATTGTTGGGAACAGTCAATACACTCTGACGGGTTTCCAGTATGACGAAAGCCTCACCCGTCATCCCCACCCGCACACGTGGATCAACCTGCTTCAGTGTGAAATGTGTGTCGTAACTCACGACGCCGTTGACTTCAGTTCCCATAATCTCAATCTGCTTGACCGAAGCCGGAAGCTCCACACTGGGCAGCGCATCCAACTCCACATAGGTCGGCATACCATCCTTGATGAGGTTAATATCTTCTTCATCCACTTGGGCGATTAAACCTAACGCCGACATATTGGTAATTTGGATGACGGGCTTACCCATAAGCACCGGTTGGCCCACATCAACGTTGACGCTCGTGACCACACCATCAATCGAGGCGTACAAGGTGGTTCGGTTGAGCGCGGTTTCAGCATCCCGCAGTTGGGCTTCAGCCTGTTGCAATGCGATCTGGGCGTTGGTGATGACCGATTGTTTCGGCCCGGCCAGCAGTTGATCGAGCTGTTTTTGACGCAGCGCAATTTGTGCGCCCGCCTGAGCCATGCCACCGGTATTGCCGGTTTGCACTTGTGCCAGTTGCAGCCGTGCGATTTCAGCGTTAAATGACGCCGCGCCGACCTGCGCATCAAGCAGGGTATATTGATCGTCATTTAACCCGCCCGATACCTGCCGCTTATGTTTGGCTTCTTCGAATGCGTGTTGAGCTTGCTCATAGCGCAGTTGGGCTTGTGCAACATCGGCATCACTGCTGCTGCTAGCGGCAGATGTATAAGATGCTTGGGCGCTGGCGAGATTGGCTTTTGCCACCTTAATGTCGTTTTCGTCCACCGGCCCCAACAAATCAGCTAGCGCATTATTGGCTTTTTCCAGCGCTAACTTGGCTTGTTCATAGTTGATTTTCTGGGTATCGCTGGCGAGTCGCGCAATCGGATCACCCGCCCGTACATAATCACCGGTTTTCACAAGAACTTCGGTCGCAAGCCCTGATGTTTCAAAACCCAGATCAACCACTGAATCGGTTTCTATCGTCCCTAATGCCGAGACCGAGCGCTGGACATCACCCCGCCCAACGGTATAACGGACCAGATTTTGCAAACGCGTCTGTTCAGTCAATTCTTGACGTGCAGCTTGCCCCTGCCTTATAAACGACGCACCCAGTGGAATGACAATCACAAGAACCACTAGAACTACTAAAGATCGGATAACAGACATAACTCATCCTTGTTCACGATGACACGTACTCACTGTCACTTATTACGCATACTTGTGGATATAGTCTCATTATCACGGGGAATTCTGGAGAGATTGTGGAGAAGTCATGGATCGAACTTGTATCTTAACGGAAGATTGCACATTGGCACATGATCAAATCAGCGAGATTAGTCCCGAAGGCATTTCAGATTGCTTCAACTGACTCAAATTCGTATTTTCAAGGGACATGATACATCGTATCTGGGAAGATCATACTATTGTCGCATTGAGAGCGTACCTGTAGAGTATGCCATATATTAAAATCGTAAAAAACACTTAATTATGGCCTTGCGGCTTCATGATCATCCGGCAATAGAAAGGTAAAAGCAGTCGTTTCTAAAACAGATAAAAATGAACTCAATCATGGAAGGAGACGCTATGCTTAACCTGCGTCGCACTACAACCTATGTGTTTATCATTACCCTGTCTGCACTCACTTTACTCTATCCAATCCCGATGTCCAATGAGTATGATCTCAGCAAAATCGCATTGGCTCAGCCACGAATCAAAATCGTATTTGTTCTGTTGACGGTGCTTGGCCTCTTGATTCCACGCCTCTTAGCCAAGCGGCTGTTCGCCCGACTTGTAATACTGATTGAGGAGCATTACGTCGCCCTTCATAATCTCCTCAAAATTCAACATCTTGAAATTATCTCGGCAGAGCGTATGCGGAAGACGCTGCATTTACTCAACCGTACCGCGCGGACCATCGTGACTCTGCTTCTTGGCGCGCTTTTCATTTCGCGCATCCTGAGCCTCTTTCCAGAGGCGCTTCCCGCGGCACATGAATTGCAGCTTATGATCACCGAGCCGTTGAGTATTGTAGGAAAGGCTCTGGTCAGCTACCTGCCTAACACCATCCAAATCATAATCATTCTGGTGTTCGCGCACTACGCGCTTAAAGTCATTCATGTATTCTTCCATGCGATTGACAGCGGAATCATCGTTCTGCCTGATTTTTACCCTGAATGGGCCGAACCCACCTATAAAATCGTGCGGCTGCTGGTATTCGTCTTTATCCCCTTCCTAATTATGCCCTTGCTGCCGGGGGCGAACTCCCGTTTTTTTGACGAGGTCACATTTTTCATCGGTTTGCTGGTGTCACTCGGATCAACTTCGGTGATCAAAAATATGACTGCTGGAATCGTGCTAACTTATACACGCGCCTTTCAGATCGGGGATCGTGTCCGAATTGGTGACGTAAACGGCGACGTTGTTGAAAAAAGCCTGTTTGTGACACGGCTCAAAACCACCAAGAATGAGCAAATTGCTATGCCGAATAGCACCGTCGTGGATAGCAACATTATGAACTACAGCGCGCTTGCCTCTGACAAAGGATTGATTCTGCATACCAGTGTCACAATTGGATACGATGTCAACTGGAGGCAGGTGCAAAAACTGCTGCTTGATGCGGCTTTAAGGACATCACATGTGCTGCATGATCCAATGCCGTTCGTGCTGCAAACCAGCTTGGACGATTACTATGTCAACTATGAGATTAATGCTTATACAGATCAGCCCAACCATATCGCTGCGACACTGTCGGTGCTTCACCAACATATTCTCGATACTTTTCATTCGGCTGGCGTTGAGATTATGTCACCGAGTTACAGCGCGTTACGAAATGGAAATGATATTGCGATCCCGCCGGAACGTCATGGTTCACCGCGCCAACACTTGCCGGATTCTCCGCCGGAGAAACCCTACAAGGCATTTAATCTGGAACAGGGTCAGCGGGTTGTTCAAAAGACCTTTTGAAGCCAGCACCTCAATAAGTCAATACTTTGCATGATGAGACAGAAAATAAAAAACCACTGTACTGTACAGTGGTTTTTTACGTGTATTCTACTGTGATGGAAACGGCGAACTAACCCATAGCCCGTGCAGCAGGCCAGCGCCACAAGACATACACACTCATAAGGCCGCCTGCAATGGCTGCAATGGCGATAGCGGTGGGCGTGCCGATAACATTAGCGATGCCGCCCATCAACAAAGCGCCAAAGGGTGCAATACCAAACCATGACAGCGTATACAGACTCATCACACGACCACGAAAAATGTCCGGCACTTCGTTCTGAATAAGTGTATTCACCAGCACAAATTCCAGAATGATGGCAAACCCGTAAATCACCCCGAAGGCTACCGCCAACTGAACGGTCGTGGTAACACTAAAACAGAGGGCTGAGATAGACACTAAGACCGCCATTGCCGCAACCACGCGTCCCCGTCCGAATCGTTTTCCGACCACGCCCAAGACCAATGACGATATAACAGCACCGACTCCGATGGCGGTAGTAATGGCTGAATAAGCATCAGCCGGTGAGTGCAAGACCGTATCGGCAAAGGCTGGCAGCAGCGTCGAGACGTTGTTGGTAAAGAGCGCCGCAGCCACCGCTAACAGCAGCAGCGGGGCAATGGTATTGTGTTTACGGGCATATTCCAGACCTTCCTTAAGCTGACGAATAGGTGCTAAGGATTTGGTTCCGGCAGGGGCATTATCAATACGGATAATCCACAGCATATAGATCACTGCGACGAAGCTCAGGCCATTTAAGAAGAAACACCAGCTTGGACCGATTTGTGTCAGAACGATACCGGCGACCACCGGCCCGATTACGCGCGAAATGTTGAAAATCATCGAGTTCATAGCAATGCCGCTGGAAAGATGTTCGCGCCCTACCAAATCCACAACAATGGCTTGCCGTGTAGGGGCATCCAGCGCGTTACTAACACCCAGCAAAAACGCCAGCACCATAATGTGCCAAACCGCTACCGTATTGGTAAACGTTAAATACGCCAGTATAAATGCCAGTATCATCTGGGTTGCTTGGGTAATCATCAGCAGGGTACGGCGTGGCACACGCTCGATGATGACTCCACCCAAAGGCGACAAGAGCAAGCTGGGTAAACCAGCCGCACAAGCCACCAATCCCAACCACAACTCACTCTGGGTCAGGTGAAAGACCAACCAACCTTGAGCAACAGTTTGCATCCATGTGCCGGAAATGGAAATGGTCTGACCAATGAAATACAGACGGAATTTGGGGATACGGAGCGCTGCAAGTGTGTTGACGGCAACAGGTGTAGACGGGGTTTGGGTCTGGGCAAGACTAGCCATTGTGATACGATTTTTCATCCTACGAACGTGGACGACAACAGCCCTCAACATGAAGGCAATCGCGTGTTTTGTCCATCCATGATAAGAAAAACAACCAACGATTGAGGAAAATTCCTGTAAACGTTGGCTTATTTTTATTATAGGACGACCATTTAAGTCCATTCAATAAAAAATGAAATGAATTGGACTCAAATTTGTCAACATTTCATGAGAAAAGTTATTTTTTTATGGGTAATTGTTTCAAAAATCGCCAATATTCAAGCGGTGTTGGTGAGTACCATTGTTGACTGTCGAGGTCAGTGCGTTCATAGGTCGTCAATTGACCATCAAGCGCCGATTGAACCGCTTGCGTCATGGCATCAAGCGCTGCTAGATACTGTTTAACAGGTAATGTGCGATAGGTATCGTTCGGCTCAACCGTAATCGGAACTTGGGCGATAATCGCGCCGGTATCCACACCCGGATCAACACGGTGAATGGTCGTTCCTGCTAAATCCAGTCGGCCTTCATAAACGGCCCAGAAGCCACCATGCACGCCCCGATAGCGCGGTGTAATCCCCACATGAATATTGATGAAGGTGGGTGCAAGTGCCAGTATCTTTTTGGCGATGATGCCTGTTCCCGTCACGACGACGACCTGCGGCTTATGTTCCTTTAGCAAGGCGGTCACTTCAGCGCCATTTACCGAGTCCACTTCTAAGGTGGGTATACGTCCGTCGGGTGGACTGGCATCGTGACCTTTTAGAAGTTGTTCGATCAATGGTCGTGATTGGCGGCGGATGAACAATCGGTCAAGCACAAGGAAGGCTAACTGTCCGGCAATCGTCCATGCGCCAAGTTTCTTCAAGCGGTAACGCAGCATCTTTCGAGTGTGTGGTGCTTCAAATACGACTTTGGCGATACTAAAGTGCTTTGCCAGATGGGTAATCAGCAAATAAGAAAGTTCATCACGCGAGGCAAGAATGATTATAGACTGGTTACTCATGCTGCTTCCAGTGGTTTAATATGCGTAGTTCAGTTGGAGAGTACTGGAACCCATAAAAATCAAGTTTCGCGCATGTCTCTAAAAATAGGCGAACAGCTTGTTTTTGTTGGCTATTAAATTTCGTCATGATTTCTCCAAAGATCATCCGATCAGGATCAAGGTGAAAAATGACATTGTGTGACAATATATCCACTGTTTCATAATGTAGGATACTAGCTGTCATAAGTGCCGATAAATAGTAAGTGAAGGCTTCTGGTGTAAAAAAGAAGAAATTATCCCGATTTTTGATCAGTGTATTTAGTGGTACATCTTGCCATTTGTTACCTGCAAAGCCGAGCCAAAGTTCTCCTGCATCATCACGTCGCGGTGTATTGATGAGCTTGTCATCTCCCGGATATTGACTATCTTTCCAAGCTAACTCAATGGTTTTTACAACCTGTTGACGTTCTCCAAGCGGCACATTACTTAACGGAACTGACCAATAGCTTATTGCACGACGTAAATCACCAGAAATTATTGATCCGGGAAATAGCATCTCATAAACAGCTAAAAAATCTCGAACGGCCCACTTCTGTTTCGTGTCTAGTTCTTCGATAACTTTTATTAGGAATCGATCACCGGGAATTTCGGGAGGCGTTAGGCTCAGAAGCACTTTATCAGCTAATACATCGACTTCCTGATGATGTGTAATTATGGCTTTCAGAAAAGCGGGTAAATAATAAGCAAATCCTTCTGTGGAGAACTCAGCTATCACGCTTCGGTTATAAATAATGGTTTCTAAGGGAATATCTTGCCACTTGCCACTAAATTTGCTGACTTCGTCACCGCCGATTCCATCATCACCGGGATAACGATTATTCAAAAAGGCTTCGTCAATCTGATTCATTAATATTTGGCGGAGTTCTTCATATGGTTCAATTGCCATATCCAAGCACCTCTGTCGCTGCCTGTTCCATCGTCAGCACTTGAATTTTTCCCTGCTCACGCATCAGCCCTGCGAACTGCAAAATCTGCTCCAGTGCATCGAACATGCGCGGACTCGTTCCGAGGTTGAACGGATGAAACCATAGATGATAGAGTTCATTTTTAACGGCGGCTTGTTTTATTCCTATGTGTGCTTCCCGCACCCTTGAAGCGGTAGGGATACGACCTCGTATACCATCATAAGCCAATAAAAATTGTGATGCGGGCAAGTTCACTAAGTTGTCACTGACTTTGCAGCTTCGCAAATCATAAGTCGGTGGTGGCAGCGCTAAAGCCCGATGGAGTAAATGCGTAACCCCACGTCGTTCGCGTGGACGGTTGCCTTCAACTCCTCGATAGGCGATGATGCCGTATTTTGCCAGTGTATCCAGATATCTGATCTGGTTACGCGGATAGACAATCGAACGCAGTGGCAAGCTAAACTGCTGATGCAGCTTAAGACAGTTCGCTAAATCAGCCTCCCACACGGTTTGGGATGTATCCGCTTCATCAGTATAGATGTGTGAAAAGGTATGTGTCCCGATTTCGTGGGGCGTTTTCGCCGCCCGAATCCAATCAAGTACATAAGGCGCGTGATACCAGTTGGTGGGTTGTTTCCTAGAAGCCCGCTCATCCGTTTCTGGCAGCATCAACTGTCCCACAATCGCCCATGTCGTGGGGATGTTGTACTCATCCAGCAGCGCAATCAACCGCCGTAGAATGGTCGGATAGTCATCAAAACAATGGGCATAACGTGGGAGATAAGCTGCGTCTGTACCCCATGCAATTTCCGTATCGAGTGAGAGGATGAATATTCCAGTCATGATGGTGAAGTCTAGCCTAAGCTACTCGGTTGTGCTACGCCGAACTGCTATAATGAGCGTGTCTTAAAGTATATATGCTGTATTTGGTGTTGATTTGCCTGAAATCTCTCTCCCAGTTAATTTGCAAGAGGTAAGTGTGTGTTGGATTGGCAACCCGCGTTATAGCCAGCCGCTTAATCCGACCGACGACAAAAAATGGGGATTACTCGCGCAGTTAGGTGTTCGCATGTTCGTGATTGGTTTTGCAACTGGATTCCAACCACGATATTTCAGCCAGCACGCGTGGTTTATCCTGCTGCCCGAATTACCTGTTTCAGTTCTACGTTATTTAGAAATGTTCGTATTCGCCCCATTCATTTTGTTGTGGTTGATTATGCGCCACAACATCACAGTGATTGTCGCGGGCAGCCCATTTGAAGGCTCAATCGGAGCACTAGCCAAAAATGTCGCGCGGCTTTTCGGCAGGCGAGTCACTTTAGTGGTCGAAAGTCACGGTGATTTTGAAGTGGCGGTCTTGGAGCAGCGGCAGGTCAGTTTTCGTGGGGTCTATCGCTGGTTGATGAACAAAGCCGCGACTTACGCTTTCCGAAATGCGGATGTACTGCGAGCTGTATCCAACAGCACACGCCAACAAATCAACCGCTGGCTGCCGGATAAATCGGTTATCCAGTTTATGACGTGGACGGACGTGAGCGCCTTTCGGGACCGAACCCGCGAAATTCCCGTTTCGCAAGCCTACGATATTGTTCACGCCGGTGCGTTGATTCCACGCAAAGGTGTACACACCTTGTTGGATGCGTTTGCCCAAGTCGCTCCTGAAGTTCCAGAAGCCCATCTGTGGATTATCGGTAAGCCGGAGAATGCTGTTTATACAGCGCAGGTACAGGCGCAAACGTCGGCGCTGGGTTTGGAAAATCGCGTGACGTTTGTTGGCGCAGTCAACCAACAAGAACTCGCAAAATATATGTTGCGCGCACGGGCGATGGTCTTGGCATCTCTTTCCGAAGGGCTGCCCCGTGTCGTGGTTGAAGGTATGATGAGCGGTTTGGTGGTCATTGCCAGCCGTGTATCCGGCATCCCCGAAGTCATTGAAGATGGCGTAACCGGCTACCTCATTCCGCCCGAACAGCCCGCTATACTGGCTGATACCCTGCGACGGATGTACGCCAACCCGGATGTGGAAACCATGACTCAAAAAGCGCGTGCTTTTGCTGAACAGTTCTTCTCAGAAACGGCTTATGTCGATGGCTACAGGCGGTTACTGTCAGGGGCGGTTCAAGCACGGAGAGATGACTAATGAGACTGCTGCTATTTAACCTTGTGACTGATGCAGATGATCCCGTTCTTGGGGTTATGACCACATGGGTCAACGCGCTCGCCAGCCGCTGCGAGGCTGTTGATGTCATCACAATGTATAGGGGGCGATTAGCAGTTGCGCCGAATGTGCACGTCTATTCGGTAGGCAAAGAAAGAGGCTTCAGTGAAGCGCGAAGGGCAGTTGAGTTTTATCGCATTTTATTCGGCTTGCTTCAGCGCAACCATTATGATGCCTGTTTCGCCCATATCATGCAGGTTTTTGTAGTCTTAGGCGCGCCGCTGCTCAAGCTGTATCGCATTCCGGTGACGCTGTGGTATGCTCACAAAGCCACTGGTCGCACCTTACAAATCGCTGAAAAACTGGTCGATCATATTGTGACGGCTTCGCCTGAAAGTTTCCGCCTGCCCAGTCAAAAAGTGAAGGTCATCGGTCATGGCATTGATACTGAACTCTTCAAGCCTGCGCCGCCACAACCAAACGCCAGACCCTTTACTTTGATTAGTGTGGGACGAATCGCGCCAGTTAAGCGGCTCGAAATTATCATCTCGGCGGTAAAGGCCCTGCGCGAACAAGGCCAAACCGATGTGAAATTACTGCTCGTTGGGGAAGTTGCTGCACAGGACGCCGCTTACGGCGACCAACTGCGGCAGTTAACGAACGATTATCAACTCACCGATACCGTGACCTTTACAGGCGGGATGCCTTACGAGGCGGTTGCCCGTGAATATCAACAGGCTGATGTGATGGTCAATATGAGTGCGACAGGCAGCATGGATAAAGCTGTCTTGGAAGCGATGGCCTGCGGATTGCCGGTTGTTACCGCCAACGAAGCATTTAAAATTCTCCTCGGACAGTGGGAGGATTTGCTGTACATTCCACCCGAATCGCCCGAAGAACTTTCGGTTCGCTTGAAACAGTTGATGCTTATGTCACCTGATGAACGTGCCGCGTTAGGGGCTGCACTGCGAAAACTCGTTGTCGAACAGCACAGCATTGGACACTTAACCGATCAACTCATGACCATCTTCCAGCAGTAGACCATGCCCAAACTTCTGTACCTCGCCAACATTCGCCTGCCTACCGAGAAAGCTCACGGACTGCAAATCATGCAGAACTGCGAAGCCTTCGCCGGAGCAGGTGCGGACGTGCGCTTGTGGACAGCACGTCGGGTCAACACACCCGAAATGCGCGGCATCAAAGATGTGTGGGCACATTATGGTGTGCGCCAGAACTTCACTATCCAGCGTTTGCCCTGCCTCGACTTGATGACATTCGTGCCGCGCGATGGACGTGCCTCCCAAATCATGTTTTATGTGCAGGCATTGACGTATACCTTGGTGCTAATGTTGGCTGCGCTTTTTACCCGCGCCGATATTTATTACAGCCGTGATCCGTTGACCTTACTGGCCTTGAGTCTCATTAAGCCGCGCAAGTCTTTGGCTTACGAGGCTCATATGTTAGCCAGTGGTCGCGGCGGAAAATGGATTCAGCGGCGCGTTGTACGACGAGTGGGTACGGTGATTCCCATCACCCGCAAGCTGCAAGAGGATTTGCAGGCATTGGCGATTGAACATCTACGACCATCCCCAACAAAATTTCTGGTCGCACATGATGGCATCCGCAAAGAACGATTTGACAATGCACCGTCACAAGCCGAAGCGCGGGCGCAAATCGGCTGGCCTCAAGAAGCGTTCATCGTCGGTTATGTCGGGCGCTTACAAACACTCACCGCTGATAAAGGGGTCGGCACATTAGTGGATGCGTTATCCCAAGTTGCTGATGTGGCCTTAGGATTGGTTGGTGGCCCGGATGATATGGCAGAAGCGCTGCGCCAACACTGGTCAAAAATTGGATTGTCAACGAACAACTTCTTATATGCCGGACAAGTCGCGCCGGATAAAGTGCCGTTGTATCTCGCCGCGCTCGATGTCTGCGCCATTCCACTTCCTTGGACAACACACTTTGCTTATTACACCTCACCGATGAAGTTATTCGAGTACATGGCATCGCGCCGCGCGATTATCGCATCCAACTTACCGAGCATCGCGGAAGTCATTACCGATGGCGAAAATGCGCTGCTTGTCTCACCCAGTGATGCGTCAGCCTTAGCGGAAGCCATCAAACGCTTGCGCGATGACACGGCACTGCGGCAGCGGTTAGCCGATAAGGCCTACACAGACGTGATGGCGCATTACACATGGGCAGCACGGGCGCAAAATATTCTCAAAACCATTCAGGAGACTCAAGCGTGAGTCTCCACATTGGCATCATTGCCCCTGATCTCACCATGAAGCACGGTTGGGCGCAGCACAGCTTAAGCCTGATTAAAGCGCTGCATAAAGCCGGTGTGCAGTTAACAGTGGTTGCCGCTCGAAATAGCCCCCTGTTTGAGGGAATTGAAGTTCATCCCATTTTGCCTGCACTTGTGCCGCGCGAACGGGGATTGACGCTCAAATTGTTGGCGCAAATTCCAGCAGTACGAAAACTGCTGCGTGATTGCAATCTGATTCATGTACTGGCTGAACCTTATGCCTTTTTAGGTGCATCTGTAGCAGGTAATCGCCCACTCTTGATTACGGCACATGGCAGTTATGTTCACATCGTGGAAAACGAACGCTGGCCTTTTAACCTGTTGTATCGTCGCGCTTTTTTACAATCGACCCTAATCTGTGTCAGTCATTACACAGCCAAAGTCGCGCAAGTATTACTGCCTACCATCAAAACGATAGTCATCAACAACGGCGTGGATGCGGAACGCTTTGCCCACATTCAGCACCTGCATAAACCAGATGATAAGCCAATAGTATTAGCTGTCGGCGCACTCAAAGGCCGCAAAGGGCAGTTGGAACTCGTTCAGGCAATGCCTACAGTATTGAAGCAAGTGCCGAATGCTCAATGCATCCTCATCGGCAGTCTAACCAACGAGCCGGATTATGTGCGCCGTATCCAGGAGGCAATCGCCGCTCAAAACTTGGGCGATCATGTGCATCTTTTGGGGCATGTGTCTGAAGAAACGCTGCTTGACACTTACAGCCGCGCTAATCTCTTTGTATTACCGTCGATGAACGATGGCTGGAAATTCGAAGGCTATGGATTGGTACATCTCGAAGCCAGTGCTGCCGGATTGCCTGTCATCGGAACAACCGACTGTGGCGCGGAAGACGCAATCGACAACGAAGTAACCGGTTTGCTCGTGCCACAATCGCAGGTCACGGAGAAACTTCCCGAAGCGATTATCCGGTTACTCAATAATCCTCAACTCGCCGCACAAATGGGCGCGGCAGGTCGGCTCAAAGCGCAGCGCCAAACATGGGATACCGTCGCAGGTGAGATGATTGCGTTATATAATAGCCAGCGCTAGGCGCGTATCGCAAAGCAGACTATGAGGTCGATTTGTTGGGCTTGATTAAAACCTTGGAACTTCCTGCGAGAACACAGCCTTGATTGAACGTCTCCGCACTTTCTTCCGCCGCAAATTCATTCGGGACACCCTGATTTTACAAATCGGCAAGGTCGGGATCACCATTTTTACATTCCTATCAGCGTTCTTGGTCGCGCGCTTGATGGGTGCGCGTGACTATGGGATTTGGGCGCTGGCACAGTCGGTTCTGAGCATCGCCCAAGCCTTTAACCTGACCGGCCTCAACACCAGCATCAGCACCCAGTTACCGATGGCGGTCGGCGCAAAAGACGAACATGAAATCCTCAATCTGTTAGCGGTCTTTGTGAAAGTCGCGCTCTTTTGGGGAATAGGCGTTACCGTCGTCCTGCTGCTGGTTGGCCCACTGCTCACCGGAATCGCTTACAACGGCGATACCCATATCGGTGTACTGGCGGCCTTTCTCTCCTTAACTGTTTTGCCGGATATGCTCTACGGACTCATCACCACCACTTTTCAAAGCCAGCGGGCCATGCGCCAGCTTGTCATTTTGACCAACTTGAATCAGTTTGTCCTGTTGATGTCTACATTGGTGGCGCTTGTCATTAACCCGACACCCGAAAGCATGGTCATCTCGCGCATTACGTATTCGACCTCAACTTTTATCTTGGCCTTGTGGTTTTACCAGCGCAATCGCCATACCTACGCTGTGCCTTATCCTTCTTTCAGTGCAATTGTTCAGCGAATCCGCGTCGTGGCGGCTCGTCCCTATTTGGGCTTCGGTTTTTTGAATGCGGTCGATAAAAATATCGCCAATTTGTACACAGAAGTTCCGCTGCAAATTGTCGGCATATTTGCCGGTAAAACCGCCGCTGGTTATTTAGAGTTAGGTTTTAAAGCACTCACTATTCCAGCCACATTCGCCTCGGCGTTATTCGATAATATTCAGGCAGTTGTCCCACAGGCCATTGGACGGCGTGATTATGTCCAGTTACGACGTAATTTTTTACGTGTGCTGACTGCGCTGGGTGTTGTAGCCGTCATATTCTATGTGCTGTTTGCGTTGGCAGTTCCAATTCTCGTGCCACTTATTTTCAGCAGGCAGTGGATACCTGCTATTCCAGTCGTTGCTTCGCTAGCCGTATATGGAATAGTCGGCACTGTCGGAGGCATACTGGGACCTTTGTATCGCGGCTTAAATCTCATGCGTCCAATTATCGTTATCAAAGTGGTAACTTTAGGCGTGGTCTTGCTTCCGGGCTTACTCATCTTACAACGGACTGAAACCTTACAGTCGGTCTGGATAATGGTTCAGAACATCACCCCATCGATAAAATTAGAAGCGCAGTCCGGGGCTGTATTGGGTGCGTGGATTGTAAACGGATTATTACTGATCTCAGCACTGCTGACGGCGTTCGTGGCATTACCCGCCCTAAACCGTGAAGCGGCTGCGCAGTCCAAGTTATCAACAAACTAATTACCTTCTAACGCCATTTTAGCAACCGAAGACACCCGATTCCGTGTATACTTTAAGTGATGATCGTTGTCTGACATCGGTTTTGATAATCAGTGCATTTTGTCACCACACAAATCAGCACTTTAGGGATACACTACAAGCCGTTATGTGCTTGGCACTCATTCTCGCAGATATTCATGTAATCGGTGGATAAGCAGAGGAGCAAAAAATGACCAATCCCCCGGTAGACGTGCAGCAGTATGGACAGAGCATCTGGCTCGACTTTATTCACCGGAACTCGCTGGATAACGGTGAAATGCAGAAATACATTGATGAATTTGGTGTCATCGGTGTTACTTCAAATCCAGCAATTTTCCAGAAAGCGATTGGCGAGTCGGATACTTACGATAGTTCCATCACCCATTTGCTGGACTTAGATGCCTATAACATCTATGAAAAGCTGGCGATAGAAGATATTCAACGCGCGTTGGATTTGTTCCGACCCATATATGACCGCACCAACAAGAAAGATGGTTACGTCAGTCTCGAAGTTTCGCCGCTGATCGCCAACGATACGGCAACTACTGTTTCAGAAGCCATCCGCTTGTACAAAACAGTCAACCGTCCCAACTTGATGGTCAAAATCCCGGCGACTCCGGCAGGCTTACCCGCCATCGAAGAAGCCATCGCCCAAGGGGTGAACATCAATGTGACATTGATTTTCGCGGTCGATAACTATGAAGAAGTCGCCAAAGCCTATATTCGTGGTTTGGAACGACGTTTGGCGGCAGGCGAAGACATCAGCACGATTGCCTCGGTTGCCAGTTTCTTCCTCAGCCGTATTGATGTCATGATTGACCGCATCTTGGAAAATAACATTCGTGCGGCACAAGGACGCGATTTGGACATTGTGGCACGCAACCGTGAATTGTTGGGTAAGGCCGCTATTGCCAATGCTAAGATGGCCTACAAGCGTTTCATGGATATGTTCTACGGTGATGACTTCGCCAAACTCCGAGAGGCAGGCGCTCAGGTTCAACGTCCGTTGTGGGCATCCACCGGCACGAAGAATCCAGCCTATCCAGATACCATGTATATTGACACGCTGATCGGCAAAGACACCGTCAACACGGTACCACCAGCCACCTTAAAAGCCTTCAAAGATCATGGAACGGCAGCCAATACACTAACCGATGATCTTGATAAGGTTCAAGACACGCTGGATATGCTGGCCGAAGTGGGCGTGGATATGGATCATGTCACCACGCAGTTGCAGGCCGACGGCGTGACCCTCTTCGTAGAAGCTTTCGAGAATCTGCTCAAACAAGTAGAGGCAAAACGTGACGTTTTGCAAGCAGGTGTAATCGAAAAAAAAAATTTAGCACTGGGCATTCACGGTGACGCCGTCCAGTCAGCCATAACAAAAATGGCTGCTGACAAGGTGAATGCCAGAATTTGGGGACACGACGGCAGCGTATGGAAAGACCAGCCCAACACCATCACCAAGATTGAGCAGCGTCTCGGCTGGTTAGATACCGACAAAACTATTGACATCGAACGGCTGAAGAAGCTGCAAGCCTCCATCAAGGCTAGCAGCTTCAGCCACGTTTTGTTGTTGGGCATGGGCGGTAGCAGCCTCGCGCCGGAGGTGATGTATCAAACCTTCGGGCGGCAGGCACATTTCCCCGAATTTCACATGCTAGATAGTACCGATCCACAGTTTATCCGTCATATAGAAGCGGCCATTGATGTCAAAAACACGTTGTTTATCGTTTCCAGCAAATCAGGCGGGACGATTGAAACAACCATGCTTGCCAAATATTTCTATGCCAAAACGGGAAATAATGGCAAGCAGTTCATTGCCATCACTGACCCCGGCAGCAGCGTCGAAGCTGACGCAAAAGCCAAAGGGTATCTTGATATTTTTCTCAATCCATCTGACATAGGTGGGCGTTACAGCGCGCTCAGTTATTTTGGGATGGTTCCGTTTGCCGTCATGGGGCTTGATCTTGATGAACTGTCTGCCGAAAGCAGCCGCATGATTAAAGCCTGTTCCGAGATTATCCCCGAACAAAGCCATCCCGGTATCCTCTTGGGCGCGATCATCGGTGTCATCGGACTTCAAGGGCGTGATAAACTAACCATCCAGACCAGCGCCAGCATCACCGGCTTTGGAAACTGGATCGAGCAGCTCGTCGCTGAAAGCACTGGTAAAGAGGGCAAAGGCATTTTGCCGGTAGTCGGCGCAACCGTTGGTCATCCCCATGACTACTCGTCGGATCGGTTGTTTATTTATCTCAAACTCGACAATGACCCCAGCAATGAAGAGTTTGACAATGGCATTCGCGCACTGCGTGAAGCCGGACATCCACGTGCGACCTTTTACATCCCCAATAAGTATGCGCTGGCGGGCGAGTTCTTTCGCTGGGAATATGCCACCGCCGTTGTGGGTAAGCTGCTCGAAATCAATCCCTTTGATGAACCGAACGTGGCCGAAAGTAAAGACAATACCGCCCGCTTATTGACCTACTATAAAAACGACAGTTTTCCTTACACTGAACATGCCTTTAAAGAGGGGAATGTCGAGTTATACGCCGATGAAAAAATACTCCAGTTATTGAGTGAACTTTGTATTCAGCGTAACTATAACAGCGGCGATTTGACGGGGATGTTGGCTGCTTTTATTAATTCGACCATGGCAGGGGATTATTTCGCGCTCCAAGTTTATCTTCCTATGACCGGCGAAATTATAGCTTCGATAGATGAACTCCGTCGGCGGCTGCGTCATACCACACGGCGGGCGATTACGGCAGGTTTTGGTCCGCGTTACCTCCATAGTACCGGACAGTTCCACAAAGGTGGCCCGAACAACGGCAACTTTATTCAAATTACCACTGATGATGAAAAAGACCTTGAAATTCCGGGGGAAGGGCTGACCTTCGGCGCATTAAAAACCGCTCAAGCAGCCGGTGACATGGAAGCGCTCCGACATAAAGACCGCCGCGCTATTCGCCTCCATATTACGGGCGACATTCAGCAGGGCTTAGAGATTATGATGAAAGCTATTGATCTTGTGGATGCACGCCGCAAATAGCAAATGGGATAGCGGCTAGTGTATGTGTAGGGGTGGACGGCTGTCCACCCTTTTGATTTCATTACCTCTAAAAATCTTTGGGCGAAGCTCTATATCAACCCTCTGCGATTAAATTCTGTGTTAACACCTAAACTTGCGTTTTGCGCCGGTTGTTATAAATCAGCAGCCCCACAGCGACAATCACACAAATTAGACCAATAACGGTCCACTGAGTTGTATTACTCATGAAACTGCCTTGAATGACTCCAATGCCCTGAAAAAACCAGACGATACCGATCAGCGCCAGCATAACACTCACAATATTGATTCCCAGTTTCATAATTACCTCTCCCTTAAACCGTATCGTTTGGCAGCGTTTCACTGGTGGCGATTTGCGTAAACACCTCACGCGAAACCGGATCGTTGTGTCCATCCACATACACATCAACATCGTCGCGTATGAGCGAACGCATCATCGCGAAGTCGTACGTATCATCCGGATTGCGCAGATGCAGCGGTGGCGGATAAAAACAATCACCGAGGAACATGACCCGCGACTGTGGCAAACGGACGACGATTGAATCGGGCGCATGGCGACCACCGACATGCTCAATCTCAAACGTCACATCGTCAATATACATTGTCATGTTTTTAGTCAGCACCAGTTCCGGCTGTACGATGCGGAAATTGCGCCATTCTTCCATCGCCCGCATCATTGCCCGTAAACTTTGTTCGCGTGCCGGGGTTCGTAAAATTTCTTCTTGGACGTAATTATTGCCCCACGGACGGGTCGCCATTTCCGCCAACTGCCGCTGACCGATTTCGTGGGCGACTGTCGGTGCGCCAAAGACCATCGCCCCAAACACATGATCCCAATGCGTATGAGTGTAAATAATGTTGTATACGGCTGGCGCTTGGATGTCATCCAGCGCGATCATAATGCGCCGCGCGTGGCGTGGACTATTACCCGCATCCACCAGAATCGTGTGTTTTTCCGTCGTAATGATGCCTACATTCGGTTGCGTTTGCGCGCGTACCGGATCAGCATCACGCGGAAAAATCCAGACATTATCAGCCAGTTGAACAAGCATATCCATCATAAAAGCCTCCGCAACTAATCATAATACAATCTAAGACGATGATGGAAGTGGAGGCTTAAAATACAAAAATTCTATTGCACAGCCGACTAAGAGGCGGGATTTGTAAGTCTCTTCACGCTGTGACTTTCGCCAAGACCTTGCTTTCATAGCGTTTCGCGCGCTGTAAAATAACCGCCGCCTGCAATGAAACCCAGCGGGCAGTCTCCGCGCTATCACCCAGTTCGTGCCACGTCCGTTGGCGGAATGGACTGCTTCCGTGCCACCGACCGTTTGGCAAGCGCTGCGCTTCCAGCCAGTCCAGTGCTGCCGTAGCCTTTGGATGATCGAGTGCATTCAAATCTGCCAGTACTCGCAGGCTAAACAAAATATCGACCTGATAAAATAGTGGAAAATTAAGTTTAAACCACATCGGATGCACTTTGCCATTATCGGGAGTCGGGTAGTTCGCTTCTGTTAAACTGAATGTGTCCAACAGGAAATGTAAACCTTGTTCGATGGCAGCTTGAACATCTGCGCGCTGTCGCATCTCTTTCAAAGCAGCGAGTCCCCACAATGCTCGGACCACACCCCACGCGCAGCTGAAACCGCCGTTATGTTGGCACTGACAGTATCCACCAGTTATATCCTTAACGACCGCATCGACAATGGCTTCAACGCGTGGATCATCAGCACGCCCCGCCTGTAAAGCATAACGCAGGAGATTGCCCCGGAAGCAGGCAATCTGCAAGTTGTCACGTACTGTCGCATTCAGCATATACTGGACACCACGCTGGAATCGCATATCAATACAATCCACATGCAATTCGCTCAATAATACGAGGTTCCAGTGGGTGCTGACATATTTCGGCGTGTAATAACTATGTTCATTCGCCCATTGTCCGGAAGTTGTTTGCTTTGCAAGAATGGCAGGCACAACCCCATCATTCATAATGGCTTGCTGGGCCAGTCTCATCTCTGGGCTGCTATCTGGCAGACACAGTAAATCGCGGGCAGTCTGGTAGCGAATGGATGGCGTTTTAGCGCCAAGCAGCCAGTCGACTAAATGAGTTGGAGGCATTTTTAATCTCCTTTGATGACACCGCTCCTGAACAAACCATCTATCAATTCATCTTTGCACACATCCACAAGCAGCTTCTCATTAAGGTTTTGATGTTAAATTATTTGCCCAACTTCGAATGGCCGTCCAATCACGATGATCGCCTTCTGTCCACACACCCAATGCCACACTAATCCGGAAATTGAGCCGCGCGCTAAATGAAGGTATTTTGCTAATGTCTAATACGCCGGCAAAATAACCTTCACTCACAGGTTTAACCAACGCGCGTACCGGACTCAACCATTCGATGACCGCGTTTCTATAATCCCCTTTTTCCATCGCTAACGTCATACACACGAGGAATGCGGCAAAGGGTTTTTGTAAAAGTGCGTTCCGATACGTATGCATAAAAGTCATAGCTTCCGGCAGCCATTTCTTATCTTGAATAGCGCTTCCTGCTACAACTGCGCTGTATAGGGAAAGGTCTTTGACTTCGGTCATCGGGAGCACAGCCGCTTGGAGACCATTTTCTGTCAGCCTCTTACCTATGGCTTCCGCCACACCTACTGTGCTGCCGGTGCGGCTGGCATACGTGACAAGTATTGTATTGGGCATAATCGTCTCCTTATTGGGACATCGAATGTGGGTTGAGGTCGGGATAACGATTGAAAATGGTCACGAAGATTGTAGGGATACACCTCAAATTCAGTAGTCCCGTCTGAACATCGTTATATTCAGCGTATTGCTAACAGCCGCTGGGCAAAGCTGATAGAAATCACCCATGCCACCGACGAAAATCATGTATTGTCATGCGACCAATAAAAGTATTGGGTCATTGCCAAAATTACACCGGATAGAGTAGTCTATCGTCCTCACAACCGATGGAGGTCACCTTGACATTAATCAGCGTCGAAGAATACACCAATTTGCCAGCCGTCGCGCCGGATGTTCACTTGCCCTATGGCGAAGATTCCAACCAGTATGTTGATTTGTACTTGCCTCAAACCGAAGAAAAACATCCGGTTGTAGTGATGCTTCACGGCGGCTGTTGGCGTGAACAGTACAGTGCTAAACCTTTGGGTGGCATTTGTCGCGCTTTGGCGGATGCGGGCTTTGCCGTGTGGAATGTCGAATATCGGCGCACTAACGGGGTTTATCCTCACCTGCTGCGAGATGTCGCGCAAGCCACCGAAATGCTGCGAACAATCGCGCCCAACTATCAACTGGATTTGGAGCGCGTGGTTACAGTTGGACATTCAGCAGGCGGGCAGCTTGCCCTATGGCTGGCAGGTCGCCATCGTTTATCCCCGACCAGTCCGCTTTATAACCCGAATCCACTGCCTATTCGTGGCGTAGTCTGCTTGGCAGGGGTTATTGATCTGGTCAACGCAGTGGCACAGGGCATCTGTGAAGGCGGATTAACCACTATTATGGGCGGTACGCCGGAAGCCGTTTCTGACCATTATCAGAACGCCTCACCGATGGCGCTGCTGCCTCTCGGTGTTCGCCAAATTCATATCATCGGCGACTCAGACGATAATATGATGAATGTGCAGCCCTATGTAGATGCGGCAATCGCCGCCGGTGACGATGTGAAGCTTCTTATACCAGCCAACACCGGACATTTTGAAGTGGTAGCAACTGGTACGCCCGCTTGGGAAATGGTGCGCGAGGCCGTTGTCAATCTGCAACAATAAAATATGTTAGCGGTGATCTGAATATTTAACCTACTTGCACTTGTCTTTGCTCCCTCTCCATGAATTGGGGAAAGAGGGTCGGGGAGATAGGGGAGCATACACAATTCTCAGCAAAACGCCTAGCTGACCTTATCCACCTCATTTGCCTCGGCAACCGGCAGCGTGAAAGCAAAAATGCTGCCACCGCCGGGGTTGTCCTCAATCCAGATGCGACCGCCGTGGGCTTCGACCACCAACCGGCAGAAGGTCAATCCTAAACCACTGCCACGTCGTCTGCCGCGTCGTCCTTTAATCTGGGCGTAACGGTCAAACAAACGCAGCTTTTCCTCATCCGGTATGCCCGGCCCACTGTCAGTCACATCGATTCGCACGAAACGTTCACCGGTCGCGTCTTTCTCCGGTTCGTGTGCTCGAATCATCACATTCCCACCTGAAGGGCAAAACTTGAGCGCGTTATCGACCAAGTTTTGCAGTACGCGCTCCACCTTATCAGGATCAGCATCTAGCGCGGGAGTTTCCTCGCCAATGTCAGTCGTCAGCGTGACCTCTAATTCTTGTGCTAACGGACTCAGCTCGATGCAAATACTATCTGCCAGCGTGGCTACATCAGTCGGCTGCGTTTCCAATGACAGCACGCCGCTGTCAAGGCGCGAAATATCTAGCAGCGAATCCACCCGTACTAACATCTTGCGGATCGCCCGTTGGCTGGTTTCAGTAGTCGAAACAACCGTTGGACGGAGTGGGCTGTCCTGCGGCACAATGTCCCGCATCAGTTTTAATCCAGTGGTAACTGCCGATAACGGACTGCGTAAATCGTGAACAATCATGTTGGAAAGATCAGAACGCATCTGCATCAATTCGCGGGCTTCTGTTTCGTCACTGAATACCAGCATCATCCCCAGTGTTTCACCACCAGCGCCTTGAACCAGAATAATATTCCGTTCCACATAGCGTTCTTCGCCTTCAGCCTCAATGGTATACGACAGCGTATCGATTTTAGGCCAGCTTTCGGGCGCGCGGAGTGTTTTCAACAAATCACGCACTTTTTGGTCGGATGCAAACCCCATCCGTACAGCCATTTCAAGATTGGGCTTTTCCAACAACACATCCAGCTTATTGCCAAGCAAATCTTCAGCTCTTAACCCGATCAAATCAACGCGCGGGTTAGCCATTGCCACCAATCCATCGGGGTCAATCATCAAGATACCCTCGGTCATGGTGTCCAGAATGACCTGCAAACGGTCGCGCGTTTCAGTGACTTGTCGGACCTGTTGTTCTAGCGCGCGATCAGTCGTCGTGTACTTTTGTGCGTTGTAGATTGCTTGAGCAGCCTGTGCTGCGAAAGTCAGCGATACAGGTATATCTTCCTCGTCGTAGGCGTGCCCTTCGTCAAAGAAAAATGCCAGTCCGCCTAACCGTTGATTGTTTATCACCAGATCAAGCCCTGTGTAACTGGCTTTGCCCTCACGTTTGACGATCTCATCCGGCGATAGCATTTCATCTACCTGTGTCAATCCGGTGCTGGCGACCAGTTGCATCGGCAGCTTTTCGTCCTCGCTCGGCACATATAACGCCACGCCGTCTGCTTGCAGCATATCATTTGCGGCAGCCACAATCGTTTGCTGCACCACGTCTAACGACAAGGTTCCAGTTAACAAAGGCAGTGCGCGTGTCAGCGCGGTCATCTTCGTGGCTCGCAGCGACTGCTTTTCATAGAGTTGGGCATTATCAATTGCCACGCTGGCGCTTGTCGCCACGGTCATCAGCAGTCGTTTGTCATCCGCGCTGAAGAGCCGTTGTGGATCATCTGACCGAACCGCGATTGCGCCGAGCAAATGTCCTCTCGCTAACAATGGCACGCCCAACCACGAATGAGCATGGGGGTTGCTGCCATCCGGATTAACCAGTAGGGGGAGCTGCTGTCGCAGAACCCGGCCCAATAATGTACCCTCAATGTCCTCGCTGTAATTATTGACCGCCTGCCCGTTCTCCATCACCAGTGGAAAACGCAGCCGCTGGGTATGCTGTTCGTAAAGTGCGGTTACGAACTGGTTAGGATGCAGCAGTTGCAGCACTTGGTTATAAACGGCGTAAAGCAGTGAATCGAGGTTGAGGTCGGACTGGAGTGCTTGGCTGACAGCCGTCAAAGACTGCTGTTCATCCAGTTGGGTTTTCAGTTGATGCCGCGCTCGGCTGAAGCGGTAGAGTCCGATCGTCGCCAGCAGCACCCCGATGCTAAAAATATACAACGAACTGGGTGTCAGGCTAATCACCACCGCCGAAATCATGCCAAACGGCAGGGGAATAACCAGCAGTGCGCCCAACAGCAGCCAATTTTCCCTCAGCAGCCGTCGGATTGAACGGTACTCGATATAGGCTTCTAGCAAATAAATCACCAGATACAAGCCTATGTAGAAGACGGCAAATGCCACTAACGGCTCAAAATTAACAGCTACCGGAGGCCGCAGCGGACGCGTACCCTCCAACAGATCATAAACCTCGCCAGCCGCAAATAAGCTCAGCGTCAGTCTCGCGCAAATCAAGACAACACTTCCGGCTGTCCTTATAGTCGCGCGGCGGCGTAACGCCAATTCTTGCCGCCCGACCAGTAGTATGCCACCGATAATGCTGCCAATCGCAATTGCCCATAGCAGCAGCGGTTGCGCCACCGGTGTAATGGTCAAAAAAGCAGTGATGCCCACCACATGTGCGATGCCAAATTCGCCTTCAGTCAGCAGCACCCCGAACACCAGCGTCACGCTAACCAGCACCACCCACAGTAGGGATTGTCCACCATAGCGGTTGACAGCATCGGCAGACGGAAAATTCACCAGTAGAGTATAGGCTACTAACAGGCCGCAGAGGACAATAACGAAGTTGGAAAGTCGAGCACGTATCATGTCAGCTTAATGACCTTAATCCCTATACAAAGTTGGTTACAACTGTTGCAGCGCTGTGAAATTCTTGGATGAATGGGTGACACAATAAGTATGATATGAATTGTACATCGGTTCACAAACTTTGTGCAGTCATTATTCTAACTCAATACAAACTTGATTTTTATGAACTTCTGTTCTAATATTAAGCAAAAACTTTTTACTGCCACTTGTAGATAGGATTGACATCCGCATAATAGTGGTATCGAAAGGTCATTAAGGATACCTAAGGGCAGCCTGACATGGATTATTCGATGCGCATTGGCATATCGCCCCGATAACCTACTTCTGTACCTTTGATGCAGGTAAACAAAGATCGGATTCTAAATGACGTCTAATCCGTCTCCCGAAATCGTACAAGCCATTTGCACTGCGCATGGGCTAGGCAAAATCGAGAGTTTGGTTCAGCCGGTACAGGGCAACATCAACCGCTGCTTGGTGGTCAACGATGCTTACGTGCTGCGCTTTGACGTGCTGGATTGGGGTGGAGCCAATCGCTATGCAGGCGAAAAATGGGCGTATGAAATACTCAGCCAAAGTGATGTGCCTGTCTCACAGGTAATAGCGCTCGATACCAGCAAGAGTCTAGTACCTTACGACTACCTGATCTTGACGAAAATGCCGGGGCAAACGATTAGCACAAGTACGGCTGATCTGCCATTTGCCTCCCGCTACTCTATTGGATATAGCGCTGGACAGCACTTGGCGACTATCCATAGCCATGACTTTGCTCAGTTCGGGTTGCTCTACAACATCCTAGCGGGTACACCTCAACCCGATTGGCCGTCTTATGTCGCTGACCATTTTCGTTACTATCGGGGGCAGGTTCAGGCGCTCGGTCTTCTCTCAGTTGGCATACTTGGAAGGATAGATGCGCTAATAGTGCGGATGCAGCCTTTGTTGGCTTCAGTTCAGCGGGGTGTTTTCATTCATGGCGATTATCACTTTCTCAACCTCTTGCAGCAGGATGGTAGACTGAGCGCCGTGCTTGACTTCGATTGGGCATCATCCGGTGACCCATCTTGGGATTTCCGTATTGACGACCAGATCGAATCCGAAGTCCCCGGCAGCAAGGAGGCATTTTACGCTGGATACACCAGTCGTCTTGCATTGCCTGATGGACATTGGGAACGTGTGTCGTTCTACCGGATCGGCTTGTACCTCGATTTTTTGGAGGGCGCGGCAAAGGATGATAACGAGATTGAACTGCTCATACCGCAGCTCCTCCGCGAGATGGACTGGCTAGAAGCACATCTATAATACTTTCGCGTATGGTTTTTCGGATCTTTGCACTTTAATGGTGCCTATACCTTTGCATATTCAGCGACGTTTTCCTCTATACGCGCTATGCAGATGGCACAATTTGCACGCGGTGGCACTAACCGGACGATCCGCCGAAACCCTGTCATTTCAGCGGCATACCCCGAACCTCCCGCCGACACAAAATGTCAATTCAGCGCCTTGCTCCCTCAAATCCGCCTGTCATTTCGGCGGATGTATTGCACAAATTGCACGTTCCGAACTCAGTGTTCTCTGTGTCTCTGTGGTTAAATCTTGGTCTACTTGCGTCTTAGCCGTTCAACGCTAGACTAAGGTATAGGGGCTTGATCGGTCAGATTAGCCTCACTTTTATCGTCTATTCTTCATATCCTCTTAAACAGGTAGAATGTTCCTCTGCTTAGCACATAATGCGTAAAGGAGTAAACATGGCAGGTGTTACCCGCCATCAATTGAGTAATGGCTTAACGGTAATTTTGAAAGAGCAGCACAGTGCGCCGGTTGTGAGCTGGTGGGTCATGTACCGCATCGGCAGCCGCAACGAGCGTACTGGACAAACAGGTATTTCGCATTGGGTTGAGCACATGATGTTCAAGGGGACACCAACTTTTCCGGGCGGCATCCTTGACCGTCAGATCAGCCGTGAGGGTGGCAACTGGAATGCCCAAACCTCAATGGATTACACGGCTTACTATGAAACCATGCCAGCCGACCGGATTGACCTCGGTTTGCGGCTGGAAGCTGACCGCATGACCAACACCATTTTCGAACCGGATGAAGTTGAATCCGAGCGAACGGTGATTATCTCAGAACGGCAAGGTGGCGAAAATTCACCGATGTTCTGGCTGGGTGAAGAAGTGCGGGCAGCAGCCTTCCGTGTACATGGTTATCACCACGAAATCATCGGTGACGAAACCGATTTGCGAACCATGACCCGTGACGATCTGTATGGTCATTATAAGAAGCACTACATGCCCAATAATGCGATTGCGGTAGCCGTTGGTGACTTCAAAACCGACGAAATGCTGAAGCGTGTCGAAGAACTCTACGGCAGCATTCCAGCAGGTGAGAAGCCGAACTTGTTTGTGCGGCCTGAACCGGAGCAGCGAGGTGAACGGCGTGTTGTGGTTGAGCGACCGGGGAATACCCAGTTTCTTGAAGTAGCCTATCATGTTCCACCGGCAACCGATGATGATTGGTTCAAGTTGGCGATTTTGAACAGCGTCCTAACAGGGCCAAGCGGCATGGGTGGCGGTGGCATTGACAACAAGACCAGCCGTTTGTACAAGGCAATTGTCGAAACCGAATTGGCAGTCGATGTCGATGGCGGATTGCTGCCGTCGATTGATCCGTACTTGTATGATTTTGTGGCGACTGTACGCGATGGTCGGACGATTCAGGAAGTCGAAAGTGCCTTCGATGTCCAAATTGAACGGCTGTTGAACGAAAACATCACCCAAAAAGAACTGGATAAAGCCCGTAAACAAGCCAGAGCCTTGTTTGCTTATGGCACAGAACGGGTGAGTTCACAGGCATTCTGGTTGGCCTTTGCCGAAAACTTCCACAGCTACGAGTGGTTCTTGAACTACGTCGATAAATTGGAAGCCGTGACAATTGACGACGTACGAAGCGTTGCACAGAAATATTTGCGTCCACAAAATCGGACTGTCGGTTGGTTCGTGCCAACCGAAGTCGGCGGCGATGATATGGGCGAGGAGGACGACGATGAATAAATCATCCATTCCGGGGCCAAATAACATTACCCGTGTCCAGTTGGATAACGGCATCATTGTGCTGGTCTACGAGAATTTTGCGGCACAATCCGTGGTAATTGCCGGTTCGTTGGAAGCCGGCAGCATCTATGAGAAACCAGCGAAATCCGGTACAGCCAGCATGACAGCCGGAGCGTTGATGCGCGGTACAAAAAACCGTGACTTCGATGCCATCCACAGCAGCCTTGAGGACATCGGGGCGGATTTGGATGTCGGTGCGGGTACACATACAACCGGATTTAGCGGTAAGTCGTTGGCGGAAGATTTACCAGTGCTGGTGGATATTCTGGCGGATGTGCTGCGGTATCCAGTTTTTCCAGCACCACAAGTGGAACGTTTACGCGGTGAAATCCTGACGGGTTTGCAATACCGTCAGCAGGATACACGTTTCCGTGCGGGACGGGCATTCCGTGAGAACTTGTATCCTGAAAGTCATCCATACCATTACAGTTCTCGGGGAACATTGGAGACACTTCCGGGGATTACGATTGAGGACATCAATGCTTTCCACCGTGAGCATTATGGGCCAAAGGGCATGATTATCACAGTGGTGGGTGCGGTCAAAGCGGCAGATGCGATTGAGATTGTGAAGTCGAAACTAGGTGATTGGCAGAACGAAAACCAGCCACCAAAAGCCGTGCTGCCAGCGATTCAGCAGGTGGATGAAACACGACAAATTGCGGTCAATATTCCCGGTAAAACACAGTCAGATATTGTGATGGGTGTGCTTGGGCCGTCCAGATTTGAGCCGGATTATCGGGCTGCGACATTGGTTAACAGTGTGCTAGGTCAGTTCGGTATGATGGGACGGATTGGCGACGAAGTGCGTGAGAAGCGTGGACTTGCTTACTATGCCTACAGCAGCATTGAAGGCGGCATGGGGCCGGGGGCTTGGAGCGTGAGTGCCGGTGTTAATCCGGTGAATGTGCAGCAGGCAATTGAGAGCATCGTCGGTGAAATCAAGCGGATTATCGTTGAAGAAGTGAGCGACGATGACATCAACGAGAATAAGTCGTACTTTACCGGACATTTGCCACTGCAACTGGAAAGCAACGAAGGCATTGCGGGTTCAATTTTGAACATGGAAGCCTATAAACTGGGCTTGGACAACCTGCAAAAGTATGCTGACGAGATTAATGCCTTGACCAAAGCTGATTTGCTGAAGGCGATTCAGAAGTACTGGAATCCTGATGCCTATGTGGTGGCAGTGGCAGGGCCACAGGGGTAGTTGCAAGGGGCAAGAAGTCTTTAGTCAGTAGTCGGTAGCCTTTAGAAAAAACAAGCAAAAACCACAGTTCAGAGATGGGCTGTGGTTTTTTGTTGCGTGAGGGAGTGGTTTACCTGATAAACAGGTGATAACAGGTCACATAACGTAGAAACATTACGATTTTTGAGGGAGCAAAAGATTAAATGACCTGTTTTGCAGGTGGAGCAGGTAAAAACAGGCTGTTTTGAGGCCATTTATGAAGATACCGTTTGAAACTTGAAACCAACTTCGAACGATCAAAAGCAGAAAAACATGATAGAATTTTTGTTCCATTCTTTGCTGTGAAATCAGCCTTTGCAAGTGGATTGAGGTGAATATGACTGCTGTAATAGCAATAAATTATCTTTATGGTTTTTTAGTGCTTGCAGATACTCGCGTCACTTTCTCAGACGGCACTTGTGATGACGACGAAATCCTGCGCCGTTTGCTCGAACTCACGTTGCAACGAGCAGCGCCTTAGTTCCCCTCCCAGTTACTATGTCTGAAGCTAGATGTACCCTCACCCCCAGCCCCTTGTATCTTAGAAAGAGACATAGAATAGGGGTAACGAGATGGTGTGTGAGAGCCTGTAGCCCCTCAAGGCGAGGGGAACAAAAACGAAAATGTCATATTATTCGAAGGAGTTCAACAGCTTGGAGCAAGTTTTCACACTACAATTGAATTAGACTCCCTTCTACATGAGGGCTATACATTACCCACAAAGTTGAAAATGGAGGTAATGTAGAAAAAAGAACGAACGAGGACGAAAAGATGTTTGGAGATCAACGATTGGATGCGCGTTGGGAGCAGTTGACAGAAGCATTAAACGAAACGGCGCAGGGGACACTTCCGCCGACATTGAAAAGATGGGCGCAATTGAAGGCAGGCTATCGTTTTTTAAAATAACCCTAAAGTGCAACATACGATCATGATCGACAAGGAACGAGAAGCGACTTATCAGCGACTTCAAAGTCAGGGTGAGGAACTGGTTTTGGCGGTACAAGATACCACGACTTTTAACTTTAGTCGTCATGAACATACACAAGGCTTAGGCGTTTTGGAAGATAACAAGACTTTGGGATTTTTCGCCCATACCAGCTTGGCAGTCAGTACCAATGGAGTACCAATCGGGTTGCTAGATCAGCAAGTCTGGTCGCGTCCGTATAATCCCCACTCGCGTCGGAAGGTGAATGGGCATCAGGCATTACCCATCACTGAAAAAGAGAGTATGAAGTGGATTCAGGGATTGAGAAACAGTGTCGGATCGCAGCAAACTTGGCGAACAGTCACCATCTGTGACAGGGAGGCCGATATTTACGAACTCTTTCAAGAAGCAGATAACCTTGGAGCGGGCTTTATCATTCGAGCGGTACGGGATCGTAAGCTGGAAAGTGATCTTGGGCTGAAAGCTAGTCTCCTCCAACTGCCCTGTGAACGGCAATTCACCTTCAACTTGGAGCGTCATGATGAGCAAGCGGCTCGTCAAGCCACAGTCGAATTACGTTACACGACCCTCACCTTACAACCACCCCAGAACCGTAACGTCCTGAATACCGCTTTTCCGCTTACACCACTTGTGGTGCATGTCATTGAGGTGCTTGAGAAAACTCCGCCAGAAGGCGTTACTGCTCTGCATTGGGTTTTGCTCACCAATTTGCTCACTGCCAATGTGGAAGATGCCCAACGATGGGTGCGCTTTTACAGTTACCGCTGGCTCGTCGAGCGCTTTCATTTCGTTCTCAAAACGGGTGGTTGTCATTTTGAGGATAGTCAATTGCGAACCTTTGAGGCGCTGACCCGTTTCTTAGCCCTCTGTTCAACGGTGGCGTGGCGTATTTTATGGATGACCTACCAAGCCCGTCAAACCCCAGATACCCCTTGTACTGTTGTCTTGACCGATCCCGAATGGCAAGCTCTCAGCGCTTACATGACAAATTCTCCCAATCCCTTTGCTGAACCACCTTCTTTACGTCAAGCCATACGTTGGATTGGACAGTTAGGCGGTTTCATTGGTCGCAAGCATGACGGCGAACCCGGTGTCAAAGTCTTATGGCGTGGTTGGCTCTCTTTTCAATCTATTTTCTCTGCTTGGCTTATTTTTCACCCCCTTCCAGATGTGGGTAATGTATAG
>WGMX01000052.1 GCA_016124855.1 Anaerolineaceae bacterium | reverse complement strand
GCTACTACTTTCCCATATTGGCTACATGCTTTATTCGGGCAAAAGCTTCCTGCCTGTGCTAACACGCCCTGCTTTTTCATGTCAGCCTCCTGTTTCTTTTTCCCCTCTCTATTTTACCAATTCTCTAGTAGGCCACCACCGTAAATAGTTTGTTGTCAAAAATGAGTGCAAAAAAAGGCGGTCAAACACAGAAACATGGAGGATACAGAGAGTCAAAGAGAACGCCAAGATCAAAAAGAGTGTTAAAGGGTTGAGAGGGTGATGAGCGGGTAGTTGATTATCCCGTATGATGGAGGGTGAGAAAATCAAAGCGAAGGGTGTGGATGATGGGCGGATGGGTATATCACATTTCGCTGATTGTGGCCGATGATCAGCAGCGGATTCTGATGCTGCCTGCTGGTGAGAGTTGGATGCCGCCATGTTTTACGGTGGATAAGTTCTTTACCCATTTGTATCTGCTGACGCGCCGGATTGAAGCAGAGTTAGGCGCAGAGATGGTGATGCTGCGTTCTCTGTCGCAGCGGATGCATGAAGAAGCACAGGTTATGGATTCAGTGCTGTTGATGGATAATCTGACAACGGAATGGAAGCCACCGGAAGGTTCACGCTGGATTGATCGCTCTGAAGTTGACGATGTGATTTTAGCCGAGGAATGGATGCGTCCGGCGTTGGTACATGGGTTTGATACTTTGATGCAAGCGCCGTCCGCTAAGTGTCCAGCGTGGTTTGTATCGGGATGGTTTACCGAAGCCGCGCAGTGGATGAGCGAGGCATTGACCGCTCAAGGTTACCGATTATTGAGAGCGCCGGAAGCATTCAAGAATGGTGCGATTTCGGCGGTGCTGCGGACGGAAACGGATCGAGGAAATGTGTATTTCAAAGTGGCGGTGAAGCTGCCATTATTCGGTCATGAACCGAAACTCACAGCGGCTTTGGGTGCGTTGTATCCTGATATGATTCAAGCACCGTTAGCCATTGATGAAGCGCGGCGTTGGATGCTCACCGCCGACATCGGAACCGAACTGCGTGAGAACAAACCCTCACTGGAAACGCTGGCAACCGTCATGAAAACTTATGCGCGATTGCAAATCGACAGCGCCGCACACCTTGACCAGTTATTCACCGTGGGTTGTTTGGACAGACGGTTGGATGTGCTGGCAAGTCAGATTGATGGAGTTTTGGCAGATGAGAACTGCTTGCAGCAATTGAGTGCTGATGAACGGGCGGAATGGTTGGCCTGCGGCGACCGATTGAAAGCGTTGTGTCGGCAGCTTGCTGATTATCACCTGCCTTATACGCTGGTGCACGGGGATTTTCACGGCGGCAATATTGCGCTGCAAGACGGACGGATACGCTTCTTTGATTGGACGGATGCCTGTGTGGGGCATCCCTTTTTTGATCTGACACCGCTGCTCAATCTTGACGATTCTGAGCGGGATGTGACTCTGCGGGAAGCGTATCTGGCGGAATGGGCGACTTACGAACCACTGGAACGGCTGCGGGAGGTGTATGCCATTGGCATGATCCTCGGTTCGCTGCATCAAGTGGCGAGTTATCAGGGTATCTATAATAGCGTAGAAGCCGATCAACGGGCGGATTGGGCAGCCGGTGCGCCGTTCTTTGTGCGGCGCGTGCTGAAACTGATGAGGGAAAAGAGCTAACCACAGAAACAATTTGGTTGGATGGTCTGTATGGGCTAGAGGATGATAGGCCGCACGGACGGTAGACAAAGCGCCGTGCGTAGGGTAAACATAGAATCAACGCCAAATGCCCTAAACAAATCGGAATTTAGGCTTTTGCCGTTTTGTCCCATTGAATGAAAGGTAGGGTTCCCCTATGAAATTACGATCTCTTGTGCTGACGGCTCTGCTGTTAATAATGGTGCTGGTGGTGATGCCGGTTTCGGCGCAGCCCGCAGCGGTCAATACTGTTTCTTACAACGGTTTCAGCTTCAGCTATGATGCGTCACTTGCGGGGCATGTTGATATTGATGAAGTGGCAGGTGATGACCCGGCTTTACAACAACCCGGTGGGCCGGAAGTCAAACATGTGCAGTTCGCGATTTCTAGCTCGGAAACGCCCCCCAGTATTTTTGACGCAGCGCTGGCGATACGAGTTTATAACACGTCGGATTTCGTCAATTATCCTGACCAAACGGCGCAGTTCCAAAATTTGCAAAACTTGTTGAGTGCCAAAACCGACCTCAATACATTTATGACCTCGACCGATACGACGGGCGCTGGCAATTTGCCTTTCATCCCAACAATGCCAGCAGCACAGGTTATTCGGGCGCGTGCGCAGTATGTCGAGACAGCTTCGGTAAAAGGTGTGAGCTATATCACGGTTTACCGTCAGGATGTATCGCCATTTACGGGCAGTGAATTTTTCTACACCTTCCAAGGTTACAGCGTGGACGGTGTCCATTATGTTTCGGCGATTATGAAGCTGAACACGGGGCTGTTTCCGGCGGAAATTCCGGCTGATTTCAATATGGATACGTTCAACGCAGGCTTCAATGACTACCTGATGCAAAGTGTGACGACGCTCAACAACGCGCAGCCGACGGATTTCACACCATCATTGGGGATTTTTGAGGCGATCATCCAGTCGTTCGGGTTTGCATCGGGAAGCACGGTAGCTTCAGCATCAACACCTGCGGTTGTACCGGCTGATCCCACATTCGGTGGCTTGACCAACAACAATTGGGTTCTGGCGAGCTATGGCAGCGACGAAGCGCCAATCCCAGTGCTGCCAGAAGCGCCGATTAGTTTGACATTTACGCAGGACGGCATCAGCGGTAGTTCGGGGTGCAATACCTATTTCGGTCAATTCCAATACGACATTGATAAACTGACGTTTAGCGGCATTGGCAGTACGCTTGTGGCGTGTCCGGACACGACTATGGCGCAGGAAAACGCCTATCTGGATGCACTGCGAACGGCGACCAGCTACAGCATCAATAACGGCGTTTTGCGGATTACTTACCGCGACGGTGTGCTAACTTTTAACGGCAGCACGGCGGTTATCCAAGTTACTCCGACGCCGATTGTCGGCGGTAACGCAACATTAGGTGGATTGGCGGGAGTCAATTGGGTGCTGTCGAGCTTCGGGCCGGTGGCTGCTCCGGTGGCGGTGATACCGGGTTCAATCATCACCGCAACGTTTACCAGCAGCGGTGTAGCAGGCAGCGCGGGCTGCAACAGCTACAATGGTAACTTCACCTATGACAATGGGATATTGACCTTCACGCCTTTCATCACCACCAAGATGGCCTGTGCGGATAGCAATATGATGACGCAGGAGACGACTTATCTGGCAGCGTTACAAAGCGCGACCGGTTACCAGATCGTTAACGGTCAGCTGCAAATTATGTATCCTGATGGTGTGCTGACATTTAACGCCGATACGACACCTGCCACGCCCGCAGTTTCGCTGACGAGTACACCGGTCATCAATACTGATTCGTCGCTTGGCGGTTTGGCGGGTGTGCAGTGGATACTCAGCAGTTACGGTGCGCCAGATGCGCCGGTGGCTGGTCTTCCGAACGCACCGATTACTGCCGATTTTACGGCACAGGGTGTCAGCGGAAGTTCAGGCTGTAACCAATATTCGGGCAACTTCGTGTATAACAATGGTACGCTGACGTTCAGTCCATTGGTTTCCACTCAGAAAGCGTGTGACCAAGCGATTATGGATCAAGAAGCGGCTTATCTGGCGGCGCTGCAAGGGGCAACCCGCTACCAGATTGGTCAAGGTGAGCTGCAAATTTTCTATACGGTGAATGGCGCTGACGGCGTGTTGATGTTCAAGTCGGCGTAAGCTGACTGTTCGGTGTAAGTAAAAGGGCGTGTCCGTGAAGGATACGCCCTTTTTCATTCAAATACAGGTTCGGTTTGTGCTGCGGGCATCATTGAGGTGACGTGTTTTGTACAGGTCTTTGGTGTTGATGCTAGATCGCCAAGGACGCGCCTTGTAGAGCGCAATATCAAGCTCAGGGGCATTCTTGTCCATACTTGTAATGACGAGCCCTTCGCCGGTTTTGATAGAGTTCAATGTTAGGCCGTCCGGGCCAATCAAACTGGACATCATCAAGGGAGTACACTCAGAAGGAACGGATAAAGCTATCCAATAATTATGAATGGCGGCATGTGCAACGGCTTTTGTGTAGAAGATTTTGTCAATCGGATAAGCCGACAGCAGCAAACAATCCACGCCAAGTTGATCGTATTCCATAAATAGCTGTGGGAAATTGATCTCGACACAGATGATGCAGCCGAAGCGGAAGCCATCAATGTCAAATATAACCGGCTCAGTGCCGGGTGTATAGAAACGGGTTACTTCGGTGTATGAGCAGATTCGTTTATCGTATCGATTGATGACTTGGCCTTCGTCGGAGATGATATACAAACTGTTGTGCGGCCAATGCGGGGGAGTCAGTGGGTGTGCTGAACCGAGGATGACCCATATTTTGAGTTGGGCGGCAAGCGCTATAATCGCTAAGAGTTCCTCACGGACGATCTGCCAGTCCACTTCTGCCCAATCTTGTATCGGGTTTTTGGCATAGCCGGATAATGCGCCTTCTGGAAATTGGATGAGACGAGCGCCGCCGCTTGCCGCTTCGTGCATCAACTCACGGATTTTATGACCGTTGATACGGGCATTCCCTGTAATCGGCATTTGAGCAATAGCGATAGGAAATGGATTAGATGCCTTGGTTGTAGGTTCCATAATTAGCGCCAAGCTTTATCTAGCATTTTTACAGCAGGATTATCCCAAATGCGGCTGAAGTTGGGATATAACGGCGTTTTTGGGATTGACGCCCATTATCCGCGCCACTTCCTCGCCGTTAATGAACAACAGCAGAGTCGGCGCTTTCATCACACCATATTTCAGTGCGGTGAACATGTTGCGGTTAATGTCAATTTTGCCGATTTTGACGCGACCGTCCCATTCGGATGCCAACTGCTCGACAACCGGCGTGACCATCTTGCAAGGCTGGCAGTTCACGCCCGTGAAGTACACCAACACGGGCTTTTCAGAGGCTAAAACTTCAGCGTTAAAGGTGCGTTTGTGAAATTCAGTGAGCATGGTTCAATACGCCATTATGAATGTAAATCAACAGGTGTAACAGGTCGTATACCTTGCAGCATTCCTTGAATATCAAGCCCCTCATCCAAATCCGGCCAATCAACACTGAACGCATGATATTCCACATGCGCTTGCTGCTGTTCTGTGGCTTGCGCTAGCCAAGGATGCCAATTCAACGGATTGCTGATGATACGACCGTCTGCTAATGTTACGGATACTAGACTGTCATGGATGAGTACTGCTACAGGACGATCTTTCTCTTCAAAACGAGTGTTTTTCATAGATACCTCTGCTTTGTATCATCGACTTTCATGATATATATCCCAAACCGCGAGAAGTTCTTCATGATGTGATTCAACAATCTCGATAATACGCCGCAACTCTTTAGACGTGAAATCAATGTTATCCATGACTTCAATCTCACCTATCGTTATTCTCGCTTCTTTCTCGGCCTTCAGCACATGCACATGCGTATGATCGTTTATGCATATTCTAATCGTGTAGCCATCTACGCGAATGACGGTCGGCATTTAGAATTTAACGCCAATCTGGGGCGTACATGAGGCCGTCCTTGCTGGCGAGATTATTGAGTCCGCGCGCCAGAGGCAAGTCGGCATTTGCTCCAAAATGACGGGCATAAATTTCGCCGTAGTTGCCCACTGCGATAATGGCAGGACGCATGAAATCCGGTGCGATACCCAAGCTCGAACCCAAGCCTAGAAGCGGGTCAAGGAAGTGTGCCCGTTCCGCGCCCACGCGCGCAATATAATCGGCGTCCGGTTCGGGCGTGTTGGTCTTAGGGTCAACCTGACGCAGCAGTGAATCGACTGTCTCGCTGGTGATACCCAACTGTTCGGCTTTGACCAAACCCAGCATCGTCCACCGGACAATGTTGGCCCACTGCTCGTCATCATTACGGAGCATCGGGGCGTAAGGCTCGTGGGTGTAAACATCATTTGGGCCATCCCACACGAAATAGGACTGTGAATCAGAGGCACGTTTGCGCAAGATGAGCAACTGCAACCGTTCGGCACTCAACGCATCACAGCGACCATCTCGTAGAGCCTGCCATGCATCTTGGAGGGTGTCGAATGCCGGAGAAATCAGTTGGATGGTCGTTTTTTGCTCAGCGGCATATTTCACAATTTGCGCTTCGGCGATGCTATTCTTCACCACACAGACGGCTTTACGGTTGAGATCTGTCCATGTTTTGGCGCCGCCGTCGGCGCGAACCATGATGCCTTCGCCACTGTAGAAAATGGGCGGGCCGAACTCAAAACCGCTGGTATCTGCGGTTAAAGTCCACGGTGTATTTTGAATGATCAAATCCGCCGCGCCCGATTTGAGAGCCGCTACCGCCGCGTCCGTGGTGCTGTAGGGCGGGAATTCAACCGCTGCCGCGTCGCCGAAAATGGCCGCCGCTAAAGCACGGCATAAATCAACTTGCAAACCGACCACATCACCCGAATTGGGGTCGAGATACCCCAAACCGATTTGATCTTGATTAATGCCGCAGACCAGTAAATTACGCGAACGCAGAGACTTCAGAGTCGGCCCGGCGGGAGCCGGCGTGGGCGTCGGATTTTGGGCATAGATGGGCACAGCGGTTAAAATGAGAATCAAGAGTGCCGATAGAGTGGCAAAGATAAAGCGGGTGTTTTTAGTCATATGTTCTGCCTGCTTGTTGATGTCGCTGATAGGTGATGTGTACTATTCTGTAAGTGTAGGATTTCCCTACCTGATTGTTCAGCATATCATATCATGTAATGTGGTGACAAAGGGGCAGATACAAACCTAATTTTCATACTCACGGTATTGACCGCCGTTGCGAGTTCGCCCAAAATAGTATATATAATGTAATGTTTGAAATAATCTGGAGACCACGCTTTGAGACAGACTAAGGAAATTTTCGCCGAGTATTCGCGGATGCGCGATAACGGTCTGGACGCAAAAGCAGCGTTGAACGTCTTGCGTTATCATATTGAAGTGCTGAGCAAACCTGACCGTGAAGCGCTGGCAAACATGATGCGCGCGCGTGAAGCGGAATTGGCCGGAACAGCACCGGCTGCTCCAGCAGCGACGACTACACCGCCACCAGCGGCTGTACCTGAAGCACCTGCCCAACCGGCACAGGTTCCACGTCCACAAAAAATTAACTCGATCAAACCCATCGGTGCGCCAACCGCGCCTAATAATAGTAATGGTACGCCGTCCGAACCGGCTGTTTCGGTTGTGCCGAATATCCCGAACTTCGCTCCACCCCCGGCTGCTCCAGCAGCGGATGATGTGGTATGGGTCAACTGCTTGCACTGTGGCAAAACCAACCAGCGGCACGAGGTTTTCTGCTATTCCTGTGGGCAGCTACTCGAACCGGTCAAAGGGGCATTTGATACACGCGTATTAGGAGAGTCCACCAGCGCACCACTGGATAGTGAACATTTCGGTTCGGACTCAGTACTGGTACTGCGTGTGCGCGGTTCAGCCGAAAATTTCGAAGCGCGCCCTCAAAAATCTGACCACGAGATTATCATCGGACGCAGCACGAAAGGCAGCGTCTTAGCACCGGATATTGACCTAACCAACCGGCAGGCCAGCGACTTGGGCGTTTCGCGTTTACACCTCTCGATTCGGTATGATGCTGAACATGAAGTGGTGCTGGTAGCTGATCTGGGCAGTGCGAACGGCTCGTTCATCAACGGTCAGCGGATGATGCCCAAGGAAGTACGGGTTTTGCGGCACGGGGATGAGCTGCGTTTAGGCAAGCTGGTGCTGTTGGCTTCCTTCCGTCATCCGGCGTAAGGTTAGGAATACGCCTTCTGAAGATGCTTGGCGATGATGGCGCGGCCCTGTTCAAGTGTATCGACAAAGTAAATATCGTGTATCAAGCGCGGGGCAACACGCCGCCCGATGTCAACCACGACGCGGGTGAACATATCCCCTTTTATGACCACTCGGAGGCCGAGATTAGGCGGGACGTGGCTGTTGGCATAGCGCATTGCCGGTATGACAATGCCCGGCGCCGAGATCACAGCAGTTCGATCCATTAAGCTGTGAACCGTGTGCGTCACGTCTTTTGCCATGGCTGCAACACTGTCAGTAGCCACAATGTAGTCCTGCAAAGTGAGTTTGCCACTGTAAATTTGGCGAATCGTGTTTTTTGAGTCGTCATCCCACACCACTTGGATGGGCATCAACAACACCTCGATTGAATTGAATGATGTTTTCATTATACGGATTTTCGGTTGATTATTCGTTTAGTTTTGGCATCATAGCCGCTCGGTCAGGCATAGACTATAATGGCCTGTATCCCGATCAACAGGCAGGAGCAGCATATTGGCAATCATTTATGAGCGGGTCGGCGTGCTGGCACATCCATTGCGCCCTCAAACTTTTCCGGTAGCCGCGCAAATCGCAGACTATTTACAATCTCAAAATATTGATAACTGGATTTACACCCGCTGGGAAGAAAGTGATGTCGTCGAGCGCATTCAAGGCTGTGATCTGGTGGTGGCGATTGGCGGGGATGGTGCGATGCTGCGGGCAGCGCGGGTCTGCGCCCCAAAACATGTGCCGGTGCTGGGAATCAACATGGGACAGTTGGGTTTCTTGACGGAAATCCCCGGCCCGGACTCGTGGGAGGCAACCCTTGCACGGGTGCTGGCCGGCGAAGGCTGGATTGAAGAACGCATGATGGTGCAGGCTTCACACATGCGCGGGACTGACATTGTGGCAGTTGGTGATGCACTGAACGACATTGTCATCAGTCGGGGGATTGTGCCTCGTACAATCCGCCTCGAAACCTACATTGATAATGACTGGGCGACGACATATAACGCCGACGCACTGATTATTGCCACTGCTACCGGATCAACAGCTTATGCCTTAGCCTGCGGTGGGCCGATTCTGCCGCCTGAACTGCGTAATATTCTGATTGTACCGGTTGCGCCACACTTGAGCATGGAACGTCCGATTGTGCTGTCGGAAGGGGCAACCGTCGAAGTGGTCGCAGCGATGGATAATTCGTCGGAGATTGTGCTGACGGTCGATGGCATCGAGATGGGTATGATCGAGCCGGGAGATCGGGTGCGCGTCCAAGCCAGCCAGCACATCAGCCGGTTTGTACGCCTTCGGGAACGCCACTATTTTTACCGTTCGCTGCTGGATCGTCTTGAACCGCGAGTGCAGTCGCGTCATCAGCCGGTTGATAAGCAGTTGTAGACACAAATATCATGTCATGCTATATTGTTACTATCGAACATCGTTGCTTCTGAGAACAAATCAGCATGAGCAAAAGCGTCTTTATCAGTTCAACCTCGTTTGATTTAACAGACTATCGCGAGGCGGTCGATAAAGCCATCCGCCGCTTGAAACTGCGTCCGATTAACATGACCGACTTCGGCAGCCAACCGGGAGGGGCAACTGGAGTTAGCCTGAGTCATGTCGGTGAAGCGGACATTTTCGTAGGGATTATTGCTCGTCGATACGGTTTTGTTCCCGATGGACAATCGCTTTCTGTAACAGAGCAGGAATACGATGAGGCGGTTCGGCGCAAACTACCGCGCCTGATGTATCTGCTTGACCCAAAGGCCGATTGGCCATCCGCATACATTGAAACTGCCGCCCAAGATAAATTGGATACTTTCCGCGCCAAAATTGAGCGTACCGATGTCCGAAGTTTGTTTACCTCACCCGATGCTTTGGCCTCGCAAGTCACCGCTGACTTGACCAATCTGCTAGAAAAGCAGCGGCGTACCGTACTTATCACGCGCGGGTTGGCGGTCATCGTCGTTGCGATGGCACTCATCGCGTTGGTCTTAATTGCTGATTCAGGAATCCGCACACCAGTGCTTGTGAGTATGGGCATTTTGACACAAACTTCCAGCCCGACTACTGCGCCATTACCAACGGCGACACCGCTGGATGGGAAACCATTTGCTGAAAATCAGGTGGGTCTCGTTTTTGCCAATTTGAAGCATCTTGACTCAGATGCTTCAAATGTTGAAGATAACCTCGATAGTGAAATGCGCGACACTCAATTTCCTTACATTCATGTCCGTCACACTCTCGCTGGTCGAGACGAGGCTCGTCAGGTCGGCAACTTGTACAATGCGACTATTGTGATGTGGGGTGAAATTGCGCGGGGCGGCGTTCGTATTTTTTTTGAGATTATGCCACGCCGAAGTGAAGTAGATACCACTTTAACTGATCTCAAAGTTGCAACAACTGAGCTAACCTCATTTGATGCCTATTTATTTCAGGGAATGGACACACTCTATATTATTAATTTCATTGCTGGCCAGATAGCTTTTTTTGATGGTGATTATGTTGCCGCCTTATCCGCCTTTGATCAATCAATCAGTAAAATCCCTCTGGAACGTGAAGTTGATCTCAAAGTAGATGCCTTATATTTCTATCGTGCCAATGTATATTATCAACAAGGTAAAATTGATCTAGCTCTTGCCGATTATGATCGGGCCATAAGGTTTAACCCGCAGTTGGCTGAAGCCTATAACAACAGGGGAAATTTGCTGAGGAGTCAAGGCAAACTCGATGCCGCCATTACCGATTATAATCAGGCCATCAGCCTCAACCCACAGTTGGCTGCTATCTATAGCAATCGCGGACTTACTTTAAGCGATCAAGGCAAACTGGATGCTGCAATTACCGATTATAATCAGGCCATCAAGCTGGATCCGCGATCCGCCATTGTCTACCAAAACCGTGGGAATGCCTTCAGCGATCAAGGCAAACTGGATGCCGCAATTGCCGATTACAATCAAGCCATCAGCCTCAACCCACAGTTGGCTGAAGCTTACCAAAACCGCGGAAATGTTCTATCCAAAGAGGATAAATTGGATGAAGCTATCACCGATTATAATCAAGCCATTAAGCTCGACCCACAGTTTGCTACGGCCTATTTCAATCGTGGACGGGCTTTAACCATTCGGGGCAACCTAGATACCGCTATTGCCGATTATAATCAGGCAATTAAGCTTGACCCTCATTTGTCTATTGCCTATACCAATCGAGGAGTTGCTTTGAGTGATCAGGGCAAACTGGATGCTGCCGTTGCCGATTATACCCAAGCTATTAGCCTCAATTCTTTAGATGCCGAAGCCTACTATAACCGGGGAAATGCCCTTTCCAAACAAGGCAAGCTAAAAGCAGCTATCGACGATTATACCCAGGCCATCGCTCTTAATCCCCAGATCGCTCAAGCCTACCTAAATCGAGGAATTATTTTACACCAACAAGGCAAACTGGATGCTGCCGTTGCCGATTATACCCAAGCTATTAGCCTCAATCCGCAATTGACCTTATCCTACATCAACCGGGGAAGTATTCTGTCTAGTCAAGGCAAACTGGAAGAGGCCATCACCGATTACGCTCATGCAATTGAGCTTGACTCGCAGTATCCCGCTGTCTACTTTGAGAGTGGTATTCTTCTGCGCCGACAAGGCAAACTAGATGAAGCGATTGCCAATTACACCCACGCAATTGAGCTTAATTCTCGATACACTGATGCGTACATCAATAGGGGAAATATTCTGTTTGATCAAGGGAAATTAGATGAAGCCATCGCCGATTACACGCGCGCCATTGAGATTGATCCTCAACATGCCGATTCTTATAATGACCGTGGCGCTGTGCTGATGGCACAAAGTAAGGCAGAGGCGGCAATAGCTGATTTCAAAACAGCTATTGCGATCAATCCATTATATGCTAATGCTTATGGTAATCTCGGACAAGTGTTAGATCATCAGAACAAATTTGCCGAAGCCCTGCAAAATTATCAAAAATATCTACAACTGGCAGGTGATAATCCATCTTCATTTGTCGTTGATCGTGTCCATGAACTTGTGGTGATGCTGAAAACTGCCACACCCTCGCCTACACCTAGCAGCTAACAGCCCACGCTACAACTCTAAAGCAAAAGGTTATGACAGATATTTACCCATCATAACCTTCTGAATCGCAATATTTCAAGCCACTGACTGTGCAGATTTACAGCCTGATACCTACCCGCCAGCGGGTGTTGCGGTGGGGCGTTGTTATTCACTTCGATACCGATGATCTTCCACGTGTCGCCGTCTTTTCTTAAGTAGATATAGACATATTTTTGTGCACCGCCGAAAGTTCCAGTTCCGTTCACCAGCGCATCCTCGCCAATTTGGACATTGGTGGAGGTGAAACTGCTGGATCGTCTTGAGTCGCGTGTGCAGTAGCGTCACCAGCCGGTTGACAAGCTACGATGCTTGAAATATAACCGGATGCGGCTGCCATGTCATGTCTTTGTCTAAAGGATAGATCGGGCGCTGAATGCGCTGGAAGGGCAAGCGCTCAATAGCTTGATCGACCGCTCCGGGGCTGAGCGCTAACAAAGCCAGCGGTGCGGCCCGTTTCAAATCGGGTTCTAGATAACCGATTTTGACCACCACAATTTTATACTCCAGTGGTTCAATGCCAAGCCGCTGTAAATCGGCAATGAAGTGATAAGGGCGGCGGCGCTGCGTGATAATGACTTTTATACCTCCGATTTGTAATACGACTTCGGTATTCTGACCCTCAGTGATATTTATTATTTTTCCGTGAACGGGAAGCGGTGGGCTTGTTCGTGCGTCGAGCTTGCCACCGAGCGAGAGATCGACTTCCGCCCCTGCACCAGCCTGCTGGCAGATGGCAACCGCTTCCCAATCAGCGATGCTGGCGACCACCGCCGATTCGACTTTGTTGGCGAGTAATCGTCCGAGAAATACGGGCGTATCGCCTGCGCCGCCCGCAGTCGGATTATCGCCGGAGTCACTGATAAAAACGGGTGACTGCGGAGCCTCAAGCGCCCAACTGATACACTCATCAATTGATCCAGTACGAACGCCAAAATCAAATTGGGCACGGACATCCCAATAACGCTGTGCAATACGAGCGGCTTCGCGGGTAATCGTTTCGCGTTCAGTGCCGGTGACAATCGTCGTAGCGCTGGCACGGGGTTCGTCTGCCCATACGTAGCCGACTAACAGCGAAGCATCCCAGACCTCAGGTAGAGGATCACTTTCGGCAAGTGAAGCATAAGCACTCATGCCGGGTTCCCACTCGGTGCTGGTTTTCTCCCCCGGCAGCACTAAAGGGATTTGCACCCACGCCCGCATGGGTCGCACACCGCTCGTCAGGCATTTTATGAGCAGCGATATGGCTTTACGGCGTGTTTCAACCACATCGACATGCGGAGCGGTGCGGTAAGCACTCATCACATCGAGATTTGCGACCACGCGCTGCGAAATATTACCGTGCAGGTCAAAGCTGACCCCAATCGGACAATCCGCGCCAACCACTTCACGAATCGATTTGATCCAATCCCCTTCAGCATCGTCCATGCCCTGCACATTCATCGCGCCGTGTAGGTCAACATACACCCCATCGAACGGCATATTTTCCCGCAGCAAGTTTAGATATTCATCTTTGATCTGCTGATAGACACTGGCTTCAACCGAGCCACCGGGCAGCGCCCTTGCCCACATCAACGGCACAAACTCGGCATCGAATTCTTTTAGAAACGGATAGCGGTTGATAAAAGACTCGCCACGATGAAGGGTGAAATCATCCATTCGGGTGGGCAGCGGCGAAAAGGTACAGCTTTCGGTTGAGATGCCGCCAATCGCAATGCGCATGCTTATTGCTCCTGAAGTTAAAGTGCGTCGATGGTTCGATACAACGTTGTGGTCAAACATGATATTAACGAATTTGGACGGAGAAAGAAAAAGCACAGCCCAACGTCGCCAACGTTTGCCTATGGACAATCGTTGCACCAATTCAAATTGTCCCTCCTCACTCTGGTGATAGCCCCTTCTCTACGGCGGAAAAGTTAAACGTCACAATGCCGTCTTTATGAAATGGCATTATGTGGATTGTGAAATGGGGCAATAATGGAGTTTCCGAAAATAAGGTGTTAAATCTATACTCCTTTGTGTCATTCATCATGAAAGCGAGTCGATAATGCCCCCAATTACGGCGGTAATTCTAGGCGCAGGCGGACGAGGAAGTGTCTACGGTGGTTACGGGCTTAACTTTCCACAAAATATGGAAATTGTTGCCGTAGCAGAACCCAGACCAGACCGGTTGGCACGATTCGCGACACAGCATGATATTGCGCCATCGCATCAATTCGCCAGTTGGGAAGATGTCATGAAGGCAGGCAAAATCGCTGACGTGGTGATTAACTGCACGATGGATCGAATGCATATCGACTCGACACTGGCGGCCTTAGAAACGGGTTATGACGTGCTGCTCGAAAAACCGATGTCGCCGGTACTCCATGAAAATGTGCGGCTGGTACAGGCAGCCGAAGAATACGGGCGGCATCTGCAAGTTTGTCATGTGCTGCGTTACTCGCCGTTTTTCGAGGCGGTGCGTGGCGTTGTACAGTCGGGCAAGCTGGGACGCATCATCAGCGTCGATCACCGTGAAAATCTGGTTTACTGGCATATGGCACACAGTTTTGTACGGGGAAATTGGCGCAACCTCGCTGAAGCTGGCCCGATGATTCTGGCGAAGTGCTGCCACGACTTCGACATTCTATACTGGATTCTGCGCACACCTGTCGCATGGCTGAGTTCTTTCGGCTCGCTGACACATTTTAGGCCGGAGAATGCACCGGAAGGTGCGCCTTTACGCTGTACAGATGGCTGTCCGGCAGCGAATACCTGTAAATATAACGCGGTCCCGTTGTATGCCCGTGATGTAAATGGTTGGCCGTGGAACGCGGTTGAACTGATGCCGACGGTGGAAGCCCGAATGGAAGCACTCAAGACAGGCCCTTACGGTCGCTGCGTCTATCACTGTGATAACGATGTAGTCGATCATCAGACCGTCAATATGGAACTTGTCGACGGCACGACGGTGACATTATTGATGCAGGGACAGGGAAATGAAGAAGGGCGCACCATGCGCTATGACGGTACTCATGCCACACTCTATGGACGGTTCGTAGCCGGACGCTACAGTCTAACCATCCGCTATCACCAGACAGGCGAAGAAGAAATCGTGCCGATCATTGCTAAAGATGAGAGTGGACACGGCGGAGGCGACTTCGGCATCGTTCACAGCTTTGTCAACGCCTTACGCGGCACACCGGATGACAGCGTGACGACCGCCCGCGAGTCGTTGGAAAGTCATCTGCTGGCGTTCGCGGCTGAGGAATCTCGTTTAGAACACAGTGTCATCAATATGGCGGAATACCGCACCCGCGTAGAAGGTGAAGCACGGCAAAAATACGCGCTTTAAGTATGATTCGATTTTTGAAGGCGCGCAAAATCTGATTACGAGAAAATCCCGTCCCTACAAAACAGAATAATTCAGTGAAAAAGTACCGGACAAACCTAAAGTCCCATCTCGATGAAATGGAGAGGGACTTTCAAAACCACTTTTTAATCCTCGATATATCCCCTAACATGCAACAAAAACGGTGAGAAACCCGTTTCCGCCGAGGTGTCACAAAGTGCTGGTTCATTTCAAAAATCTTGGACTGGGCTGCGAAGTTGTGTATTCCCCAATTTGTTTAATTTGATGTTTGCAAATTCTACACACATGTGCATAATATGCGTTGGTGAACGTTCACATATATAGATTTGCAATAATTTTTTGAATTCATAACTGCCTCTGTCACACACTTACATCGCCGTTTTATTGAAAATAGTTCTATCATTTGGATGATTTATGCCCCCACTTCTTGAAGCGGTCGATATTACTAAGCGGTTTCCCGGCACACTGGCGCTCGACAACGTTCAATTGGAATTACTCCCCGGCGAAATTCATGCGGTCGTCGGTGAAAATGGCGCCGGCAAAAGCACCCTCATGAAAATCCTCTCTGGTGTCTATACCGCTGACTCCGGTGAAATTCGTCTGAATGGTCGATCCATCTCTCCAGCTAATCCCCGTGAAGCCCTAATGCTAGGCATCGGCATTGTGCATCAGGAACTGAGCGTCGTGCCTACGCTGACGGTCGCTGAAAATATTTTTCCGGGGCATTTGCCGACCAATGTTCTGGGCATGGTCAACTACAAGAGGCTGTTTGAGAACGCCAGCCGTGTCCTTGAGGATATGAATGTGGCGGTTGATCCGCGCGCGCTGGTCGAAACCTTGTCGATTGCCAACCAGCAGTTGATCGAAATCACCAAAACACTGTCCACCAATTGTAAAGTTTTGATTTTAGATGAACCGACCTCAGCACTAACCGATAACGAAGCTGACCGTCTCCTGAATTTGCTGCGGCGTTTGGCTGCAAACGGCGTGGGCATTTTGTACATCAGCCATAAATTCAAAGAAATTTTCGCGTTAGCCGACCGTGTTACGGTTCTGCGTGACGGACGCTACATTGGAACGGAAACCATCGCCAATACAAACGCTGACCAGATCATTCGAATGATGGTCGGTCGCGATTTGGGGGCGATGTATCCAGACAAAGGCCGGGGGTCTGACACAGCCTTATTGGAAGTGCGCGATTTACGGCGCTTTGGTTCACCTGCACTAAACAGCTTCAAACTTTATCAGGGCGAAATCTTAGGCTTTGCCGGTTTAATTGGCTCAGGTCGCAGCGAATTAGCCCGCGCCATTTTTGGGGCAGAACCTAAAGAAGCCGGTGAAGTGCTTCTCAACGGCCTACCGGTAGACATTCGCTCACCCAAACAGGCTATTGAACATGGCATGGGCTACTTGCCGGAAGATCGCAAAGCGGCTGGTTTGTTCCTCGATATGAGTGTGAAATTGAATGTCGAGGCGGCGGTTATTCGTCAAGTAAGTGCTGGCGGCTTTGTGACGGCCTCTAAAGAAAAAACGCTGGCTAACCAATATGTGCAGCAGTTGAATATCAGCACACCGGGAATTGAACAGGAAGTACGACGGTTGAGCGGCGGCAACCAACAAAAAACGCTGGTCGGGAAATGGCTTGCCATCAGGCCAAAAGTCTTGATTGTGGATGAACCCACACGCGGCATCGATGTCGGTTCTAAAAAGGAAATTCATTTTCTGCTGCGCAGTCTGGCGGATAGCGGCGTAGGTGTCATCATGATTTCCTCTGAACTGCCGGAAGTCTTGGGCATGAGTGACCGTATTCTGGTGATGCATGAGGGGGCAATTGCTGGCGAGTATAGCGCGGCTGATGCCACCGAAGAAAAAATTATTCGAACGGCAAGCGGTCAAAAAGGTGAATAAACACGTGATGGAAGAAGCAAGAGCCTCAAAAACAGTGTCCTCCGATGCTGCTATAGAACGCGCATCATATCTTCAGTTGATCCTTCGCTTGCTCCGTGCGCGAGAAGCCGCCTTAATTTTGATGATAATTCTAATCGGCGTGCTTCTTCAAATCATTACGGGTAAGTTTCTGACGACGCCCAACCTCAACGCCATTAGCCTCGGTTTTGCGACCTCCGCCATCATTGTTTTTGGGATGACGGCGGCTTTGGTTTCGGGCGGTTTCGATCTTTCAGTCGGTTCTGTTTTTGCGATGGGCGGCGTGACCACTGCTTTAGCGCTCCGCGCCGATTTGCCGATTCCTGTGGCAATGGCTGCCGGAATGGGAAGCGGTGTTCTGGCAGGTCTGGTCAACGGACTGCTGATTACGCGGGTAAAAGTTAACCCGTTCATCACCACCTTAGGCATGATGGGTATCGCGCGCGGCGTGAGTCTAGCTATTACATCAGGGCTGCCGATTGCCGGTTTACCGCCCGAATTTCTGGTTTATGGACAGGGTAAAACCTTTGAGATTCCTAACCTGATTTTGATCGCCCTATTCACAATTATTATTGGCGACATCCTGATGCGCCGGGCTTCGGCTTTCCGCCAAATCTATTATGTCGGTGGTAACGAAGAAGCGGCTCGACTATCTGGCATTAATGTTGACCGTGTGAAGTTAGCGGTCTACGTTCTGTGTGCCATGCTTGCGGGATTAGCCGGCGTTTTATCCGTATCACGCTTTACGGTTGCCGACCCCGGCGCGGCATCTGGCGAAGAATTACGCATTATCGCGGCCTGCATCATCGGTGGATGCAGTCTGCAAGGTGGCAAAGGGACGGTCATCGGCGGTTTGTTGGGTTTGATCTTCGTCGGGTTCATCAACAACGGCATGATATTACTGCGTGTACCGGTCTACTGGCAGCAGTTGGCGATGGGTGTGGTTCTGCTTCTAGCGGTGGGTTTTGATACGGTTAGCCAGCGCTGGCAGGCTCGTTCACGCGCTCAAAAAAGAGGGGCTATTCCTGACCGCAAGGCCTAGGGCTTACCGGTTAGTGTTAGCAAACGCATTCACAGATTAGGAATTATTTTTGTGGCTCGTGATATGCGTTCTGGTAAATATCGTTCATATTTTTATGGAAGGAAAGAGCATGAATAGACGGGAGTTTCTTAAAAAGTCCGGTGCGATGGCTGCCGCCGGGATGCTGGCATCTCAAGGAATCAGCTTAATCAAGGCACAGGACAAGCAGACCTACGCCATGGTCACATTCTTATCGGGCATCAGCTATTGGAAAGATGCATATCGTGGAATGCAGGACGCAGCCGAATATTTAGGTGTCGAGACGACATACAACGGCACTGAAAAATATGATATTACAGATGAGGTTCGCGTTCTTGACGAAACGATTGGTCAGCAGCCGGACGGCATTGTCCTGACGGTTATTCAAGCGGACGCAGTTAAACCCTCTATCGACAAAGCGATTGATAGTGGACTGGCGCTCGTGACATTCGATGCTGATTCACCGCTGAGCAAACGCTATTCCTTCCTCGGCACGGGTAATTATCAAGCCGGTGTAAGCGCCGCCCGTTATGTCGGTTCAAAGACCGGAGGCAAAGGGAAGGCGGCAGTCATCACCGTTCCCTCTCAAAATAATCTGGCGCAGCGCACCCAAGGCTTCATTGATACCATCAAAGCCGAATATCCGGATATAACAACCGGTGATGAATTCATTGTGGACAATCAAAATACATCGGAAGGCGCAGCAAGTGGTTTAGCAGCACTCCTACAAGCTGAACCCGAAATCAACGGCGTATTTAGCAGCAATGCTCAAGCCGCCATCGGTGCAGCGCAGGCCATCCGTGAAGCCGGTGTGGGTGATAAAGTTCAACACATCGGCTTTGACTTCGATGAAGGCACGCTCGACCTGATCGATAACGGTCAATTGGGCGCGACGCTGGCACAGGGTACGTGGCAGATGGGTTTCTGGGGATTGATGTTCGCCTACATGGTTCGTAACAGCAAGATTAAATCGGTTTCGGACTGGAAGGCAGCAGCCATTTCGCCGCTTCCACCGGGCGTGGACACTGGCGTTGTTGTCATTACCAAAGACAACAGCAAGTTCTGGCGCGCACCTCAATAAGCTGCCTTGTGATAGGTGGAGGCGCATTAAGATGTGCCTCCCAACTTTTTTGAACCCTAGTCACGGTCTACCACGCGCATTTCCACATGGGGTGTGTAGACCAGATCGGACTGCGGCGCGTAATAATGATGTTCAGCGTCCCGCCGCGCCCCGATGGTAAAGAAACGCGGGCCAATATCTTTCCACGAGGCCAGTTCCAACAAATCCACCGGATTCGAGGTGGTGACTAAAATGCCCAATCCGCGCGGGCGGATATAAGCGGCGGGGAAAACAGCCTCCAGAACGAAATCACCTTCTTTTAAGCCCAGCGGGTCTAGCTGTTGATTGTCGCAGGCCGTAATGACCGCGCGGCTGTTAATATCCGTGATGCCCATGACCACCCGCAAATCCGCAACCGGTTTATTCAGGTGAATATGGCAGCGTAAGATAATCGTCTCGCCAAACTCAAATTGGGATTTCGGCACGCCGTCACTGCCGTGAACACTGACGGAACGAATTTCAACGCGGGGGTCGATCATGCGTTTGTCGGCTGCGACATTGCCGCTGTCGGTTTCGGTTTGTTCCTTTAACCCATAGCTGAGGTGCAGTTCGCGCTGCTGGTCTTTCATGTAGCTGGCGATGACATCCGAAGCGGCTCCGTCCTCGCGCACACAGCCGCGATCCATCCAGATGACCCGTTCACACAATTTCTCGACCGAATTAAGATCGTGAGAGACGAATACGAGTGTCCCTTTGCCGACAAATTCACGGATGGCGGTATTGGCCTTGATGCCGAAGATATAATCACCAACCGACAGCACTTCATCCAAAAGGATGACTTCCGGATCCATATGAATGGCGGCAGCAAAACCCAAACGCGCCAGCATACCGGATGAATAGAGTTTAATAGGGCTTTCGATATAATCCCCAATATCGGCGAACGTGATAATCTGCTCAATCCGGTCTAAAGATTGCTTACGGCTGAGTCCCATTAAGGTGCAGTTCAAAAATAGATTTTCGTGTCCGGTAAGGTCAGGATGAAAACCTGCGCCCAATGCCAGCAGCGGCGCAACTTTGCCCACGACACGCACACGGCCTCTGGTCGGCAGCGATACACCTGCTAACAACCGCAGTAAGGTGGTTTTACCCGAACCGTTGTGGCCGATTAATCCCAATGATTTGCCTTGTTCAAGGTTGAAATCAATATTATTTAGCACATAGCGCGGCTCAGCAGGGATATTGGACTTTGCCATTTCTGGTGCGCGTCGCAAGATACGCGTCATATCTTGCGCGATGGTTTTCAATCGCAGCGTCCCTATCGAATTGTATTGTTTATAAACGTTCTGCACTTGAATGGCATCGGACATAAGGGTTGGAATTCTTTCTAAGCTTACCTTCAGACCATGCGGCGGCTTGACACTGCATTTAGAGTGTGTCGGCAAATCGCCATTCGGTACGTTTAAATACGCGGTAACCGATCAGCAAAAGGATGAAGGCGAATAAGGTCACCAGCAGTATCTCGCGACCGTAAGTGAAGCGACCATACAAAATCGTTTCTTGATACGCGGCAAAAATAGGGCCGAGCGGATTAATAAAATACAGGGCACGGATGCTGTCGGGAACGACATTGATAGGATATAGCACCGGGCTGATGTAAAGCAGCAGTTGCAGCAAAATCGGCAGAATTTGGAAGAGGTCGCGAATGTAAGACGAGACACCCGCCAGTAGAAAAGCGATGCCTAAGGCGAGGCATCCATGAATCAGAAAAATGGGAATCGCCAGCAGGATATAAGGTGTTACCGGCTGGTGATAGACGATGAACAATACACCGACGATTACCAGACCAATAGCCAGATCGACAAAGGCTTCGGCGGCCACACCGATGGGTAAAAACTCACGCGGGAAGCTGACGCGCGTGACAATATCCAGATTGCTGACCACTGAAGACGCCCCGCTAAAGACAATGCGCTGCCAGAAACTCCACAAGACTAAACTGGTCACGACGAACAGCGGATAAGGGACTGGATTGGTTGATACACGCGCGATAAACGAGAAAACGATGATGTAAACCAGACTGGACAGTAAGGGCTGCAAAACTGCCCATAACAGCCCAACTGAAGTTTGACTGTAGCGGGTGATAATGCCACGCCGCACCCAATATAGAAAGAATGCCCGATAGGCGTAGGCGAAGCGTAAATGGTCTTTTAGGGAGCGGTTGATGCGATTATCGGTCGCTTCATATATCCGATGCATAGCCAGCGTCAGTGCGCTTATTCCCCTTCATTTCGGGTAAACGGAAGGGGGTAATCATAGCATGGTGCTCATAACATAAGCAATGGTGTCGGATTATCCCAAGCGCCGTCAGCGGGGCGTTATCCACACTTTAATGTCAAGGCTTTGCGCCTGCTGCAAATCTTCCGGTGTGCCGATGGGATTCCAGAACTTCCCCTCTACGACGCTGACTTCGGCATTGGCTGCTAGATAGGTCATGTAGTCCGTAATTTCGTATTCCCCGCGTGAAGACAGCGGCAGTTCATATTCGAAAATGCGGCTGTTGAATTTATAGGCTCCGGCATTGACGAAAACCGGATCAGGATAAGTGCCTTCGGGCGGCTTTTCGTGAATACGGCTTAATTTTTTGTCCGCACTAAATACCAGTACCCCCCACTTAGAGGCATTGTTTCGGGATGCGCCCAGAATGCCAATCGGTTGTGTGGCTAAATGGCTTAATGAAGGACTATCGTAGAGATCATCACCATTGAGGACGAGAAATTCATTCGAACGCAAATGAGGCCGGCAGCACAACACCGCATGGCCTGTACCCAACGGCTTTGGCTGCTGTTCGACTAAAGCATAACTGCTGATCATGCGCTGCTGCTGCATATAATCCGCAACTTGTTCTTTCAAGTAATTGACGACCACCATCACATGATCGACCTGTTGAGGCAGACTGAGCAGCGACCACTCCAAGATCGGCCTACCTTGCACCAACAGCAGCGGTTTAGGGGTTGAGGCCGTCAATGGCATCATCCGTGTACCTTTGCCACCGGCTAATATAATGGCATCCACAATATCCCCTCCGCTTTAGGAATTCTTTTGCTGGTCGAGTCTATAAAAGGCTTTAGGCACAGCCGCCCCACCGATCCGTATTTCTCGCGTATTATCATATAATCCCACGATGAGCGTCGTCACATCATCTGGCAGCACAGTTGGATCAATCGGCATGGCGAACATGCGGAAAAGTCCTGTATTCCAAGTGCGGTCATTAATCAGCCACTGCTGAATAGCACTAGCATCAATCGTGATTACGGTATCAAAACCACAAATACTCAAATCCTCATGACACGGGATTTTAGTTGTGCAGCCTGTGCTTCCTTCAGACGAGTTACACGGAGTACTGACGCGCAAGATATTGGCGGTGTTCACTTGAAGATGAAGGCGCGTTCCATTAAAAGGCAGGTGAATATTTTCGCCTAGTTTCACCACGACATAAATAAAATTATCTTTGACGAATACCGCAGAAACATTCAACAACGATTCGAGGTCTGATTTGTCGGTAATCACGTTGAAACTGCGAATGTCAGCCGACTGCTTCAATTGTTCGAGGAGCTGCTCTTGCACAGCTAAGTCAAGCGCATTAAAGGCATCCGCAAATTGATAGGTTTTGGAGGTGAGCTGCGCGGCAGGATCAGACGTGGCGATTGTCCGTAACTGATCTTGATAGCGGTTGTTCAGGACGACAAAAATGCTCACGGCCATGACTAGCACTAGTACAACGAAGCCGCCGAGCACCGCCGTACTTTTGAGGATGAGCGGCCTAACCGGATTCGGCTGACTCGTATCGCGTTGTAACCATAAAGTGAAGCAAGCACCGAGCAAGACAAAAGCACAGCTATATAAAACCCCACGCAAAGCCGAAATATAAAACGGGTGAATCAGCAGCGGGGAAATCAGCGAGAGCGCAATTAAGCCGATGCCTGTAATCCCTAAAATCCACGCCTGTATCGAGTAGATATACCACGCACTAATCAGGAGCAGCACAACCGTCCCAAACGCCAGCAGCAATATCAGCGGCGAAAAATTAATGTATATACCCCCGATTTGCCCCTGAAAGGGATAACGTGCATTTTCAGGGAACAGCCACTGTAATAAATCGCTAAATTTTGTAATAATATTTTTGAGTACCAAGCTGGGATTTTGCAGCATGATTGACCACGCTAAGCTGCCCGCTCTGGCTTGATACGCCGGTTCAAAAAGCTGGTTGTAAACAACCGTCGTTTTATCAAAACGTCGCAAGTTTGCTGAACCCGGCAGCCGCATTTCGGTCTCGGCTGGCCCCAAATCATCTGCCCAACCGAGATTATACGGATTATCGACATAGCCAAGGCTCAGCAGCATGGCATGTCCGCTGCCGTGAAAGCTGTCGCTGGTCGCCGCGTAGGGGACTTTCCAAGCCAACGCATATAAGCCACGGACAAAAAACTGAGAACTATAAACCACAGCCACAAAAATGAAACAGTAAACTAAGGGTTGTAGAATTGCGGAGTGTTTTACTAACCCATCACGTTTTGCCCGACGTTGAGCGATAGCACGCACCAGTTCGATAATCGCCACGCTGATGACAACCAGAAGAAATGCCCCATAAACCAGAATCGCACTTTCTTCGCGCAGATATTTGGTTAAACCGGCGAGTATGCCCAGAAGCAGAATATGGGCAAAAATATGAGGCCGCCTTTTCACACCAACGGTGAAGGCCGTCGCTAACATCATGCCCGTCAGAATGGCTCCGTAAGTTGCGCCCCAACGCGCCGAAATCAGCCATAAATCAATCGCGCCTGTAAACAGCGCAGCGACTAAAGCGATATTCCCGCCGAGTGAGATCAAAATGGGAACAGTAGGCGAAACGAACAACAGCGACGTAAAAATCATCAACCCCAAAACCAGATAGACGCTGGCATCCACTGGCAGTTGGAAGCTGTTTCCGGCAAAGGTTCGCCCGACCACATAAGCCAGCGCATTCAGAATATGAACGCCGACCTCATGATAAGGCAGTTGATTAAACGATATAAAGCCGGGGTCGCGAGGATAGGTATAAAAGAATGGCAATCCTTGATTAGCGGCAGCAATGGAACGCGCCGAAAATTCATCCACCTGCTGCCCGATATTCTGCTGCGGCAGGAAAACAAACACAATGCAGATGACGACAAATGCCAACCAGATCAGGAGTCGAATAACACGGTTGGCATACCAATTCCGGTTATGTTCAGGGCTGTTCTCTAAATCTTGTCGCAAAAATGGAAGTACAGAACTCCGAAAAAACGTAGGCATGTTGCTCCAACGAATGGCATTATATCCTGAGTCAACGTTTGGGCATATTGTCGTGTTGTCGGGGCGGGATTCTTCCCGCCCCACGTGTACCAACCTAAGCGAATTAATTGTTTACCAAATCGCTTTTACATCGAAATGATGGTGTAGTTTTCGCTTGTTTTGAAGCGCCTTTAGTGCGCTTGTCCGGTGTTAGCATGATGGCTTTAGCCTCATGCGACGCAAACAGCTAACGTTCTTCGATAGTAAAATCCTTAAGTTGCTGCCTATGTGACGACGCACTAAACATGGGAAGCAAAGTGCCGAAAATTGTATCAAATGTTATATACCCTGAAAAGCATCTCCCGTCAGACCCGTGTATTCGTCAATATTGCAAAAATCATCCCTATCATTTACCCTTCAAGCCAGATCACGATATGATTTTAATCGTTCGCACACCAGTTTTGTTTAAGAACATTCAGCATGTTGATTAGTATCGTTGTCCCTGTATTCAATGAAGAAGAAGCCTTACCAGCGTTCAATGAGTCGCTGGTCAAAGTGCTTGAATCCACCTCGCATGACTACGAAGTCTGGTACGTGGCAGGTGGATCAACCGACCAAACCTCAGCGATCGTCAAGCAGCTTCACACCCAAAACAACAAGATCAAACTTTTGGAACTCAGCCGCAATTATGGGCATCAAGCGGCTTTAAGCGCAGGGCTGGATTTCGCGGCGGGCGATGTGGTCATCACCATGGATGGTGATGGGCAGCATCCGCCGAGTCTCTTACCCGCGATGATCGCAGCCTACGAAAACGGCAGTGATGTCGTCCTGACGCAGCGCCGTTCAACCGGTGAAATTACTTACTTTCAACAGCTCTTTTCAAAGACTTTTTATCATCTCATCAACCGCCTGAGCGAATCCGAAATTGTGCCGGACTCGGCGGATTTCCGTCTGCTAAGTAAGGAAGTAGTTCAAGATATTCGCAGCCTCAAAGAACAGCACCGCTTCTTACGCGGCATGATTAGTTGGATGGGTTTTCAGCAAACCATCATTCCTTTTGATGCACCACCCCGTATGGCAGGCCGCTCCAAGTTCAGCTTGCGGAAACGCATCAAATTGGCGACCGATGCCATTTTCTCGTTTTCGATTGTGCCGATCAATCTGGTCATCGCTTTCGGCTTTGGCTTATTGATCGTCGCACTGCTCCAAATTGCTTATGTGCTGTTGACGCTGATCACTGTTGGCAAAGAGGGACTTCCGCCCGGTTGGACATCTTTGATGTTGGCGGTGCTGGTCATCGGCGGAGCACAGATGCTGACATTGGGACTCATCGGTTATTATGTCGGCATGACCTTTCAGGAAAGCAAACGGCGACCACTGTATTTCGTCAACCGCCGCTTAAGTACGCTTGAAAAACCACAAGCGAAAGTGGTTGAGCCTGAACAAGAGCCTCAAGAATTAAAGGATATGTAAATTGATCGATTGGAATAATCGCAAAGTATTGGTGACGGGCGCAGGTGGCTTCATCGGCAGCCACCTCACCGAACAATTGGTACTCGCAGGCGCATCCGTCCGCGCCTTCATTCGCTACAACTCCAAAGGCGATCAGGGTTTTATTGCGACCTTCTCGCCCGAAATCCGCGAAAAAATTGAGATTGTTTTTGGTGATCTGAATGATCCACAGGCCGTCGCCAACGCCGTCAAAGGACGTGATGTTATTTTTCACTTGGGCGCGCTGATTGCCATTCCTTATTCCTACGTGAATCCCATTCATGTGGCGCAGACCAACGTCATGGGAACGACTTATGTCCTCGAAGCAGCGCATCAGCAAGGCATCGAGTACATGATTAACATCTCGTCCAGCGAAGTGTACGGTACAGCGCTTTATGTGCCGATTAACGAAGAACATCCCTTACAAGGACAATCACCTTATTCCGCCAGCAAAATCGGCGCGGAGAAAATCGCTGAGAGTTATTACCGTTCCTTCGGTGTTCCGGTTGCGACCTTACGTCCGTTTAACACCTATGGGCCGCGTCAATCCGCCCGCGCGGTCATTCCTTCGATTATCACGCAAGCGCTCACCCGTGATGAAATTCACCTCGGCAGTTTGCTCCCCACACGCGACTTAAACTTTGTGCTGGATACCGTCGATGGCATGATGCACGCCGTCGGGTATCAAGAATTACTCGGACGCAGCACCAACATCGGAACAGGAACGGAAATTTCAGTAGGCAATCTGGCACAAAAGATTATCAACATGATCGGGCGTGATGTGAAAATCGTTCAAGATGCCGAAAGAATGCGACCCGGCAAGAGTGAAGTCGAACGCTTACTCGCCGACAGCAGCTTTATGCGCCAAGCGACTGGTTGGAGCAATCGCATTTCGTTGGACGAGGGTTTGGCGCAAACCATCGACTGGATTCGCCAGAATATCACTCTTTATCGCCCGAAAGAATACGCGGTTTAACCGGAATATCATTTCATGCAATTGGAGTACAGCAACCCATGAAGGCCGTCGTATTAGCAGGTGGACGTGGAACACGCCTCGCACCGTATACCAATGTTTTACCCAAACCGCTCATGCCCGTTGGCGATATGCCAATCCTTGAAATTCTCTTGCGCCAGCTCAAGGTTTACGGCGTGAGTGATGTGGTGATTGCCGTTGGTTATTTGGCCTCGTTGATTCAGGCTTATGTCGGTGATGGTTCACGTTTCGGCTTGAATGTCACGTATTCGATGGAAACCTCGCCGCTCGGTACGGCTGGCCCACTCAAACTGGTAGAAGGCTTAGACGACACTTTCTTGATTATGAACGGTGATCTGCTGACCTCGTTGAATATGGGTGAACTCATCCAATTCCATAAACAACACAAAGCCCTCGCCACCATTTCGACCATCGTGCGCCACACCCAAATTACGTTGGGTGTTATTGGCACGGATGAAGAATTTAACGTCAACAGTTATACCGAAAAGCCCAGTTATGATTTTCGGGTGAGCATGGGTATCTCGGTGCTGCAACCCGAAGTTTTAGAGTACATTCCTGCTGGCAAACCCTTCGATATTCCCGACCTAATTAAAGCCCTCATCGCGGATAACAAGGCGGTCAAAGCCTATCCTTTTACTGATGGCTACTGGTTGGACATTGGTCGGCCTGATGATTACCAAAAAGCGCTGGATGACATTGACCATATTAAGAGTCAAATCCTGCCGCACACGCCGGATGAAAGCCAATAATGGCGGCGAAAAAAGCGCTGGTTATTGGCTCTCGAGGATGTTTAGGTAGAGCCTTAATATACCGTTTAGGGATGGATTGGGAAAGAATAGGAACGATCCATAAACCTGACCGGCATCTTAATATGCCTGTCTGCGATATTACGGATCCTGCACAGGTCGCCGAGATTGTTCAACAGACTTTACCTGATGTCATTTTCCATACTGTCGCCTTAACGCCTGCTGCTGCGCCCAAAGCTACACCAGAGGATTTCATGCGCGTTAATGTCGATGGGACGCGCAATCTGCTTGAAGCCGTTCGCCAATATGCTCCCCAAGCGCGTGTCATATTGGTCACATCCAGTGCCATGTATGGCATACCTGAATCCAATGATGGAATCATTGATGAGGAGAGCGAACTTCGTCCGGTCAATGCCTACGGCGTGAGCAAAGCCACTCAGCATTTGCTCGGTTATCAATATTTCGCCCAATATAAGCTGGATATTGTACGTGCATGTCCATTTAACTTGATTGGGAACTTCTTACCCAAGGGCTTGGTCGCTTCTGATTTCGCCGCCCAAATCGCAGCGATTGAACGCGGGAAACAAGAACCCATCATTCAAGTGGGTGACTTAACCGGAAAACGTGATTTCTTGGATGCATATGATGCTGCGGATGGGTTGATAGCTCTAACAGAAGCGGGTAAGGCTGGTGAATCCTACAACCTCGCTTCAGGACAAGCTGTTTCTATACAGTATTTACTTGATGAGTTACTAAACATCAGCACGGCAGAAATTGAAGTTCGTCCCCGCGCGAATATCACTCCAAATCCAGTGCCAATTCAAATTGGCTCACATAATAAGCTCACCCAAGCCACTGGCTGGCAGCCGCAAACCCCATTTAAAGTGTCGGTAGCCTATGTATTAGGTTATTGGCGCAGCGTTCGAATAGAGGAAAAGTTATGAGAGCTTGCCCAGTCTGTGGAAACGACAAAAACCAAACTGACCTGTGGGGTATGCCGAACATCGCCCGTTGTCCTGTTTGTGGGTTAGCTTACCTCAAGCAGTTGCCGACCTTAGAAGAACTGGCTGCCATTTATGCCGCTGATTACTGGAACGGACGCAAAGCCTACACCGATTATCTCGCGGACAAAGTCGGGACGCAGCTTCACTTCAAACATCGCATCGCCAGCCTGCGCGAATTCAGTTCGCGCGGCAAACTGTTTGAGGCGGGCTGCGCCTACGGTTTCTTCCTCGAACTGGCGCAGCAGTATTGGCAAGTTAAAGGGGTCGATTTTTCAGAAGCCGCCATCGCTTATGCACGGGATACATTGCATTTGCCGGTCGAGCAGGGTGACTTTGAAAGTAATCCCCCTGAACCGGACACCTATGATGTGGTCACCATGTGGGACACCATCGAACATCTTTATGATCCCAAATTAGCCATTTCCAAAAGTGCTGAAGCCCTTAAATCGGGCGGTTATCTGGCACTCACCACCGCTGATTTAGACACTCTACTACCAAGCATTCAAAAAACCTCATGGCGCATGATTATTCCGGCGCACCTGCACTACTTCTCTAAACAGTCCATCACCTACTTGCTGGAGCAGCAGAGTTTGAAAGTGGTTCATTTCTCGCACGTCAGTTATTACCGCAGCCTGCGCCAAATGGCGCAAATCATCACATGGAACAAGCCGGACTCGAAATGGCGGCGCAGTCTCCAAAGCCAGATTGAGCGTTTGCCCTTCATGGGCGGCTACATTCCCTTGAATTTATACGACATCATGTTTGTCATTGCCCAAAAGGCGTAATCCGCAAAACGAACGATTTGCCATAAATTCTCACCTCAGCGACAATAAGAATGTTGTATGATCGTTTTATTGCCTATTTCGGGTAAGATTAAAAATAAGCCTTTCTTTCAAACCCTTTTATGATCCTCAAGGGGGCAGATATGTCCGGTCGTTTCCGCCGCATTTTCAGCGTGGCATTGTTATGGGTCTGCTTTCTGTTCGGTTTACCCGTATTTGCCCAGCAAGAGGTGCGTTTAACTGTCAATTACGCCGAAGTCGTAAGCGAGTCTGATAAAAATCAGGCGGTCAACATATACTTCACGCTGTTTGACGGGCAAAATAACGCCATCCCCAGCCCATCCATTGCCTCCGCCCAGATGATCCTGAATAATCAAACTTATACCGCCTCTAATATTGATAAACCGACAACTCCTTTTTACATTGTCCTTGTGCTGGATAACAGCACCAGTATGCAAAGTAACGCGCCTAAACTGCGTGAAGCGGCCCTTGCTGCCGTCAACGGCGCACCGGACGGCACAAACTTCTCGGTTTTGCGTTTTACCCATCAAATCCCACCCATATCGGGCTTTACGACCGACAAAGGCTTGCTGAACAACACCATCGGCGGCATGACCAACGACCAATTTAGGGGCGGCACCTGCCTCTATGATGCGGCCTTCGCTGCGGTTGACGCGCTGAAAATCGCGCCAGCGGGCAGACGTGCCGTTGTGCTGTTTACAGACGGTGTTGACGAAGATCAGTTCGGCAAAAAACCATGCAGCAAAGCCACCGAAGACACCGTGATTAAGAATGCCAACGAAAGTCAGCAAACACCGATTTACACCATCGGCCTAACCGGAAATTCCAAGACTGATTTTACGACCCTAAAAACCATTTCCGAACGCACCGGCGGCATCGCCAACGCGGGCGGCATCAATGAAATCGCGGGTGTGTTCCAGAAGGTTATTAACACCCTCGCCAGCCAAAAACAGGCCACCTTCGACAATATCTGTTTGCCAGCCGGAACTTATTCGGGCGCGATCACCGTAGCCATCAGCCAACCGTCGTCCAATTCTACCGGTGTCATCAGCAACGTCATTCTGAACAAGACCTGCTTTATCCCGACCGAGACACCCACACCAACCAGCACCCCCACATTGACTGCAACACCCAGCGTCACACCCAGCAACACGCCGACACCCACTAACACACCGGTTCCGCTGCAATTGGGCATCAACCTCAATCTGGATGTCGCCAAAAATTCGATGGTCTTTGAAGTGACGCGGACGGGTGATGGGGATGTAGGATTCTATGAAATCACCATCAAGGACAAGGCAACCGGCATCTTGCTGTCACAGCCTTATGGACGGCGGCATTTCACGCCTGACCAAGCAGCGGAAGGCGTTTTAACCTCCTTAACTGATGTTTCGGCTTCGGTCTGGACGGTTTGTATCCGCGCCTTGGCGGCTGACGAAAAAACCCCGCTTTCGGGCGATTTCTGTCAAGATACCACACCGCCGCGCACACCCACGCCGACCAGTACGCCGCTGCCCACCGCAACCGATACGGCAACGCCGACTCCTGTGCCGACCGACACGCCAACACTGACACCGACCACCGCGCCGACCGCGACTCCCACATTGGCAGCCGTTATACCTGAAATTCGCTTCAACCCAACCTCGCAGGAATTCGAAATCCAACTGGACACGTCAAACTTCAAGTTGGATCAAATTAATTCCTACACCGTCCGTATTGAAGATGCCAACAAATTGGTGGTGCGGCGGGTTGAACAAAGCGGTACATTCGAAAATCCGCTGCGTGTCAAAGCCATTGATGACCGCACCGGCAGTGAATTAGCCGAAGGTCAGTACAACATCTTCGTTGAACTGAATGTGAAAGGTCAGCCGACAACTTTCCAAGCCGTCAAGGAAATCAAGAAACCTGCGCCGCCCACACCGACACCCGAACCCGGTTTTATCGACCGTATGGGCGGGGCGATTAAAGATAGCCCGATACTGGCGATTGTATTTATTCTGATTGTGGTGGCTGTATTCGGCTTGATCTTCTTCATGATGCGGCGTGGACGTGGCAGCCGCTTCGATTACGAGCCGACCTACACCAAACCACAAAAGCCCTCGCCCAAAGGTGGGGCGGCTGTACCGGACGCGACTAAACCACCCTCATTCGAAGTCGAAGGTGGCACACAAATCGAAATCCCGATGGAATCGACTTTCCGTGATAAGGGCGGTAGTCTGAAAGTCGTCCAATCCAACACGGAAGCGCCCGGACGCACATGGAACTTCACCAGCAACGACATGCCCTATCGCATCGGGCGCGGCGGAACCAGCGACTTCCCCGTTAAAATCGACCTCAAGGACTTGGGCGTCAGTTCTGTACACGCAACCATCCAATTCTCCAACGGACAGTATTGGATTGTGGACGAAGGCAGCACCAACGGTACATTCGTCAACGGTGACCGCTTAAAGCCCGCCCAACGGCGTGTTTTGGAAAACGGACAGATCATCCGCTTGGGTGCGAATATCGAACTGGAATTTACCGATAAGAACAAAGTATTCCAGAGTATGTCGACTTCGCAAAAGCTGCCACCAATCCCGAAGACCCAATCGCCTGCGCCACCAGCATCAAACGCCACCACCACACCGGCTGCACCGCCGCCCGCGCCTCCACCAGCCGCTGCCGTGCCACCTGCGCCAGCGCAACCGACTTCGCCGCCGGTAGATTTCTCCGAGGAAAAGACCAATGTGACGCGCATGGGTTTGCCAGCGGGAATCAAGGCAACACTCGAACTGCTGCCGGATGGGCCGGTTTATCCGATTCAAGAACTGGAATACACCATAGGACGGCGTAGAACCAATTCGCTGCCGTTGGAACGGTTGGGGATTTCGCGCGAACACTGCCGCTTCGCATGGCAAGAGTCTGAAAAATGTTTCACCATTGAAGACCTCAACAGCGGGAACGGCACATTCGTCGATGACCAGCAGCTTCCGCCCAATGTTCCGAAGCGGCTTGAACCGGGTAAGACCTACGAAATCCATTTGGCGAAAGACGAAAATGCCGTCATGATGCGCTTCCAGTATGTACTGCCGGCTGCGCCAACCAATTTCGAAGACGAACCGACACAGGTCTAATTGAATGGGTAGTGGTCATTTGGTAAGTGATGGGCTGTTTTTCGCACGGTTAAACAGTAATAATTGTAGGGACAGGATAATGACATTTAACTTTTTAATACGGAGTACCCGGCGTAGGGGAGCACCTATGTGTGCTCCCGTATTTCTCCCTTGCCCTGTTACTACGGGCTATCGGCGGACTGAGCCTGCGAAGATAGCCGATGTGGGCTGGGGTTAG
>WGMX01000078.1 GCA_016124855.1 Anaerolineaceae bacterium | reverse complement strand
GGCATCAAGAGGGTTTGCTCAATTACTTTGAATTGCGGATTGATAATGGAGCCGTGGAAGGAGTGAACAATAAGGCCAAAGTCATCAGTCATCGTTGCTATGGATTCAGGACGGCGAAAACTTACATCCTGGCTCTATACCATGGACTCGGAAACCTTCCCGAACCAAAACTCGTGCACAAATTCTTGTGAGGAGCCTTACTTAATACCGCTCTCGTACATCGTTTTCAGAACTCATTGGGCTAAAAGTACTATTGAGTTTGATGTTGCGAAAAGAACTCTTCCAAGTGCTTTGGTTTTTGCAAGTGTTTCAGCAACGTTTATTGGCCCCGGTTTCTCCATGGGATTTATTGGGCAAGGCTATTCTGTGGGATTAATCTATTGGCTTTTTGGAATAGTTTATGGTCTACAAACAATTTTTGTAGGCATTTTTATAGCCCCAAAATTAAGACAAATTCCCAATGCAAAAACACTCGCCGGAGTATATGCAGAGAAGACAAATAAGTTTACTCAGTTAATTGTCGGCCTATTATCGGTTGGTTTATGCGCAGGTTTTGCATCAGTTATGTTAAAAGCTGGTGGAACATTATTTGAAAGTTTTTTTGATTGGCCTCTTTGGGGTGGTGTCATTTTTACTGCAATAATAACAACGATTTATACAATAACTGGTGGTTTGAGGGCCTCTGTTGCTACCGACGCTTACCAGTTTGTATTATTTACAATCTTGTTACCAATAATACTTATTATTATGTTTTTTTATTGGAACGTTAATATTGATTTAGCATTAGAAAGTGCTAATGAATCTTCAAGTCAGTTCTATTCTGCTAATGGCATAGTTGGCATTTTGGGATTGGTTTTAGCTTTTTTTCTTGGTGAAAGCATGATTCCGCCTTATGCAACCCGTGCATTAGCGTCTAAGAGTGACAATATAGCTTATAGAGGATTCGTTTTTTCTGGAGTCTTTGCTTGTTTTTGGTTTTTGGTGGTGATCTTAATTGGATTATTTTCAAGACAAATAATTGATGAAGGTATTGATCAAGATAATGTGCTATTGAACTTATTGCAAAATTTCCCGCCAATATTCCATTACCTAGTCGGTATTGCTTTGGTTGGGATAGTTATGTCAAGCCTAGACTCACTTCTAAACTCTGGAGGAGTTTCATTTTCAGAGGATGTAGTAAGTTGGTTTTTCTCCTCGATGGACGATAAATATCAACTCAATTTATCGAGAATAGGTATTTTTGTTATTTCAGTTACTGGTTGCATTGCAGCTTTAAGAGTGGAATCCATCATTGATGGCTTATTGACCTGTTATGCAATGTGGGCACCATCAATTATTCCATCGCTTATATATATTCTTTTTTTACGCAATGTTGTGAACCTCGCTGTTATACTTTCTATCTTATCAGGAATATCGGTAACGCTTCTTATGCAATTTGAAATTATAGATTTTTCTGTTGAACCAATAATAATTGGAATGATATGTTCGATTGCATTTTTATTCTTAGGTCACATGGGAGGCAGAAAATGGCAATCTTAATTATTCTAGGATCAACTATCATGCCGATAATGCTAATTTGTATTGGATTCTATGTGCTTTATCATCTTCTTATATTTGTTGGTGAGAGCACAGAGAGTTGAGATCAATGTACTTATGTAGGTTTTTTTATTAATGAGTTTGCTTAATAATGCACGTGATTCAATCATCATGGGTCTTGAAGATTATTCTTCAGGGAAGAAAGACTCGAAGCGTTTAATTTCATGCGCAAGGAATTTATTTGCGGGTATTTTGTTGTTGTTCAAGCACAAACTTGCTGAATTGAGTCCTCCTGATTCAAATGAGATATTGATCAGACCAAAGATTAAAGCAAAAAAGAATGAACACGGTGAAATTTATTGGATTGGTGATGGGAAGAATACGGTAAACGTCCATGAAATAAAAGAACGATTTAATTCATTAGGGATTTCAGTTAATTGGGATAGAGTTGATAAAGTAAATAAATTGCGCAACGATGTTGAGCACTACTACTCTGATCAGCCAAAAGAACTCATCAGAAATTTACTCGCCAGTTCATTTATTGTCATCAAAAGTTTCATCGAACTCCATCTTGAAAAAGATTTAGAATCTTTTCTTGGGAAAAAATCATCTGACGCATTCAAGATAATTGCACACGCATATAATGAAGAAAAAGAACGTTGTATAAAGACATTGAATCAAGTGGATTGGAAATCCGATTCGCTACTCAGTGCTATCGTAGAATATGATTGCCCCATTTGCAAATCAGGTTTACTCACTGTCCAAAAAGTTGAATCCGATTTATCAGATATCAAGTTCATTTGCCAGTCTTGCGATTACTCAAGTGAATTCAATGAGTTTATTGAAGAAGCAATAAGTGATTATTTCGGCTATCAGAATTATTTAGCGTATACCGATGGTGATGAAGTTGGTACGATTTCCTGTCCAAATTGCACTAAGGATACCTATATCATTCATGAGCATTACTGCCCGCTTTGCGGTGCCAGCGTTGAGCATAAATGCCGTCTTTGTGGTATCGATATTCCGGCAAGTGAGATAAATGGAAGTGGTTATTGCAGTTGGTGTGACAATCTTTTATCAAAAGACAACTAAATGGACATATCTCAATTATTGAAATCAAGAATCCGCCCACTTATCATAAATTTTTTTAATGTTTCGATATGGACAATTTGCTTTTGAGAAAATGTCGCCAAATTGGTTTACAGTTTCATTGATATAGTTTCTGTATTCTGGACGGTACTCTTCTTCATTAAGCAAGTTGTTAAGAAAACAGAAACATAACCTGTCAAGAGAATTAAGATATAGTTGCGCATATTCGTCATAGCGAAGTTTTATATTATCAAATTGTTTTTGCTTGTCACTTATTTCTTTTTTAGCAGTAGATTTGTTGTTTTTGAGTTTAGTCAATTCATCGCCGATTTCTCCAAGTTTTAATCCTATATCTGAAAAATTTCTACGATTCTCATAAAGTGTGGTTTCAATTGAAAGTAATGCGTCTAACCGGTTTAATCGATTTGATTCTGCCGCTTCTTTTATTTGCTCTATTAGAGAACGAAGAGAACTCAAGCCAACATAGGCAGATATTGATGCGATGAGTAAAGTCACGCCGGACAACAATAGTTGCCATTTTTCATAACATGTCATGATTTTTTGCTGTGTTGTGCAATTGCGTTTTGAGCAGCTGTGATTATAGGGCTTAACGTAGTTGCTGACTGTTCTTTTAAAACTATCAGTTCATCAGATAGTTCATTCCAAAAATGCTTTTGGCCTTCACTCGATATTTCATTCTTGTCAAGGGACTCTTTTGTCTCTTCGATTAATTCAGTCGCTTCGATTTTGGTGTCACATTTCTTTATCTCAACAACTACCTGCTTGCGCAATTCATCCAAAGTCATTTTTATTCCCTTTCGTAAGAATTTGATTTAAGAAGAATTATAGATTAAAATACTCTTGATTTCATCGTTTATCAAGAACATTTCTAGCCCATCTAAGTGAACGACCTGCCCAACTTGAATCTAACCCGTGAGAATTAAAAACCAACCAAGAATTTGTACAGCATCATTGTACATACAGAACTGCGTATCGCGGGTAACTTTGTAACATGCTTATTATGCTAGGCTTAATTAAGCGGGAGACGGGGTTCGAACCCGCGACCCTCAGCTTGGGAAGCGTGGGATGCGATTTTATACAGGTTTAATTAAATCAATTAGTTATGTTTGATTTTTGAGGTTTTCTGTGCAATTCAACGTAAACTTAGTTTATTCAATGTGGTATGCCGGATAAATCGAAAAAGTGTGTAGTTGATACTGTGTAGTTGACGCCTTAAGTTGGTCTATCATATTTGCTTGCGTCAAGTTCTATGCGATAATGAAAACCAACAAACCCAAAGGCGGTGCATGATAATGGAAACGGTAACGTGTGACTACAATGGCAAAGAATATACAGGTGAATATATCATAGAGGGTGGCATGGTAAAAGTGTTTTATAAGGGAAAGAAAAACCCGGCACAAATCGGTGGACACCGTGGCTATGAAAAGGTGCTGGCCCGTAGGCTCTTAGGCGAATTAGTGCGGGCAGAAGAGACCACCGCCTAAAGATTGTTCATGATGACAATGATTATGATGAACACCACCACGGCAACAATGCAACCAACGTTTGAGTCTTCCGATTGATACGCCTCAACGCCCTCTTTAATGCCGTCCGTTTTCGGGTCAAAAATCAAATTGACTTTGTGCTCTCCAAGTTCAAGCCGTTGCGTGATGGATTGCGTAATGGTGTTACGGTCTCTAATCTCTCTGAAGATAGTTGGCAAGCGCATTCTCAAGCCATCCGCCACCAATTGCTTTTCACGGGCTAAAAAATAATTGAGTAGTTTTTGATAGGCCACGGAGTCACCCGCTGCCAACCAACGGAAGCGATTTTCCAGTGGGCCGGGCACAGTGTACTCAACCACCTTCTCATTGAGCAAAGCGGTCAAACGGCTCATAACCTCTTCCTCCGGCACATCCGGGCCTATTCTATAAGTGGTGTCAGACCTGGGGCAATACTTTTTCCAAAGGGTTTCAACGAGGTTGTACTTGGATTCCAATGGCATGTAATTAGGCAAGAGTTTATAAAGACGGCCCGCAACAAGACCGCTCATTCTCCGCTTGCCGTTCTTCCAACTTGGTATCGTTTTTTCCGCATAATCACGGGCCTTAGTTCCATTCTCTCGTTCGTATTCATCAAGGATTTTCTTGAGTTGAGCACCTTGCAGATTGAAGAAATAGTCTTTAACGTCCTCATCCGTGCCGCCAAGCGTTTCCGATAATTCTTTAGCCTCACGGACATGTTGCTCCGCCTTATAGCGGCCATAATCGGCACGGTTATACTTTCGTTTGCGTTTTCGATAATAGGCCATTATTGCCTGAACATGTTGAAGATTTTCTCAATAAGAGACGGCGGTTTCATTCTGTAATCCGCTTGAATGATGACAGTGCATGAAGCACTCTTCACTTGTTGCTTGGCGTTGAAATTGCATCCTTGAGATATAAGCCGGTCACCACTCTCCACCATTGTATCAATGGTCTTGGAAGCGTTTTCAATGAGCGTATCACGCTCTTGCGGCGGAATTTGTTCCTTGGCTAAGAGGTCTTTAAGTTGGCTTTGTGCCGCGTAGGCTTCCACGCCTTTGGTGAGGGTGATTTTCAAATTACGCATTGGCGGAAGGCCCAAAAAGGTAAATCAATGTACCGCCGATTATCGCCAATGCAATGAGAATGAACACGAGCCACACAAGAGTGTTGTCTTTAAGACCCATTTGACTTCGTGTGAGTTGGCCCTTTGCGGATGCCTCCGTATTCCCCATGATGATTTCCGTTCTACCCATTTCATCCTCTGGGGATTATTGAAAAGTTGGTCTCTAAGACGGTCTTGACCGTTTAACGTTGGGGCCGGAGCGTTTCCGGCATGGCGTGGGCGGGCATGGCTTCTTTACCATTCCACTCTTTATGCGTGGTCACCTTGGCGGTTGGTTGCGTGACTGTTTTGCCTTCACGTTGAACGCGCCCGCAATCGGCTTGGTGCAAAAATTTAGTGACGGCCTCCGTAACAAACTCTTCCAGTTTATACGCGGGGTCAATCCCATATTCAAAACACACCAACTCAAAGCGGCGCATTTTGACGGCGTCCAAGCAAATGTTGTGACGTGGCTCATTCATGTTTCACCTCAAAGGTAAAGGGTGGAGGCGGACGGCGCACAAGGTTTTTGATGGAGGTCAAAACCATGAAGCCCTAGGCCACACGGGAAAATGCTAAACCATCCGCCTCCGGTGTTTGATAATATTCTCTTTTCACGCGGCCACCTCATGGCCCGTGCCTAGTTCAAATTGTCTCATGCGTTGCTTGTATCGGTTCACGGGGGATGACCAAACCAAATACCCCAAGGCATCCGTGATGTGGTCATGTCCGCCGCTCTTATCCACGTCATTGGTTCCGTCTTTGTACGTGAGACCCTCTAACGCCTTGCGGAGAGCCTTGCACCGTGGATGAATGAGCAAGTCACGTGCGCCCGCCGCGTTGCACAACAAGGAATTGACGGCATTGACGCGGTCACGCACGGGCGGTGCGGCCTTTGGGGCCACCACCTTGAAACCGTAGTCTCTCAAAATTTTGTGGTCTGTGTTGCGGCTTGACGTGTGCCGGGCCTTGCCCGCCGGGTCAGGGTATACCGTCATCTTGAAACGCCGCTCATGGGATGGCGTGGAAAGCCAACTCAAAGGGCCGTCATCCGTGGCCGGTTCGCCGTAACGGTCAATGATGGCTTGGGCCATGTCATCCGTGCGGGCATCCTTCAAGACAAACTCATCAATGATGTGGAGTTGCCCGCCAACAATGAGGCCCAACACCGCCGTCATGGGCGTTACGTTGAAATCCATACCAATGACCAACTCCGTAGTGTTGGCCATGATGTTGACGCCTTCAAAGAGGTTCTCATGCCGGTTAAAGCATTTGTAAACGCGCCCGCTTAAAAGAATGAATGAGGCCAAGAATTCTTGATTGAATGACTCTACATCCATGTCCAAACGTGCGGCTTCAATTTCCTCTTGAGGCACATAGCCGCCTTGGAGGGTGTTGAATGAGAACGCACACCAACCCTGACGGTTTTCCGCCTCCGTGTGAATGTCGTAAAAGTGGTTGTAGCCCTTGGGCGTCCCAATAAAAAGCACTTTGGAATACGGCGCAAGGTTGGCGATACCGGCCCGCACAATGGGCCACACGTCCGCTTTCATGGTTGCAAACTCATCAAGCACCACAAAGAGCGGTGAAGGTGATGCGCCGCGTAACGCCTCCGGGTCTTCACCCGATTGCAATTGAATCACGGAGCCGTTTTTCAACTCAACGAATAACTCACTCTCATTGGGCCGTTTCAATTGCCACGCTTTGGGCACCTTGTACTTGAGCGGTTTCCAAACGTTGCGCTTGGCCATTTTGAATGTGGGTGAAACAATCCACACCACGGCCCCCGGATACTTTCGGGCAAAATGTAGGGCGGCGCGAATGGCCAAAAAACTCTTGCCATACCGGCGGCCACAACATGCGGAAACAAAACGCACCTCCGGCGCAACCAAACTCTCATAAATGAGCGTTTGAGTTGGCTTGAGAGGAAATGAAAGAGGCGGCAACGGCGGAGGGTTGTAAACCGCTTTGAGTTGCTCCACCTCTTTCCGTATGGAAGCATAGGCAAAAGCCATACTATTCAATAACACCCGTTTATCGGCTAAGCCACGTTGGCCGCCATTGCCTTGTCACGCTCAAAGCGCTCTGAGTTTTTGTACACCTCAAAGGATGAAATCAACTCCCGCACTTGCGGCAAATCATTTTGAAGCACGGCTTCACTCTTGGGCGGATGGTATGGCGTTGCAATGCCACTTGACCACACCACGTGTGTCATGGCGGCTTGCCAAGCCCGTTCACCCGCCTTGATGGCGTCCGCAAGTCTTTGTTGATACTCAAGCCGCTTGGGCATACGTTCATGAGCCAAGGTGTTTATCATTCCGGCCTTGAATTGCTCATCAATGCCGGTCAAATAAGTTGGCTCACTCAAGCAGACCATGAGGCCGAACATATCGCCGTTTTTGTGAAGGCTCCGCACGAAATCATTTTTCTCTTGGAGGCCATCGAGCGTTTGAAGGTGCCGGAGGATTCTATCCTCACGAAGCGCCGCACGAAAATCGCCCTTGTCGATTTGAACGTCCACGCGGGCCAACTCGTTGTAAACGTTCCTGTATTCATCCACCGCCGGTTGTAGGAAACGGTTACGAATGCTCAAAAGTTGGTCTCCGGCTTTGACGGCTTCCAAACACGCCTTGGCCTCCAATGCGCCCATCGTAAATGCGGTGGATGCTTTGTAACGGCTCACTTTGGTGTCATAGTTCTTGGCCGTTTCAATGCTTTGGTTTCGCGCTTGAGCGGCGGCAAGGATGAATTGCGCTTGCTCTCCGGTGAGATTGATGGCGTTGCCAACGTAGTAGTTTTGTTGGCCGAACGTCACAATGATGTTTTCATCCGGGTTGAATACAGCGGTAAACTCCGGGCCGGTGCCCACAAAATCAAGCGGCGACGCGGGCACATTCATCTTGGGCGCACCTTTTGGTACGTCATTGGCTATCGGGTTGGCTTGTGTCGGCATTTTCTTGGATACCTCCATTTAAGTTGGCCTTTGCTTTGAGGGCCTCAATCTCTTGAGCCAACTCTGCAAGGGTCTTTTCTTTGAAAATTTCCTTGAGCACCTTGAGGCCGTACATGGCGTCACGGTAGTCATCACGGCATAGTTTTCCATTCCTGAAAATGCGATAGATACGGGCGGCCTCACACGCCACGTCATTCAGGTTTTTGAGTGACGGCTTGCCCGGTATCTTGCCTTTTGGGAATTGAAAAAATGCGCTAAGAGCCGCATCTACATCCGTTTCCGCCATTTATCACCTCATAGGTCTAAAGTTACACCAAGTATTATGGCACGCATTGTGCTTAAAACAAGAGGAGATTTTTACGTAAGTCTTGTAAACTCAGTTTATTAAAGCCAACTTTAGCGATACCTAGCGGCTGAGTTATGAGGTCATCAAAAATGGTCTTGACCATCTCCAAAAATACAGTGGAGCGTTTCACCGTCACGGATAACCTTGGACACGGCGGAGGTCTTTTTTGTGGAGTGGCGGGCCGCATTTGGGGTAAAGCGGTGGTTTCCGTAATCTGACACTAATCGCGGGTTATTGGTCACTCGGTGAAGAAAAACGAGCGTTTGAGCACTCTCCCTATATATAGGGAAAATGGAAAAAAATTGAAAATTCAAAATTGAAGGTTATTTTACATGCTCCAATTTTCAATTTTGAATTTTTTTACGTTTTTAGGGACTTATATAGAGAAATAATAAATGTGGTGAACTTATGTTTAGTTAATTGTCTGAAATGGTGACCATTTGTATAATTCCAATTTTTTTCGAGGCCCAAAAAATTGAGAGGTGCTCAAATGTTTAGTTGCGGGGATGAAAATTAAGCCGGTGGATACCGGCCTAATGAATTGTTAGCACATGGTCTTTTGATTCTCTTCCATTTTAGAAGGTGTCCTCATCATCATAGTTTTTAACGTTCATCTCTTCATTTTGGAGTGGGGGAGCATTGCAGTACCAAGAGTCAATAAATCTACCTTTGAGTTGCATCGTTTCACCCTTCCGGCACCCTATAGCATGAAGGTAGTAATAGAATTTATTTTCCTTGGGCAACACGCTTCGTAATTTTAGGAAACTTGCAAACGTCTCCGGCGCAAAGTGGGCTACATTCGCCTTGTCAATCCACACGTTGCCGGTGAGTATTTGGTCTTTTTGCTCTTCATCAAACTTGGCCCGTTCATTGATGAATGTCATTAAGTGGCTTTGCATAATGCCGGGTATTGAGGCTTCCGGGTAATTTCCTGAAACCTCCAGCACGTTTTCCATAGCCGTTGCAATTAGTGCTTTCCATTGCTTCAGTGAAACATGGGGCATTATGGCCCGGCATTGTTCAAAGTATCTTCGTTCAAAGTGGTAGTGGCTCAACATAGCCGTGCTATCGAGACCTTTGACAAGTTTGCCGTTGATGGTCACATCGTAAACGGGCGGGTCTGAAGCAAACTCAACAATCTTGTTGATGACGATAGCCTCACCCGCCGCTTTAACGCCAAACTCACGCTTTTGGCATTCTTTGAAATTGCAATAATCACAAATGGGCGGCTTGGTGCATGTGTAGTGATATCCTTTGGCTTCCACGCCATCCAAAAGTTTTTGTATGTTTCCGGCTTTTTCCGGTTCGGGCCATCGTTGATTAAATTCAAGCGTGTCCTCACGCCATGTGTTGGGGTTTTTCAATCGAAAGTAGATGGCCACATTCAACATGGCATTGTTGTAGTTGTCCGGGCATCCATCGAAAGCATAGGATTGAAGGCATGGCGGCCCGTCCAAAAAATCCTTGCCATGCCCGCTTGTTTCCAACTTGACGAGTGCGTCCATTGAGGTTCGCCGCTCATAAGCCAACTCTAGGAATGATTCAAGTTCAATTTCTTTTCCTTGGTGAAAGCACTTGCGGGCATCACCAAAGTAGGGAAGATTCACGCCATTGCCTGGCTCTTCCGCATTGGCGCGTGAGGTCTGCTTTGGGTTTTGTTCGCACTTTGACAAACCAAGCGTGGCGGCCATATTTTTTAATTTGACTTGCACCACTGCGGCGCTTATTTTTTGCTTAAAAAAGAGCCATAAACAAGCACCATTGCTCTTGGTTTTGGTAATGACAAACGGATAGCCGTTTTGCACAACATCACGCTCAAGGGTTTCAAAGTCCACCGGGTATGTGTCCACGTCAATGCACGCCCATTTAACGTTTTTGTTGTCATCCATGAGCGGGTATATACAAAGGCCGGTTTCATCACCCTTAAGGTGTCGTTCATAGTCCTCACGGTTGGCTTTTTTGTGAATGGTGCGGGTTTGACTTGGCACCTTGCCGGTCTTTTCATCCGCCGGGCCGGTTATTCGCGTGACGGCGTGCGCCTTGGTGTATCCTTGGAAGAGTTTTGAAAACCTCTCAATAATGTTCGTTTCTTGATTAACCATTGGTGCACCTCCGAGAAAACGGGCCTTTAAGCGCAAGCGTGTTGCCTTGCTTCAATCTTGCAACCCAATATTTGAGTCGTTCTTTGAAACAATGCGGATCACGGCGGGCCTCACCCGTGATGACTTCCACGGCCATACGGATTATTTCATCGTGTGCTTTCTTATAAATATCCGGCTTGCTTACGGTAGGCGGTAGTTTCAAGTCAAAGCACTCAAGAAACAGGTGCTCGATATCTTGATAAACTAGGTTGACGACATCATCATACGTGAGTATAATTTGACTGTTAAAAGTTGGTCTTTTAAGCGTTTTTTGCGTCGCCCCGTCATCCGCCAAGATTGTCCGGGGCGTTTTGCTTTTTAAGCGGCTTTGCATTTTCGTTTCCTCTCTTTGTTTTGCAAGTTTTCCAAATATTCACATGCCTTTTTGCGGCTTTCTTCATCAAATGTGGCGTTGATGCTCTGTTGCAACTCAATTAATTTCCACGTAATTTGGAGCATTTTGGGGCTTTCAACATGACACTCCGGGTGCTCATGTTCATAGCGCGTCAAATTGGCGGCCACGGCTTCCGTGATGATGATGAGCCATTTGGCACGACATCCGGGCCGGTTTCCTTGGCGGGCGTGTTGAATGGTGCCCGCCGTAACGCCAAGAGCGGCGGCTACGTCGGCGTCACGCATGTGTAAAATCTGCATGGCCAAGAAAATTGGCGGTGCGTTGAATGGTTGAATGATCTTTTGCGTGGTCATTTTTATCACCTCACTTTCAGGTATTTTTCACATACTTTATATCCCGTTTTTTGTGAACAGGCAAGATATAAATAATTGAATTTATTACTGTTAAGCCAACTTTAGATTTCTGTACTAAATTAGCCAACTTATAGATTGACAAGTAAGGGATAAGTTGGCCCGCTAGTCGGTCTTGACCGTTTTAGGCACAAGTCCAGATAGCGGGCCGTATTGCGGAATTACTTTTTAGGCGGTTTTGGCGCTCCGGCAACCGCTCCGGGCGGAAGCCAATCCAGCAATTTTTTGATTTTTCGTACCTCTCCACGGTGGAGTTTGCGGCCTTCCAAGTTGGCCTTTTTGCACATGCCGCCAATCTCTTGAATGATGGAATCATTCATCATCACAAAGGCGTTGACCGTGCCCGCATGATTCGTGCCTGTTCGTTCCACGTAGGCGTCAATGGCGTTCATGGCTTCAATGGTGGTCATGATCGAAACCACCCTCTACGTTTTGGCGCGGTTTCTCGTTGAACGCGGGCACGAGCCAATTCATTGAGGTGTTCGCCAATAGCGGCCACCTCATCGGCTTCCGCTTTTTCCGCCCGCCGGAGAGCGTCAACGCTTTGATAAATCACCGGGTGGTATTTGGCGGGAACCCGTTCAACAATGGACACGATAGCCGGTATGGCCTCCGCCGCCGTCAACATTTCCGTGGCCGGTGCATCACCAAGTAAAGATGCCAAGCCACGCCCTAAAGCCTTCCGTTGTGTTCCGTTGGTTGCTTCATTCATGATTTAATCCTCCGTTAAGTTGGCCAATAAGGCTCGATTATTGATTACCCTTGGATTGACGCCGTTGCGTTGTCCGTCCATAAATCGCTTTGTTCTTGATACCCTCTAACGGTGCCGTCATGCCGCCACCTTCCATGCTTTTTCAATGCCGCGAAACTCACCCGGCTTTTATCCGCTTGTACGGCGAAGCCGCGCCTCAAGGAATGGCCGCTAAAGTTGGCCGCATCCAATCCGGCCTTTTTCGCATATTTTTTGACCGCGTGAGCCACCACGGTACCCGTGATGCTTTCGCAAACACTCACCACCTTGCCGCCCTTTTTCAAAACATACGGCTTAATGGCATCCGCCTTTACATGACGGAAAAGCGCCCCATCCGTAAGACCGGACGCCTCAAGCCAACGTTGAAGAGCACGCACCGGACACGTAGCCACATTGGGGCGATAGCAAAGACCGACTTTCTCCCCCTTGCCGCTTTGGTCTGTTTTTGAGTATTGCACCGCGATGGTGACGCCTTCATCCGTGAATGTGATGTCATCCACGTTGAGGTTGGCTATCTCAGAGCGGCGGAGACATCCCCAAAAACCAACCAGCAAAATAGCCCGGTCACGCACGCCTTTGAGGCCATCCGGCACATGCTCCATCAATTGATTCAAAACGGAGAGGTGCAACGCCTCTTTTTTGTTGGGCCGGTAATGCGTTTCACGTTGGATGGAAGCAAGAAGGGAATGCACCGCTTTGTGTGATGTGGGCGGTTCCAAGTCTTGGGTCTTATGGCGTTGAGAAATGGCCGTAAGCCGCCGCTGGATGGTTGAAAGTTTGTAACGCGGGGCGCAAGCCGTAACATACAAAACAACGGTTCCTACGCTTGCCGGTAGAGGGTCAAGACCATTTTTCTCACACCATTGAGTAAAGTGCCGCCAATCGCTTCGATAGGCAATGAGAGTATTCTTGCTCTTTGCGTTATGAATTTTCTTGTTGGCTTCGTTGGCCAGTGTTTCAAGGTGCGCCGGTATCGTGTAGCCGTCATGGCTAATAATGGCAAGTTGATTCATTGCGCCACCTCCATGAAATGCGGCTCAATGCGCTCATCCCATAGGTTCCGTATTTCATCACCGGAATAAAATGAATAGCCTTCGCATCGCACCACGTAGGTGCGCACGCGCTCGAAAAGTTGCGGAGCGTTGGCCAACATGCGGATGGCCTCCGCATGGCTCAACGGGTTGCTATCGGTTACGCGGTCTACAATTTTACTGATAAGTTGGTCTGTCATGGTTTTTTCTCCGTGGGCGTCGGTATCCAATAATGGAAACTTATAAACTGAGTTTATCTATGAAGCGAATTTCTGTCAACTAAAAACTAACAGTTATTGAAAATTATTTATGACTTGTCATCCATTAAATAACAGATTATGATTACACGTAACGAAATATCACACGTAGAGGCGGGCATCATGCCAAGAAAGAAAAAGACTGAGGATGATATTCAATTCATGACCACGGGCCTAAGTTTGCCGCGTGACACTTATAAACTCTTACGTGACGTGTCCAACGCCCGCAAGGATAGGCGTTTTGAAGGTTCCACGGATGTGGGAGCCGTCACGATATCGGGCATTGTGCAAGAGGCGATTGAAAAGGTACGGCCTCAACTCGAAAAAGAATTGAAGGGCGCGAAATGAAGCGCTCAAAAATCCAAATTATCCACGTAGCGTTGATTGTTCTCCGGGGTTAGATGGGAATAGAGCCGCGTGGTTTCCGTATTGCTATGGCCCAATAAGTTGGCCACATTAAACAGGGGCGTTCCATTCATCACCAAATGACTTGCATACGTGTGGCGTAGCGTGTGCGGCGTAACCTTGTCATCACCTTTGGCGGGCAAACCGGCAAAACCCACCAATCTACGGAACCGCTTTTTAATGGCGTCCGTTGAGAGGTCAAGAACCAACTCACTCTTTTGGCCGTGCTTCTCACGATAATTTTTCAAAAAATCATTTAAGGTTTCATGGACATTCACCGTTCGGCCTCTCCGGGTTTTTGTAGTCCACCCCTCACGCGGTGCAATCGTAATGGTGCGCCGTTCAAAGTCGATGTCTTGCCAACGGAGCATGGCGGCTTCACCCACGCGAATGCCGGTATACAAACCCAACATGACAAAGCAGTGAATCTCCGGTGAGGTTTTCTCCGCCGTATCACGGAGCGTGGCGGCTTCCTCTTTGGTTAAGAACCGCATACGGCCCTCATCCTCCGGCAATTTTTTGACCTTGGGCACATCCGTCAACCACCCCCACTCTTGCGCTTTGCGGAGCATGGGCAAAAGAACATGATGCGTGTCAATGTTCACGGTGCGCGGCTTCACGTGTTTAACGATGGTTTCACCCAACACCTCAATTTCAACGGGTTCCAATCGCTCTCGTTGATAAAATTCAATCTTACGAAGCGTGATGTCTTTAATCGGCGTAGTTATTCCGAAATGCGGAATGATGCGCTCTTCAAGTATCAACTGCTTGTTGTGAACCCAACGAGGTGACATGGTGCTTTCAATGTATTCGAGATAGTGGGTCTTTAATTCCCCAAGCGAGACGCGGTTTTCATTGACTGGCCGGTTTAGGCTTTCGTTCCGCAATTCATGGAGTTGATACTCCGCAAGAACCTCTTTGGCTTCAACGGCGGTGGTCAATCCGGTGGAAATACGTTTGATTGTTCCGTCTTTTTCCTTATAGGCAACATACCAAATTTTGCCGCGTTTATACTTGTACGCCATCGATTCTCCCCAAAGTGTGTAGTTGTGTGTAGTAAAGGATAGTGAAAAGCCAACTTTTTATCAACGCGAAATTTCGATTTTTGAGCCATGAGTTGGCTAAATGGCGGCCTTAAGTTGGCTTTTTACGGGTATTTATGGGGTTTTTGGGAGGTTTTGAAAAAAGCGGGAAACGGGGTTCGAACCCGCGACCCTCAGCTTGGGAAGCTGATGCTCTACCAACTGAGCTACTCCCGCGCGATTCCGTTCAGAATTGCTGCGGATGCCGGTGTTCGTCCGTTTTGCGCCTGGGTGCAACCCGCGAAAAAACACGAGGGGATCGGGATGATCGCTTCGGCCAGTACGAACGGAACTCCGGCGACCCAATATATTCGCGATCCCACCGCTCTGTCAAGCGATTTCAGGGCTGGGGCGATAGACTCTCATCTGTTTTTCTTAAGGCGTGTTTCGCTGCAGCCCCCCTGATTCCATTCCCAAATCGTGTGTGGTAAACTGTCGCAACGCCGGTGATGAGCGTCTGGTTGAACTCCAATGCGCTCGCCCGCCGATCACCATCCGGAGGCGATATGCCGACGATATTGATAGTCGAAGACCATATCGACAGCCGCGAGCTGCTCGGCGACCTGCTTGAGTTCAACGGATACACCGTGCTGCAGGCGGGCGACGGGGCCGAAGGGGAACGTCTGGCCAGACAAAATCTCCCCGACGTGATCATTCTCGACGTCTCGCTGCCGGTGAAATCCGGTTGGCAAGTCGCGGAGGCGTTGCGCGCCGATGAATCGACGCGGTTAACGCCCATCGTCGCGTTGACCGCGCACGCCCGCGACGAAGACGAACGGAAAGCGATGGAGGTCGGCTGCAATCGGTATATTCCCAAACCGGTTAAACCCAACCTCGTGTTACAGACCATCGAACAGTTGTTAAGCGAAACCCGGCTCGAATCCGCTTAGGTTGACCCATGCCGAAAGAGCGCAACGGCGCCGATCCGAATTCCCACGCCAGCGACGAACAGAAGCGGGCGAAGAAAGCGAAACTTCAACAATGGTTGAAATCGCTCGATCCGGACCAGCGCAAAAAAGCCATCGCCGCGCTCAAACGCAAACAGGAGCAAAAAAAACTCGCGCGCCAGGACGCCGCTTCCTCCCCCGATTCCGCGCCGCCGCGAGCCGTTGACGCTGATCCCCCGGGCGCATCTCCCGCGCTTCCTCCCCCCCGGCGTGAATCCGAAAGCGCCCGCGCCGACCAGGCCGCTTCCGCGCGCGTCCGCAAAGATCTGGCGGGCCGTACTCCCTCCTCACGTATCCTGCCCATGCGCTTGTATGGAATGGCCAAATCCCGTTTGCTGAAAAAACGGGTGCTGGCGGCGATGGTGGTGGCGCTGCTGTCTTTATTGTGCGCGGGGTGGATCCTGTACATGGGAGCCGTGCGAGGCGTGAAAGATCACGTCATTGAAGCCGCCGACCGCGGCTTGGAAGCGCTTCATCAGGACCGTCTCGACGCGGCGCGCGACTTTTTTGACGCCGGGCTCAATCTGTTCAGACAATACAATTCATATCCGCGCATGCTTGATGGCTCCGCCTCCACCGAGCTCAACACCGCCGCGTTAAACATCGGCCAGGGGTTCCGTTCGCTGGGTGAAATCGAGTCGGCGGTCCGCACGTTTCAGTTGTGCGCCGCCTACGCGGGCGAAGAACCCGCTTCGTGGCAGGCGGCGTCGCTCAGCGAATCGCTGGAAGAACTGATCCGCGTCGATCACTGGTCGCTCGAACAGGATCAGCGTCTCTACAAGGCGCTGCTTGAAGAGAACCCCCGCGATTGGCGCGCCGCCGCGACCAAGCTGGTCTATCTGACCGAGCGGGTCTCCCGCCGCCTCAAGCCGCTTACAAAACGTTATCAGGAAGCGGAAATCGTGCTGTACGGTTCGCCCCGGCGCGTATCAGACGCCAGCAATGGCGAGTTTGTGGTTGACGTCAAAAGCATCTATAAAGTCGATTGGGAAGACACGCTGATCTATATTCAGCCCGCCGGGTCGCTTTCAGACCGCGAACGCGCGCGCTTGAATTGGTATCTCGACGCCAATCAACCCTGTCTGTTTTTCGTGGGGGCGTTGGATCACAAGGGCGTGATCGATTCCATCGACGACGTGATCCTCTCCGTTGATGGAAACGTGGAGGAATTCGACGCGGTCGTTCAAAGCCTTGACGTCACCGGATCATGAATCTGATGAATTCTGAAAAATCCATCCACCGGCGCGCGGACGCCTGGACATTATTCCTCGCCTTCTGGAGCTCACCCTGGGCTCCGGTGTTGTGGGCGGTTGTTCTCTTTCTCGTGAAAGCGCCGTACCTTGATCTGCCCGCCTGGGATGACGAGGTCGTCTATTACAACGGCTGGCTGCTGTCGGGCGGTGATTTCGGCGTAGTGAATTTTCAGTGGTCGCCGGTGCTGATCTTCTGGACGGCGCTGATCAACCGCCTGATTCCCGCTTCGCCGATTCTCGGATTCTACGTCTTCCGCGCGTTGGGTCATGTGTTCATCGCGCTGGGGGCTTACGCCGCGATGCGTTCGCTCGAAACCCCGCCACGGCTGGCTTCCGCGCTGGCGTGCGTATGGAGCGCGTTTATCCACGTCCTGTGGTTTCTGATCGATTTCCCCGTCCTTCATTTATACCACATCGGGGTGATCTCGTTGTTCAGCGCCTACGCCGTGCGAAAACGGCCGGTCTCGATGGGCGTATTGACCGGGCTGGGCGTATTGAGTTTTCTAATCCGCAACGAAGCCATCGTCATCATGGCCATTCTCGGCGCGGCGGGCGCCTGGCGGCGCCGCGATGAAGGCTCGCCCCTGTTTCGCCGGAACATCGCGGGCGCGGCGCTGGTTTGGTTGATGGCCGCTGGAATCTTGTGGGTGATGAGTCATGACGTGCGCAATTGGCAGGGCGGCCGCATGGAGCAGGCGTTCCGCCAGAAATTTTACGTGTATGCGCTCTCCACAGTGCAATATGACGCCGAACTGCCCATGACCTACAGCGCCGAACTTCATGTCTTGAATCGCGCTTTCGGCCCCGGCGCCGTTTCGCTTAAGGTTCCTCAGCTGTTTTTGCGCAATCCAAAAGTCTTCCTCTCGTTCGTCATGTTTAACGCGGGCGTGATCGCGCGCGGTGAGTTGTTTTATGGAATCAATCACCGTCCGCTGTCCTATTTCATCACGACGGCCTTTATCGCCGGACTGGCCGCGATCGCCTGGGCGGCGTACCGCCGGCGCCAGGGGTGGATCGCCCTCCTGCTGATCGCGCTGGTGATCAAGTTGCCGCTGGTGATGATAACCGTGCCGCGTATTCGCTACTTTGGCGAATCGCTGATGATCGCGATCTTCGCCAGCTGGTTTCTGGCGTTTCCCCGCCGGGGCGTGCGCGCGGCCGACGCGGTCGCGTCGATCCTGCTGTTGCTGGCGGCGTATTCGTTGATTTACACGCCCCACTACGCGCCTTTTCCTCCTCATTACAACCTCAAGCGTGCGCATTTCATCCGCCAGGTCGCCGATCACGTCGACATGCGCGGAAAATATCTGGCTGAATATTTCCCTACGTTTTCTCATGCGTTCGGCGCGCGTGAACTGCGTGAATCGATCCCGCTTGATGACGCTTTGTTTCAAGTCGGCGATAAATTATATGGCCGCAACGGACGGTTGGTCGATTTCGTCCTGATTGAATTTGGTCAGCCGGTCTCCGAATCGCTTCGCCGTTGGGCGGAGGGGCGCCAGCCGCTCATATCCCAGGGTGAGTTTACGCTCTATCGCCAGACCGGCCCCGGCGAGATCGGCGCCCCGGCCGAGCAGGGCGACCGGGGGTTGTGGGTCAGCGACGATTACTTCTCGGCGGACGATCTCAGCGGTGGGTTCGACTTTGATGAAACCCTGCGTCCTGAACTGGCGGTCAAGTGGAATTTCGATCGCCTGCCCGTGGAGACTGGAGCGATACGGAACGATGTGCGCGTTTCCGTTCAGGCCAACGGCGGCGAGTTTGAAACGCTGGGGCGTCCCTTTCTGTTGAACATGCCGTTCTTTGAATGGCGATCCGATTCGCCCATCGTTGATGAAGCCTTCCGTTCGGGGCCCGCGTTCGGCGTCGCGTATCGTTTTGCTCTCTCGGTGGGGTATGAAAACGGCGGGCAAGCCGATCTGGCCCAAACATTCGCGCCGGTACGGCTCTCTCCGTATGTATATGTCACCGATGACTTTGACAGCCGCGTCGATTTGTGCGGCGGCGCCGACTACGACTATATCAACGATCGCCGTCTCGTCATTCGCTGGCGGTTCCCCGATGGAATGTTTCCCGATGACCGTGTTCAAGATTATCACGTTTACGTCCGCCGGAAGGGTGAGAGCGATCTGCGTTATCTTGGGCAGGTGCGCGGCGCCGAACCGCATTACGTCGACTGGGTCGCCGATAGTGAATTGATCGCCCCTGAGTTCCGCGACGGCCCTCAGCCCGGCGCTGACTATGAGTTCATGCTGTTCGTCATTCTGAAAGACCGCGAAAACAGTCCCAAAAATCCCTACCGCACGGGCGCCCCCGTGGCGTACAGGCTGACTGAAGGCGTTCAGTCCAGTTTATCCGTAAGCGTGACGCCTGGCGCCGGCGGCCGGCTTGGATTCAATATCGCCTGGCGGCCTGAGTCGTCCTCCGCGCCTGGCGATCCGGGAGTCAACGGCTATGACGTGTATGCGCACGCGCTTGGCGATAAAGAGGTATTCTTTATCGGACGCGTTCTCGCGGGTGAGCCGTGCGTATTGCGATGGGCGCCTGCGGATGTGGATCTTCTGCATGAAGCGGCGCCCGATCCGGTATTGTATCGGTCGTACGAATTCGCGGTTTACTCCCTCTTCGCCGATCGGCCCGCCGCGCCGTGGACGGTGATAACCAGCGAAGGCTTCACCCCATTTATAAACAATTAATTAATAAATTAGTTTATATAGTTGAGCGATGGCATTGAGGACCTCTAATCGAGAGTATGTGCAATAAAAAATCAGCGGAGAGAATCCTGAATCCGAATATCCTCAAAACTGATGTAAGTTTATTGATTCTGTAATCTATTTTGCTGCAAATCAGGCTTGAAACATCAAATCCCATTCAAAAAGTGATCTCTCGGGCCGTTAGGGTGAATTTATAAACTTTCTTTCTTACCTTTTGTTGTGCGCGAACGCGCTTTATCGGGTTTTAATGTTTATCGATTTGGTAAACTTTTATGAGTTGAAACAGCATGATTTTATTATGGTTAAATGAAGATGTTTTGTATGCGGCGCCTTGTAATTCAGCCCGTGTGTAAGTATTTTTTGAATGATGACGGGTTACTCTCTTGTAGAGAATCCAGATCAGCAAGAGAGGCATCATCTTAGTTAACGCAACAGGAGGACCTCCATGTCACGGCGTATGGTAACCCTGGACGGCAATCAAGCCGCCGCTCATGTAGCACACAAAACCAACGAAGTATGCGCGATCTATCCGATCACTCCCTCCTCCCCGATGGGAGAATTTTCCGACCAGTGGTCATCTGAAGGCAAAAAAAACATCTGGGGCACGATACCCGACGTCGTCGAGCTGCAAAGCGAAGGCGGCGCCTCCGGCTCCGTTCACGGCTCGTTGCAGGCGGGCGCGCTGACCACCACGTTCACCGCGTCGCAGGGTCTGCTGCTGATGATCCCCAACATGTTCAAGATCGCCGGAGAACTCACCTCCACGGTCTTTCATGTCACCGCGCGTTCCATCGCCTGCCAGGCGCTGTCCATCTTCGGCGACCACAGCGACGTGATGGCCACCCGTTCGACCGGCTTCGCCATGATCGCCTCCAATTCCGTGCAGGAAGTCATGGACAACGCCCTGATCGCTCAGGCCGCCACGCTCGAATCGCGCATCCCCTTCGTCCATTTCTTCGACGGCTTCCGCACCTCGCACGAAGTGGTCAAGGTTGAAGAACTGACTGAAGACGACATGCGCGCCATGATCAGTGACGAGCTGGTCCGCGCTCATCGCGACCGCGCCCTGTCGCCTGACCATCCCGTCATTCGCGGCACGGCTCAGAACCCGGACGTATACTTTCAGGGCCGTGAAACGGTCAACAAGTTTTACGACGCCTGCGCCGATATCGTCCAGAAACACATGGACAAGTTCGCCGGGCTGACCGGCCGTCAGTATCGCCTGTTTGATTACGTGGGCGCGCCAGACGCCGATCGCGTCATCGTGCTGATGGGTTCCGGCGCCGAAACCGCGCATGAAACCGTTGAATACCTGGCTTCCAAAGGCGAAAAGGTCGGCGTGGTGATCGTCCGCCTCTATCGTCCGTTCTCAATCAAACACTTCGTCTCCGCCTTGCCGCCCACGGTGAAAAAGATCGCCGTGCTTGACCGCACCAAAGAACCCGGCGCGGGCGGCGAACCGCTTTACCTCGACGTCGTCTCGGCTCTGAACGAAGCCATTGGCGAAGGCCAGGCGCCCTTCTCGGCCATGCCGAAAGTGGTCGGCGGCCGCTACGGTCTTTCTTCCAAGGAATTCACTCCATCGATGGTCAAGGCGGTCTTTGACAACCTCGCCAAAGACAAACCGAAAAATCATTTCACCGTCGGCATCATCGACGATGTCACCAACACCAGCCTCGAGTGGGATCCCGAATTCATTATCGAAGCGGACGACGTCTTCCGCGGCATGTTCTTCGGGCTCGGTTCCGACGGAACGGTCGGCGCCAACAAAAACTCGATCAAGATCATCGGCGAAGGCACTGACAATTACGCCCAGGGCTACTTCGTCTACGACTCCAAGAAGGCGGGCTCGGTCACGGTATCGCACCTTCGCTTCGGCAAGCGCTATATCCGCTCGACCTACCTCATCAACTCCGCCAAGTTCATCGGCTGCCATCAGTTCGTCTTCCTTGAGAAATATCCGGTTCTCGATTACGCGGTGAAAAACGCGGTCTTCCTCCTCAACAGCCCTTACGGCCCCGACGAGGTCTGGAGCAAACTGCCGCGCCGCGTGCAGGAACAGATCATTCAGAAGAACCTCAAGTTCTACGTGATCGACGCCTACAAAGTCGCCCGCGATACCGGTATGGGCGGCCGCATCAACACGATCATGCAGACCTGCTTCTTCAAGATTTCCGACGTGCTGCCCTCCGACGAAGCCATCGCCGCGATTAAAAACGCCATTAAGAAGACCTATGGCGCCAAGGGCGAAGAAATCGTCAAGATGAACTTCAACGCGGTCGATCAGACCATCGAAAACCTCTACAAGGTCACGGTGCCCGCTCAGGCCGACAGCGATATCGCCATCCCGCCGGTCGTGCCCGAAACCGCCCCTCAATTCATCAAAGAAGTCACCGGCGAAATCATCGCGGGACGCGGCGACTTGGTCCCCGTCAGCAAGATGCCCGCCGATGGAACCTTCCCCCTCGGCACCACCAAGTGGGAAAAACGAAACATCGCCCTCGAAATTCCCGTATGGGATCCCGAGGTGTGCATCCAGTGCGGTAAATGCACCATGGTGTGCCCGCACGCCACCATCCGTATGAAGGTTTACGATTCCGCCGCGTTGAACGGCGCGCCCGAGTCGTTCAAAACCACGGACGCCCGCGGCAAGGAATTCGAAGGGATGAAGTTCACCCTTCAGGTCGCGCCTGAAGACTGCACCGGGTGCGGCGAGTGCATTCACGTCTGCCCGGCGAAGAACAAGGCTGAACCCTCCAAAAAAGCCATCAACATGGCCGAACAGGTTCCGCTGCGTGAATCCGAAGCCGCCAACTGGGACTTCTTCCTCAACATCGCTGATATCGACCGCTCCAAGGTCAAACAGAACACGGTGAAGGGCGCCGCGCTGCTCCAGCCTCTGTTCGAGTTCTCCGGCGCTTGCGCGGGTTGCGGTGAAACGCCTTACGTCATGCTGATGACTCAGCTCTTCGGCGACCGCGCCATCATCGCCAACGCGACCGGCTGCTCGTCGATCTACGGCGGCAACCTGCCCACCACGCCTTACGCGGCCAACGCCGAAGGTCGCGGCCCGGCCTGGTCGAACTCGCTGTTTGAAGACAACGCCGAGTTCGGTTATGGCTTCCGCCTCGCCATCGACAAACTGAGCGGTTACTCCCGCGAACTGGTTCAGAAACTCGCGCCGCAACTGGGCGATGAACTGGTCAATGGAATCCTCAACGCTCCGCAGACCTGCGAAGAAGAAATCTTCGCGCAGCGCGGACGCGTGGCGGAACTCAAAATTCGCCTCAAAAGCCTCAACGGCGCGCCCGAAGTTCAGAATCTGCTCAACATCGCCGATTACCTCGTCAAGAAGAGCGTCTGGATCGTGGGCGGCGACGGCTGGGCGTATGACATCGGCTACGGCGGTCTCGATCACGTCCTCGCCTCAGGCCGCAACGTCAACGTGCTGGTGCTCGATACCGAGGTTTACTCCAACACCGGCGGTCAGATGTCCAAATCGACCCCGATGGGCGCCGTGGCCAAGTTCGCCGCCGCGGGCAAGCCGATCGGCAAGAAAGACATGGGCATGATCGCCATGAGCTACGGCAACATCTACGTCGCTCACGTGGCGATGGGCGCCAACGACGCCCAGACGGTCAAAGCCTTCCTCGAAGCCGAAGCCTACGACGGCCCCTCGCTCATCCTGGCCTACAGCCACTGCATCGCGCACGGCATCAACATGCGCACCGGTCTCGACACCCAGAAAGCCGCCGTCGAGAGCGCTCACTGGCCGCTTTACCGCTATAACCCGGCGCTGGCCGCGGAAGGCAAAAATCCACTCCAGCTCGATTCGCGCGATCCCAAAATCTCTTATCAGGATTTCGCCTATCAGCAGACGCGCTTCAAGATGCTCACCAAGAGCAAACCCGAACGCGCGCGCGATCTGCTGCTCAAGGCGCAGGAAGAAGTCAACAGCCGCTGGAACCTGTACCGTCAAATGGCCGAAATGAAGTACGGCGGCGGCGAGCAGGACGCGTAAACCACCAACGAAACGACATCGAAAGGAACGGCGTCATGGATCTGTCTACCTCATACATGGGACTTCAACTCAAGAACCCGGTCGTGCCCTCCAGCTCGCCCCTGTCGCGTGAAATCGACACCGTCAAGCGGATGGAAGACGCCGGCGCGTCCGCCGTGGTTCTCTGGTCGCTCTTTGAAGAACAACTTCAGTTCGAAGCCAAAGAACTCAACCATTTTCTTGAAATGGGCACTGAAAGCTTCGGCGAAGCTCTCAGCTATTTCCCCGAAGCCGATGATTTCAACATCGGTCCGGACGGCTATCTCGAACACATCCAGAAGCTGAAACAAACCGTCGAGATCCCCGTCATCGCCAGCCTCAACGGCGTCTCCACCGGCGGCTGGATCGACTACGCCAAACGCATTCAGGAAGCGGGCGCCGACGCCCTCGAACTGAACGTCTATTACATCCCCACTAAAACCGACCTCGACGCCAAAGCCGTCGAGCAGGTTTACTGCGACGTGCTCAAAGCGGTGAAGGGCACGGTCAGCATTCCGGTGGCGATGAAACTCAGCCCGTATTTCACCTCGATGTCGAACGTGGCCCAGCGCTTCGCGCAGTCCGGCGCCGACGCCCTGGTGCTCTTCAACCGTTTCTATCAGCCTGACATCGACATCGAAACGCTGGAGGTCAAACCCAACCTGCTGCTCAGCACGCCGCAGGAAATGCGTCTCCCCCTGCGCTGGATCGCGATGCTCTATGGCCGTACCACCGTCGACCTCGCCATGACCACCGGCGTTCACACTGCGCAGGACGTCATCAAGTCGATGATGGCTGGCGCCAAGGTCGCCATGATGTGCTCGGCGCTGCTGCGGTACGGCGTCGATCATATTTCCAAGGTGCTTGATGAAACGAAAATCTGGATGGAAGAACACGAATACGATTCCATCAAACTGATGCAGGGCAGCATGAGCCAGAAGGCGTGCCCCGAACCCTCCGCGTTCGAACGCGCCAACTACATGAAGGCCCTTCACAGCTACGTCTGAAACTCGCGTCCCCCCGCTTCCGCCGCGCGCGGGAGCGGGGGGGATTCGTTCGGCGTGGAAAACGGATTCGTTCGCTTGTATTGACAAGCGGCCGATCTTTCTTCAAGATAGATAGAGATTCGTGGGGACGGAACACACCCCCCGCGATTGGGGACATATCAGGCTTGGGGAATAATTACGTGCGGTACCTGTAACAGAGCCGGTTGTGCGGAAACGCCAACCGGCTCTCTTGCGTTTACCGGCGGCGCCTGAGGCGGGTATTTGGACCGCGCGAACCAACCGCTCTCGTTGGTCATTGACGCGATTGGATGAAGAAACGCATTTGCAATTTTGGGAAAACCAGCTTGGGGGTAGGGGCGGGTTTTAAACCCGCCCTCCCGGCGTGATCGAACCAGTTTTCCTCCCCCAAAGTTTGGGGGAGGTTCAGGAGGGGGTTGTCGAATTCACGCGCACGCTTCAATCAAAAGAGCCACGCCCGCGCGCCCGTTTGCTTTTTTCGTGTCTTTCGTTCATTTCGTGTTTTCGTGATTCAAAAAGATGAGAAACCGCTTGGGCGTAGGGGCGGGTTTTAAACCCGCCCTCCCGGCGTGATCGAACCAGTTTTCCTCCCCCAAAGTTTGGGGGAGGTTCAGGAGGGGGTTGTCGAATTCACGC
>WGMX01000003.1 GCA_016124855.1 Anaerolineaceae bacterium | reverse complement strand
TAAAAGGCTTGTCCGGTATAAAAAGGAGAGGATGTCTATTTCGGAGATAAACTTCTGAGTTACGACACAACAGGAGAAATCTCATGGATTTAGACACCTTCTTGACCACATTATATGTGCTGGTAGATGATTAGTATAAGGCTGAAATGGCTGAGCAAATGGTAAGGAGCAGAGGACAAGCACCTCAGATGAGTGACAGCGAAGTGCTAACAGTAGCCTTAGCCGCACAATGGCGGGTGGGTGTGCCATGGAAATCGGAACGGGGTATTGTACGCTATATGCAGGCGCACGGTCGAGTATGGTTTCCAACAATGTTGCAACGGAGCGCTTTTAATGAACGTGTACGCAATTTGTGGACGGTTTTCGTGCGCTTGCAACAAGAATTAAGTGCAGAGTTACGTCAGTCGACCGAAATATATGAGGTAGTAGATTGTGTACCCCTTCCCGCATGTTCAATAGCCCAAACTCATACCCACGATGGGCATTGGCTTTGGTGGAGTACAAAAGGTTACGGTGGCACACATGGCGGATGGTATTGGGGCGAACAAGCCCTTGTGAGTGTATTACCTTCCGGCGTAGTCACCGGCTGGATACTGGGTTCAGCCCATAGTGATGATCGTTGGTTTTTGCAAGCACTCATTAGTCAAAGACATGGGCAACTCGAATTAATTGGTCCGCCATCCAAACAACCCAATCGCCCATCCACTCCTCCAGAGCATGTCGGCCCTTATCAAGCAACCGGAAAGGCAATCACACCCTATTATTTGGCTGATCAAGGCTTCAATGGTTGGCGCTGGAACACTTTTTGGCAAACACACTACGCTAGTTATGTCATCAGCGCACCGGCTACTCATGAGCGTGGCGCTTGGTCGCGTGTCAGTCGGCACTGGATCAAATCGCATTGTCAAATTGTCGAGACTGCCTTCTCTATTTTGACCCATGTTTTTGACTTGCAACATTTACAAGCCCATTCTCGCTGGGGGCAATATACTCGCGTGAGCATTGCTATGGCTGCTTACAATCTCGGTATTTACCTCAACCGACTTTGTAGTCGGCCTGATTTGTCTCATGCTACTTTGATTTGTTAGCAGCCAATACCGGACAAGCCTTAAATGGGGCTTATTGTATTGAAGCCGCTTCAGCAGGCTTGTCTGCTGGTTAGCCGAGCGGCTTTAGCCCTCGGCGGCGCAAACAGACTCATATTTCTTACCAGCACCGTAACTCTCCGCCTTGACCTTGGCGTTCTCCACGTCTGTGCGAAGCCTCCTGTGGATGTCAGTTCAATCGCATTTTTCTTCTTGACTTGTAGCTTGCCACTTGTAACTTGTTACTCTTTTGGTTTATTTTCGGTTAACCCGACAAACCATCCTCCAACTATCCCCCAACCGCCTTAACATCCCTGCTCTCTCAAAATGGTTAGCCCCAACCCTTCGAAACAGTTACAAAATGTTCTTCCAAATGGTAACCCATTCACGCTCCATATCGAATAGAATATCTATGGGGCTGTAGGGGCGGACGGCTGTCCGCCCGCTTCATCTTCACGCATCTTAACATCAGCCAATTGTTGTAAATGTGACAAAAATGGTCGATTCTCAACAGCAACAATTGCAATATTTACAACATTTCGTTCGCCGCTTTTGCTGCATTTGCCGCATGTTCTGCTTAAAAAGCAAAATAGTTTATTGCCGCCACCACCGCCGATGGCAAATCTGGATATGTCGCCGCCAACGACGATATATCCGACATTTCTAGGCTAAAAGCAGATTTTTTTGGCGACAAGACCGACATTTCGGACATAAAACCGCTCATTTGACTGGCGACTGGTAGCTGGCAGCTAGAGACTGTATTGCGCAAAAAGCTATTCCACATCACCGTTCAAATGATGGTTCTCAATCAGCCACTTCCAAACCACCGCCAGCGCCAGCACGTCATCCCGTTGATATTGGCAGGCTTGGGTAATATGTTGAACTTCACCGGAGATCAGCCATTTGCGGTAATCGGTTTCTGCGGCCCACCACTCTTCATAACCCGACCAACTGAAGCCGAAATAAGCCGCCACTTTCTTGATCGAGTAGCTGCGAACCGGTAAACGCACCGTGTTGACAAACGTGCTGTGAAGGTCGTGCATCCGCCCTAAGAGTGCATTTTTAACCGGAGTCGGCGCGGTAGCCCGCATAACGCCCGCATCAAAACCCGACCAATGGTAGATTGGTTTTTCGTCCACACCAACGCTTTCATGAAACACGTGCCACGCTTCATCATAGTCACGCACAGTAATCAGTTCACCGATAGGATTGAGTGTCACCCGTTGGTGCTGTTGAGTAGGGGCGACGATAGCAATTTGACTCTTGCCCTCTTCATCGCACCAACCCAGCGACCACGGTGAGCCATCGCCTCCGGGTAAAGCCGCAGTTTCAAGGTCGAACATCCATCCGCCTTGGTGCAGAATGTCGGGCATTTGGTCAACCCACACTGGACGATCTTCGACGAAAGCCCGCGCATTTGCCCGGTGAGAGGCTGCCGTCTTCTTGATGCCTTTAAAACGTTGTAGTTCTTCAATCGAAAGGGCGGCAAGTTGCTGTAAGCTGGTTATTCCGCCGCGCTCTAAATTTCTGCGTGTTTGGCTGTTAAGCCGTGGCAGCAGCGATAAATCAAGATTGCTGCGCGCGACCTCAGTACAGGCGCTGTACCATGAGCAGGTTTTACAGTGCGCCACCAGATTTACAGGCGGTGCATCAGCTTGGTTCAAGACCGCATAAGCCCTGCGAAGCATCAATTGAAGATGGGCCGGATTGAGGACATGCTGCAAAACATAGCGTGGATGATTTTGAGCATCCGAACCCAGCCAGAAGTAACCGCGCAGTTTGGCATCTTGCATGTGTTGGAGAATGGTCAAATAGAAATTAAGCTGAAGTTCGTCACCTTTAGCGATGTTGATGTACTGTTTAATCTCAACCGGTTCGTATAAATGGCTCTCTGGGTTGCGTGTCAGCCGGTCAACACGCCCGCGTAAACTGACTTCTGTACCATTTTCCAATTCATAACGCTGCTCGATATACGCCCCGATGATGACCGCTGCTCTCTCATTCATCAGGTCTTGGGTAAGGTTTACCCCTTCATCCCACGAGGCCACATCCATGGTATCAGCGTAGGGACTCGCAACCGTTTGAATAACTTTTTCGTGGGCGACACCATATAGCGCACCCACAGGCGTAATATCGACTTGCTGTGTTGAATCACCGTATGTGTCCAGCCAACCGCGCCGTTCACAGGTGACAAGGTTTCGCAGTAAAGTAGGTGTGATAATCAGGGGTTTCAAAGTGACTATACCTTGAGTCGAACGAATGTTTTTATTGTACTACTCAAAAAAGCGTTATGGTATTCTGTTTGTCCATTAGTCGTTATAATGGCCTGTTATTCCCATCTCTACGTTTAAGGATACAAAATTATGCCGATTGAAGCTGTTGTTTTTGACATGGATGGCGTACTTATGGATTCGGAACTTTATTGGAAGTTTGCCCGCGAAGATTTTGCGGCATCCCTCCATAAGCCGTGGTCGATGGACGATCAACGGGCGTGTATGGGGCGTAACACGGTCGAATGGGCGCAGGTTATGAAAGATCGTTTGGCTTTAAATTGGTCATTGGACGACATTATCAACGATACCATTAGTCGCGTATTGGCTCAGTATGACGCACAATTGCCCCTTCGTGCCGGTGCAATCGGTGCTGTGGAACGGATGGCTACGCGTTATAAAGTGGCACTGGCTTCGGGTTCACCAACTGCCGTCATTGACCACGCGATGGATAAAAGTGGGCTGGGCAATTTGTTACAAGTACGGGTATATGGCGACGCCGTTCCCAATGGTAAACCTGCGCCGGATATATATCTGGAAACGCTCCGGTTATTAGGCGTTCAACCGCAAAACTCGGCAGGCATTGAAGACTCAAGCAACGGAATTCGTGCGCTGCATAACGCCGGTATGAAAATTATCGCCGCGCCCAGCGAAGGCTTTGATTTGCCGTCTGATGTGTTGGCGTTGGCAAATCATGTTGTCGTGCATATGGATGAAATAACTATGGAAGTCGTGGACCGATTAGCCTAAAAAGTTCATAGGACGTAAACAGTCATACGTCCTATGATTTTCTGTTGAAGACTTACTGCAAGGCGCTGCCCGCCGAAATCGTAATGCCGCGTTCTTTAGCTACCTTCTTGACATACTCATCCGCGCGGTAGGCCGCCAGTGGATTAGGATCAAGACCTTTCTCGGTACGCACCTGCATTAACAGCGGGCGGATATCCGTGTCGAAGGCGTCTACCATCACTTGCTGCGCGCCTAAAACGTCGCCTGCCAACTGTAAATCGGCTAGCTTTTTGTAATCAACGATCAGTGCGCGCGCGTAAGCAGTCTGGCAATTGAGGACGCTCAATAACATGGCTTCCAACTTGGGTTCAATGTTGTGGCTCTGGTCAATCATATAGGCAACATCATCAGCCTTATCACCAGCCTGTACCAACTCGCTATAAATTTCGAACAATTCATAAGGGTTATTCGTGCCGACGATTAAGTCGTCGTCGGCATAACGGCGTGCGTTAAAGTGAAATCCGCCTAACCGTCTCTCATCCAATAGGAATGAAACGATATGAGCGATATTTGTACCTTGAGCATGATGACCGGTATCAACCAATACCTGCGCCTGTGCGCCGCACTTGAGCGCCATCGCATAAGCCATACCCCAGTCCGCCAAATCGGTGTGATAAAAAGCAGGTTCGAAAAACTTGTATTCAATTAACATACGGCTGCCAGCGGGTAAATATTTGGTAGTTTCCATCAAACCCTGTTCAAGCCGGTGTTTGCGCTCACGGATGCTGTCTTGTCCGGCATAATTCGTGCCGTCAGCAAACCACAGACTCAACAGCTTGCTGCCTGTTTTGCCCATGATCTCGCAGCATTCAATCATATGTCCCATTGCTTCTTCACGAATAGCCGGAGAAGGATTGGTCAAGCTGCCAAGTTTGTATTGGTCGTCTTGGAAAAAGTTGGGGTTCACTGCGCCAATAGCGATGCCTTTTGACTTGGCATATTCGCCTAAACCATCATAATCGTCGACTTTATCCCATGGAATGTGGATAGCAATTGAAGGCGCAATCCCACTGAGTTTGTGAATGTAAGCCGCATCATCAATTTTTTCGTAGATGTTGCGGGCTGCGCCTTCCCACGCAAACACTTTGAAGCGAGTACCGCCATTGCCATAACCCCAAGATGGCGTTTCGATATGCTGTGCTTTGAGCTTGGCTTTTACGTCGTCTACAGAGATACCCTTAGCTGTTAATTTTTCTGCCAGACGATCATAATCGGCTTTAAAATCCATAAAAGTTTCCTTTCATATGAAAATTCTGTAGAATAGAGAAGTTTTATTTATTTTCGTTCTCTTTCAAATTAATGTTACCTAAAAGTAGAGCCGAATCAAAATGATTAATGCGCTTTTTTTGCAGGAACGCCGCCAGCTTATACTCGACGATTTAAGGCGCGATGGTCGGGTGAGTGTCAAAGCCTTGAGTGAAAAACTCAACGTCAGTGAAGTCACTATCCGGCAGGATTTACGCGCCCTAGAAGACGAAGGCATCCTTGAACGGACTTACGGTGGAGCAATGCTGCGCGCGCCGAGCAGCACCGCCGCCGAGCTTTCATTTGACATCCGTCGACGTAAGCATAAAGGCGAAAAGGATGAAATCGGGCGTTCGGCTGCGGCTTTGGTCAAGGATGGTTACGGTGTTGCTTTGGACTCCAGCACCACAACCTTCGCCATGATTCCCTACCTTAAACGTTACGATGGCCTGACGATTGTTACCAACAGCCTTGTAATTGCTCAACAGTTTCTCGATTCGCCCCGTATTCGCGTGCTGCTGCCGGGGGGAACGCTGCGACGGGACTCAATTTCGTTAGTCGGCAATCCAGCTTCACTGCCCGATATTAATTTGAATGTTGGATTTTTTAGCGCGCAGGGCGTGACGTTTGAGGCTGGCATCACTGAAATCGGCCCCGACGAAGCCGAAATGAAACGCGCGCTGATGAGCCGCTGCATCACCAAAGTGATTACGGTGGATGCCAGTAAGTGGGGCAAGGTTGCGCCATATACTTATGCAGCCGCGCGGGATGTTGCTCGTATTATCACAACCGGCGGTATCCCACTCGCTGAAGTTCAGCCATTTCAGCAGGCGGGAATTGTCGTCGAAATGGTGGGTGACGCTTAGCTTCCGGTTAGTTGTTGAAGCTGTGCTAGTCCATCTTCGAGCGAAAGTGTTTCAACGGGAAATGGGGCATTTGCCTCTAGATCAAGACATGCTTGATCTGCTTTGAGAATCGCGATCATCCGTGCAACAATACGTTCTTGGTCAGTGCGCGAGTAACGATCGAAATTGACAGGCAGATTAGCGTAGTCAAGTTCTGGTTCAAACCCGTATCGTGTATCCTCGAATGTTTTTTGATATGCTGCACCGAAATCAAAAACAATCTCGTCATTTCCGTTAAGCGGAATGGTCATCGGGCGAGGAGATATATCGACCCCAAATTCTTCTAAATCGACAGGACCTTGCCGTAGATCAAGACGAGAATCTAGAATCATAATGTTATACGGCTGTGCATTTAGATCCCCTCGCGTATAATCTGGCAAATTGTCAAATGTTGGCGATGTTTCGTGCAAATAATCCAGCTCTACAAAAACAATTCCAGTTTCAAGTAATGCCCATCGCTTAGCGTAGTAAGTTCGCGCGTCTTTTGTATCGCCCTTATTTGTTGGTGATAGCAGTTCTATCCATGCGATAGGTTCGCTGAGATTTGAAACATTTTCACGGATAACCACAGCGCTGTACGGATGCTCAACATCGAGTTCATTAACCAGAAGGTCTTCGATAACCAATGATGTCGTTCGAGGATTTAGAGGGATATGTGACCTGCGCCTAAATTCTAGATCACTGACGACAATATCACCTTTAGGATACTTGATGTCATCACCGATGCGGCGAATTTGAAGCGAGTCCTCTATCGAAGCCGTATAGCCCATTGGTAAAAGCTCGATACGCAATAATTTAAGCAAATCGCTGACATGAACATTATGAAAGCGATTCCATTTATGTTCAGCCTGCCAATAGCTATGCAGGTGAGCATTGATACCGCGATATTGATTTTTGATGGTTCGGATTGGAGACATAGCTAAACATCCTCACCTAAGGGATGCTCAGATTCTACCATAACTAATCATTCGAAAGTATCTATGCGCTTACGGTTTGCGGGCGACAACCAGTGTCATGAAATTGAACGGCCACGGCAGCACTCGCTTGAGAAGTCCACCAAGGGACTCAGCCAGAGTACTGGTCTGATAGTAACCTTTGGCGCGAAATGGCCCGCCTAATCCCCATAAAGTATACGAATGGCTGGTCGGTACGACTGCCTCCAACTTGAAGCCAATCGCTTTCACATTATGCGTGAGCGATTCGCGTGTGTAAGTGCTTTCGTAGAAGTCATCATCATTCAGGACAGTAATCCCCTGTCGTTTGCGTCGCCATGCTACCAATTGGTTAACCACATTCGGATACGGAATAGTCAGCACGAGTATGCCACCGGGTTTGAGGACGCGGAAAGCTTCGGCTAATGCAGGTTGCATCCCATGTTCGAAGTGTTCCAAAACACCGAACGAAAGGTATCCATCAAGCGAATTGGCTGCATGAGGCAGCGCGTGAACGTCACCAACAAGCAGCGGTAAAGATGCATCGTAGGCATGTGAAGTGTGGAGCGCATTTTCGGCGTAGTCCAACCCCATGACGTTATAGCCTAATTTTCGCAGGGTGATTATCACCGCGCTTAGCCCACTTCCGGCCTCTAAGTGGATACCCTCTTTTTTCAGATAAGGTAGATAAGCGTTGATGGTAGCTTGCGCCCGTGTGACTTGTATCAGTTCCAACTCGCGCTCGACTGAGGCTGTGTCCCAGATATGTTCCCATGCTTCACGGGTGGAGTTGTAACGAGAACCGAATTTTACAGGGTCAGTCATGGTGATCGACTCTCATCTAAACATTGATTTACAGGCAAATTTTAGGGTGTCAGTCTACAAGGAAGCCGATAGAGTTGCCAGTCTTAAAGTGCTGTGCGTTCTCCGCGTAACCGTTGGGCAATGTTCATCGCAATCCGGGTAGGCAGCATAAGAGCGCGTAACACGAATGCGCGAGTATCCCCATAATATTTCCGGCAAAAGATCAGCAAATCTTCGAAGTAAATGTATGAGGCCATACGCCAAATTTGGCTGGTGCTGGCACGTTCTTCATGGAGCAGGAGAGCGCCTTCGACAAAGTGAATCTCGAAGCCCGCATCTAAGATTTTTTTACAGAGATCATCTTCGGTGAAATACAGTTTAAGCTGCTCGTCAAAGCCGGCTATCTGTTCAATGACAGTGTGAGTACAGAGTAAGTTCGAACCGGGACCGACTTCAATCGATTGTCCCGAATCCCGATTCCAACCGGTATACCACATGACATGTCTGCGGCGATCTCGCCAGCTTTTCAACAGCACCCCTAAAAATGTGTAACCAAGCAGAAGGTCAATATATGCCGGTACACGCGAACAAGTATGTTGTAAGCCGCCTTCTGGATATTCCATACGGCATGTGACTGCGCCTACATTCGGATGCGCTTTGAGGTAAGCCAGCATGGTTTGCAGGCCGTTCGGCTGTAAGCGGGTATCGGCGTTGAGGATATAGATGAAATCGCCTTTTGCCTGTTGGAAGCCGAGATTATTCCCGCCACTGAACCACGTATTTTGCCCCGGTTCAATCACGGTTGCTTGGGGCATGACCTTGCTTACCATCGCAGCACTGTCATCTTTGGAACCGTTATCAACCACAATCACTTCAACGTCTAAGTCAATAGCTTCTGTTTGGATGGACTGGAGGCAGCGGCGCAGGGGTTCACAGGTGTTGTAGTTGACGATGACGATGGATACATCAGGCATGAAAGCTATTCCGGTTACTTTTTGCGTGCATAGAGAATAACACCCGTGTTGTGCAGCAGTTTTCGATTGACAAGACGTTGATCAATCCAGCGGAAAGTTTTGAGCAGTGGCAGGGCAAACCAATCGGGTGCCTTGAGTTGGGCGGTGACGTAACCGGTGAAAGCAGGTGCATCAACCCGTTTTTCGATAGTGAACTGGCGCTCGATGAGTTTGATCCAGTCATGTTCGCGGCCTGCACCTTCGAAGGGCGAGAGTCCTTCGGCTTGGATGCTGGCTTTGACGCGCGACGGCGCACGAACACCAAACTTGAGCAGTGCCTGTAATTTATCGGCGTAAGAGGTCGCAGTGGGCAGAACGAGACACAACCCCCCGGCGATAATCACGGTTGAAGCGGCTTCGTCACCGTCGGTATCGGATGCCCAGAGGATACCACCGGGTTTGAGCGCCTTATGAATTTCGGTTATGGTGTGGTCGAGGTTGATGAGATGATGCAGCACCGATTTGACCACGATGACATCATAGGTGTTTTCAGGCAGTTGAATGGCGTTCATATCAGCCGCGTGGTACTCAACGCTCCCCGCTACCTGATCCTTAATTGACTCATAATAGTGGCGGGCGATAGAGAGGGCTTTTTCACTGAGGTCACTTCCTGTTACGACAGCACCTTGTTGAGCCATCGCTAAGGAAATCCAACCGGTTGCACATCCGAGTTCTAAGGCTCTCATACCGGGTTTAATGTGGGTGAGGAGTTCATCCACATCGGCGGTGTGCATGATGACGTTATGGCGTAAGTCCCGATAGCAGCGCCAATCGGGTGGGGCAGATTGGGCGAGCTGGGCAAATTCATCACCCCAAAGGTCAGCTTCAGCCTTTAATTTTTCCTCGTAAGTCGTGTCGTTCATTCTTTGTCCACCGGATTTTGTGGACAAGAGGTTAACATAGGCAGCGTGAGAATTCTAGCTAGAAGCAGCGACGAGTTCTTCGAGGCGGAGGACACGCTGATCGTAGGTATGGTGAGTATATACGTGCTCACGGGCGCGCTGAACAAGTGCTTCACGTTCGGTGTCGTGGTCAAGGTAATAACGAACTTTGGCGCGGAGGTCATCATGATCTTTATAGGTGATGATGTTTTCGCCATCAGTAAACCATTTGTGAACACCGGGGAGATCATCAGCCAGTTGAAATACACCGACGGCTGCGGCTTCGAACAAGCGCATGTTTCCGCCATAGCGCATAAAGTCGCCGTGTGTGTTGACGGTCATTTTAGCGGCGGAGAGTACTTCGAGCATGTCGCCACCTAAAGCGCTGCCACGCGCAAAAAGACGCAGCGAAGGCGGTACGTCGTGGACGCTCCACACGCCCAAGTCGAAATCTTTGAGGGCTTCAAGGGCTTGGATACGCCTGCTGTAGAGGTTATCGGGAATGAGGGTGCCGACGAAAGCAATGTCACAGCTAAAGGCATTGCGCTGATCGTCGGTTAAAGCGTAAGGGTGATGGAATTCAGGATCACAAGCGACAGTGGGCATACAATCCATGTGCTTTGCGCCCAATTCCAGCCACTGGATGCCATGATAGTAGTCATTGACCAGTACCAGATCATAGAGTCGGGCGGCTTTGCGCTCCACCGGACGCGAAAAGACAATGGGTGATGTGCCAGTGGTGTAAATGATTTTACAGCCCGTTTCAGCCTTGATTTGCGCGAGTGTGCTGGCAGTAATGACCGTGTTATCACCGACCATCCACAGCCAATCTGGTTTAAAAGTGCGGGCTTTTTTGACTAGATTTTGGTTGCGTAGGCGATAATCGGGATTGAATTCTGGCGGAATTCGGTGTGAAAGGGCGGTGGCGATGCGTCCCGGTGTCCAGCGATTGGTGTAGTGGAGTGACTTAAGTTCGCCGCCCCACGCTGGCAGATTGCGATAAAACACATCAGACAAATGCCCACGTTTTTGGAGCGCTTTTACCCAGAAGTTTTGCGCAGTACTGGTGGGAAATAAAGGCGGTTGCTGTCCAGCCGGTGCAGCAGCAATGGCCGCTTGCAAAACTTCGGGATGGTGCAGGGCAGCAATGAATAAGATACGCATGTATTTACAGGTAATAGGCGTTGGGTAGTAATTTACCCACCGAAACCGCTGACAACCTTTTCTACGCCGCGTAGTTCAAGAATTTTGTTGGCGAGCGCTTCAATATCTTGTGGGGGCGTACCGGAGAGAACAACGACACCGTGCCGGATATTGGCCTGAACACCCGCCGGAATTAACGGGCTGAGCTGAATGCGAATAGCAGTATCATCATGCAAATTTTCGGCATCAACCGATTTGACGCCTTCAATGCTGGTCAGGCGGCTGAGGAAGAAACGGCGTGTATTGGTGGTCATGACGTGACCGCTGATGGTAACTGCCCCGTTATCCACGCTGACCTGAATCGCATGGCGGTCGTTCGTAAGCGGTGGATAGGTGGCAAGCAGGTGATAAATGTCCTCAAGAATCGCGGTATCATCGCGCTGGGTGATAACTGTAGGTTCGGACATGGGTTTTTGCTCCAAGGAAATTGTGAAAAAACTAGCAACATGCGTACCAAGAATAACATAATTAGACGCTATTCAAGCGCTGTCGTCAAGCCATGAGCGCACTTGTTTAAGCCAATCATGCTTGTCGGCAGCAATTCCCGTGACAAAACTGAGTATCCGTTGGGCGATGACAGTTTCGTCACCGTGATTGCCTTCGGCTAAAAACAATAAATAAAGCGCAAATTGGTCATCCCCTACGAAAGCCATATCGAGGGCAGAACCAAGTGTGATTCTTAGTTCAGCATTGGCCTTTTCGTTGGCGATGTCCAAAAACTCAGCCGTTGTTTTCCAATTCCCGACGGTGCTGAGGTCGGCATCTAATGAGGTTTGGAAAGTTAGGCCCAATTTGGCTAATACAGATTCGCTTTCGCGCACAACTTCTTCTAAGGCTGCCACCAACTCAAGACTGCGCTGAGGCGTTTTACCTTCGACACGTTCGGTTGCGAGGCGATTAGCTTCTGCATCAGTGAGTTTGAAACCCTGTGTAGCCAAAGGACGCTTTAGTTGTCGCAGCAGGACACTCAGTAAATCCGCCATCGGGGCATCGGCAAAGGTATGGGCGCGGTCATTAGGCAGCATGGGCATAATCCTCTTAGTGGCTTGAGTATAAAAGGCAAAACGGGTTTTGCAAACAGGCGTGACAAGCTTTTGTTTGCCCAATCGGCCTATATTTCACTGACTGCCATGCTCATTTAAAAAGTTATGGAAGGGACTACAGTCATAAAAAACAACGTTGAGGTTGTATACATCGTGTCCGATATGTTGAGTGATGCTCATTTGCGCCACGCGGATATTAACGGCGCAGGTTTTAGCCGCCAGAAAAAAGGGAAGGGGTTCGTTTATTACGATACAAAAGGAAATATGATTCATGACAAATCCACCCGCGAATGGATTGATTCATTGGTGATTCCGCCCGCATGGAAAGAGGTGTGGATTAGTCCCCATAAGAATGGACACATCTTAGCTACCGGACGCGACAATAAAGGCCGCAAGCAGTACCGCTATCATCCACGCTGGAACAAGATGACCAGTGAGGAAAAGTTCGGAATGCTATATAAATTTGGCAAGGCGCTGCCAACGATTCGTAAAGTGACTGAATCGCATCTACGAGAACACAAACTCTCACGAACACGGGTTTTGGCGACGATTGTGCGCTTGCTGGAAAAAACCCTCATTCGTATTGGTAATGCTGAATATGCGGAAGCCAATGAGTCATATGGGCTGACAACCCTTCACGATAAACACGCGCATGTTAAAGGCGGTAAGGTCACGTTTGAGTTCGTAGGCAAAAGCGGCAAAGAGCATGAGATCACGCTGGCGGATAAACGCTTGGCGAAAATTGTCAAGCAGTGCCGTGATATTCCGGGATATGACCTGTTTCAATACTATGACGAAAACGGCGACCGTCAGACGATTGGCTCGGCAGATGTGAATGCTTATTTACTTGAGATTACGGGCGAGCCATTTACGGCGAAGGTTTTTCGTACATGGGGTGGTTCAGTTTTGGCAATTAAATATTTATGTGAGGAATGCACGGACGAGCCGAATGAAAAGATGTGTCGCGAGTGTGTAAAATATGTGTCGCAGTTATTGGGGAACACCAAGTCAGTTTGTGTGAAGTATTATATCCATCCACTGATTATGAATGCTTACAGAGCGGGAAAACTTGTGCCAATGTATCAACGTCACCACGCGAGTCGATCCCCATTCGGTTTATCGCGGGCGGAGCAGACATTGATGACATTAATTAAAGAATAACAGGATTAACTAGGCTGTGCTAATGACCACAATCGGGGTCGTCGAAGGCGCGTCGCTGCCACCCATTGGTTCAACGGATACGCCAAAAGCTTTATAAGCCAGTACATTTTTCTGTAAGGGCACGATGACATAATAGTTCGCGTCTGGTTGGGTAAAGGGGAAAACGCCACCGCTTTTTGCACCGCTGTCATCAATTAACCATAATTGAAACGTACGATCTGTTTGCAAAGCTGGCATTCGGGTCATCCGAATGACTGCTTGTGATCCATCAGCCGAGGCGACCATCTCACCGATTGGATTACCTTCTTTGTCTGGAATAGGTAACGTTTTGTGGTCGGGCATGACGATAATTTGATCGTAGAGTTCTTTAGCTTTATCGCGGGTGAGATAACTAACAGCGCCGAAAATAATAATCAAGATGGCCGCCGCAGCTAATAGCGGAACCCAAACATTGATCCTACGTGCTGAACGCAATGGAACAGAAGCGGCTGCATGAGTCCGATTAGGTCGATTGTCCGCCAACCGTTTGCGCAGATCGTCCTGAAGGTGAACAGGAGCTTTTCGGGCAGGCGTCGCCAGTATGAGATTATGGGTAATGTCCTGATACTCGGCGAGCATCTGTTGTGCTTCGGTATCCATCATTAATAACGCCTCGACCTGACGTTTTTCATCAGGTTCGAGTGCTTCTAAAGCGTATGCCGGTATCAGATCGAGAAGTTCGTTTCTATCCATCATTCTTTACATCAACGATTGTGCGGAAAGCGCACATCACTAGGTACTATCGGGTGCTGATGACATATCATGTCCATAACAAATCTTACGGAGAACTCATCTTATTTGGATTTAACATCATCGCCATTCCAAGCCGACCTTAATTTTTGCATCCCCAAACGGATGCGGGTTTTGACAGTTCCGAGCGGAATGCCTGTGGTTTCAGCGATGTCATTATGGGACATCCCATAAAAGTAAACCATTTCGATCAACTCGCTCTGTTCTGGCGGCAGTTGATCTAAAGCCGATTTCAGGTTGCGGCGTAAATCGCTTCCACCTTCTACCGAAAGTATATTTTCCCACAGTGACGGGTCTTCGTCCATGAAAAGCATGCCGGCTTTTGGTTCACGCCGCTGGCGTAAGCGTAAGACGTCAATGGCTAAACGGCGTGTAACAGTGAGCAGCCATGTGGTAAAGCGTCCTTTTTCGGGATCATAACTATAGGATTTATTCCACAGCCGCATGAAGGTATCTTGGGTGACTTCTTCAGCCGCCATCTGGTCATTAAGGACGCGGTAAGCTACCGAGAAAACGAGGTTCGCGAATTGGTTGTGAAGTATGATGAGTGCATCCTCATCTCCGGCTTGCACCCGTTGAAGTAATAACAACTCATTAGTTTGGCTCATGCGGCCCTTTTCACGTTGGTTGGAACGCAGGGGTAGTATAGCATACGTTGGAAATGAAGTAATCATATATGCCTGAATCCGCTAGTAACAGTATAGTCTCATTGTGTCTTGATTCAGGCGGTGAGTACAGTTCAAAAGTTATTCAAAATTTGCTCATTTTACACAGCATGGAAACCGGCATATGTCTCCAACTGAAGAATAATTTGATCCCCAACTACCCTTTGTTGGGCAAGCCGGGATAATCTAAGAACATGACTTCGATTGCCAAACGCAGGTTGAGGTTGGTTGATAAATTACTTAAGAGGTTGCGTGTGGCTTGTATCGCGGTGAGGGCTTCATCAGGGGTAGTTTGGCTGGCAATTTGCTGGAGGGCTGCTTGCCGATCTATATTCGCTGGACTGTCGCCAACGCCTTGACAGAGTAGTAAAACATCACGCCAGTAGCTTTGCCAGAGTTCCAACAACGGGTAGAGCGCGAGTTTGTCTTTGCTTAAATCCTCGGCAATTTCAAATCGTTTGGCGCGATTCATGGGGATTAAATTTTCGAGCAAGTTGAGGGCTTCTGCACGTTGTTCGAGCATCGACGGTTCAGCCAAGGCCTGCATGACCCATCCCATACGTCCGCCGCTCAAACGCGCAAGCAAACCGGCGTGGTCTTGTGGCACTTGTTTTTCATTGAGCAGTACATTGTGGACAATCTCAGTTGGAACCGGACGCAGATGAATGATCTGACTTCGACTGGCAATGGTGGGCAGTACCGATTCGGTGGAGGGAGCAAGTAAAATCATCAGTGCTTGCGGCGGTGGTTCTTCCAGTGTTTTGAGTAACGCATCCTGCGCTTGAGGGCGAGCGTGGTCGAAGTCACGCAAAATGGCAATCCGGTAGCGGGCTTCATAAGGCTTGAGAGCAATTTTGCCGGTTACACTGCGGATTTCTTCGATCTTGAGTGCGCCGGTCGAGGCATCTAACTCGGAATAAATGATGTCGGGATGGTTGCCGCTGGCGATGCGTTTACAACTGCTGCATTGTCCACAGGGGCGGGCATTTTCGTCGTCATGCGTGCAGTTGAGGGTCATGGCAAGCGCCCGTGCCAACGTTTCCTTGCCAATCGACTCCGAACCGACGATTAAGTAGGCATGACGAATGCGCGAATGGGCGATACTCTTGCGCAGATGTTCAACTGCCCAATCATGTCCGTATATAGGCCAATGATGATTATTCATGTGGTTCGTTATACTCTTTAACTATAGGTTGCTGGTTGGCGCAGATGTAAAATTGGGACATATCAACGCTATTACAGGGTTACTGTGGACAAACATTCACTGCCGACATTGCTCAAAAACATCGCAGACTTTTGGCAGCGGGTTACTATGCCAGCCATAACTGTAAAAGACAATGATGAACGGATTCGAGTGCGATTTATGGCTCAACTGTTCTTGATTGTCTTTTTTACAATTACGGGTGTTTTAACACTTCGGTTTCTTTTATTTCCTGATTTGCCCCATATTTTACTTCGGCTTTCTATTATTTGGATTAGCGGCGTGCTGCTGTTGGTCTCGTTTGCTGCTGTCCGCAAAGGGTACACACGAGCAGCCGGCATTTTGCTGGTAGCTCAGTCTACGCTAATTGTTTTCGGTTTGGCGGCTATAAGCGTTTCGATGTTCGGATATCTTTCCACATTAATGTATTTGGTGCTTTTCATTCTGTTTTGCAGTCAATTTTACTCAATCCGCTTTACTGGGATGGTTGCAGTTTTTCATCTGGTGTTGATGGCGCTGTTACCGCTCATTATACCTTTTGTGCGATTTGATCAAATGGTAAAAGGGCCGTTGGCTTTTTATGTAATGACGACAGGTTTAGTGCTGCTCTTTGTTTATTACCATACCCGGATTGAAGAAGCACAACGCAATCAATTGGCTGAAAGTGAATCGCGCTTTAAGATGGTATCCGATTTGATACCGAATTATGCCTTTAGTGTAACGGTTGAAAAGGACGGACTTATTCGGGATGAATGGCTGACTGATGAATTCACGCGCATAACGGGTTATACCCTCGCCGATATTGACGATAAGCTAACCGGTAGGCTGTTTCACCCCGATGATTTACCTCGTTTTAAAGAAAGTGTTCAGAAAGCAAATGCCGGTCAATCCAGCGTTGACGACTACCGCATTTTCACAAAACAGGGCGAACTACGCTGGCTGCGCTTGAGCCGTAATGTGGTATGGAACAGCGCCGAAAATCGAATGGTACGTTATTACGGTGTAGCACAGGATATCACTGCCCAAAAGGTGGCAGAGGCCCAGAAAATTGATCTAGCGATACAAGAAGAACGCTCGAAACTGGTGCGCGATTTTGTAACGGCATTTTCCCACGATTTTCGTACTGCATTGGCGACGATTGAAACCAGCCGTTATCTAGCCGAAAACCTGATCAAAAAGTCACAAGATGATCAGGCGATGTCTAAATTGAATGCCATTCGCCGGTCTGTAACGCATATGAGCGTGCAGCTTGAAAACTTAACAGTGATTTCGTCATTAACAAACTTGCAGCGCCATCCGTGCGACTTGAACGACTTAATCACCGATGTCATAACCGAATACACCAGCAAGGCACATCAACAGAACCAGATGATCGTCTTTCAACCGAATGGGTACATCCCACGTTTGAATGCCGATGCCGGTGAACTGCGCCGTGCGTTCCGTGAACTGCTGCGTAATGCGCTGAGTTTCATGCCGCCCGGTGGCGTGGTAACGGTTAAAACCCTGCTGGTTGAAAAAGATGTTCAGGTTGTTATTCAAGATACAGGTGTCGGCATTTCAAAAGAACACATCGATCATATTTTTGAGTTGTTTTATCGGGTTGACTCTGCACGCGGTGTTGACTCAGGCGGTGTTGGCTTGGGCTTAAGTGTGACCAAAATGATTGTCGTGGCACATGGCGGTTCGATTACAGTGGATAGCGAGCCGGAAGTCGGCAGCACCTTTACAGTCCGGCTGCCTCTGGATAAAGCCTCATAATTTATCTCGGCGGTGGCTGTCGATAGACTGTTTGGTACATCATATCTGCCATTTGTTTGGGGGTATAGGTGTTTGGTGTTTCCGACCACCAGATCAGTAAGCGGACGAGCGCTCCGGTGATGAACTGCGCTAAAAATGCCGGTGGTAACTCTAATCCTGATGAGTAATGCCCGGCGGTCAAATTTTCTTCGTGTAACGCAGCGAGATAGTTTTGATAGCGTTGGAGCAAAGTGGCACTGCCATTTTGTCCAAAGACTTGGCTAATTTCTTGGCGTGTTTGTGCTGCGAAGTCGAACAAGAACACCCATGACTGATATTCACGTATAGGGAAGGGCAGTCCGCTGATCTGAGCTTCAGTTTGCAGCCGCGCTTCTTCAGCCATCTGGTAAATGACTTCCCAAACAGCGTCATCTAAATCTTTGAAGTGTAGATAAAACGTACCGTAACCTAGATCAGCCCGCTCGGTGATGGCTTTGATGGTTAAAGCTGAATAGCTTTTTTCGGTCATCAATTGGGCCGTTGCGCGGAGCAACTGTTGATGTGACTGCATCCGTCGGCGTTCGGCGCGGTTATTTAGATGAGTGTCTATATCTGACATAGCATCATTTCTGATAAGTTGACGCGCGATTGTGAATATTTTAACATGTAGCTAATTGGTATACAAAAGAAAGAAATGCGACAAGGTAATATTATGACCATCATGTATCCACCGGGCGTACGTACAGGCGTTATTGAAACCCTGCGTACAGTCTTGTCTGGCGTCGAGTTCGACCTGCTTCAATTTGCTAAAGATTCTCAGGCACAATTCGGGGATTTCAATTACACCAAGTTTGGTTGGGTGACATTTTATATGATTACCGATCCCGACTTGATGCACGAAATTCTTGTGGAGCGTCCCGAAGAGTTCTACAAGATTAAGCTCATCAAGTATGCGCTTGGGCCGTTTTTGGGCAATGGTTTGCTGACAAACGAGGGTGACTTCTGGAAAAAGCAGCGCAAGTTAGCGCAGCCTGCTTTTCATTCTAAGCGGATTGAAGCCTATGCTAATGTGATGGTGGATTATGCGCGGCGTATGCTGGCGGGCTGGCGTACAGGCGAGACACGGCGGCTTGACCGCGAAATGATGAAGCTGACGTTGAACATCGTGGCTAAGACGTTGTTTGATGCGGATGTTTCGGGCGATGCCGACCACGTTGGTGATTTGCTGACGCGCATTTTGGAGGCATCGAATGATCGCTTGAATGCAGCTTTCCAGATTCCGGATTGGGTGCCTACGGCCAAGACACGTCAAATGCACCGAGACATCGCTGAGTTGGATGTGATTATTCAGCGCTTTATTGATGAACGGCGGCAGTCCGGTGAGGATAAAGGCGATCTGCTTTCAATGCTTTTGCAAGCGCGGGATGATGACGGCAGCACTATGGACGACAAGCAGCTTCGTGATGAACTAATGACTATTTTCCTCGCAGGCCATGAAACAACCGCTATGAATCTGACGTGGACATGGTATCTACTAATGGAACATCCTGACGTTATGGCGCGTTTGAAGGCTGAAGTAGATGCGGCTTTGGGCGACCGTCCGGCAACGATGGCTGATCTTGGTAAGCTGAAATATGCCGAGATGGTTATCAAAGAGTCACTGCGTTTGTATCCGCCCGCTGCTTCAGCGGGGCGTGAACCCATTCATGATCTCCATTTGGGTGGCTACACGATACCTAAAGGGGCCTTGTTAACCCTGAGCATGTATGGAATGCACCATAATCCGAAAGTGTTCCCGAATCCAGAAGTTTTCGATCCAGAACGTTTCTCGCCGGAAAATGAGAAGAACATCCCGCGTTACGGTTACCTGCCGTTCGGAGCAGGGCCGCGCGTGTGCATCGGCAACAGTTTTGCGTTGATGGAAGCGCGTCTGGTTTTAGCGACGATGGTGCAGCAGGCAGATTTATCACTTGTAGCAGGGCAGAATATTGTGCCTAAGCAGTTGGTAACGGTGCGACCTGCTAACGGCATTGAGGTTAAAGTCAAACTGCGCAAAGTGGAAAAGACTGCTGTGCCAGCTTAGGCATTTGTATAAGGACGGGGTTCGTATGCCTCGTCCTTTTTATATGTCATGGGGACTGTTGGTGGTTTGAGGGGCATGGATATACACGATTTTTAGCTGTTCTGCATCGTCATTGCGGTGCTGGCGTCCAACAAGTCCAGCCTGCATATCTTTGGGCAAACCCTCGAATAGTTCATATGGTGCGACAAAATTGAGAATGTCGGGATGCTGCCAACCGATTACCCAACCGGACACAACATCCAACTCTAATACAGAAAATTCGCTGGATGCTGTCGTGCTGATGTACTCCGAAAGTAAGGTTTTAGCTTGTTGTGAGAGGTCAGCGCTGGGCTGCATTAAGATGACGCAGGTGCCGTTTTCAAAAACGACCCATGACTTACTGGTATCCTCAATTAATGTATGCCAAATTTCCTTGTAATCGGTCATTCATATATCCTGTTGTGTTATTTATGCCGCTGCCAATGTGACCTGTAAGCCTTTGACACCGACACCGGGGCCAAAATCGCGGCGTGAGTCAAATGTCCAACGTCCAGTCGCCATGTTAGTAATGATGCACAGCGAAGCATAAGGAATACCGAGTTCGGCTGCCAGCCATACTTCGGGCGAGAGAGTCATACCCACGATGGCTGCGCCACCCCAACCGTACATGGCGATTTCAGCGGCGGTTTCGAGGCGCGGCCCTTCGGTACAAACGTAAGTCCCGTGTGAGGCGCAAACAAATCCCTGTGATTGGCTGACTTCGACTAATCGCTGCCGAAGTTCAGAAGCAAAGGGTAATCCCGAAGGTGTTACCTGATCGGGCAAATCAAAACTGGCGACTCGCGCCCGTGTCATGTCGAGTAAATCATCCGGCACAACCATTTGCCCGACAGCTAATCCCGCCGCAATCGCTCCCACACCATTCCATGACAGGATGCCTGTCGCACCCAATTCTCGTGCTGCCCACAAGTTTGCCCGATGGTTGACGAAGGCCGCCGTTCGTTGCAAGCCATCTTCACCATGCCGCGAACTAAACCATGCGCTTCGAGTATCAGATGTCAAATAGATAAATGGCGATGATGCGCCATAAGGGGTATCAATAATCCGGCGTTCACCGACTTGAGCGTGGTCATGGAGTTTGAGGTGATAGGCGGCTGTCCCGCCAAAGATGATGGTGGTCATGATGTACGGCCTCAAATAAATGAAAAAGGGCGTACCTGATGATACGCCCTTGTGCTTATTTTACCAAGTCGCTGGTGGTCACTGTGCGGGTGGTTCAACCTTTAGTGAATATCCGCCTGTGGTGTAGCCCGTTTCGTTGCCATCACGATAGACAACAATCTTGAATTCCCCTGTTCCCGGTAAAGTATAGTTCTTGATTTCCGCCCCGTCACGGCTGTCATTGGGATATCCGGAAGTCAAAACTTGCCCGTTGCTGTCCTGAATATCCACGTGCGGGATCAATGTATCACTTGTACGGGCAACTGTAATGTTAATGACCTGACCTTTTGTGCCTTGATACGTCCACGTATTCGACCACTTTGCACCGGTGATGTTTCCGGTTTGAGTCTGGGTGTTCTCTATCGCGCCACTGCTTTCTTTGAGGGTGGGACTGTCTTTACCGGACCCAACCAGTGTGACCATTAAACTATATGAGCCGTTAGAATAACCCGTCTTGCCCTGTGCGCGGCTGACACGGACGACATAGTTACCGGGGCCGGAGAGGGAATAGCGCTGGATGGTTGCGGTGTCACCGGTATTAGCGGTATAGCCATGTGTCACTTCTTGACCACTGCCACCGAGCAAAATGACTTCCGGTTGCAGGTTGCCGCTGGTGCGTACGGCTGTAATCGTCAAAACATCTCCCGCCGTCGTGGTCAACTTCCAATCTTGATACCACTGTGCACCGATGTCCCCTGTGAGCGCCGTATCATACGTGACATCACCTTTGGGCGCTGACAGCAGCGGATTGCTTTCACCTGCGCCGAGCAGTGTCACATTAAGTTCATACGTACCCGCTGTCTCGCCGTTGAAGCGTTGGGCGCGTGTCATAGCGATGGTGTAGGTTCCCGCCTGTGGCAGCGAGAACGCATTAATTTGCGCTATGTCGCCATTGGTATAGTCGGTGTAACCGACACTCAACGATGTGCCGTTAGAATCCAGAATTTCAACTTCAGGGAAGAGTGTTCCGCTGGTACGCTTGCCCATCACACGGATAACATCTTCGCCCGCCGCTGTAAATGTATAACGTTGATACCACTGTGTACCTGTCAGTTCACCATTGACCGGTGTGCCAGCGGTGATGTCGCCGAGTGATACGGTGTTGTTGGGGTTATTATCTGCGGTTGCGCGCGGGGTGACTGTAATCGTATATGTACCTTGCGTCACTCCTGTAGCACCCCCGACACGCTGCACCAAAACTTTGTAGGTGCCCGCGTTGGGGAGTGTGTAATTGTCAATCTGGGCGGCTGCGCCGGTTTGATCGCTGCCATAGCTGGTAGCAAGCTGTTGATCCGAGGCGTCCAGAATAGCAACATCGGGCAGCAGGTTGCCGCCGGTACGTTCCACCCGAACGTTAAGCCGGTCAGCCGAAGCGGTCGTCAGAGTCCATGTTTGCGAAACGGTGCTGTTGGAAATTTCGCCGTTGGCTGTAACACTGTAGGTCAGATTTAGGTCAACTGGCGCTGTAGCGGTCTCCGGAGTTGCCTCGGCGGTCGCATCTTGGGCGAAAGCCGCTGATGAAAGACTTAAAACAAATAACATAACAAGGGCAAGAGTGAGAAAACGTCGATTCGTGCTATGCATGAGAGTCTCCACCTTATTAAATAGAGTCTGTATGACTTTAAATCCAATTTGCCAGAACGTGCATGAACAAATGAATATCATTCTATTTGGCGGCTGGCGAGACGCTGACGCTGTAGCCACCTGTTGTATAACCGGTTTGTCCACCATCGCGCGTGACGACAATCTTGTAATCGGCGTTCCCCGGTAAGGTATAGCTTACGATAGAGGCCGAGTCGCGGTTGTCGCCGAGGGCGCTCGAACGGAGGCGTTGGCCATTGCTATCCTGAATCTCAATGCGTGGAATGAGCGTACCTTCTGTCCGGTTAACGACAATATCAATTTTGTCTCCCTGAGTTCCTTTGTAAGTATAGGTTTCTAACCAACGCACGCCTGTCAGTGTTCCAGTTTGGGGCTGCCCACTCTCAATCGTACTGCCTTTGTCGGCCAGATTTGAACTGCCTTCGCCGGAGCCAACTAACTCGACTTTTAGGCTGTAGTCGCCGCTGGTTACTCCATTTTTGCCTTGTATCCGCCAGATACGAATAGTGAACGTGCCTGCTGTACGGAGTTGGTAACGCCGGAGCGTGGCACTATCACCGGTTGGGCTGGGATTTGCACGGCTCACTTCTTGACCGCTGCCACCCAGCAGCAAGATTTGTGGAATGAGGTCGCCGCTGCTTCGTGTGACACTGATGGTAATGAGATCGGCTGAGTCGGTCTTGAGCGTCCAATCTTGATACCAGAGGGCATTAATCGAGCCTTTGAGTTCGGTGTCGTAGGTCACGGTTCCCGGTGCAGCGGCTAACATCGGGTTATCCTCGCCTGCACCAACCAATGTCACATCCAGTTGGTAAGTGCCTGTCGTTGCCCCGTTGAAACGGTTGGCACGGGTCACGACAATTGTATATTGTCCGGCGTTCGGGAGTCTTACTTTTTCAAGGGTCGCGCTGCCGCCTGTATCATCGGTATAGCCTTTGTTGAGCGATGCACCGTTGGCATCTAAGACCTCGATTTCGGGGTAGAGCGTTCCACTTGTGCGTTTGGCGCTGATACGAACCACGTCCTGACCATTAGCGTTGAAACTGTACCGTTGATACCACTGTGTCGAGGTGATTTCCCCGTTTATTGCCTTGTTATATTCCACATCTCCCAATACAACTGTGTTATTCGGGTTATCTTCAGCGGTTGCCAGTGGGGAAATCAGAATGCTGTATTTTCCCGTACTGCTCCCTTTGTCAGCGTTCACCCGCTGCACGAATACTTTATACGTACCGGCGCTAGGCAGCTTGAAGTTTTCAATGTCGGCAGCTGCCCCGGTTTGATCAATATTGCTTTGCGAAATTGCCTTGTCTGTCGCATCCAAGATCGAAACAGTGGGGAGTAAATTACCTTCTGTGCGTTCGACATGCACACTAATGCGGTCGGCGGAGGCCGTTGTTAATGTCCATGTTTGCGAGAAAGCACTATCGCTGATTTCACCGGTTGAAGCCACACTGTAAGTAAGTGTTGGCGTGTTGTCAGTCGTACCTTGGGCAGATGTGACGGCGCTTAAACTAAACAAAAATAGCAATAAGAAACATATTTTTAGAACGATTTTATTGGAATGTCGCATGGTTTGCTCCCTCTACACATCAATACCCTCTTACTCTAATGCGATTCTGTTTTGAAGGCCACCACCGACAAACCAATTTCATACTTGACTCTCAAGCCGCTTGAGATGGCACACTAGCTATACGTATAACTAATGTTGGTCCAAGGCGGTTTATGTTCAAAATCGGTGATTTTTCTAAGATTTGTCAGGTTCCGGTGTCGGCGCTGCGCTACTACGCGGATTTGGGGCTGCTTGTGCCGGCTTATATCGACCGTTTCACCGGCTTCCGCTATTACGAACTGGATCAACTACCCCGACTGAACCGGATACTGGCGCTCAAAGATATGGGCTTATCGCTGGAAGAAATTGCACGACTGCTGAACGAGACTGTTTCGGCGGACGAGATGCGAGGTATGTTCCGCTTGCAGCAGGCCAAGATTCAACAGCAAGTCGATGATGAACTTGCCCGTTTAGCGAGGGTGGCCGCACGCCTCCGCGGAATAGAAAAGGAAGGCAAAATGCCCAAGCAAGAAGTGATCCTCAAAACCATCGATTCGATCCATGTCATTTCGATTCGCGAGATTATCCCGTCACCCACTTACGTAGGAAAGCTGCTCAACGAAGGATTTGGAGCGCTGGCACAGCAGGGAATTCAACCCGCAGCCGCTCCCCAAGCCACCTATCATGACGAGGAATTCAAGCTGACGGAGATGGATGTGGAGGTCGCGATTCCGGTTGCTGCGTCCGTGACAGGGGATATCGCTTTAACTGATGGTCGGGTATTTGTGGTTGGTGATATGCCATCCATTTCTTCGGCAGCCTGTGTGGTGCATGTTGGCAGTTATGATAGCCTAACTGAAACCTACCAAGCCCTCGGTAAGTGGATTGAGGCCAACGGCTACCGGATTGCAGGCGCGTCGCGCGAGGTCTATTTGAAACCACAAGGTGTGGATAGTGATCCGATTGTGGAAATTCAATGGCCAGTAGAAAAGGCGCTGTCAAATGATCAAGCTTGATCTCAAGAAAACATACAAGGATTTATATAACCCGCCGTCTAAAACGGTGTCGGAAGTGGTAGTGCCACCGATGAATTACATCATGGTTGATGGCATTGGGGATCCGAATAATCAGGCTGAGTTTCAACCACGGGTAGAAGTCTTATATGCGCTGTCATATACGCTCAAGTTCGCCAGTAAAGAGCAGTTAGGCATCGATTACGGAGTGATGCCGACCGAGGGATTATGGTGGGTTGAGGGTTTGAAGCCGGTTGATCCCACAGTCAGCGACCGGAGCGACTGGAAATGGACATTGATGATTATGCAGCCGGAGCAAATTACGCGTGAGTTTTATGACTCGGCTGTAGAGGTTGTGCGGCGTAAGAAAAATCCTGAACTTTTACCCAACTGCCGTTTCGAGATGCTCGATGAAGGGCGAGCCGCGCAAATCATGCATATCGGCCCGTACAGTGCTGAGATGCCGAACATCGAGCGGGTTCATGCTTATATCGCGAAACGTGGCGGCGTGCCAACGGGTAAGCACCATGAAATCTATGTGGGCGATCCGCGAAAATCCGCACCAGAAAAGCTCAAGACGGTGCTTCGTCAACCATTTACGTTTGGATAACAAATCATTCGCATCATTCGCAAATTTCGCATATTTCCCGCCGAAATGACAGGTGGAAAGCTGCCGTAAGTCCGCTGAATTGACATTTTTGCACGGCGGTTGGCCCGGCTAATGCCACTGAAATGGCGCAAGTGCAGCGGCATGTTCCCCTGTGTCCGCCGAGTCGCAATTGGCGGTGTCGTTGCAGCGATTACGCGGGAGTAATCCGCCGAAAATGCAAAAGCAATACCCCTAACCCCAACCCTTTCCCCGTAGCAACAGGGCAAGGGAGCAGACACAGAGAAAGCAGAGAAATACAGAGCCATAAGTACAGGATAGCAGAAAAAGAGTGGGAATGGGTTACCAAAATGTAACTCTTTCTTGACCAGTTTACCAACGGTTTTGAGGGAGGAAATGAACGCCGGTAGTTGATACCGCGTTTGAAAGTGGTTTGAGGTCATTTTAAAGGTGTTTCATGCCTGATGGTATCGGTTGCACTAGAACAAAAATCCATATACAATGCGATGAAAGATGAAGTTTGGAGGGCAGCTCATGGACGTATCAAATGCTAAGGTCATTCTGTCGGAGCTAGATAATTTAGGCACAGAACAAACCCGCAAGACACTTGGTCGGCATGGGGTAACAGGCGATGTCTACGGCGTGAGTTATGCGGATTTGGGTAAATTTCAAAAGAAGCTCAAGACTAACCATATGATCGCGCTTGATTTGTGGAACAGCAACGTACATGATGCCAAAATTTTGGCATTGATGGCGGCTGATCCGGCGAAGGCTGATTCATCAGAATTGGAAGAATGGGTGCAGTCTTTGAACAATTACGTCATGAGCGATGCCTTAGGCGGTTATGTTGCCAAGACACCGCTGGCGAAAGAGAAGGCCGAAGCGTGGCTGCAATCGGATAAAGAGTGGATTAGCCATACTGGTTGGAATATCATGGGTGAGATCGCATCGCATGATGAAACGCTGCCCGATTCGTACTTCGAACATTGGCTAAAGGTCATTGAGCGCGACATCAAAGATGCGCCGAACCGCACCCGCCATGCCATGAACAACGCTCTGATCGCCATCGGCGCACGTAATCCGGCGTTACAGGCGCAGGCCGTGGCAGCGGCCGAACGCATCGGCAAGGTGAAGGTCGATCATGGTCTGACCAACTGTAAAACCCCGGATGCCATTCCCTATATTCAAAAAATGGTTGATCGCAAAATGGAGAAAGCAGCCAAAGCCAAGGTTAAGGCGTAGGTTATTTAAGGCGGCAGGGTTTGTGGGCGAGGTGCTTTAGGTATAGCAAGTGCCTCGCATATTGTTTGGTGTAATTCAGGTTTTAATGCGGTGCAATTCGAGATTTGTATGGCTAGAAAAATTGCATTGAAGAGTAAAAGTCCTGGAACTGCTATTCTGGGATCATAACCTAATACAAATATAATATTGAGTACCCCCATAGTAATCAAATAGGGTGTGACAGACCATTTGGTGAGGCCGATATGAACTTTAATCAAAGTGTTGTTTTCACTTTGGTAAATCAGTTGCCCTATAGCTTTTCCATTAATTCCCAATCTCCCAGTCTCGGCAAGGATTCCAAAATAGACAATTCCGCCGTTATCAATCATCTGATCGAAGTTAAATCCAGATAAGTTAAAAAACGGAGGTCGCTTAAAACGGTATTTTTCCCTCAGTGTGTTTAACTGACTGATACATTCCTCAATCGAGTAGGGCGAAACCAGTTCATAATCTGTTGTCCAAACAAGTTGAGATGGGGAAGTCTTTGCTTTGGGTTTGGCTAAAGTCTCCAAAATGGGAATCCTTTTCTACGGTGGAAGTGTTTGAGGGCGAGGTGCTTTCGGTGCTGAAAGTGCCTCGTAAACAGAAGCGCGTATATCAGAACGAGCTATAGTAAATATGGTGTGTGTGATCAAATGGGTAATGGCGCTTACAGAAATTGCAACGAAAAGAGCACCAATTGACCTATAAGCTAAGGCAAATATCATACATAAAATGACATTTATTATTAGATCCCACAGAGCTGATTTTCGGGTAATCCCTGTTTGTATTCTCACGAGTGTCCTGTGATAGTCTTTATAAATTAATTGCCCCATTGATTTGATCTCGATGATTTGCTTGGATGCACTCACTTCTATCTCGAATTGAACGATCCCGCCATTATCTACTATCCCTTGAAAATCAAAACTCATACCTGACCAGAATGGTATGTAGTTTTTTTGGTACTTTGCTTTGAGGACGTTCAATTGGGTAATACATTCATCCACACTATATGGCGAAACAAATGCATATTCAGTTGCCCAAAGTAAATAAGGAACAGCATCTTTTTCTTTGGGCTTTGATGACTTTTCCAAGATAACACCGACAAATGGTTATTCGATATTATTTTATTCTAAGCCCAAAGCGGTGTTTCTTATACCCAAAGTAAAGGGGAACAGCCCATATTTACACATTTGAGAATCAAAAAGTCCGCCGACTACACAGCCTAGCAATCCATTTTGCTGACTGTGAGAAGCGGATATTTGTCGAGAGAGCCTCCTATCTATTTGCAGGATAGGAGGCCGCTCAAAAAGGCAGTGGTGGTAACGAAAGGGATGGCTTAGTCGCCGCTGCCGCTGGGAACCGGCACAATGTCCGGGTAGGCAGATGCGCCGTGCTCGTAAGCGTCGATACCCATCGTCTCACCGTGATTGGAGATGCGTAAGATATTCAGCGCGCGGAGAATAAAGAACAGGACCAAGGATGTCCCGCCCATCCAGACAATGACCGCGACCACACCAATGATCTGGTTAATGAGCTGGTCAATGCCGCCACCGAGAAGTAATCCGTTTGCGCCCAATTCAGGCTGACCGAGGAAACCAATCGCCAATGTTCCGAAGATACCGCAGGTTCCGTGTACATGAAACGCTCCGGCGGGATCATCAATTTTGATCTTCTCGAACAGATCCGCTGACAGAATCACCAAAATGCCGGCGATACCGCCAATGACAAGGGATGCCCAAGGTGCCACAAAAGCACAACCCGCGGTAATGGCAACCAGACCGGCAAGGCAGCCGTTCAACGCCGCCGGAAGATCCCACTTGCCAGTGCGCGAGTAGACAAATAAAACGGCAACAAACGCGCCGACACAGGCAGCGAGGGTGGTATTCACGGTGACCAAGCCGACAAATCCATTGTTGCTGATGCTGAGGGCAGAACCGGGGTTGAACCCGTACCATCCCAGCCACAGAATCATGGTTCCGAGGGCCGCGAAGGGCAAATTATGCGGTTTGGGTGGGCTTCCCCACACACGTCCGATACGCGGCCCTAAGATGATTGCGCCAACAAGGGCAAGCATACCGCCCGCCAGATGTACGGCAGTGCTGCCCGCGAAATCGAGGAAACCGCGCTGGGCTAACCAACCACCACCCCATACCCAGTGGATGACAATTGGGTAACTGAAAGCCGCGATGAAAATCGAGTAAATGATTTTGCCAACAAAATTGGTGCGCTCCGCCATCGCGCCCGTCGCGATAGTTCCAGCGGTTGCCGCAAAGGCAAACTGAAAAAAGAACAGGATAAAGATGGAAATACCTTCTCCGCCATAGACGACTGTGCCATTTGTGAAATGGAGCGCTTCGCTCAAGAAGAAGTTGGTTGTCCCAAAGAGGCCGCTCCCATTATCCGCGCCGAAGGCCAGCGCAAATCCGGTGATGAAGAAGGCTATGCCGCCAAAAGCAGCATCCATAAAGTTTTCGATCATTGAGTTGACGACGCCGGTTTGCCGCAGCATACCCGCTTCGAGGAAAGCAAAGCCCGCCTGCATAAAGAAAACGAGACAGGCCGTTATAAATACAAAGGCTGCATCGATCGATACCTGTGCACTTTCTGCTGCTGGGGCTTCAGTGGTGGGTTCAGCGGCGGCTTCGGTGGTTGTTGAGGCTTCAGTTGTTGTGGTTTGCGGTACTTCTGTAGGAACCGGGGTTGCATCTTGTGCAATTGTAAAATGGGTACTGAACATCATTAGTATCAGTGTGCCAATTGCCATCGCAATCAGCCGTCGCCACAGGCGGCGCGTATTCTGTCGCATTTTTTCCTCCATGTAGAAAATCTAAAAACCGTGACAAAAGTATACAAAAGAGGAATGCTCAAACTTCATCATTTACCCTCAAATTTACAATCAATATTTTGTCAAGTTTATTGATGTGGGGGTATGAGTGGCCAATGAATATACAATTTTGTGAGTTTTGTATAAATTTTTCAGCATATTGTATGGGTAATTAAGACGATCTTAGACAAAATGGACTGGCCGCAGACAGTTTGACCCTGTTTTTCAGCAGCAATTTTGTAAATAAAAAGGGTGAGCCATAACAGCTTCACCCTGTTTCATTCTTTAGACGTTGGACGAACTAGCTAAAAACTATTTCGCGCCGATGTCTACTACGCGGACGCTGATCAATTTTTCCGGGGTAATTGAACCGGCATTGGGGTCTTGATCGACGTTGCGAATCTTGATCTGGTTGACGACATCCATGCCTGCAATCACCTCACCGATGATGGTGTACTGGTTGTCGAGGAATGAAGTCGGCTGGAAGGTGATGAAGAATTGGCTGCCCGCCGAGTTGGGATCGTTGGTACGGGCGACGCCGATCACACCGGGCTTGTCGTACTTCATCGAGCCGCTGGCTTCCAACGGAATATTGTCGTAGCCGGGGCCACCTGCACCGGTTCCGGTCGGATCACCGGTTTGTGCCATGAAGCCGGAGATCACCCGATGGAAGCCAATGCCATCATAGAAACCCTTGGAAGCCAAAAACACAAAGTTGTTGACGTTCTTGGGTGCATTTTGTGGATAGAGCTGAACGATAAAGCGTCCATGTTCAACGATGAAAATGGCGCAGTAGGTATGACCATTATCAATCACCTGTTCCGGCGCAGTGAACTGCTGCTGACTGCTGTTGGCGGGCATGGTGATATTGGGGTCAGTCACATCTTTACAAGTGGCAACCGACTGCTGGGCGATTCCGCCTGTGCCAGCGGATGCTGCCGCAGGAGCGCCAAGCGATTCGGCTGTCGGCGTACTATCGGTGGACGATTGGGCAGCGGGTGTACTGGCGGCAGGACTGCAAGCGGCGGCTGCAATCATGACACCTGCCAACACCAAAATAGGAACAAAACGATTTTTCATGTGAATCTTTCTCTTTTTCTGTTCATTGGATGAACGCGTTTCAACGTCCGGTTATTGTATGGAGGTTGGCTCAAAAAGGAAGCATCATTAATGTGGCAAGGATGAGGGGTTAATTAAATTTAGGGTGAAGCTCATCACTTCACCCTTAATCTATGGACTATATGCTAACGACTACAGCAGCGCTCCGATCACAATATCGTAGACGTGCCAGATCAGGCGCTTGGCAGGATCAGCCCAATTGCGCCCCGGCAGCAGCGGCGGGAATTTGGTGGCATTTGGTTCGTCCCACGCATTGTTCCAACCTTCGCCTGTCCACATCAAATCCGCGCCATCCAAGCCAAGTTCCTTGACCATACCTTGTGCGTCATAGCCGTTATGCTCGAAGGTGTTGTCGTGTATCCAGTTGTTTTCGGGGATTGCGCCCAGATCAAACACCGTGTCACGGGTATAAAGGGTATACAAACTGGTCAATGCGACGCCGAAGCTCTGGTTACCCTTGATGGTATTGTTGAATACCTCGGTATTGTCGGCGGTCATAATCATGATGCCTGTACCCTGCGGCACTTTGGCGACGGTTGAATTCGGTTTGCCGAAGTTGACGTGGTTATTGTTCTCGATGCGGTTGTTATAAACCCGCGTGTTATAACCGACCTTCGAGGGATTATTGGGCAGTAGGAAGACGAGGATGCCGCCGCTGTTATCGTGGGCATAGTTTTCGTAAACCTCGGCGTTGGTGCTGTTTTCAATTTCAATGCCGGTGACGTTGTTGAAAACCTCATTGTTTCGTACGATAATCGGCCCACGACTTTGCCCGACATAAATCGCTGCGTCAGCAATCCCACTAACGACATTACCCTCAACCAGCACATCGGTACTTTCCACCGGATACAAACCATATAGGCCGGTATCTTGAATAATATTGTTACGGTACACTACGCGTTCGGTTCGGGTCGTCAACACACCATTACCGATGTAATTGCGTACGCCAAAATTCTCCAACGTAAAGTCATCACCGGTGGTGTTAAAGCCATCGCTGAGTTTCTTCTCGCCGTCCAACCACGGACGGTCATCGCCGTTGATGATGCCTTTAATGGTGATCTTCGGCACATCGACGTACACGGTTTCGTGATAGACCCCCGGTTCGACCATCACCGTATCACCGGGTTGAGCTTGATCAACACCCGATTGGATGGTTTCACCAACGTGAACGGTGATAATCTGCGGTTCACGGGCGACTACCGCAGCATTTGGCGGGACATCTGAATGTTCCACCAACTCACGGGCAGGGTTGTCGATATGCTGGACAACCGGCAGCCCCGAAGGTACAGCCGTTGGTATCGAAATCAGATCACTTGGTTCGTCGGTCAAGGCATAGAGGAAGGCGATCAAATCACTTTTTTGTTGGTCGCTGATGGTGAAGCCCTGCAAGAATTCATCCGGCGCGACCTTGACTCCAAAGGCTGGCCCACCACCTTTAGCGTAAAAATCAACGACTTCATCGAGCGTGGCGAAGACTCCGTTATGCATATATGGCGCGGTTAAGGCGACATTCCGCAGTCCGGGTGTGCGGAAGGCACGCGTCGAATCCGGCCCGTTGACGATTTCGACCTGTCCTAAATCGGGCTTGAGTGGATTGGTATCCGGCACACCCAACACATTGAAGGTGTAATTGCTGAATGTAGGCCACGTGTGACATTCGAAGCAGCGGGTTTGGGCGCTGCGGAATACATTAAAACCGCGCCGCTGCGCCGGAGTCAGCGCATTGAAATCACCCGCCGCATAACGATCAAATGGTGAATTGTGGCTGATCAATGTGCGCTCGAATGAGGCAATGGCTGTGCCTACATTTTTGAGCGTCAGCCCATCTGCAAAAGCCGCACTAAACGCCTGTTGATAAGCGGGAATACTGGCAAGCTGAGACAGCAATTCGTCGGGTTTGGCTGCCATCTCGGTTTCGCTGGTCAGTGGAGTCAGCATTTGTTCTTCCAGTGTTTTGGCGCGTCCATCCCAGAACAAACTGGTGGCGTAAGCCACGTCCCACAACGAAGGGGCGTTACGCCTTAAGTCCTCGCCATGGGCGCCGACCGAAACTGGCTTACCATCGCTAAAGCCCATATCAGGATGATGGCAGCTTGCACATGACAAATCATCATTGGCTGAAAGGATCGGATCATAAAAGAGCAGTTTTCCTAATGCGGCCTGCTGCGGATCAGGGGCAGCCACTTCCGGCCAAGCAGCTTGCAAACCATTGATTGCACCGCCTTCTTGCCGCGCACCGCCACCTTGTTGGGCAAGGGGCAACGGTTTATCTTCTGGCACGGGGAGATAAGCCAGCGCGATCAGCAGCGCACCCAACAAGAGCAGCGGGATGCCGACTACCCAACGCCACCAACGACGTTTGCGCGTGACTTTAAAAGGTTGTGCAGTCTCAACCGGAATCGAGGGCATTTGGGCAGGCTGTGTGGTCATATGCTGTCCATAAAGGAGTAATTTTGAATAGACAACGTATTTTAGCGTAAATTGACCGTCAGCCCAAAAGCAATTCTAAAATGAATGCGATGTACTCATGACTGAAATCCACCGAGAAGTGAGATTCGCTTTCTTGAATCTAGTATTGCCTGCGACCTATCCATCTTTTCGCTGTTTCCTCTACATCTTTTGACTGATGTAAGCCCTTCCGTTTGATTCATATACTGTTGAGCACATTACCAGACTAATATGCCTAAAGGATTACCATGATTATTCGTAACTGCTTATATCTGCTGACTGTTATGTTTGTGAGCTTGGGGTTTGTGAACGCGGCACAAGCCAATCGACCAGTCAATATTGGTACACCGATTATCGCCCGTGTGGGCAGGAGTATTTATGCAGTTTCAGCCGATACAGGTGAATCGAATATGCTGGACGAAGTATCTACGGAATTAAGCCAAGTTCTCAAGAAAAATTACTCAGGTGTTGGAATCAGCTTGGAGGATGTGTCACCGGATAACACGTACCTTGCCTATACCGCTGGTCTTAGCGACATTCTTGATTCAACCTATTCGGAACAAGTGAAACCTCTGGCGCAGCGCAATCCGAATGATGTTTATATCGTTAATATTGCAACCGGCGAACGCATTAATGTGACCAATCAAAGTGCTAGATTTGCGGACGAAGTCTCCTCCGGCGTTGTTCGCAACTACAGTAAACTTAAGTGGTCACAAGATGGTTCGCGCCTATACTTCGTGGCTGAATTGCGCTCACTGAACGATCATCCTCTGAGCCGTACTTTACACGCTTACAATCTTGAGACTGCTGAGGATCAACGGGTGGCTGATTTGCTGCCATCACCGCTCACAGCCGATAACCTCCTCATTGGTCTTTATCCAGTAAAGGGCGGGGTTGCTTCAGTCACAGCGCTTGACCATAACGGGAATATGCGTTTTACCTTATTTGGAGAGAACAATAAGGTCACCTATACCTTCGTTTTTAAGTTGAAGGGTTCCCAAGATGTGAATGCGTGGATGTTTGATTACAACCCTATCCATATCAGTGACCGCTACAAATTTGGATACTTTAGCTTTCCTGCTAACAGTCTTCAACCAAATGTACTCGATTTACTCAATGGCGAAAGCCAAGCCGTCTCGGCTGATTTTAAGGTGAATACAGTTAGTCGGAAAGTTCCCGAATCATCACTACGTATTGTCCTCAATAGCGTGTTGGTGGGTGATATTCCGTGGGTGATTGCTGACAGTAACGGGAAGCAATTGATAACACTCGATAATGAGTTGTTTATTTCTGATAGTGCTATCGCTCCCGATGGTCAATCGATCGCTTATCTGGGAGCGCGTAAAAAAATCGGGGAACCTCGCGACATTTTTGTCTTTGATGGTAAGGAAAGTCATGCACTGGGATTTGCAGCGGATGAAATTCTGTGGGGATCAGTTGAGTACATCTTTGTTCCGCTGAACTAATATTTATATCTGCCTCGTAACTGACAACAAAAAAGACTCCGTCTTTAAAGACGGAGTCTTTTTCGTTTGACTGCTGAAATGCCTTACTCGCAGACCTGCGTGAACAACCAGTAGCGCACGCCGTTGTTGAGGCGGACATAGTTGATTGCACGGCCATCAGGGAGTACGAAGCAGGTTTCGGACTGCGTACTGGTTGAGTGGCTGATGAAGGTGGCGACGAAACCTTGTTCGGGTGTCAGCGCCCAACCGAGATTGCTGCGCACTTCAAAGTAGTTACCCCAGACCTTGCCGATGCCAAACGCCGGACGTACACGCCCATCAGGAACAGGGTCGAGCACCGGATTATCGGGCAGACGTGAGTAGGTTGATGCTGCGTAAACGGTGTAAGTCGCATTCAACGCCGAACCATTGTTGTAGAACACTACCACATTTCCTGTACGGGCTTCCCAGATCATGAAGCCGCCGTCATACGGTTGGTAACTGGCGTTGGTGGTCGTCGATGATGGGCCGGGTGTTGGTGAAGGCGGAACAGCCGTTGGATAAGGTACGGGTGAACCACTGGTTGTCCATGTGCGATTGGGGTTCACATAGACGATACGACCATCCGGTAAAACGAAGTTGAAATATCCGTTTCCAGTACGGGTGACGCTTGTCACGAAACTGACTTCTGGAGTCGTCGCCCAGCCCAGTCCATTGCGAACGCTGAAGAAGTTACCCCACACCTTGCCGATGCCGAATGCTGGACGGTAATGTCCGTAAGGGGTTGCCTCATTGACCGGATTATCCGGCAGCAAGCCGTAAGTATACGATGGATAGGCTACGGTCGTGCCATAGGATTGACCGATGTACACTGAGATTTCACCGTTATCGGCACGCCAAAACATGAAACCATTGTCAAAGCGCTGGAATTGGATGCGCACGTTAAAACTTGATGCAGGCGGTGGCTGCTGTGGGACGGGTGTCAGCACGATGGGGGCAGGTGGCACACGCAGCTGCTGACCGGCATAAATGGTGTTGATGTTGGCCAAGCAGTTGGCGCTTGCTAACACGCCAGCGGTGGTGCCATAACGTTGAGCAATCTTATTCAACGTATCGCCACGGACAATGACGTAAATGGGCCAGTCTGTCCGTACGATACAGCCTTGTGCCGCGGTGACCTGTGCCCCGAGTGGACTAAATGCCACGGGCAGTGCCAACAAGACCGCCAGAATACCTAGTATCCAACGGCGAGTTAAAACAGATAATTGAATTTTCATGATGTTCCCCCGAACTCAAACGATGTGAACAGCTCTTACGATTAAAATTGCGCTGTTACATTTCTGTTACATCTACTAGCTTAGGACGATTTTGACCTTTTGTAACCTACGATCAATATACGCCTAACCCATTCTGATGCGAATGAGCGGAAGTACTGATTTTCGTCAGACGAAAGTCTTAGGTGTTGCTAAATTCGATATTTAATTTTGATAATGGAGAGATTTAGGTAAGGGCGAATGCGGTATTCGCCCATTTAAATATCGCTAACTTCGGTGTGGTCGGTGTGACCAGAAACCCAGCGCATACAAGATGATGCCCAGCAGAATGACGATCAATCCCATTACCCAACCAATGTACAGCGGCACTAAAAGTGCTTGCGTATCGAGATAACCAAGACTCAACAACCGTTCGAGGTAAACCTGTACCACGCCTGCACCTGCCAGCGCCAGCCCACCGCCGAGGATGCCGACGGATACTAACCAAAACGGTGTTAATCCGGTGACGCGCCAATTTTGTCCGCGCAGTTCGGCTGCGGCTTGGTTGACCACGCCCAAACTCATGACCACCGCCGCCAACAAAGTCAGCGTACTTTGCAAATCAGTCAAGCGTGTACCCAGTGTATACGGTCGAATAGCTGGTGCAAGCTGCACTGCCGCCACCAATCCAAATGCCAAAAAGAATAGAAGCAGACTGAGCGTGAACCAATGTGCCGCAAGAGTATGGGTTCCATTGCGCTGCGTCAGGGCAGGATAACAACGTGCGATGACTAACAGATAGAATAACGGTGCAAGCACACCTGCTAAATTGCCCACACTGATGACCCAATCGGCCGCCATTTGCACGCGTGCGAAAGTCAAACAAATACCCGTCAGCAAAACCAATCCTGCTGCGATATAAATGTCGTTGTCCAACCATGCCGGTGTTAGATCACTGAAGCGATGCATCAGCCAGTAACCGAGTGTCAGCGCCATCAACGGGTAAGCGATGTTCATTTGTAATCCGACCACCAACGCCCGTAAACCGCGATCTTGGACATAATCGCCCGCTGGCAGCAGACCGATCAGAATAGCAATGATCGCCAGCACCAATCCTAGCGCCCAAAACTGCACCAGAGACGTTCGGATGCTAGGAGTAATTGCCAGCAGTACCGATACTAGGCTGATGATCAACAGACCGTTAAGTATGAGTGGTATTTCCAACAAATTGCGTCCGCCGAGCAAACCGAATAACCCTGCCAGCACCGAGAGGATGAGTAAGACCGTCCACAGGAGGCTGGTCAAACGCAGCAGCGATTCATTGATTCGGCGCTGCGCCGCCATATACAACCCGCCGCCGATGAGTCCGGTGAGAACGGTCAGGTTGAGCAGCACATTCGCCAGCGCATTCGCTTGGTTATAAGGCAGCACGGTTAGCAATGGATCGTCCGCTGCAAGGAATTTGACTCCGGCCATCAGCGCGGCAATCACATACAGAATCAACAGCAGCACCGTCTGTTGAAAAAAGCGAAAAATGATTTTTTGTGAGGTCGTCATAAAACTCTGTGTTCTCTTTATCTCTGGGATTAATCCGTATTTGTCTTTATCTGTTGACTTATACCTGTCAACTATTTTCTACTTCTGCGTCATCAAGAACGCAATCAGATCGTTAATCTGGTCGCTGGTCAGTACGTCGCCAAAGTTCTTCTGCATCACATCTTGGAAACCCGGCACAATGAAATCGCTTGGATGCACAATCGAATTCCGCAGATATTCCTCGGCGCTTGTGCCTGCTACACGACTGCCTGCGCGGTTGGCAATTCCTGCTAGCGACGGCCCAACGATCACCACATCGGCTGACAGCGAATGGCAGGTCGAGCAAATCGCGGGTGCATTACTAAACAGATATTGACCGCGCACCACTGGATCAGCACTGTTTGCGGCACTTGAAATAGTGGTCGATGCGTTGGCGGGCAGTACATTCAAACTGCCACCACCACTGACATTAATGGGACGCGGCGGCCAAGTGTTGGCAGCGGGTTGTTCGCCGACCCATTGCAGGAACGCGAGCAGATTATCACTCTCAGATTTGGTTAGTCCAAGCATCGGCATCTGGCGTTGATCGGGATGGAACGCCGCCGGATTAAGCAAAAATTCGCGCAGATAATCCCCGCCGCGCGTGGCATAGATGTGCGTCAAATCTGGCGCGTAATTGCCACCTTGTCCATAAAGGGTGTGGCATCCTTCACATTTATATTCTTGCCAAACGCCCATGCCAACATCCGGCGCAGGCGGCATCGCTTTCTCTGGAGCAGTAGAAGGAATCGCCAGCAAAAAGGCGACAGCACTAATCAATAGGCAAACAGCAAAAAATAAGCGGGTTCCCGACATAGAGAGGCTTCCTAATTGGGGCGAAAATATTTAGGCGCAGATTGTAGCGGGGACTATTATGAACTGCAAAACATGACCGGACGATAAAACCTTGATTGAACCCTTGTGAACCTCTAAAATGAAGTCTATGCGGTTCAAAGGTATTTCTATTGGAGTTTCATGGCAACCAACGTTTGTCCTGAATGTGGCGTGATGTGGCAGGAAGGGGAAACCTGCGAAACGGATTTCCACCAGATGTTGTTCTGGGAACACGAAGAGTCATCGCGTTGGGAAGTCCATCATCTGATGGTTTTGTGCTACCACCTTCAGCATCCCAGCTTGTATTCGCAGGATGGTTTGGCAAATGGCATTGGCTTGCTGACCGCTTTTGTTCGTGATGGCATAGCCCCATCTGAAATCCGCCGCAGAACGAAGGAAAAGGTCAACTCCAAAAATCGCGATTGGAAAATCACTGCGCGACCGGATTCCAAAGGCGCTTATGGGCATCCGGTCATATGGACGATGCGCGCAACCGATGTGATTGCGCGGGGAGCCGATCACTATGTAGAGAGTATTCGTGAATGGGCTCAAAGCGCTTATGACTCGATTCAAGCCGCTGAGAATCTTGTTTGATCGCTCACTGCCGGTAATGATTGGCCTTGATATTTTGCGCCGCTAAGCGAACTGTTTCTTCAATGCGTTTGCTCCGCGTTTCGGGACGTTTAGCACTGGCAATCCACCACAAAATCACTTTTTGCGATGAAGGGCTGAAGGCTTCAAAATACTTTTTGGCTGTTTCATCCGCTGCCAGTGCCGCTTTCAAATCGTCAGGCATCGCCAAATCATCGACTTCGTCATACCGAGTCCATGAACCATCGGCCATTGCTGCCTCGATTTTCTTCAAACCAGCTGACGTCATCAAGCCGTTTGCGATGAGACGATCAACACGTTCTTTGTTGATTTTTGACCACGGACTCTTTGGCTTGCGCGGCGAGAAAAGCTGCATGTAACGCTCATTGTCAATCGAGTTGGGGCGGCTGTCCACCCAGCCGAAGCACAGCGCTTCTTCCACCGCCTCTTCATACGCTACACGCGGCTTACCGCTCTCTTTCTTGTAATAGATTAACCACACGCCCGACGATGTAGCATGGTGTTCTGCCAACCACGCGCGCCACTCTGCACGGTCTTTAGCATAAAACTGTTCTACTGGTTCGGTCTTTTTTGCCATCATTTCACCACGGCAGTGTTTTACCATCTCGAAAGAAGCCGCCTGTGGGGCCGTCGTCCGGTAGCAGCGTCGCCCATACGACACTGGCTGCGCCTTCCGGTATCGGACGCGCACCCATCGCTTCCATTCCGGGGGCAGTCGCCGTCAAGCCGGGGCAAACGGCGTTGACCAAAATACCTGTGCCTTCCAACTCGACCGCGAATTTTACCGTCAATGCGTTAAGTGCCGCTTTGGATATGCCATAACTTGCAGATGCACCTTTATTGGTCGTTAAGCCGAACTGCATCTCACCATGTGAACCTGCGCCGCTCGATACATTCACCACGCGTGGATGTTGACTTTTGTGAAGGAGAGGCAGTAAGGCCTGCGTCATCCGCCACGCGCCGAATAAGTTGGTTTCAAGAACCGTAAGCACACTTTCCAGTTTGGCGGTCGAAGCTGTTTCCATCCAATCGACATAAGCCGCCGCGTTATTTACCAATATATCCAGTTGACCATAATCTGTTTCAATTGCACTTGCAAGCTGTTTCACACTGTGATCATCTGCAACATCCGCCACTTTGGCGACCACATCCAATCCTTCACCTTTGAGTTGTACGGCTGCGCTTTCGCCCTTCGCTAGATCGCGCACACCTAGGATAACCGTAAATCCTTTTTGGCCGAGCTGTCGAGCAACCTCGAGGCCGATACCTTTGCCTGCGCCAGTTATCAATGCAATCATCTTAGCCATGCTCGTATTCCTTACAATCAAACAAAACAGATATTCTCACTATAAAATACGTGGGTGTTGGCTCGATAACCGATCTCCGAGACAAGATGACCATTTTCAGAGTTTTGTGCGCTGTTTTTCGGGGCTAGGTGTTTTGTTGTCGCCACGCAAGCGGGCTTACACCGTATGATCGTCTGAATAGCCGCCCAAAGTGGGTTGGTTCGGCATACCCCAGATAATCCGCTATTTCCGCTACGTTTAAATCCGAATAGGTCAGCAGCTTTTTAGCTTCTAACAGAACCCGTTCCTGAACTAAACTGTGAGCTGTCTTGCCGGTCGCCGCTTTCACACTTTGTCTCAAATAATCTGCTGAGACGTTGAGCAGTTTGGCATAAGCTTCAACGGTTTTGTAGGTCAAATAGTGTTGGTTAATGAACTGTTGAAAACGAAAGGTAAGGATGCTTTTAGCCGGTGCTTGCGTGATTCTTTGTTGTTGCTCGTCGTACAAGCGTTTGCCATCAAACAGCAGCGCCAACAGCCATGCCTGTAGGATTTGCACCCGATACGGATGTGGGCTGTGGAACATATCGTGCAGCCGGCTGAAATGATCTTTTAAAGGGGCCTTATCACTTTTGCCTACTCGCACCACATTCAATTCGGTTAGCCGGAAAAAAGGAAAAGCCTCTTGCACGGGTATTGGATACTGTGCCAAAAAATCTGCCTTGAAATAAATGATAAACCCGCGCTGCGCTTCTCCACGAATCCACGCTAAGACATGCTCCGGGGAAGCAAAACTCAGGCTGTCGTTCAAGTCGGCCACGATTTCGGTATTCATGTTCAATGTGGCATCACTGGAATTTTCCAATAACGCCACTTGAAAGAAGTTGAACGTGTAGGGCATCATCACTTGTCGCGTAGTTGGGTAAGTGTCCTCTATCGTGAACACGAAAAAATTAGGCAAATCCGTTCGTCCATCAAAACCTGTAGCGGCATTGGCCTCATTGATTTCATTGTAGACCTGAATGCTCATGCTGGTTTTTGCCCGATCAACGCAAAAACGCGGTGATGAACTGGCATCGGATCATCAGGGAAACGCGTTCGTAAAATTTCGGCTAATTCAGTATCAAAGGCCGCTACTTTTTCTGGCGGCAAACTTGCCCCGATGCCGGCACTGGCCCGAATTCGTCCTCTCCATGCTTCGTGCGAATAAACCGGAAAGGTGTCATAAGTGAAGATTTCGAGATTCACAAAGCCGTTTTCCGCCAGATGTCGCGGCCAGAGCGGATAAACGCCGCTGCCGCCGCCTAACTTCCACGCTGGATTATAGGCTTGGATCAGCGATTCGGTTGCCTCGACTACATTCCCTTTGAGTGGTATCCAATCGAAGTGCCCGATGATTACCTTGCCGTTGCGACGCAGCAGCCGATAGCATTCTCGTGCGGCGGCATTACCATCGAACCAGTGCCAGCACTGTCCCGCGCTGACCACATCAGCGGACACATCCGGCAAACCGGTTGCCTCAGCCGTTGCCACGCGATACTCAACCGTTACACCGTCCGCTGCGCTCATCTGCTTGGCTTGTTCCAACATGTTCGCCGCCGCGTCAATCCCGATGACCGTGCAGCCTCGGCCTGCAAATCCTCGCGCCAGTGTTCCCGTTCCTGTGCCGAGATCGACGATTTTCTGTCCTGCCAGCCCTACACCAAAAGTCGCCCCACGCTCGAAAAACGACTCGGGGAATCCAGCCCGATGTCGCGCGTAATCATTCGCCGTTAATCCGAAGTCAACTGTCATCACTTTTCCTTATTGAAAATTGATAAACCGATTATGCCGCAACTCGCATTGACGGTCTACAGCCCACCGATTATACTGTGAAGCGTAATGATGAACCTAAATAGAGGAAATCGCTATGAGCGAAGTAGCTGCACCGATTGATCCGAAATTGCTCGAAATTCTGCGTTGTCCGGTCGCCGTCCATTTTACTGATAAGGGGGCTGACCCCGGTAAGCTGGAATTGGTCAAAGGCTGCTGGTTAGTGAGTGCTGACTCCGGTTACAAATATCCCATCCGCGACGGCCTTCCGGTCATGCTGGTCGAAGAGGGTGCGCGTTGGAAAGATACACCTGCTGATCAACTGCCCGTCCCACCACCCAAAGAATAATACAGACTAAATCAGAGATGCACATAGGGAAAAGGTATTCCTTTTCCCCAAAAACTTTCTCTTCTTTCTCTGTGTCTCTGTGGTAAAAACGTATTTCCCATGCCACCTTTAACCCGCCGCCAGCCGAATAACACGCTTGCCCTAAACGAACTTCAGGACAAAACGTTTAATTTCGCCGCGCTCCTTCCGGGACGTGCCAGCAGTATGCATACGCAGCGTGCCTATTTCCGCTGGATCGACCAGTATCTGGTGGACATCGCTGGTATGAAGCCCACTGAAGGTCAGGCGCGTGTCATGCGCATGAGTATGCTTCCGCTTCCGGTGCTGCTGGATAGCATCACGGCTTCTCATCTGCGGGCATGGCTTGGGCAGCTCGTAAAAGCAGGTAACGGCAAACAGGGCATCACACAGGCTAAAGCCGCCATTATCACCCTTGCCAGTTTGCTCTCCGAAGCTGAATTGATGGACGACTATACCAGCGCCAGCCTCAAGAATGTGCGTCCGCCCAAAGCCGAAGATGGGCAGCGTCCCGGTCGCTGGTTATCGACTGAACAAATCAAACTTTTAATCGCAGCCTCTCGTGCCATCGCTACATCAGATAATCAAGAACTCCGCAACCATGTCATTACGTCGGTGCTGTGTACGATGGCACTTCGCCGTGATGAATTGGCGAACGCCCGTTGGGGTGATTTGTCGATGCAGAACAATCGGGTTGTGCTGCGGGTGCATGGCAAAGGCCGCAAGACGGCAATGATCGACGTGCCGCGTGCCACTATGACCTTGCTCGTGCGTTGGGGCAAGGCTGTCGAGCCATTATCCACCACACCTGACCCGCGCTCACCGCTTGTTCGCAGAATATGGAAAGGTGGCAATGTCAGTAAAGGGCCAGTCACACCGGACGGTATCTGGTTTATCGTCGCTGAAGCTGCCCGCGTCGCCGGCATCGGACACGTTGCGCCCCATGACTTGCGCCGTTCGGTCGCTGGAGCGCTGGAAGAAGCCGGAACACCCATCGAGAAAATCAGCCGCTTACTGCGTCACTCCAACGTCGCGGTCACCGAGCGATACCTGAGCCGCCTGCCCAAGCGCAACGAAGGCGGCGTGTTGATGAGCGATTTGCTAGGTCTCGAACCCTCACCTGAACCTGATTGGCCTGAATAATCACTCCGCCCACACACTCAATCGATTCGCGAATGTAACAGGCTGAATTTGGCTGATAATCCCGTTCATCGCCTTCACACCTTGTGCTGAGGCTTCGAACCATTTCCCATCATATTCTGACCAACGGTTTTCGATGCCGACATAAAATACATAGCCGTGATCACCCGCCGGAAAATAGCGAACACGGTCAAAGATGCGATAGGTTCTTCCGTTTTTGAAAGCGCGCGCCAGTTCATAGCCTTTTCCAGTGACATTGGGTTGGGTAATGCTGTTCGGGAATTTTTCGAGGGCTGCCATCGAAATCGGCTCGATAAGATTGGAATCTAGTAAATCAACGATTTGACCATTTGGTGTAATAATCGTGATTTTGTCAGCAGTTCCCTTAGCGCTGACGAAGGTTACAATGGCGACTACCAAAAACGTCACTAAAAAGGTTCGTTTCATGGTGATTTCTCCTTTTGCAGAATATACACCATCCAACGCTAAACCGTTCCTGACGTTTAACCTACTATTAGACTTTTCTGAGTACAAACTGATTGTCACAAGCGGAGCATTTTGAATCGATTGACTTCCCGGCTACCTGACTTTACGCTTTCCTCGGTACTCGGTACTTTCTTGCAACTTGTAACTTGCCTCTTGGTACTACTTATGCAGCTTCAACCCATCCAAAATCTTATCGACCAGCTTCTTCCGTTCGCGCAGTGCCATCCCCACCAGCTTGAGTTCGTCACTGCGTTTGGCAATCACTGCCGCCCGATTATCAATATCGTTGCCGGTCGCGAACAAATCCTCGGTGAAGATGCTAAAAGCCACGTTCTCTTTCATCGCCCGTAGATAAGCCCGCTGGATTTGCTCGGCATTCGCTTCGAACACCATCACCGGCTGCTTGAGCATCGGCAGATAACGGTTGCCAGAAGCGTCCTCGTACTTCTCGCCCATGATGTCCGGCACAGTTCCCGCGATGCCGCTTACGGTGAAGGCTGTCACATTGAGTTTTTGCCACACTTGGAGGTCGCTGCGCAGGACAACCGCGATTTTGGTCTCAAACGTCATCGACATAAACATTACTCCTGAAACGTCATTTCAGTGAGTGTATGTCAAATCATCCTCACGCGTCTTGCAAAAAATTGCTCTATAGCGTCCCGGTGTGATGCCGATGAAACGTTTGAAGGCGTTCGTAAAATGGCTTTGGCTGGAAAAACCGGTTTCGAAGGCAATATCAACCAGCGGCCTTTCGCCTTCTAAAAGCCGCTGTGCCGCGCGGATGCGGATACTTTCGAGATAAGCGTGAGGCGGCAGCCCGACTTCTTGGTGAAATACCCGCAGCAGGTAAAACGGACTCCAATTGGCATAACGGGCCAAGTCACTCAGCGGTATGTCATCGGCATAATGGTCTTCGATATAGCTGCGCAGCCGTGCGACTGTCTGGCTCTCTTTATGAACCGTTTCAAATTGGGGATGGTCAACCGCATGTCGATAAAGCAGTTGGGCAAAGGTATCGATGAATGCCGAGTCCTGTTCAAGGCGTGGTGTATTTTGGCGCAAGACCTGATGTAAATGCAGCAGCCGTTTTGACAGCGCTTTATCCTGAATCACAGGCCGATTGAATGCTGGTAATCCACTGGATTTGCTTCCCATCTCGTGGGCGATTCGTTGGAAATCGTCCACTTGAGGATAAAAAACGCTGTAGGTGAAACTGGTATCGGTTGCTGATTGCCCATCATGTGCCTCACCCGGTTGGATAATGAAAATCCCGCCCGCCGGATTCACATATTGAGCGCTGTTACAGGAAAAGGTTTGTACGCCATCCTCGATTACACCAATGGCGAAATAATCGTGGAAATGGCGTTTGTAGGCGTATGTTGTATACGTTGCCTTCAGTAACGCCAGATTGTTCAGATGGGTGGCGCACCACATCTCGCTTTTTTCAGTCGTCATTGCTGCTGTTGCTGTTGTTGTTCGAATATCTCTTGGGCGGTAGGCTGCTCATTGCCAAGTCCTAACGTATCCCAATGTGCCGGTATCGGCGGGTCTTCAGGTGGTGGTTCATCCGCTAACTTAACATGAACCGAGACGCTGAGTTCAGTTTCAGCCTTGCCTTTAAACACACCGCGCGTCGGCGGCACATCCTCATAATCTCGCCCGACAGCCACCCGTATATGACGGTAATCCGCGATTAAATTGTTCGTGGGATCAAACCCGATCCAACCGAGATCAGGTAACATTGCCTCGACCCATGCATGGCTGGCTCCCGGTGTTGACCGTGTGCCGCCTTCGCGCGAATAAAGATAGCCGCTGACGTATCGTGCCGGAATCCCTAACGGACGCAGCAGCGCCAACATAATATGGGTGAAATCTTGGCAGACGCCCTGCCGCGCTTTGAGTGCATCATCAATCGGTGAATCGACTGCTGTACTTTCTGGTACATAAGCAAAGGCATCATAAATCCGTGCCGTCAATTCACGCAGCAGCGAAAGCGGATCATCCCGTCGTTGAACATCGAGCTCGACCGCCAAATCACTTAGAAGCGGCGTAGGGTGCGTAAAATGGCTGGGAACGAGCATATCATACTCGCTATTGCTGAGATTATCCCACGCATCCGCTGGCATACTCGCCGGCAGTTCGGCTATCGGACGCACCTCCACTTGCGATTGGGCGATGATGCTCAAGGTGCGATGTTCCCCCGGAACATCAAAGTTGTGGATGACATTGCCTAAATAATCGCGATAATTCAGGACTTTTGCCGAGGGTGTCACTGAAAGTTGAAAACTGAGGCAGCGCTGGTTGCTTTCGGTTCTGGGCTGCATCCGTACTTCCATCACACTCTGGGTAATGGGGGCACTGTAACGGAAACGGGTGATATGACGAATGGTGTAATACATAGTTAGTTATACAAGCCTGTTCGTAGGGACGCGGTATGTCGTGTCCGATTTCTAAGAATAAATCTTACCCCAACGCAGTGTCGACCGCATAAGTGATAAATGTTTCGTATAGTGCGCTATGAATATAGGCACATTGATCTTTGATGTCTTTCAAGTAAGCATGGGTGTCCCGCGCCAGCATATCATCAACCGTATCAAAACTCATGCCTGAACGTAGTTTACCTGCTAAGCGATGTACACGGCTGTTTTTGCTAACCGAAGCCGAATCGGAAATCGCTTGCAGCGAGGTCTGTAATTGTTCGATGCAAAAGCGCATCGCGTGTGGGAATTCCGAATTGTACATCAAGAATTCAACGATCCGATGTGACCGTAAATCCGCGTTGTACACTTTACAGTAGGCTTCAAACGCTGTGAAACATTTCAATAAGCCTAACCACTCGAAATAATCATCGGTTTCGCTGGTATAGCGCGAGGCAGGATACACGCTCAGATGCGTATCTAGCAGGGTAGCAATCGACAAAGCCCGCTCGATATAGCGACCCACTTGTATGAACTGCCAGCCCTCATCATGAACCATCGTTGTATCGGTTATCCCTTGGAAGAGATGCGCACCATTTTTAATGGCGAGGAAGAAAAGATGAGGCTGTTCATTCCAGATGCCATCGATGCTGCTGCGTCGCAAATCGAGATACAGGGTATTCAATTGCAGCCACATTTCCGAGCTGATTTTCTCGCGGACCTGTCGGGCGTTCTCACGGGCATTGGCGATACATACCACTATCGAGTTCAAATTTGACTGATCAAACGCCAACCGGTGAGTCACATTGTATTCGTCTAACGTTAAGTCCTCTTTGGGCGGGACGTGCAGCGCATCAATCAGCCGTCCCCAGCGTGACACCGGTTCCTGCCGGTTGGATTCGAGGGCAAGGTTCAGATGCACATCGACCAACCGCGCGGTATGTTCGGCACGTTCCAGATAACGGCTCATCCAGTACAGGTTATCAGCAACTCGTGAGAGCATAATGGTTTCACCTTATAAGGTCTGAATAGCAGACTGACTATAACAAAAATGGTCTGTCATGGATGTGCGGTCGGCGCTGCTGTGCTAACAGACTGACCGAAATCCCCGCGCAATACACCTATTCTGATTATCTGTGTTTGCATCTCGAAGGGCAGCGCACCACTACCAAGCTGCACCGCCATACGCTTCGCCTCTTGTTCTGTGAAGTTACCCACGATAACCGCTTGTGTGCTAATCTCGGCTTGGATAAGGGGAACACTTAGCACCTTGCCATCCAGCACAAGTGCCAGCGGCATTCCGATATGGGTGCGGGTATAGTCTCCCAAGATTTTTCCGGCCTCATCGCTGAATTCAACATTGACTTGCCATTGCCCACCGAAATCTTGGTTCAAAACCGCTTCGGCAGATTGAATCCCGTCACCTGTCAGCACCGTTTCAAAATTTTGGTTCGTCACAGGATTTTTGACCGCGCTTTCAGAAATCGGATGATCGCCTTGTCCTGTTGTCAATATGTCGTGACCTGCCCATGAGCCAATAGCTGGCACATCGCTGAAGTCCACAAACTCCAGCAAACCACGTGCGCTTAATGTTTCAAGAACGTTATCCAAGTTGTCGACTTGGGGCAATCCAAAACGGATAGTTTTGTTATCGATAACCTCAACTGCTGCTGTTGACAAGCCTAACCCATCTAATCGCTTGCTGATGACTCGGCTAGCTTGCTGCAATTCTTCAGTCGTAAAAGTTCCAATCGGAGCCAGACTTATATGGGTAACAATCTCGCTAGAGGGTAGGGGAACAGCTACTGCGGAAGATTGATTAAAAGCTGTCATAAACGCGCCGATTATGACAGCTATCATCGTGAAAACGAAACCTAAACAACCACCTGAAGAAGATGCTTCAGACATTGTGCCTCATACTTGAATATGCGCCTCAAGGAACCACAGATGCTTGTCCATCTCGCCTGAAATGGTGGTGAACAAATCTGCGGTATCTTTATCACCCGCGTCATCAGCTATATCAATTGCCTCGCGTACACTGTTGGCAAACTGTCCGTAAATTTCCACCAGTGTTTTGACCATCGATTTACCGTCGTATGGCCCGTCCGGAAATTCAGGTAGTGTCGAGTTTGCGGCAGCCATCCGTGCCGTTCCCATCGCTACACCACCGATTGCCGTAGCCCGTTCAGCGATGCTGTCAACATAAGGCAGTACCTGTTCCGCTAAATCATCAAAGAATTCGTGCAGTTGAATGAAGTCCATGCCCTTGATATTCCAATGAGCTTGCTTAGTCTGCGTATACAGATCAGAAACATCCGCAAGGCGCTGATTTAAAAGATCAACCATTTCAGCACGCGTCTCTTCGGAAAGATCAACATGGGTCTTGAAAGTTGGGGCTTTGAGTTTTGTTGTCATAATAGAGCCATCCTTTTTGTTGACGTTACTTACAAAACGTCATTATAGGCGTCTCAGTAAACCAAAACATCAGCCATCCCGTCTATTTCGCCTCACCCATGTGACCCATCATCACTCATCTAATACCCAAGTGTCTTTGCTGCCCCCGCCTTGCGAGGAATTAACCACCAGCGATCCCCGTTGCAATGCGACACGTGTCAAACCACCCGGCACAATCGTCACTTTTTCACCACACAAAATGTAAGGACGCAAATCGACATGTCGTGCCTCGACTTCGCCCTCAACAAAGCAAGGCGCACGCGAAAGTGCCAGCGTCGGTTGGGCAATGTAATTGCGGGGATTGGCGATGATTCGCCGTTTGAATTCCTCCCGCTGTTCGGCGGTGCTGTGCGGGCCAATTAGCATTCCGTACCCACCGGATTCACCTACAGCTTTGACCACCAACTTTTGCAGGTTCGCTAAGACATATTCCCGCTGTTTGTCCTCTGTCAAAATGTACGTTTCAACATTGTTGATGATCGGGTCTTCGCCGAGGTAATACTTAATCACTTTGGGAACGTAGTAGTAGAAGGCTTTATCATCTGCTACACCGGTTCCAATAGCGTTTGCCAGCGCCACATTCCCCGCGCGATAGGCATTAAATAACCCCGGTACGCCAAGCATTGAATCCGGACGGAAGGCCAGCGGGTCAATAAAATCGTCGTCAATGCGGCGGTAAATCACGTCCACTTGGCGCAAACCTTTGGTCGTGCGCATATAAACGGTGTTATCGTGTACCACCAGATCACGCCCCTCGACCAATTCCAATCCCATCTGGCGGGCGAGGAAGGCATGTTCGAAGTAGGCCGAGTTATAAACGCCCGGTGTAAGGACAATCATGGTCGGTTCAGGCCGGTTATCCGGCGCAAGATGCTGCAAAGTTGAAAGCAGCGCCCGTCCATAATTCTCAACCGGACGCACGCCGTAATCACTGAACAAGCTGGGGAACACAAGCTTCGATACCTGCCGGTTCGAAAGCATGTAGCTCACGCCGCTGGGTACGCGCAGGTTATCTTCCAGCACTACAAAGTCCCCATTTGGCACGCGGATTAAATCCGTGCCACAAACCGATACGTAAAGATCACGACGTACCCGCAAGCCGCGCATCTCGCGCCGGAAGTGTTGGCTGGTAAAAATCAGCTCCGGCGGAATAATCCCGTCATGGATAATGCGCTGGTCGTGGTAAATATCTTGCAAAAACAAATTGAGAGCGGTGATGCGTTGGGTTAACCCGCGTTCAACTGTCGCCCATTCGGCGGCGGTGATGATGCGCGGCAGCAAATCATAAGGGAAGATTCGCTCGGTTCCTTCACTGCGTCCATAAACTGTAAAGGTAATTCCTTGATGCAGAAAAGAAAGATCAGCCTCTTGCTGGCGGTGTTTGAGTTCTTCTTGCGTCAGGTCAAGAACACGCTGGTAAAGCGCGTCGTAATGAGTTCGGGACGAACCTTCGGGTTCAAACATCTCATCATACGCTTCGTCCAGTTGATATTTCACAAATGGGGCTGCGTTACTCTGACTCTGGCGTTGATGTTGTTTTGTCGACATAGCTTTGTTAACGGCCTAGTTTAAAAGATAGTGAAGTTTACCCCTTTAATATACCGATAACTTGAGCATTGTCGCCAATAATTGAGGTCAACCTATTGACCGATTGCGCTAAATCAGGCTCTGTGCGAAGATGTTTAGAGTCTTAATTGTTGATTTGTGAAGAAATTTTTCACTAATGTTCTGTTATCATTAACCTTAGGAATTTGTAAGGTCATTTAAGGCAGTTGTTAGTTAGAATGAATAAGTTGAGAGAGAGTCTTGGTGAATTTATAGTTCACTAATAAAAATTAATGTTCTGTAAATGTAATCATTTTTACGTTTTGTTCATAAACGGTTAGGCGAAAGTTTAGCCGTTCGCAAGGCGGGGGGGCTAAAGTCCTTGTCAGGTTCAAACACTTAACGCTGTGTAAATATAACTACCCATACAACTGTTAAATTGATTTTGATCCAAATCACGTACTTAAATTTGCAATGAGGAAGAAGCAAATGAAGCTTTCGCTGGTCATTCCGGCTTACAATGAATCCGAAGGCGTGCATCAAACAGCACAAGCGATGCGCGGTTTGTTGGAACAACTCAGCAAAACCCATGATGTCGAAGTCGTCTTTGTAAATGATGGCAGTAAAGACAATACGGCTGCCCTGCTTCAAGATGAATTTAAAGATGACTCTCGTGTGCGTATCGTATCTCATGAAGTGAATCGTGGTTTAGGCGCTGCCATCCGCACCGGGTTAAGTCAGGCTAAGGGCGATGTCATTATCACCACCGATTTTGATGGCACTTATCCACTAGACACCATTCCACAAATGTTAGCCCGTATGGCGGCTGATGACTGTGACATTTGTTCAGCATCTCCGTATCACCCTAATGGACATGTTGAAGGGGTTCCCGACTATCGCCTGATTTTTAGTTTTGGGGCATCGCTCCTTTATCGCATTCTCGTGAGCTGGCGTATTCATACATGGACTGCTTTATATCGTGCTTATCGCCGTCGGGTTGTGGAAAGCATCACTTTTGAAAGTAATGACTTTCTGGCCGGTACTGAAATTCTAGTCAAGGCCATTCAAGCGGGCTTTCGTGTTACAGAATTTCCGACGACACTCCACGTTCGTACCTTTGGTCAGTCGAGCATCAAAATTGCTCGTGTTACACGCAGCCATCTGAAATTCCAGTGGCGTTTATTGTTGCAATCGTTGTTTGGGAAATCAGCATTCTCAGAGGTTGCGGAACGGAGTTCATAGTCATGTCCCCTTATATTTATGTCGCCCTAAGCACCATTTTGGGCATCACTGGACAATTACTCCTTAAACGAGGAATGGGCACAATTGGTCAATCCTCAACCGGCGCGGCCATGCTCAAGCGCATTGTATTTTCGCCGTGGGTGATAGGGGGATTGATCGTTTATGGGTTGGGGGTGGTTAACTGGTTACTTGCGCTTTCCAGTTTCGAACTGAGTTACGTCTATCCCTTCGCCAGCCTGAGCTACATCGGGATCATCATCGGATCTTACTTCATTTTTCGTGAACGTGTAACAGCGATGCGCTTGCTTGGTATCTTTGTCATCATTGCGGGCGTGCTCATCAGCAGCCGCAGCTAAAGCAGTCGCAGTATCAGGTTGGAGAACTTGGATTTTATGGAGCAAACGAAGAAACAGATTGCGGTCATTGGCGGCGGGATTATGGGTGTAACACTGGCCTATAAACTTGCACAGCAGGGAATGCAGGTGAATGTATATGAACGGGGCGATAACCTCGGCGGTTTAGCCAGTTACATGCTGTTTGATGATGTGCGAATGGATCGCTTCTATCACACTATTCTCAGCAGCGACACCATGATGCAGTCATTAATGGAAGAAAGCGGCGTAGCGGATAAACGGCATTTCACAGTCACTAAGCAGGGCTTTTACGACAGCGGCAAACTGTATGATTTCAATACGCCAGTTGATTTCATGATGTTTCCTCCGTTGAATCTCTTTCAGCGTTTTCGCTTAGGTTTGCAAGTGATCTATGCCCAATTCGAAAGTGATTGGCGCAAGATGGACAGCATTCCAGTCGAAAACTGGTTAGTTAAAGTCAGCGGACGCGGCGCATATAACAAAGTTTGGAAACCGCTCCTCCGCGCCAAGTTTGATACGACTGCCGAGAGCGTGCCAGCAACCTATATCTGGTCGCGGCTCAAACGGATGATGGGAACACGCAAAGGCGTAACCTCCAAAGAGATGATGTGCTATCTCGAAAATGGTTATTACACGCTGATTGAGGCACTTGCCAAAAAGTGTGAAGCGCTTGGGGTGAAGTTCCACCTCAAAACCGGCATTGATGAAATTGTCATCGAAAATAATAAAGCCACCGGTGTCAAAATCGCCGGTGAATTTCTGCCTTACGATGCCGTTATTAGTACGATGGCTTCGCCCATTCTCAGCTCGATTATTCCAAATGCCGACAAGTCCTTTCGGGATTTGTTAGCCAAACAGCAGTATCTCGGTGTGATGTGCCCACTGTTGATCCTCAAGAAGCAGTTGGTTCCTTATTATGTCGTCAACATCACCGACGAAAAGATTCCCTTCACCGCTGTGGTGGAAACTACCAACCTCATTGATCCTCAATACGTCAAAGATTATCACCTTGTTTATCTGCCCAAGTATCTTGCGCCCGACAGCCCGATAGCCAATTGGTCAGACGAGCAGGTGAAGGCCGAGTGGATGAAATACTTCCACCTCATGTTCCCCGAATTTGAGGATTCGGATATTGTGGAATTTATAGTTCAACGGGCCAAGTTTGTTGAGCCTATTCGCCCCATGAATACCCTCGACGAAATCCCAAAGATTCAAACGCCGGTTGAACGGCTTTACATGGGCAATACCGTTATGATTTATCCCGATCTAGGTAACGGCGAATCGGTAACCCGTTTCACGACGAAAATAGTGGAACAGGTGCTGGCAGATGCTCCTACTTGGTCGCATGAGCGTGAACTTTCAGGTCAAAAAACACAGTCCTAGATTATCAACGGTAGGTTGTTAGCTTATGGCTTCAGTAAACATGATAGGATCTCGTGTTCGAGTCTCGCGATTTTCGCGTTACTTCTTGACCGGTCTCGTGATTGTGGTCACACTGTTCCTAATGCTTTATCACCTCAGTGATTTCCCGGTGGATTGGTATGACGAAGGTTCGCATCTTCATGTTGCAAAAAACTTTGCCTTGAACGGCGTATATGCGGATAGCAGTAGTGAGGGGTATCGACCCTTTGGTCCCGCGGTAGGGGTCGGGCCGACTGTTATGCTGCCCATTGCTGCGTTATTCAGGTTTGTTCAGGTCAGCATTCCCCTTGCCCGGTTATTGATCGCTGTCTACAGTTTACTGACCTTATTGCTGATCTATATCATTACACTACGTATGGCAAGTTGGCCGTATGCATTGCTAGCCGTTGTGTTGGTGTTAACCACATCCTCTATTCGCTATTTGTACTATTCCCGTACCGTTGTTGGCGAAGCCCCCGGGATGTTTTTCTTTCTACTCGGATTAGCCCTCTGGTTACATCCACGGGGTCGTAGTATTCCTGCACTGCTCGCCGTTGGCATTCTGATAGGTTTAGGCGCTATCACCAAAAATCAATACGCGTTCTTCATGCTGCCGGGACTGCTGGTATGTTGGATCGCCGACTTGGTTTGGTATAAGCAGCGCGGTTGGCGCTATTTTGTGATACCGGGTCTTATCTCAGGCCTTATCTTTGGAGCATGGCTTTACATATCAATCATTAAGTTGGGGCAGGGAAGCGATTTTGCTGAAAACCTCGCGACTTTGCGTACAGCGAGCATGGGCGCGTTAATCGTAATGGATAAAGATAGCCTCCCACGAGTCGCAGAAGTTTTAACGTCAACGAAGCTGTTTGGTGCGCTATTTATTCCGGCCTTAATATATGCGATAGTGACTTCATTGCCGAAAGATGAACAGGGGCAAAATCGCGGCATCATTGCTATATTCGTACTGGTATCTACGCTGCTGTATGCAGTGTCGTTAGGCTGGGATCGTTATGCATTCGGTCCTGTTGTGCTCATTGTCTTTTTCGTTGTGTTGTTTGTCCGTGATTTGGTCAGTCTGATTAAAATTGACCTGTCAGGATTTTGGAAGTCAACAAATGACCACAAAATGTCAACATCACTGGTAATTGGCGCCTTACTCGTGAGCTGGATTGTTATTGCTGTTATCATCCCATTTTACAAGCGATTTAATGATGTTTTGACTAGTGACAATACAGCATCTTATGAAGCTGCCGAATGGATAGAAGGTAATATACCCAAATCTGCTGTTATTGAAACATGGGAACAGAGCATGAGCGTGTTAACGGATAATACGTTTCATTACCCCCCACAGTTGATTCTTGCATATTCTGTTGCCGAGCAATGGCAAAATGGTGAACAAGCGAATAAATTTTATGACTTTCGCGATTATGTTGATCCGGATTATGTTCTAGTCGGTCCCATCGGAGTCTATACGCACTTGTATCCCGACGATCATCTTACAGATTATGAACTCATCAAAACAATTGGCGCGTATCAAATTTATCGGCATCGCGGTTAAATGACAATTATGGGGTATCAAGTGGTTTTACCTGAAATAAGCAAAAAATGTTGGCGTATCAGTCTTATACTAGTGATGTGTTTTTTAGTTTTGGTTTCAGTGCTCAAACTTGATGCCCAAAATTCTACACATTCTCGCTTGCCATATGCAGCTTTGCAAACCGCGAACTGTACTCAACCTGCAAATGCTATTGTGGCAGAAAACTGCCTACCGGGAACTGATGTTTGGAAGCAAATTGACTATTCACCTATGATTGAAGTTTTTGCTTCGGAAACGAGTGTGAATGCCGGTAGCAATATAGGCTTTTATGTTGCCAGTCAGACCGAAAAGTTTGACCTTAGCATATATCGTATCGGTTACTATGGCGGGGCTGGTGCGCGTCTGATTAAAACTATTCCCAATATTGTGGGCGGTAAACAGCCAAACTGTAATAATGTCGAAGATACAGGTTTGCGCACCTGTAGCAACTGGGGCTTAAGCTACTCACTAGATATTCCTGCTGATTGGATATCTGGCGTTTATTTGGCGCAGGTGGTGCAATCGACCAATGGTCTAGGTAATGAAACTGTATTTACTGTTCGACAAGACGATAGTAAGGCAGCGATACTCTATCAATCGAGCGTAACCACCTTTCAAGCGTACAATAACTATGGTGGCAAGTCCGTTTATAGTGTTAGCAGTGGGACATGTAATACTGTAGCCGATGCGCCGCGTGCGGTGAAGGTTTCGCTTAATCGGCCCTATAGTGCTTCTATTCATGATCCTAATTATTTCTTCCGTGCTGAATACCCGATGGTAAGATGGCTCGAGGAGCAGGGCTACGATGTCACTTATTCGACCAGCATGGATACACATCGTTCCGGCAAGCCCGGCGAAAAAAATGCACTCCTTGCTCATAAAGTATTCTTGTCCGTTGGTCATGACGAGTATTGGTCGCAGGAAATGCGTGATGCAGTTACTGCTGCCCGCGACGCAGGAGTGAATATTGGCTTTTTTAGTGCGAATACATCGTATTGGCGTGTGCGCTTTGAATCTGATCCTGTGACCCAAGAACCAGACAGTGTTATGGTCACTTATAAAACCACTGAAAGCGGTAAAGATGACCCTAGCGGTCATCCAACCGGAACGTGGCGGGATCCAAAAGGAGCAAATAATCCCGAAAATGCTCTTTTGGGTGTGATGTATATCGGGGACAACGACAAAATGTATTTCCCGCTGCGTTTGTCCTCTGAATACACATCAGATCGTTTGTACCGCCACACAGGTTTACAAAATCTGCCTGCTGACTCCTACATTGATGTTGGCGATCAGATTGTCGGATGGGAATGGGACTCAACTGCCGATAATGATTTTAGCCCACAAGGCCTGCAGGTCATTACGAATACCCCGGTTTATGGGTTTATGGTGCGCGATGCGGGACGATTTACAAACGGGGATGTTGGCGAAGGCAGTGCGACTTCCGTACGTTATATCGCTCCTAGTGGTGCAATCGTTTTTGCAAGTGGAACCATTCAATGGTCATGGGGTTTGGGGGCGCACGGTTTGGAGGTTGTTCCGCCGGACCCATATATAACCCAAATGACGTATAACATTTTATCCGACATGGGTGTGCAGCCGACCACACCTGCCGCCAATCTCATACTAGATGGCTCGGATACCCCTGATCCCGTCATACCAACGGACAAAATAAAGTATGTGAGTGAGCGCAAAGCGCCAGTCATTAGCAACGTACAAGTTACAATTGACGGAACGAATGCGACCGTCACATGGACAACGGATGTCGATAGTACCGGACAGGTATGGTACGGTCTAGAACCTGATCATATCATTTCGCCCGCGGCAATTGATACGGATTATGCTCAAAATCACAGTCTGGTCGTGTCCGGGCTTCTTCCCGGAACGACTTATTATGTGAAGGTCGCTTCAGTTAGCCGTGAATCGGAACCTTCGATATCCGATGAGAGTTCCTTCACTCTTCCAACGGGTTCATTTACACAACAGATACAAAACGCCATAACGCCGCTGGTCAAACAAGGCTCTTGCTGGGTACGCGCAAATCAAACGGGTGCTATTTTTCTTGTTATACTCGGTGTTCTAATCACTGCACTCTTGGTTACGCCGCTGGTGATACTCCGCAGGCGTGCCAGACTTAATGCGAAGCCCGTTTGATGGCCTAATGCAATAAAAAATCCCTGTCCGTTGGCAGGGATTTTTATTCATAAGGATTGCGAAAAAAGGCTAAACGCGCATCAAGCGAATGCTTTCTTCTAATTTACCAGTTTTGGATTTGGCATGTGTCGAAACGGCAAAACGGTTGTCGCCATTTTCTTCGGTAACCAATGCCAATGTCACTGTCAGCTTGCCGAAACGTAATACATCGCCGTTGGCCAAATAGCACGGGCTAAATGCACTCAACGGCTGTCCGTTAACGAATGTTCCATTGCGGCTGCCCAAATCCATCAGGTAAATCCCGGCTTCGTTGCATTCCAGCGTGGCGTGGATGCGCGAAATGCCGTGTTCGGCTGCCTTAAAACGTCCCAAATCAAGATCAGGACGGTCGGCCATATGGTTGGACTGCCGACCTAAAATGATACGCTCGGCTAATTTTAGTGAAATGGAAAGCTGGTCGTCGCCGATTTGGAAAATAAGCGTGTGGATAGGCTGGAGACGACTGGGCATGGTCAAAGGCCGGGTTGCATCCAGATCATCATCCAACAGTTGGCCGCATTCAACACAAACAGGTGACTGTTTCGCGTTTACAAATTGGCATCGTGGGCAAATGTGGTCACTCATCGCCGCGCCTCCTAAACCAAGCTTGTTATGACTTCTAACTTATTGGACTGGTATATCATAGCGCGCTTGACCTATTGGCGCATAGGAATTTAGTCCTGAAAAACGTAAATGTTTCAAGATTGTAACGCGATGTTGAAATAGAAAACGGGAAATTTGTTGCGAAGAAGTTATTTTCATGCAGGAGTGCAACTCCGCACTCCTGCATGACTGATCCGGTAAAACTACCGAGGCAGCGTCCAGACTACACGACCATAACCAACATTGTCTTGGGTCGAACTGCTGATACTAGCGCTGCTCAAGAGTTTTAGGAAAGCGCCAAATTGCTCTCCGCTGCTCTTGCCGCTGGTAAGGCTGATGATCTTAGAGAGGGGCTTCAAACCTTCGCTGGCTAGGTAAGCCACCACCGAAGGTGAAGTAACCATATAACCCGCTGCTTCTTGGAATGAAGCGTCTTTATCCAATCCGCCTGTACCTGTTAAAGCGGCTTCTGCCGCGCGGCGGGTGCCGAAGAAGAACAGCTTGTCGTTGCCTGTGATAACCAATTCAATGGGGAACGGACTATCCTTTGGCGTGCTGGTAATCACCAATGCATCCACGCCACCAATCGTCTCGGTCGTCAGTTTAGTGTCTTTGGATTCGCTCATCGTGAATGCCATCTTGATGCCGTCCATAATTGCTGGAGCAATCGTTGCATCATTCATCTCGGTTAGAAAACCGAAATCGACGGGCAGCTGCTTCATCAAATCAGAACCGCTTGAAACATCACTTAAAGCCGGATTCAGGGTGACATACAGCGCGTAGTCACCGGTCATAGCGGGCAGAATATCCTTTTCCAGATCCTTCTTTGTGAAAAGCAGAACTGCTTTATTGATCTGGTCAAGGTTCTTCTTCAATTCATCCGCCGACATGCCGCTTGATGATGGCATCATTCCAGCTTGAGCTTGGAAGTTCTTCAATACACCTTCAAGTGACGCCCCTAAATTCGTGCTGTGCAGAACCAGCGGTGAACCGGAAAGAATGTTAGCCGCGAAGGCCGGATTAACCGGAACGGGCATTGCAGTGCTAAAACCAGCTTTTTCGGCCTCTGCCAACAAATCACCATAAGGCACGGCAAAATCGATGGTCAGCGAACGTTCATCAAGGACAGTGAACCCAATAATTTCTGGTGGGAACTTCTCCAGAAATGGTGCCAAATTTTTCATCATGGCAGCTTGCGCCGGATTGCTGCCCATCATTTCGGACTGCATTGCCATCACTTGCTTGAACAAATCACCAAGGTTCGTGTAAATGGTGATGTTGTAATCTTCGGCGGGCAGCAAACTGATGCTGTCAGTGAATGTGGCGCTTTCGCTCAACGGGTCATTTTGACCGGCCAATGCCAAATCTTCTTGGTAAGCCGCAATCAACATGACGTCTTGACCAATGGCAACGATGCCAGATGCCGAACGAGGCGCATCCTTGCTTGGGATAAATAGAGTGAAATCACCTTCGGTTGAACTTTCGTACTTCCCGTTTGATGCTTTATCGAGTGCGGTTTTCCAAAAAGTTTCGGCGGCCTTCTGATCAGTAATCGCGACAGCCGCTAAGAAATGAGGCGATTTGCCATCCGAACTTCCCCGGCCCATCATGCCATCAAAACTAAATAAACCGATGCTGGCAGTGTCACCTAACCAACTGCGAACGTCGGATTGAAAATCACCGCCCGTAAGCGTTTTGACTGCTTGGTCAAACTGGTCGGCAATTTTCTCCGGTTGTTTCATGCCGGGAATTTGAGCCGCAATCTTTGCGAAAAGATCATCAATTTCTTTGATATAAGCATCGTCTGTGCGGAAACTGACCAGCACAGGTGCCGAGGCTGGAAAATATTTCGCCAGCGCGTTCAGATCAGCCGTAGGCGCGGCTGTCGTGGGAGTAAAAAGCGTTCCTAGTACGACAATCATGACTGCCAATAGTGTAAGTAGTTTTTTCACAAATGCCTCCTGTGTTGAGCTTATTTCTGGGCAGCGTGGGCTGCTCATACTCAATAGTACGCTGAATATTATGCAAAAGTTCCGTAACACTTATCGTCACATGCTTTTCTCAAAAGAATATGGGGAGTCCGGTGGATAAATCATCAAACTTTCGTCGTAGATTAATTTGTTTCACCGTAGCACTAATCAACCGAAGTTTATGAATTTCACATCACTGAATTTCCCGTGAATCTAATATACTTTACGAAATATTCCTTAGTTCGCATGATATATTACAAAATACAGGTAAATGGTTATTGACCGTACTAAAGTCTGCTCGTCATAAAAATCTGACCGTCAAATTGGAGCGCTGATATATGAGTTTACGATTGAGACTTATCCTAAGTTATGTTGCAGTTGCTTCGCTCGTATTTATCGTTGGCATAGTCGGTATCATAACGGCTGAACAAATCACAAATTCTGCCGATGTCATTATCAAGAGCACCAGCCCTTCATTGACCTTGTTGGGCCAAATTGAAGCCGCTGGCAACAATATGCGAGAGACAGTCATTCATCACGCGTTGTTCCGCAAAATTAGCGCCGCGTCCATTGAGGATCAAGAATATAAAGATGCAGTGGATGAGCTAAAAACGCATCTTGAGGAATTCAAAGCCGTTACCAATGAACCGGATGCTTACGAGGCAATTGCCGCCGCCGTACCGGATTATGTCGCGCGTACCCAACATTTACTTGATGTTGCTAACACCAGCACCCAAGATGCCGAGCTTTATCAAGCAGCCCTCGGGATTGATGCCGCAGAAGAGGTTTTTCAGTCCGCGATTGACAATGCTATTACCGAGGAACAAGCTGAATTTCAGTTGAATATTCTAGCAGCACAAAACACCTCACATACAGCCGTTGCCATCAACCTCATTTCGATTGTATTGGTGCTTGGTGCGGCGCTCGCGTTGGGCGTGTTGATCGCTAGACGCATTCTCCAACCTATTGTTCAATTGCAAACCGCCGCTACCCGCATGATGAACGGTGACTACTCTCAACGTGCCAGTATCGGAACCAACGACGAAATCGGTCAGCTCTCGACGGCGTTTAATATGATGTCCGAATCGATCCAAAAGCGCGATACCGATCTCATCGCCGCCAACAGTGTTTTGGAAAAACGCGTTGAAGAACGAACCAAAGAACTCCGTGTCGCCACCCGCGAGGCGCAAGAAGCCAGCCGCTTGAAAGATGAATTTTTGGCGATCATGAGTCATGAACTGCGTACACCGTTGAATGCCATGCTCGGCTTTCAGGGCATTTTGCTCATGACCGCCAAACTAGATGACCGTTCGCTGCACATGGTTCGTCGTTCGCAGGCCAATGCCAACCGCCTCTTAACCCTCATCAACGACATCCTTGATGTCAGCCGCATTGAATCCGGTCGTATGCAGTTCGTGAAATCGAATGTATCTCTTGCTGATTTGATCGAACGTCTGCAATCCCAAATGGGCGTTCTTGCAGATGAAAAACTCCTGAAATTCAACGTTAATCTTGATCCCGCTTTGCCGCCGACCATTTTCATTGATGAAGATGCGATCACCAAGATTGTCACCAACCTGCTTGGCAACGCCTTTAAATTTACTGAAAAGGGCAGCGTGACGTTGGACTTGTCGCAGAAAGACAATAATCTCGTTATCGCGGTCACTGATACGGGCATTGGTATCCCGCCCCATATGCACGATGCTATTTTCGAACGCTTCCGTCAAGTCGATGGTTCGTCTAAACGCACGCATGGAGGCAGCGGTTTAGGTCTGGCAATTGTTCAGAAATTAGCAGTAGCCTTGAATGGCACCATCAACGTACAAAGTGTAGTCGGGGAAGGCAGCACATTTACCGCCGAACTCCCCCTAGAAACTGTCAATGAAGCTGAAAAGGTAGCCGTATCATGACTGTCGACGGAAACGTTTTACAAGGGCAGCAAATCCTTGTTGTGGATGATGAACCGGATAATCTAGAAGTCGTGGTCGTGCTGCTGCAAATGTATGATGTCGATGTGCTCATCGGCTCTAATGGTCAAGAGGGGTTGGAATTAGCCCGTGAATTTCAGCCGAGGTTTGTTATATCTGACCTTTCGATGCCGGTTATGAGCGGTTGGGAAATGATCCATATCCTAAAGAACGACCCCAAAACCAAAGACATCCCCGTGATTGCCCTCACCGCACACGCGATGACCGGTGATAAGCAGCGTGCTTTGGCCGCTGGCTTTCACAATTACTTGAGTAAACCGTTGCAACCGGCAACATTCATACAGGATTTCCTTCAATTGGTCATGAACACCCCCGCAATGGCTGAACTACTGTCGAGTGAGAAAGGATAACAGGCTGTGATACCTATGGATAAATGGCACGTTTTGATTGTCGAGGATGAAATTGATGGGCAAGAAGTGGTTGAGGCCATTTTAGGCTACTTTAACATTAGCGCAGATGCGGTTGGCACGGCTGAGGATGCACTGCACCTCCTCAATCAGAATCAATATACTGCCGCCGTAATTGATCTGGGTTTACCCGGCATGGACGGTATTGAGCTGATTAGCGCCATGCGTAACGATTCTACCTACGCCCAGCTTCCCTGTGTGGCGATTACTGCTTTCCATTCGTCACAGCTTAAGCAGCAAGCGCTGGCCGCTGGCTTTGATGCCTATTTTGCCAAGCCGCTGGACGATACCAGTTTCGTCCGTGAACTTGACCGGATTATCTCTCGCAATTAACCCATCTCATATCGCTTAACTTTTTAATACGTCGTGTGTCGTATTGCTCCCTTCCCCTGTTGCTACGGGGGAAGGGTTGGGGTTAGGGGTACTTCTCCACTCATCACCATGCCGTATATCCACCATCAACAATTAAATCCGTTCCCATTGCGAATTTGGCTGCATCTGAGGCCAAATACCACACGGCATGTGCCACGTCAGCCGGCTCACCCATATGACCAACCGGAGTCATATCATGCCAGATTGCAGCCCAATCGGTATAAGTGGTCACAGCCTTGCGTGTCATCTCAGTAGCGATATAACCCGGCGAAACCGAATTTACTCTTACTCCGCGTCCTGCCCATTCCGCTGCCAGTGATTTGGTCAGCATAATCACGCCCGCTTTAGATACATTGTAAGCGGACTGCGGCTGCGGTTTGTTGACAATCGAGCCTGACATCGAGGCAATGTTGACGATGCTGCCCGATCCACGCGCCAACATGTGCGGTGCGACGGCGCGGCATCCCCAGAACGTTCCATTCAAATTGATGTCGATCACATCCAGCCAATCTGAATCAGACGTTTCTTCCGCTTTCGTCCAGCGGGCGATGCCCGCATTGTTGACAAGGATGTCAATTTTGCCCATGTGTTCCAATACACTGGCAACCGCATTGTTGACGCTCCCCGCCTCGCGCACATTGCATTCGACCGAAAACGCTTGCCGTCCCATACCCCGTATTTCCTCAGCCGCGTCGCTTGCTGTAGAAGGATCAAGCTCTGCGATAGCGATGTCTGCACCTGCCGCCGCCAATGTGCGTGCGATTTCGCGCCCGATGCCTCGCCCTGCGCCGGTAATTAATGCCGTTCGTCCCGTAAGGTCAAATAAATTACTCATCATCAAATCCTTAGTGAAAATTTTAGTTTCAAAATTTCTGTAGGGTATCTAGGCTGGATTGTAACCTGTCTCAGCCATGTCCGATACCGTTCAGCGACAGGCGAATGTCATGAGAGAGCCAACCCGCTAGAAATAAAAACGGGGTTCATCCTGTGATAAACCCCGTTCGATCAACCCAATTGCTAACCTAAACGTTAGCCGTTATTTTTTCCATTGCCGTTACCATTACCATTACCATTACCGTTGCCGTTGCCGTTACTGTTGCCATTGCCGTTACCATTATTATTGTTGGTTCCGTTATGGCAGCTGTTGCCGGGGCAGCTGTCACTATTGCCGCCGTTACCATTATTGTTGTTGGTTCCGTTATGGCAGCTGTTGCCGGGACAGTTATCGCTGTTTCCGTTTTCACTACTGTTGCCATTATTATTGCCTTGTGGCGGACAGTTTGCCGGACAAATTGGAGCGCTTTGTTCCTGTTGGACAGCCGCTATTTCTGCTGCGCTAAGCGGTGCATGAATGCTAATCTTGCGCTTTAAATGGCCTATAGGCAAATTCTCAACATCAGACATCGCATAAGCTTGCGGCAAACTGGGCGATGAAACAGGATTCATATCTGCGTCCAGCCTAACCTGAATGCTGCTCCCTGCAACAGCCGTACGGGTTACACCATTTGCGATGACAGTTGCATGACCCTCCACCGTTGTTACCGTCATGTTGCCGCTGGGCTGTGCCTGAAAATAAACTGTGGACCCCAATTTGACGACCACTTGGTTAATCCATAACTGGACTTCACCGGCACCTTCGGGTGTTTGGATAATAAGCCCATCTTTGGGGATTTCCGCGCAGCTTTGTGATTCGCTCCCGCTCTTGAAAGTAAAAGCCTGCATTGGACGGTAGTAGGGCTGCGTCGCGGCTGCCACGTTAAGCGTATTGAGGTCATCACCACTCTTAACTAAATCGCTTTTAACCCAACCGGTCTGTTCGCTGTCAGTTAACTTCACCCGTATCCATGAACTGTCTGCCAATCGTTCTACCGCCGTAACGGCATTATTGGGCTTAATTGTACCGACCACGCCAGCTTTCAAATTGGGCACAAGACGAACATTGATAGGATCACGCCCTGCCACATACATATCTATCGTTGTTGGCGAAGGTACATTATTTTCCAGTGTCACATCACCAAAGGCCAATACCGTGACGTTAGCGGGCTTTGCGGCAGGTAAGTTGGCTTCGACGTTCATCAACGCCACACCCCACTCGCCCGTATCAATGGTCATCGGTGACAGTTGTAACGACTTTATATCGCTTACACTGACAACGTCGCCGGGTTGGCTAAACGTAAACCGATCACTCTTGGAAATTGGAGTAGCTTTTAGGCTGATATTGCCATAGCAGGCCTCATTCTTGCCTGTTTCTTGGCAAATGGTATCCGTAGCAGCCAGCGCTTGCTTAACTAATGTGGGGCAGTCGGCAGCCACCACAGGCATAACCACGATTCCTGACAAGATAAGACCGTATAGAAGAAGTGATAAACGATTCATAATGGTTATTCCCAACCACTCCATGAATAAACTTACAATGAATTTGCAAGTTTGACATGAATACAACCTAATTATACCTGAATTTATCATGGGTTGCGCTATGATTTATAGGAGTGCTGGCTTATTTTTCATGAATTCTAAGTAAACCCGTCGCATTTTATATTATCAAGGTTTACTTTAAATTTGTCCCTAAACGGTTCTCTAACCATTTCTGAACCCGTTGTGTCCGGTGCTCACTTAAAAAGTTAATGCCAATGCATCGAAAAAGTTACAAAATGTTCTTCCACGATGTAACCCATTCCCATTCGCCTTGTCGTACAATATCAATAGGTCAGATTGTAGGGATTTGCCAGCGGCAAATCCGCCTCTAACCAATGCAGCTTAAAAACCATCAATCGTTGCAAATGTAATAAAAATAGCCCATTCTCAACTGCAACAACAACATCAACAGCATTTCGCCCGATGCCGCCAATGTCGCCGTCAAAAGTAATATGTTGGGCTGATGACTGGCGACCGTAAGCTGGCGACCATCTATCTGTTTTGCCGCTTTTGCTGCTTTCGCCGCATGTTTCGCTTATTCAAATCCACCACCGCCGCCATAAAACAGCTTCCCGACTTTGTCTTCGACTGGATGACTTGTATTGAGCTAAAAGCCAATCGCTATCCACTAAAGGCCAAATTGCACAGTGAAATTGAAGAATCTGAAGAATTTTGCGAACGTTCGGCACTTTGCTCTCTCAAAACCGCCATCAAACGAGGAGCTGCAATTGCACTATTCGCCTTTTTTTGCAGCATTTTGAATCAATGCTGTATCACTCCTCCTGATATCGACTGCTAGCTGATGACTGACGACTTACTGAACCGCCAATGTATAAGTAGTCGGTGTTGTCGTCACCGGTGCAAATGGAGAAATCGCAATTAGAACGCTGTTGCTTCTACTTTCAATCGGAAGCTGCCAATCACTTTCAGCCGGAGCAAGCCAGCGCTTCACCAGCACCTGATCATCGACTTGCTGAACAGCTTGCACCCATATTTGCTGCGGCAGCCGGTTATCGGTACGTACCCAACCCTCTGCTTGCCAGCCGCCGTCGTCCTGCTCAAAGTCGTTCTGGTAACCAATTTCAGGGATGCTTACCGCATCAATTGCCATGCCTTTGCTGGTCGTGCTGTCATCGGCGATAAACTCAAATCGTAACTGGATATTCTGGCCCGAATAAGCGCTCAACGAAACCTGCTCATCGCGCCAACCGCCGCTTACGCCCGTGTAGCCCGGCCCGTAAGCGTTGCTGACGGGATTGCTGTTGTCACTGTTCGGCGTTTTGATAATCTGCCAGCTTTTCCCACCGTCGGCACTAACGGTTACATAACCGTAGTCGTAATATTGTTCAGTGTCATACCACACCTTGTAGTTCAAGGTAGCTGCTTTTACGCTCGTCAGGTCAAAGTTTCGGGTCAGCCGCATGTCGCTCAAGTCCGCCCGATTGCTGTACCACATCCATTGTCCGCTCGGCGCATTAAACGGAATCAGCATCGCTGTCGTGGGCGCCTCTACCTGAATATCAAGCGCTTGTTTACCCCCCACATCTGTTAGCATATGATAATCGGTAGCATACTGGTTGAGTGTACCTGTGTAGCGGTAAGGATACGTGTTAACTGTCGCGATAGGTGCTGCACTGACAAAACCAACGGGCAGCAGTTTGTGTCCATATCGCCCGTCGCTTGCTTTAGGATGAACAAGAAAGTTCGCCAGTACCCAATCCGCAAAAAAGTCATTGACCCCTTTTTCGCCTATATCTTTCAGAACATGGTCAAATGCGTCTAATCCACGCTCAGGCTCTTGGCTTAGTTTTCGCAGTCCGGCTTCCCCGAACCGTTCATAAAAATACGCCACAAATAAATTCGCCGCACCATAATGGGGCGCGCTGGCTGCATCTGGCGGCCAATCGTTAAGCTGGGTATGCGGGTTGTACAAGAAATAAGGAATTGAACTCGTATCTTGGTAAAGCAGCAGTTGTGTAAACGTGGAAAATCCCTCGTTCAGCCAGATGTCCTCATTGCGTTCGAGGTTGAAGCGGATCATATGCTGCAATTCGTGGGCGACTACACTCTCGATCTGGGTGTTGGCGAGGTTTTGGCTTCCTAACGTATCCAGATTAAACAGGAACATTTCATGTTGATTACTGGTCGGCCAGACCTGCTTGGGAAAGGTATTTCGGCTGGAAAAATAGGCTGCCACACTCCCGCCCAAATGACGCACAAATAGACCATACAAACGGGTGTCGCCGTCAATGCCGGGGCTGGCCTCAGACCCCCATAATTTATGAACCTTCGGATATACATTCGTGTCAAAAGCGTTGGCTAACTGTTGCAGTTCGTCGGTATTTATTCTCACCTCGGACTGCACCCACATATAAATATGCTCACCAACCACCCGCAGCGTGGCCGACACCTGAAACTCGCGGTTTTCGTCTGTGTTTTCGATCCAGAACTGCTCGACTTCACCGACCTGACGTGTCACGGGGTTAACAGGTGGTGCCGGCAAATCGTGTACACCCTTGAACCGCCGCGCTAAATCAACCGCGTCCGCCACCGGCACAACCGCCTGCTTTAAAGCATCGACAGTCGGGTAATCATTCGTCGCCGTTGTTGGTGTTTGCGCATGAATCGGGCTGATAAGAATGAGCAGTACCGTAAACAATAAGAACGTGGTCGTTTTCATGTAAAATATCACTCACTCGAAATTTCGATGCTCTCACCGTCAGTCGGAATACGAAGTTGAGACGTACTCACACCCGCATCATTTGCCGTCATTCGAAGCTGCTCACGCGAGACAGTCGCATGATCGAGCGCTTCCATATGAGTGGCAATTACGATACTGTGTGGCGCTGCTTGGCATACCGAAGATGTCTGTGCGTCGTCCATCACAATCAACTGTCGCCCACCTTGATTGTCAGCCCATTTTGCGCCGCATGAATGAGTCACAATTACGTCAGGGTTATAGCGTTCAATCGCCTGCTCAACCTCAGGGCAGAGCACTGTATCACCCGCCCAATAGACAGTCGGTTCGTTCGGCGCTTGCAGCACAAAACCGGAAACTTTGCCCATCTGTGTTTCGACATACCCCAATCCGTGATGGCCTTCAGTTCGCGTGATATGGATGCCTTGCCAGTTTTTTTCATCACCAATTGGCGTAACCGCTTGAAAACCTTTTTCCCGAATGAAGTCTTCGTTCCCCGGCTGGCAAAACAGCGGCAGATTTTTGGGAACCTGTTGGTGCGCCACCGTATCAAAGTGATCGCTGTGCAAATGCGAAACAATCACCAATGATACATCTTTTAGGATATCGTCAATTGGCAGCGGTAGTTCAACCAGCGGATTAGGTGATTTGCCTGTATACGATGGCAGGGAGAATTGTGGAGCAAAATAGGGGTCAATCAGGATGGTCTGCCTTGCATAGTCAAGGCGCAGCGTTGCGTTACGAATGAGTTGCAATATCATGATCTCCACCTTGTAAAACTATGATCTAAAAGTGGAGATCATTATAGACGGATTATGTGGCTTTCACTTCTTCGAATAGCGCTTCGGTGTTCACCTTGGTCAAACCATGATCGGTTTTTTCCCAATAAAATGGTTTGGTGATCAGCTGCCATAACCCGATGTAAGCCGAAATCGAGTGCATACACCAATACATTGGATTAGTCAGCGCATATGCCAGCAGCTTGTAATTCTTACGTTTGAGTACACCTATAATGTTGAGCAAAATAGCAGTACCGTTACCCACAATCAAGCTGAAGAAAGCCACGTACCAAACCCAGCCCGAGAAAATTTCGCCCATCCAAACCGGGTGGAAGAGCAGCCATGTTGCGAAGAACAACCACATCAAGGGGTTAATTAGGAAAATAGCGACGGTTCCGCCGATAAACAGGTTATAGCTCAACCAATCTTTGAGTCCAACATTGCGCAGTAAAATCAACGGGTTACGGTTATGTACTAGCCATGTCTGCATGTATCCTTTAATCCAACGGCTGCGTTGACGTAACCAATTCTTATAAGCTTTATTGGCTTCTTCATAGGTTGTCGAGCGGATCACACCCACTGTGTACCCGTTGCATGAAGCACGGATGCCAAGGTCAGCGTCTTCGGTCACATTAAAGGGGTCCCATGCGCCCAATTCTTGAAGTTTGTCCAACCGAAAATGATTGCTTGTTCCACCTAAAGGAATCGGCAGTTTGAGGCGGTCAAGTCCCGGTAACAGTGTGTCAAACCAGTAGGTGTATTCCAACGTGAACATACGCGTCAGATAATTTTCTTCAGCATTAAAGTAATTGAGTGCGGCTTGCACGCAGATCAACGAGTCGCCGCCCGTTTCGAAAGCTGCCACAGCTTTCTTCAGTTGGTCAGGTTCGGGTATATCTTCCGCATCGTAAATCGTCACATATTTTCCCCGACAGAAATTCAACCCATAGTTACAGGCTTTGGGTTTGGTACGGGGTAAACTCTCTGGAACAATGATAAAACGGAAGAAACTGGGTGGCGCGGCCTCTTTAGCCTTGGTAATGGTTTCGAGATCATCCTCTTCCATTAGAAGTAGGACGTCCAGCTTTTCTCGCGGATAATCAATCCTTGAAAGAGCTTTGAGCAGGCGCGGTACGACTTCTGGTTCCTTATAAACAGGGACCAGAATACTGTAGATAGGCAGCTCTGCATCATCAAGGGCATTGACCTGATCCACCAGCAAGCTGTCACCGGTTCGGTTTTCACTCGCCAAACTGAGAGCGAGTTTATAGAAAATGGAAACTGTGTAAATGACGCTGATGAGTACCACAAACGCGGCTAATGTGGCACTGGCATTCAGGAATAAACCCAAAATAAATGCCGTTGCAAGGATTATCGCAGTCGCAATTTGTGGACGTGTAAATACGGTTGATGCCGACTCGGTTGGCCGAGCTTCTCTTAAATGGTTGACCGCGTGATGAAGTAGGGGCTTCTGGAAAAGGCTGTTAACCAACCGTGTCACATTAATCTCTGTGCCGACCATCGCTAAGATTTCCACCCCCGGTACAATTTGCTGTACCAACGCCGTCAATTCTGGCTCATTGGGGTTAACCGCTAATACAATAACGGTATTGTTGTCAAGCTGTCGCAATGGACAAAAGAGGTGTCGGATCAAATCAGCTGGATTAAAGCGCCGCACAAAATCCGCATCATAGTCGAAAAACTCCGAGCCGACCAAATCACTGACGTAGCCAGTGTTATTGGCCTGTGCTAGCTGCGCCGCATAATCCTTAGGATTAACATAGCCCATTGACCCTAAAATATCACGCATGGGGGTGCGGTTTTGGGTATGGATGGCTAGGGCTTCCTCGAGATGCTTTGGGGTAATGCTGTCGGTATCTAGAAGTTGATAGACAGCTTCTTTATCATCATCTGGTAGGGTATCGACCGATTCCAGAACGAGTTTGTACAAATTAATCGAGGCGGCCATTTAGAATTACTCAGGCTAATCATCTTTTCTCTGATTGTAATCCTACAGTTGGTGATTAATTGATTGAGAACTCCGAAAATCAACCCTTTATTAATCAATGACTTCAGCCATGATGCCTTGCTCGCCTAGCGCGGTTCGCAGTGCATCCCACTGTCCCGTTCGAACGATGACAGCCATCGGGCCTAATCGTGCTCCCAAGTAACGCCTTAATGCCGGTGTATCGAGAATGCGATCTAATGTTTCTGGTGCAGTCGTCCGCATCACTTGCAGCTTTTCGAGTGATACGGCGGCTGACGCACCGCCACGCCAATTTTCCAGCAAGCGGGTAATGTTGGCCGGAACGGGCGTGTCACCCAGCGCACGGCTGATGAAGCTGGCAATATGCCCTGTGTTAATGCCCTGCTCAGCAGCCTGCTGAATACCTGCGCCATCCACTTTATAAGTATAAGGATCACCCGCCGAAACCCAACTGGTGAAGCGTGCTGCTTGAAAACGGTCTACGCGCGATACTTTGCGGCTGATAAGTAGTGTACCATCATCTTTAACAATGATTTTGTCCTCTGGATCAGCCGGAGTGGGCCACGCCGATTGGCCGAGGAAAGCTCGTCCATAAGCGGTTAGGCGTGCAGCCTCGTCAGCAAGATCAACCAAACCTAGCCAGTGCATCGGCCCGGTGACGTAATATTCCAGCAGTGCGCCTTCAACCGCCTCCCAATTGTTGAAACCGGTCAGATATTCTTCGCTGTCCTCACCACGAATGTACCAACTGTCATAATCGCCTCCCGGTCGTTGGAAATCGGGTTCTGTTTCTTTGACCGCCATGATAAAGCTTTCTAGTGCCCACCACTCCTGTTTCGGCACGAGATCACGCATGATTTCCAGCGCACTGCCACGCGCAACCGCTGCATCATAGTCATCAAGTTCACCACCGGGTTCGGGACGTAAGCCCGGAACATGCCACAAGTCACGGTAAGTGATTCCGGTTTTCCACCCCTCAGCCAATGCCTTGACCTGTTCAGCACGGGTTGCGGAAAGCCAGCGGCGGGCTTCGGCACGTTTGGGATAGGCTTTACCGGTTTGAATTTCGGCAAGGTCAGCACTTAAGGCGATACCAAAGACAAAGTCTAATCGACCAGATTCATTTTTGAGCATGTATTTCTGTAGGCGGTTGTAGTCATCTTCGGTAAGCGCTGTGCCATCTAGCGTTGGACTATAAAGCTGTAGATAGGCCAGCAAGGTCGCCACATCATCAACTACTGATGTGTCGGCCTGTTTGATACCGGTTACTTCTTCTAACGGCTCGACAAATCCCTCATCAGGCAGATCATCTTGTAATCGCCCGGCACCGATATTGTCGTTGGCAACCTCATCCTTCAAATCGGAATAAGAATTTTTCTGCGCAGATAGTAAACGTCCTAAATCGTCAGGTACGTAAATCACCACACGCGGGCCTGAGTCCGCCATTTCAAAAGTCTGTGCCACTAAACCGCGATAATAAAGTGCTTCAGCTACACTCGCAGGTTTTGCTAGAGGGTTTTCGCGTTCTATTTGGGCGGTACCCATCTGCCGGATTTCCCCGAAAAGCCTGCCGAACTTGGCGGCGGGCATTTTCCCACCAGAACCCATCAGCATTTGGATAGCGCCGCGCTGGTCATCCGATAAAGCAGTCCAAACAGTCTGAGCACGTTCGGCATCCAGCATTGCATCGCGCAAACTGGTGATAGCAGCAGTTCGTTCAAATCCAACGATATTGACTTTCCAAACCTTTGCCAGCACCGGCAGCAGTCCGGCATCGGTATCATCTTGGAGCGTGAGGTTGAGTGTTTTCATAGCGATATTAGAGAGTTAGGGGATGCATTTTTCTGTTTTGATGGACAGGGCACGCTGCCGTATGAACAGAATACACAGCAGTCACCTGATTTCGGACGCAGAATTGTTTGACAGTTCGTACAGCGATAGAGAAATTGGCAGCTATCGATTGGCATGGTTTCCTGTTTGGTATATCCACAATGTGGGCATGTGATGAGCGATTCGAGTTGCATTTTTCGCCCCTTATTTTCTTGGCAAAAATGAATTGTTTGTGGCTTCATAAATATGTTTAAGTCTAGTCTCAATAGCACAAATTTGCCAACGACGCAGCGACGAAACGCCAAGTATTTTACCTTCTTAAACAACATGCGAACAAATATTTGACAACCGAACCCCTGTTCGGTTATACTCTAGAACAATCATTCGCGATAGAATCAAAGTAGGGTTAAAGTAGAGGCATAATCATGAAGGAATTTAATAAACTCTCAGAACGGCAGCGCAATATGCTGCGTTACATCGAGAAATACACCGCAGATAACGGCTTTCCCCCCACCATTCGTCAGATTGGTGAAAACACCGGTATCAATTCGACTTCAGTTGTCAATTACAACCTGAACAAATTGGTTCAAGCTGGATATTTGACGCGTTCCCAGCACGTTTCCCGTGGCCTTCGTTTGACCGTACCTGTACCGGGTAGCGAACGCCGGAAGTCGGCTGTTCATGCGGCAGCAGCTCAAGCCCGTGTACCTGTCATTGGCAATATCTATGCCAGCAAACCCGTTCCTGTGCCTGAGGATTACAGCTATGACGAAGATAGCATGATCGAAGTCACCAAGGACTTGCTCGGTGGTACCGATCCCTCGAATGCTTATGCACTGCGCGTGAAGGGAAATTCAATGATCGATGCCATGATTCGGGAAGGCGACATCGTGATTTTCCGCCGGCAGGAAACGGCTCAAAATGGCGATATGGTGGCTGTATGGTTGACTGACCGTAACGAAACCACGCTCAAATACTTCCATAATGAAGGCTCGCGTATTCGTCTTCAACCTGCACATCCAGATATGGAGCCAATCTATGTTGAGCCGCGTCAAGTTCGTATCGAAGGTAAAGTCCTTTCTGTTATCCGCCACATGTAATCCAAACGATTACTGCTGATTAAGGGACGAGGCATACTCCTCGTCCTTTTTATTTCTCATTGATTTCCTATCTTCTTCGTGGATAAATTTTTGATTCGGGTTACACTATTGTAACAACTGAGTTTGTATGCATTTTGTTACACGTTGTTGAAGGAAATACAATGACCAGCATTTTTATTTCGTATCGTCGTGCAGATAGTATGGCTTTCACCGGACGTATCTACGATCGGCTGGTTAATGCCTTCGGCGTTCGGCATATATTCAAAGATGTTGAGGATATTCCACCGGGGGAAGACTTTCGCAGCGTGTTGGACAAAGCGCTGACTGTTGCGGATGTAGTCTTAATCGTCATTGGCCCACAATGGCTCATGATCACTGACGATGAAGGCAAGCGGCGCTTGCACGATCCTACTGACTTTGTTCGTATTGAAGTTGAAACGGCGCTCAAGCGTAAAGATGTGTTAGTAATTCCTGTGCTGGTCAATAATGCGGTCATGCCTTCTGTCGAAGCGCTGCCACCAGCGTTGAAAGATTTAGCATTTCGCAACAGTGTTGTGGTGCGTAATGATCCGGATTTTAACCCCGACATTAATCATCTAATTACGGCAATAGAGAAAAAGGTTAAAGGCCAGTCCGGACGGACACCAATAATAATTGGCGCTCTGGTTGCTTTGGCGATTGTTGCGGCACTCGTGATATTCCTTGTGCTGCCCGGTATGAACAGCGCCCAACCGACTGCGACCGTTACGGCGCAGGTTGCGCAAGTTTCTACCACGACAGCGCCAACCTTAGAAGCAACCAAAGCACCCACTCAGACAACGGAACCAACTGTCGCTGCGGTAGAAGTTACAGCTGAAGCAACCGAGGTAGCCACTGAAGCTGTTACCGCCGACAGTCTAACACCCACAGTCGCTTTCCCGAATGGGCGACCGTTGCAACTTCTCTATAATGACAGCAGCTTTTATGTCTTTAATTCGGGTTCAAGTATTGCCTTTTCGTCGCTCAAGTTCGAAGCACTGGATGCAGCCGGTAATCCACTGCCCGTTGCTTATAGCGGAAGTAATTGGTCATCCCAGAACGCGAACCTAACTTCACAAGGTTGTGGTGCACTAGAGCCGGTACAGTTTAGCCAGTTCTTAAATCCATCTAAGTGCAAATTTTTCAATTCAAAACGGACGAACCTGCAATCTAAAGAGTGGTTCTGGCGAACCGCGTCCGGTGGCAGTACATTCCGTGTATTGTGGAATGATGCTGAAGTCGCGCGGTGTCCGGTCATGGCGGGCAGCAATACCTGTGATGTACGGATTCCGCCTGCATAATCCGCGTTTAGCAGTTTGACAGGTAGCCATTTTGTGGCACACTCTTCGTGTTTGAACGTTGGCGTGAGGGAGCTGCATTATGGGTCGTAGACTCTTGTTTCTATGGGCTGTTATCAGCAGCGTGGGGTTGCTGCTCGTATTAGGGCAATTCCCACTTACTGCACAGGATATTGTCTTCGCGACCAATACACCATCTGTTGGTGTTCCGATTTTTGCAACCAACACTCCTGTATCTTCGACTGCGTCTAGCGGACGACCAACTGCCGCGCCTTTAGTGTTGGCAACCAACACCCCCCAGTCCCAAATGATGAATGCTGCGCCCGACGCGGCGGCTGACCGTTATGCATTACGTCGGTGGGATGATAATAATCTGACACTGGCATGGATGGATCAGGTTCGGCACATCACCGCCGGCGATTCAGAGCATATACTTTCCTTGCAACTGTTCCAGTATGAAATTGCCCGCCGCTTCCCCGGCACACCGAAAAGCGCAGCTAATCGAGAAGCCTTGTTACAGGCGATGCTCGCCGCGCCGCTTGGCACTGTTGATCTGCGTCCAGTGCTGCGCCCCTTTGTCGAGGACGCACTGAATTCGCTGAAACCATCGTTTAATATACCTTCAATTGCGCCGGCATCCATTGATTACCACAACTTCAGAATCATCATTCGTGCTGCTAATCTCAACGGACAATCGGGAAACGGCGCAGTCGTGATTGCAACATATCTTCCTGATAACGGCAGTCCGGCTTTTCGGGATGTCGCGATGGCTTTTGTTGATGCACAGGGCATCTATCATGTTCCTCAATCGCAGTCGCCTTATCCAGTGATTGGCACAACGGTATCCAGCTCTACTTTGGTTGATAACCTCAATGGCGACGGCATCAATGAACTGACGCTGACCGTCAAAGTTCCCGATGAAGTAAACAATCGCTTTTATATTTATGGCTGGCGCAATGGAACGGTAACCAATTTGGTCGAGCCGGGTAAACAGGTCTTCTATCTGGGTACTCCCGAAACCTTACCTGATGGTTCGGGTTTTACGGTTGAAGAATACCGTATTGAAGACCCTGTGTGGAACTGCTTCGGCTCACGAACAGTGACATGGAGCTGGCAAAACAACTTTTTCCGTCCACCTACGACAATGCCCGATTTTGCTCCGCGTAATACGGTAGCCTGCCGCTTATCAGCAGTTGAGCCGTTGTATGCGCTCTCACCAACGGATGCACTTCGTACCATCGGCAACTTGACTGCTCAAGCGGGGCCGGATGATGCCGAAGCGGCTGGTCGTGCCGCCGTGATGGCTGCGATGCTCAACGTGTTGGACAACAAGCCTGATATTGCGCTTCAACAAATTGACCAGCTTTCGACAGGCACTGAACCGGGAACTTGGCTAGATGAACAGGTGCAAGCCTTCAAAAAAGCGGCTGCCCAGCCTAACACCACGCCGTTGGTCATTTGTGCCGCCTTGCAAGCCGCGAGCGAGCATGGCGCATGTGATGTCAACTCTGTATTGACGCGTTTGTTCAAAGAGATGCCGTTTAACCGTGAGCAGTCTATCGAAGCTCAGGCATCCGCGTTGGGCTTACGTGTAGTTGAACAGACGACCATTCATAAAGTCGGGCGAGTTGATCGTCCTGCTTACCATTTTGACTTGGCAGGAAATCAATGGTGGGCTTTTGCCCCCATCGGTAAAGAGCAATATACTGCCGAAGCGATTGCTACCCCCATCGGTTTCGAACTACCAATACCTGCATTGCCAACCGTGCTTACACCACCGCAAACGGCCTATGATGCCTTATTGGAGCGTGATAATCCGGCTGAGGTGTTGAATATTCTGGATACTTTGCAGCGTAATCGCCCCGGCACACCGTTGGATAGCGCCGCTCGATTCTTACAGGCGCTGAGTTATGATCTACTGGCAGATCGTCGTCATGCGCAGCCGGCTTATTACAGCCTGTGGTACGATGATGCCACTTCGGTATGGGGACAGCTTGCGGCAGCACACCTCGAAAGGCGATAATAGAGGTCACAAATAAACCGATCCCCCGAATATTGAAACTTCATTTTCAATTTTGGTGTTTGGTCTATCTTCTCATAGTTACTACAAACGAAGGACAGGCAGATTATGAAATTGGCAACTTATACCTATAAAGATCGAACCCGGGTGGGTTCGGTCGTTGAAGACCGGGTGTATATGACCAGTGAACTCGATTCAATGCAGTATATGATTCGTCGCGGGTTGATGCCTTCACAACGTCACGAGTCGTTGGCTTTGGAAGATGTCAAACTGCAAGCGCCGCTGCGCCCCGGTAAGATTGTGGCAATCGGTAAAAATTATGCGGAACACGCTAAAGAAACCGGCGGAGATGTGCCGACAGCGCCCATCATCTTCGCCAAGTTCCCCAGTAGTATCATCGCCACTGGTGAAGCGATTACATGGAGTGAAAGTATCACTACTCAGGTCGATTGGGAAGGTGAGTTAGCAGTCATTATTGGCAAGCGAGCGCGCAACGTCACTGAAGAAGAAGCCTTAAACTATGTTTTCGGTTACACAGTCGGGCATGATGTGAGCGCCCGTGATCTCCAAATCCGCACCGACAGCCAATGGACGCGCGGAAAGAGTCTGGATACTTTTTGCCCGCTCGGCCCGTGGATTGTTACCACCGATGAATTGGCGGATCCGCATAACTTGAGCATCAAAACTACCGTCAATGGCAAGGTCAAACAAGACGGTAACACCAAAGACTTCATCTTCAATATTCCGACGCTCATCAGCTACTGCTCGCGCATGTTCACGCTCGAACCCGGCGACCTGATTATGACCGGCACTCCTTCCGGCGTGGGTGAGGGCATGAAGCCTCCGCAATACCTGAAAGACGGTGATGTAGTGGATGTGGAAATCCAAAATATCGGCAAAATCAGCAATCCCTGCAAAGTCATTCCGTAGAAGAATCATATCCTCGCGACATTAATAGCTATACGGGTGGCGCACAATCACCCGTATAGTGCTTTTCATCTCATCCCACCATCACATCACTGCTTTCTACCAGTTAAGAGAATTCGCGTTTCGAAAAGGTAGTGATATGAAGAATATATTTATCTCATACAGTCGAACCGATACCGATTATGCCATGCGATTTGCCGATGATTTGGAGCGTCGTGGTTTTAATGTGTGGATTGATCGCGAAGGTATCCATCATGGTTCGGATTGGTTCCGGAAAATCGAACAGGCCATTGCCCATGCCGATGCTGTAATTGTCATTATGACACCTGAATCGGAGCAGTCGGAATGGTGCGAACGTGAAATCATGTTGGCGCAGCGTGACCAAAAGTTAATTTTTCCGGTGCTGCTGCGTGGACGCGAATTTGGAATCCTCATCAATATTCAACGGGCAGATGTGCGAAATGGGCAGCTGCCGCCGGAGTCCTTTTATCAACATGTGGCACAATCACTCAACACCTCCGTGCGCTCAGACCCGTTCGCTGGATTGCGCCGAATGCACTTCAGCCTCAAGCCCGGGCGCAGCTGTCTGGTGCTGGGTCTCGGGTTGATTGCGGGGGCGATTTGTGTGATCGTGGGCCTAAGTGCGCTTATCAGTAATTATAGTAGCAGCCTCAATAATGATTTTTCTAACAACAATAGTGGTAACAACGTGCCTGTTGTTCCAGTTAGTAATCCGGCCCAAAATGCAGCGGATTTCGCGGCTGCTGCGTTTAATGGCAATATCGTACTCGCTGACTCTTATGTCTGCCCGGAGCTGAAGGGATCGCTGGCTACAGCAGTGATTGCCGATTATATCAACGCTGGTGTTAACCGTCTGACTACACAAACATTGTGCAACACCGCAGGTAACAATCTGGTGACATGTCAGATGGGTGTGCTGTTCAATAACGGGATAACCGCTACGGTGACACAAACTTTCCAGATGTCAAAAGGTATGGTGTGTGGGGTCGTCGCGACGCAAGTAAGCTGAGAATCTTCTTTTAATCCGCTGATTGGTCGACGGCAGAGCAGCGTCTTGCCGTCTTTTTGGATTCCTGCACACATAATAGCAATTAGGTTTTGGCTAATAATTTTCCTGTAAGGTCGATTTTAGGCACAGACGCTTAAATCGGGGACGATTGCAGGCTAGTCAGCGAGGATATTTCCTTTATGCCCATCATTTCCCGCCGTCGATTTCTGAAGATTAGCGCTGTATCGGCTTTTGGTACGGTGATTGCCGGAGTAGGTGGTTTCGCTTATGCCCATGACGTAGAACCTGAAAACCTCGAAATTGTTCCAGTGGAACTTCATCTGCCGCGTCTTGATCCGGCTTTTGATGGTTATCGTCTGGCGCAAATCAGTGACATTCATATGGGTACGGGTATCACTACCGAGCGTCTGCTTCATATAGCCGAGATGGTCAACGCGCAAAACCCGGATGTGATTGCGTTGACGGGCGACTATGTGACAAACGGAGATATCTCCTATTTGCTGCCGGGATTGAAAGAAGGTTTGAGCAAACTCCAAGCCCGTGATGGTGCATTCGCTATCCTCGGCAACCATGACCATTGGACAGACCCAACGGCTATTCGAATAATGCTCGGTCAAAGTGGTCTGGTAGATATGAGCAACACAATCCATACCATCCGACGGGGAAACGCTATGCTGCACCTCGCAGGTGTTGACGATTATTGGGAAGGTTTGGATCGTTTGGACAGTGTATTGGCCCAGCTACCTGCTGAAGGCTGTGCCATTTTGCTGGCACACGAACCGGATTTCGCGGACATTAGTGCCGAAACAGGTCGGTTTGATTTGCAAATTTCCGGCCATTCGCATGGTGGACAAGTGCGGCTGCCGATTTTAAATCGGGCAATTCACGTACCGCGTTACAGTGTCAAATATCCAATGGGACAATACCAAGTGGGCAGTATGATTCAGTATACCAATCGTGGTGTTGGCACGATTGCTCCGGCTGTGCGCTTTAACTGCCGCCCTGAAATTACGGTTTTTACCCTACGCGCAGCGGCCACAGGTCAGGCCGCCCCCAAAGTAACGTAATAACAGCAAAGGTCAGCGCCATACCGATGAAGATGCCAACCAGAATGGCAAGCGCGATACTGGACGCTGATAAAAACCCTGAAAATTTCGTTACAAACTTCGGCATTTTCATACTCCTTATTGTGGTATTCTAAGCGCAATTTGTTTTTGACACATGAGGAAAAGGTATGAGCCGCCGCATTCCAACACCTATTATGCCTAAACCTACATTGGATTATGAAACCCTGCGCGATGTGATTGATCTTTCGCTGTGGGCAGGGCAGATGATGCTGCAAAATGGTGCCGAGTCCGCCCGCGTTGAAGAAACCGTACATCGTTTAGGCACGGCTTTGGGTGCGAATTGGTTGGATATTCTGGTTTCACCGAATGCTATTCTGGTTACGACGATTAGTGGTGAGGAATTTCGAACCAAAATCCGCCGTGTGGTATCAATGGGTGTGAACATGCAAATCGTAGCTGAGATTAGAACCTTGGTGCATCAAGTCGAGCGTGGTCAGATTGACCGCGCCGGTACACGGGAGATATTGACTCACCTCAGCCGTTCAAAGTCCCAATATAACCGCTGGACAGTGGTTGTGATGATCGGTCTAGGCTGTGCCGCGTTCAGCCGCCTATTCGGTGGAGATTGGCCTGTATTTGCAGTTACGTTTGTTGCCGCAAGCATTGCCCAATTTGTACGCCAAGAACTCCAACGCGGGCATTTTAATTCGTTGATAATCGTGGTGGTTACGTCATTTGTTGCATCATTGTTTGGTGGGGCGGCCTCAATCTTTAAGTTGAGTCCTCATCCCCAAACAGCGCTGATTGCTTCGGTCATTTTACTCGTTCCGGGCATCCATCTGGTGAATGCGTTGCGTGACTTGATCGCCGGACATCTGGTTACGGGCATCGTGCGCGGGGTAGTGGGCGGAATGGTGTCGTTAGGCATCGCGCTGGGATTAGTGATGGCCATTCGTGTGTTAGGGATCAGTGGATTATGAACCTTCTAAATACAATTGGCTTTGTGGTTCAGGATGGAATCTGGTCAGCGGTTGCCGCTGTTTGTTTTGGTGTTTTGTTTAATGTGCCTTCGTCCTTATTAGCGGGATGCGCTATCGCAGCAGGGCTTGGTCATGCGCTGCGAACCTTGTTGATGCAGTTGGGACTCGATATTGAAGTCTCGACACTGGTTGGCTCAACCCTCGTCGGCTTTATCAGTCTTTATTTGTCGCGACGCTGGCACGCACCCATCGCCATTTTTACATTATGTGCAGCCATCACCATGGTTCCCGGCTCATTTGCTTACCGTACGATGCTGGCCATCATCGAATTAGCGTCGGGCAATGCAGACACCGCGAATATGGCGTTGATTGCAGCGGCAACCAATGCAGTACGCACAGCGCTCATTTTGGGCGCGATTGCTCTGGGCATAGCTGCACCGGCATTGCTGTTCGAGCGTGAACCGCCTGTTGTATAAGTAGTGGAACTTATGCTTTTCCGAGTGCAGGACGCAGAATAAGCGCCGCGTAAATTTCTCCCATGCGCTCCGGTGAATAGGGTGTGTCGTGGTCAAGCCACCATTTTAAGAGGGCGAGGATGGCTGTAGCGACATGATTGGCTTTGATCTCGCGCGGGATGGTGCTGTCGGCGTTATTGGCCTCGAAAGCCATGATGATGTCGAAAATAATTTCTTGAAGCCGCTGCACGATGGCACTGGAATTGTGACCGCCAAGCAGTACGCGATACAAAGGTTGGTTATCCGCGACATGTTCAAACAGAACCTTACCGCTGTCGCTGGAGGGTCTATTTTCGCCAATCAAGGTGCGTAACTCCACAACGGTATTTTGGATCATATCCATGAGCAGGGCATCTTTATCGGCATAATGCCGGAAAAAGGTGGAGTACGAGACATCTGCATACTCGGTGATGTCGCGGATGGTGACCGCGTCGTAGCCCTGCTTCCGGGCAAGTGCCACTAATGCTTCGGCTAATAATTTTTGGGTTCGCCGGATTCGTCGATCTACTTTTTCCGTCATTTAATAAACCTTACGCAATTTCTCATCAATTGTATAACGGACATTGTGTATTATGATATACAGTGTAGCATATCTTGTCTAATTATCAGGATAATCATACCTTATGTTGTTTGCGACAGATCAAACCTTTGACTTATATACGCCCGAAGCGCTGCGTAATCCGCATCCAATTCTGGCACAAATGCGGAAAGATGCGCCGGTTTACAAACTTGCCCGTAAAGAGATGAATCACTTTCCGTGGCTGCTCACGCGTTATGACGACTGCATCAACTTGACCAAAGACGAGCGTTTTACCAAGAGTTATTTACGCCGTCCGAGCAGCGTACCGGTTAACCCCAACGATATGCAGCGGCAGGCGGCGGCGACGATTAATCGTCATATGCTGACGGTTGACCCACCCGATCATACCCGTTTACGCAGCCTCGTGCATAAGGCGTTTACACCGCGTATGATGCGTGAACTGGGCGGGCGTATCCAAGAAATCGCGGACAATCTGATTGATAACATGCAGGGTAAAGCCCAAATTGATTTGATGGCGGATTTTACGATTCCGCTACCGATAACGGTGATTGCTGAGATGCTCGGTATTCCGGCTAGCGACCAAGCCAAATTCCGCGAGTGGACGCAGGTTATCGTGGTGGAAGGCAGCCGGGGTGCTGCGGGTGAGCGGGCTGGTGTAGCTGCGCTGGAATTCATCATGTACTTCCACCAATTGTTTGAAGAACGCCGTGCTAATCCTCGTGAAGACCTCATCAGCGGTTTACTGCAAGTTGAAGAAGCCGGCGATAAACTGAGTTCTGAAGAAATGATTAGCATGGTTTTCCTGCTGCTGGTGGCGGGACACGAAACGACGGTAAACCTGCTGGCGAATGGGACACTTGATCTGCTGACGCACCCCGACCAACTGCAAAAGCTGCGAGACAATCCGGCGCTGATTGACAGCGCGGTTGAGGAAATTTTGCGCTTTAACGGTCCGCTTGGTTCGACCACCATGCGTTGGGCATTGGAAGATGTCAAAATTCGCGGACAGGTGATACCGGCGGGCGATATGGTGCTGGCTTCGCTGTTGGGCGCTGACCGTGATCCAGACGTGTTTGAAAACCCTGATGTGTTCGACATTACGCGCGATCCTAATCCACATATCGCGTTTGGTAACGGCATTCATTACTGCCTCGGTGCGCCTTTAGCACGGATTGAAGGCACGATTGCTTTCAGCACGATCTTGAAGCGGTTGCCCAATTTATCGTTGGCGGTTCAGCCGGAAGAACTGGTTTGGAACGAAAGCATTTTGCTGCACAGCATGAAAGCGCTGCCGGTGAATATTTAGTCGTCAGTCTTTAGTCGATAGTCAATAGTCAAATACAAAGGCGAAAAGCGGTGATCGTTCACCGCTTTTTGATTCAAAATGTTGCAAGTGTTGTAAATATTGCAGTTGCAACTGATGGTTTGGGCAGCGGATTTGAGAGAGCGAAATGCCGAATGTTCGCAAAATTCTTCAGATTCTTCAATTTCACTGTGCAATTTGGCCTTTAGTGGTTAGCGATTGGCTTTTAGCTCAATACAAGTGATCCAGTCGAATACAAAGGTGGGAAGCTGTTTTATGGCGGAAATGGCGGCGGTGGTGGATTTGAATAAGCGAAACATGCGGCGAAAGCAGCAAAAGCGGCAAAACAGATAGATGGTCGCCAGTCATCAGCCCAATCCGTTATGTATGGCGGCGGCATCGGGCGAAATGCTGTTGATGTTGTTGTTGCAGTTGAGAATGGGTTATTTTGTCACATTTGCAACGATTGATGATTGTTAAGCTGCATTGGTCAGAGGCGGATTTGCCAGCGGCAAACCTCTACAATCTGACCTATTGATATTGTACGACAAGGCGAATGGGAATGGGTTACCTTTTGGAAGAACATTTTGTAACTCTTTCGCGAGTTCGGCGTTAACCATTGTGAGGGAGCGAAACTGTTAAGCAGGTTTGGGAATGGTCTGAGAAGCGTTTGTGATGGTTTGTGAGTTTAAACCGGAATACGAATATCGGGTTTTATAGTAATTTGAGCTTGGTATTTTGATGGCGATTTGTGGAATTGGACGCCTATATCGCGTCCAATTCCAACGGGCACCAAATTTTCAGCGAATTTACTTCAATCCGTCGGCGTTGACGACGTTTTTGAATTCGTTCTTTTGCAGCGCGGCGACGATGAGTTCGGCGGCTTCGATAGCTACCGCGACCTGCGCTTCATCGGTGCTGGCGGCAAGATGAGGCGTGTGAATAACGTTGGGCAGTCCGATCAACGGATGACCGGCGGGCGGCGGTTCTTCGTTATAAACATCGAGGGCAGCACCCGCAACCTGACCATTCTTGAGCGCTTCAGCGAGATCAGCGTCATTGATGAGTGCGCCGCGTGCCGCATTGACAATCCGCACGCCTTTCTTCATCTTGGCGATGTTGGCGGCGTTAATCATGCCGCGTGTTTCGTCGGTGATGACGCTGTGAAGGCTGATGAAATCGCTCTGGGCGAGTAATTCATCCAGCGTGACCAGTTCCCCACCCAGTTTGCTGACAACATCCGCCGGAATATAAGGATCATAGGCTAAGACGTTCATATCAAAGGCGGCGGCACGATTGCCAACGGCTTGCCCGATGCGTCCATAACCGACGATACCGAGTGTCTTGCCGCGCAGTTCAACCCCTTGATAGGACTTGCGATCCCACTTGCCGCCTTGCATGGAGACGAAAGCCTGCGGAATATGACGGGCGAGCGCCAGCATCAAACCGAAAGCGAATTCGGCGGTGGCAACGGTGTTACCGGCTGGTGTGTTCATGACAGCGATTTTCTTAGCGCTGGCGGCATCCAGATCAACATTATCTACGCCGACACCGGCGCGGGCGATGGCTTTGAGTTTGGTCGAGGCGTTGATGAGCGCGGCATCGGCTTTGGTGGCGCTGCGAATGATGAGCGCGTCAGCGTCAGGAATGGCGGCGAGTGTTTCTTCGCGCTTCATTTGTCCGGGTGCGGTTACTTTGAGGCCAGCCTGCTCTAGAATTTCGACAGCTTTTTTATTGACGCTGTCCGGTACGAGGACGTGGAAAGTCATTTACAACATTCTCCTATTGATGGCAACTCGATACATGATTAACTGGCAGACGTTCACATGAAACTGTTCGAGATCATTTCGTAATTGTTTCGGTGGACATGGCATGTGTCAGGCGATATAGGTTAGATCAAGTGAGTCGATGGTTTTCCCGCCAGAGGCTAAAGCCGTCCGGCTCCATTTTCCGACAGGAAGCAGGCTAAAGCCCGCTCTGACCTGTCGGGACACACTACCATTTGCAAGGATCAAACATTTCAAATTGATCCAGCCCTATGTCGCTCAATACATGCCGTGCCCCTACGAAGGGTAGTTGTTTCTGTAGGGAAACTCGCCTATTGGTTACTTGATTGGCTGTTTAAGTTTCGTGTGAATATCCACCGTATTTCTCTATTCAGATACAAGGTGCATGGTGATGCGACTCGACTATGCCATTAACTCGGTTGGCGGTCAATTGTGATGTTTGCGAGGGAAAGTAGGCACACTGGCTTGTCTATTATCAACAAAAGAGTGAACCTATAAGTTGTGGGAAGGCCGTAAACTGTGTTTTATCCTTCCTGTATTAGGGTCAGCAGAGACACGCCATGCACTGGAAGCTGAATGGTTAAGCGGATGCTGCCACCGTTCGACCCTAATTTTTGTGGCGGCTCGACGGTCTCCAATTCATCGCGGGACTTGATCGCCGCATATTGTTCGGGTGTGGGATACATCGGTTGGCCTTGATGCAGCCATTCGGCATAGGCATTGCTGTGGTCGCTGTCGATGCGGTAATGGGTAAGCAGCGCATTTTGAAAAGGCAGGTTATCCACTTCAAGATTGATTTCAACTTCGCCTGTTGCGTCCCAATCGTCATGCTGGTGGTAGATCAAGATTGAAAGGTTGTTTTCAGAAAGGGTGGCGAAACCGGAAATATCGGCTGGCTCATCACGCCCGCAGATGTCGGCATAACTGAGCGGGTCTTTGGCAGCGCTGCTTTCAAAGCTGATCTGCCGCGAACCCATTCTGGCGTACATCTTAAAGAGATTCAGAATCGGTTTGTCGATGCCCTGCGTGGAAAAGGCGCGAGTGCCTTCGAAGCAGCGTTCACCGATGAACAGGAACGCCCAACTGAGCAGTTTTAGATCCCACTGATTTTGCTGCGCGAAACGGGTTACGTGGTCAAAAGTCGAGGCCACAAAACCGGAATAGTATTCGGTGTTGCGGAAGTTCAACACCGGATTGTCCCAAGCGCCACCGGCTGCCCAACCATCGGGATCAATTTCAGAGAGGACGCATTCGAGTTTTGCTAAGTTGTACTTCGCGATGGTTTCATAACCGACCTGAATATGACTCAAAATTTGTTTGCGCGAAGGTGGTGTGAGGTCATGTGGACGCAAATCGGCGCGATAACCGCCGCCTTTGACATGAAAGCTGAGGAAATCAAGCGGTGTGCCCTGCTGATTGGTAAACGAATTTGTTCCGTTGACACAATGATCGAGGAACTTGTCTAGGAACTCGGCTGAACGGCGGCCTTCAATCGGATTGGTTGTGCCGGGGCCACCGACACGCAAATCGGGATGGGCAGCTTTGACTGCCGCTGCCGTGTAATCATAGAGTTGGTTGAATTCCGCAATCGTTCCCAGCCAGTAATAATCTAAGTCCGGCTCATTCCATAATTCCCAGTACCATGATTTGACTTCTTCAAGGCCGTAACGGGTGATGCAGTGCTGCACGAGTTCGAAGATCAAGTCATGCCACTTTTGATAATCTTTGGGCGGGCTGGCAAATCCATAAGCGCGGTAATTGCGCTGTATCCAATTGTCGGTCAATAAATCGTAGTGCTTGGGATCGGCAAGCTGCTGTGGCATAAAACCTAGCTCGACGAAGGGTTTGCAGTTCGATTTGAGGATTGTGTCGAATACCAGATCAACAAAGTCCCACGTGTAAATGGGTGTTCCATCATCGTCTTCGAGATAGGCGTTGGTCGATCCCCATTTGTAAAATCCGTGACAGTTACCGGTGCAGAACAGATGATGGACGCGGACGTAGTAGGGTTTGCCACTCATCGCGCCGAATTTGCCGAGCAGGTCTTGACCTTCGGGGGTATAGGTGTAGTTGATCTCGTCGTAGCCGATGTAAT
>WGMX01000077.1 GCA_016124855.1 Anaerolineaceae bacterium | reverse complement strand
TCAGCCTTAGACGGTGATGCAAGAAATCAGCAAACAGGCGGTGATAGCGATACCACTGGCGTTTATCATCCAGCGGGACGACGAAGAAGTGATGCCTCTCCAGATGCTCTAGTACAGATTGGCTTTCTACAGTAGAAGTAACCGTATCACAGAGATCAGCATTTAGACGTTCAAGGATACTGGTTTGGAGCAAAAACTGCTGTATCGCTTCCGGCTGGCGGTCAAGGATTTCATCCCCCAGATAATCCAAGACATAGTGGTGATCCCCTGCGAATGTAGTGATGAACTCCGCTGGATTGCTTTTCCCTTGCAAAGCCAAACCCGCCAGTTGTAGACCAGCAATCCAACCTTCAACCCGATTATCGAGCGCTGTTACGTCATCTGCGGTAAGGTTTAGTCCCATCACATCGGCGAAAAAGGCGGTGATTTGCTCCGGCGAGAAACGCAAATCCCCGCTGCGCAATTCGAGCAGTTGGCTGCGAACCCGCATTCGTGCAAGGGGCAAAGGCGGATCGGTTCGGGTGGTGATGATAAGCCGTAGCTGGGATGGCATATGCTCAACCAGAAAAGCTAACCCGTCGTGGATGGCTGAAGATTCGATGACGTGATAATCGTCTAGCACTATGGTTAGCAAATCAGGGAGGATTGAAAGCTCGTTGATAAGAGTAGACAAAATCGTTTCGACGGGCAAAGGCTGTGGTTCGTGTAGGAGCGTGAGGGTTTGCTCACCTATGTGAGGATGAACGGTTTGAATTGCGGCGATAGTGTAATCCCAAAACCGCACCGGATCATTGTCACCGTCATCAATTGAAAACCAGACCGTTCGCATTGAACTCTCTTCAATCCACTCGCTTACGAGGGCTGTTTTGCCGTAGCCTGCTGACGCAACAATCAGGGCGAGTTTGTACTCTGTGAGGTTATTTAGCCGCTGAATCAACTCATCCCGACGTACCTGCGAAGGACGGACGGGAGGGACATTGAGTTTAGTAGTCAGCAACAGCATTTTATTGCCCTTTACATCTCGTCTTAAATCAACATTTATTGATTATGATGGTAGCACACCGGATAGAGAATTACGCGCTGCTTCTGATTAATATCATAACCATAGCTGTTAGTCGGCTAATTTGTATGTTGTAACTTTTGTGGTAAGGTTTATTACTCACCATAAATGATTGAAAGAGGACGAATTGACTTGCACCAACAGGATATAACCCCCGACATTCCGCTGCTGCAAACCAAACTTCACATGCCTTTGCACAGAGGGGGCGAAGTGCCACGTCCCGATCTTGTCGATCAACTGGAAACTGGTTTTGAGGAAGGGCGACCTCTAGCGCTCATCATCGCACCAGCCGGTTCGGGTAAAACCACGCTGCTCAGTCAATGGATTCTTCAGAAGAAAATCGCAGCGACGTGGTTGTCACTGGACGAAGAGGACAATGATCCGACTCGTTTCTGGATTTATGTGTGTGCCGCGCTCCAATCGCTCGATCAGCATTTGGCGCAAAAGGCCATTCAACTCTTACAATCGCCTCAACCACCGACTGATGCAGTCTTTTTGAACACCCTGCTTAATGAGATTCATGTCTATCCGGCGCGTTTTTGCTTCATTCTGGATGATTACCACCTCATTGAAACGACAGCAGTTCATCGGGCGCTGACTTATTTTATCGACCACATACCAGCGCATATGCAGCTTATCATCAGCAGCCGTATTGATCCGCCTTTGCCATTAGCACGGCTCCGCGCTCGGGGCAATGTGGTGGAAATTCGGGCTGCTGATCTCGCTTTTAGCGATGCGGAAACAGCCACTTTCTTATCCGACATTATGAAATTGAATCTCCCAAATGAAGTCATTAGCGCCTTGGCAGCCCGAACGGAAGGTTGGGCGGCGGGACTTCAACTGGCGGCTCTTGCCCTACGAGGAAGAGACGACTACACATCCTTTTTTCAAGATTTCACGGGTGGACATCGTTACATTCTGGGGTTCTTCATCGACGAAGTTTTAGGACGTCAGCCGGAAGCGGTTCAAAACTTTCTTCTCAAGACATCCATCCTACAAAGGCTGTGCGGTCCGCTATGTGATGCCGTAACTGGGGACGCCGGAAGTCATGATAAGCTGGAGATGCTTCAGCGCGATAATCTGTTCACGGTACCGCTGGATGATCATGAAGAATGGTACCGGTATCACCACCTTTTTCAAGATGTCCTCCAGCTGCGCCTTCAGAAAGCCCATGCCGATTTGATTCCGGATTTACATCATCGGGCCAGTATCTGGTATGAAGAGCAGGGGCTTCTTGACCAAGCGATTGAACATGCCATTGCCGCTCAAGATCTCAGACGAGCCGGTGATCTCATTGTGGACGCTTTTCTGCCGCTATGGAAACAAAGCATGCTAGGAACGCTGCGGCGGTGGATCGACAATCTGCCTGAGGCTGCTGTTCAAGAGCACGCTGAACTCGCCTATTGGTCTGGCCTGCTGTTGAGCTATACGGGCAGGCTTGCAGAGGGAGAAACGAGGCTTAATTTAGCCGAATCGCAATGGCAAGCGTTAGCCGCGTCTCAAGAACTCGCGCCAGAAGAGTTCAAACAGCGTCGGGGTCGAATCGCCATGCTGCGGGGTATTTTGGCTGCACGGCGAGGCCAGAACGCGGATGCAATCCGCCTTGCCGATGAGGCCTTTGCTCAATTACCACTTGATGACTACGTCTTCCAAGGTGGCACATACACGGTTTTAGGATTGGCGCATCTAAATAGGGGCGAGTTGTTCGAAGCACAGCAAGATTATCAACAGGCTGCGGAACAGGCGCGTGCTGTCGACCACTGGTTCTTGTTGGTCGGAGCCTTAGGCCGATTAGCCCCTATCCAGATTGCACTCGGGCAGCTTCATGCAGCGGCAACCACCTGCCGTCAGTTGCTAGCCTTACCGATTGTCCAGAGTCGTAACTTGCCCGGAAGTGGTTTTGCCCATGTTGGGCTGGCTGGCGTTTACTATCAACAAGGTAAATTGGATGAAGCCCAACGGCACTCCAAGATAGGTCGAGAACTGGGTGAGGCGGCTTCCATCGTTGATCTCATCTATGCAGCAGCCGTTGCGCAAGCGCTGGTACAAATGGCTCTTGGCGCACACGATGCCGCATTATCCCTGCTCCAGCGGGCGGGGGGAATCGCTCTGCCCGTGGGTGGTGAACTTTTTGCACGCCGGGTTCAGGCAATCGAGGCACTCGTTTATTTGCGGTCTGGAGAGATAGAACCAGTTATCAACTGGGTGCGAAATGTCCAAAACTCCCAAATAGGCGATCCGCTGCTGGCCGAGCTAGAGGGTTTGGTTCGGATACGGTTACAGCTCATCGAAGGGCAAGCCGATGAGGCACTTGAAGTTCTTCAAAATCTGTTACAAGCGGCGGAAGCAGCACAGCGAATAGGCAGTGTTATTGAAATCCTGACCCTACAAGCCCGCGCACTTATAATTTCGGGTTCAAAGGAAGACGCCACCCGTGTGCTAGAACGCGCATTAACCCTTGCCCAGCCAGAAGGCTATGTCCAAGTCTTCGTTAATGAGGGAGCGCTTATGGTTGAACTGCTGCGTGCTGTCGGGCGTCAGGCGAGTGCCACCCCGTTACGCATCTATATCGGCCGTTTGCTCACGGCATTTGTCGCGGATGAGTCAGATCGAGAGCCTCAATCACCCATCTCTGTGCCTATTCAACCTGCTCGTGCTGCCTTGATCGAACCATTGACCGACCGCGAACTCGAAATCTTGCGGCTGATTGGCGAAGGTGCCTCTAACGAACAGATTGCGACCCATTTCGTGATCTCGATCCATACCGTTCGCAAGCACATCAGCAATATTTTATCTAAGCTGGATGTCAAGAACCGGACAGAAGCAGCAGCCTACGCACGCCGCTCTGGCATTCTGTAATTCTCTCCCCTCGTACCCTTTTAGCTACGCCTCTTTTAATCGCGAATACTCCTCACGCTACTCCTTTTGTGTACTGTGCTCCCTTGAGCAAAGACGTAAATTGTAAGTCGTAAATGAAGCGCAGGGATAAACCCACCCAGCACTTCACAATTCGATCTGTAATTCACTTAAGGAGAGAGTCAGCATGAGTCAAGTTGTCGGAGTTTCTCAAGCAGTTCAGCCCCGTAAACGCAATCTTCGTCCGCTGTATATCGCTGTGGGTCTGGTCGTTATCGCGATACTCACTTATTTCGCTTCGATGATGATCCGCATGAATACCCTGCCGCCGAATTTGGACTATTCAACGACACGCACATCTGAGCAAGGACTATTTCGTGGCACATGGGTCTCGCAGTTAGAACCCCTCGAGATCAACAAGATCCATACTTGGACGATCCATGTCGAGACGTCCGATGGACAGCCGCTTGATGCTGCTCAGTTTACCGTAGATGGCGGGATGCCACAGCACGGACATGGCCTGCCAACTCAGCCCCAAGTTACCCAAAATCTCGGTAATGGCGACTATCGAGTTGAGGGTATGAAGTTCCAGATGACGGGCTGGTGGGTCGTCAATTTCCATATCGCAGCGGACGGCAAGAGCGATACCCTGCAATTTAATTTGCTCTTGAAGTAAGGCTGCGAAACACCAGTAATCCATTCTGCACAATGAGCGGAATGCCCGGACATTTTCAACCCGTTATTTATACACGAGGTGCTGTCTTCTCAACTATTCCGAAGCAGCACCTATTAAAAGGATGCAAAATCATGTTCAAGAAAGTGCTTCGTTTAGTTCTCTATGTCGTGGTGTTCGTTGTCTCGATGCTTATCTTCAGCGGAGCAGGATATGTCTCCGGTATGAAATTGGTCAATCCAGACGCAGTGAGTGTGCCTGTTGAGCTGCCGGCGCCGAAACCGTATGATCCAAGCAAGCCCACTATTGCTATTCTCGTTGGCACCCAATCGACTGAAGTGGCAGACTTCTTAATCCCCTACGATGTCTTTTCGGCAGCTGGCGCCTTCAATGTGTATTCGGTTGGGGTACGACGCCGGCTCAGCACTTTGACCGGGGGGTTAGACATCATGCCAGATTACTCACTGGACGGCCTTGACCAATTGCTAGGCAAAAGCCCTGACATCATTGTAGTTCCTAACATTGATGAATTTCAGGATGCGATCAATCCCACAATTCTAGTTTGGCTGCGCAATCACGCCTCTAAGAGCCAGATTCTTTCAATCTGTGTAGGGGCTCGAACGCTGGCGGAAGCGGGTTTACTGGATGGCCGTCCGGCTACAACTCACTGGGGTTTCATTGATGCGGCTCAGCAGAAGTTCCCGAATGTCAAATGGCAGCGCGGACTGCGCTATGTAGACGATGGCTCGATTGTCTCGTCAGCAGGTATTACATCCGGGATCGATGCGTCTCTGTATGTTGTCGCGCAGCGATTGGGTCTGCCGGCGGCGGAACGCATCGCCAATGACCTGCACTATCCTGACTTCGATTTCGTGACCCATCCACAGGTGGCACAGTACCATTGGGAGACACCGGATAATATTTTCTACGTCAACTTCCTGTTCGGCGCACCTCGCAGCAACACCGGCGTTCTGCTGTACAACGGTGTAGGTGAGCTAGACCTCGCCTCGGTGTTCGATACCTATCCCGGCTCATTGGGGACAGTTCTTAACTCAGTCGCACCGGCACACCAGTGGATACTGACCAAACATGGACTCGCCTTACTGCCACGCTATGACTACAACAATGTACCGGCGGTCGAGCGGCTGTTAGTGCCCGGTCAAAATGCTCATCAACTCGCTCAGACCGATACAGACGCATGGTTGACTGATCACAGTAGTGTTTCCGTCAGCTACTTACACGCTGACCTGCCTGATCATTTTGTCTTCGATGCCCCTTTGCTGGATCTCGCACGCTCTCAAAATGTGCCCACCGCCCAAATGCGGCAGAGACGTCTCGAATATCGCCCTCCAACGTTGGAACTCAGCGGTGCAGGCTGGCCTTGGTTGAAAACTCTACAACCGGTAGTGGTTGGTCTTGCCAGCGTGCTGATCATGTACGTTGGAAAGAAGATGTTGGCGCATCGTAAAGCAGCTCCAGCTCCTCAGAGCACGCAGTACGAACTAGTGAGTAATCGGGGCTGAAAAGCCCCACATCAGCACGGTAAGGGTGAAAAAAAGAGTAACAGCCAGATGAACGCCACATACATATTGGGATCTCATCTCCTGAATACTCCTCACGATACTCCTTTCATCTACTGTGTCATCGTGAGCAGTGACGTAGAGTAAGGGCATCAATGGAGATTGAAGATGAACACATCCAACACAACACCACATGACCGCTCAAAAGGCAGCCGCTACCAGATCAGGATCGGGCAACATCTCGATCCTGAATGTGCAGACTGGTTGGGGGGACTCGCCATCACCAACCTTCCAACGGGGGAGGCGCTCCTGAGTGGTTACTTAATCGATCAAGCGGCTTTGCATGGCGTACTTCAGTATTTACGGGATCTCAATGTGCCCTTGATCGAAGTCAAACGCGAAGAACTTCGTTAAGACCTGACCCTTATCAAATTCCGTTCAAACAAAAAGGAAAAACAGCTATGGCACTTGCAACATGGTGGCAGGGTGATGATATACCTTTGCTTTCGCCTATAACCAATTTCGATGCCCGTCCGTCAGATGATGCTGTTTTATTGGCTCGTCTGGCAAAACTCGACGTAGAAAATGTTCAGACACGGCTCTGTGAGGGCCATGTTCCATACATCGCTTGGCTGGATGATATGCCAGTCGCTTATGGCTGGGTAGCAACCCAAACCGCGCATATCGGTGAACTCGACCTGCATATCACACTTTCTGTTCGGAGTCGCTATCTGTGGGATTTCGCCACTCTGCCGGATTGGCGGGGTCGAGGTATCTATCCTCATTTGCTACAAGCCATTCTGACAGCCGAAAGTTCGGACGCAGAACAATTCTGGATTATTGCCGCGCCTGAGAACCGGGCATCCGGTGTCGGGATTGCGAAAGCTGGTTTTCAGAATGTAGCCAATCTGTCATTCCAGCATGAGGGAGAAGCGAGGCTGATTCCAGTTGGTAACAGAGAGCGGATCGATGAGGCGCAATCTCTGTTGCAAACCCCACTGCTAGATACCGACGATCTAACCGCTCCCTGCTGGCACTGCGTCATGGATGCTCAGAAAACCGAAGCAGCCTTGACCGATATTTCCTGCTGGGAAAATCCATCAGTCGAATATCTGGCACTCAGCGACTGTGATTGCAGTCAGGCCGCAAAGCCATCCCAATCGACCTATGTTCGGGTGCTGTTTTAGGAAAGGGATAAATCATGAAATCGCGAGTACTTATTGGGCTAGCAGTAGTGGGTGTGATTTTGGTCGGTGCCGGTATTGTCGTGATGTTCGGACAGTCGCAGCCGCTCTGGAGTGACGATGAAATGGCCATGCTGCGCTCACTCTCGATTGATAGCCTGCCGGCTTTGCCTCCCGACCCTTCCAACCGTTATGGTGACGATCCGGCTGCGGCACGGCTGGGAGAGAAGCTCTTCTTCGATGTTCGCTTTAGTAGCAACGGTCAAGTGTCCTGCGGAACTTGCCATAAACCGGAATTGGATTTCCAAGACGGAACACCCTTAGGTCACGGTGTCAGCACAACTCAACGGCGCACCATGTCAATCGTAGGCACAGCCTATAGTCCGTGGTTGTTCTGGGACGGACGCAAAGACAGTCAATGGGCACAGGCGCTCGGCCCGCTGGAAAGTGCTGTAGAGCATGGCGGCAATCGGACTTTCTACGCCCATCTGGTTGATCAATTTTATCGCGCAGACTATGAAGCTATCTTTGGCCCTATGCCGAACATCAGCCTTCTACCTCTGAATGCCGGGCCAGTTGCTGATCCCGATGCCAAGGCCGCATGGGAGACCATGACGTCTGAAGATCAAGAAGCTGTGACACGGATTTACGCAAACATGGGCAAGGCGATTGCCGCCTACGAGCGTTTGATTATGCCGGGGCAGGCACGGTTCGATGCTTATGTTCAAGCGCTGAACGCGAGTAAGACCGACCAAGCAGCATCGATTCTCACCAGCGACGAGCAGGCAGGACTGCGACTGTTTATCGGAAAAGCGAACTGCACCCAATGTCACAATGGACCACTGTTCACGGATAATCACTTCCACAATACAGGCGTGCCGTCTGTTGCGACGTTGCCAGAAGATACGGGACGCGCCCAAGGGGCATTACAAGTCCAACATGATGAGTTTAACTGCCTGAGCCAATACAGCGACGCTAAGCCAGAAGACTGTGCCGAACTGCAGTACATGATTGCTGAAGGCGATGAGTTAATCCGCCAGTTCAAGCCGCCCTCACTGCGAAATGTGGTTGGACGTGGCCCGTACATGCACGCCGGACAGTTTACGACGCTTGAAGAGGTGATCGCCCACTACAGCACGGCTCCCGCTGCTCCGGTGGGTCACAGCGAGATCCATCCACTGAACTTAAGCCAAGAAGAAATTTGGCAATTGATCGCTTTTCTCGGTACGTTGAGCGGTCCGGTAAATGCTGAGCAGCAATAAAAAGCGCCTTTAAACGCTTCTGAGAGAAAAACCATGGAGGCTAAATTCGAACTTCAGGCTTCTTTTGGTTGAATAAAGCTTTAACCAACGCTTCAGCCGTTATAATTTCTACACCCCCGCTGGGACTTGAACCCTAATTGAGGGAGAAAATGAAAAAAGCGACTTACTTTAAAGTCGCTTTTTTGGGTGCGTGACCCCACGGACACCCAAAATGAACCCAAAAACGCTTTTTCTTCCCCTGTGATTCAAGATGTCATGCAATTTCTAGAATACATCAGTTTTCCTCAACAGTCAGCCCTCAAACACCTTCTTACTGACGAATAGTATCAACTGAGTTGTGCTTTTTGGTGGTCAGGGAGAGGCTAACCCCCTCCCCCAATCCACCTTGAAGTCTCGCTGGTACCGGCAGCGCGACCCTGAAGATAAGTCTAGCAGGGTTGGCAGCCTCTCGGCGAACTGTTCGTCATTTTTATTGAGGAGGTTTCGTATGACCCGCGTTTTCGCATTGACCAATCACAAAGGGGGTGTCGGGAAATCGACATCCGCAACCAACATTGCCTTTGGCATGGTGGGATTACTCCGCCGTGCTGGAGCGCCGAATAATCGTGTCCTGTTAATTGATACTGACAGTCAAGGACATGCCACATTGGTTACCACTGGTCGCAACGATTTTGGTGCCGATGACAGCCTATACTCGGTGTTGATGGCGGATCGTCAAACCGCTCCGCAGGTATTGGCAAACGCCATCGTCCAAAGTCATTGGGATATTGATTTACACGTATTGCCTGCGTCATCGCTGCTTGAAGGTGCTGAACGCGAAATGATGGGTGTGGCAGGAGCACCTTATCGTCTTGCTGATCCACTCAGCAAACTCGCTGGACATTATGCGGCGATTGTCATCGATACCCGACCCTCATTTTCTCTGATGACAGAAATGGCGCTGGTAGCGGCAACCGATGCTCTTATTCCAGTAGAACCACGCTATCTGGAAACGGTTGGGTTGCTCAGCGTGTTGAGCAAGATCAACGATATTCGCGAAGGCTGGCGGCGGCCTGACTTGCGCGTGGGCGGTATCCTCGTCACCAAAATGGACACCCGTGTGCGGGGACATCGACATTTATTGGATGAACTCAAAAATCACAATATCCTTGGCAAGATGTTGTGTGGTGTTATCCCAGCAAACGAAGCCGTGTCCTATGCTCACCGTGACCATCAGAATGTGTTCAGCTACGATCCGAAAGCGCCCGCCAGCAAAGCCTACGCCCAACTGGTCGGGACGTTGATGCGTCGCTTGGCTGCAGGAGCTGCCACATGAGCGGCAAACGGGATAACACTGCCAAGTTAGATGCCTTATTGGCCTCCGTCACCGACGACATGCTCGGCGGCACAGTACTAGAGCAATTTCAAGATTACGGACTACGAGTTGAGCGTATCTTGCTTGAACTGGTTCGCCCCGACCCGGTACAGCCACGCAGAGTGCTACCTGAGCGGCTGCACTTTGCCTTCCATAATAACCGCATGACACCCACTCAGGCACTACGTGAACTGGTTCAAGCGGCACAAATCGCCGCCCGGCAACGTGGTCGTCCGTTTGATGGATTGCTTGATCTTCTCCCGAATGCTGACGATGAGAGTGATGAGGAAATAAAGGCAGCACCTTCGCCAGAAGAATCCTTCCTGCGTGATTTAGTCAATCTAGCTTTGACCATACGCGATGATGGACAGGTCAATCCCGTCACGGTGGTAGATGCCAGTGAGGGCGTGACACGGCTCTATCGCATTGAAACAGGTGAACGGCGATACTGGGCATCATGGCTGCTACGTGATTTTATACCGGGGTACACAGGCGATGGGATGATCCCTTGCATTATCATTCCAGTCCATCAGGCATCACCTTTTCGTCAAGCTAAAGAGAATACGGCACGTTCCGGTTTGACTGCTATCGCGATGGCTCGGCAAGTAGCTTTGCTCTTGTTAACTGTGCATGGCTATGAAATCCCCTATCTTGCTGTCACCAATGACTTTTACCGCCAAGCTTTAGAAATTGACCTACGAGGTAAGAAAGAATTTACAGGCGAAATCCTGAGTGCAATGGGAGGAATCAGCCGGATGCACCTCAGTCGATATAAAGCGTTGCTTAAATTGAGCGATGAAGCAATAGACCTAGCTGATCGTTACAACATTGAAGAGGGCAAACTCCGTCATATTGTTTTGCTGGCTCCAGAATATCACATGGAGTTAGTACGTCAGGTTGTCGATTTGAACCTGACCAGCAAGCAAATTAAGGAGATTTGTGAAACCGAGGGCAATGAAGGAGAAAATGTTTCACAACCTCACGAAATGATCCCAAAACAAGCAATTCAGATGGCTAGAGTGGCTAGGAACAGTGCTACGACATCCGGGCAAGATTTTGCACGAGCACTACTACAGCAGGATCAGAATATTCATCTTGCCCGTGCTCGTATTGAAACCATGCGACGCATTTTAGACGAAGCTGACCTTCATTTGCGTAGTGAATGAGATTGTAACCACGTGGTTACAATCTCTTAGGAGAAGTATCTTGAGTTTCAATGCACGAGGTCCACCACTGATACCATAAATACCAAAAACCCACCGGCAGATGCTGAGGTGGGCGGGCGCTGGAGCGCGGTTGACAATTACATTGTTGTGGCTGGATACCCAACAATGTATCACGTCCCGAATCTCCACGCAAGTAAATTTCACCCATTATGGTCATGTTTTTGACATGGCTTATCTTAAATTTTGCTTGGAGACAAAATGATGAGCATTGACTTGGAACATATCCGCAGTCGCAATCCAATTGAAGATGTGGTGAATGAAAAGGTTGCACTACGAAAAACAGGTAATCGCTTTGTGGGTGTTGAACATGACAGCCTAGTGGTGACTCCACGAATGGGCTTTTACTTTTGGAACTCGCAGGGTGAATTTGGTGATGTATTCGATTTTACGGGCCGCTATCTTCTGAACTTTGGAACCTCATGGAATAGCCGAGAGACCAACATGTTTATGGAGAGTGTGCGTTACCTCGCCCAACGTGCCGGATTAACTCTTGAGACAAGCACGGATTTAAAGCAATCAGTAACTTGGGCGGAAAGACAGCTTGTCACTCGGCTGCACGAAGCGCTTCTGAGCTATAAACCTGCCTTCGATTACGTTACTTACAAACGTGGGTGGCAGACTACGACCATCTACGCTGCTCGATTGGGTTTCATGCCGCAAGATCGACGAAAATTGTTAGCTGATCTCAACCTCACAGATTCTTGGCGGTCAGTGGTGAACAAATTCCCACCGGATATGGTCGTCTATCCACATTTTGAAAAAGGGCGATTGGTTTATCTGAGTGGACGTTCTATCGAAGGCAAGCGACACTACAATCCACCCGCCGAAATTATTGGTGAACGTCACCCTTACTTCAACACCATGTACAGTGATGATGCTGATCAGGTGATCGTGGTTGAAGGACAGGCCGATGCCATAACATTTGCCGAATGGGGTATTCCGGCAGTTGCGATTGGCGGTATGACTGTCAATGATAACCTGATTAACAGGCTGAGAGGACACCGGCGCTTGTTTGTCGGATTGGACAATACGCCACCGGCGATGCAGAAAGCATTAGAGATTGCCCGTACACTCCATTCGGAAACCTATATCCCTGCATTACCTAATGGAGTAAAAGATGCCAATGAGTGGCTGGTGCAAAGTCAGGCAACGTCTGATGATGCCGCCATCTTACTCAACAAAGCACGAAACTGGCTTGAAGCGGAAATTATCTTTACCGCTAATCAAGAAGGTTTGGCACGACAGGACGGTCTGCGAGATTTGTTCAAATACGCCGTTGATCTCGATGAATTTGCTTTAGCTGAATTCAAAACACAGATGAGTAAAGTCGGTATCAAAGGGCGAGTTTTCAGTGACATACTTAAAGCCGCTAAAGCTCAGAGTGAAAAACAGGAACAGGCTGAAAATGATATGCCACAAATTTTAGGCGATGACGTGCCCTTATTATCCCCGGCACTCGGCTTCCAGCGCGAGGTAGCGTTGGTAACTGTCGCACTGATTGAACGTACAAAAGACAACCGGCTCAATACGCAACCGTATCTGGTTACCGGCACACGTGAACTGCGACGCTTGACCGATGAACAAATTATCCAACTCAATGGGCATGAAGTCGCGCTACGTGTTATTCCAGAAGGTTCGGAATTTCTGATGCGCTGGCGTTTTAGTGACATTCAGCGCTTTTTGAATGGGGAAACAATCACTCCAATTGTGGTATTCAATACGATACATGATCTATTTGCCACTTATCTCGACTTTAAAACCCCTGTCGAAAGTCGTGTGCTTACTTTATGGGTCATCGGAACATACCTTTACACAATGTTTCCTGCCTATCCTTACCTTGCGCTCAACGGGCCGAAAAACAGTGGTAAAAGTACAGTCCTTCGCGTTGCACAGCCGCTGGCATTCAACATGGTCAATACATCCGACCCAACTGGACCGAGTATGTTCCGCCTTATCCATACGACGAGCTGTACTGTTGGTATTGATGAAGCCGAACGATTTCATAATCCTAAAGATCCGGGAATGCAGCAGATTCGGCAACTTCTGAACAGTGGTTACAAGCAAGGGATGCCCGCGATTCGTATCACTGGTGATGACATGAAACCACAGGCATTTGATGTGTATTCACCCAAAATCCTTGCTGCGATTGCAGGTCTAGAAGATATTCTTGCCAGTCGTTGTATCGCAGTTCCGATGCGACGAACGGATCGAAAGATGCCCACTTTTCCAGCCGATTTTGATGGTGCGGCTATCCGGCATCAGTTATACACACTTGCACTGACACACTTTCAATCGATTTACCGCAATTACTTTGAGCGACCTGAATTGCATACGCTACATAATCGTTCTGGCGAATTATGGTCGCCGTTGGTCGCACTTGCTGCTTTCTTTGAAGAAGAAGGGGGTATCGTTGGATTACTGGGTGCGATTTCCGAAGCGGCAACATGGGACGAACAGTTGAGCCAAGGTAAAGCGCTTTCTGATCGTGAAGAAGCGGTTCTGCAAGCTCTCGAACTCCTGACACGGGGACATAGTGGTTCTTTGATTTGGATTCGCGCTGCTGATTTACGTGAGCGTGTGGCGGCACTACTCGGACAATCGATTGAACGAATGGGTGATTCTCAGTGGATTGGACATATCCTCAAGCGTTTACACCTTGCTGATGAAGGGCGACGTAAACGGAGTACCGATGGGATGAGTTATGCCATTGAACCAGAGGAAGTCTTGGACATGATGCGTCGATACGAGGTGCAACCGATTGATGAATTGAGCGGCTAAAAATACCTTACAGACCGTGTAAAACCCTACATACCCTTCATATCTGAGCGAGAATTATGTAGGGTATGTACGGTTGTGAAGGGTTTTACAGAGACAATTTACTAGGTAATTCGATATGTTTTGAGACTTATAATCTGGCAGACTACAAATTGTAACCCGCTCCGTTCTCAGCGAGCCAGCGTTTACGCAGCGGCCAGTCGGGAAGAGTGCGATTTAGCAAAGTCCAAAAAGCTTCACCATGATGAGGTTCACGTAGATGAGTGAGTTCATGGACAAGGATGTAATCAATGATCGGTGGAGGCATTAAAATTGTACGCCAGTGAAAGTTGATTGCACCATTAGAGCCACAAGAACCCCAACGATATCCTAAATCTCGGACGTTCAAACTGGAAACGGTAACGTTGAGCCGTTCTGTATAAAGATGTGTTCGCTCCCAAAGCCAAGTTTTGGCGTGGTTGACAAACCAGTGAATGAAATGACCTTTTGCTCCCATTATTCCAGACGCTTGTAAAATGAAATGTCCCCTATGCAACCGGAGCATCGGCGTATTTACTTCAGAATTGACAACCATAAGCCGATAGCTGCGACCTAGATAATAAAATCCTTCTCCATTCACATACTCCCGCTGACGAGACGATTGTTGCAGAAGCTGTTTTTCTTCAAGTTTGGTATAGACCCACAGCAATTTTTCGTGCGCGAACTGTTCCATTAAAGTCTCAGAACAAATTTCAGGTGTGCGAAGAGTCAATTCGCCATTGCGTTCGACCGTGATGCCCAAGGTCTTGCGGCTCGGACTGCGAACAACAGCAAATTGTAGGTTTTCAATCTGAAGGATTTCGTTCATGTGGTTAGATTTACATGATTATGACGCGCAAGTTCGATCAGTTTGTCGGTCAATTCCATGAAATTGATTTCAGTCGACCATAGATCTTGACTAGTTAGGTATTCATAAATTTGTAGGCGAAGTTTGTCCTGTTCGCTTTTTCGCTTCCAAAAATCAACTACCTTTATGTTCTGCCTGATAAAGCGAACCATTTCGACGGTCGTTTGAATAAGCTGTTGTCGCTCGTCGGAAGTGAGTTCAGCTTGATTCCCAAGCAGTTCATCAGCCAATAGACGCAAAAATGGTCCTTCTGCTTGTCCCAGCCCATTATCTTTGTCAGGATGTCCTTTTTGAATATCCACAAGATATTCTTCTAGTGCGGCTGCGAGGGATTCCCAATCTTCATGATACTTTTGCAGCAGAGCATTTAGTTGGTCGCTAATTTTGCGATAATAAATGGGGTCTTCCGGCGCGTGTTTATTAATATGAAAGCGCAGCGATTCTTCCATTTCAGAGGCTTTGGCGCGTGGTGAAACCGCTATCGCGACAACCTTCCTAAAAGCCTCCACATCCATAATACTGATGGGCTGTATGAGTGGATTAATACCGTTTGCGATGACAAATTCGTCGATTAAGCGTCGAATTTTCTGACCTGCATCGATGAGATTGAAGCGACTATCGTGATAGCGGTTGCGGGCGCGGACGCGAATTTTGCCAAGCTGTTTTGCATCAGCCAGATAGGAAAGCGCCTCAGCACGCGGCAGCACCGAGTCGAGTACTTCCAGAAAACGACCTAATTTGACAATGAATTCCGCTCGTATGCGCGTTTCTTTCAGAAGGAAAATACATTCCTCTTCTTCCGCATAAATATCCAGTATTCCATTGTTGCGGAAGATATCCATGACCTCATGATAACGGGCTTCGAGAACAGGTAGTTCATCTTCAATGTCGAACAGCGCACCCTGCACATCTTCGGGACTATAGGCTTCAAGTGCTTCACGTAGATAGAGCGCGACCCCATAATAATCGACCACTAGCCCATGAGATTTGCGGGCGTAGGTACGGTTAACGCGGGCAACGGCTTGCAAGAGTTCGTGTTCTTTAATGCTGCGATCAAGATATAATACCTGTGCGACAGGAGCATCAAAACCTGTGAGCAGCATACTATTGACACACAAAAAGGCTAGAGGACTTTGCTGCTTCGGATCATCATCAATGAAGGGTTTCTTAAATTGTTCGATATATTCATCAATTCGGCGGCGTTCACTCCACTGCCGCCAACTTGGATCATCATTTTTCAAGTCATGTGAGATTGTAGCCGCAAACTGCAAACGTTGGATAATGTCGATATACGGGTATGCTTTGACGAGGAAGCGCGTCACTTCATCATAGGTCTCAACTTGATCTTGGGATGCGGATTTGAGTGCTTCCGGCAAAGCATGAAGCTGTTCTAGCAACCAATGATGGGCTTCTACAAGGGCGGCCTGATAGCGAACGGCGGCGCGGCGGCTGCTGGCGACGACCATCGCCTTCATCTGGTTCGGCAGCACGGTATCTACATAATGGATAAGCATGTCCCGCGCTTTGGCAGTAATCAGCGATTGCGCCTCGGCCAGATTCTCCAGCGTGCCGTATTTATGTTTGATTGTCTCACGATCTTCGGCTGTGTAATCGTCAAGATGAAATAACTGCTCGAAACGATGGTTAAGCCCTTCTTCATCCGCCACTACACCATCAGCAGTACGTCCTTCATACAGAATTTTGACCGTCGCGCCATCCAAAACCGACTGTTCAATGGTATAGGTATCAATGAATGAACCGAAAATCTTCGACGTTTCTTTTTTGCGCCCCATGATGATTGGTGTGCCGGTGAAGCCAATCATGGCGCTGTTCGGCAATGCGACCTCCAAGTAAACGTGCAGCGTATTGGTGTGAGAACGGTGTGCTTCATCCACCAATACAAGGATCTGTTCAGAGTCGTTTAGCTTTATCTTCTCCAAATCGCTGATGTCGGCCAAGTCGATGCCGGGTTCACCGCGATACTTTTGAATCATGGCGAAAACAAGACCCGGCCCAGTTTCACGCAAAATACGTTTAAGCTCCTCGCTGCTTTTGGCGACCTCAACCGTTTCGCCGGAAAGTTCGGCAGTTTCGCTAAGCTGCTGCTGCAAGTCGGTACGGTCAGTGAGGATAACAACTTTGAAGTCGCCGAGCCGGAGAGTGCGCCGCATTTTGCGAACGAGGAATACCATCGTAAGGCTTTTACCTGATCCTTGCGTGTGCCAGATGATCCCGCCTCGCAAATCGAGCTTCGCGCCTTGGCGCTTGGTCTTGCCATTTAGCAGGCGGTAGATGGCTTTTTGAACAGCGCGATACTGCTGGTAGCGAGCGACAACTTTGATACGTCTGCCTGTATCCTCTTTAAAGATGGAGAAGTTTGCAAGCAAATCAAGCAAATTTGCCGGATGCAGCATTCCAGCGACGAGCAACTGCTGGCTGCTCAGATGGTCAAAGGCTACGCCAAGATGTGCCGCAAGATCAACAAGGGTCAGCGGTGAGGGATCTTTCCATTCGAGGTAATGCTTGTGGCGTGCGCCAATTGTGCCGACACGCGCCTCATCGAAAGAGGTCGAAATCATGAATAAGTTGGTGTAAAACAGCCGCTCGACACCAGTATGACCGTCGATGTCATCGCGCTGGTTAGTGTAATACAGCAGGTCATTGATGCCACTGGCTACTGGAGCAGTTTCCTTATCCAGATAAGGACTTTTACATTCGACCACCACCAGCGGAATACCGTTGACGAACAGTACAATATCGGGGATGCAGAAGTCGCGCTCACCGGTTGACCAAGGCGGATCAACGCGGAATTGGTTGATGACAAGGAATTCATTGTTGGCGAGGTTTTCGGGATCAAAGTCGATGAAGTGAACGGTTTCCGATCTGCCGCCGTGAAGCTGCGGATCGCCTTCGACCTTTGTCCCTTTGAGCAAAAGGTGCTGTGCAGCTTCATTGATACCCATCAATGTATGACCGGGGACGCGCTCTAAGGCAGTGATGGCCTGCTCAACACGGCGGTCATCCAGCCACGGATTGATGCGCTTGAGGGCTGCTGCTAACCGATCACGGAGCAAGACCTCTTTGAAACTGTTCCGCAGTAGCACGTCATTCAGCCGCGTGAGGTAGGGCACATCGGTATCGCCCTCGACATGCGTCCAACTCATGCTGACGAGCTGTTGGATGAAAGGTAGTTCAACGGCAGTGTATTCGTTTCCCATCGAACTTTTCCTTAATGTAGATCATTGTTTTTCCACAGGCCCAATAAACCGTTCATGCAAATCAACAGTCATATTGACCATAGCGTCACCGTTGGCTTTTTCCATAGTTTCGACCTTACTAAGTTTTTGCTGTAAAGCTCTAATAACGGTATCAAGCCTATCGATTTCAGCCGATTTCTGTAGGTCAACCAATATTCCCCGCATATTTTTAATTAACTCAATATGTTCCGTAATTTCTTGTTTCAACACTGTGAATTCATATAGCAACTGCATTTGCATCTGCCATGACAAATACTCATATTTGAGTTTCTCGCGCCCTTCAGTGTGTTGTATTTTCTCGTGAAAGCGGGTCAAGTGCTCTTGAGTTTTTTCGATATTCTGGAACCGCGTTTCGCTGCTGGCTGAGACTTGCATCATTCGATAGGTGTGCGTTGCTAATTTTTCGAGGGTTTCGAGTTCAGCCCTATTTTTTTGATGCCCTTTCTCAATAAGCCAATAGGCGAGTCCTGCTGCATAAAAACCAGCCGAGACATTCCAGAAATAACCTTTCATGTCCCCACCCAAAAGTTGACCGACAAACTGGAACGCCAAAGCAAGTAGTATTGAGCCAATTAAACGATTTGTATCCGAGCGATTACGCCGCTTTTGAAGCAATTCCTTAGCGTTAGCAATATCTTCTAATCGGATTAATTTATCATCGTTGGGCATATGATTATTTTTGTTCCATCACCTCATCCATCTGAACATCACTGACTCTTACCCGTCCGGTGAGTAAGTCGTCCATCAAGCCCTTTTTCTGAGCAACAAGCTTTGCGAGGCTTGAATGCTGTGATGCAATTTCCACGCGAGACTGCTCACAAATCTCAACTATTGCTCCCTGTTCATCTATATTTTTTGGCAAAGCCATAAATACCTTGCGAAGATTGGTAGGATTGATATTCACTTGATGCACCCCGGGAGTTGCATACTTACGAATCTCGTCTTGAATCTCTGGTAAGTTAAGCCATAAGTTCAGATATTCAGGTAACAGCCGTTTGATATTAGGCTCAAGTCTGACAAGATACGATGCAAATGAAACAACATCCAATTGTCCTCGCCATATAGAAGTTCTTCCAACGTGTTCAATACTATTTGTGCGATTGAACAATATATCATTTTCCCTGAGTAAAAGAGTTCGAGCTTCTACACTCCTTGAATATTTCAGTTCAGATAAATCAATTTCGCCATTCTTTAGGTTGTTCATTCGTAAAACGGGAATTCCATCTGTGTCTTCAAGCGATACGGAAATCCCATATTGTATAGTTGGGACAACCTCAAGAAGTTGAGCTAATTCCCAGTCATTTGGAATCAAACCAAGCTGCGACTCCTGAAACTGTTCTGGATGATTGAGTGGATCGCGAGGTTCGCTGTTGGCATCCAGCCCGTAGGTGAGAAGGTCATGCAGCAGTCCGGCACAAATAGCCTTTTGTTTGGCGATAACACGCTCGGCATTCTGGATTGCTGCGTCGATAGTGTCGAGGATGTCAGCGATAGAGCATTGTTCATTTTCAGGGAAATAAACAATCTCAAGATTAGACAGTTCGCTACCATTAATTGCTTCAAAGGTAGAACCCTGTGCTACCCGTGTTAGTCCTGTACTCCAAAACTTCAGCATATGCCAACCAAAACGAGGCAACACGCCAGTGAAGCGAATAGCAGCGAGACCTCGACCTATGCAATATTCTTTATCTGCCTTGTTGAGTTCGCCTACTGGCGCTCGGACACTCATCAATGCGTCGCCTGTCCGGCAGAGTTTTTGCGGAGCGGTGCAGTAGAATTTGTGCTTAGGAAAGACATCGCCGAACTCTGCACTACCTTGTAAAAACGGTATGCCATTTTCGCGATCATTGACCGTACTGGACTGTGGGGACTGTCCCATTTCTATGTACGATATGTCTCCAAGTTTAGCCTTAGCTATCATAACCTAGTCTCTGCATATGACTCTCAAGTTGTGTTTCGGCTTCTTTTCGCGCAGTGAATAAAGTTGTAAGAGGAACCGCGTATTTATCCCAATATTTTTCAATGGCTGAGATCACAGCGCGGCGGTGATCAGTCACGTAAGTTTCTAGCAGAGTCCGCAATTCGCTGTAAATCATATTCAATACCAGCGGAGCAAACTCATCTGCCAACAATCCGGCTCGTGCGGCTTCCAGCTCAGCGACCAACTGGTTCACACGATCTTCTAGCTTAGCTTTGGCTACTTTCAACTGCTTCTTAATTTCAGTATAGGGTGCAAGCGCTTCTTCTGCTTCCTCAAGTTTGGCTTTCAAGCGTTTTTCTTGGCTGGTGTCTTTCGCTGCGTCTTTGATCTGCGCTTTAAGGTCTTTGACGCGCTCGGCGAGTTCTTTGGCGTAATCGCTTCCACTTTCTTCATCGGGTTCGTAATCATCAGCCGATTCGCCGCGCTCGAAGGCGGCTCTTTCCTCGCTCAGTTGGGTGACCTGCGCCTCAAGCTCTTCCAGTTCGCGCTTGTATTCGGGAATCAGCGCGATCACCAACTTATGATCAGTATGGATGACCTGAACGAGTTTGCCCTTCTCATCAAGGTAGCCCTCAAATTCGGCGCGAATAGTCGTAATCCAGCTCTCAACCAGTCCGGCGAAATCATTATTGGCGAGTGTTTTCATCTCATATTCGGCATCGCCCCACCATGTCGCAATCACACCGGCAACTTTGAAGGTGTCAAGCAATCCAACCGGAACTAAGGCCGCGCCAAAGGAGTTCAAGAGATCAGCGCGGGCGGCAGTCAGGCTGGCATTGGGAGAGTGTAAAATAGATTGTGTAAATGGAATGCCAGGATAGAGAGAGAATTCTCGTTATAATACGTCGCATTTGTGACGAAAGAAAGGTATTCCGAATGAGTA
>WGMX01000069.1 GCA_016124855.1 Anaerolineaceae bacterium | reverse complement strand
GATTGCGCGACCACCATTTACAGAAAGTTTAAAGCGGGTCGTGGCAGGCGAACAGGTTTAATCGGTTGACCAAAAATCTTCATCAAGGGGTAACACGCGCGAAGGCCGTTCCCCTGTCAACTTGAGCTGACCATCCTCAACCTGCAATAGTGAGACATATGTTGGATAATCAGGCGTGTGCTTAAACTGCCACTCCCCAATGCCCCACAAGCGCAACCGACCACCAACCCGATTGACGGCAATCACAAAAGGGATACGTTCGTACAGCGGTCGAATCAGTGCTTCGCCTCCGCCGACGTCAGCACGCCGGGCGAGCATTCCCAATGCACTCTGCAATCGCTTGGTGAAAGTGGCACCCCGAAAAGACCAAACTTGACGCGGCGCATCGGACATCTGTAACAATGGGGCGATGGTTTGTGGCTCGTCGGCGCGAACCTCGTCCAATAGAATGCAGGCAGGTTTTTGCTCCAGCGCATTGATAATTTGCTCACCAAATGAAACACGTGGGGAATCACCAATAGGCCACTTGGCAGTTAAACGCTGCATCCCCGCAGGCAATCGGGTTTCTCCTGCTCTTTCCACTGCGATAACAGCCTCAGGATTTGGGAGTTCATTCATGAGCAGATTGAGCAGTGTGGTTTTACCCGATTCAGGTTCACCAATGATCAACAAACCGTAATTAGAAGCAGCCAAGGTTTTCAACAATCGAACTGCTTTTTCGGTTGCGCAGCCGGATGAAATTAAAGTTTCCCAAGTCGGCAACTGCTTGGGATGCAGGCGAATATCAGCATTAAGTTGGATGGTGACAGGCGGCGCAACCAAATTCACACATACCGGACGGTCTCCAATACGTAATCCAAGCTCCATGTATGGCTGATCGGGACGCAGTTCAGCGCCCGAGTCAGCGATCAACCGGGTAATAATGCGTTGATAGTGTTCAGGGCTTTGAAAAATAGAACCGAGTACCGTTAGATCGCCGTGTCCGTAACGAACAGAGGCTTTATCAGCACCTTCGAGGGAAATCGTCGTCACTTTATCATCTGCAAATAAGGCATCAAGCGGGCCGTAACCGAAAAGACTGCTATAGGTACGACTCATCACATCGGCTTTTTCAGTAGGCGAGAGCTGCACCGACTCGACAGCGATAACATAGTTTGCGGTTTCTAGCACAAGTTTTAAACGTTTAGCCGGCGTATCTGCTTCTGCAAGTTCAGGTGAGTTATGGCTATAACTTTCGATGAATGCCGATTCGATCTGTTCGACTAAGGCAGCAAGTGAAACCCAACGACTGCCGAGCTGCGAAGGAACCAGTTCAGGTTGGCGAAAATGATTTGACTCGCTGTTGCTTTCGTTATTTCCGTTATTTGACCCCGTCATGCAGCGTTTCCCTTATGTCCAAGATGTAAAATCAACCGGTTTGAGATCAGGATTTTCGTCCGCTTTACGCCCCAATTTAGCAATATCGACCCATTTACCTTTTATGTTCACCCGAACCAAATCCATCGTGAAATCGGTGTTAGTATCCTCCGCGTTGCGAAGTAAGGATGAGCCTACACCATACATATCCACCGGAACAGACTCTTGCTCAAAGCGTTCGATTTTAGCGGCATTAAAACCACCGCTGACCACAATTTTAACGTTTCGGCAGTAGGCTTGAGCCGTATCTATATATTCCTGTGGAACATTCCATTTTTCCCATGCATGATTAAGCGCTTCACGGAGCAAGCGCACCAATACCGCGTTTACACCTTTAGGATCATCCGGTTGGAGCGCAACGTCGCGCATATTGGCACTGGTATCAAGCCGGACACCGGTCAATGTCCAGCGTTTTTGATCATCAGAGTCGCCGGATTGCAAGGCTGAGAGGTAATGCGGCCAATAAGCATCTAATGTTTCAAGCGCCGCACCAATTGAATCGTTATTGAAGTCCGCCAAGACCACTCGCGACACATCCGGCGGAACATAACGGGCAAAAGCCAACATCGCTTCAGCAGTATCCGCAAGGAAACTGGCAATCAACGCATGAGGAACCGTACCACCAGAACGACCACCCCACCATGAGGCTTGAGCATCAGTGCTGACAAACGGAGCAACTTTTGCGCCAGAGTCGGCATTATAGCGTTGGATAGCTAACCAATAAGCATAACCATCAATGGCTTGCACTTCCGGCAGATCAAAACGGGCGGGAAAGAACAGCAGCGATTTTCCCCGTGCGGCTTTGGCAACGTTATAGACATTGGTTGCCAAACGGCTGGCACGCGTTAATACGCCTAAGACGGGCGTTTCCAAAAGTGCAAAATCACGATAGCGTCCACGAACTTTGATGACAGGCTGAACGTCTTCAGTATCACCTGCAAAGTGAGTGATCACGCCATCTTCAACGGCTTCGATCTGAAGCTGAGCAGCGGTATTTACAAATTGTTGTCCCGTAAAGTAACCGGTTGAGTGACGAAACATGGCAAGGGCCGCATCTACCCCGGCGACTAGAGCAAATGGTGAGCGACGATTGAAGATTTGGGCTTCTACAACTATATCACCGACCAGCATCCCCTGTGGGTCAACAGGTAAGTCACGAGGCGATTGACCAGCAAAGGTGTAGCCCGCTTCTGTCGCACCCTGTAAAACTTGGACGATGTTCTCAAAGTATTTATCGCTGTAATAACCACGCCGCAGCCCATCGATATCTAACTTAAATAGATGGGATGGCAGTCGTTGATGGTCAAATATCGTCATCAATAACCTTTTTAGAGATTTATTTTCGGTTTCATACTTATTCTACAACGGTCTGAAGGGGTGTGGTATACTCGGCGACTGCGTATCGTTTTCAATTACTCAACGGGAAAATAAGCTCGCATGGATATTATCGTAACCGGCTCAATCGCTTATGACTATTTGATGCGCTTTCCGGGGCGCTTCAATGATTATTTTATCGATGGTCAAATGCACCAAGTCAGTTTGAGTTTTTTGGTCGAGGAAATGACCAAGCACTGGGGCGGTATCGGCGCAAATATTGCCTACACCTTGGGGCTGCTGGGACATCGGGCAAAACTGATGGGCACGGTCGGGCGTGATTTTGGTGATTACCGTGAGTGGTTGGAACGCGTCGGTGTTGATACCAATGGCGTACGTGAATTCACCGACGTATTCACGGCATCCTACTTTGCCAACACTGACCTTGAGAACAACACGATTTCGTCGTTTTACAGTGGCGCGATGGCTTTTTCGAAAAGTTATACGCTTGCCGAAGCGTATCCTGCTGTTTCGCCAGATATGGTAATTGTCTCCCCTAGCGATCCGTTAGCGATGCAACTCCTCACCAAAGAATGCCGTGAGCGCAACATTCCCTTTATTTACGATCCCAGCCAGCAAATCCCGCGATTGAGCGGCGAAGAATTGCGAAACGATATGAACGGCGCATATGCGATGGTCATAAACGCTTATGAAGCTGAAATCATTTGCAAGAAGACCGAACTCAGCTTTGACGAATTGAAGCGCCGTATTGAGCTGCTCATCGTCACACAAGGTAAGAATGGCAGCCACATCTACCAGAACGGCGAACTTACCGAAGTACCTGCTTTCTCGGCTAAGGAAATCAAAGACCCAACCGGTGCAGGCGATGCTTTCCGGGGCGGCCTGCTGCGTGGAATGGCAGCGGGATTTCCAATTAAGTTGAGTGCTCTGATGGGTTCGCTGTGCGCCAGTTACGTACTTGAACATGTTGGCACGCAGAACCATTACTTTACGATCCCGGAATTTATTGAACGTTTCCGCAGTGAACAGGATGATGAAGGGCTTTTAGACGGCCTAGTACAACCCGCAGCCGTTACGAAATAGCGTAGTCCAGTCGCCGGATTTCAGCCAGCGACAGCCGAAAAAGTGTATGATACAATCCGCCCATTATGGGTTATTCACAAGGTTTGAGGAGCAGAAATGACCGTTGAACATGATGTTAAGCAACTCGATTTAGCTACTGGTGGGCGCTTCCGTATTGAGTGGGCAGAACAAGAAATGCCTGTTCTACGTGCTATCCGTGAGCGTTTCGCCAAGGAAAAGCCGCTTGCTGGTTTGCGTATATCAGCCTGTTTGCACGTAACTACCGAAACCGCTAATTTGATGCACACCCTGCAATTGGGCGGCGCGGAAATCGTTCTGTGCGCATCGAATCCTCTTTCAACACAGGATGACGTTGCCGCTTCGCTGGTCGCCAATTATGAAATTCCTGTTTACGCTATTAAGGGCGAAGACAACGCTACTTATTACGATCATATCAAGGCTGCTCTCGACTTCAAGCCACACATCACCATGGACGATGGTGCAGATTTGGTCAGCACCATCCACAAAACCCGTACTGAACTACTGACTGATATCATTGGCGGTACAGAAGAAACCACCACAGGCGTTATTCGCCTGCGCGCAATGTCCAATGATAACGCGCTCAAGTTCCCAATAATTGCGGTGAATGACAGCGACACTAAACACTTATTTGACAACCGCTACGGCACCGGTCAAAGTACCCTCGACGGTATCATTCGCGCGACCAACATTCTGCTGGCTGGACGCACCGTCGTCGTCGCGGGTTACGGTTGGTGCAGTCGTGGAATCGCCAGCCGTGCAGATGGTCTTGGCGCGAATGTGATTGTGACTGAAGTCGATCCGTTGCGCGCGTTAGAAGCGGTCATGGACGGCTTCCGTGTCATGCCGATGATTGATGCTGCGGCCGTCGGCGATATTTTCATCACAGCTACAGGTGACAAGAATGTGATTGATGGGCCTCATTTTGAACGCATGAAGCATGGCGCGATGGTTGCTAATTCCGGTCACTTCAACGTCGAAATAAACCTGCCCGCGCTAGAAAAAATCGGCGGCAAGCCTCGTTTGGTTCGACCATTTGTAGACGAATACAAAGTCAAAGGCAACTCGGTTTACGTATTGGGCGAAGGCCGCTTAATTAACCTTGCCGCAGCCGAGGGCCATCCTGCAAGCGTGATGGATATGAGCTTCGCCAACCAAGCTTTAGGCGCGGAATATATGGTTAAGAATGCTAAGAATATGCCACCGGCGGTCTACACTATTCCAGCAGATGTCGATAAAGAAATCGCCCGTCTGAAGTTGGAAGCGCTAGGCGTAAAAATCGATATTTTGACCCCTGAACAGGCCGAATACCTGAGCCAATGGGAAGAAGGTACCTAAAACCTAGTCAACAGTTGACGTGCCTTATCTCAACTGGTCTGATTAAATTTAATTCGGGTTGCCGGCGGCAGCGCTTTGCAACCCACCTGTTCCTCTGGCGCGGAAATACGCGAAGGAGTACGCAAATTATGAAACACTCGACTCGACTCGGTATCGTGTTACTGGTGATGATCACGTCATTGATTTTTACCAGTACAAGTGTCATGGCACAATCCGGAAACGCCATGCTGCGTTTTGTGCATGCCATTCCCGGTGCAAACGCCATTGATGTTTATACCGACGGCCAACTCACAATCAGTGGATTGAGCTTCGGCTCTGCATCCACCTACGTCAATGTTGCAAGTGGCGAACATCAATTGAAAGTTACTTCCACAGGTTCGACTAACTCATTGTGGGAACAAACGGTTAGCGCAGCAGATGGTTCAGCGACCACTCTCGTTGCGGCCACAGCAAGCGACCCTAATTTTCTTGTTTATCCGGAAGACCTGTCTACTTTAGCAATGGGTAAAGCGCGTTTAACTGCAATCCACGCCATTAGTGGTGCTCCGGCTGTGGATTTGGTGCTAAGCGATGGTCGTCCCGTTATCCCCGGCTTGGAATTTGGTCAAGCCGCAGGAACACTGGATGTACCAGCCTTCGCCTACGATTTTGCTGTGGTTGCAAGCGGTCAAACTGTAGATAAGGCGCTGCTGAAGGCAGACGGAGTCGCGCTTGATACCGGCACATCTTATGTGCTGGTGGTTTACGGTACGGCTGACAAACCACAAACACTGGTTCTATCCAACGCAACCAAAGGTGACAATAACAGCGGTTTCGTTCGCGTTGTACACGGTGTCAGCGGTGCTCCGGCGGTTGATGTGTATATCAACGGCTCCTTAGCCATTCCATCACTGGCTTTCGGTGACTTTACACAGCACATTGCAGTACCAGCAGGCTCCTATGATGTCAGTATCCGCGCAGCAGGGTCAGATAAAGACCTTGTTACCGCGACGCTGCCGGTGACCGCAGGCGAAGCAGCTACAGCAGCAGCGCTTGGCACCGCAGACAAGCTAAGTGTAAATGTCTTCAAAGATAATATCAGCGGGATCACGGCTGACAAAGCAACGCTCTCGATTGCAAACGGCATTCCGGGAACCAGCACCCTCACCGCGAACCTTGAAGATGGCACCAGCCTAGCGAACAATCTGGCGTTCGCTACGGCTGCGGATGCCGTCAGCATAGCACCGGCAAAAACAGCAATTAAGGTCTTAGTGGGGGATAGTTCAGTTAACCAGACCGTTGATGTTCCCGTCGAATCGTTTTATGGTGGCGTGTACTATAATCTGCTGGCAGTCAGCGATGGCGGCACAATCAAGTTGTTAGGCGCGCCGACCAGTTTGGCACAGGGTGCGGCCAGCGCTCCCGGCGCAGCAGCCATGGTTGCGGCAGCACCTACAATTGAAGCGACGCTGCCTCCTCCACCGACAGTTGAACCGACTACCGAACCCGCTGTTGTTCCGACAGTCGCACCTGTCATTCCGACACAAGCAGCTGTGGCAGCCACCAATGGGCCAACAGCACGTGTTTTCAATCTCGATGCAAATGCGAATCTGCAACTGCGCCAATATCCGAACAGCGATGCCCTGTCGTTGAGTACTGTTCCCCCGGGAACGGTGCTGATCGTCAATGGACGTGAAGGCGCAATCGACGCTATTCCGTTTAGCGCGACACCTAAACCGGCAGATGATTATGAATTCGTCGATCCCGCATCACTCCTGACCGATCCCAAAGCCGATCTGGTTCCAGAAGAAACATGGCTCAACGTCACTTATGCGACGCCAGACGGTGGTTCAATTACGGCATGGGCGAACGCACTCTATCTTGATGTGCGTAATCCGCGCGGCGAGAAGATTAAACTTGCCAGCCTGCCGCTGGTTTCCAGCAACTTACCGGGGAGTGTAGATAATACGACGGCTGCTGCGCCAGCAGTACCCGCGAACCGTGTTGCAGCGACGGTCTTTAACCTTGATGTCGATGTCAACTTAAATATCCGACGGACACCAGATGCACAGGCTGAAGTTCTGGCACGTGTTCCAAACGGCACGGTGATGGAACTACTCGGTCTTAAAGAAGATCAGCAGTGGGCGTTTGTCAGCTATTCACCAGCAACCGGGGGTACGGTAACCGGCTGGGTAAACATCACCTACATTCAATACTCTTATAACGGTAAGGCGTTAAAGCTTGAGGACTTGTCTACACGCAATCTGTTGGTGATTACACCAGATGATACTCGTGGTGAAGTCACAGAAGGCGTTGCGCCCGCCGTCATCCCAACGGTCAACCCGACTAAGAATGCTTATGTGGCAAAAGTGGCGCTGCAAAGCGGTTCCAACCTCAACCTGCGTCGTGAACCGGATGCCAATTCCGAGGTCATTGCGCCCATACCAGCAGGCACAGAAGTGATCGTCATCTCCCGCACGGAAGACGGCAACTGGTTGAACGTAACCTACGAAGAACAAGAAGGGTGGATTGCCGCCAAGACGGACGTCGCGACCTTCGTGAACATCTCTTATAACGGTAAGCCTGCTCTTATTACCGACATTCCAGTTACGGGGGAACCGACACAAGCACCGGTATCGCAACCGGGAACAACTGCTGCAACGGCTACTCCCGAAACCGATTCGTTGAATCTGCCTTACGTCGTCAATGATAACTTTGTCATGATGACTGGCTCACCGGGCGGCGAAAACCAAGGTTTGCCGGGTATTTCAAAGGGGCAAGCCGTGACCTTGATCTTTACTGACGGGAAGTTCAGTTACATTCAGCTCGAGGACGGAACACGCGGTTGGGTTCCTGCCGGAGCTGTAGTACCCAAGTAAGCTGATTTGCTCTCTTAATGAAAAAGTCCTGATGCTGAAAAGCCTTCAGGACTTTTTTGTTGTTTCCCACAATCCGCAAGTGCGAGTAGAATCAAACATATCTCGATTGCATTAAAGGAGCGCATATGCGCTATGTATACCGCGTACTTTTGTTGATTTGCACACTCGTGATAGTAGCAGCCTGTGGGCAGGCTCAAGTCATACCCATAGCGATTGTCATTCCAACAACCGAACCCACCGCGACAGCAGCGCCGACGTTTACCCCTCAGGTCGTGTCGAATGAGCGTTTGGAACAAGCTCGACCTGCATTGGTACGGATTGTCAACGCGGCGGTAGAATCGCCCCCGTTGAATGTATTTGCCGGATTTTCGGCTATCGCTACAAATTTGGCGTACAAACAGTTTACTGAACCTACTTCATTTGATGCGGGCAAATATACCGTCAAATTACAGGCCAGCGGTTCATCACCCGGCGACAAATCATTATTAGAAAGTGAGCTGACCTTCCCTAGCGGCGTATCTGTCATCGTGCTGGTAACCGGAACCGGGAATCAATTGACGCTAACTACATTGACGGATAAACAAGAGGCCCTGAAAGCTACCGAAAATATCATCCATGTGATTAATGGTCTTTCCGACAATGCAACCGTCTCATTAAAAAATAGTGGAACGGATCTGGCAACTGGAGTTCAGTCGGGACAATCTTCACTTACGCCGATTATATCTGCGGGAAAAGCGGATTTGAGCTTTCAAGTGGGTGACAAAGCATTAGATTATTCCACAAACTTGAAGGAACAAACGAATACAACTCTGGTCGTGGTAGGGACGACGGCTGATGCTGCGATTGTGCAATTCGAGAGTGCTGCGCCTAAACGGATAAGCGTGCGGGCAATAAATGCGTCAGCGGATATTAACACGATTGATGTTTATCTTGATGACCAACTTCTTACCAGCCAAGTGGGATATGGCCGCCCAACAGATCGCCAAAATTTCGCGTCCGGGCAGTATACGGTACGGGTTTATGCAGCGGGCGCGGATCGAAATACCGTTGAACCATTAAGTGGTCAAGTTGTGTCGCTCATTGACGGCGAAAATTTTGCGGTCGCGCTGCTGGGTTCAGCCAGTCAATTAAGCATTCTCGCTTTCCCTGAGGACCTAAGCCCTACACCAATAGACCAGACGCGCATCAGTTTCTTAAACACTTTACCTAGACTGTCCGAAGTGGATGTTCAGGCGACAGCAGCCCAAATGACTGGTATCCCTACTCTCTTTTATGGGCAAGCCCCTTCGGTTATGAATGTACAAGCTGGAAAATATTCGTTCATTATGGGCGGACTCGACCGCAAAAACACGGACGGTCCAATTATCCGCACCACGATTGAACGTGCCGAAAACATCCAGTTCGAAAGTGGCTATGCTTATCTTTATTTGGTAACAGGACGAATCGATACGCCACCGATTATCTTAAGTGATAAGGTCAACACCACCAGCGAAGCTAGTGGTGACTCTCCAAGTCCGGCAGTAGGTCAACAGGCAGCAACTATACGGTTCATTAACGCGATGCAGGGTCAAACGCTTGATTTTGCCATCAACGGCACACCGGTCATCACCGGCTTAAACTACGGCGAAGGCAGCAAACTGAGTCCAGTTACCGAGCAGAGTGTAACGGTCAGTGTGAATACGTCTGGTCAAACAAACGCGTTGGGTCAGCAAGATTCTACTTTTGAGGTTGGCAGCCGTTATTCGGTTGTAGCTTATCGAGCAGAAGACGATGCCGTTGGACTTCTGGTTATTAACGATGACAACCTCATTTTTGACGGCACTTCACCGCATCTACGGTTTATCAACGTGACACCAACCGAGGACAGCCGGTTAGGGTTGGCTTTCTCAGCGCCTGATAAAAACGATGCCACACCCGACAATTCATCTGCTGCCCCTGCGGCTGCAACACCGGAAGTTACCGTTGATCCTAATCTGCCGGAAGTGGTTTATACACTGCCTTTTGGTGTACAAAAATTGGTAAGCGACATCGGCCCCAGCAGCCCATCGAGCGTGATCCTGATGCCGGTTGGAACCTTTGATCTCGACATTATTGACTCCAGCAACAACAGACTAGCCATCACGATTCCGAAAATGGCGTTAGAAGCCGGCATTCATACTGATGTAATCGCTTTTCAACCGCCTAACTCAAGTGATGTCGTCGCGTTTGCGGTTGTTTATCCTCAGCCTCAAGCCTAGTCAATGGTGTTCCATCGGCTATAATGTACCGGATACGGGCGCAAACATAAACGAGGCTGTAAGGTGCGGATATTAATCACAGGTGTCGGAGGATTTGTAGGACGACACCTGTTCAACACACTTTGTAACCAATACCCTGATGCAATTATTCACGGTACAGCTATCGACCAACCCCCACAAATGGGGAATGACCGCTTACAGTATCATCTGGTTGATCTCAAAAATTACACCGCGATTCACGACCTGATTGCGCAGATTGAACCCAATCAGATCTATCATCTAGCTGCGCAGTCGTCGCCACGCAAATCATTTTTGATCCCATGGGAGACACTGGAAAACAACATTAAAAGTCAGCTTAACATTATCCAAGCGTGTATCGCTTTGAAGTTGCAACCGCGCATGTTGGTTATCAGTTCAGCCGAAATTTATGGCCCGGTACGCCCCGATCAGTTGCCCATAAACGAAGATGCACCGCTGCGCCCAACGAATCCTTACGGCGTAAGTAAAGTGGCGCAGGATATGCTCGGGCTGCAATATTACATGAGTCATAAGCTGCCCATTTTGCGCGCACGACCCTTTAACCACTTTGGTCCGGGACAAAGCGAGGGCTTTGTGGCAACCGATTTCGCGGTGCAGGTAGCGCGGATTGAAGCAGGCTTACAAGAAAGCGTCATCGAGGTTGGTAATCTGGCGGCAGAACGGGACTTCACCGATGTGCGGGATGTGGTGAGCGCATACACACAAATTATGGAAAAAGGAGTACCGGGAGCGGTTTATAACGTCGCGTCGGGTACGCCTTACAGCATTCAGTATTTACTTGATGTGCTTCTCAAGTATAGTACGGTCACAATCCAAGTGCGTGTTTCCCCGGCACGAATGATGCCGATTGATGTACCGGTTGTACAGGGTGACACCACACGGTTGCAGATGTTAAGCGGCTGGCAGCCTAGCATTCCCTTTGAAACTACCCTGCTGGATGTCCTTAATGATTGGCGAGGCCGGGTTCGCCAAGCCAAACAACAATAGTTATCGGAAAGAGTCAGGAGGCAACTTCAACAGAGCCTGATTGACTCCTCATATGCAGTACCGAATTCGGAGAATGAATGACCATGAAAAGACGCGCCCTTATTACCGGCATCACCGGACAGGACGGTTCATATTTAGCAGAGTTCTTGCTCAAAAAAGATTATGACGTGTTTGGGCTTGTGCGGCGCAGCAGTACCGTCAACTACGAGCGTATTCACCACATCCAAGATCAAATTTCCTTGATTTCAGGTGATATTCTCGATCAAACCAGTGTTACGCGCGCCATAGCTGAGATACGCCCTCAAGAGGTCTATAACTTAGCGGCACAGAGTTTTGTGCAAACCTCTTGGACGCAGCCTGTTTTTACCAGTGATGTGACGGCATTGGGCGTAACCCGCATCTTGGATGCCATTCGTCAGATTGACCCTACAATCCGTTTTTACCAAGCGTCAAGCAGCGAGATGTTCGGTAAGGTACAGGAAGTTCCTCAGAAAGAAACTACACCGTTTTATCCACGCAGCCCTTATGGGGTGGCAAAGGTGTATGGGCATTGGATCACTGTCAATTACCGTGAAAGTTACCAGATGCACGCCACCAGCGGCATTTTATTTAACCACGAATCGCCGCGTCGCGGCCTCGAATTTGCGCCCCGAAAAGTCAGCTATAACGTTGCAAAGATCAAACTCGGATTGGCAAATGAACTGCGGATGGGCAACCTCGACGCACAACGCGATTGGGGTTTCGCGGGCGATTATGTGCAGGCCATGTGGTTGATGCTCCAGCAAGACAGCCCGGATGATTTTGTGATCGCGACCGGTCAAACCCATTCGGTTGAAAAACTGCTAACAATTGCTTTTAACGCAGTCGATTTGGACTGGAAGAAATATGTGGTGCAGGATGAGCGTTTCATGCGCCCGGCTGAGGTTGATCTGCTGGTCGGCGATCCGACAAAGGCGGGTCAAACATTGGGATGGGAGCCACAGGTTAGCTTCGAGCAGTTGGTACAGATGATGGTTGAAAGCGACATTCAACTGCTGAAAGCCGCACACAAATTGTGATGCTGGTAGACACACACTGCCATATTAACTTTGACAGCTACGATGAAGACCGCGCTGAGATTCTGGCACGGGCTGCGAGCGTTGGCGTAACAACCATCATCAATCCATCAGTTGATTTGGCGACCAGCCGCGCAGTTTTAAAGCTCACCGAAGAAAATACGGGACTATACGGCGCGGTTGGTATTCATCCGAACAGCACAGCCGATTTCAATGATGGCATGATCACTGAGGTTGAGGCGATGGCACACACTCCGAAAGTTGTAGCCATTGGCGAAATCGGGCTGGATTATCATTGGCGAGAAAGCCCTAAAGAAACCCAATTTAAAGCTTTCGAAGCACAGCTAGAATTGGCAAAAAAACTAGAACTGCCGGTGATTATCCATAACCGCGAAGCCAGCGATGACGTGATGAGCATTCTTGAGCAATGGGTGAAAGACTTGCCTCCTAAAATCAAGGAACGTCCGGGTGTGATGCACTCGTTCTCGGCACCGGAAGCGATTGCTGAACGGGCGCTGACAGCGGGATTTTATCTGGGTTTTACCGGGCCGATCACTTATAAAAATGCTGATCAACTGCGGCATATCGCGGCGAAAGTTCCACTTGAGCGCATGTTGGTGGAAACTGATGGGCCGTTTTTAACACCTGTTCCCTATCGCGGAAAACGCAATGAACCTTCGTATATTCCGTTGATTGTCGAGCGATTAGCTAAACTCAGATTGATGAGTACAGAAGAATTCGGCACAGCAACTACTGAGAATGCTTACCGATTATTCCAGATACCCCGATAACATTTCGTTTTTTTAATGCACAATGTGCGAAATGTGCACAAAAATTGCAGATTTCGCATTATTCCCGCTGAATTGTCTGGCGGGAAGGACGAGAGAAACCGCCGAATTGACATTTTAGGTCGGCGGGTGGCTCACTGGATGCCGCTGAAATGACACTTTTGCAGCGGATTGCTCCCGTAATGCCACCGCTGTGCAATTTTCATATGTCGCTGCTGTGGTTGCAATACGTTTTAACCACTAAGCCACAAAGAAAAGAAGAAAAACAATTCGCCAAGCTCGCCAACGCAAAAGAGACCGCCAAGATGTTTTAGTTAAGGTTTTGAGAGAAAAACACACCTTATTATAGAACAGAAGTTCATAAAAAGTAAAGCGAAAAAGGTTTGAGTTTACAAATCTACAGAAAATATAAAAAGCGCCCAATTATCTGAGCGCTTTTCGTTTCAGAGATCAGCTCAGTTAGGCGGCAGCGGTTGCTTCAGGTGTGGATTCTACGCCACCAACTTTATTGATCCGTTCAGTCAATCGCTGTTGAAACTGCTGCAGACGTTTATCGGCATTGTCCTGTGTGATGCGTCCATTGGTGACGGCTTGGTCAAGGCGCTTTTTAGCAGCATCAACCGCGCTGGTCATAAACGCCGTTACATCGACTCCATGCTCTTTTAGCACATCAGCTAATGATTTACCGGAACGGATTTCTCCTACAATGTCTTTAACCGTCATGCCGGTTTGTTCGGCAGCGAGCCGCAGCACAGCAACTGTAATAATAGCTTTTTCGGCAAGAAGACGGAATTCACCATTCACAGCAGCCGTATAAGCCTTTTGTAAATTGGCAATCAGTGCATCGGCCTGTACCTGCCCCAAGCGACCAGCTTTAACCGCCGTGGTAATTTGGTCGGTGGCTGTGGCGACAGCAGCGTTCACAACGGTTTCGACAGTCGCACCGTTTGCCGTGATGACATCAGCCAAGGTCTTGCCAGTAGTAAGCTGCTTGAGAATATCTTCTCTTGACAGCTTGGTTGCATCGGCAGTGGCTTGCAGTAAGATGCGCTCGGAAGCACGTCTAAGAGCAGTACGATCCAATTTATTCGGGAATACCCCCGCGCCAACGGTTGAAGTTGCGGGTACGGGTGTGGGAGTGGCATCTTGTGCTCCAACCATGCCGACCGCTGACAATAAAACGGCAATGATTGAAAGCATAACGATCAATTTCTTCATTTCGGGTTTCCTTTGCTCATTGAACACATGCTTATAATGAGGGCGACATGTTATCGAAGTGTAATCGGCAGGTAGAACCTGTGTAAATTCTGCTATAATGTGCCCGCTTCGGTTTCAAAAGGTGGGCGTGTTGACCGATTTATCCATCATCATCGTTAGCTGGAACGTAGCGAGTTTGCTCAAGGCTTGTTTAGAGAGCATCTATTCGTCGCCGCTTGGTCCGTACACGTTGGAAATCATCGTTGTGGACTCAGCGAGTACCGACAACAGCGTACAGATGGTAAGCGATCAATTTCCACAAGTGAAACTGCTGCCACAAAATGAGAATCTAGGATTTTCTCGGTGCAACAATATTGGTTTAGCCGCAGCTACAGGGCGTTACATATTTCTGCTGAACCCCGACACGGAAATCGTCGGCGACGCACTGGCAAAAATGCTGGCATATATGGACGCACATGCGACAGTGGGTATTCTCGGCCCACATACGCTAAACAGCGACGGCACAACCCAATCTACACGCAGAAGATTTCCAACCTTAGCCCTCGGATTTGTGGAAAGCACATGGCTGCAACCCTTTGCGCCAAAAAGCCTACTCGATAACTTCTATGCGACTGATATAAATGATGATGCAATCGCCGATGTAGATTGGGTACAAGGCTCGGCACTGCTGGCACGGCGGGAAGTGTACACACAAATTGGCGGATTAGATGACGGTTATGTGATGTACTCCGAAGAAATGGATTGGTGCAAACGGGCTAAAACGTCTGGTTGGCGCGTCGTTTACTTCGGCAACGCCGATATTGTGCATCATGGCGGCAAAAGTAGTGAACAAGCTACTGCACGTAAGCATATCTATTTTCAGGAAAGCAAACTACGTTACACCCACAAATTTCACGGGTGGATGGCTGCTCAAATTTTGCGCCTGTTTCTCCTTACAAGCTACCTCTGGCAAATTGGCTTAGAAAGCCTCAAAAGCGTCTTGGGGCACAAGCGTTCGCTGCGGCAGGAACGCATTCAGACCTATTGGCAGGTTATACGGTCAGGGTTAAAGGTAAGTTGATGCGGGTCGGAATTGTAACCGGAGAATATCCGCCGATGCAGGGCGGTATTGGGGCGTACACCCACATTCTCGCTCACGAAATGAAACATCAAGGCGCAGCAATTTCGATTTTTACTGATCGAAAAGCTTCTAGCGTTGACCCCGACATCCTCATCATGAATTGGATGAAGTCATGGGGGATAGACAGCCTAACGCTGATTAACCAGTGGGCACGAGATTTTCAAGCAGATGTTATTAATGTCCAATTCCAAACAGCGGCTTATGAGATGTCGCCATGGATACATTTCCTGCCACGCTTCAGTAAAATGCCGGTTGTCACCACCTTTCACGATTTACGACATCCGTATTTATTCCCTAAAGCGGGTGGGCTGCGTGGCCGAATCATCATCGAACTGGCGCAAAAATCAGCCGGTGTAATCGTCACGAACCACGAGGATTACGCACGATTAACACAGATCGAACATAAAAAGCTCATCCCCATCGGCAGCAATATTCGGCAGCCGTTACCCGACGATTTCGAAGTTGAAAAATGGCGTACTGAAGTCGGCGCAAATCCAAATGATTTTGTGATTGCTTATTTCGGTTTGTTTAACCAATCCAAAGGGCTAGATATTTTAATTGACAGCCTCGCGGATTTGCGTAAAGAGCGTGTACCTGTGCGGCTGCTGCTGGTGGGTGGGGGATTAGGCAGCGGTGATCCAACCAATGAGGCTTATTTCGAGTCATTGAAAGCGCAAATTCAACGGTTGGGGCTGGTAGCTTTTATCCATACCACCGGTTATTTGGATAACGAGTCCGATGTAGGGGCTTATCTGGCTGCGAGTGATGTGGTTGCCCTGCCCTTCACCGATGGCGCGTCTTACCGGCGGGGGAGTTTGATGGCAGCCATTCAATACGGATGTGCGATTATTAGTACGATACCGACCGTTGAAATCCCAACCTTCCGCAACGGTGAAAACATGCTGCTGATTCCGCGTGGTGATAAAAATGCGCTGACTGCCGCGCTGAATGAGGTACGCCAATCACCTGATTTACGACTGAGGTTACAACTTGGAGCCTCGGAACTGAGCAAACAGTTCGATTGGTCAAAAATCACACAGGAAACGCTGGACTTCTTCGAACAGGTACGGGCACGCTGATATGACTTCCGTACAGAAACGCTGGCTGTACGCCATTCTCACCGGTTATGTGCTGCTGGCAACACTTTACGGCATCGTTACACCGCTGTTCGAAGCCTCAGACGAGTTGTGGCATTATCCGATGGTCAAGTATATGGCGGATCACGGCTTACAACTCCCGCCGCAAGACCCAGCACATCCAGCGGCATGGCGACAGGAAGGCAGCCAACCGCCGTTGTATTACATGATGGCAGCAGTCTTGACTGGATGGATTGATACTTCCGATATGGATCAGGTTCGACGGATTAATCCTCATGCGGATATAGGCATCGTGCGGCTTGATGGCAATGCCAATATGATGGTTCACCGGACAGCAGCCGAAGCCTTTCCGTGGCACGGAACAGCCTTAGCTGTTCACCTTGCCCGCTTTTTGTCGATAGGATTGGGGCTGGGAACGGTCTTTGTTACTTATCTCATCGCACGAGAAATTTTCCCGGAACAACCCTCTATTGCGTTGGGGGCGGCGGCACTAACGGCTTTCATCCCGATGTTTCTGTTTATCAGCGGCTCGGTCAACAACGATAACCTCTCCAACTTATTGGGCAATCTGTTGACACTGCTGGTCGTACGTCTGTTGAAAACACGCGAGCTTCCTCGTTGGCGCAGCTACGTTTGGTTGGGCATCTGCACCGGCGCGGGCTTACTTGCCAAGCTGAACCTCGGTTTTTTTATTCCAGTGATCGCTTTGGGACTGCTCTTGTTGAGTATTCGTCTGCGAAATTGGCGGCCGCTTGTCATCGGCGGACTCATTTCTGGTGGGTTGACCATCGTGATTGCGGGTTGGTGGTACTGGCACAATTGGCAGCTTTACGCCGACCCAACCGGACTTGTCATGTTCTTACAGATGGTTGGACGCAGAGGAATCCCCGCCAATGCCGCACAGTTGTGGAGTGAACGTAACAGTTTTACGCAAGCCTATTGGGGCTTCTTCGGTGGTGTCAATGTACCGATGCCAGACATCATTTACTTAGCGTTCAATATCATCGGCGGGTTGGGATTGCTCAGTGCGCTAGCGTTCATTGTTTATATGTTGATACGAAAGAAATGGTCGTTTGACCGTTGGCTGCCTGCAAGTATTACGCTTTTGTGGCCTGTTGTGATGTTTGTCTCGTATTTACGTTGGACAGCCGAAACACCGGCATCACAAGGGCGGTTAGTGTTTGTGGCGCTGTCGTCAATCTCATTGTGGATTGTTGTCGGATGGGTGTGGTGGCAGCCGAAGCGCATTAAAAACTACAGTCTTATCGGGCTGGCGGCAATCTTTGGGATTGTGAGTCTTATCACACCATTTGCAACTATCGCGCCAGTTTATGCTCTGCCTGCTCAAGTCAATGTCGGCCAAAACACACAAGCGACATTTAGTAGTAACGGCGGCAAGATCGGGCTTGCATCGGCTGAGGTGGAAACCAGCCTCGCTATGCCTGAGGATTATGTCTTTATCACCACAACTTGGCTGATTGAACAACCTCTCAGTGCCGATTGGAGTTTGTTCGCGCATCTGGTGACACCCGACGGCGTGATTATCAGTCAGCGCGATGTGTATCCGGGTCAAGGCAAACTTGCTACGTCAGATTTGGAAGTTGGTCGTGCCTGGCGCAATCCGATTGCATTTATTATGCCGAACACGGCTTATGCACCGATGCTATTGGATGTCGAAATCGGCTGGTACAATTTGCAAACGGGCGAACGTATGAAATTGGATGATGGCAGCGAAACGGTCAAAATCGGCACAGTCGATCTTGAGCCACGAATCGATACCGAAAATCTGAAAGTACCTAATCCGATCCGGGTGAATTTTGATAATCAAATCGAATTGGTCGGTTATTCACTAAGTGATTTGAGTCCGAATGCAGGTGATAGTGTCGATTTGACACTCTATTGGCGCGGATTAAAAAAGCTCGACAAGGATTACAAAATCTTCGCTAACATCATTGACCGTCCCACGCTGACTAAATATGCTGCCTCGGACGGGATGCCTGTCAACTGGCAAGCGCCGACAACCATATGGGAAACCGGTACAATCATCAAGGACGTGCATAACTTAAAGGTTGATCCAAATGCGCCGCCGGGGATTTATGAAACCGAAATCGGAATTTATTGGCAGGCCGACGATGGCAGTATTCAACGGCTGCGTATTGTGACGGCGGACGGTGGAATGGCAAACGATTCGATGGATTTGACGCGGGTACGAATTATGCCGATGCCAGCAGGGAACAAGTGATGCGTTTACGACGATGGGCAACGCCGGATGTAGTGGCGATCATTTTTTTGGTAGCGATCTGGCTGCTGTTTTTTTGGCGATTGTTCACTCCGATTGAAGCTGACCAAGCATCCGTAAAAAAGGGTGACTTCTCCGGTCAATTCGTGGCCTTCGCCGCCTATCAATATCAACGATTTGCAGCCGGTGAAGTGCCGCTTTGGGATCCGTATAACAATGGTGGACTACCGTTTATCGGTGATACACAGGCAGCGGTATTTTATCCGCCGCGTTTGGTTACGATTGGCCTGAGTAAATTAGCGGGTGGCTGGACGTATCACGCGCTTGAATTAGAAATGACTCTACATGTGCTGGCCTGTTCGTTGTTCATGTATTTACTGGTTCGGCGCATGACACTGGGACAAAGTGGCAGCGTTTTTGGAGCGTTCATTGCCGCAGTGATTTTGAGTTACGGCGGTTTCATGCAATCGTATCCACCGCTGCAATTGGCGTTGTTAGAAGCGGCGATCTGGCTGCCGTTGGCGGTGTTGGGCATCCATGAAGCCACACGTGGCGAAAAAATGCGTTGGTCATGGCTGCTGCTCACTGGACTGGCATTCGGTCTCTCATGGATGGCGGGGCATCCACAAACCAGTTGGTTTAGCACTTATTTGCTTACAGCGTATTTGATTTACCGTGCCTATCGACAAAGGTATCAATGGCGAGCGATTGTCGGCGGGGTGATGGTCTTTGGCATACTCGGTGGCGCATTAGCCGCTGTGCAACTGATCCCCGGCCTTGAGTATTTGACGCACACCGCGCGAACCGGTTTGACGTTCGAAGCCAAAGGCAACGGCTTCCCGATACAAGATGTCGTGCAGTTTATTTTTACCAATGTGATCAGCCAATGGTCGCCGCTTTATGTGGGTATCGTAGGCTTGGTTTTGGCGGGCATTGCCCTGTGGCGACGACTGCCGGAAAGCGTCTTTTGGGGGATTGTTGCACTTATCGCGCTCGGTTTGAGTTTTGGCAAGAACAGTCCGATTTACGCCTTCTTTTACAATATATTACCGGGTTTACGCTTCTTTAGAGGCCAAGAACGCGGCGCATTCCTGATCGCCTTTAGCTTGGCAACCCTAGCAGGCATCGGCGCTGCACACCTCATTAATTGGGAGAAGCTGCAAGACTTCAAAGCCACACGACGGATACAACAGGTTTTGATTGGCCTTATCGTTCTGTGCGGAATAGTATTGGCATTGGTCATCGTCGGTTGGATGGGCAATCATGATACTCATGGTTCATATGTTCAGCCTGTGGCTTTGAGTTTGGTGTTAGCGGGATTAACTTTCGCCCTACTCGGTTGGCTGCTAGATGCTCCTAAAAATACGGTTCGACAGGCATTATTAGCAGCCTTACTCATATTTGATTTGTTCACGCTGAGCATGGACAACCACTTCAATTACGATCCTATTCCACCGCAGAAACAATTGGACTTCAATCCACCAACGATGGTTGCGACCGCAAAAGCCGATACTGATATTCCTTTCCGTGTAGATGGCTATCGCGTACTCAATGATAATTACGGCGGCCTTTATAATGTCGCTGATATGCGTGGGATTAGTCCGTTATTCCTAGATGGACCAAACAACATCATCAACGGCAGCCTGATTAATCCAACGGCATGGGAATTGTTCGCGGTACGTTATGTGTATACGGATTGGGAGCAAATGCCCATTCCCAGCACCATCATTGCCAGCGGTGAGGATCGCTACGGCAAGGTGAATATGCACAAGCTGATTGATCCACGACCCTTTGCGAACCTTGTATACGATACGCGGATTGTGGCTAATGATGCACAAGCACTTGCCGCGCTTAACGATACGAATATCCAGTTGAGACGAACGGTCATCTTAGAACAATCACCCTCCATAATGGTCAGCGGCGATAAACCGTCGGATGCAACCGCTGTTGTTACCGACTTCAAGCCCGAAACGTTTACGATTAGCGTCAATACGTCAGCCAATGCGATTTTATCTGTGGCGCATCCCGATTATCCCGGTTGGGCTGCCTCGATAGATGGCTCAACCACACCCATATTAAGGGCTTACGGCGCGCTGGCGGCGGTCGAAGTTCCAGCCGGTGAACATATCATCACCTTCAAATATGATCCGTTGAGCTACAAACTTGGCGCAATCGTCAGTTTGTTGGCATGGATTACCGTTGTGGTTCTAGGCGGAATCAGTCTTTATCGTAGGAAAACCCATGCACAATACTAAGCCACAACGAAATGGCATCTGGACACTCAACCGTTACAGCTACGGCGCACTGATTGGTGCAGCAATTGGTTTGACTGCCGGTCTTTTGGCATTGCTATTGGTGGTTGCTGGTCCCATTGTAGCCTTCGGTGCGCTCTTCGGGTTGATGGCTGGCCTGTATATCCTTTCCAATATTTCAGCCGCTTTATACGGTGTAATCTTCATCACAGCATTGCTGCCCTTTGGGACATTACCATTCAAAATTGCCATAACGCCCACCTTTTTGGACATTGCACTCGGCGTATTTGTGCTGGTTTATGCCATGCAATGGATGACCGGACGCAGACAAGGCTTCAAACTGACCCCTATTCACGCATTTGTAGCTTTATATGCGATGTGGCTGCTGCTGGCTTTCGCGTTAGGGCTGCGTTTTGCCCCGCCAACATCCACTGTTTTACGCCAGTTCGCAGAAACGTTACTCAGCATCGCAATGGTTTTCATTCTGGGTGATCTGGTACGCGACCAGCAAACTCTTCGACGATTGGTGATCGCCAGTATGCTGGCAGTTGGCACCCAAGCCTTCGTCGCAATTGTGTTTTATGTGCTTCCCGACCAAACAGCCGAGGAAATTCTCGTCCGACTGGCACGTTTTGGTTATCCCAACGGCGGTGTCATTCGATTTATTAACGATGATCCAGCCGGAATTGAACGCGCAATTGGAACATGGGTTGACCCGAACGCATTTGGAGGCGTACTTGCCATCACAGCGGCGATGGTTGCACCTCAGTTGTTCGCACGTAAACCTGTATTACCCTACCGATGGCTGACGGCGGGCATTTTGGGCGTAATCGTATTAGCGCTGGCATTGACCTTTTCACGCGCTTCAATGTTAGCGATTGGCACCAGCATTCTGGTCATCGGGTTATTTCCCAGCTACCGCAAATACTTAGTGATGTTAGGGTTGGCGTTGGTGCTGGTTTTAGCACTGCCACAAACCCGTTCGTACATCGAACTTTTCATACAGGCCTTCACCGGCGCTGATCGTTCAACACAAATGCGATTAGGTGAATATGGTGATTCCTTGGAACTCATCAGCCGAAATCCGATTACCGGGGTTGGCTTTACGGGTACACCTGATATTGACCTTTATACCAACGTTGCCAGCATGTATCTGATTATGGCAAACCAAATCGGATTAGTCGGTGTCGCCATTTATGCACTGATGATTATTGCGATATTGATCTACGGTTTACGAGCGCGACAGCTTGTTTATGGCATCCCTGAATTGGAGCCCATCCATTTAGGCTATAACGCGGCGCTGGTGGCGGCATCGGTTAATGCCGTCGCTGATCTGTATTTTTTTAGGTTGGATTTCCAAGCGTCGATTTTCACGTTCTGGATGGTCATCGCACTGGCGATTGCGAGTTCAAGACTGGCATTAGAAGCCCGTGAATTAACCGTTGCTAAAGCTATCTGAATCTATTACTATTCTCGACTGAACCGCCCAATATCCTTTTGGGCACACTTTCCGCTTCATTCAGCGCGCTCGTGCGAGATGAGGCAATCCCGGGGAAAGGAGATTATTGAATTCCCTATGAGACATACATACGAGCTAACATTTATCGTCCGCATTGACCCCAACGAAGAGGTCATTAATAATGCGATTACGCAGGTTCAGGGTTGGGTCGAAGCCAACGAACTCGGTCAAGTAACCAAAATTGACCGTTGGGGAAGGCGCAAGCTGGCCTACGAAATCGACAAACAGCGTGACGGCTTCTACGTTTGCATGAACGCAGATATAGATCCTCAGAATTTGCCGGAACTGGAACGCAATTTAAAGTTGTCGACAAGTGTACTGCGTTACCTGTTAATCCGTCCTGAACGGTAGAACACGGTAAAATCAGGGGTTTTGAGGAGCGCTTGAGCTATGGGACGTGGGCTGAACAAGGTAATGATCATTGGCTATCTGGGACGTGACCCCGAAATGCGCTATACGCCCAGTGGTCGTCCGGTGACCAGTTTTAGCGTGGCGACCAGCCGTACTTGGACCTCAGCCGAAGGAGAACGCCGCGAAGAAACCGAATGGTTTAATGTCGTGGCATGGGGAACACTAGCCGAGATTTGCAAGTCACACCTTAGCAAGAACCAACAGGTTTATATTGAGGGACGCCTGCAAACACGCGGCTGGGAAGATGAATCAGGCAAGAAACATTTCCGTACTGAATTGGTTGCTAATGAAATGATTTTGCTGGGTGACCGCCGCCGTGAACAACAACATCACGACGAAGAGGTTGATTTCATCAGTGAAGATCAAGACAACGGTGACTATGCATTTTAACGCGACTAGGAGAATACAATGAGCGATATGGATTATCGTGATCGCGGTGACCGCGACCGTGATCGCGATTCAGATGACAGTTTTGACAGTGGTGATGATCGTGGCTTTCGTCGTCAGCGACCGGGACGGGGTCGTCACGCCCAGTATTGCCCGGAAGGTAAATGCTTCGACTACAAAAATGTAGATGCATTAAAGCGTTTTATTGGTGAAACGGGTAAGATTCGCCCGCGCCGCCAGACGGGAAACTGCGCCCGGTGCCAGCGTGAATTGGCTCGCGAAATTAAGCGCGCCCGTCATTTAGCGCTGCTGCCCTTTATTGCCGGTGGGGATTAATTATACCCGCGCTATACAACAGCGGTTGATAGCATAATCAATTATGGGGCATGGGCAAAAATCGGCTATGCCCCTTTCATTGTTTCGAAGCAGGAGTACAAATTCGTTATGTCCAAAAGAAGCCAAACAACGGCGCTTCCAAAAGAAACTCCGAAGTCCGCTCCCGTAACTGAAGGCGGCGGCTCCGGTGGGAAGCAACCGCCAAAACTGCAACGGGAATACCGTTCCCACGCAGAACGCGAACATGAAATTCAACGCTGGGTCATTATTGGCACAATTGTGGCAGTTGTCGTTGTTGTCCTACTGCTGGGCGTAACGATTGTGTCCGACCAGATTATTACCCCCAACCAAGTCGTTGCCACTGTAGACGGCCAAAACATTACGGTCAGCCAATTTCAGCGACGGGTACGCCTAGAGCGCTATCTGCGTAACCAACAGTTGACACAAATCGTCCAGACTTATACCCAATTTGGCTACACCGAACAGCAGCTTGTCCAACAACTGCAACAAACAGAGCCTTACGCGACATGGATTAGAGAAATTCAAGTTTCCGACCAAATGGGTCTGAAAATTATTGACACGATGGTCGAAGAACAACTCATCCGCATTGCCGCTAAAGAAAAAGGTATTACTGTTTCGCAGGATGAGATTAACGAGCAAATTAACAAATACTTTGGCTATACACCGCCGCCCGTAGCAGGTGCTGAAGCCACAGCCGAAGCAACGGCAACTGTTACACCAACACCGACAATTACCCCTACTCCATTTGTCTCACCAACGCCGTCGCCTGTGCCGACGACCACACCAACACCGGCACAAACTGCTACCGCGACGTCCACGCCGTTAGCAACACTGCCTCCCACAGCGACCTTGACGAATGACGAGCAGGCAAAAAACTTCCAAAACAACAAAGATTCAGTTTTCCGTGATATCCGCAAGCAAACTGGAATGAGCGATGCAGACATCACCAGCTATTTCGAATTGCAGGCATTGAGACTTAAGCTGCAAGACGCCGTTGCGACAGACATCACCACAAAAGGCACGTTTGTAGATTCACGGCATATTTTGGTGGCAACTGAAGAAGAAGCCAACGACGTGATTAGTGCGCTTAATGCGGGCGGGTCGTTCTCAGATTTGGCGAAAGCTGTATCGACCGATACAGGCTCTGGCGCAAATGGCGGGGAATTGGGCTGGTCTCCTGTTACAAACTACGTCAAGGAATTCCAAGACGCGGTTAAGACAGGTGAAATCGGTGCAATTTTAGGGCCAATCAAATCTCAATTTGGTTATCACGTTATTCAGGTACGTGCGCGTGAAGAACGCGAACTGACCCAAGATCAAATTGACAATGCGAAGTCCAGTGCGTTCACCAACTGGTTGAAAGACTATAAAGAGTCGAAGAAGGCAGTAACGACTACCAATTCGATCTGGGCAAACTACGTCCCAACAGATCCACAGACGATCTTCGGTTAGAAGATTCAAACAAATCAATTTCCTATAATCAATCCGATTAGGAATTGCAAAGTAAAAAGGCGCTCAAATGGGCGCCTTTTCTCCCCTACGATTATCCATCGCTCATGCACCGCTCTACAATTCGCATTGTGACCACTAATCCACTCAGCTATAATGCCAATTATGAACGAGCAACACATCGCACGACTGGAGTCTCAACTGGAACGCCTCGTAGAGAGTACGTTTGCCCACCTTTTTGGCAAGCGAGTACGAGCGCAAGATATTGCCTTGCAGCTGGCGCGTGCGATGGAAGACAACGCTTTAAGCGATCCACAATCAGATGTCCGACCGGCTGCGCCCGATCATTATACAATCTTGATGCCGTCGGAGATGCGCCAACAGCTCCTTCAAAATCAACCATCACTCACCCGCCTCCTAGGTGAATATCTGGTCGAACTGGCAATGAATGCGGGTTACCGGCTTAACATGCATCCGGTTGTTGAGATCGTCGGCAATGACGAGCTCAAAATAGGGATGATCACAGTTGTCGCCAGTCATGGAAAGAAAAAAAACAGCACTACCGCAGTCATGCAGCGTGTGAATATTGAAATTGGTCCAGAAGCGCCGCGAAATCCTCAACTCTTAATTCAGGGTAGACCCACCATTCAACTGACGTTGGATGTCATTAACATTGGACGCAGCCGCGATAATCAAATCGTCATCGATGACCGGTCGGTTTCGCGATACCATTTACAGATGCGCTTACGCTTTGGCCGTTACACGCTGTTTGATACCCAGAGCCAAGCAGGCACGTACGTCAACAACGTTCGCGTTAAGGAACATATTTTGCAAACAGGTGATGTCATCCAGATTGGGAGTACGTTGCTTGTGTATATGGAAGATCACGCGACAAGCGATGGGCAAACCCAAACGAATGATCCTGTAGTGGCAGACTAAAAGAGCAAAACGCTGTGTCAAACGAAGTCATCCTGCTCGTGTTGCGTATTATTTCTGGTTTGCTCTTGCTCCTGTTTCTCGCAGTCCTTTTTCGCATTTTGTGGCGCGATCAGCGTCAGGCGACCGTTGATATGGAGATGAAACGGCGCAGTTATGGATATCTGGTCGTCCTTCGAGAAATCGATGGTCATTATCATTTAACAGGCGAAAAGCACGCGCTAAAACCGATCACAAGTTTAGGTCGTTCACCGACCAATACCATTCCCATAACAGATAATTTTGCCAGCAGTGAACACGCGCTGGTAACGCTTCGACAGGGTCAGTGGTGGTTAGAAGACCGAAACAGCCGCAACGGCACTTTGTTGAATAATGTACCTGTCAAACAGGCGGTCATTATTTCTGAAGGTGACATCATTGGAATCGGCCAAGTGCGTCTGCGAATGGAACTTGAATCCTAATTTTTTGCATAAACGTTTTGGGGTGAATTATGGCAGAAAAGGTACAGATCGCAGTCATCGGTGGTTCAGGTTTGTACAAAATGCCAGAACTCACCGATATCGAGAATCTTCATATCACTACCCCATTTGGTAATCCCAGCGGCGAGATCGTTATCGGGACTCTGCGCGGTAAACGGGTCGCCTTTTTACCAAGACACGGCGTTGGTCACATTTATAGTCCGTCGACAGTGCCGTATAAAGCAAATATCTACGCCCTCAAGAGTTTAGGTGTTCGATTTATTGTCGGCGTCAACGCCTGCGGGTCACTCAAGGAAGAGTACGCGCCGGGCAACATAGTCATCCCCGATCAGCTCTTTGACTATACGAACAGCCGTGACCGGTCATTCTTTGGTACAGGCATGGTTGCCCATGTGGGTGTGGCTGAACCTTATTGCCCTGAACTTTGTGATGTTGTCTTTCAAGCGGTTCAAACGGTTGGTGGCCTTGTACACAAGGGCGGCACATTCCTTATTGAAGAAGGGCCGCGCTTTGCCACCCGCGCCGAGAGCTTGATCTTTAAAGCATGGGGATGCAGCTTAATTGGCATGACAACCTGCCCCGAAGTGTTTTTAGCGCGTGAAGCCGAAATTGCTTATGCGACGATGGCACACGTTACCGACTATGACTCGTGGCATACAAGCGAAGAAGCCGTGACCGTTGAAATGGTCATGTCCACATTTCAAAAGAACATTGCTCTGGCTCAAAAAGCGCTGGCTGCCGCCGTCGCATTAATTGACGAAAATGCTGTTTATGCCTGTCACTCGGCACTGGCAAATGCCATCATGACCGACCGCAGCAAAATCTCAGCCGAGCTAATCGAAGCACTCGAACCCATCGTCGGGCGCTATTTCGGCTAAGAAACACTCATGACATTTATTGCTGATATATTCACGGTCAAGCGCGAAGGAAAAGCGAATACCCGTCGCATCGAAGTTCGATTGCTCGTCATATCGGCTCTATTTTTGTTCGTGAACTTCTTTGCCATGACTATCATCCATTCAGACACGCGCATCACTGAGTGGATACACTTAATCGTGTGGATTATCAGCGCGATTATTGGCAGCACCTTACTCGAGCGCTATTTACCGGGGCGCGACCCTTTGCTCTTCCCGATAACGATGTTTCTCAGCGGTTGGGGTCTCATCCTCATAGATCGGCTGGCACCGGCATTTGCTGAACGACAAACCATCTGGTTAGCTATATCGGTGTCAGCAATGCTGCTGGTCGCCATCACGCCCCACATCCTGCGCTGGCTGCGCCAATTTCGCTATGTCTTACTGCTTTTAGGTATTCTGCTCTTACTTGGAACCATTCTTCTGGGAACTAATCCGTCGGGATTTGTTAATGCACCGCAGCTTTGGCTGGGGTTTGGCAGCATCTTCTTTCAGCCATCCGAGGCGCTCAAGATCATTCTGGTCGCCTTTCTTGCCAGTTACCTAGCCGAGCAATATCCGGCAATCCGTACCGGAATGATCGATGGACAAGGCTGGCACATATCTATGTCCCCCCGTGTTTTGGGGCCGATCATATTGATGTGGGGTATCTGCGTTCTCATTTTGGTGTGGCAAAGAGATTTGGGAACCGCCATTTTATTCTTCACCATCTTTATGCTGCTGCTGTATGTGGCAAGCGGCTCAAATTTGGTACCTATTAGCGGTGCATTATTGATCATCGCCGCCGGTTTAGTGGCCTATAAAGCGTTTCCTGTCGTACGTTTGCGTATGGATATTTGGATCAACCCATGGCCGGAGGCTGATGGACGAGCATTTCAAATTGTACAAAGTCTACTCGCTTTTGCGGCTGGCGGCCCATTTGGGCAAGGTGTCGGACAAGGCTCGCCAACTTATATTCCGGTTGTCCATTCTGATTTTGTATTCTCAGCTTTGGCCGAAGAATGGGGCTTACTCGGCATTATCACGGTAATTGCCTGTATTGGTATTTTGGTCGCACGCGGCCTGCAAATCGCCGTTCAGCAGGAACGTCGCTCGTTTCTTTCACTGCTGGCGGTCGGGCTAACGCTGCTGATAGCGACCCAGAGTTTCTTAATTATGGCCGGCGTCCTCAAACTCGTACCGTTAACCGGGGTTACACTTCCCTATCTCAGTTACGGGGGTAGTTCGCTGTTGGCTAGTTTTGTCATCATCGGCTTGCTGCTGCGACTTTCCGCGTTGGAATACTAACCATGCAATTCAACCGTGAAATAAACCGTCTGATGACTGGCATTCTCATATTATTGGGAGTCGTTGCAATGGCAGCCGCTTACTGGGCGGTCGTCGGACCCGACACGCTCTTGCAACGTCAAGACAATCCCCGACTGGTGCAAGCCTAAGAACAAATCGTGCGGGGCGCAATAATTGATCGCAACGGCACGATACTGGTTAACTCAACAACCGGCGCTGATGGCATCCTGACACGCCATTATTTATACCCGGCGATGTCCAGCGCCTTGGGTTACGCCAGCATCCGTTATGGTGTCGGAGGAGCCGAAGCAGCATTCAACAGCATCTTGCGCGGGGATAATAGCCGAAAAGAATTTATGACAGCGCTTTCGGATGAACTATTACACCGCACTCAAAAAGGTGCGGATATTCGCCTGACTTTCGACTTGAGCATTCAACAGCAAGCCGTCAAAGTTATGGGCAGCCATACCGGCTCTATCGTTGTAATCGATGTACCATCCGGCCAAGTCCTAGCAATGGTTAGTCTGCCCACTTATGATCCAAACACGTTAGATACCAATTGGGAAACCCTCACCAAAGCAGCGGGCAAACCCTTTTTTAATCGCGTATTACAGGGTGCCTATCAACCGGGGAGTGCGCTTCAAACACCGTTGATGGCGGCGGCACTACTTGCCAATTATCCGCTTGACACCCGCATTGACCAAGCTGATCAAAGTGTCAAAGTCGGGGATGTCACGATTAACTGTGTGGCAAAGCCGCCCACCGACAAACTTACTCTGACGCAGGCCTATGCGTTTGGCTGTCCATACCCATTTGCAAAATTGGTACAAGAGTTGGGTTTTGAAACTATTCAATCTGGCTTTAACACCTTTGATTTAAATCATCCCCCAACATTAACCGGCTATGTCACTGCACCAGTAAATCAGGAAACAAATACACAAACGACACTCTTTGGAACAGATAACTTTACTGATAACGCACTCGGGCAAGGAAGTATTACCGTCACACCTCTCGAAATGGCTGTCATCACTGCCGCAATTTTTAATGACGGGAATGCGCCTGTACCTTATAGTCTGCTGCAGACGCGTCAGCCAAACACCGACACATGGATTGACGCGAAAACTGTTTACTCACCGTTACCTATGCTGACAGCCAACAGCGCCCGGCAAATGCAAACAATTATGCAAACCACGGTACAAATCGGAGCCGCACAAAAAGCGGCCCAATCTAACCTAATCATTAGCGGTCACGCGGGAATAGCCTATGTCGGAACAACGGCTCAATCATGGTTTATTGGTTTTGTAACCACTGGCAGCAACCAAGGCGCAGCTATCGCAATTGTTCTTGAGGATACGAGCGATACTGACCTAGCTGCAAAAATGGGTGGGCAGGTACTCAGCACGGCTCATAATTATCAAATGACCGCTACCCCCCAGCCCAAAGGCGGGGCTTAAGACCTAATTTCTTTGACCATTTAGCGGCTGTGCTGAGGCCATGTACATAGGCACTACTGTAATTTTTGATGAACGAAGCGCTTTGTATCGAGTCGAGAAATTCCCGCGCGTTACTGAAAGGTTTAAGCTGCGTCATCGCCCGACCATATTCAGGCCAACTGTGCGCATCCGAGCCAGCCGTTCCCTTCAATTGATGCTTCTGAGCAAAATCCAGCGCCTGTTGATTATCGGCCTTATATAGACAGCGGGCGTTAAAAATTTCAATGGCGTCTACTTGTTCAACAATGCGCGTCAGTGCTTCCTCGCCCCAAGCCCCTTTCCGCAAGCGGTCAAATGGATGCGAAACACTGATAATCGCGCCTTGATCACGCAAACGACGAATCGTTTCATCCGGGCTTAAACCGGCAGGGATACTTTCGCGTACATAATACGCTAATATTTCGCCTTCGGTGGTCATAATTTCTTCGCCCACAATTACCAGCTCGGGAGCGATTTTTTGCATCGCGAGCGCGCCATCAGCAGTGTTGTGGTCGGTTATCGCTATTCGATTGATGTTTCGCCGCTTGCACAGATCGATGATCACTTCAAATTTTGAAAGTGAGTCCTTCGACCAAAGCGTATGACTATGCAATTCGACATTCCAAAGTTCAGTCATACCAATACGTACTCCATGCGGATGAGTAAACACTAAAAGTTCTATCGTTAAGCATACTCTATGCGCTATTGTAGTGGTACATGCGATTTGAATGAGTTGTTGCTTAAAAAAACACTCAACGTCTGGCAGGCGGTGAGTAATCGTCGGTTAATACTCAGGAAAATGTGACAAACTTGACTACCTTCTATGCTTTTCTGTAGTATAGAGCCTTCTGTAAAGTCAAATTAGATCAGCTAACAATTGATGATGCGTAACACTGTAATCGCGCTGATCATAAGAAAGACAGATAGATGAATCAGGACATTAAGCGTATGCCATCGCACGATTTTGATGACGGAATTGCACCCCCACCTCGCTTCTTATTGTGGTCGGTAGTTGGCATTTTTGTGTTGCTGCTGGTCGCAGCGGTCGGCAGTTTCTTCGTTATTCAGGGCAAAGTGTCGATGAGTTTACTCTTGGGATTAGCCGTCATCGTTCTTCCGTTGGTCGTTTTCGTCTCAATTTTAGCGGCAATTATCTTCCGCAAGAGCCTTCCACGGCGTTTTGCGGTTTGGGTTACCACAGCATGGATTGTATTGGGCATCGTGGGCATGATCGCCTTTACTCTGGTTTTCCGTAATATTTTGGAACCGGGTCAGCGTGAGACTGTCAAGCATTATCTACCGTTTATGGCCATGTTTGCCCCACCTCTGCCGCCGATTAATAGTTCACTACCTACGCCCGAAGCGGTTGAAAGCGGCATTACGGCGGATGATCTGCTGCACTCCAACTTTGACCTCGGCGCATCGTCGTCCAGTGGGCCAACGGCTGCAACTGTTGAGCCGACTGTAGAAGCTCCAGTCGCCGTCATCGTTCCCGCGACATCAACACCGGTACTGCAATCGCTGGTCACAGCAGTCATTACCTCATCACCAATTCCAACCATTGAGGCTTCCGCCACAGCACAACCTACTATCGAAGTCACAGCAACCTCGCTGCCCGCGCCGACGCAAGCAGCCGCTGCGCCTGTGGCTGTCAGCCAAAGTTCAAGTCTACCACCGGCGCCAATCACAGCCCTTCTCACCGGTATTACCCCTGTCAAACAAGGCTGGAATAACTGTGGCCCCGCCAATATCACAATGGCTCTCTCTTATTATGGCTGGACGCGTGATCAAGACTATGCACTTAGCTTCTTGAAACCGGATCGCGAAGATAAGAACGTCAATCCGTGGGAGTTGGTTAATTTCGTCAACCAACAAAGCCAAATCCGCGCCCTGTACCGCGTCGGCGGCGATATGGAGTTGATCAAACAGCTTATCTCTCATAAGCTGCCGGTCCTCATTGAAACTGGCTATATGTTTGAAGGCTCGGACTGGCTCGGACACTATCAAACAGTCGTGGGTTATGACGATACCAAGCAGAATTTTTACGTCTACGACAGCTACCTCGGAACCGGCCAAAACGGCACCGGTATGCCCAAGAGCTTCGATGATTTCGACACGTTCTGGGAAAACTTCAACCGGACTTTTATTGTTTTGTACAAACCAGAAGAAGAAGGACTTGTTCGCACTCTGCTTGGTGACCGTGCTGATGTAACTAAAGCCACCGAAATGGCAGCGGCAACCGCACAGCAAGAAGCATTGACCAATCCGCAAAATGCCTTTGCGTGGTTTAATTTGGGTTCATCGCTAACAAAGCTCGGCAAATTCCAGCAAGCAGCAGCGGCCTTCGACAAAGCCCGTCAGGTTGGCCTGCATTGGCGCATGACGTTGTACCAATTCACGCCCTTTGAAGCCTATTTTAATGTCGGACGGTATGATGAAATCATGTCGCTCACCAATGCCAACTTGCTCAACGGTGGGCAATATGTGGAAGAAACTTACTACTGGCAGGGCAAAGTCTATACTGAACAGAAAGAATATACCAAAGCAGCCGCTTCATTCCGGCAGGCGCTCGCCCATAATCCGCGTTACACCGCTGCCCAAGACGCGCTTAATGCGCTGCCGAAGTAGTTAGCCGATGAGCAATCAGACCACTGAAAACCGCAATCGCCAAATCGCCCGATCCACTTTAGTGGTAATGGCGGCCTTTGCCATCGCCAAGGTTATTAGCCTCGCGCAAACCATCATCATTGCGCGCGTGTTCGGGGTTGGCCGCGAATGGGACACCTTCGTAACAGCGAACAGCTTACCGGAATTGATCTTCACGCTCATATCTGGCGGCGCACTGGCTCACGCTTTCATCCCCATTTTCAGTGGTTATCTTGCCCGCGACGATAAAGATGGTGCATGGAAACTGACCAGCCATGTCATCAACACGGTGTTTGCCACAACCGCAGTCGTGAGTATCATCGTGTTTTTCACTGCGCCGTGGTGGGTTGCGAATGTCGTCGCGCCGGGATTTGATGCCGCCGCACAGCAGCAAACTGCCGATTTAATGCGCATTTTGCTGATCAGCACGCTCATTTTTTCGGTCAGCGGCATTTCGATGGGCATCCTTCAAAGTCATAATCATTTCTTATTACCGGCCATTGCGCCGATCATGTTTGACTTGGGCATCCTGTTTGGCGCAGGTTTCTTGATTAAGCCCTTTGGAGTGCGCGGTATCGCTTATGGCGCAGTACTGGGAGCAGCGCTGCATTTCGCCGTCCAAGTACCGGGGTTGATTCATTTCCGTGCCCGCTGGACTGCCGAGATGGGCTGGAAAGACCCTATGCTCTGGAAGGTTCTGCGCTTGATGCTGCCGCGTGTAGCAGGCTTGGGTTTATTCAGTTTGAACTTTTTGCTCATGAACAACATCGCCTCGCGTTTGGGCGAAGGTTCGGTCAGCGCCCTCAGTTGGGGCTGGCGACTCATGCAAATCCCCGAAACCCTGATCGGTACCGCGATGGGAACAGTTATTTTTCCTACCCTCGCTGCACTGAGTGACCGCGGCGATGAATCCGGCAAACGCGCAGCGATGTCTGGCGCATTACGTTTCATCCTCATCGCCACCATTCCATCAGCGGTTGGACTCATCTTAATTGGACAGCCAGTTATTACACTGCTTGAGGGCGGCGCATTTGACGCATCGGCCTCAGTACTGGTTTACAGTACCTTGCGCTTCTTTGCGCTTGGACTCGTTGTTCATTCCGCCCTTGAAGTCGTTGCCCGCAGCTTCTATGCGGATAAAGACACCCTCACTCCCTTGTGGGCAGCGGCAGGTGGAGCAATCATAAACTTTGTACTGGCTTATGCTTTAAGCAATGTCGCCAGCGTGGAACATAATAATTACCTGCATCGCATGTTGATCGCTCAATTCCCCAATTTCGCCTACATGGGGACAATTGGTACCATCGGAAATATCGGTACACTGGCACTGGCTAATTCAGCAGGTGTCGCCTTCGAAGTCTTGAGCTTGCTCTGGATTTTGCGCCGCCGCTGGCACGGAGCAAACGAGTCTCTGCTTGCCCAGACCTTTCTCAAAGCCACCGCCGCCAGCCTTGTTATGGGTTTAATCATCGTAATCGTCAGCACAATATGGCATGGCATTGGCCTCGGCAATCGCGGCACCATTTTCACTGTGATTGAAGTCGCAGTGATGGTTGCAGCTGGCGGTTTGGCCTTCCTTATCACGGCCTATTTGCTCAAAATGCACGAACTCCAAATGCTGGTCAATATGGTCTTACGTCGCAAGACACTCACCGAGGCGGTCGCATGAGCATCGAAATTCGTATCCTCACACTTGGACTTGCCGTAACCCACTGCTACATCTTAGGTGATACTGATACTAACGACGCAGTTGTCGTTGATCCGGTCGATCAAGCACCGTTAATCTTCAAAACGGCTCAAGACGCGGGTTGGACGATCAAACTCATCTTGGCTACACATGCTCACTTCGATCATGTGTTGGCGAGTAAAGAACTTAAGGAACTCACAGGCGCACCGTTTTATATTCATGGCGATTCAATGCCTTTGCTCAAAAGTTTGCCTGAAACCGGTATCCGTTTTACAGGCCAGCCCTTCCTGGAAGCAGCCGAACCTGACCGTTTGCTAACGACCGAATCCGAAATTATTGAACTCGGTGCAATCAAATTCGAAACCCTCTATACGCCCGGACATGCGCCGGGACATATCGCCTTTTACATGCGCGATGCTGGCTTAGTCATCAGCGGCGACTGTTTATTTGCTGGCAGCGTCGGGCGCACCGATTTACCCGGTGGCGACCATGACCTGTTGATGCGTTCCATCTTTGACAAACTGCTACCGCTCGGTGACGAAACCAAAGTGTTACCCGGTCATATGGACTTGACCACAATCGGTAAGGAACGCGCCACTAACCCCTTCATACTAGAATATGCCGAGATGATTTCGCGAAGAAACTGATATAATCAGCAGTCTTACCCTTTCATCAATCCGGTTTTTATTCTCATTGCGTTTGCAGTTATCAGAAGCACAACCGCTATGCACATTTTGATGCTTTTTCTGGACGGCATCGGTCTCGGTGACGATGATCCAGCTATCAATCCATTTGCCACCGCCAACATGCCTACGCTCACTGGGCTAACCAACGGCAAACGTTGGCTGAGCGATATCGGCTGTCAAGAGAGTGAACGAGCGCTGTTCATTCCAACTGATCCACGTCTAGGCGTACCCGGACGACCTCAAAGTGGAACGGGACAAGCCGCCATCCTCACAGGTCTTAATGTACCGCAAATGATTGGCGAACATTACGGCCCGAAGCCCAATTTACCTACGCGCGAAATTATTGCCAAAGACAATTTCTTTAAGCAGGTCAAACGTGCTGGCAAAAAAGCTGCCCTACTCGATGCTTATCCCGAAGGACTCCATTACGACATCGCGCGGGGCAAAACGCTTCGATCCAGCATTCAGCAAGCGTCTTACGAATCCGGTCAAGAATTGTTTGGCATGAAAGAACTCAAAGCCCGACAAGCCTTAACACCCGAATGGACAGGCGAATCGTGGCACAGTTACCTAAAGCTCTATGACACGCCTGTATATACCGCCCGCGAAGCCGGACATTTGCTCGTCGAAATGTCGCGCAGCTATGATTTCGCATTTCACTCTCATTGGATGACTGACCATGTTGGTCATCGCGGGCCGCTAACGCGCGGGATTGAACTGCTCGAGTTGTTCGATGGCGTAATGACGGGTGTCATCGAAAAGTGGAATGATGATGAAGGTCTAGTCATTGTCACCAGCGATCACGGCAATATGGAATACATCGGCAGCCGCAACCATACCGAAAACGATATTCCCACACTCATCATAGGCAGTGCCAAAGCCGCTTTTGCCGACGGTTTCCATGACCTAACCGGCTACGTACCGCGTATGGCCCATTTGCTGGACGTATAAATTCATTACCACCTTCGCTACAATCTGATCTAGATCAAATACTTCAGTGATATTGTTGTTCCTATTCCAAAAGCGAGTTCTTGCATGAGTGTAGATGCCGAAAGTCTGAAAAAAACGATGCGACGTTGGGTGAGCGGTGTAACCGTCGTCACCAGCAGCGATGGGCAAGAAAGAGCAGGAGTAACCGTCAGTTCGTTTACATCCATATCGGTTGATCCGCCGTTAATTCTGTTTTCGTTGCAGAGTTTTACGCCGACGCTCAAGCTAATTGAAAAAACAGGCATTTTCGCCGTCTCGATATTGACTACAACACAGGCGCATATATCCGTCCAGTTCGCAGGTTTTGCAGCGCTGCCTGAAGGTGCAGACAAGTTCTATGGGGTTGATCTGAAGACAGCCGTAACGGGCGCGCCCATTATTGCTGACGCAGCCAGTTGGATGGATTGTAAACTCGCATCCATTTATGAGGCAGGTTTAAGTCGGATTGTTGTAGGCGAAGTCATCTCGACTGGACAAGGTGATGATATTTTGCCCTTAGTGTACCTGAATCGTGGTTATTACGACTTAACCAAACAAGAATAAGCAAGGGCGGCTAAGGTTCAGTCCCACCTTGACGTGGTAAGGTCACTCATCTAGAATCAACCATTCGAAAAAGAGGCATTTTAAGGCATGTTTGAAAATTTAACGGATCGTCTACAGGGAATTTTTGACAACCTCGGACGCAGCGGTAAGTTAACGGAAAAAGACGTTGACGTCGTGATGCGTGAGGTTCGTATGGCGCTGCTCGAAGCCGACGTTGCCCTGCCTGTGGTCAAAGATTTCGTCAAACGTGTTAAAGAACGCGCCATCGGTGCGGAAGTCGCCAAATCCCTAAAACCGGGGCAAATGGTCGTTAAGATCGTCCATGAAGAGTTAATTGGAACGCTCGGCGAGGGTGAAAAACTTAACTTCTCTGGCAGCACCAAACCTCATGTGATTATGCTCGTCGGTTTGCAAGGTGCCGGTAAAACCACCACTGCCGCCAAACTCGCAGTGTTCCTGCGCAAAGATGGGCGCAACCCTTATATGGTCGCCGCCGACACCCAACGCCCTGCCGCAGTCGAACAGTTGAAAACGCTCGGTCGCCAGATCAACGTTCCGGTCTATGACGAGGGAACGGGTTCACGTCCGGCAGATATTTGTGCGAACGGCATTAAAGCCGCAAAAGAAGCGAACGCAGCCGTCGTCATTCTGGATACCGCCGGTCGTTTGCAAATTGATGATCGCCTCATGAGTGAACTTGAAGAAATCAAGCGCCGAACCAATCCGGCTGAAGTTCTCTTGGTCGCCGACTCGATGACTGGTCAAGAAGCCGTCAACATCGCCCAAGGATTTAACGAGCGTGTCGGCGTAACTGGGCTTATCCTCACCAAAGTTGACGGTGACGCACGTGGTGGTGCGGCCATCTCGATGCGTGCCGTGACCCACGTGCCGATCAAGTTCCTTGCCACCGGCGAGAAAATTGACGGTTTTGAAGTTTTCTATCCTGACCGTCTAGCCTCGCGTATCCTCGGCATGGGTGATATGCTGAGCTTGATCGAGAAAGCCGAAGAAGCCTTCGATGAGAAAGAAGCCTTGAAGCTCCAGCAAAAACTGATGGAAAATCAGTTCACGCTGCAAGACTTCTTGGAACAGCTTCAGAAGATCAAAAAGATGGGGCCGGTTAGTCAACTGCTCGGCATGATTCCCGGCATGGATAAAATGCGCGGGCAGATTGACCAAGACGAAGCCGAAAAACGTATGAAGCGTGTTGAAGCCATTATCAATTCAATGACGCTAAAAGAACGTAACAATCCTAAGGTATTAAATGCCAGCCGCCGTCAGCGCATCGCGCAAGGCAGCGGAGTACAAGTGCGGGATGTGAACGAAGTTCTAAAACAGTTCCGCGATATGCAATCTTTGATGAGTCAGCTGCGCAAGGGAAGATTTCCGAATATTCCGGGACTATCCGGACTGCTCTAGGGTTTTGTTACCCTTCAGCGACTGGCACGCCCGCGCAGCATTCATAATTCGCCAGTGGCTCCCCGCTTATTTCAAGTGCAAGGGAGCGATAAATGAGGAGTTTGAGTAACATGGTTCGTATTCGTTTGCGTCGGATGGGTTTGAAGAAGCAGCCAAGCTATCGTATCGTCGTCGCTGATCAACGCAGCGCCCGTACCGGCGGCTTCATTGAAATCGTGGGCACTTACAACCCACGTACCCAACCCATCACCGAGATGGTTGAAGAAGACCGCGTTTTGTACTGGTTAAGCGTTGGCGCCCAGCCCAGTGAAGCGGTAGACAGCATTCTCAAGCGCACCGGAACGCTGGATCGTTTTGCCCGTCTTAAGAAGGGTGAAACTATCGAAGCGTTGGTTGCGGAAGTCAATGCTGCCAAAGCTACCGCTGAACCGGTTAGCCCCAAGACCAGCCGTCCCTCGCCGGAAGCCGGTCAATCGGCCAAGAAGGCTAAGGACGCGGCAGCCGCAGCAGCAGTCGAAACCCCGGCAAGCTAATAAATCAGGGTTAGCAGCAACATGCAGGGGTAATTCCCTGCATCGTTTTATTACTTACATATCAAACACAGGGGCAAACCAAATTATGGAAAACTTGATTGGTTATATTGCCAAAAGCCTCGTTGATGATCCGGCTCAGGTAAAAGTTACCCGACGTACGGCCAGTGGAACCATCATCATTGAGCTGCATGTCGCGCAAGAGGATACAGGTCGTGTCATCGGCAAAGGTGGTCACGTCGCCAATGCGATGCGAGCTTTACTTCGGGCTTCCGCTGACAATAAAAATAATCGCGTTATTCTCAAAATCATCTAAGTATGCCCACGTCGCAAGAGCCTCAATATTTGCTCATCGGCGAGATATTGCGTCCACATGGGGTCATTGGTGAAGTGCGGATGAAAGTCATCACTCACTATCCGGAACGCTTACCACAGCTTAAAGTTGTGTATCTCGCTCCAAGTGTGGACTCGTCCGAAATATCACCATATACCCTTGAGCGAATGCGTATGCATCAGGGCTATGCCCTTATGAAATTCAAGGGTATTGATGATCGCGATCAGGCTGATAAGCTGCGTCAACTGGTGGTCATGGTCGCAATTGGTGACGCAATTCCACTGGATGATGGTGAACTCTATCTTTATCAATTAGTCGGACTTACCGTTCAGACCGAGGCGGGCGAAACCTTGGGCATTATTACCGAGGTGTTAGAAACAGGGGCCAATGACGTTTATATTGTTGATAGTCCCCAATATGGCGAAGTCTTAGTTCCTGCAACCGCCCAAACGATCCGTTCAACCGACATCAATACCGGTCTGATGATTGTTGCGCTGCCTGATGGTCTATTACCCTCTGCTTAAATAACGCTTGACAAGCCGAATGAACGCTTGTTATGCTGTTAAAATAGTGATTACCTAATCCAACGAGAAACTTTGAGCGATCATAAATACTGGCTAGGTTTTAGCCTTGTCCCCGAAATCGGGGCAAAGCGTTTATCCTTGCTCTATAGTTGGTTTGGTGAACTGGATCAAGCATGGTTGGCAACTGAAGCCCAACTGCATGAAGCGGGGCTTGAGCATCAACCCATCGCCAATATACTCAACGCGCGAAGCACAATCGACCTCGACGCTGAAATGGCAAAAGTTGAAAAAACGGGCGCGTGGCTGGTCACGTTGGCGGACGAAGCATACCCGGCACAGCTCAAAAAATTGCCGGATGCCCCACCCGTTCTTTATGTAAAAGGAACGCTCATACCTGACGACGAGCGGGCGCTCGGAATTGTAGGCACACGCAAAGCCACCGCCTATGGCAGAGATGTAGCCCATCATTTTGCCAAATCGCTTGCCGGTAATCAGGTAACCGTCGTCAGTGGACTAGCTCAGGGTATAGATGTAGCGGCTCATCGAGGCGCACTCGATGGCGGAGGACGTACATTTGCCGTGTTAGGCACAGGGATTGATCGCATCTATCCACATGAACACCTCAAAATGGCGCAGGAAATCAGCCATCATGGGGCGATCATCAGCGAATTTCCAATTGGAACACCGCCCGAAGCACGTAATTTTCCTCGACGTAACCGCATCATTAGTGGGTTATCACTTGGCGTCCTCATTGTCGAAGCACCCGAAAAGAGTGGCGCAATGATTACCGCTACGATGGCAGCCGAACAGGGACGAGATGTGTTTGCAGTACCGGGGAACATTTTTAGTGCAGCTAATCGCGGCACAAACCGGCTCATTCAAGATGGTGCAAAACTCGTCATGGATGTTGCTGATATACTTGATGAGTTCAATATTGTGCATCGCAATGTACAGACGAGCGTTGTCACTGAACAAATTGCACCAGCAAACGACAACGAAATAAAGGTGCTGGATTATCTGAATGCCGACCCTATTCATATTGACGACTTAGTACGGATGTCCGGCTTGTCCGTAGCCATTGTAAGCAGCACACTAACCATACTTGAGCTTAAAGGGCTTGCACGTTCAGTCGGGTACATGCAATACTGCCTAATATCGAAATTATTCTGATCCGAACAACGAGGATACTGTGGAACATTTTTATGCACTAATTATGGCGGGCGGGGGTGGAACCCGTTTATGGCCGATGAGCCGCCAAGATACCCCGAAGCAGTTGTTACCACTGGTCGAAGACGCGTCCATGTTTGCCATCAGCGTCGAACGCCTTGCACCGCTGTTTACGCCGGAACAAATCTATGTTGTAACAGGACGAAAATACCTGAAGCAGTTGCGCGATCATGCACCACAGATTCCTGAGCGTAACTTCATTATTGAGCCTTATGGTAAGGAAAGTGGCCCGGCAGCCGGTCTAGGTGTAACCGTTATTCAAAAGCGTGATCCAGATGCAACAATTGCCATTCTGACTGCAGATCACCACATTACCAAAAAGGATAAATTCCGCGACGTACTTGCGGCGGCCTGTGAGTTAGCACAAAATGGCTACATAGCCACACTCGGTATTTCACCTTCCTACCCCGCCACCGAATTTGGCTATATCCGGCAGGGACAGTTAATCAGTAACATTAAAGGTTTTGAGTGTTTTGAGGCGCTCGCGTTTACCGAAAAACCGAACGCCGTAACGGCTACCTCCTTCTTGGCATCTGGCGAATACACATGGAATTCCGGTATGTTCATCTGGAAAGCCGAACAGGCCATGAATGAATTCAAGCGCCAGCAGCCAAAAATGTACGAGCAGTTCATGGCACTTGTTCCGACGGTCGACACGCATGAATACGACCACAAACTGGAAGAAGTTTGGGAAAATATTGAGAAAATCTCGCTGGACTATGCTGTCATGGAAGCTGCAGAGAAGATGGCTGTCATTCCTGCCGACTTTGGATGGAATGATGTAGGTAGTTGGGCTGCCATGTATGACGTACTAAAACTAGATCGCGCCGGAAACGGTGTCAAAGGCAGCCAAGCTGAACGTGTCCTACTAGACACCAAAAACACATTAGTCTATAGTGATAAACTAGTTGTAACGATTGGTGTCGAGAATATAATCGTCATCGAAACACCGGATTCGCTGCTCATTTGCCACAAAGATCGCACGCAAGATGTCAAAGAAGTGGTAAATCATTTACTGCGGACGAAGAATTACAAGTTCCTCTAGTACGAACCGAACGCACGATTTATCGTATGCGTAGGCATATGCATATGCCTCATTTTGGATTGAATAAGCAGATTAAATTCTGCATAAGGGTGGATAAGAAACGTAATGACTGAACAATATACTGCATATTGCGTCAAGTGTAAGACAAAGCGAAACATGCGCAACCCCGAAGCCGTGTACACCAAAACCGGAACGCCCGGCACGCAAGGTGTATGCGAAGTTTGTGGCACCAAGTTGTTTCGCATGGGTGCAACGCCAGCCCATGAAGGTTTAGCCAAACCTGTTGTGGTCGCCAAAGCCAAGGCTAAAACATCCAGCACGAAGACCAAAAGCAAACACACTACTAAAACCAAATCGAAAAAGGCAGCGACGGTTAGCCACAGAAAATCCGGCAAACTGGTCATCGTTGAATCACCGGCCAAAGCGCGTACTGTCGGTAACTTCTTAGGTTCAGGATATACCGTAAAAGCTTCAAAAGGCCATGTTCGAGATTTGCTCGTGTCGCAGCTTTCGGTAGATGTCAAAAACAATTTTGAACCGAAATATCGCGTTCCAAACGACAAACGCGAAACGGTCACCGATTTAAAAGATGCGGTGGATCGTGCCAGCGAAATCTTCCTAGCCACCGACCCTGACCGTGAAGGTGAGGCCATTGCATGGCACTTGATGGAAGTCGCCAATATCAACGAAAAGAACGCCAAGCGTGTCGTTTTCCACGAAATCACCAAACCCGCGATTGAAGAAGCCTTTGCTCATCCGCGCACACTAGACATGAGTCTCGTGAACGCGCAGCAGGCACGGCGCATTCTCGACCGTTTGGTTGGCTACAAAATCACCGAACTGCTCTGGGAAAAAGTGCGCAACCAGCTTTCTGCCGGTCGTGTGCAAAGCATCGCGGTACGCATCGTAGTGGACCGCGAACGCGAAATCGAAGCCTTCAAACCAGAAGAATACTGGACATTGGATGCCCGTCTCAAAAAGCATAAGCTCAACGGCGCAGGTTCTGATCGTCCTTTTACCGCACGGCTTGTCCGATACAAAGGTGATGATGTTCAGTTTGGCAGCGAGGGCGACGTAAAGCCTCATTTGGCGGTACTTGAAAAGAGCCAGTATAACGTGGCGGATGTCAAACATGGCACGCGCCAGCGCAAGCCGTCTGCACCTTTTACGACCAGCACCTTGCAGCAAGAAGCGTCACGCCGCTTAGGCTTCAACGCGCGTCGTACGATGGCGGTTGCCCAGCAGTTATATGAAGGCATTGAACTCGGTAAAGGTGGCTCTGTCGGTTTGATCACCTACATGCGTACCGACAGCCCCCAAGTTTCGACTCAGGCGCAGAGTGAAGCCCGTGAGTACATCACCAAGCGCTTCGGTGCTGACTTTCATCCACCAAAGCCACCACGTTACCAGACACGTGCCAAAGGCGCACAGGAAGCCCACGAAGCCATCCGTCCCACCAGTGCCTTCCGTGAGCCTGAACAAGTCAAAGCCTTCTTGTCGCGCGATCAAATGCGCCTTTACACACTGATATGGCAGCGCTTCGTTGCCAGTCAAATGTCGAACGCCATCTACAACACACTTCGCATCGACATTGAAGCCGGTTTGTCGCCTGCCGATAAACCCTACACCTTCCGTGTGTCAGGCAGCACAATCAAATTTATGGGCTTCCTGTCACTGTATGAAGATGCCCGCGATGAAGACCTCGCGCCGGATGAAGACGATGGACGTATCTTGCCTGAAATGTCAGTCAACGAGATACTCGACCTGCTCCAACTGCTGCCTGAACAGCACTTCACCCAGCCGCCGCCACGTTATACCGAAGCCAGCTTGGTGCGAACACTTGAAGAGTTCGGTATCGGTAGGCCGAGTACATACGCGCCAACCGTCGCGACCATTCAAGATCGTGAATACATCGACAAACTCGACGATAAACGCCTAATCCCAACTGAAACTGGTAAAATCGTCAACGATTTGTTAGTTCAATATTTCCCGGAAGTCATGGATTTCCAATTCACCGCGAAGATGGAAAATCAACTGGATACGGTAGCTGAAGGACACATGGAATGGCGTCCTATGTTGAGAGATTTCTACGACCCGTTTGAAAATCAGATGACGATTGCGCGCGAAGCCATGCCTAGCGTGCGCCAAGAAGAACCGGTCGGGCGCGATTGTCCGGTTTCGGGTCATCCACTCGTCGTTCGCTACGGGCGCTTCGGTAAGTTTATCGGCTGTTCGAATTATCCAGAATGTCGCTATACTGAACCGTGGTTGGAACGAACCAGCATCGCCTGCCCTATCTGTGGCAAAACACATGGTGGCGAGATTATCCAGCGCAAATCGAAAAAAGGACGCACCTTCTGGGGTTGTTCACGTTATCCCGACTGTGAATTCACCAGTTGGAAACGCCCGTTACCGCAGCCCTGTCCGAACTGTGGCAACCTGTTGATTGAGCAAAATAAGAACACAGCCCAATGTACAGTATGCAACCACACCTATAACATGGATGAATTGGCGGAATCAACAACCGTAAAAGTTGAACCAGCTTAAGGATAGTTGTTTGTCCTAAAAACAAGAATTCCGGTACAATAGGTCTAGATGCAAATTGGCGCACTTCTGAAAAACGAAAGGCATCACGATGGGTAAGATCAAAGATACCCTGATCGGTTTGTGGCCGGTCATAAAAACCTATGTTCCGAAGCCGGGGTTAATCCTCACAGTAGTCATCGCATTCTTGATCGGCTTGTTCTGGTCATATGCGATTGACCCTGTGGTTTTCTATGACTCTGACCCGCGAACCTTAGGTCAAAGTTGGCAGGACGAATGGGTTCGCTTGGTTGCTGATCGTTACGATTACGCCAACTCAAAATCGGTCATTACCGACGAATTCAGGCAGGGTATTATTGACTCGCTGGATAAGGTCGATCACCCGCTCGAAATCGTGAATCGCTTAGGCCTCACCCAACTCACCGATTTAGCCACACAGGCCGAAGCAACTGCGCCGCCAACACCGGCAGAGCCTTCGCTTTTCGTACAGATCCGACCATGGATTGTGGGTACAATTGTGGTCGCCTTAGTATTTGTAATCGGATCACTGTTGTTCGGCTTTTACATCAACCCACTTCTGATTGACCCGATCCGCAAAAGAATTCGCGGCGCACAGGGCACAGATGCCGCAGGCGCAGGCAAAATTCAAGATATTCAACAAGCGCGGCAAATACGTGATCAACTCGCGAAGGATGCCAGCGCTGCCCCAGCTTCAGATCTCGGTCCGCCCGTTGTGCGCCACGTGTCCATTTACACACCCGGACGCGCCTATGATGACTCCTTCAGCATTGAGGATGCATCGAAAGATGATGAATTCTTAGGCGAATGTGGTGCCGTCATCTCCGAAACCATCGGTGCTGGACAGCCTGAAAAGGTAACCGCCATTGAAGTCTGGTTGTTTGACAAAGAAGATTTTGTCCGTACTCTGACTACCGTCTTTGTCTCGGAACACGCCTTCAATGATCCGGCAACACGCAGCAAACTGGCCGCAAAAGGCGAATTGGTGCTCGTCAAGCCCGGTGCTGTCGCGACGCTCGAAACCAATACGCTCCGTCTTCAAGCCCGTGTCGTCGATATGGCGTATGGTACTGGACCGCTGCCACCCAATAGTTACTTCGATAAAATGACTCTGGAAATTCAAGCATGGCGTAAAACGCCGGCAGCCGGAACCGTCGCCGCGCCCGCAGCCGTTCCGGTAGCTGCCGTACCAGCCTATGCTCCGCCACCTGCTGTCAGTGCACCAACGTATGCGCCCCCACAACAAGCTGCCGCGCCGGTTTACTCACCACCGCCACAGCAGGCAGCGCCATCACCCTTTGCAGCGCCGCCACCACGTCCTGCACCATCATTTAACCCTTCGCCTGCGCCAGTTCCACAAAGGCAGCCGCCGGTGCAACCGCTTCCGCCAGCCAAACAAACCGATGACGACATCTTTGGCGGCAGTGGAGATTTCACACCGGTCAACTGAGCAACAAATACAAACAAGAACGCCCCATCAAATGATCAATGGGGCGTTTTATTTGAGGTTATGGTTTAGAGGCTACTAGAGAAGGCCGAATAAACTCACTCTGCATCTCTGCGGTTCACAGGTATTTCTCTTGAGCGCCGTACTGACGTTTACTTGATCGACTTGATCTTAAAAATCATGTCGCCGCCGGGAGTTTGGGCGCGAACTTTATCCCCTTTACGATGCCCCAACAGTGCCGCACCAATCGGACTTTCGTGGGAAATTTTGCCCTCACGGGGATTTGCTTCTGCCGCCCCGACAATCGAATAGACCTCGTCTTCGTCCGCGCCTTCTTCGACTATCGTGACCACAGACCCTAACCGAACTTCATCCGTCTTGCCTGTATTCTCGATGATTTTGCTGACCCGCAGAATGTTTTCGAGATATTGGATGCGCCCCTCAAGAAATGCCTGCTGTTCTTTCGCATCATGATAATCGGCATTTTCTTTAAGATCGCCTTCAGCCACAGCGGCCTTCAATTTTTTTGCCAGTTCAACCCGTTTGACGTTTACCAATTCATCCAGTTCACGTCGCAGTTCTTCTGCGCCTTCAGGAGTTAAGTAAGAACCTTCGGTCATGTTAATTCACCTATTCTTCGCACAATATTCTGATCAATCGACAACTACGAAATAATTAAAGTTGAACAAGCTCTCGCCGCTGTGCCGCCAGTGTAAGTACATTCTGACGGTGCAATTGCGAGATTGCGCCGTTCAATAAAATACGACTTTTGCCACAGCTTTCAATGTCAATCGCTTCAAGCGCGGCGTCAGGGAACGGATTGGCAAGCGCGGCATCAACGGCTGTGCGCAGCTTGAAAAGATAGTCTATATCGGTCTGAATCTTCTCTTCAACTTCGCCCCTCAAAATAATTTCGCCATGCCCTTGAATGACATTTTCGAAATTACCGTTACGAAGACCGGTGAGAGAAGCTACAAAATCATCAAAGTTGCCGTCTACGAAATAAGGAATGGGCATCAGCGTATCCGCGGCAAAAAGTACCCGATCTTCTTTCACAAGGCACACAATCGAATCAATACTATGTCCCGGCGTTGACCAAAATTGGAAGGTCTTATTGCCGATATGCAGCGTGAACGACCCACCAGAAAACACAATATCGGGCAAAACCAGTTCCACATCCCGCATTTCATTGGCCGCTTTGGATTTTTCAAGGCTGCTTCGACCGCGCGTATCCAGCAGTTCCCGGCACAACGCGTGGGAAATTACACGCGCACCTTTGAAAAAACACGTTCCAGTCGTATGGTCAGCGTGAAAGTGGGTGTTAATCACATAACGCACAGTAGTACCCAGACGCGCCTCAATAAAACGCTTCATCAATAACGTTTCTTCTGGATAAGCAAGCGTATCTATGACAACAGCGCCTTCGCTGGTCATAATAACGCCCGCCGTTACCTGCACGTATAAATCACTCGTAAAGACGTAAATATCATCGGCAACACGTTCGCGTTGCATAACTTACTATTATCCCATCATAATCCAGCCTACAAGCGTGAAAAGTCAGTATAGTAAGATACATGATGAAAATCAAGATTTGGTGCAAAGACGGAGGCGGAACATAGGTTGGTTAGCCCATGTAGTCTGCTACAATCTAGATTACAATCAATTTATTTGCAGATTAAGGAGTGTCCTATGTACAAACTAAAGACTCATTTTATTGCGGGCTTTATTAGCCTAACCCTCCTAACACTGCTAAGCTTTAATTTAGCCTACGGTCAATCGGCGCCGGTTTTCCGCATCGGCGTGCTGGATGATCAGCAGGGACCCATCGCCAATGGCGCACGGCTTGCCGTACATGACATAAACGCTGCCGGTGGCGTACGCGGTGCAGACGGCACACAGTTCCAGCTTGAACTCATCATTCAGCCTATCGCTGGCACAAATGTAACCAATACCATTGCCAGCCTTCGCGACGCAAGCCTGATCGCTGTTTTAGGCCCTGAGTCAGATAGCAATGTAAAAGATAATCTACCCGCCTTGCAAGCCTTAAGTGTTCCTGTGCTAACACCCGCCGATGGCGACACAACATTGACCGATGACCAATCTGGTCGGATATTTCGTACCCGCGCTGCTCAGCTTTTACAGGGTCGTGCCCTTGCCAATGTTCTGACGACTGACTACAACCTCAAACGCATTGCGACTGCACAACTCGATAACGAGCTTGAGACTTCCGCCGGTGTCGTTGGTTTCACCATCAGCCTCACGAGTCTCAGCATTACACCCCAGCTTGCGCTCCAAGTGCAATCTGACAATGCCATCACACAGGCTGTCCAACAAATCAACTCGAATAATATTGAGGCGGTCGTAGCGTACGGAGATCCGCAGCGCGCCGGAAAACTACTTTCCGACCTACGTGCAGCCGGATTTCAAGGTCAATTCGTCTACAATCAGGCCGATAATGGCGCATTCCAAATCGCTGCTGGAAAGTATATCGACGGTACGTTTGCGTCCATAACGTGGCCCTTCACGGCTGAAGATGCCAACGGACGTCTGTTCCGTGATAAATATATACAACTCTATGGCAAACTTCCCGGCCCGATTGAGGCCGCAAGTTATGATTCAATTACCCTTCTGAGTGCTGCCATTAATCGTCCCGGTGAACTGCAAACCAATCTCACACAATTGGATAATGTCGCAGGTGTACAGGGTACATTGCGACCTGCCCAACTGCAAAAAGGCGAGACCAGCGACAACGTAGCGGTCGTGCAGTATGGCGAGTATGGATCACCACAAATCCTTGCTCGTTTTGCTGGCAGCCAGCGTTTGGATATTAATCTTCCGGTATTACCAACACTTGAACCCACAGTCGAGGCAACGGCTACACCTCAAGGCGTAGTCATCACCGTCAAACAGGCTAAGCAAAATGTTCGTACAGGCCCGAGCACGGCCTATGATGTCATCGGGCAGGTCAGCAAAGACGAACAATATCAGGTCATCGGCGCTACAGGCGACAATGCGTGGGTGGTTATCAATTTCCGAGGGCAGCAAGGTTGGTTGGCAACCTACTTGCTAGATGTCTTTGGCAATATACAGACAGTACCGATTATTAACCCGCCCCCCACACCAACTCCGCCGCCAAGCCCGACTCCGCTCCCTGTTACGGCGACACCCTTCAGTACCGTAAATCTGGTTGCCGGAAATTTCAGCTTCGTTCCCGGCTCACCCAACTGCGCCGAAACATTTAACGTGTTTATGGATGTCGCAAATCTTGGAAGCTCCATTACCCCCGGCGGAACCATATCAGTCAACGATTACCGTCAGGCTGACAATGCCTTCCAAACCGGCACCACCGCGGCCTTCCCGTCGCTGGCTCCCGGCCAAACCGTCAACGTCGGGCCAATTCCGCTAACGGTCAGCACCTACTACAACGAAAACCATCTACTGATTATGACCGTCGACAGCACCAACGCCATTTTCGAAAACAACGAAACTGATAACGTACGTCAAGCCATCTACTTTTTGAATAAGGCGGGATGTCCCTAAACCCACTGACCCCAAAATAGAGCGACCTTGCGAGGTCGCTCTCATCACAATCCCTATAATCGCATTTCCGTAGGGGCTTGTCGCTGGCAAGCCCTGATAGCAACCCCCTTGCCTTAACCCATCAATCATAACTTTATATTAAAAAGGTTTAATTCAAGTTTGACCACAAACCATTACCCAACCAAACACTAACTGTAGGCAACGTTGTTTTCACTCAATTTCGTTTATGTCAAACCCTCGAAACAGTTACAAAATGTTCTTCCAAAATGTAACCCGTTGCGTCTTTTTCTTTGCTAAACTGGGTATAGAAGCAAATTTATTTGTGAGTTACACCCTATATCATGTTCTCTGTGTCTTTGGGTCTTAGTGCCTGTGCGAAGCCTCCTTTAGGGCTGTGTTAAAACCTTCTCCGTCTTTGCATTTTCGGCGGATTTCCCCCTCAAGTCCGCCATGCAAATGCCAATATTGGCACGCGGTGGCATTACAGGAGCATGCCGCTGCACTTGCGCCATTTCAGCGCCACCAGCCGAACTTTCCGCCGACATGGAATGTCAATTCAGCGGCTTTTCTCGTGCTTCCCGCCTGTCATTTCAGCGGGAAATCTGCGAAATCTGCAAAAGCGAATTGTAGGGCACAAGGCTTTGCGCCCACAACTGATTATCGAAATTACTGAAGCTTGATGTCAATCCATGTGCTGCGATCAGGATAAATATAAATGGTCTTGCGGAAGCGGGTTCGCCCACCATCATTTACGCTCACTTCGTAGTAATTAGCAGGCAAATCGCCGATCACAAAATTCTCACCAAATACATCGTCCGGGTTCACCGTTGTATCCGCATAAGTGTAAGCATAGCGGGCAATATCGACCGACTTAACCTGTATCGGCGCATTAAATAAAACGGTACCAGACGCGTCCGTCACACGACCTACCAGCGTCCCAAACTTGCGAAACGGAAAAATCCACAATTCAGGATTGCGCGTGGAATGAAACGAATTTGCGTCTCCAAGCCGGACTTCAAAGTGCAGGTGCGGGCCAAAGGCAACGCCGGTACTGCCCACAATTCCCAACGAATCACCTTTCTTGACCACCTGCCCTGTTTGGACATCAACCCGCTGCATATGCCCATACAGGCTAAAAACTGGTTTGCCATCGGGCGCATTAAACGCATGTTGGATCACAACCAGATTTCCGTAATAGGTGTTAGTTGGCCCAAACTGCGTGCCTGTATCATCACCGGCATAGTAAACCACGCCATCAGCCGCCGCGATGATATTCGTACCGGTCGGGTTTTCCAGATCAACACCGAGATGAATTTGTAATCCCCCTGCCGTGCTGCCATAAGGATACGTTCGTGCCACATAGTTCACATCCCCTTCCCCAATTGGTCGGTAGAAATGATAGTGATCCGCCAGTTGTGTCGAAGGATCAGCCGGTGGCGGTGTCCATGTGGGAATCGGTGTGCCGTTAGCATCGACATTGGCGCCCGGCGTCGCTGAAGAAATCGTCAGCGGTGTAGGCGACAATGTAGCTGTCGGAGTATCACTCGGCGTATACGTCATCGTCGGGGTAAATGTGAGTGTCGGCGTTAATGAAGGAGTCATCGTAAATGTAGGTGTAAACGTCGCGGTTGGCGGTTGAGTAGCTGTCCGGCTGGCAATCGGATTCGCAGTGGGAACAGCAGTAGCGGCCCCAATGGGGTTAGTAAGTGGTGTCGGCAAGGCAGCGACAGTGGTCGGCGTGACCGACGTGGACTGACAACCAGCCAAAACAAATAAAACGATCAGACAAATAGACTTTCGCAGCATCTTTTCTCTCGTCTAGTGGTTAATTAGGTGTCATCATCAATAAAATCGGGCGGTGTAGCGGATGCAGACGCACCTCTATGACCAGTAATACCCGTTTGCTCATGGGATAAATCAATTAGCGTTTGCTCGTCGATAACCTGCCCGTTAAACCGCTGATATAGTTCAGGGTTAGCCACCGGATCTACAGCATAACGCCATTGGTGGTCATTCACCTCACGCAGCACCGAGCGGCACTCGCTGCATCGTACACTGTGACGTGCACGCGGTATACCAAGCAAACGTTCTTGCCGCGCCTCGACAATCAAATGTCCTTTTTGGCAGACCGGACACGTCTCAATCACGAATCCCGAAGCGTAACGTTCAGAACCCGAAATGCCTCGCCAGTACAAAAATGCATAAAAAAGAATCGCCAGCAGTACGATACCCGCAATTAATACTTCAGGCGAAACACCACCACCCGGCACATTACCGCCCGTTGGACTTGGCGTGCCGGTCAGAGCGCTAGCAGCACCCGCGATACGCGTTTCCTCTAAAGCTGTAGATGTCGCGCTCACGTTCACAGTGGGAACGGCAGCGGTATCGGTTAACGCAGTGTTCGTTGCAGTCGGCAGTTGCGTACTGGTACTTGGTACCGCTGTAGCCGGTATTTCTGTCGCAGTAAACGTCGCAGAAGGCACAGAGGTCTGGCTCGGTGGAACAAGCGTGAAGGTAGCTGTTGAGGTAACTGTTGGACTGCTAGTAGGCGAAGGCAGTTCAGTATTAGTCAACGGTAACGGACTGGAAGTCGCTGTAACGGTTGCCGTCTGGGTTGGCTGTACCGCAATCGTCGCCGACGACACGGCAGCTGCCTCAGCAACAACCGGTGTATCACTTGGAAGTGCAGTGGCAGATGGCGTGCTCGTAGCACTCGCTTCAAGCGTGGGTATCAATGTCGCTGTTGCAGTCGGTGTAGATGTCGGTTCGGTCGTCGGAGTCAACGTCGCTGTTGCCGAAGCCGTACTGGTTGAACTCGGTTCAAGCGTAGGCCTTAAGGTCTCGGTTGCAGTCGGCGTAGACGTCGGTTCAATGGTCGGAGTCAACGTCGCTGTTGCCGAAGCCGTACTGGT
>WGMX01000009.1 GCA_016124855.1 Anaerolineaceae bacterium | reverse complement strand
CGCCCGTTGTAGCGTGTGTGTAGCCCCGGATATACAGGCCATGCTGACTTGACGTCATCCCCCCCCTCCTCCCGTTTCTCACGGGCAGTTGCGTTAGACACTTGTAACTAACGCCGAGGGTTGCGCTCGTTTGCGGACTTAACCGAACACCTCACGGCACGAGCTGACGACAGCCATGCAGCACCTGTTCAAGCTCCCGAAGGTCGTTCCGCTTTCGCTTCACTACTACTTGTATGTCAAACCCGGGTAAGGTTCTTCGTGTAGCCTCGAATTAAACCACACGCTCCGCTGCTTGTGCGGGCCCCCGTCAATTCCTTTGAGTTTTAATCTTGCGACCGTACTCCCCAGGCGGCTAGCTTACCGTGTTGACTTCGGTACCCCGACGGGTTTCCCCGCCTGAACACCCAGCTAGCATCGTTTACGGCATGGACTACCAGGGTTTCTAATCCTGTTTGCTCCCCATGCTGTCGCGCATCAGTGTCAGGTACGGCCCAGCGTGTCGCCTTCGCCACTGGTGTTCCTCCGGATCTCTACGCATTTCACCACTACACCCGGAATTCCACACGCCTCTACCGTCCTCTAGCTACGCAGTATCCGACGACCTGCCTCGGTTAAGCCGAGAAATTTCACGCCAGACTTACGCAACCACCTACACGCCCTTTACGCCCAGTAACTCCGGATAACGTTTGTCTCCTACGTTTTACCGCGGCTGCTGGCACGTAGTTAGCCGAGACTTATTCCTGTGCTACCGTCCTTACTCGTCACACAGAAAAGGGTTTTACGATCCGAAAACCTTCTTCACCCACGCGGCGTCGCTGCATCAGGCTTGCGCCCATTGTGCAATATTCCTCACTGCTGCCTCCCGTAGGAGTCTGGGCCGTGTCTCAGTCCCAGTGTGGGGGGTCACCCTCTCAGGTCCCCTACCCGTCGTCGCCTTGGTGTGCTTTTACCACCCCAACTAGCTGATGGGCCGCAGCCTCATCTCAAAGTGACTTTCGCCTTTTCTCACAGTCCTCTGCTTTCCGTGAGCTTATGCGGTATTAGCCTGTCTTTCGACACGTTATCCCGCGCTTTGAGGTAGATTAGCTACGTGTTACTCACCCGTGCGCCACTCAAATATTGCTATTTCCGTTCGACTTGCATGTGTTAGGCACGCCGCCAACGTTCATCCTGAGCCAGGATCAAACTCTCCGTTTGATTTACTCTCGAAACTGACAAGGCTTTTTTGCCTTGATCTGTTACTTGGCTGATTGGTTCTTTTCTTTCCCGCGGTGCCAATCCACCGCGTTTCTTCCATCTCACTCTTCTGTTGTTAAGTTGCGTTCCACATTTCTGTGTGTCGCGCTTGTTTGCGCGCGATGGCAGTAGGATACCAAACCAAAAATATACCTGTCAACCCTGATTTCACACGATTTTAAAGGATTTTAGGGCCAATTTTGCGCTAATTTCCACTTGACAGGAGCTCAATTTCGCGCTTATGGGGCATTTCAGAGGGTTTGTCGCCCAAAATATCCTTAACATAGATTTCCTGAACCAGCACAATCACAATCGCAATCATGGGGACGGCAAGCATGATTCCCAAGAAACCAAAAAATACCGCCGCCAAAATCTGACCGATCAAAACCAGAACCGGTGGCAAATTCAGACTCTCTTTAAAAAGTAAAGGCGCTATCAGCTGGCTCTGAAGAAATGACGTGCCATAAATAATCAGAATAATCCACGCAATATGCTGCGGAGACTGCACCAAGCCCACCACTAAAGATGGAACCAAAGCCGCAATTGGTCCAAAGTTCGGCACAAAGGAAAATAATCCTGCAAGAACACCTAGGGCTAAAGCTTGATTCAATCCGAGTATAGCCAAGCCCAACCACGTTACGAAGCCGGCAAAAACCATCAATAGCAGCTGCCCCTGCAACCACAGACGCAAGGTGAAGTCAATGCGATTGATGATAAAGCGCACCCTTGAACGATACCAAATAGGAAAGAGCTTAATTGCCCCTTCTTCGTACTTGTTTGGTTCAGCTAAAAGATACAGGGTTAGAAAGATGACAATGATGAGACTGAGTAAGGTGCTTGCAACCCCACTGACAACCGGCAAGACTGAGCCGCCAAGCTGACCAGCGGCCTGCCCTAACTGGCGCGTGACCTCACTAAATATTTTGTTGAGATCATCTTCTCCGAAAAAATTCTTCATCAAGTCTTGAAGGGTTGCAACATAAGGGAACGTTTCGCGTAATTTAGGGTCTTTTTGAATGAGCTGCCATTGAGAGATGACTTCGCTCACACCTTGTTGAAAATCCGAACCGAGGGTTGAGAACTGTTCAAGAAGTGACGGTAAGGCTAATAAAATTAGCAGGATTACAACACCTAGTATGCCCAACAACGAAATAACGGCAGCGGGTGTACGCCGAAAGCCAAGCCGAACCAGAAAGCGGATCGGCATTGTCACCAAGACAACCAAAATGATCGAAGCTAACACCAATAGTAGTGTGGTGTGCACTTCCCATACTGCCAGTACAAGCACCACAGCGCATACGGTGGTTAGTATCCAGCGCATGATACGGTTGTTACCTGAATTCTGACTTTGGCCGGACAGCCCCATATAGACCCCCGTGATTGGCTCTTGAGCGTTAACCTGTGTAGCGAACAACCATCAACGTAAGATCATCAAATGGCGCAATGCCCTGACCAAACTGCTCAACCGAATGCAAAATATGATGCAAAACGGCAGATGCTGGTTGACCGGCAGTTTCTTCGACCACACGACACAAACGGGCTTCGCCAAAGTTTTCCTGATTGGGGTTTTCAGCGTCGGTTAAGCCATCGGTGTAATAGACAATCACATCACCCGGTTCAAGGCTCAATTCGACTTCGGACAACGGATTATGCGGGAACCAACCGATTGCTCGACCACCTTGAGACATCAATTGGGCTTTGCCGGTCGCAGCGCGAAATAACACAGGCGGATTATGCCCTGCGTTGATGTGAACGCTGTGTCCATTCTGATAAAAGACGCTGTGATAAACAGTGACGAACATACCGCTCTCAGCATCATCTAAGATCAGATCATTGGTTTGACTGAGCGTTTCGCGCGGCGGAAGTCCGGCAAAAGCATAACTTCGAATCATGCTGCGGGCGACGGCCATAAATAAGGCGGACGGCGCGCCTTTATCTGATACGTCAGCAATGACTACGCCGAAAGACTGCTCGTTGAGGCCAAAGTAGTCATAGAAATCACCTGCCATTTCACGGGCTGACTGCCAAACGGCCTCCACTTCATAACCGGGGAGCTGCGGTTTACGGCGTGGGAGCAAGCCTTGCTGAATTTCGCGGGCGAGATTGAGTTCATGTTCCAAGCGACCTTTTTCGACCGCAACGGTGTATAAGCGTGAGTTTTCAAGTGTTATACCCGCTTGGTTGGCAATGGCGCTGAGCAAATCGCGGTCAGCTTCGGTGAATGCACCGGTTCGCATCGATGTGTCTACATAGACCACGCCCACCAGCCGATCCTGTGCCATCATGGGAGCGCAAAGGATAGCCCGAAGGCCGCGCATAATAATGCTTTGACCGGGTGTGATGCGGTCATCAAACATGGCATTATTGGTCAAAAGGGGTTGGCGGGTTGACACCACTTGATTAACGATAGTGGTACTGTAAGCTTCCTGCTGGGCGAGTTGTTCACCGGCGATACCACGCGCACCCAAGAGCCGAAGTTCACCCGTTTCTTCGTCAAAGCCCATTAACACGCCACGCTCAGCTTTAGTTGCCTGCATCATGGCATCAATAACATTTGCCAGCGCTTCGTCGAATTGCAGGCTGGAATTCATGGTCATGGAAATCTGGTAAAGTGTCGTGAGATGTTCCAGCGTGAGTTTGGTAGAGAGAGTGGGCGCGGTCATGATTGGCCTTTGCGAACATACGATTTACCTCCGCATTATAGCATCAGGTGGGTGGCCTAGCGAATTGAAACCAGACGATTTACTATTTCAAAAAGAATTGAACCACAGCCTAAACGAGGCTTCGCACAGACGCTGAGGGTGCAGAGAGAACACAGAGTAGAGCAATATGCAGTTTGATGTGACGATCTTCCCGAAGAAATTGAATACGGCAGGCGAGATTGCACGGCAAGTAGAGGATTACGGATTTGGCGGCTTATGGACGGCGGAGACTTCGCACAATCCGTTTTTACCGCTCACTCACGCAGCTAACGCGACCAACCAAATCAACCTCGGAACAGGGATCGCGGTGGCTTTTGCACGCAGTCCGATGGTGATGGCACAGACCGCTTGGGATTTAGCAGAGCAATCACAAGGGCGGTTCATACTCGGTTTAGGGACGCAGGTTAAAGCACACATCACCAAACGATTTGGCAGTGAGTGGAGCGCACCTGTTCCAAGACTACGGGAATACATCGAGGTCATGCGGGCGACTTGGAATACATGGCAGACGGGCGCACCACTCCGATATATCGGGGAGAGCTACCGGATTATTCTGATGACGCCGTTTTTCTCGCCAGAGCCGATGGCTTACAGTGAAATTCCGATTTACATCGCAGGCGTGAATGAGGGATTGTGCCGATTGGCGGGGGAGATGTGTCAGGGTTTTCATGTGCATCCTTTCCATACTACACGCTATTTAAAAGAACTGATTATCCCGAATATTGAGGCGGGGGCGCAAAAAACGGGACGATCACGACAGGATGTCAAGCTGACATGCATGATTTTCGTGGTAACGGGCAGCACGCCCGAAGAAATCCAGCAGAGTAAGATTGCGACCAAGAGCCAGATTGCGTTTTATGCCAGCACACCGAGTTACAAAGCGGTGTTGGAGATGCACGGTTGGGCTGATTTAGCCGAGCGACTGACCAAGATGATCCGCGAGAACCGTTGGACGGAGATGTGGACAGAAATCAGTGATGAGATGATGAACGCGATTGCGGTGGTTGGTGCGCCGGATGAGCTTCCTTATAAGGTGAAAGAACGGTACGAAGGATTACTGGATCGGGTTGGGTATTACTTTCCTTTCGTGCCGAATGAGGCTGATAAAAAGGTGATCTGGGAGCAGGCGGCGAAAGTTTTTAGTTAGCAGTTGGCGATTAGCTTTTAGCGGTTAGCTCAATGCGGAAAATGCAAAATGTGCAATTTTTGCCGCTGAAATGACAGGCGGGATTGAGGGAGCAAGGCGCTGAATCGACATTTTGTGTCGGCGGCTGGCCCGGCTGATGGCGCTGAAATAGCACGAGTGCAGCGGAAAGCTCCCGTGTGGTCACCGCTGATGTCGATTCGGCGGATACGAGGGAGCATATCGCCGAAAATGCAAAGACAAATGCATTTTTAACACGGAGACACAATGACTCAAAGACGCAGAGCGATTGAGAAAAGATAGGTGTGCATTAATAAGTCGAAGCGGTGGAGTTCGCATCCCCTCCCTAAATCCCTCCCCGCTTCGCAGAGAGGGACTTCCATACCGGACAGGTCATAGACCTGTCACTACGAATGTTGCTGATCAAGGAATGTGGTATCTATCTACATGAAAATCACATCTCATCATAGAACAAAAGTTTTACGTGGTCAAGTTCGGGGTTGGTATGAATCGGGTTGGAATTGAGGGACGATGAATCATCAAGCGTTGGATTATGTCAAAAGTCATGCGGATGCCTTTAAGCAGCAGTTGAAAGACTTGTTGAGTATTCCGAGCGTGAGTACACTGGTTGAACATCAAGGTGATTGTGAACGGGCGGCGGAATGGCTGGCAACCGATATGCGACGAATCGGATTTGATACGGTTGAGGTGATTCGCACAAAGTGGCATCCGGTGGTGTTTGCCGAGTGGATGGGCGCGGGGAAAGATGCTCCAACCGTGTTGGTTTACTGTCATTATGATGTACAACCGGCGGAGATGAGCGATGGTTGGCATACTCCACCTTTTGAGCCGACTGAAAAAGATGGCAAGGTATTTGCGCGAGGCGCGATTGACAGCAAAAGCAATGTGATGGCGCAGTTGAAAGCAGCAGAAGCCGTCATCAAAACTGGCACATCACCGGTCAATATCAAGTTGATGTTCGAGGGCGATGAAGAGTCGGCATCCGAGAACATGACGACTTTTGTGCGAGATTATGGCGACCGTTTGAAGTGTGATGTGGCGGTGATTTGCGACGGGAGCATGTCTGACCGCGAACAACCGGACATCGCTTATGGTTTGCGCGGCGTGGTGACGATGGAGTTGGAAGTTCACGGGCCGAAGCAAGATTTACACAGCGGGCATTTCGGCGGAACGGTGCATAATCCGATCCAAGCGCTGGCGGAGATTATCGCTAAGCTGCATCACTCTGATGGCAGTGTGAGTGTACCGGGATTTTACGATGATGTGCTGTCGTTGGATGATGAGGAACGAGCAGAACTGGCAAAAGCGCTGCCGTGGATTGAAACCGAATGGAAAGATGTGGCGGCGGCTCCGCAAGTTTGGGGCGAGGCAGACTATAATCTACATGAGCGGATTGGGGCGCGACCGACGTTGGAAATTAATGGGATACGCGGCGGCTTCGCAGGTGATGGTTTCAAAACGGTTTTGCCGGGAATGGCGCTGGCGAAAATTAGCTGCCGATTGGTGGCTAACCAAACGTCACAAATCATATATGAACGGCTGTGTGATTTTATCATGACGATCACACCGCCGTCGGTTCAGGCAGAACTGCGGTTGATTGAGATGGGTGAACCGGCACTAATTGACCGTCACAGTCCGGCGGTTGAGGCAGCTCGAAAAGCTTACGAAACTGTATGGGGCAAACGCCCGCATTTTGTGCGTGAAGGCGGTAGCATTCCAGTGGTGGTTGATTTGCAGCAGGCGTTGGATGCCCAATTGGTACTGCTGTCGTTCGGATATAAAGGATGCGCGGCACATGGGCCAAATGAGCATGTTTACCTCGACATGTGGTATAAGGGCATGGCGATTACGATTCAGTTTTATGAGGAATTGTGTATGGGGATGAGTAAAGATTAAATTAAGTGATGGAGTGTGTTATGGACTCCAAATATGAAGAGGGAGAAAACGCAAAAACTCCCCTATCTCCCCAGCCCTCTTTCCCCATTGCATGGAGAAAAAGGGAGCAAAACAAATACAAAATACCGATTTGTCTGAAGGGCAAATTCTCCCTATGGAGAGTCTTAAAAACATTTAAAGTCCAGTTTAGCAGGGGGCGAAACAGGGATGAGCCAAGCGCATGAGTATGTGAAAGCACATTTCGACCAATTTAAGAGTCAGCTTTTTGATTTGCTGCGGATTCCGAGTATTAGCACATCGGTTGACCATGCTGGTGATGTGCAGCGGGCTGCGCAATGGCTGGCGGATGATTTGGAGCGAATCGGCTTACACCCGGTAGAGATTATCCCAACGGCGGGGCATCCAATTGTATACGGTGAATGGATGGGGGCTGGCTTAGATGCGAAAACGATCTTGATTTATGGACATTATGATGTTCAGCCTGCGCTCAAGAGTGACGGTTGGATTAATGAGCCGTTTGAACCCGAAGAACGCGACGGTCATATCTATGCGCGAGGTTCGTCGGATGACAAAGGTCAAATTTTCACGCATATGAAAGCGGTCGAATCAATTCGGGCAAATGGTGCTAAAGCACCTGTGAACTTGAAATTTCTGATTGAAGGTGAAGAAGAAATCGGCTCGACACATCTGGCCGATTTCGTTGCGGCCAACCGCGACAAACTCCAAGCGGATGTCTGCGTCATTTCCGACAGTGGTATGCCAAACTCCGAACAGCCTTCAATTCTGTATGCCCTACGCGGCCTCATCACGATGGATGTTGAGGTTTTTGGGTCAGCTACCGATTTGCACAGCGGCACTTACGGCGGGTCGGTCCATAATCCAGTGCAGGCACTGGCGGAGATTATCGCGCAGCTTCATAAGCCGGATGGCAGTGTGGCGGTGCCGGGGTTTTATGATGATGTGCTGCCGCTTTCGGACGAAGAACGCACCGAACTTCAAAAAACAGGCATGAGCGAAAGCCTATGGCGGCAAACTACTGGCGCGCCGAAACAATGGGGCGAACCGGGCTTCGCCATTCATGAACGGACGGGCGCACGTCCCACGCTCGAAATTAACGGCATGGCGGGTGGTTATTTTGAGCCGGGGTTTAAAACCGTGTTACCCGCAAAAGCGTGGGCAAAAATTAGCTGCCGATTGGTGGCTAACCAAGACCCGGAAGTAATAAGCCGATTGGTTCAAAACTACATTATGAACATCAGCCCTGCCACCATCCGCACAACGGTCGAAATCAGTGAAGGCACACGCGCGGCATTTGTTGATATCCGAACACCGGAAATGCAAGCCGCCATTCAAGCATTTGAGAAGGGTTGGGGCAAAAAGCCAGTTTTCATGCGTGAAGGGGGCAGTATTCCGGTAGTGAGTGATTTTCAAAGTGAGTTAAACGCACCTGTCATCTTGATGGGATTCGGACTCAATGATGACGGGGCACACGGCCCGAATGAACATTTTATGGTCGAGATGTTCCGCAAGGGCATTAACACAGCAATCTATTTCTATGAAGCGATTGGAGCATAAATTATGACAAATCCACATGAATATGCGAAAGCGAACAGCGCACAATTTGAGGCGCAGCTTGATGCTTTGCTGCGAATCAAAAGTATCAGCACATTACCCGAATGCAAACCGGATGTGCAGCAAGCGGCGGAATGGGTAGCAGCCGATATGCGACGTATCGGCCTCACGACCGTCGAAATTTTGCCGACGGTTGGACATCCGGTGGTCTATGGTGAGTGGTTGGGCGCAGGGAGTAATACGCCTACGGTTCTGGTGTACGGGCATTATGACGTGCAGCCTGCCGTCAAAAGTGACGGTTGGGATAACGAACCGTTTGATCCGGTGATACATGACGGCAAGATTTGGGCGCGAGGATCAAGCGACGATAAGGGGCAAATGTTAGCGCAGTTGAAAGCGGCTGAGTCGCTGCTGGCAAATAGTAACAAACCAACGGTTAACATGAAGTTTTTGATCGAAGGCGAAGAAGAAATCGGCTCGACGAACCTCGGCAAATTTGTAGCCGAAAACCGCACCAAACTCAAAGCCGATGTTTGCGTGATTTCTGACAGCGGCATGAAAACCATTGACCAACCGGTGATTGATTATTCGACACGGGGTTTGATGTATTTGGATTTCGAGGTGTTTGGGCCGAAGCAAGATTTGCACAGCGGCGGATATGGCGGCATCGTACATAATCCGGCGCAGGCCATGGCAGAGATCATCGCGCAGCTCCACAACGCGGATGGCAGCGTGAATGTGCCGGGATTTTATGATGATGTGCTGCTTATGAGTGCTGAAGAACGCGCGGAACTGCGTAAACATGCGCCAGCGCAATCCACATGGCAAGCGGCAACAGGCGTTCCCCAGTTCTGGGGTGAGGCTGATTATGAACTGCATGAACGCGTTGGTGGACGACCAACGCTCGAAATCAACGGGTTTGTGAGCGGGTTCTATGGCGAAGGATCAAAGACGGTGCTGCCGGCAAAGGCGTTGGCGAAGATTAGCTGCCGCCTTGTTCCCAACCAAGACCCGAATAAGATTTTTGAATTGGTCAAAGCGCAACTGCTTGCATTAACTCCGCCTACCGTGAGAAGCGAAGTGCGGATACAGGCGTCGGCCTACCCCGCGGTGATGGATACCCATTCGACAGCCATGAACGCTGCGATGAAGGCCTATGAAAAAGGTTGGGGTAAACGTCCTGTATTCGAACGGGGCGGCGGAACACTGCCGATTATCGCGGATTTCCAGCGGCAATTGGATAATCTACCGGTGATTTTGATGGGGTTAGGTCTGGCAGGTGACGGCGCACACGGGCCAAACGAGAGTTTCACACTGGAGATGTTCCATAAGGGCATTGATACGGCGATCTATTTCTATGAGGAATTGGGGAAGTAGGGTAATAAGCGAGGCGGGCGGAATAAATTCCGCCCCTACATAATCAATGGTTTGGTGAAAACTTTCAATTCGACCAGAGTTGTTGAAGCTGCGACCAATCTTCGTCGCTCATCTGGGATTCGAAGTAAATGGCGATACCTTTGACAAATTTGGATGATTTGGCACTTTCGGTGAGACCGGTATGGATGCCTGCGACAGCAGAAGGAATATTTTCGACGTTGGTGTCGTGTGTCAAAGCTTGTGTATCGTAGGCAGGAACACCGATGAGCAGTTCGGTCGAGGTAGGAATACCATCTGCGGTTTGCAAACCCGCTAAAGCGCTGGTAAATGTCTTGACTTGATAAGCCATCCAAGCCGAATAATCAGCACTGGTGGAAAGTCCACTGTTATAGGCCGTCACTACGACTTGATCGGCAATCAAGGCAACACGCTGCTTGTAGGCTTCGTCCCAAATCGTGCCGGGTTCGATACGGGGTGGTTTAGGAATATCAACTTCAGTAGGTGTCCAGTCGGGTGGAACGGCCACCGCAAGTGAGGCTTTTTCACCGATACTGCTATGCACTTTGCGTAAGACAGCTAAATAATTTTCGTCGTTGTTGAATACGGGAATAACGTTCAACATCACACCGTCGAATTTGAACTCGGCGGTCATGCGCTGACTGAAGTCAGCTACAATTTGCTGCATGGACGTATCCTCAAGACGCACTTTACTATCGACAGGCTGCGCGTCGATACTCAGCCAGCCGTAAAGCTTTACTTCAGGATAAAGGCGTTTGAAACGCTGGACGAAGGACTTGACCGCGTCGAGTTTATTGGTATCCGACCATGCGTTATTCGATTGAAGCAGACTAACCCACGCATAAACCACCCCCACATGATGATCGCGGAGCTTTTGTACCAGCCCGGTCAGCGCGGCATCATCAGGGCTGTCGTATGTCCACTGCGTGCCAATCCAAATGGCATTGGGACTCGTTTTGGGCGCATCGTTTTTCAACCGACCAATGAGCATAATCACCACAATCAAAAAAACCACAGCCGCGCCACCGTAGACAACAAGACGATTGATGGGAATATTGACTTCGGGCAGTTCAAATCCGCCTGAGGGTTTGAGCTGGCGCGAGATATTCGAAGGCTGTGCCATGCCCTGCTGCTTACGCCGAAGGTGGCGTTCGCGGGCGCTGTTTCTACGCGGAGTTTGCGAATCCGATTGTGGGGTTTCTTCCATTTTCGACTTCTTAATAACCTAATTTGTGTAAAAGGGGCGGGCCGAGAATCAGCAGCCCAACCAAAACTGAAGCAACCGCACCTAACAGTACCGCTGCGGCAGCGACATCCTTAGCGACCTTAGCCATCGGATGAAATTCAGATGTTGCCAGATTAACCACGGCTTCAACCGCCGCATTCAGAAATTCCGCCATCCAAACGGCTGTAATGGTCAAAATTAGGATAGCCCAACTGATAAAATCAACCTGTAACCAGAGAGCCAGTATAAATATCACAAGGCTGGAGACAGACATAATACGAGTGTTTTTCTGGTAGCGCAACATATACAGCCAACCAGCCAACGCAAATCCCAGACTCTTGATACGGTTGGGACTGACATTCAAGCTGTAAAGATCAGGGTTGATTTTCATGGTGCTGGTGAGTTCCTCCAGCATTCGCTTAGTGCGATTGGTCATGATCGCTCCCTTCGAGTGCGGGAACGATTGCCGTCGAGACACCGAGCGCAATCAAGGCCGCATCCTGTGCCGCCCACATTTCCGCCCGATTTTCGGGTGTATCGTGATCGTAGCCGAGCAAATGTAACGTGCCATGTACGACCAGTAACGACAGACTGTCATTCAGAGCATGACCTTCGCGTGCCGCTTGTTCGGATGCGTAAGGATAAGCGACAATCAAATCCCCCAGATAAGGCGGTTCATCATCAATATCCACAGGCGGTTCATCCGCCGGAAACGACAAGATGTCAGTCGGCGCGTCGATCCCTCGAAATTGACGATTAGTGTTTTGGATGTAGGCATTGTCTACGAATACAATGCTTAAGCTGGTATCAGGGTCAACATCGTGCTGATTAAGAACTTGCCGGGAAGCGGCTTGTAAGCGAGCGGCATCAAATGGGTAATTGGCTTCGTTTTGAATGTCAATGGTAAATGGCATGTTATTGTTCTTCTGTGGCATCCGGCTTGAGCGGTGACTTTCCATTTTCAGCGCTGCGGACTGTCTTATGTTCACCGGTTCGTGGCAGCGGCGGAACATCTGGCAGCGGCGCTTCATCCTCGGCATCTAGCATTATTTTTATTGCGGGTATTTCTCTAGTTTGTGTTTTCGAAGTTTGGGGTTCGGTTGGCGATGGTTCCGCCGGAACAACAACTGTCGGAGGACGTTCCTCATCTGGCAAAGTTCGCGTTCCAAGCGTCTCCTGCGTAACATTTGGCAGCACGGCAGCACGTGGAACCTCGACAGATGATTCAGTGGACTGCTTAAGCTGCGGCGGGTAATTGATACGTGGGTGGAAAACCGCTTGCAGCATATCCACAAATATTTTGCGAATGGCGCTTAAGTCGTTGAGGGTAAGACCCGACTCATCCAACTGTCCGGATTGTATTTTGCCATCAATAATGTGTTGGATGATTTCGTCGATTTCCTGTTTCTTGGTCGGCTTACGCGAACGGACGGTTGCTTCGGAACTATCCGCCAGCATTAAAATAGCTGTTTCTTTGGTCTGGGGTTTAGGACCGGGATAAGTGAACTGTTCGATGTCCACGCTCTGGTCACTGCCAGCACGTTGAACAGCCTGTTGATAAAAATATAAGACCTGTGTACCGTGATGTTCAAGAATGAAATCGCGAATACGGGCTGGGAGCCGATATTTGCGAGCCATTTTTTCGCCTTCCGTCACATGACTGATGATAATGGCCGCACTACGGGCTGGATCATCAAGCGCGTCATGGGGGTTAATGCCTTCGACCTGATTTTCGGTGAAAAAGGCCGGGTTAACCATCTTACCCACATCATGATATAGGGCAGCAACCCGAACCAGATCAGCATTTACCCCGATGGCATTGGCAGCTTGCTCACTCATGTTTGAGACTTGAAGCGAATGTTGATAGGTGCCGGGGGCTTCGCGAAGCAGGCGCTGAAGCAGCGGTTGATTCGGCTGACTGAGCTCAACCAACTTTAATCCCGTTGGCAAATTAAAAATCAACGTTGCGATATAAATTCCGGCAAGCGAAACCGTACCCGCCAGCGCACCATTGACTACACTATAAAGAACCAGTTCGCCCACACCGCTGGCATTACTGGTAGAAGTCAAATCACCTTGAAAAAAGATGAGGACAACCGCAATATTCGCTAGGCCCACGAGCAAACCGGGCATGAAATAGCCGTTGAGACGTTCGGGATGGCGCAACGTGAGGGTCGCCAACATGCCACCGACACCCACCAGCAGCGCCATTTCGAGCGAATTATTTTGCATCAGGCCAACAAGTGCGGCCAACCCCAGCACACCAATGACAGATACTTCCGCGCTGACTAAGGCTGCGAACAGAATCGCCATTGTCGCAGTTGGGTAGAGATATATTTGTCCATAAATGATAGACAGGCGCGCACCGAATAAAGTCAATAGAAATACCGCTGCCAAGAGAGTCAGCAAACGTGACGAACGCAGCAGTTCAGGTTTGAAACGACTGAGATATAAACCTGTAACCACGACTACGATAATGCTGGCTAAAGCAGCACGCGCAAACTGCTGGACCCGTTGGTTAGTTGGCTCCAATAAACCGAGCATACCCAGCGCTTCGTAAGCGGCTGCATCCACCTTTTCGCCAGCCCGCAAAATGACCTGCCCTCGCTCAAAGCTGCGCCGTACCGTGATATTGGCAACTGCACTCTGGTGTGCAAGGTTTGTCGCGTCGGCATCGAGCAGCGTGTTAGGCCGAATCAGCCCTTTGACAACTTGAACAATCACATCCGCCTGATCTTCAGAAAAGCGCACCCCGACCTGCATTGGCAGTTGGGTAATGACGGACTGCAAATTCGAATCTCGTATCTCCAACCGCATGACCCGTTCAAGAATGCTGGTAATTTGATCGGTGATGTCTGTCCACGCTTTTTCGTCCAAGCCTAAAAGCTGGACGATAGTAGAATCAGGCAGTTTGAGATCATTGATCGCGCGAAGGTCTTCAATTTTTTGTTGGGGCGTGCCATAAGGATCGTGCCGGATATTCTGGATATAGGCTAATATCTGGCTGGTCATGTCTGACTGCTGACGCGACACAGCAGGATTAGGCGGGAAGTATATATCCGGTACACTCTGGCGGATTTCCTGCTGGCGCTGCTCGGTTAAAACTTTGCTCACATAGGGGGAAATACTAATCGGCGCGCGAATATCCTGCGGGGCAGTATCCCCAATTTGTAGAGACGACAGGTTATTAAACCCTAAAAACACGCTGTCATATACGACCAACAGCGTGGCAATCAAGACAAACGAGGCCGTTGCAACGATTGTCCCAAACCAATGCAGAAGATAACGCGAACGCATCGGTTGAATTCGGAAAGTCCGTTCTAACAGCTCCGTAAGCCAATCAATCATATCGACACCAACAGCACTACTTCAGCAATTCTCTAACAACCTCATTCACAAGTCTACCATCCGCTTGACCTTTGACTTTAGGCATCAGCGCACCCATTAACTTGCCGATTTCTTTGGCTGAGGTCACACCGGTTTGAGCGATGGTTTCCTGCACAATGGACGCAACCTGTTCACGAGACAATTGTGCCGGTAAAAATCCTTCGATAATGGCAAGTTCTACTTTTTCATGGTCGGCGATTTCATTACGCCCTACCTTAAGTGCTTCATCAATACTCTCGCGGCGCTTCTTCGCTTCTTTTTGAAGGACAGCCACCGTATCTTCGGCATTCAACGTTTTCTGGCTGTCGATTTCAACTTGCTTGACCGCGCTCAGTAAACCACGAATAACATCACGGCGGACTACATCTTTATTAATCATAGCCCCTTTTAAAGCGGCTTGTAGTTGTTCTTTAGGATCAGTCATATTCATCACTCCTGTTCAGTCAGCATTTCGGCTGCTGATATTGTTCACACCAATGTAAAGTGGGTTCGTAATTATCGTATCAGTATAGCGGAGATTGTTAAAATCGTCTCTGACATGTGGAATTGAATCTATCTATAAGACGCGTTGAAAGCCATAAAAACGACTTCCCGGTTTTAGGAAGGGCCGTAAACCACCACATTATCAAAGTCGACTACAACGCCCTGCTCATCCAGTGACTGAGCAACCACGCCAAGCTGACCATTGGGGATGGAAGCATCAATGAGTGTATCCAGCATTTTGCCACCGACACATTCACCAGTCGCAGGAAAGGTACTTTCTGCGTTAGGATCGTCAGGAATACACAACTGCATCAGGTGATTGTTTACATAAAACTGAAAATGATCACCCTTTGCATTCACGCGCAGAAAATTGGCTGCGCCAATATGCTGATTGATCACTGGCGATGGTATCCATGTGCTGAGGTTTTTTTGTATGCTCTCGCCTTTTGAGGCATCGAATAACTGGCGCAGGACACGATAATAGCCATCGCTGCTAATCTCGAATAAATAAAATTCGTCATCCGAAAGCGAACTGTTGTCTTTGGTTTGCAAACGGAAAATGAGGCCGAAACCATTTCCTTCAGGGCCGTCCACGGCTGTCATCTGCGCGCGTATATCAAAATCGCTAAAATAGGGTTTGGCTTGAGAAAAAGGTAATTTATCAACATCGCCAACGGTGATACGCAGCACACCGGTATCTAAAATCTGTGTTTTCAGGCGACCTTCGGCTTGTGCCCAATCGGATTTGAAATCGTCAAAGGTGGCTAAATAAGCCACTTTACCGGCTTCTACAGGGACAATGTAATGGAGATGCGCGGTCAAGCGGTTAGCAAAATAGGACACACCCAGCAGTAGTAGAAGAACCAGAATAATGAGGAAACGGCGCAAGGCAACACCCCCTCTTAGTTGGTGACAAGAGGCGATTGTAGCATGGGCAGGATACAGCGTAAACGTGGAATTAGGGGGTCGCGGTGACGATGGAAACAGACGGCTGCCGATAAAAATCATTAAGGAGTGCTTGAAAGCGCGGATCGTTATTTGAAAGTGTAACAGCGACTTTATACCAATATTCGGCTTTAACCGAGTCTCCCGCACGGTTGTAAGTCGCGGCTAACTCGGCAGCAAAGGCGGGATTTAGGGGGTCGAGAGATGCTGCCTGCTGGAGTGCTGCCAAACTAGCATCTTCATCACCCACCAAATGGAGATGCAAACCCTGAAGATAGCGAACTTGAGCGTTGTTAGGAGCAAGGGCAACAGCCTGTTCAATCTGAGGACGGCCATTTTTGCCTTGCTGGTCACGCGCCAATCCGGTATATGCCAGCGCAACCGGCAGCTTAGGAGAAAACGAGGCTGCATATTGAAACACATATTCGGCGGCAGGCCACAACTTTGCACTCGCTAATATGACCCCGGTTTGCATTGCACGGACAATATCAGTGGATTCATTCAGTATAGGCATCAGTTGGACGGAAATGGATTGATATTGTGGATCGCGCGCTGCCAGTTGAAACTGTTCGGCAGCCGATGTCGGATCAAGTACCGATTGCAGTATACCTAACTGAAAATGTGCCCAGTTATCATCACTTCGTTTAAGCAGTTTGCTCAACGATATGACAGCCTGTGACCAGCGATTTAGATCGAGATAAGATTTCGCCAAACGACGGGTCAATTGTTCGTCATCCGGCTCAAGCCTATTGGCAATTTCCCAGTACGATACAGCACGGGGTAAATCGTCCAGCGCCTCCCAAATATCCCCTGCCGATTTAGCCAGATCAGCCGTCCAGCCTGATTGGGCAGCCATCACTTCAATTTGATAAAGTGCTTGCATCGGACGATGTGCAGCAAGATTAACGGCGAGTGATGAGGGAACAGGTGGTAGAGGGGTTGATGCTATTACAGAGAAGGCCATCGCCAATAAAAACGCCCTCATGACGAGGGCGCGGAAAAATTGAAACTGTTTCATGCAGTCTTGCTGCGAATAGCGGACATCACAACCTGCTCAACTTCGTCGGAGGTGAAAGGTTTAATGAGGTAGTTATAGACCCCTTGAAACTTTGCAACCAAGCGATTAGCCGGATCACCATATGCCGTAATCACAATGATGATGGGCATATCATCTTTATGTTTTTCTTTGACCGATTCCAAAAATTTCCAACCGGACATATCAGGAAGGCCAATATCCAACAGAACCACATCCGGATGCATTTCGTCAAAGCGTGAAATCGCCTTGCCCCCATGTGTTTCGTGAACAGTATGCATATTCATGCGTTCAAGCGTCGCCTGAATGACCTCAGCCAATTCAGTGGTATCTTCGATAATGAGTATTGACGGCATATGTTCAGTCATCGTTTGGGTCGCTTTCTGATTAAGGGGTGCAACCTGAGTTTCAGCCGTCGTGCGAGATGCATCTTGTCCTTCGGCATGGTCGTCACCTTCGTAGGGCGCAATGAACACAGCCGGAATTACGCCTGTTTCAGCCGTTGGTGCATATCCCCCATTCGTCCGAATAACCGGAGAAGTCGTGGTGGTCTGCGGATTAATCGGCTCCTTGACTTCCCCCAACTCTGGCGATCCTTCTCCTATTTCATCCCGAATGTTGGATGAAGAGGTTATGAGGCTTTTTTTCATCTCATGCCCCTGTTCTGGAAGCACACATACTCTGTAGACACTATATCATACCTATATATAATCTCTGCGTTAAGTGTACCAAATTCCCTGCCTAAAACACATGTTTCTATGCAATATCAACAAACTCTAACAAGATTGAAAGATAATCAAAACAGGTTCACAGGGTCGTGAAACGTCTCAAACACAGCGCACGCAAAGTCCACGAATTGAGAACTGGGGGTGAAGCGACTGAGTCTTTTTTGTGCTATGCTTGGCACAATCCGAGCAATTATCGAATATGCTATGACACTTCGTTTGCTTCACTTTATTCCACAACGCAGTTTACTTCGCAGTTTTTGCTGGGCTGTTTTGGTCCTCGTTTTATTTGCGGGCAGCAAAGTGACCGCGACCAGCAGCATCATCGACGTTTGTCCATCAGGTGGCATACAAGTGCGTGGCAGCCAGTTTGAACCCGGTGGAATTATCCTGACGGCCTTCGATAAGTCCAGCATGTGGGTCTATAACATCGACTCCAACCGCCGCTATCCCCTGCCCGATACCCGCCCCTGTGGCACCAACTGCCGTCTTTCGCCCGATGCCCGCTGGATCACCTACGTTGATTCGATCACCGAAGCCTATTCCAAGATGCGAATGGATGGAACGCAGCGCACACCACTAATTGATTATGCTGCGGATGTTGAATGGTGGACAAACGATATTCTCCTAGTATGGACACCGGGGAAAGATGCATACCTACAGCCCGAAACCGGGGGCGACCGTGATTATTTGAATGTAAACAGTGTGGCAAATGTACAACCGGGCGGAAAGTGGGGAATTAAGGTCAAGCAAGTTGACGACACCTTCCACAGAATGATGGTCAATCTGGCAGCCGGCGACGAAATTGACGCGACCGGCGTTGACTTAGGGGTTGACCGTCCTTACTACGATTCGGCAGCTTGGTCACCGGATGGTCAGTGGTTGGCCTATGTCGCGCCCGTGACAGTTGAAAGCAATTCCGGTGAAATCGGCAGCGAAGTATTCGCTGTGCAGCCGGGAACCACTTACCTGCCTGCCAAATGGACTGACCTGACAACTACCTACGGCGCAGTACGAATTAACGGACTGACCAGCGGCGACTTAAGCTGGTCACCGGATGGAAAACAAATCGCTTTCTGGGTCATGAGACTTAACGGCAACAATCCAGAAACGGATGCTTCGCCAGCGAGAATTCACGTATTAGACGTCACCACCCGCGAAATTCACAGCTACTGTGGTTTTACGACAAACGAACACACCCCTAACCCACCCCGCTTAATCTGGTCGCCCGACAGTTCCCATGTCGCATTTGGCGGCAATGTACCGGGAGATGACAAAGGGTATTTACTGCTGGCACTCGATATTAGCAGCGGAGTATTTACACAGCTTAGTGAAGGCATCTTCCCGACGGTAAACGGACCTGATCCGGTGGCGTGGGGATTAGCACCTTGACCATGTGGCGCTTATGGCAAGGATTAAAACATCCAGCCAATGACCCGATGTACGTGCGTGTTATGGATGACATCTATGACGACGCGACACGCCTGAGCCGCCTGTTCCAAAATGTGCTCTTGCAGGGTCAAATCTGGTTATGGCCGCTGCTTTTTATCATTGATATGCGTCTCGTTTGTTTGATGGTGTTCAGCGGAACCATTAGCGGCATGATTTTAACGCTTCGTATCAGTAACCGAATCGCCATTGAACAAAAGAGCCGCACCTACGACTTGCTGTGCTTGACACCCGGCGGCACGATCCGCACGTTATGGGCCATCTCCACGGGCAGTTTGCACCGCGAACGGGCGTTTGAAATCCTCAACTCTCTCGAAGCATGGGTCGTACGATTTGGCTTATTCATCCCTTTCGTTATATCCAGCCAACTCTTTTTGCAGCGTGTATTGGGTATGAAAGGCACCATCACACTCACTTGGGGCATTGGCTGTATCTTGCTGTTTTACATCGACCATATTCAGGCAACTGTGTTTGGCTGCCTATCCGGGATGTTAGCGGCGCAGCAGGCCGTCAGTCTGGACCAACGGTTGTGGGCGCTGGTGATTTTTACAGCTTTTCAAGTCACTTCGTATCTGGTTACGATTATGCTTTGCCTGTTTGTCCTGCCCGATGTCTGCTCCGTTTTGAAGGACATTGGCATCAGCACTGAAATAAGCCAGATGCTGCTTACGGTTATCGCATTCTATGTTTTGAGGCAAGCTATTATTGAACTCAGTTGGAGAAAGCTGCTCGACAACACAAATACCCGCCCTGTAGACACAGACTTTTTAACTTCAGAAAATCCATACCCTCAATTCAAACTGCACGATGACACTCAAACTGTGGCGCGCGCTTAACGACCCACCTGCAACGCATCCCATTTTTGTACGAACGGTACTTTTGCCACCTCTCGGCAAACGCAGCAACCTGACATCAGCCGGTGTAATCATCGGCTTCATTATGCGGATGAGCGAATTTATGCCGACAGTTCTCCTTCTTGTGATGCCGGTGATTTTAGCAGGCTGCGGCCTGATTTATGGCTTGGATTGTGCTGTGCGTATCAGCCAATTCATTTCTTATGAACGCAAAAACAACACCTATGAATTGTTGGCCTTATGTCCACAGGGCGCGTTAGCCGTGTGCTGGGTCATGTGTACAAGCTTGCTCTACCAAAATCAACAGTTTCAGCGTATGCACGACATTGTGAGGACATCGACGCGCATTGCATTTGCGGCGGTTGCGGTCGTCCTCGTATTGTTTGCTGGCCTGAGCCTCTCGATCATCTTATCATCATCAAATCTGACTTTGCCGGTCGTCGTGCCATTAATCAATGCCGCCGCCGTTATCACCTTGATATACAGCGAATATGTACAATCAACTGTGATCGGCTGTTTGACGGGCTTAATCATTCCCACCTTTGCCAGCGGAATCACTGATTCTTTCCTTTATGCTCCAGCAGTTTTTTTGCTCATTAAAATTGGGAGCTATGCAATTGCGCTGCTCATCGGTTTTACACTTTTAGATAGGGTATATCCCGGATTGGGTGGACAGAACGGGCTAGTGGACATTTTGCTCACTCTTGTGAGGGTAGGCACCATTTTTGTAATTCAGGATATTTTTATTCGGCTTTTGTGGCAGACAGTCATGAAACGTACTGAAACGTCATATAAGGACGCTGAGCTGGCCTTGTATCCACCACGCCGACGTTGAACTAAAGGAAACAATTTGATTCTGACATGGACACTATGGCGCTGGATGAAACGCCCATTAACCGGACACCCACTTTACCAGCGTATCATCACCCAAGCGCCCTATATAATGCCTTGGTATATGGGCTGCGTACTGATATTGTTCTCTCCACTTTTATTGATTCCGGGAATTGTTTTTCTAAGTGCGGTCTACGGCCTGCGGTGGGCTGTACAAATCGCCAGCAGTATCGCCAATGAACGTGAAGCAGGCCGCTACGATTTATTGGTGATTAGCCCACCGGGAACAATTGGCATCGGACGAATTGTGATGTCTGCCTGTTTACACCGTAATGAATCATTGGAACAAACCGAAACAGGCGGTACGTGGCTGATGAGAGGCTTTTTCACGGTGGTGGTCATGTTAATCGCCGCAAGCCTTACCCCTCCTATTATCCCCAACGATGCTGAGCTATTGGGCGGGGTGATAGTGATGGTTTATCTACTCAGCATGGGATTAGCCATGTACATTGACCATCTCCATTCCATCGTGTTGGCGGCGGAAGTCGGCATTCTGGTTCCAACTTTTGCGATGCGACGGTTAGATGCAAGCGCCGCTGCCTTCATTGTCTATTTGGTGATTCAGATCGCAACATTTGTGCTGACCTTATTGGTCGGTTTCTCGATTGCACCCCGCGTACTAGAACTGCTGCAAGTGTCGGATGTAGCCAGCGCATTTACCTTACCTATCTTGCGACTCCTCATCTTTGCCGGAAGTCGCGAAGTCATTGTCCGCTACTTGTGGAAAATGCTGGTAAGGGAGACGGATGCCACGCCATCGGAAGTAGAGTTCATACGCTGATAAAGCTATAATAGAAACACTTTGAATTCGCGACCAAACCATCGGCTTTTTGAGAGCTGATATAGAAAAATGAGGTTTACCGTGACTGATTTGATTGATCCGAACCTAATTCCGCTTACGCCAAGCGAGGGCTGGCAACCTGACCCTTCGCACCCACGACGTAGACCCCCTTGGATTAAGGTGCGCGCACCGAGCAGTGAAGGGTATAAAGAAGTCTACGAATTGATGCGGGAGAAGAAGCTCAATACCGTTTGCGAAGAAGCCCAATGCCCGAACATCGCCGAATGTTGGGGGCGTGGAACAGCAACTTTTTTGATGGGCGGGGATACCTGTACCCGTTCGTGCGGTTTCTGTGACATCAAAACCGGACGGCCAAACCCGATTGACTGGGCAGAACCGAACCGTGTGGCGGAATCGGTACGGGCATTGGGATTGCGGCACGTGGTCATCACCAGTGTCAACCGTGATGAACGTCCAGATGGTGGCGCGCCATTGTTTTCGATGGTGATAAATCGTATCCGCAAGCTGCAACCCGGATGCAGTATCGAAGTATTGATCCCGGACTTCAAGGGAAGTGAGGCCAACCTCAAAACCGTGATGGATGCCCAGCCGGAAATCTTGAACCACAATGTAGAAACGGTTCCGCGTCTATTCAAGAAGGTGCAGCCTCAGGATAAGTATGAATGGGCGATGAAAACGCTGGGTAATGCCAAGAAAATGGATCCATTGGTGTTGACCAAGAGCGGCATCATGGTCGGGTTAGGCGAAACATTTGAGGAAGTGCTGGACGTTATGCGCGACTTGGTGAGTCAAGGGGTAGACATTCTGACCATCGGACAGTATTTACAACCGAGCAAACAGCATCTCGCCGTCGAGCGTTTTTACCTGCCGGAAGAATTTGATGCCTTCGAAACCATCGGACGCGAGATGGGATTCAAATGGGTAGAGAGCGGGCCATTGGTGCGGAGCAGCTACCGAGCGGAACAGCAGGTACGTGAGCTTTCCAAGTTGAATTACATTAAGCTGCGGGATGTGGTGGAATAAACGTTTTAACCACTGAGACACGGAGCGTATAGAGATGAGGGCAATTAAGCCCTCATTTTGTTTATGGCAGAAAATGCCATTACGAAAGTTGATTTCAATTAAAGAACAAGCTGTTGGCTTATCCTTTGAAGTCTGTTGAATTTACGAGCGACGAAATACAACCTGTCTATGACTTAACTACACCTTGAAAGTGAATCAGCAGTTCAAGGTTGCCAAGGTGGAGAATATCGTTGTCACGAAGGACACGATGCGAGTTAGGGACGACTGCCTGCATGTTGAGGAAAGTTCCGTTACGACTGCCTAGATCACGAATGGTTAGCAAGCGGTCAGCAAACTCAATGACGGCGTGCTGCTTGGATACGCCACGCGAATAGGCCTCAAACACATTTAAATCGACATCCGGACCATCGGTTTCATCGGCATCACCCTTACGCCCCAATATAAGGCTATTGTTGACACGGAGAACCAACTTTTCAGAAAACCCTTTAGCCATCAGAATGAGTTCATTTTGCTGGCGGAAACGAACTTCACCCCATTTAGGAATGCAGTCCATATCAGTTGCTTCAGAAGTAATGACGAGGGTTTTAGGTTTTGGTCGTATGCCCATTTTCAGTCAATTCACTTATTTTTGTTTTCCTAATGCCGAAATAGAATAAACAACACCATTTCTATAGTAATTGTACTTTACACCGATATTACACAACACAAATTAAAAGCGAATAAAAGGTAAAATCAGATTACTCTAATGTTTCCAAGATGCGGGCATAAGCATCATTAATCCGCTGCATTCGTTCCGTCGCACCCGGTGTCTTATCGGTGTCGGGGTGATGTTTACGGGCTTGTAGGCGATAAGCGCGTTTGATGTCATCCAAACTGGCTTCTATAGGAACACCGAGAACATCATAAAAAATCTGCATAGGGTTATCAATTGGGCGCTCGACATGCGGCTTTTGTTCACGGGGCGGGTTGAAGCCGGCGACATTGCGCACACCCATAATGTAGTCGGATTCGATAGCGACAAAATCACCGCTGAGATCAGCTAAACGAACCGGCTGATGACGAATGATTTTGCCCTGCTCTACAATTACCGGGAAAACGACAACGGCATCGTGAATAGTGGAATAGGCATAAACTTTGCCGCTGTAGGCTTGCAGCAGCAGGCGAAGTCCATCGCTCATCAACGGGATTTTGCCATCTTCGGTTATGAGGTCAAAAGCCAGAACATAAAGCGTATGCAAATCGGCACGGGTATTGGCGTTGAGCGTTTTCTTGATGAAACCGGTAGACAATTCACCCGCAAGCAAATAGATCATAATTTCTTCGGTGAAGTAACCATGCGTAATGTTGACGAGGAGCGCTCCAACATCAAGAATTTTGACGGAGCGTACGTTTTTAACTGCTCGAAGATTTTCGACCAAGTTTCGCGTAACACCTTGCAAGCTCATAGGAAAGTTCTCAGCTACAAATTACGAGAGTAAAGTTACGAGATACGAACACAAGGAAATGCGGGTGCGATGTGTTTGAGATTGATTTTATCAGTAGATTACAACAAAAAGGACGCATTTTATGCGCCCTTTAATATCATCAGGGTTGAGGAAAGTTTAACTCTCGATGACTTTGTCGTCAATGAGCTGCTGCTGCACTTTTTGACCACGTGGGTCAAAAGCGAAGTGCTGACCGTAAAGTTGGAATTCCATGTCTTGCATGGCCCGTCCGGCACGGTTCTTTTCGACCGTAAAGACGACCCAGTCACGGAACTGCTTGGCGGTGTAGGGATTGAAAGCCACGTGATCTTTCGAAAGGATGTGGTACTTATTGTTCATGATGATGGCGATATCCGACTCATAATCCAGAGCGCTGCTGCCGCGCAAATGGAACAGATGGATACGCTTGCTCTTAAGACCATCACGATCAGCCGCGACGATTGACCACACGGGAACATCCAGCGAAAGCGCGATGTCTTTCAAACCTTCGACGATAATCGTCACTTTATCATTCTCATCACGCGGACGTTCGGGGTAAACCGCGATTTTTTGGAGATAATCAACAAAAACGGTGACATTGCCACCGGTGGCATCGCAAAGGCGCGCGGTCATTTCTTTAATGGCTTTGAGCGTCGTTACCGCGGGACTGGCTTTAACCAGAATCATGCGGTCAGCATAACGCGCCATTCGTGCGAGAGCAGGCGATGTGCGTGGATTTTCTTTGAGAATGGCCTGCAAGGAACCGGGGGAGTTTGGATCCCGCCCCATAAAGCCCTTGGCACGTTCCGCGACAATGATTTGATATAAATCGCGCAGTTTGATGCCACGCGTAATATCAACTTCAGGTGGATTGATACTTTCCATGCACAATAAGCGATGCATGAGGTGCGTTTCGGTGTGTTCGTAAGAGAGATAAAACGCATACTGATCCGGGCGCATGGCTATATTTCTGGCGATTTGTAAGGTGGCAATCGTCTTGCCAATGCCTTGTGCACCACCAAGCAGAGTCAATTCAGTTTTACGAAGTCCACCTCCGATAAAACCATCAAGCGGATCAAAGCCGGTTGACATAGGGACATAATCCACCAAATCCCCTTGAATCACCCGTTCATTCGCTTCGTTCAGCACCTGCGTTAGCGTACGCGGCAGATGTGCAGCCGGACGCTGCGGAGCCGAACGGGTCGGCGCAGTGGGTACAGCTGGACGCGCAGGTTGTGCAGGCGCTGGCTGAATCGGCGGCTGCCGACCATTATTGCTCAAATCATCAGGTTCATCGGGAGGTAAATCACCAGTAAAACGTCGAGTCGCCATTATCACTACCTTATATAGGTCAGCATACGAATTTGCAAAAGCTATACTTTTTATGATAAGCAAAGAATAGAAGAATGCAACCTTATCATCTGTAATTCTAGCACTATTTGAAAAAATTTCAGAATTGATATTGATTTAATATTTCTAAACCTTAATCTTTTACCCGCCATTTGGATTTTCTTACGGATGTGTTTATTCATAGCTTATTCACAAACGACCCAATTCTATGCTAGAATACTGATGTTTAGGCGGTTGTTAAAAACATTACAAAATATTATGCATTAACAATCGGAAGTTTTTTAACCATCGAGTACGTAAGAGGGTGCCAAGTTGATACAAGAACTGATGAACCGGGCCGACCAGCGGGGTTATCTGACGTTCGATGATGTCCTTGAGTTACTAGATGAAGAAGGAGAAGATGCAAACACTGTAGAGAACCTCCTGTTTGAATTGGACGAGTTAGGTATAGAAGTTCGACAGGAAAGCGACCCGGCCTTACATGGAGGTCTGGTGCTCGCAGAAGAAATTGAAATGGAGTTTGAGCCAGAAGAACTTCCACAAGACCCCGGTGTCGGGGACATCAGTGCGGTTTCCGCCGATGACCCGGTGGGATTATACTTCCGGCAGATGGCTCAAGAACCGTTGTTGACAGCACAAGAAGAAATCGAACTGGCAAAACGGATTGAAATGGGCAAAGAAGCACGTCACAGTGTGAACCGCCCCGGCGCAAGTGATCTGAATGGTATGGCATGGGTCGCGAGTATGGAACGCCTCGTCCTTGAGGGTCAAAATGCGCGTGAACACCTTGGCCGCGCCAACACTCGTTTGGTCGTCAGCATCGCCAAGCGCTATATGGGACAAGGACTTCCCTTCCCTGATCTTATTCAGGAAGGTAACGTCGGTCTGATGCGCGCGGTTGATAAGTATGATTACAAACGTGGCAACCGTTTCAGCACCTATGCGACATGGTGGATTCGCCAAGCAATCACACGCGCTCTCGCCCAGAAGACCCGCACGATCCGCATTCCCCTGCACATGACCGAACGTATCCGCCAAATGTACCGGACAGCACAAAACCTAGAACAATCATTAGGCCGCCGTCCTTCCCCCGAAGAAATTGCATTTGAGATGGACTTACCTGCGGACAGTGTACGCGGCATGATGGATGCAAGCCAACATGCAATTGCTTTGGAACGCCCAGTCGGTGACGACGGCGACAGCGAGTTTGGCGATTTTATTGAAGACCAAGATTCGCCCAGCCCCGTTGAATCGGCAACTCAGCATTTGCTGCAAGAGACGATTGAAGAAGTGTTAAGCGAACTTACGCCACGACAGAGCCATATTTTGCGGCTGCGCTTTGGTCTGGGTGGTGGAGAACCGCACACACTTGAAGAAATTGCCAACAAATTTGGTTTGAGCCGCGAACGTATTCGCCAACTTGAAAAAGAAGCTTTACGCAGTCTTCGCCATCCACGTTTGGCACTGAATTTGCGTGATTACTTAGGTTAAGTTTGCGATAAACAATTAAATAGATCAATTTATAAGCCGGGCGTCGCAATGATGCCCGGTTTCGATTCCTGAAGAACTCCTTAAAATGCTCCATTAAGTGAGGGAGCGCGGCCTGATTGATAATAGTTGGTAGTAGTCCAGTTAGGAGAAGCGCTTTAGACTGACTTCACCGAAATGCAGTACCCCCAAAAAGGATAAGACGATGCTAAAGCACATTCTCGTACCGTTGGATGGTTCAAAATTTGCGGAAGATGCACTCAAATATGCCTCGGAGATACTCGCACCAGAAGGTAAACTCACGCTGGTATGTGCAGTCATGATACCTGAAGTGCCTGTGTACGGAGCGTATTCAAGTTTGACCATACCTGATTTTGATATCACGGATAGTGAGCTGCTTCCTCAAGCCAAAGAGTATCTGCAAAAAGTAGCTGCCGCTTTGGGCAAAGCTGACCTCAACATTGATTATGAAGTCAAGTTAGGAGATCCTGCAACTGTCATCGTTGGAATCGCGGAAAAAGCACAGGTTGATGCGATTGTCATGTCATCACACGGACGCTCTGGTATTGGACGGCTGTTATTCGGGAGCGTTACCAATAAGGTTATCGGGGCACGGGTGTGTCCTGTGATGATCGTTCCCAGTAAAGAAGAAACTGCCGCGTCGTAAGTCAATATGCCGGCGTATCATTGGCAGCAGCGACACACCGTTTGTTGGAGTGAAACGTTACTAGCGCGATCATGACATTCGATACTACTGGCGGAAACATCAGAAGCCTAGACTGAAGATATAAACATCAACAGATTAGGAGGTAAACAGCATGTTAAAGCATGTACTCGTACCGCTAGATGGTTCCAAGCTTGCTGAAGAAGCGTTGGCCTATGCTCGTGAAGTCGTCAAGCCGGATGGCAAAATCACGTTAGTGTGTGCAATTGAAGTTCAGGATTATCCTACGTATGGGTATTATGCGCCTTTGACAGTGCCCGATAATGCACCGTCCAAAAACGAATTACTGCCCATAGCCCAGCATTACCTTGACGGACTTGCAGCCGATCTCAGGAAAGCGGGCATTAACGCTGTTTACGAGGTCACAATCGGGGATCCGGTGACGGTAATTACCGAAGCTGCCGACCGCTTGCACGTTAACGCCATTGTCATGTCAACTCATGGTCGATCTGGAATTGGGCGATTCTTGTTTGGCAGTGTGACAAATCAAGTATTGAGCGCGAAGATTTGTCCAGTATTGGTCATTCCGAGCAAGACAAGCGTCCCTAACGAAAGTCCCGTTAAAACCACCGAGCATATCAACTAGGGATAATTCAGCGTAAATGCAAAAAGGCGCAAGTTATTGCGCCTTAAATATTACGCTAACCAGACAAAATATTCAAACACAAAACCACTTATCCATGGTCACGGATAAGTGGTTTTGCGGTGGGATTCATTCGGCTAATTGTCAGTTGGTGGCACCAATTCGCGTATGTTATGTTTGACGGCGTAACCAGCTGCTTCAGCACGATTTGCGACATTGATCTTCGACAAAACACTACTCACGTAATTGCGAACTGTGCCTTCCCCCAAGTACATCTTCATCGCAATTTGTCGGTTGGTGAGGCCATCGGCAACCAATGCCAGTACGATCAATTCTTGTGCGGTAAGCGCAGAAAAAGCAGCCGCATTATTGGCTTCGCCCGCTTTCCGCATTTCCGTAAACACCGCCGCTGTCATCGAGGGATCAAGCATCCCTTCACCACGACTGACGCGGTCAACCGCTAGCACCAGTTCATTGTCACCGATTCGCTTCAAGACATAACCCGATGCTCCAGCTTGTATTGCCGCAAATAACAATTCATCTTCTGCGTAAGATGTGAGAATGATGACTCGGCAGGTGGGAACAGATGTAACGATTTGGCGGCACGCCTCAATTCCGGAAACGCCGGGCATCCGAACGTCCAAGACTGCAACATCAGGTCGAAGTTCCTGTGCCTTAGCGATGGCTTCTTCTCCGGTACTGGCTTCGGCAATAACACGAAAACGTCCTTGGCGCTCCAATAAAGCGCGAAGTCCCGCCCGTACTACCGAATGATCGTCTGCGATTAGAATATTTACCGGATTGGTCATGCAACCTTTTCCTCACACATGCTAAAGCCAAATTTCAAGGTTAGAATAGAGACACTATTCTTACTATATGGATATCAATACACTATGGGAAGTGACATCTATCCAGAAAAACGCGATACATCTGTCATTTTAACGCAACTTAAGGAAATTGCATCGGCAGTAATGTACGCGGCAGAAGCCGATAAGCTTGAAACCGTTCTCGAACGCATTGCGCAGGTATCTTTACAACTGGTCAATGCCCAATATGCGGCTTTAGGTATACCCGATGGCAAAGGTGGGCTTCGCTTTTTCAAAGTCGCGGGATTGACACCCGAACAGGCAGCTCATTTGACTCATCTCCCGCGTGGGGGCGGATTAATCGGCGCGATCATGCAGGAGAGAAAAAGCATTCGCTTATCCAAAATGCAGACCGATCCCCGATCCATAGGGTTCTGTGCGGCGCATCCGAGCATGACGAGCTTACTGGGTGTGCCGATTCAAATTGGGCAGCAGCTTTTCGGCACGTTTTATTTGTGTGACCGCCGCGACAATTTACCCTTTGATGAAGAAGATGAATGGATTTTGGAAACGCTCGCCGGCTATGCCGCAGTTGCCATTGCGAGTTCACAATTGAATGAACAGCAAAGCCGCCTCGCTTTACTGGTAGACCGCGAACGTATCGCTATGGATTTGCATGACGGCATCATCCAATCCCTTTATGGCATAGGAATGCACCTCGATTTGATGCGCCTGTCAGGCGGCGCGTCCGAATCGGAACTCGCTGACGCGATTAATAACCTTAACGACGTAATCGAGGACATCCGGCGTTTCATCATGAACTTAAATGGTGGCAACCAAGTCGGCAAAAGTGTCCGAGTCACTTTACTGGACGTTCTAAGCCGGTTATACACCCCTGACGACTTAAAAGTGGTATTAGAGGCACCGGATATTAGGCCGCCCTTCACCCCCGCTGTATTCGAAGCAATTTGTCAGATGGCCAATGAAGCAATCAGCAACGCCATCCGCCATGCCGAGGCCACACTTATCACGATTCGTGCTGAACAAATCCGGCATGAATTCATCATTGTGGTAGAAGACAACGGACGCGGATTCGATGTCTCTAAACTGACCCATGATGAGGGATTGGGTTTGCGCAACTTACAGCAGCGAGCGGCACTTTTGAGCGGGCATGTCAACGTTCTATCGACACCCGAAACAGGAACACGTTTAACCATTACGATGCCCATCCGCGCGCATTGATTTCTTGAGTGTCGTGTCGTACATCCGTCATACCAAAGGCGTTATGTTTGGCAGTAGGTATTAGCCACTAATAGAGTGTATCGTAAGAGCATGATAAATATTTAGCTCGCCGGGGATTTATTCTCCAATTTGCTTTTGTAATTGGAGAATTTACTGTCCCGAACACCAATACATCGATGTCGAGAGCTAACCGAACTATTGTCTAGAGAGGTGAAATCATGCTCGACAAAACCACAATTCGAGAATGGATGACCAGCCCCGTATTGACCATAACCCCTGAAGCGGCCATAAGTCATGCGCATTCCATTATGAAAGAAAATCACATACGCCGCTTGCCTGTGGTCGATCAACAAGATCGGTTGGTGGGTATCTTGACTATTGGAGATGTGCGAGAAGCAAATCCTTCCGATGCAACAACGCTTAGCATTTGGGAGCTTAATTATTTATGGTCGCAGCTGACAGTCGGTAAAATTATGAGCCATGAAGTCATTGTCATAAATCCTGACAAGACAATTTTTGAGGCTGCAAAGCTTATGTTGGATCACAAGATCAGCGGAATACCCGTCGTTGATGAATCAGGAAAAATGGTCGGAATCATTACTGAGTCAGACATTTTCAGAATGGTGGTGCGGCTAGGAATTGGAGAAGCTTCGTAAAAACCATGTTCAATAATTACGCGCGTTCAAGCTCTGAAAATGCGTTTATTGAATGAGACAAAAGACAGAAATACAGGGATGCTTAGTTAATAGCTGGATGTTTGAATACTGCTGGGATGCATTTCTGGAACACCGAATCTAACAGTTATAGAGGTAGAAGTGACATGAATGTATCTGACATCATGACTGAACGTCCGGCAACAGTTCGGTTGCACAGCACGTTACGAGAAGTGCTTAATATTATGGAGCAAATCGGCTGCCATCACCTACCGGTACTAAACACCGAAAATCATCTCATCGGCATCATTAGTGACCGCGACTGTCGTTTAGCAATGAATTCGCCCTATATTATGCGCGAGCGGTGGCAAGACGAGGAACTGGTCAACCATCTATATGCACGGATGATTATGAGTGCCGCACCCGTGGTCATTGCACCAGAAGCAAATGCTGAGGATGCGGCAAAGCTCATGCTTTCTCGACGGATTAGCTGTCTGCCGGTGATGCGAGATGAAACACTGGTCGGCATTGTGACGCGCTCCGATATTTTGTCGGCATTTGTCACACTGCGTGAACAGACCCCGCACACAACATAAAGAAATCCTCTCCTGAAATATCCTCTCTAAATATGCTGCGTCCGGTCAATTCTGGCCTGTCAATAAAGCAGGATCATCAATTAGTTTGCCACCTCGAACTGTCGCTCCAATGACAATCGCCGCTGTAATCAAAACCATGTTTTTGAGGATGTACTGCCCTTCCAAGGTTGGAACAATGGGAAAATGCGTCCAAGTTTCGTTCGGAAACAAGACAAGCGGCGTGACTGTTCCCATCATTTGAACGAACAAAAGCAGCAGCGTGGCACGTAGGAAACGTCCACTGAGCAGTCCAAGTCCAATCAAACACTCCCAAGCGGCCAAGACGGGACGAGAAATATCAGGCGGGACAATACCCAGAGTGAGCACAGAGATCGTGCGGGTTGCTAATTCGTCAGCAGGGCTAAGACCCGGTATGAATTTCAACACACCAAACCAGAGGAAAACAATGCCGACACTTATTCTTAAAAGTGTGACACCATTTTTTGCCATCCAGCCCGTAATGTGACGATCCACATTTTCGAAGCGGGTGTTTAGTGACAGTTGTTCGTCCAATTTGCCCTCTTTTCCATTAGTTTGTTACAAAACCGATTTCTTGTATTGTGAATAATGTAACAATCAAATATGAAAACCAAATGAGAGGCAGGATTGAATTGCGAGTCATTATCCATCTATAATGTGCAACTCTCACACGCGCGGTGCGTACAAATAACAGAAGTCATTTGAGGAAACATAGGAGACAATAGACGCATGGCATCAACACGAACCGTAATTCGCACACAAGGTGTCGTTAAAGAATTGCCGCTGGGCAATTATACTGTTCATGCGCTGCGCGGTGTGGACATGGAAATCTATGCTGGCGAAATTGTGGGGATTATCGGCCCATCTGGCAGCGGAAAAAGCACATTACTGGGGTTAATCGGTGGGTTGGATACTCCAACACGCGGAACCATTGAAATTGACGGGGTCGAAATCAGCCACATGAGCGAAGATCGGCTGACCGAAATCCGAAATGAAAAGATTGGGTTCATCTTTCAGTTCTTCAATTTGATCCCCACATTAACCGCGTTGGAAAATGTTGCCCTGCCCATACAATTCGCGCGTAAACCTCAGTTTAATCCTGATAAACGGGCTAAGGAATTACTGACGACTTTAGGACTCGGCGAACGGCTGCGTCATCGCCCTTCGGAGCTTTCAGGCGGGCAGCAGCAGCGTGTGGCCATTGCGCGCGCTTTGGCTAATAATCCGCCGCTATTACTGGCCGATGAACCGACCGGAAACCTTGATACGGAATCCGGCGCAATGGTCATGCAAGCATTACGTGATATAAGAGAAAAATCAGGAACGACTGTGGTTATTGTGACACACGATGCCAACATTGCACAGCAAACCGACCGCGTGCTTACATTGGTTGATGGTACCCTTGTGCATGGCGTTGTACCCGAAGTGCAGTAAACCGTCGTTCATAATTTGTGTTATGCATATTGCGAATTGTTAAAAACCTGAAAATCGGTTTTGATGATGTAGACATGATACAGGAATAGATTACAATACAAGACGTAATATGCAACAAACGAACGGGATTTTATCTGCATGAAAGCGGATTTTGCGCTCGATTATGATGTACTAACCGTTGAGCGCCCACAAAAACTATATTTGATGGCGCGGTTGGTTTCCAGTGGAACACTCAACACTCATTCGCGCCGCCCATTGAATATTAGTCTGGTGCTCGACCGCAGCGGGTCTATGGCCGGCAACAAGCTGGACTATACGCGCCAAGCTGCTCAATTTCTCGTGCAACATCTGAGCGCGAGTGATACCCTCTCGGTTGTGCTCTATAACGAGCAAGTAACCACGCTCATTCCTCCGGCACAAGTTTCGCACAAAGATGCTATTAACCAACGGCTAAACCAAATTAAAGCCAGTGGCATGACAAACCTCAGCGGCGGTTGGTTAGAAGGGTGCAAATGGGTTGAAGATGGTTTCAGCTCTGAAAGCCTTAACCGCGTCATATTGATGACGGATGGACTGGCAAACAGAGGCGTAACAAATGCGGATCAACTGGTTGCTCTTGCACGACAAAAACGACAAGCAAACATAATTACCACTACCATGGGGCTTGGAACGGATTTCAATGAAGATTTGTTGATCGCAATGGCTGATGCGGGCGGCGGCGCGTTTTATTTCATTGAAAGTCCGGAAGTCGCCCCAACCATTTTCAAAGAAGAACTGAGAGATTTGTTGAATGTCGTCGGTCAAAACTTGACCGTCAGTGTTGAGATGACCGCGCATATTTCGACGGTTAACCAGCTTAACGCCTACAATATGCATACTGACGGCAGGCGTGTTACATTTAGCATGGGCGATATTTATGGTAATGAGGTTAAAACCCTGCTGCTGGAGTTATCGATTCCCGCATTGAGTGAACTAGGCGAATGTGAAATTGCACGGCTTCACTTTGAATACGACGAGATTAACAATGACGGCAGCCAACATCAGGTGCTCGATATGCCGATTGTGGTCAATGTGACCCAAGAAGAAGCAGACGATAAAGGCAACCAAGAAGTCCGGCGAAGTGTTCTGCTGTTACAGGCCGCACGGGCAAGGCGCGATGCAGTTGCAGCAGCCGACAAAGGCGAGTACGACCGAGCATCACAAATCTTGAAACTGGCAGCTAACGCCATTGAAGACTCGCAAATCTTGCACAAGGAATTGGTGGAAGAACATGAAGTCCTGCTGCAGCAGGCGACTGAGATGCAGCGCGGGGATGAATTCTACGACAGCCGCAGCCGCAAGATGATGGCGACGCAAGCCATTTACACCATGACTGACCGGCATGAAAGCACCCAATCGCTGCGTTCGCGGGAGGTCGAGCGGCTTCTTAGATCCCCCCAAGAAGAACAAAAGCCGGGAGTCACGCCAATCGCTATCACATGGCGCGAACAAACGATGCCCCTCAATGGTGAATTGATTCGTATGGGACGCGCGCCGCAAAACGAAATCATTCTGGAAGCCAAAAATGTCTCCCGATTTCACTGCCAGATTAAACGCGAAAATGACCGGCTGGTAATCGAAGATTTGGGCAGTACAAACGGCACTTATGTCAACGAAGTTCGCATAAGTGAACCGCATATGTTAAGTGTTGGCGATATTGTGCGTGTGGGGCATGAACAAATCATCTTCCACGACCACGATTGAATTCTTGTAACTACATCAGAGGAAAACAAGCATGACTTCATACGAAACGTTCCCCGTCGAAGTCGCAGGTGTTAAGCGTGAACTACGAAAATTCGAAATTCAGCCGGGCGTACAAATTGCTATCTTGAATATTCTAGGCGATACCGAATTTGTGGAGGCGGCAAGCAAGGAATTAACACCGCTCATTCTCGCTCAGAAACCCGACATACTGGTGACAGCAGAAGCCAAAAGTATTCCATTGGCACACGCGGTTTCTCAAAAGATGGGCAACCGTCCGTATGTCGTACTAAGGAAGTCGCTCAAGCCGTATATGGGGGATGCGCTGCGCTCCGAAACGTTGAGTATTACAACGGGTGAGCCACAAACTTTATATCTTGATGAAAAAGATCGCGAAATGATTAAGGGCAAACGGGTTGCATTGGTGGACGATGTCATTTCCACTGGAAGCACGCTGCAAGGTATGCGCCTGATAATGGGTAAAGCTGGCGCGGAAATCGTAGCTGAAGCGGCCATCTTCACTGAAGGCGACCGCGCAACGTGGTCAAATATTATCGCGCTGGGGCATCTACCCGTGTGGGTAGACGGAAAATAAACTGCGTCGCTTTTATTTTTGTGCAACATGGAAAGCAGCACACAATGTCCAAACGATACTGGATTACGGGATTATTTGTCGCGCTAAGTTTATTGGGATTGTTCCTGTTTACTGTTCCACAAGAAGCATCAATCGCGTTCGGGCAAAAAGCCGAAGCTACATTGACGGCCTCGCATTTGCAAGTGGTCGTAGAAGTCGCGCTGGCTAATTTGCGGGCTGAACCCCGAATCGATTCCGAAAAAGTCGCACAAGTTCCCCGCAGTACGCGGTTAAACGTACTTGGAATAACCACCCACAAAAGCCAAATCTGGTATTTAGTGCAACTTGAAGATAACAAAACGGCTTGGATTTCGGACGCGATTTCGCATGTTGATGGTGATGTAAAGCTGCTGCCGTCGATTGATTTGACGGCTTTTTATGCCCCGACCGCGACACCAACCAACACACCGACCAATACGCCTACCGCAACGCCTACATCGACACCAACGAACACTCCCACCAATACACCAACCTTTACGCCAACAGTGACAAACAGCCCAACACCAACGAACACGCCGACTGATACACCGACCAATACGCCTACCGTTACCAACAGTCCGACAGCGACAAAAACCCGAACTCCAACACCAACCTCTACACCCCAACCGTCTGCAACACCGGTTCCGCCGAGCAAGACACCGAAGCCATCTGCTACATCAACAAAGGTTTTGACGCCAACACAGAGCACCCAACTGACCAACACATCAAAACCATCAGCGACTAAAACCCCGACACCGACTGCAACGGCTACGAAGGCCAAAAGTTAGACGAAATTTGCGACTTTCAACATTTACTGCACAAGTTTCGCAATTTGTGCAGTAAATCCGCTGAAATGACAGGCGGAGTTGAGGGAGCTTGGCGCTGAATCGACAATTTATGGCAGCGGGAAGCGCGGCTGATGCCGCTGAAATGACACTTTTGCAGCGGATGGCCCGGCTAATGCCACCGCTGTGCAATTTGGGTGTGCCGCTGCCGTAAATGCAATACAATTTTTACCACAGTCCTAAAGGAGGCTTCGCACAGACACAGAGGGCACGGAGATTCACAGAGTGAGAGTATAGCGCTTCGCATATGAACTTTCAGAATAAATACAGAGATTTTTAGAGAAAAACACTCTTTTATTGTAGAACAAAAGTTCAGTACAGTAAAGCCGAAATGGTTCGAGTTTTCAAACCTTTGGTGGGCGGATTTTTGGGTCGATTATAAGCAGCACCAATTTGGATTAGAAAAACGATCCAGAGAAAAATCATTGCAATGACAAATCGCTTCAAAAAACAAGCCAGTAGTCCTATGCTTCCCTACGAAAAAGCTTTTATACTGTTGTTCATCATCCGGTTGAATTGTTTATAAATCCAATCGGCAGCAATGCAGCGATCATTCATTATAGGCATGGCGCATACCATTGTCTCGTGAAGTTTATTGCTCGCACCAAGACATCAACAGTGTGTATTATTTTTACGGGAGCAAATAATGTTTTTGAAAACAAGCCCCCTCGCTTTAAGCATTAAGCGCAGCACCCTTCTGGCTGCCGCGCCGATTTTCTTCCTAGTACTGCTCGCCCTATGGACATTTGTGAACAGCAGCGTTTATTCAACCGATAGTAAGCGGATCGCAAATGGCGTATATGAAGTTGTCAAACAAGTACAACCCCAACCCAATGCTGACACATCCCCAAATGGTGCGATACTCTCGCGCATTGAAAACTATGGCGACCCCGAACTAGATGGCAGCGATAGACTGCGGGTAGAGGACCGCTGTTTCCTCGTTAACGAGGATATACAGCCAACACTGCCGGAACGGAGTCAATGGAACTAACTACGGTTTCCGACATACCCGCCGCACGAATAATCATCATGGTCGAGCGTCCACCATCCAGATTAAAGGCGGTAACAATATTCATATCGGTAGTTGGCAAATAGGCGCTGAGGTCACGGAGAGTCAGGCCAAGTACAGGAGTTGCCAGCAGAATGATGCGTCCGCTGCTATCTTGGGCAATAACGGTGCGGCGGGTACTGCGATCTTGAATATTATCGGTAAAGGCGGCGAAGCCATCTAACACGAGCATGGGAAAGGCTTGCACAGCTTGTTCCAACGGTTCACCTTGATACGGTTCGCGTAAATTTGCCCGAATACGCGGCTGTCCGTTTTCGACTAAAAAAGTTCCACCCCGATCTGTATATGAATGTCCGTATACAGTTCCATCAGCAACCAGTAAGCCAAGCGCAACATCGGCTTGATCGAAAAAATTAGCGTTTACGAAAGCCACCGCCTGAGGCAGAGTCAGCGACCATTCGGGAGCATTGTAAGCCTGCCCCGGTTGGTAGTGGGCGCGAAAGGTGTAAAGCGCGGGATCGATGCGTAAGGCAACCATGCGCGTGACCGGATTCAATGGGTCAGGATCATAATTTCGGCGCTCAAGACCCGGTGCAAGACTTTGCCAACCCGTATCGGGTGTGCTGGTCGAAGGCACAGGTGGAACTTGAGTGGCGACAGGTTCTAAAGCAAAGGAAAAACACCCGCCTAACAGCAGTGGAATAAGTGTGAAAAGTGTGAATTTGGCTGTGTGCAAGGAATATCCCCGTAAATTAAGAATATGTTGCGGCATGAATTCTCCATTAGGTATACTGAGAGCCGTCACACATTTTGTTATTATGAACAGTTCGCTGTTCACCATATGTTTTGCAGTGAAGGTTCAACATGGTTGGAACTGTGGATATTGATTTTACCAAATACAGTGCGCTGGCGGTGGAAGATGACGTGGGTGGTATGGCAATCATCGGGGTGATGATGCGCTATTTGGGTATGCAAGCGTACATGAATGGTACGGGCGAAAGTGTAGTGGAATTGGCGTTAGCGATGAAACCGCGCCCCAATATCATCTTCCTTGACTTGAATTTGCCCAAGACAAACGGCTATGAAATATTGAAAAAAATCCGTAAAGAACCACAGTTGTCAAAAACGCTGGTGGTTGCAGTCACCGCGCAGGATGCGGATACCGAAATTCCGAAGTGTATGGCGGCAGGATTTGACGGATTTATCGGCAAGCCGATTAGCCGTTCGCGCTTCCCACGTCAATTACGACGAATCTTGAGCGGTGAACCTGTTTGGGAAACCTACTAAATCCCCAAGGTTGAAATTTGTCTTCAAAGATTACCTCATTACAGTATAGTGTAATGGGGTTTTATATTCCCCATAATTATGAATTAGGCATGAATTTCGCGATCAAAACGTCTCAAAAAAAGTCAGCGATATTACACTTGCTTTCGGGAAGTAAAGCGAATGCATATAATGTAATCCTGTAGAAGGTTAAAATATCTGCTATTTTAGTAAGGGTAACAAGGGCAGACATCATGCTAGGCGAACGGCTTCGTGCGGCGCGTCATGCGCGATTTGTCGGACGGACAGCAGAAAAAGAATTGTTTCGAACGGCAATTATCAGCGCCGATCTCCCATTTTATATTCTCCACATTTTTGGGCCGGGTGGTGTCGGAAAAACCACGTTGCTGCAAGAATTTAATTTCATAGCGGAACAGGAAAATATCCCTGCCTATTATGTGGATGCGCGCAATGTTGACGCATCGCCTGAAGGTTTTAACACAGCACTGCGGCGGGTGATGAATATCTCGCCAGAACAATCGCTGCGAGACAGCCTTGCAAGCCATGCACGTTGTGTCGTGCTGCTTGATACCTATGAAACGCTGATTCCACTGGATGATTGGATACGGGAAGAATTCTTAACCCGCTTACCCGAAAACACCCTGATGGTCATTACCGGACGACAAGCACCGAGCGCTGCGTGGCGGGCTGATTCGGGTTGGCAAAGTCTGATGCGAATAATCTCACTGCGTAATCTGGCGACAGAAGATAGTACCGATTATCTGCTCAAGCGTGCCGTGCCTGTTGACCAGCATAAAGCGGTGCTTGGCTTCACACACGGGCATCCACTAGCGCTGTCGTTAGTCGCAGACGTATTCGCGCAGCGTCCTGATGTGCAGTTTCATCCGGAAAATGTGCCGGATGTGGTGCAAACATTGTTAGCGCAGTTTGCTCAAAAAGTACCGGGACCAGCGCACCGTGCGGCACTTGAGGCCTGTTCAATGGTCAGATTAATGACCGTTCCGTTGTTAGCCGAAATGCTGGCGCTGCGTAATGACGAAGAAGCGAATGAATTTTTCGTATGGCTGCATAGCTTATCATTCATCGAAAGCGGCGCAGAAGGATTGTTTCCGCATGATCTAGCAAGGGAAGCCCTTTCGACGGATGTTCATTGGCGCAATCCGGAATGGTACGCTGAACTTCACAGCCGTGCGCGACATTATTACTTCACCCAAGTGCAGCAAACCAGCGGGGCGCTGCAACAGCGTCTGCTTTTCGATTATATTTATTTGCACCGCGACAATCCTTTCATAAGACCATTTTTCGAATGGAAAACGGGCGGCAACATCATCACCGACACGATGAAACCTCAAGATGTCAGCGTTTTGAAGATGATGACCGCCGAATTAGAGGGTCAAGAATCAGCCAAGTTAGCCTCGTATTGGCTTTCAAGACAACCTGAGAATGTGGTTGTCATGCGCGACGCCAAACTTAAGGCGATCGGGTATTTCATGATGCTGGCACTTCATCAAACCAGCCAGAATGATTATGAAATTGATCCGGCGGTCAGAAGCACCGTGAACTTTCTGAAGGCGCAAGCGCCCTTACGCCCCGGCGAAAACGCGACTTTGTTCCGGTTCTGGATGGCAAAAGATGGCTACCAAGATGTTTCATCCGTTCAAAGTTTGATGTTCGTCAATATGGTACGGCACTATCTGTCACCCGGATTAGCTTACTCATTTTTACCGGTGGCTGATCCTGATTTTTGGATGCCAGCTTTCACCTATGTCGACTTGGAGCGCATCATCCAAGCGGACTTCACTGTTGGTGAAACGACCTATGGCGTTTACGGGCATGATTGGCGCATCCGCCCGCCGATTGCATGGCTGGAATTTATGGGTGACCGTGAAGTGGCTGGCCCGACCAATACACCACGTCCAGCGCCGGTCGAACAAATGATTGTCCTGAGTGAACCGGATTTTGAGGACGCGGTACAAGATGCGCTCCGTGACTATACACGTCCTGACATGCTGAGAGACAATCCGTTGCTGCGATCTCGCTTGGTCATCGAGAAAACACGCAACAGCAGCAATGAAACCGAGCGGGTTAACACGCTGCGAACATTGGTACGCGATGCCGCTGAAGTCATGCAACAGTCTTCAAAGGAAACCAAGTTTTACCGCCCGCTGTACCATACGTACATTCAACCTGCCGCTACACAGGAACAGGCCGCTGAACTACTCGACTTACCCTTTAGCAGTTATCGACGCCATCTCAAAAGTGGAATCATGCGGGTCGTGGAAATTTTATGGGCGCAAGAAATTGGCGGCACAGACATCTCAAAGTGAGCAAAAAATGAGCAGTTATTGAACTGGTTTACTGCCAATGAGTAGACATACACTACGACCATACCGTGCGGGTATGGTCGTTTTATTTCTTGTTAGGAGGAAGCGACACATGATGCAGGAAATCCTAGATCAACTCATCGGCGCATGGAACACACGAGAAATTGATCGTTTAATGACATTTTATGCTGCCGACTTCGAAGGCCACGATATAGGACTAGCCCAAATCTATCTCGGCATTTCTGGTTTCCGGCAGATGGTGAACCAGTATTACAGCGCTTTTCCAGATTTGTCTTTCACGCTGACCCAAACTATTGTGCAAGATGATTGTGCTGCAATAACGTGGATTAGCAGCGGTACACATCGCGGGAGAATTATGAATATTCCGGCGACGGGACGTCCATTCAAGGTCAACGGCATATCTACTCTCACTATTAGAGAAGGATTGGTCGTTCGTTCATCAGTGCTGTGGGATGTAGCGGGGCTGCTGCGGAACCTTGGCTTGCTACCCGACCTATAAATCTACCTCTACCGGTAATATCGAATATTTCGTTTTAAGGAGAAAAGATCATGAAGGGATCAACTGATTTTCAAAGGTTTGGTGGATTGTGCGCCATTTTGGCTGGCATATTTGGTTTCTCATACGCGTTAGCTTTTATCGTGGTGGCACGAAGTAACACACAATTGGGTGGATTATTGGCATCGCTCTTTTTGCTGTTGGGTGGACTCAGTACGATGGTGGCGTTAATCGCTCTGTTTCAACGGGTTCAGTCAGCCGACGAAGGTTTTGCAAGTTGGGGACGGGCTTTAGCGATTACAGGTGCAGTTGGTTCGATTATTCACGGCGGTTATGATCTGGCAAATGCTGTCCATGTACCCGAAAGTGATCCGCTCAACCTAGCAAACTTGCCAAACGCCGTCGATCCACGCGGGTTACTCACCTTTGGTGTGGCGGGCGTCGGATTAATTATTGCGGCGAGACTGATGGTACGAAGCAAGAACTTACCCAACAATTTAGGCTATCTCGGTTATGTACTCGGTATTGTGCTGGTGGTTATTTATCTGGCACGACTCATCATTTTGGATGCAACGAATCCGGTGGTGGTCATTACGGTGGTGATTACCGGTTTCGTCCTGAACCCCGTTTGGAATATTTGGTTGGGCATATCGTTACGACGTATTCCGCAAACAGCATAGAGGGAAATTATGGCAAGCAATGATTATCACTTCATTACGGAATGGCATGTCGAAAGTACATTGCAGGAAGTCGCAGAAATAATTGGCAATGGACCGGATTTGATGCGCTGGTGGCCTTCGGTTTATCTGAGTGTCACCGAGTTAGAAAAAGGCGATGAAAAAGGCATTGGCAAAGTTATTGATTTGTACACCAAAGGCTGGCTTCCTTATACCCTACGCTGGCGTTTCAGCGTCACCGAATCAAATGCGCTACATGGCTTCAAGCTAGAGGCGTGGGGCGATTTTGTTGGGCGTGGTATTTGGACATTCGAACAGCAGGGCAACATCGTAAAAATTACCTATGATTGGAAAATTCGTGCCGATAAACCACTGCTCAAGTATTTGTCGTTCATTATGAAACCGATATTCTCGATGAACCATCATTGGGCAATGAAAAAAGGCGAAGAGAGTCTAAAGCTGGAATTGGCACGACGACATGCAAAATCAGCCGAAGAACGGGCACGCATTCCAGCGCCGCCACAACCGACGTGGGTCATTAACCGTCCTCCACAGTCCCAACAAGTCGTGAGTTAAGAAACCTATAACCAAACTCACGAAATACTTATCAAAACAAGCCTTATACCCCCAATTATGAGGGGGGTATATAATCGCTCCCTCGTGATATAGTGCTTCCATATCTGGCTAATTGATCACATGTATACGTGATTTCGGCTATTTCAATTCATCAATAGTTGATGTTTTGCAGGGAAGCTGACATCCCATCTTTGTTCAGAGCCAATCCATCCTTGCATTGCACAATGCGACCGTGGATAGACCCTTAACCATCATGGAGATGTTGGCTTTTTTGTTACACCTCAATACCGGATAAGCTAATGTTTCGTGGAAGTAACGAAGGACACTTGAATGGGTATAAAAGTAGTAGAACTCGATCAACCAAAAATAGAGACATCATCCAAAGGCGCGGCATGGCATACGCAAGAAGCCGCTCACATTCTCGACCAATTTTCCGTAAAAAGTGACATCGGACTAGATGCCAATACCGTCACCCAGCGGATGGAAACCTATGGTGCAAATGAGCTGATTGAAAAAGGAATCACCAGCCCATGGGCGATTCTGTGGGAACAGTTGACCAACCCGCTGGTGCTGCTGCTGATTTTGGCGGCGGCCATTTCACTGGTTCTGGGTAAAGTAGACAGTGTTATCGCGATTATGGCAATCGTGATTTTGAATGCGGTTCTGGGTGTCTTCCAAGAATATCGCGCCGAGCAGGCGATGGCGGCCCTCAAGAAGATGGCGGCGCCTCTGGTACGGGTACGGCGTGACCGTAAAGTGCTGGAAATTGCATCCCGTGATCTCGTACCGGGGGACATGGTGCTGCTCGAAGCGGGCAGCATAGTTCCGGCAGACGCGCGCATAACCGAATCGGCCAACTTGCAGGTTCAAGAAGCATCGCTGACAGGTGAATCGCAGCCGGTGGAGAAATCGACGGCGGCGTTACGCGGCGAAGATATTCCATTGGGCGACCGCCACAATATGCTCTATATGGGAACATCTGTCACTTATGGACGCGGCGAGGCGGTCGTCGTTGAGACGGGCATGAAAACCCAACTTGGACGCATTGCCGAACTCATCCAATCGGTCGAAGGTGAAACAACTCCACTGCAACGGCGCATTAACGAACTCGGTAAAGCCCTTCTAATATTAGCGCTGGTCGTGATGGGTATCGCCTTCGTAATCGGTTTGACAACAGGTGATCCACTAGATTTAGTGCTGTTGAATGCGGTGGCAATTGCGGTTGCCGTTGTACCTGAAGGTCTGCCAGCGGTCGTTACTGTGGCTCTGGCGTTAGGCGCACAACGGATGCTTCGGCGTAAAGCGCTCATTCGCAAGCTGCCTGCGGTCGAGACGCTTGGTTCAGTTACTACCATATGCTCGGATAAAACCGGTACGCTGACCGAAAACAAAATGACCGTGACCATCGTGGACATCGCAGGCCGCAGCGCCACGATTGATGAGGTAATCAAGCGCAGTCAGACTTTAATCTCAATGAATGGTAGTGCGGCACCAGAACCTCAAGACACTGCACAAGCCTTGCTTTTGGCCGGTAATACCCTAGCCAACGATGCCTTGTTGGAAGGTAACGCTGAACAGGGTTTCAAGGCACAGGGTGATCCGACCGAAGGCGCTTTGGTCGTGGCAGCGGCACGCTTTGGAATCGAGAAGCCTAAACTTGACCGGATGTTCCCGCGCGTGGGTGAAGTTCCTTTCTCATCTGAACGCAAGCGTATGTCTACTATGCATCAGCTCAATCAAGCGGCTATGCCAGACGCGGGCATCGCACTTTATCTCAAGCAGCTAATGACCCAGATTAACAGCCAGTACATTACGTTTACCAAGGGCGCGGTGGACAGCCTGCTTGACGTGTGCGACCGCGCGTGGGTGGACGGTGACATTGAACCAATGACCCCCGAAATTCGCTCACGGATTGTGGAGTCGAATAATCAACTGGCAAAGAACGGCCTGCGCGTTCTGGGTATGGCGGTTCGCCGAACTGCCGATGTGCCGAAATCATGGACACCCGCAGAAGTTGAAAAAGACATGGTGTTCGTCGGTATGGAAGGCATTATTGACCCTCCACGCCCCGAAGTGCGGGATGCGGTCGCCAAATGTCGCACGGCGGGTATCCGTCCGGTAATGATTACAGGCGATCATCCCCTGACGGCACTCAACATTGCGCGTGATCTGGGTATTGCGAGCGACCAAGACACTGCCATGACCGGACAAGAACTCAATAAACTGTCGCAATCCGAGCTTGAAAATATTGTCGAACGTATTCCGGTATATGCCCGTGTATCGCCCGAAAACAAACTCCAAATCGTGCAGGCGCTGCAAAACAAAGGTCACATTGTCGCTATGACCGGTGACGGCGTGAACGATGCCCCCGCCCTCAAACGTGCGAACATCGGCGTGGCAATGGGCATCACAGGCACAGCCGTTTCTAAAGAAGCTGCCGACATGGTGATTGTGGACGACAACTTCGCCACCATCGTCAGCGCCGTGGAAGAAGGCCGCACCATTTACGATAATGTTCGCCGCTTTGTGAAGTATCTGATGGCAAGCAACACCGGTGAACTGTTCGTGCTGCTGGCAACGCAGTTAGTCGCAGGCATGGGCATTCCCTTAACCACGCTGCAAATCTTGTGGATGAACTTGATTACTGACGGTATCCCTGCTCTAGCACTGGGTGTCGAGCAAGCTGAACGCGGAGGGATGAACCGTGCCCCTTATGAGCCTAATGAGAGCATCTTCGGGCGCGGCCTAGCGCGACACATTGTCATGGTCGGTATTGTGCTGGGCATACCCGGACTGCTTTTAGGTTTGTGGGCCTTCAACAATTTCCAAAACGGTGTAGCGACTTATACGGAGAATACATGGAATACGATGGTGTTTTTCTTCCTGACTGTCGCCCAGATGGGACACGCTTTGGCGCTGCGTTCACACCGCGAGTCTACTTTTAGCATTGGTTTCACAGGAAACAAGATGCTGCTCGGTGCGGTTGTCGTGACGATCATTCTACAATTAGCCGCCGTCTATGTGCCGTTCTTTAACAACATCTTCAATACCACGCCTCTGACCGCGACTCAGCTCCTGATTTGCGTTGTTCTTAGCACAATCGTGTTCTGGGCCGCTGAAATTGAAAAGTGGCTTATCCGACGCGGCGTGTTGGCATAATCATATTTTTATCGGCGGATGGGAATCAATTCTCGTCCGCCTGCAAATTAATATGACCTGCCCCGCCGTTGATATAACATATTCCGCATATCATCGACAGGCGGCTGTGGGAAAATTGACTTAAACACGAATATCAATGCCGCACCAATGACAAAGCCGCCGACATGGGCAAAGAAAGCCACTCCGCCTTCGGCTGTATCCGGCCCAAGCGACATTACACCGTTGAATAACTGCAAGACGAACCAGAAGCCCAACACGTAAACCGCCGAGATTTCAGTCAACCGCGAAAAATATCCAAAGAGTATGAGCGCACGAACCTTCACACCGGGGAACAAAATCAAGTAGCCACCGAGAACTCCGGCAATAGCGCCGCTTGCGCCGACCAGCGGTACTTGCGAGTTCGGATTAATTAACACCTGCGCGTAACCTGCGGCAAACCCACAAATTAGATAAAACACAATATACATAATGCTGCCGAGACGATCTTCGATATTATCACCAAATATCCACAGATAAAGCATATTGCCGAGTAAGTGCGCCCAACCGGCGTGGAAAAACATGCTGCGGAGAATATCGAGTAAGGTTTCAGGGGCAAATGGCGCGCGTGAGGCTAAGGCAGGTACGACCGACTGCGTCAGGTAGACCGTGTTCAACTGCTGCTCGGACAGTCCAAGCTGTGTCACAAACACAATAATGTTGATGATGATTAGCGCGTAATTGACTATAGGAAGCCGGCGAGTCGGGTTGATGTCCTGAATGGGCAGCATGGTTAGTCCTCGAAACGCGTAATTGGGTGGAAATAAAAACGCGAAAGCCATTGAGCCTTCGCGCCTGAGTATAGCAGCAAATCAAATTGGGGCGCTAATTGACGTAGGTCAAGCGTTCCGGTGGGCCTTTGAACATTGTCACGACAAACGCGAACAGTAATCCCGCGACAAACCCACCGATATGAGCAAAAAAAGCCACTCCGCCATAAGACGAATCAGCACCCAACGAAAGTACGCCGTTAAACAACTGCAAGATAAACCAATAGCCAAGTACAACTAAGGCAGGAATATCGAAGTTCCATAACAGCAGGGCATTTACGCGAACACGCGTGCCGGGATAAAGGATAAAATAGCTTCCAAGTACACCGGCGACTGCACCACTTGCACCAACCATGGGGATGCATAAACTAGAGCCAAATAGGGTTTCAGTATATGCGGCGACAAATCCCCAAATCAGGTAAAAAAGTAGGAAGCGGCGTGAACCAAAATAGTTTTCGGCGTTACGACCGAATATCCATAAAAAGCTCATGTTACCAATGAGATGCAGCCATCCAGCATGAAAAAACATACTGCGCAGAATTCCGGCTGCGGTATCGACTGAAATCGGATTGGCAGCCACCTTACAGATAGACGCCGCATATATGTTAAATGTCTCAATGAGTTGAGCATTCGATTGCGTAAGCTGCCACAAGAACACGAGAATATTCAGGAGAACTAAACCATAAGTTGCATAGGCAGGTTTGCGAACAGGATGAAGCGTATTGATTGGGATCATAATAAGCCTTCTAGCCTTCATTGATCATCGTTATTTTGTGATCAGTTCTGCATCTCAATACGTAGAGTTAGATGATTTAGTTGCGAAGCGCTTAGGAACGGTACACATGACAAAAGGCAAAATTATTCTTTTGAACGGCGCAAGTAGTTCTGGCAAAAGCAGCATTGTTAAAGCGCTGCAAACTGTATTAGACGAACCCTACTTAGAAGCAGGCATCGACAAATTCTTGTTCATGCTGCCGAACGATTACCTGATGAAACCGCATTTGTGGCATCAAGTGATTGGTTATGAGACACGTGACACTGGTGGACTGCTGCCTAAAGTTGGTAATCACGGGCATCAACTGATGCGCGGGATGCATCGAGCGATAGCGTCTTTGGCACAGGTCGGTAACAACGTTGTCGCGGATCATGTGCTGCTGGATAAGCTGTGGCTCGGCGATTGTCTTGATGTTTTTGCAGGTTATAAAGTGCTGTTCGTCGGGATTATGTGTCCGCTGGAGGTTTTGGAAGCACGCGAAAAAGATCGTGGAGACAGAACTTTGGGTCAAGCAAAAGGGCAAGCCGGGATTATCCACCAGAATTGTGTTTATGATCTTGAAGTGGACACATCGAAACTGAGTACGGCGGAATGTGCGGAACAGATTAAAGCACGTTTACAGGAAGGTGAATTTACGGCATTTGAACGGATGCGTGCTACGGGACAAAAAAGGAACAATGCCTGAGCAATGTTCCTTTTCAAATTGAGGTGTTAAGCGTAATTAGCGCTGGTCAACCGGAGTCCATTGTAGGCCCATTGGGCCGACGTAATTAACATCGGGGCGAATGAGGCGGTTATTGGCGAACTGCTCGATGATATGAGCTGACCAGCCGACAACACGGGACATGGCAAACAAAGGTGTAAACATATCCACATCAAGGTGAATGGTGTACAACACAATGGCGCTGTAGTAATCGACATTGGGGAACAGTTTACGTTCGATGAAGTATTGGTCAGCACGGGCAGCATCGGCCAGCTTCTTGGCGATCTGGAACCACTTCTCGTTGCCGGAGCTTTCAGCGAGGGCTTTGGCCTTGGCTTCGAGAATAGCGGCGCGAGGATCAAGGGCTTTGTAAATACGGTGACCGATACCCATAATGCGGCGATCACCTTCTTTGATGTTCTTCTTGAACCACGGTTCGACGTTTGCCGGTTCACCGATTTCGAGGAACATGTTCATGGCTTCGGCATTTGCACCACCGTGTGACGGGCCTTTGAGAGTGCCGATACCACTGACGATGCCGCTGTGCATATCTGAGCCAGTGGCGACGGTGACACGGCTGGCAAAGGTGCTGGCGTTCATACCATGTTCAGCCAACAGTACCAAGTAGACATTGATGGCTTCACTGGCGGTCTTATCGGGTTCTTTGCCATCCAACATGTAGATGAAATTCTGGGCAAGGTTCAGGTCTTTGCGAGGGGCGATGGGTTCATTACCTTTGCGGATACGATCCCAAGCAGCGCAAATGGTGGTGATTTGACCAGTCAAACGGATGGCCTTGCGGCGGTTGGCTTCGACGCTGTTGTCTTCACTGTCTTTGTCATACATAGCCAAGGCCGAGACTGCGGTGCGGAGCATTGCCATCGGGTCTGCCTTAACAGGATAGCTCTTGAGTTGAGCAATTATTTCGGCAGGTAGAGCCGCTTCAGTGGCGATGGTCGAACGCAGATTTTCGAGTTCGGCTTTGTTGGGCAGACGACCATTCCACAGGAGGAAAGCGACTTCTTCAAACATGGCATTTTCGGCTAATTCCTCAATCGAATAGCCTTCGTAGACCAGTTTACCTTCAGCACCATTTACCAGACTGGTCTTGCTTTCGGCAACGACAATACCTTCAAGACCTTTCTTTGCAACTTCAGCCATGATTATATCTCCTTGAGTATGGTAGTCAGTTCACGTAATAAAAGCCCTAGGACGGGCATGTTGGGCTGTCTAGCAATTTGCTTTGTAGCCAGAATTAATGTTTAAGGTAACTACAATAAGTAGCAACTTTCATTGTCGACAATACAACTTGGTTTAAGTATAGCACCGTGCAAAGAGGCGAATCAACGTCTGATTCGATTTATTCAACGAACGTTAACCCAAGTTATACGAATTTGATCAGCCTGATAAACAGGCGATAACAGGCAGCATTACGATGATAATTACAGAGATAACCATCTTTGAAGGCGATTTACAGGACAACAGAACCCAAACATTGGATTGCACAGGAGGTGACTGAACAGCAAGCCAAGCAATTTGGATGCAAAACAGGTCCTTGAGGTTTGTATTTTTAAACCGATATGCAACGCAATACTAACAAAAGAAATATTGGATATCTTGCAATCCGCCCAAAAGCGTGTTACTGTATCTCGCATGAGCAGAAATTTTGTGTACTCTACCCCAAAGATGATGTGTATGTCATGTATGCCCATGACGATGGCTATGTGTTGCGTCACGCTCAATAACGATGGGGTCAGGTCACGCTGAGGTAAAATCCAGCGCAGGTTTACGAAAACCAAGAGCTAACCCTAACCGGTTGGCTCTTTTTGTTTAGGCTCATTTTCACGGACGACAGTGGGGATTATATGCAGGCAACACTCAGCAGCAGTTTACAGCAGCAAATCTTCAAACAGATGGAAGCCGGTTATCCCAACGAGGTCGGCGGCTTTTTGCTCGGCGAAGGCAGCCACGATAACGTCACAGTACGCGAAATTATCCAGATCGAGAACGTTTTCGAGAAAGAAGAACAATTTCACCGGTATGCGATGACACCGCAAGACTGGGCACGCTTAGAAGACCAAGCCGACGAACGCGGTTTGACGCTGGTAGGTTATTACCACAGCCATCCCGATTCACCGGCTATCGCTTCAATTTATGATCGTGACCATGCCCTACCCAACTTCACCTACATCATTACATCGGTGGTCAAGGGCAAGGCAGTTGACCAGAAAGTGTGGAAATTACGTGACGACCGCAGCCAGTTTGACGAAGGAACATTGACAGTGAGCAACTAACTAGCTGTCAGCCGTCAGCGCTTTCCATTTTCTTATCTATCCTCACGATAGGTTGCCAGTGGAAAGAGCTGACTGTTGAAAACTATTCAGCAGTTTTAGTAACCCTATTCGATTTGAGGAGAGTACGACAATGGCAAACGTAAACGGCAAAGAACTGCATTTCAATACGCTGGCTTTGCACGCAGGTTACCAACCTGACCCGACGACCGGCGCACGCGCGGTTCCGATTTACCAGACGACCTCTTACCAGTTCAAGAATACCGACCATGCCGCGGCGCTGTTCGGTCTGCAAGAACCGGGCAACATTTACACCCGCATCATGAACCCAACCAGTGACGTGTTTGAACAGCGGCTGGCGGCGCTCGAAGGCGGCGTAGGCGCACTGGCAACCGCTTCCGGTCAATTCGCACAAACACTGGCGATTTTGACACTGGCGAACGCGGGTGACGAAATCATCTCTACCAGTGCGCTCTACGGTGGTACATACACCCTCCTCCTCCACACTCTGAAGCGCATCGGCATCACCACTCACTTTGTCGAAGGCGCAGACCCTAAGAAAATCGAAGCTCTCATCACCCCTAAGACCAAACTGATTTACCTCGAAACCATCGGCAATCCTAAACTTGAAATTCCTGACTTTGAAGCCATCAGCGAAGTCGCCCATGCGCATGGTATTCCAGTCGTGGTTGATAACACCTTCGCCACACCTTATTTGTGGAAGGCGTTTGATCATGGAGTTGATATTGTGCTGCACTCCACTACCAAATGGATTGGTGGTCACGGCTTGAGCATCGGCGGCGCGATTGTTGACAGCGGTAAGTTTGACTGGGTCGGCAGTGGTCGCCACGACGGCATCATCGCTCCTGAACCGGCCTACCATGGCGCGGTCATTCACGATTTGGTCGGCGCCCTGTCATTCATCATCCGCGCGCGTGTCGTCGGTCTGCGTGATCTCGGCGGCGCGCAAGCACCGTTCAACAGCTTCCTGAACATCATCGGCCTAGAAACTTTGCCCCTGCGTATGCAGCGTCATGTTGATAATGCGCTGGCGGTTGCCAAGTGGTTGGAACAACATCCGTCAGTCGAGTGGGTTAATTATCCCGGTCTGCCCAGCCATGTCAGCTACGAACGCGCACAGAAATATCTGCCCAAGGGTGCAGGCGCGGTCATCGGCTTCGGCATCAAGGGTGGTAAAGCGGCAGGCAAGACCTTCATCGACAATCTGAAGATTTTCTCGCATCTTGCCAACGTCGGTGACGCGCGTTCATTGGCTATTCATCCGGCGACCACTACCCACAGCCAATTGAGCGCTGAGGAACAAGCCATCACCGGCGTGAGCGACGACTACGTGCGTTTGGCAGTCGGCATTGAAGACATCAACGACATTCTGTGGGATCTTGACCAAGCGTTGGCTGTTTCACAGGGTGTGACGGTTCAGGCGGTGGGGTAAGATATACGTCCTTCTTCCCGTAATTGAGGAAGTTTAAAATCGGAAGCGGACGGCATGTATGCCGTCCCTACGAAACCGTGTGATTGTTGTAGGGACGCGATATATCACGTCCGCAATTGTAGATTTTCGGTATAGGCATCGTGCCGCTTTGATAAGGCCAATTTGCGGGCACAGTTTGGAAAGTGTCAAACTACGGGAAGCGTCAAGATGCATATACAGGTCGAGGGTTACCGATGATTTTTCAGGATGATACAGACACTTACGAAGATTTTGAGAGTCTCGCGCTGCGCTGGCGCGGAGAACGTTTTGGCTCGGTCGGCATCGTCCAGAAGCAGTCTGTTCACTTTGATAAGCAGCTTTCCTTACGCAACGGTCAAACCCTCGATGGTTTCACGCTGGCCTACGAAACCTACGGCACCTTGAATGAAGACAAATCCAACGCGGTGTTGATTTGCCATGCGCTTTCCGGCGACTCGCACGCCGCAGGATTTTATACCGGTGAAAAAGGCGACAAGCCCGGTTGGTGGGATCATTCCATCGGCTCGGGCAAGATGTTTGATACCGATAAGTTATTCGTGATTTGCTCGAACGTGATTGGTGGATGCCAAGGCAGCACAGGCCCGTCATCAATCGCGCCGGACGGCAAGCCTTACGGGATGCGATTTCCGTTCGTGACCATCAGCGATATGGTTCAAGCGCAAGTTCATCTCATCGACTACTTGGGCATTGATAAATTGTTCAGTGTAGCGGGTGGCAGCATGGGCGGAATGCAAGCGCTGCAATGGGCTGTGGATTATCCCGAACGCGTTGGCTCGGTTTTGTTTCTGGCGAGCACACCGCGTGCCTCGACCCAGAACATTGCCTTCAATGAAATTGGCAGGCAGGCTATTTATGCCGACCCCAACTGGAATCAAGGTGATTATTACGGCGGAGTTGTGCCGGCAGCCGGTTTGTCAGTCGCGCGCATGGTCGGGCATATCACCTACATGAGTGAAAAATCCTTAGAGGAAAAGTTCGGACGGCGTACCCAAAAAGGAACAGAACTCAGTTATCACTTCGATACCGATTTCGCCGTCGAAGCCTATCTTAAACATCAAGGCGAGAAATTTGTCGAGCGCTTTGACCCGAACAGCTATTTGTATATCACCAAAGCGCTGGATTATTACGATGTCGCCGATGGTTACAACTCGATGAACGAGGCAGTGAAGCGCACACAATGCCCATTTCTGGTACTGACGATTTCCAGCGATTGGTTGTACACAGCAGCACAGGGTATGGAATTGGTGAACGTGCTTCGAGATTTGCAGCGTGATGTTGAGTACCGGCATGTGGAAGCGTCCTTCGGGCATGACTCGTTTTTGGTGGAAGTTGAAACCATGACGACGATTGTGGGCGGTTACATTGACCGTTTGCTGCGGAGACAGCGCATAGCAGCTCAGCCCTCCCCCGTAGTAACAGGGGAAAGATAGAAAGCAGTTAGGTTCCGACAGCCAAACGGTAGGCGGCGCACTGCCCATGCGTTATGAACGGGTTCAATTCCCGTCCGGGACTTTGTAAGGCATAAAAACCCCCCACCCTAAACAAAGGCAAGGGTTGCATCATTTACTTGGCTTAGAGGAGCAAAGATGACCAGTATCAAAATTCCGTCCCCACTGCGTGTTTACACCGATAATCAGGCGCAGATTAACGTCAGCGGCAGCGACGTTGGCGCGGCGCTCATTGACTTGGTGACACAGTATCCCGAACTGAAGCAGCACCTGTTTAATGGTGACGATCTGCGCAACTTCGTCAATGTATTTATTGATGACGAGGATATTCGTTTTCTGGACGGCTTAAAAACCGAAATTACGGCAGAAGATAACCTGCGTATTATTCCCAGTATTGCTGGTGGAGTTTCGTAAGTCCTATTGCAGCTTTCAGGAGCGCAAATCGTGGCAGCATTATCCCTTCGTAAGGTTGACCATTCCGGACTCAAAACCGGACAAGCCGCAACCATCATCCTGTTGATTGTGGCGTTTGTACTAAACAGCACGGTATTGGTGGCATTCGTAGCCCTTGCACAACTGCTGGGCGCGTTGGATGTGGCTTATGCGCCGTATCGTTTGCTCTATCAACGGGTCGTGAAGCCCAGCGGATTGGTGAAACCGCATGTGATTTCAGACAACCCGGAACCACATCGTTTTGCCATGTTGGTGGGCGCGGTTTTCAATGGGGTGGCGACACTGGCACTGCTGGCAAATATTCCGGCATTGGCTTGGGTGCTGGTAGCTATCGTCGTCGTGCTGGCGAACCTGAACTTCTGGTTAAATTTCTGCGCGGGCTGCTGGATGTACTACCAGTTCAACCGTTTAGGTATACCGGGCTTTACACAAGCGCCTCTCAGTTCAAATTAAATCCTTGGGCAGTACGGGGTAAATCATGATCGAACGTTTGGAAATCGCAATCGCTTTGCTCATCGTCGGTTTCTTGGCCTATCAAGTGCTGCGCCGGTATCACATCCACAAAACTGCCGCAGCCAGCAGCCAAGACCCGATTCTAAACGATCTAAGACCGGGCGTTCCGGCCATTGTTTACTTCACCACTCCCGGATGTATTCCCTGTGTGACTCAGCAGCAGCCCGCGCTCCAGCGTTTGCAAACGCAGCTTGGCGATGGCATTCAGGTCATTCAAATTGATGCCAGCGAAAACAGCGAAGCAGCTGACCGATGGGGTGTATTTTCCGCGCCGACTACCTTCATAGTCGACAATCTTAAACAGGTGCGAGACGTGAATTACGGCGTAGCGGATACGCCAAAATTAATCCGGCAGTTAGATGCCCTGAGGGTAAATTGAGTGCTGCGTGTGACGTAAGAATTCAGTCGTACGCCAACACCAATAGATACACGATAGTCTATATCAGCAGAGGGTCGCCTTGATTGAACCAGCGCAGATAGCTTTGCGGAAGGTTCGATTTGGCGACAATAGAAAGGTTTTTACATGCAGGCGTTAGTTGACCCTGTAAGCGATCTTACAAATGAAGAAATCCGGCGCTACAGCCGCCATCTGATTATGCCGGAAGTGGGCATTGAGGGGCAGAAGAAACTTAAGGCCGCCAGCATTTTGCTGATCGGTACAGGCGGACTCGGCAGTCCATTGGCGCTGTATCTGGCTGCGGCAGGCATCGGGCGCATCGGCCTTGTGGACTACGATGTCGTGGATGAAACCAACCTTCAACGACAGGTGATTCACGGCGAAAGCAGCGTCGGTGTATTGAAGATTGACAGTGCCGAAAAACGCATGAAGGACATCAATCCGTATTTGCAGGTTGATAAGTACAACGTGCCGCTGACTTCCGAAAACGCGATTGAGTTGTTCACGCCTTACGATGTCATCATCGACGGCACGGATAACTTCCCAACCCGTTACCTCGTTAATGATGCCTGCGTGAAGTTGGGCAAGCCCAATGTCTATGGCAGCATTTTCCGTTTTGAGGGGCAGTTAAGCGTATTCTATGCCAAAGAAGGGCCGTGCTACCGCTGCATGTTCCCTGAACCGCCGCCGCCCGGCCTTGTGCCAAGCTGCGCCGAAGGTGGCGTACTCGGTATTCTGCCCGGAACCATCGGCACGTTACAGGCGACGGAAGCCATCAAACTCATCTTGGGCATTGGTGAACCGATGATCGGCAAGATGCTGCTGTACGATGCATTGGAAATGAGCTTCACCAAACTCAAGGTTCGTAAAAACCCGAACTGCCCTGTGTGCGGTATTCCACATGAAGACGTGAAGTTGATCGATTACGAAATGTTCTGCGGAATGCCTGCCCACGACCGCAGCGAATTTAAAGCAAGCACAAATGGAAACAGCGAGAAGAAAGACACCATGGACGAAATCACCGTCAAAGAACTCAAAGCCCGAATCGACAGCGGCGAGAAGGTCACGATCCTCGATGTGCGCGACCCGCACGAATGGGAAATCAGCGCCCTCGAAGGTTCACTTCGCATTCCCAAGGGACAAATCGAAGCGGCTAAGAACGATGTCCTCGCCGGACGCAAAACCCGCGAGATGACTGTTCTGGCGCAAATCCCCACCGATGGCGAAATTGTGGTTCAATGCCGGTCAGGTGTGCGCAGTGCCAAGTCGATCACCTTCCTGCAAGAAGCGGGTTACAAAAACAAGCTGACCAATCTCAAAGGCGGCATCTTGGCGTGGGCGGACGAGATTGATCCGTCGATGCCAAAGTACTAGAGGAGTCGCAAGCGGCAAGTTGCAGGTTTCAAGCATCACGTTCTAAGATAGAGGGCAGACGAGAGTCTGTCCTTTTTTATGAATTGCCTTCTGAACCATTTGGATTATTCAACAGATAGCGCAGGGAAATCGGCGCTAAGGTGCTAAATGTATTCTGGGGGAACTTCTGAAACTCTCAGTTACTAAACAACGCTTGTCAGATAATCAAAATAGGCAATTCAAAATTTAACGCTTGTAATCGCGTGCAAATAGATATTGTCAACATCAAAACTGTACATGACATTGAATGCTGGGGAGTCGCCTACAGGATCGGTTAAGTAGATTCGAAAATCCCGAAATGTTTCCATAGCTACAACGCCTGTGGCAGGTCTTTCCTGCAATACCTCTATCATTGCAGCGTAAATATCATCCATTTCAGGATAATTCTGTCGATACATGTCAAAATCTTGTGTGAACCTTGTATCTTGAACAATATCTCTAAGAGGCACGTTGGCGCTCAGCCAAGATGCGCTTGGCCTCGACCTCGGCCCATGCTACAGTCTCAGGCGATAAAGGAGGCTGCTCTACTGGGGTGTAGATATGAATATCTTTTATTTCATCCCATCCATATTTCGCTGCAACGGCTTGCAGATGCGCTTCGTTTTCAGGGGTTAGGACAATTTCACTGCTTGTGTGGATGATCTTCGCCATAATACATGCGTCCTCAAACATTCATTATGTTCAGAACCTATTGTGATCGAATAGCGGTAGAGAGTCAAGCAAATTAGACATACCCAAAATCACGCTATACCGACGCAAGAGATCGGCATCAACTACTACCATATTCACACCTAGATGTTTTGAGATGCTTGCCCTACTGTTTCGGTCAAGTTGCGCGGTATGGGTCACGCGTTTAAGATAGACAGAAATGAACCGCTTTTTTCAAGTGAGCGACTTTTAAAATGAACTTTGACTTTACGGGTAAAACAGCCATCATCACCGGCGCAGCGCATGGTTTCGGACGGGCGATTAGTATGGCATTGGCTGAACACGGCGCACATGTTTGGATTGTGGATGTTGTCAAAGATGAACTCGAAGAAACCGACCAACTCTGTGAGGAACTTGGTGCGCGGTCTGAAGCGCGGGTGGTCGATATTACCAAACCGGGTCAGGTGAATGCCTTAGTCACCGAAGTGACGCGTTCCAGTTCTCAGGTAGATATTCTGGTGAATAACGCGGGCGGCGTCCTCGGACAAGTCGGCAGGCCGCTCGAAACCGTCACACCTGAACAATGGAACGCCATTTTCGCTGTCAACGTTAGCGGGGCATTTTACCTGAGCCAAGCGGTCGCACCGGGGATGAAAACCGCCAAAGCTGGACGGATTATCAACATTTCCAGCGGTGCAGGTTTGACGATTAGCCTAACCGGTATCCAAGCCTATGCCGCTTCGAAGGCCGCGCTTATCAGCTTAACCCGTCAACTCGGACACGAACTTGGCCCTTGGGGCATCACCGTCAACTGTATTGCCCCCGGTTTCGTACGCTCCAACGCCAACACCGAACGCCAATGGGAATCCTACGGCGAAGAAGGCCAAAAAGCATTGGTAGAAGGCATCGCCCTTAAAAAGCTTGGCACACCGGAAGACATTGCTTACGGCGTGATGTTCTTCGCCTCGGAATATGCGGGATGGATTACCGGACAAACCATCGCCATTGACGGCGGGAAATAAACTAACCCGTGCCCTGAATCTCCCAAAGGATGATTTCCGGTGGACACATAAAACGGGCGCGTGGTGCGCCCAAGCCTTCTAGGCCCACACCACGCGACGTATAAAGCGTGGTGTTGCCGAGTTCGTAACGTCCCATGATGAACTGGTTGCCAAGATGACTGCTGGAAAAGACTGCACCGATTAGGGGAAAACGGATTTGTCCGCCGTGCGTATGTCCGCACAGATAGAGATCAATGCCCGCTTCATTGGCTTCGGGCGCGATATCCGGCGGATGCATCAGCAGCAGATGCAACCCATTAGGCGGCGCAGAAAGCATCATCTTTTTCAAGAGATCACGGTCACGCTTCATATCATGGGTGACAACCAAACCTAGAATATTCAACTGACCGCCGGGGGTGTTGATACTGATCCATTGATTAGGCAGCAGCTTGAGGTTATCCAGATTTTTGACGAAGGCTAGAACCCGTTCCAACGGCTCGACCAGCGGCGTACCGGATACGCAGTACACACCGAGCGGCGCTTCCCACTGGCTGATGAGCGCGCGAATGTCGCCTTCACTGATCGGGTCGTTGGTATTGGACAAATTGACATAATCACCGGTAAAGACAATTACATCCGGTTTCAGGTCAGCAATCATATTATTGAGATGGCGTTCGCGCGGGCCAATTCGCTCCACATGAATATCGCCTACCTGTAACAAACGCAGTGGGGATGCATCGGCTCGCCATTTATCGGTCTGATAAACCTGATGTGTTACACCTAAACGGAACGGTTCAATCCATGTTGAGTAGATGACAATGACGGTAATGACTAACAATAAACTGATACTCAACCACCACGCCGCATTGATCAAACCCAGCACCACCAGCATCGCTCCACAAACAATGGCTAAAGCGATAGCTGTTGGTCGGTCAGGGCCGAAACTCCGTCCAGTACGCCGCAAGCCGAGCAGTAAAGCCCAATTTAAGGCGATAAGCAGCACATATGCCGCAAACACGCCTGCTCCGCTTATCCCTTGTGGCAGCCACACTACCCCTACCAACACGGCATTAAACGTAATAATCAGGGCGACAATCGAAGCTGGAATAGCCTGCATCTGATTGGTTTTCACCAAGATGGTGTGCAAGGGAGTATGTTCTAATGGATCGACTTCGGGACGTGGGCTGTTAACATCCATAGGCTTCTCACTGTTCAATTAACGATACAGGGAATTCATTCGAGGGTAATGCTAGCCTATAAAAAGACTAGACAAAAGCCTTAACTACCGAAGGAAAATCGACGATGAAGCGGCTTCCCATGCCGGAGACACTTTCGACTGTGATGTCGCCACCGTGCGCCCGAACAATATCACGGGCAATACTTAACCCCAAACCTGTACCTTTGGTTTTCTCGCTCACACGGAAGAAGGGTTTGAACAGATTCGGCAGCAAGGCCGCTGGCACACCGATGCCCGTATCTTGCACGCTAATCGTGATATGTTCAATGTCTTTGTTAGATAGGTGGGAATCAACCACCACCTGTATTTGACCACCTTCGGGTGTATAGTGAATCGCGTTAATGATTAAATTGGTAATGACTTGGATCATACGCTCCGGATCAACCATGCTCATGAGGGTCTGATCAGGCAGCCTTGTAGACACGTCAATGTGCTTTTTCTCCGCCTCCGCCATTTGCAAATTGATAACCTGTGTGACCAATTGACGCACATCCAACAGCTTGGGTTCCAACGGTATAACGCCGCGCTCGAAACGCGAATGATCCAGCAAGTCTTCAACCAAAGTTCGCATTCGCCGCGCAACTTCATCCAAGATTTGAAGATGGGTTTCAAGTTCGGACGGCTGCTTGCGGATTAAATACAAGCGGGTCATCAAATTGGTGATGGGTGTCCGCAGTTCATGAGAGGCATTCGCGACAAACAGCGATTTTTGTTTTTCTAGCGCCCGTTCTTGGCTAATATCCCGCAAGATGGTAACCGTCCCGACCGGACTGCCGTCTTGGTTATCAACGCGTGTCAAAATGACATGTGCATCGAATATTTTTCCGTCTTTACGGCGCACCGGCCCACGCCCTTGCCAGATCTTGCCAGTCGTTAGGGTGTTATAAATATCATCCAGATTATGAACAAAATCTGATGGTTCGTCCGGCGACTGCGGCCTTAACAAATCGAATGACCAGTTATTGCTATCATAACCGGTTAGCTGTTGGAAAGAACGGTTGGCATAGCGAACCGGCTTTTCGCCGAACAAAACACCAAATACCCCTTCGGTCATCGCGTCCAAAATGCCTTGCAGTTGGGCACGTTCATTCACCAACTCGGCGGTTCGTTCAGTGACGCGCGTTTCCAAATCCGAGGCATGACGGGTAATGGCCTCGAACAAATTGGCGTTATGAATGGCAATACCGGCTTGATCGGCAAAGGCCTGCAATTTTTCGGCATGAGCTACATCAAAACTCGCAGGCACTTCACTATCGAGGTTGATAAAACCAATCACATTGCCTTCAATGCGGATGGGCGCACCAATGTATGACCGTATCCAATTGGTCGTATTCTCTTTTCGCCAATTGGAAAAGGTCGTCGTATCCGAAATAATAACCGGATTAGCCGTCTCAACCATCTCTTGCAGGTTCTGGTGTACGTCCAGCGGAAAACGCAGCGCCAAAATCTCCTCCATACTCATGCCGCGCTCGATAAAGCCATGCCCATGCATGACTCGCGCCACATTATCTTCCAGCAGCATGATTGAAGCCGAGTCGTAAGGCAAAACGCGTTCAACATATACCAGAATCAAATCTAAAATCTCAGAAAGCTTAAGTGTGCTGCTAATGGCGGCTGATGTATCGCGCAGGGCTTCAGCTAACAATCGCTGCTCCCGTTCGGCTGCTTCTACCCGTTTACGTTCAGTCACATCGCGGTTCACAAGCACCATACCCTGTATGTTTCCTCTTGCGTCTTTCAAGGAGGAAACAGATGTCAGGACATTCAGCTGGCTGCCATCCCGCCGTTTGTCCTCGGTCTCGCCTTGCCAGAACCCCGTGCTGGTAATCTGGTGCATCAACTGCTCAACCGTATCGTTGGTTAAGACCGCTCCTGTCACTTTAAAGGCATTGTGGCCCACTGCTTCGGATTCTAACCAACCATACATCTTCTCGGCGGCACGGTTCCAACTGCGAACATTAAAATTTTCATCCACCGAGATGATGGCATCCGACACATTTTCCAATAAGCTGGCTTGATAGCGAAGTTGGCTTTCAACCGTTTCGCGGTCAGCGATATGCTCTCGCAAACGGGCGTTGGCCAACGATAGTTCAGCGGTACGCTCGGCGACACGGCTCTCTAACTCGGTATAAGATTGCTGCAAACTCTTTTCCGTTTGCTTACGAACCGTCACATCGCGCGAAATGCCGACCATACCCGTAATCTGACCATCAGCGTCACGCAGTGGCAGTTTGCTCGCCAAGAAATAGCGTACCGGCTCAACAGATGGCAAGCTGGTCTGCTCGATATTTAGCTTCGGCTGACCCGTTTCCATGATATTAAGGTCTTCTGCAAGGTATCCGGCGGCTTGCCCGGACTCGGAAATCTCGGTAAGTTTTTTCCCTAAAACGCTTTCAATGTTGCCGTCAGCAATACTAAGTGCCAAATCCTTATTCGCCAAGACGAAGCGGCCTTCGCGATCCAATACAAAAATATGATCAGGCACATTGTCTATCAAGGTACGCAGCAAGTTGCGCTCTTGAGCCAGATTACGTTCGAAATTTTCGCGTTCCGCCAATAATTCGATCAATTCTTCGGTCGCCATCTGGTAGGCAGCGGTACGATCAGCCACACCGCGTTCTAATTCTTCATTCGCTTTGCGCAGTTGAGCTTCATTTCGCTCGATTAGGGTTGTTTGCTCGCGCGCCATCTGATTGCGAAAGTACATACCGAACAAGGCGAGTAAGCCGGCGAACAATTGAAAACGCAAATTGGAGTAAAGAATAATGCCCCAGTCGTTGTTCGGATGGGTATAGGCCAGCGACAACAACACACCCATTTGCAGCAGCATACAGATCAAGGTCGAACGCAGCGACAGCAAAACACTGCTGAATAAAATTGGCAGCACCAAATAACTCAGCGCTTCAGGGTTCACGATGTCATAGTGAAATATGTTGGCAAAAATAGCTGTTGAAGAAGTCGCAACCACTAAATATGCGGCGATTTGATAATAATGGGTTCGGCTGAGGATGTAAGCCGCTATTCCAATCACAATAGTAGCGAGGGTAATCCAGAATCCCCGGTTGATGACCAGAATACCATCTTGGAACATAACCTCTTGCACAACCGTCGTTGCAAACGCAATCGGCACGATGATCGTCAAGACCGCCGCTAAAAACTGCGCCTGACGACGCTGCGTCGGGTTTTGTAATATGGTAGATGGCGTCGTTAGCAGATGCCAAATTTTATGGGCATAAAGTGCTAAACTGCGATGCGTTTGTGGACTAACCAAGGACTTCAATACTCCAAACCTAACAACCATATAATTCTGTGATTGCTCTAGCGAGTCAACCTTAGTACCGAACTGCTATTGATATAACTCTAGATTGCTATCTCTACCTTATTCATCATAATATGGGTCTGATCATAGAGGCATTTAGATTTCAAAGATGTAATACCTATGAAAATAATGAAACCTGTATTCAAACGCTTGTCATCCCTCAACCCCTTAAAGGTTATCCGCTGGGGGGTGTTCAACCTGCGTAATAGTCTGCGAAAACGCAGCAAAATCGATTACATTTCAATCGAACTGCCACAGGAAATGCCCACGCTTCCTGAATCCCGCCATTGGGCGCTCAGCAAGGCACTTGGCCCATCGCCGATGAGCTTAACCGAAATCGACCGTATCTTTGAAAGAATTGGTGATGATCCACGCCCAAAAGGAGTCATTCTTACCATACGCGGCTTTGCCTTGCCATTAGCTAACCTGCAAACCTTGCGAAACAGCATTCTACGCCTACGCGCCAAAGGCAAACGGGTGATTTGCTATGCCCAATCCTATAGCAACGCTGTTTATTATATTGCGAGTGCTGGTGACGAAATTGTTTTGCAGCCCACCGGCGAAGTTGAAACCATCGGATTACGCGCCGAAGCCACCTTCCTCAAAGATGCGTTGGATTTAGTCGGCGTTAAACTGGATAGTATTGCAATCTCCCCTTTCAAGGGCGCATATGACCAGTTAAGCCGCAGCGAAATGTCAGCGGAAGGCAAAGCGCAGTTGGATTGGCTGCTCGACTCGCAGTTTGATATGATCGTTAAAGGCATCGCGGAAGGACGCAAGTGTTCAGTAGAAGCCGTCAAAGCCATGATTGACAGTGCACCTTACTTGGATACTGAAGCGCTGGCTGCGGGATATGTTGATGCGGTTGAAACTGAGGAAGCGCTTTACCGCCGCCTAAACAGTGAGCACATCCTAACGTGGCACAAAGCCAACAAAAGACTGCTCAAAAAATGGATACAATCCAGTGATAAATATGTCGCCCTCATCAATGTCAGCGGCATGATGATACCGGGCAAAAGTGCCAAGCCGCCGATTGATATTCCTGTCCCGTTCATCGGTGGCGAACGGGTTGGTGACATGACAGTCGTACAGCAAATACGACATATCATGGAAGATGAACAAGCCGCTGCCGTCATCCTCTACATTAACAGTGTGGGTGGCGCGGTCATCGCAGGCGAAGCCATGCACTCGGCCTTAGCGGAACTCGCCAAGAAACGGCCAGTCATCACCTATATGGACAGTGTCGCGGCCTCCGGCGGTTATTACATCACCACACCAACCCAATGGATTGTCGCCCAACCGGGAACGATTACCGGATCAATCGGTGTGATTAGCGCCAAGCCTGTGACCAACGGCCTCTACGAGAAACTTCATGCTCATAGAGTCGAAATTACGCGCGGTGCGAACGCCGGCATGATGACGGATTTCGCGCCGTTTACGGACAGCCAGCGTGTTCGTATGCATCAAACTATTGAACATATTTACAAGCACTTTGTCGAACTCGTCAGCGCCAGCCGCCATATGTCCTATGAGGCAGTGGATGCGATTGCCGGCGGTCGTGTCTGGACAGGTATGCAAGCCAAAGCCAACGGCCTTGTGGATGAACTTGGTGATCTGAAAGCAGCCGCAGCGAAAGCCCGTGCCTTAGCCAATTTACCGGATTATGCCCCGCTAATCATCGTGGAAGCCAAAGGTAAACTGCTACCACCGCAGCTTGCCGAAAAAGCCAATCCCGCTGCCAGCCTTATGTATATGCACGAGAGTCTGACCATGATTGCCAGCGGCAGTCCACAAGTTTTACTCGACATGAACCTCAAACTTTAATCATCGGAGAACGCAGCGTGAAGGCATTGGTAACAGGCGGAACGGGTTTTGTGGGGTCACATATCGTCCGCGCATTAGGCGAGGCAGGACACAGCGCCCGTGTACTGCATCGCGCCTCATCCAAACTAGATGCACTCACCGGCCTCGACTACGAATCCGCGCTTGGTGATATTCTCGACGAACCGGCTTTAGAAGCCGCATCAGAAGGCTGTGATTGGGTGTTTCATGTGGCCGCCGTTGCCGATTACTGGCGCGCCGACCATTCCAAAATGTTCGAAGCCAATGTCGAAGGCACACGCCGTGTCCTCAATGCTGCACGTAACGCTGGAGTAAAACGGGTCGTTTTCACCAGCAGCGCAGGTGCAGTCGGCCTCCGCAGCGATGGTCAGCCGAGTAACGAGCGTGTCAACTTCAATCTTTCGCCGGAACATTTCCCTTACGGGTACAGCAAGGTGCTGGCAGAACGAGTTGTAGAGGAAGCAGCCTCTGATGGGCAAGATGTCGTCACCGTAAATCCGGTGATTGTCATGGGTCCGGGTGATCTCAATATGATCTCCGGCAGTTACATTGTTCAGATCAAGCAGCTTGGTGGCCTTGTTCCGGTTCCGCCCGGTGGCATCGCGGTCATTGATGTGCGGGATGTGGCGCGGATGCACCTTGCCGCAGCCCAATATGGACGCAGCGGCGAACGCTACATCCTCAATGCAGCCAACTACACCCAGCGTGAGTGGATGGGCATGATTGCCGACGTCGTGGGCGTAAAACGTCCTTTTATCAGCGCTCCGGCTTTTGTGCTGCCGATTGCCGCCAACATCATTGATTTTCTGCGGCGCTTCGGCATCAACACCCCTATTAACGGTGACCAAACGCGACTCGGTGCGAAGAATATTCATTTTGATGGCAGCAAAGCGTGGGCGGAACTCGGCGAGCCGCAAATCGATATGCTCACCAGCCTACAAGATACCTATCGCTGGTATCGTGAAAATGGCTATCTCAAAAAATGAACAACTATTAAGTAAGTAGCATTCTCTAACAGGATTTGTGGTATAAAATCGCCACATTTAACCACTTTCGTTGTAAAGAAGTTTTGTCATGCGTAAGTTTTTGAACTGGAAGCGAATCCTCCTTTTCCTCATAGTCGCCCTTCTCGCGCTAGTCTTTGGATTTGTCATTTGGGCGAATGATGCACTCCAACCGATGCCCGAAGCTCTCGCTGCGTTGCAATCCGATGCACAGGTACAGGTTAGTGAAACAAATGGCTGGTATATTTTTACCCCGACGACCGCAAAACCCACTACCGGACTTATCTTTTACCCCGGCGGCAAAGTTGATCCCCGTGCCTATGCCCCTCAAATGCACACCGTTGCGAGAGAAGGTTATCTAACCGTCATCACACCCATGCCCCTATATTTAGCCATTTTCGGCGTGAATAAAGCCGATGAAGTCATCAAGGCCTATCCTGATATTCAACATTGGGGAATCGCGGGGCATTCGCTCGGTGGTTCAATGGCAGCACAATATGTCGCGGGCAGCACCAAAGTACAAGGTTTGGCATTCTGGGCATCTTATCCGGCGGTCGATTTATCCAAAGCGCCAATTAAAGTCGTGTCGATTTACGGCACAAGTGATGGTGTCGCCAAACAAGATAAGGTTCTGGATGGCGCAAAACTCCTGCCCGCGAATACACCGTTTATCGCTATTGATGGTGGTGATCACAGTGGTTTCGGCTGGTATGGCGTGCAACCCGGTGATAATCCGGCAACCATCAGCCGCGAAGAACAAAACGCCCAAACAGTTAAAGGTACTGTTGATATGCTGGCGAGTCTCAGCCAATAATGTGTACGGGCATGGTGTTGACATGCCCTCTATGGAGATCATCAACCCACATTGTCACGTCCAATTTCTCGCCGTCGAATTCTTGCTCTACTTATTACCAGCTTGGCGGCTGCCGTCGGCGCAGTCATCACTTGGCTCACAGGCCGACCAAACCCGATTGTGGTAGTAATCGAACCCACACCAGCCCCATCTCCCACGCCAACACTCACCATTATCAGCCGCGATCAATGGGGCGCGCGACCGCCGAATCATGAAGCATCCAATGAATTTGGTTTTGCCAATACAGCCATCGATAAAGCTTGGTATGTCTATCCCGGCGATCTGGCAGAGGCTTATAGCACGGTTGCCATTCATCACAGCGCCATTCCGTTGGATACCAATGAAACCATGAGCAGCGTCCAAGATTTGCATATGGATACCAACCATTGGGCGGATGTGGGTTATCACTACGTGATTGATAAAAACGGCATCGTCTACGAAGGGCGAGACATTCACGTGCGCGGCGCATCAGTAGCAGGTTATAATACTGGCACGATTGGTGTGTGCGTCATGGGCAACTTTGAAATCGACTCGCCGCTGGCAATCCAGTTAACCGTCTTGCAGCAGGTGGTCAATTGGCTATCAGCCGCTTATACACTGACTCATCTTGCGGCACACGGTGAATTTAATCCGGAAAGTCTATGTCCGGGCAAAAATATGCTGCCCTATTTGGATACACTCGCCCAAGTCGCAGGCTTGCAGCGTGGCACAGGCGGATACGTGAAGCCTGTAGTTTAGTTTCATAAAATTTTTCTGATCACTGACAGCCGTCATTAAGGGGGAAGAATGACAGCGCCACATTTAGAGACTTATTTACCGGAACTAATGCGTTTTACCAAGCAGTTAGCCAACGACCATCAAAAGGGTTCACTGACCAATTGGGATGCCTTTAAGCAGAATGTGCAGGTCTTTTACACCTCTGGCATGATGACCAAGATTGACGCAGTGGTTCCCGGTTGGATACACATGTCATCCTACCTTGACCAACAAACACTCATTCATGTGACCAGTGTGTTGGTCGCGCTGTTCTTGCTGCCCGAATATCAAGCGGCCTCCGCTTATCACAAATACCTGATGGAGTGGACAGTCATTTTTCATGACGTTGCCAAAAAAGCCCGAAAAGGCGAACATGACTACACACACGGCTTTCGTTCGGCGGCTGTGACGGGTGCGGCACTGGCTCTCATCGGTTTTCCCGCCCGCTCTGATTTCGCCGCTCATATTTCGGATTGGAAAACACTCACTGAAAACGCCAGTGCTTTTGATGCCATCCACAATGAACAGATTCAAGACAACACCAAACTTCCTGACATTATCGCTGGCATTGATAATCTCTATGGTCAGCACTCCGACGCAGCGATAATCATCAAAGCGGTTTTATTCCATATGTCGATCAACAACGACCCCGGTTATCCAACACTGTCGCCCTTAACCTCACCAGAAATCCAGCGGTATATCGATGCTGGCCTCTTCCCCATTTTGAAGGCCATGATGCTGGTCGACAGCGATGGCTGGAATTTGTTTGATCAAAAAGAGGCTCAACGATTGCGCCAACAAACGCTTGATGTGTTTGATGACATTGCCAGCATGAACGGCATTATTCAGAGCGCGTAAATCAGAAACCGTCTATGAGCAGTTCACCGACCGTTACTGAAGTCGATCAAATAGCTGCGCTGGTTGATCCAGTTATCCGCAACCTGCAAATTACCCAAAGCTATCACGAATTAGCATTGGTCATGACTTCACGGACGGGCATCTGCGCCAATTGGTGTACCTTCGCTACTTGGGCATCCAAACAGGCCGGGCAAACCATTCGCAAAGAAGATTTCGCGCGACTGCTAGATGACATTCGCCGCTCAATCGTTTCGGCTCAGACCGACTCGGATATTGTGGCTGCTGCACAGGCTTTCGGCTCCAAACATTCAGGTGATGAAATCCAAGAAACGGTAGCTGATGTACTCAATCCGCTGGCGGCTCTTGACCGTGCCAGTGATGCCGTCGCGCGGGGCAACCGGAAGGTCTATGCCGAAATCGGACGTGAGTTCGCCCGTTTCTTTGCAACTTGTCTGAATGACAACAACTTCGATTCAGCCAAAATCACGGAGTTCTGCAAAGGTCTGCGCCCCGGCGATCCACCCGATGGTCAGCAGTATCTCGCGCAAGCCTTCACTTATTATTACCGTGCCTTTTTTGAAAGGGATGTTTCAACCCGCGCCCAACTCTTACTACTTGCCAACATCCTGATTGGTTTTCATGAACAAACACGCCTCCAGCCCGAAATCGCTGAAGCCATGAACGCCGCCTTCATTGATGCGCGTCAGTTTCGTACACGCTTCATCAAAGCACTGTTTCCCTTTCGTGGATGGCTCGCTCGTTTGCGTCTATTTTTCTTACGGCTGATTAATCGTCCCAGTCCATTTGATGGAGTGATTGACGATTTACTCAACCAAGCCCGCCGCCTCGCCCGCTTAGTCATCACCAGATATATGATGACCTTAGGCCTGCCACATGATGTGATCCTGCATTTAGGTCAAGACGTACCCGCAGAATTTCCCGAATCGCTGCGGCATATCTCATTTGCCGACTTACAAACGCTGCTCACTCAAATTGACCCGACACCCGACAGCACCCACGACTCCGGCACAGTTGATTGGTCGCAGTTACCGCAGCGGCTGCACTTCATCATAGACTTGTTTCGCTGCTACCAAGAAACATCCGATTTATTTGACCCGCCCTTTACTACTGAGCAAGTCACCTCCCTAAAATCAGGCCGCCTCCCTGATGGTCGCTTATAAAATCATCGAATAATTTAAGGTAACGCTTTGCGCCCTTGCGTCTTTGCGTCCTTGCATTAAAAATGACTTGGCGTTCTTGGCGGTTTACCCGGATCACAAACAATGGCTAAAGTCCTTCCTGCAAAGCTCTATAATCACTACTACATCGACCGCAAGTTTGAGCGCTTGAATTTATTCCGCCAGCTTGAGCAAAAATATGGCGGGAAACGCGTGCTGTATCCCGGCAGCTTCGTCCACATCACACCGTCCTTCGTCTATCCAGAAGTCGTGTATGTGGATAACGATCCCGAAGCCAAACAGTTCTTCGACAAACCAGCCAACTATGATTTTGTCGCCAAGCGCAAACACTACCCCGAACCCGCATCCATTAAATTCCACGCTGTTGATTACCAAACCGGTATCGACGAACCCGACGAAAGTTTTGACCTGCTCATCTCGCTTTACGCCGGATTTGTATCGCTGCATTGCAAGCGCTATTTGAAAGTCGGCGGAATCCTACTCGTCAACGATAGTCACGGTGATGCAACCATGGCCTCACTCGATGAGGACTTGCAGTTTATTGAGTACGGCAACCAGACCGAAGGCAAATACACCTTGTCCACCCTATATATGGACACCTATTTTGTGACCAAAGCCAATACCGAACTCACCCGTGAATGGGTCATGAGGCACATGCGCGGCTTTAAATTTCGCAAAATGGCGGATGTCTACCTGTTCCGGCGAATCAAATAACCAAGTCTGTCAGCTTAAATATCTAAGAAATCTTGAGATTAGGTATAATCATCTTTATCCACCGAGATAAGTTGATAAAGGATAAGGCATGACTCCCGCGCCATCCGGCTCACAGCCTGACTTATCGGAGCCGCTGACTCAGCGTGAGCGCGAGATTCTACTGTGTCTAGTGGATGGTCTTTCGAACCAGCAAATTGCCAACAAGCTCTATCTCGCCGAGAAAACGGTGCGCTGGTATAACTCGCAAATCTACCGCAAACTGGGTGTCAGCAATCGTCAAGAAGCCGCTGACCGGATGCAAGCGCTTGGCTTATTAGATGCCAAACAGGAAGCGCAGCCAATCAGTGGAAAACACAATCTCCCTGCGCAATCGACTCCCTTTGTCGGGCGCGAACATGAACTCGTCGAACTTACGGCCTTACTTCGTGACCACGATACGCGCCTCATCACCATCCTTGCGCCCGGCGGAATGGGCAAAACGCGCTTAGCGCTGGAAGCCGCCCGTCAACAAATCGGACATTATGCCGATGGTGTGATCTTTGTACCATTGGCATCCGTAAATAGAACCAGTGACCTTGTTACCTCCATCGCCGAAAACATCGGTTTCAGTTTCTATGGCGAGGACTTACCTGCAAAGCAGCTCATCAACTTTTTGCACGAGCGTTCGATGCTGCTGGTACTCGATAATTTCGAGCATCTTCTGGACGGAGCGCCTTTAGTCGCCGATATTGTGCAATCGGCATTAAACGTAAAACTGCTGGTCACGTCCCGCGAAAAACTCAATCTCAGCGGCGAGATCATCTACGCCATGTCCGGTTTAGATTTCCCCGAATGGGAAACGCCTCAAGATGCATTAGAGTACGACGCGGTAAAACTGTTCATGCAGAGCGCCCACCGTGTTCGTTCGGATTTTGCGCTGCTGCCGGATGATCTCACTTATCTCGCGCGTATCTGCCGCCTGACCGAAGGGATGCCCTTAGCGCTGGTCTTAGCCGCTGGTTGGATTGATGTGCTGTCATTGGCACAAATTGCCGCCGAAATTAAACAGGGCATCGACATTCTCGAAACCGAAATGCGCGATATACCCGAACGTCACCGCAGTATTCGCGCCACCTTTGACCTGACATGGAACCGGCTAACCGATGGCGAACAATGCGCCTTAATGCGCCTAGCGGTCTTTCGCGGCGGGTTTACTGTCGAAGCCGCACAGGCAGTGGCCGATGCCGATATGCGTAATCTGCGCAAGCTCGCCAATAAGGCGCTCGTCCAAGTGTCACCCGAAGGTCGCCACGACATCCACGACTTACTGCGCCAGTTCAGTGCTGAAAAATTAGCCGCATCCGGCGAACAGTCCGAAATTCAAGCCCGTCATGCCGCTTTCTTCGCTGAATTCATGGCGCAGCGCAGCCGCGACATTCACACCAACCGTCAGCTCGAAGCCTTGGAACTGATTGACCCGGACTTCAAAAACGTGCGGGCGGCTTGGCATTTTATGGTCAACCATCAACAGTGGGATCATTTGCCCAAGTTCTTGCACAGCTTTTGGTTCTATTGTGATGTCCGTTCACGCGGGCAAAAAGCGGTTGAGTTGCTCGAAGAAGCCCTTGATGCTTTACAACTTGAGCAGCCCTCTGCCGAATCAGAACTCGCCATCGGTCGCATACTCGCTCGCCTCGGCTGGTTTTATAATGACATTGGCTTCGCCGAAAGAGCCGCTTCAACCTGTGACGACGCTATTTTCATCTTGCGCCAGCACAACAGTCCACTTGACCTCGCAGCAGCCCTTTATGGACGGCAAAAATTAGCTGGTTTCCTCGACCAACCGCAAATCGCGCTCGAAACGGCTCAAGAAGGGCTGAACATCGCCCGTTCGATTGGGGATAAAAGTTGGGAAGGTCATTTCCTGCTGGGCTTGGGTTGGGCAAGCATCGTCAATAATGATCTTCCGGCAGCCCTTCAATATGCCGAGGAAGGCTTGGCGATTCTGGAAGCCGTCGGCAATCGTTGGGGAATCGGTTTGGCATTTGCCTTGTTAGGCCGCATCAAAACCGATCAAGCGGATTATGCCGAAGCCCAGCAGTGGTTCGAAAAAGCGCTCATTCACTCCGAAACCTTCCGCCATTTATACGGTGTTGCGGCTAACCATACCCGCCAAGCACGGATTGCCCTCTCAACACACAATTATCCGATTGCCTACCGCCATTTAATGAAGGCACTTCAAGTCTTTGGTGATGCAGGCTATCAGTGGCGTGCGTCCTATCCGCTGGCCTATGTGGCTGAAATATTTGCGGCTCAAAATCAACCCGAACGAGCCGTAGAGATTTTGGCGACCGTTCACAAAGAACGGGCATTGTTTCAACTAACTGATGATGGCGTTCAGTCCTTGCTGGACGAACTCGAAACGAAGTTAACACCTGAGGATTTTGCAACTGTTTGGGAACGGGGTCTGAAGCGGGAACTAACGGCGGTCGTGGCGGAATTGCTGGCAGAAAATGAAGTCGAAAAACCCATATAAAAGAAAATGCCCGATGTCGGAGCTAACCAAGCATCGGGCGTTTGGGTTTGTGGATGATGTTCACGCTTAGCCCCAGCGGGTCAGCATGAGCACTGCCGAAGCGAACAACCCTTGCTGCTTGACTTCACGCTTCTCGTGCCGTTCATCAACTTCCGCATCATGAGCCAACTTGTCCAACTTCACTTCTTTGGCAATTTCGTCAATATGGCTGCGGCTGCCTTTACCATCCATCATATGATCTAACTCGAACATGATTCTCTCCAAATAGTGGTTTAGTCACGATCTCACTATAAAGTAGGAAGTGTTTGACCGTCACTAGGCACACAGATGGAGTCTTGTCGGGAAAATGTTTGATAATGTTTGAAATGCCAATCGTTATATGAACCACGCGCTGCATAATTTAATGCAATATCGACGGTTAAACCAATTTGAGAATTACTTCGCTGAAGTCTTGCTGTATATCAATTACTCATTAAAATGTATTATTCTCCACTCTCTAAATGGAGAACGAACGTATTCTAGAGATAAGGGTTTTATCATTATGTCCTCCCAAATTCAACGTCAGCAGCCACTAGAAGGACAAGAATCCGTTTGGGATTACCCGCGTCCACCGCGCGTCGAACCCACCAATAAGCACATCACCATCGTGTTCAATGGCGAAACAATTGCGGATACCACCCGCGCCATTCGCGTCTTGGAAACCAGCCATCCCCCCGTTTATTACATCCCGCCCGCCGACATCCGCATGGAATTCTTGTCCACCACCAACCGTACCACCTTCTGCGAGTTCAAAGGGGCTGCCAGTTATTGGACAATCCGGCTTAACGGTCGCACTGCCGAAAATGCCGCGTGGAGCTACCGTCAACCGGCAGCGGGTTACGAAGCCCTCAAGAACTATATCGCTTTCTATCCCAGTAAAATGGATACCTGCACCGTCAATGATGAAATTGTTCAAGCCCAAGAAGGTGATTTTTACGGCGGTTGGATCACCAAAGACATCGTCGGCCCCTTCAAAGGTGGCGCGGGAACATGGGGCTGGTGAGAAATCCCTAATAAATAGGGGTATTTTTCTACAAATCGGAGTATCATTAGCAAGATAGTAATTGTACTTAATTGGAGGCAGTCATGTCTGGCTTCTTCGGTTCAGATAACCCGCGTAATCAAGCGCCACTGGGGGCTTTGCGCGTCGAAATCCGCCCTTTAATGCGGTTGGTCTACATGTGGATGACACTCGGCTTGCTCATCTCCGGTGTCGTCGCGGTTGCAGTAAGCAGTACACCGTCGCTCACGAATATCCTTTATAATCCGGGCGTCATGTTTGGTGCGATCATCGGCGAACTCGTCTTGGTCATGGCGCTCAGTTTCGCCCTGCGGAGGATTTCACCCACTTTAGCGGCTGTTTTGTTCGTGGGCTATGCTTTCCTTAACGGCCTCACCCTATCCATCATCTTCTTGATTTACCCGCTCGGCACAATTAGCTTAGCCTTCTTCTCGGCAGCCGGAACCTTCGCCGCGATGACGGTGCTTGGCTACACCACCGAGCTTGACCTGTCACAGTACCGCACCTATTTCATGATGGCGCTCATCGGTCTGGTGATTGCGATGGTCGTCAACATCTTCCTGCGCAGTTCCGGTTTGGACCTCATCATCAGCATGGCGGGTGTCTTAATCTTCACCGTCCTCACCGCTTATGATACCCAGAAGATCAAGCAACTGGCCGCTGATCCCACCATCAACGAAGATGGCAGCCTTGTCTCCAAGCTCAGCATCATGGGTGCGCTCACCCTCTATCTGGACTTCGTCAACTTGTTCCTGTTCCTGCTGCGCTTATTCGGTCGCCGCCGTTAATTCGGCATCCCAATCTAAATCTAAAAGGCGCGTCCTACAGTTAAGGACGCGCCTTTTAATTTGCCTGTACATACCATGTTCAAACCGTATTTCAATTGACAAATTTAGTATTTTTGTTCTACACTGAGGTGATAATTACTTTATATTTGCTTTCTCTGTGTCTTTGGGTCATTGTGCCTGTGCGTTAAAAATGCATTTGCCTTTGTACTTTCAGCGAATTACTCGCTTGTTCCCACCAAAGGTAATGCACAAACTGCACAGCGGTGGCATTGCGGGAGCTATCCGCTGCACGCGTGTCATTTCAGCGCCATCTGCCGAGCGTCCCGCCGACCCAAAATGTCAATTCAGCGTCTTGCTCCCGTGTTCCCGCCAGTCATTTCAGCGGAAAATCTGCGAAATCTGCACTACTTGCGAATCTTGTGCAGATTTCGCTTCTAAGCTGGAAACTGGAGACTAACGACTGGTGACTTTATGGACTGCTTAATATCGGAACAATATCCGGCCCGACCACAATCGACACATCCTTGCTCGTCAACCCATCACCGCCCGGTTGAATCCGGTCTTCGGATAAACCCAGCAAGGCCGCCAGATACTTGCCCGTCCACACCTTACCCGTGTAAACACGAATGATGGTATTAGTATTGGTCGCTGCGGGTGTATTGCCCACCTCAGTCACCGAAACCTGCTTGCCGGTCAGCCAATCGCGCACCTTGCCGGCTAATCCAGCTTGATCGGTGTTGTTCAGTACCACGATACTGGCTTTCTCAGCCTCCGCCCGTGACCGCAAGTCAGAAAGTGACGTACTCACTTCAGGGTTAAACACCTGCTGCAACAACGGACGTACCGCGCTCGTTTTTAGGATGAGAACATCATCACCAGTCGTGGTTTTCGCTTGGTCAACATACAGGTAATTCATCACCCCAAAATGGAAATTCTCTTTCGGGATTTGCATCACCAACGAACCCAGACCCAGAATTTCGTCGAGCGAAAGATTCGTCTTAAACCCGCCGGTTAAATCACTGTAGAGTTTGGGCGCTTGTACCACAAACTGGGATATGCCACCCACGCTCAATACTTTATCCCGAACCGCCCGCATCACTTCCTGCTGCCGTCCCGCGCGGTCAAAATCGGTCGCCCCGTGTCGGGTACGCGCATATTGCAGCAGCTTTTCCGCGTCCAAAATTTGGCATCCTGCCGGAAAATCAACCGTGATAAATCCGTTACCGGAATCAGGATAACTGGTGTCATGGATCGCCTCGTTCGGGCAAACCTGTACCCCATCCGGTGCAAGTGTACTCACGACCTTCGTGAACACATCAAAATTGATCAGCAAATATTTATCAATCGGGATACCGAATACTTGGTGTACCGTTTCGGCTGCCAGCGCTGGCCCGCCACCGGGATAGCCATTTGCATCGCCCAAAAAGTTAGCGTTATTGATACGTTCTTGTTTAAATCCGGGGATGCTCACCCACAGGTCACGCGGAATCGAGAGGATACCAGCCGTCTTGCGTACCGGATCAATACTCACAATCATCATGGTATCGGTACGGAATGGGCCGGGGTCGTTAAGCGCGCTGCGCTGGTCAATGCCCAATAGCAAAATGTTGATACGTTTTGTATCTGTCCATTCCGGTGCAAGGTCTAAAGTAGCCGTCGCAACCGGTGCAACGGCTGTGGAAACGGCTGTCGCTTCAGTGCCTACACCTGCACCGCTGATCGTCGCAATCGGCGTTGAAAGGGATTGAACCGGTACACGCGTCGGCGTGGGCAAATCCGCAACGTTTACACCGAAAGATGACGGGCCAGTATTATTGCCAACATCAATCGCGACCTGTCGGGCAACACTAAATGCAACCAATGACAAAATGGCTGTCAGTCCCATCAAAAGGACCACACCAATAATGAACAACCAAGCAGGAATACGCATAAAACCACTTGCTCCACAATACCAAAACTCACGGCATTATAGCGCAAGTCATTCGCAAGTGTAGCCTACGCTTACCCTACTGCGCGGGACGCTTGGTATCCAGAACGAACACCGAATTTCCCGACAGCACATAAACAATTTGCAGATTAGCGTCGGCCACCACGCCGTTCAACGACGCGAATTTATCCTCTTCATAAACTTGATAACTACCGAACCATGTACCTGAAAGTGATGTTTCAAAAATCGTGCGGCTTGAACGTTGGGTAATAAACAAGCCTTGTCCGATTGGGTCAGGGTTCAAATAAAATGAGTCTGCGCCTGCAAGCTGCTGCCCATCCGGAAAACCCGCATAAACGAATGGTGTCTGTTTACCACCGAGCCATTTTGTGGTCTGCCCATCAGCAGTCAAAATGAATATCGACCCGCCGGTTGTCCCGCTCGAATAAATCCCGAAACCTACCGCGTTCTGAATTTGAGGACGCACGTCACCCGCGAAATATTCAATCGGCGAACTGGCGAAACTCCCTCCAGTGCTGTCATAGCGCCAAATCTGGTTTGCGCCGGGGTCAAGCAGATACAGCCGCCCTTCCCACAACTCCATCTTGAGCGGACTCACCCAACTTTCGCTGCGAAGCAGTTTTTGTACCTCGCAGTCCTGACGAAAACGCGGGGAACATTGTATAAGCAAACCATCTTTGTCGAGCGCGGTAATCTGCGTCGTATCATCCGACCAAACAATATCAATCAAATCGGATACGCGGTACTGCCCGATCACCGCGCCGCGCCGCATGGCGGTCATCGGTTCGCTGGAAGCGGCCTCAACCGTACCATCATCGTTGGTCTTAAGGGCAATACGCTGCACCAGTTGATTTTGCGAGTCCAGAACGTATAAATCCTGCCCCTGCAATACCGCGCGGGTCAGGTTGGCGTTTTGAAAGGACTTCAGCGCCACCACATGACGGCGCTCGATCTGGAACAGCGCATCTTTTACACTTTGGGCTTCTCGAATCAACGAAATCATGGTCGGGTCATTCGGATGCAGTTTGTCACACTCTCCGACCTTGCTCACAACCGCGTTCCACGCCGCCAATGTACCTGCCCGATCAGTTGAATTGATGCTACGTGCCACATTCGCTGTCTTGCTTGCGTCGCCCACACACGTTTCAAATTCGGTAATGCCTGTACTCGCTAATCCCAAACCAGCCACCAACACAACAATCGCAACCGGAATTAAGATACTAATCGCGATAGCTGTTGATGTACGGAACCAACCTCGCTTGCCTTCCGGTGGAGGCGGGAAGATACGGTCAAGGATGCGGTTAATGCTGGCTAAGATGCGGGCGAAAAATAAAACAATACCGGCGGCTATCGCTTTGAGCTGCGCCACAAATACGCCGTCAACACGCCGGCTCGCTGGCTCCGATGTTTCGGGAGTTGACTGCCCTTCGGCTGCGCTGGATGTCGCACTAGCAGACTGAGTTGTACTCGCGGAAGGCGCACGGGAAGACGAACGTTCATCTTTTACAGAGGCAGGCGACGGCGTTTCGGGCGGCACAAACTCAATTGCCATCATGGTCATTTGTGTTGAAACAAGTTCTTTATAACCCACCAACACGTCCGCGATCTCATTGGTACACAAAGCGGCTGTCATCCGCCCCATGTCCAAATCCGCCAGCCGCGAGTCAGACAGCACCAAGCGGCTGCCCTGCATCACGCCGTAACGCGTCATTCTGATGTCAGGTACGGGCTGAACACCCAAAGGCGGTCGATAAAGCGCCTCATCACTCGTAAAATCGGTTGGAAATGGATTCATTTCGCCCATATGACGATAAAGCGCGATTCCTGCTCCAACACGGGCGAGAAAAAGTTCGTTGTCTTTTAATACGCCACAGACCAGATTTGCCTCATAATGGCGCTTGCCTTCACCGTTATGATCGACCAAATCTTGATTGAGTGAATTGAAAACGCTGCGCAGGCCAGCAGTAACACTGCCCGTACTATTAAAGTAACGTTCTGCCGCCAGATTAGCCATCTGGTCATAAAATGCTGCGGGGGCTGTTACATCTCCGGAAGGCGTGACCAGAATAAAAATCGTATCCAGTTCGCGCCCCCGGGCAGCTTTCTTCGGCGCAACTTCCACCAACATTCCCGGTGGCTGGGTCGCCAGAGACCGACCACCCACCACATATAAATGTCCGACGAGCGCTTCAAAATCAAAAGCCATCAAAAGTTCTCACTAGCCATTATGAATATCCTAAACCTTGATTCTACATGATTTAAGTCTAGCGACAACACTAAACGCCATCAGTATTGCGCTCCTCATGGCAAATTCAGACACTATTCATATTTAGCAGCCAATAACCAAAACATTAAGTTGGACGAGAAATAGCCTGTTGAATCAAATCGCGGATTTCTACGGGGCGAATAGGTTTCAGCAGCACCGCGTTTGCACGGGAAAGCTGCGCAGATTCCGGCTGGCGATGCGCGCTGATGATAACCACATACATATCATTCAGTCGTGGCGTCTGGGCCACAAAATTTAATACATCTTGTCCGCTAACATAGGGCATAAGCATGTCAAGCAGGAGGATAGTAGGGGTTCGCTGCTCTAAAATGCTCAAAGCTTGGGAACCATCGCCAGCCTGAATAACCTCAATACCAGAAGGTTTAAGCACAGCGTTCCACAGCATTAATGTATGTGGATCGTCATCCACAATTAGAGCTAGATGATCCATAAAACGGCCTTAATACTAAACCGAAAACCTGTTCAGGCTCAAAATTGGAAACGGTCTTGGCGATAACGAACAAGTTTGCGCTCGTAGTGTAATGTAAATGACTGTAATTTCGATTCGAGGATTTCCCAACGTTCGCTTTGCAAAACTTCCCGGAATATCTCGCGGTTGTCTCCAATAAACTCGACCTGCCGGTTAGGGTAGTTACCGTAAGCAGTATGCCAGACACCGGCCATATACAATCCCATACTTTGGAGCGCGGGTATAAATTCGTTCATAACGAACTCATAGTATGAATCCATCGCCTCACTGCGAATGTCATAACGTAACAGCAATCGATAGCGTGGAACAATTCGAATAGGAAAGGTCATCTTTATTTCCATTTCTCCCTAATCCCTATTTTAACACATACCGCTTTGTCAAACACATGAAAAATATTTCCCTTGCTCCCAAATCTTAAATAGGGTAACTTTCAATAGTAATGAATCAGGAAGAAGGTCGAATGGGAAGTAATTTACAAGAACGGCTGGATGATCTTCGTCAGCAAATTCAAAATGCTGCGCAAGCCGGCGAAAACAACGACAATACCCAACTCGAGCGAACTGCACGTACTCTGCTAACTGATGCAAAAAATACGCCTTACGAAGCAGCCGCTCAAGCCTTATTCGGGGAATTAGCGCGTTTGAGCAGCCCGACTTCTCCAACAGCCGCCACTGTTCGTGGGTTAATACGTCGTGCGCGTATCCGAATCGAAATTGCGGGTGATGACGACGATGTAGACGAAGCCATTGATATTTTGGCCGAGGCGCTGGCTCTAAATCCCCAAGATGCAGACGTTATTGCCTTATTACAAGAATCCGCTGCTCGCAGCCAGCAGGCCATGCAGCGCGTAAATGATTTATATGCCCGTTATGGTGTGAAGCGTCCAACCACATCCGGCGCAACAGCTTTAGCGCCTGCCATACCCACCGCAGTCGAGCCTGCCGCCCCACCCCGTTCCTATCCAACTTCATCCGGCTATCCTGCTCCCGAAGAAGAAATATATCAGGACACATCGGCGCGGCGAATGCCCGGACGAGCCGGAAACGGATACAACACAGTTGATGTTGATGAACTTATCTCTGATCTCACACAAGCATATTATGCCGGTGATTATCAACAAACAGTTGATCTCGCAAATCGCATCCTGACGCACCAACCGGGTAACCCGACCGCATTGGAATATCGCCAAAAAGCCGAAGACAATCTCATACGTGGCGTTGTGCCTGACCACCGCATTCCGTTTGATGCACGTGTCGCTTACAATCGTGCCAATTCGCTGGTACGCGCAGGCAATTATGATGAAGCCGAAAAACTCTATCGCGAAGCCCGTGATTTAGCCGAACGCAGCGGCATACTCAGTTGGAAAGATGCTGAACAAGCCCTGCTCGATATTCAAGATTTGGCGCTGGCACGCGAACTCTTGATGGATGGTGACCGACTCATCAAAACGGATAACTGGTCAGAAGCCCTTCGTAAGTATGAAGGCGCTTTACGTGTTGTACCCAATGATCCACAAGCCGAAGAACGCATCGAAACCTTGCGCCGGTTGCAACAGGATACCGACCAAGCCGCTGTACAATTGAGCATGTTAAGCGGGCCATTGACCGAGCAAGTCGCCCAACTTCAAAATGTGTTAAGCATTCTGATGCGTGTGCGCCAGATTTTGCCGGACAGTCCTCGCTTGGCACAACTTACCCAGAACGCCAACAACCGTTTGAACGGCATCAAAACGCAGCTCAACGATCAAGCACAAGTTGCGTTAAGCCGCGCACAAAACGGAAACCGTTTGGACGAACGCTTAGCATTAACCAACGAAGCGCTCCAACTCCTCGAACTAGGCACAAAACTTGATCCTAGCGACAGCGCGCTTTCCACACAGTTATTAGAAACTCGTGGAACGACCAGCGACATGCAGCGCGCGAAACAGGTTATTGAACGGGCATCCGCCTTAATTGCCCAAAACTTTGATAACGAACTCTCACAAGCGCGGTCAATGTTAGCCGGCCTGCGCGATTATTCGCAGGACGAACGCTACCGAAACGTGGTCAGCGACCTGCTGGCGCGCTACATCGAACGCGCCGAATTTGCGGTAGAAGAAGGTCACACCGGCGAGGCTGAAGCGTGGATTTCCGCGCTGCATGAAGAACCCTTTAGAGTTCTTGGGCGGCGTTCTGAAATTATACGTGCGGAAAACAGCCTGAAAGCTCTGCGGCGGCGAAGTTCTATTCGCATTGGCAGCATTATTGGCGGAATCATCATTTTCGGATTAGTCACCTTGTTCGCAACACGCGGCGTTTGGTCACCGGTATTGTTTCCGCCGCCGACCTCCACGCCAACAGTAACGCCAACACCCAGCATCACACCCCTTCCAAGTGACACGCCGCTTCCCACGTTGACCTCAACGGCAAGTTTCACGCCCACCGCGTCCTATACACCCACTTGGACGTATACACCGTCGCCAACGATAACACCGTCGTTCACCGTAACGCCGTCACTCACACCAACAGAAACCGCGACGCCGACTCATACGCCAACCATTACGCCAACTTTCACACCGAGCATGACACCCACCATCACATTGACCCCGACCGTGACTAATACGCCTCCGGTCTTATGCCGCATCTTCAACAACAGTCAGGCAGGTATCAATGTTCGGGCGCAGGCGAGTGTTAAGGGCATTCTCATTGGTAACCTGCCCGTCCGGTCATCGGCTGATGTCTTACGGCAGGATCGCAGTGTGGATGATGGGCGCGTCTGGTACTATATTTATGCCGTCATCGAAGGCAGCAGCGAGATCAAAGGTTGGGTACGGGCAGATACAGTCACACCGTTTGATAACTGCCCCACGCTCGGCTAATGCGCGAATAAATTGGAACAGCATTAAGACGGGGAGCAAACTGCTCTCCGTTTTTATTGATCTTAAGAATTCCTCACGCCTTCTGAGCATACAATTCAAATAAGGATCAGTATGCAGGAGGTAATTTTGTCGTTTCGACCGATGGGTTTGTTCCAGGCGCGCTTATGGTTTACCGAAATTACTAAACCATCGGCGCACGGTTCGTGGATGGAATTTCAACCATTTATGGATAAAGTCCACTTGAATGGTTGTGACGCATTATTGGTCTACTCCGCCCAAACCGCAGCCAAATGGAGTCAACTTCTTTCGGCGGAGCAAACGGCCTATGCACTCGGTCAAGTTACTACAGCCCGCGCATTGCCGGCTCTTACCGAATTTGTAAGTGCTTCAATGTTGCTGGACTCACGCATACACCTCCGCGAATTTCTGGATGATTCTCTGGTGGAGGCGATAAGTAAAACATTGGAGAATGAGGCGGCTCTTCTGCAATGGAGACAACTCGAGGCGACATCATATGTTTATGTCATTGGCGCCGGCGCGGCAGTATGCATCGAAACCACTTACGGTGACGAAAAAGTATATTTGCGCTATGCGAACCACATTGCGGAAGCGATTGCACAAGCCCAAAACGAAAAAGAATTACCGCGCAGTTTGTTGGGGCTGCAAATCAATCTACAAGAATGCATTGATATTCTCCTAGCACATGCCCGCAGTAAAACTTTTGCGCACTTACTTCACCCGTGATTGACCGCATGTCTATTGTCCAGCTTAAACCTCTAACATTGAAGATTGTTGATTGAGGCTTAACTCTGAATTCAGCCATCTCTCATAGATGAAAGCTATTCTCGTTGTATTGTATAAAGTGACTCTGGTAATGTTTCAGCCTACGGAGAATAAATGATGCCCAGCAAATATCCAAAGCGTGCGTTATTCGTTGTTGTAGCGCTATTTTTGGTCGCATTTGGCTTTGTTATCGGCACGACGGTCATGAGCACCTCGGCCAGTTCGGTTTATTTACTACCCAAGCAGCAAGCCACTGCGATGCCTGTTTCTCTACCCGTTACCGAAAACGAACGTTATTTTTCAGATATTTACAATCGGGTAAGCCCGTCGGTTGTTTCCATAAATGTGACCGGTACATCACCTGATGGTTCACAATTTGGCGCAAGTGGCACCGGTTTCGTCGTCGATACACAGGGGAACATCGTCACCAACGACCATGTTGTAGCGGATGCCAGCCAGATTGAAGTGAACTTTTTGGACGGTACGATTGTCAAAGGCGAGGTCGTCGGACTAGACCCTGATTCAGATTTGGCAGTCATCAAAGTTGATTTGCCAGCCGACCGGCTAACTCCTGTGACCTTTGGAGACTCGGATAAGCTGTTCATCGGGGAAACCACCTTAGCGATTGGCAGCCCTTTCAGCCAGCGCTGGACTCTGACGACCGGTATCATCAGTGCGCTCGACAGAACCATCGCGGGACAAACCAAGTATTCAGTCGGTTCAGTTATTCAGACCGACGCAGCCATTAACCCCGGCAACAGCGGTGGGCCGCTGCTGAATTTGCAGGGAGAAGTCATCGGTGTGAACTCCCAAATTTTGAGCGAAACGCGCAGCAATTCGGGCGTGGGATTTGCCATTCCCAGTAATTTAGTCAAGCGTGTGTCACAGATTTTGATCAGCGACGGCAAGATTGACTACAGCTATTTGGGTATTCAGGGCGCGTCGAATCTTGATCTGGCGTTGATCGAAGGGTTGAAGATTCCAAATAATACACGCGGCGTGGTTGTCAGCCGTGTCGAGAAAAACGGCCCTGCGGATAAAGCCGGGCTTAAGAGCGCTTCACGACCAACCGAAATCAATGGTGAAAGTGTGCCAACTTCCGCTGATATTATTACCGCTGTCGACGACATCATCATTACGGATATGAGCGGCTTAGTATCCTATCTGGCTAATTACACTTCACCCGGTCAAACAATTAATCTAACCGTACTGCGTGATGGGCAGAAAATAACTATCCCCGTCACTCTGTCGGCTCGCCCGTCATAACAAATAAACGCGCATCAGTCGCAATAAAAATCCCGGGTAACGCTCTTTCATCCGGGATTTTTGATTCATTTGGTGATTCAGGCTGAAAGCATTTGCAGACAAATGTTATACTATACTGGAATGAAACTTCGACAGCCGATAAAGCGAACAGCCACATGAACGACACAGAATGGATTAGCTTACGTCATGCCGCAGAGCTGTTGGGCGTGCATCCCGCAACCGTCCGCATATGGGCGGATAATGGTGATTTACCGTCCCGACGGACACCGGGCGGTCACAGACGTTTTCGTAAAGCCGATGTCCTCCGACATTCCGAATCGACCGGTGAAATTGAACCGCTTGAAGTGCAGCTCATTATCCAGAATGCGCTTGGACACACGCGAATGCAAGTCGGTGGTGGCACACTCACCCACATGGACTGGTACGAGAATTTATCGGATGCCACACGAGACAGCCTTCGACAAGAAGGAATGCATACGATGGAAAACTTACGCAAATATTTGGCTGCGGGCGCGCCAGATGAGCAGTTGGCGACAGCCATTACCAGCGGCAAAAATTATGCGACTTTGCTCAGCCGCGAAGAACTTAAACTGCCTGATGCTGTAAGAGGCTTCTTCTACTTTAGCGACTTTGTAGTGAACTCCGTTTTAAACTGGTCAGAAATCACGCTTACCCGCAATACCGCGTCGGATTGGAGTCATTTGTTACGGCAGGTTAACACCTTCATCAACAGCATCCTTATTTCAATCATTGAATACTACGAAAACGAATGAACGATGTGGGCTGGATTGCCTTAAGTCTTACCGGACGCATCGGCAACAAAACCATGCAGGCATTACTTAACTATTTTGATGGCAGCACATCAGCCATCTTAGAGGCAGATACCAAAGAATTACGCCAAGTAACAGGTGTTGGTCCAAAAATTGCACAAAGCATCGCCGCCCTTGACCTAAAACAAGTCGAATCCGCGCTCAAACAGTGGCAGCGAATGGGCGTACATATTCTGACGCTGCGTGACGATGCTTACCCACAACAGCTTAAAACTCTTGATGATGCACCCCCTACTCTATTTGTACGCGGCGAAATTACACACATCGAAAAAAGCGTCGCCATCGTCGGTACTCGAAGTCCAAGTCATGAGGCTCGTAACTTTGCCCAAAACCTCAGTACATATCTAGTCGAGCGCGGCTATACGATTATTAGCGGTTTGGCGTTGGGAATTGACTCAGCAGCGCATTTTGGAGCCATTCTCCATCCAGAAGGCCGCACAGGAGCAGTGTTGGGATGCGGCGTATTAAACATCTATCCGCCAGAACATAAACGCCTCGCCGAAACAATTACACTGCAAGGATTTACGGTGTGTGAAGTCAATCCAGAAAGTACCACCAGTCCCGCAAGTCTGGTCGCACGTAACCGGATTATCACCGGATTAAGTGACGGTGTGATCGTAATCGAGACAGCCGTTGACGGCGGCGCAATGTATGCGGCGCGCTTCGCAACCCAACAGAACCGGCCTGTTTACACCATTGATAGCGCGGCAAGTGGTAATCAAGCATTGATTGCAGCGGGCGCAGTTGTGCTTTCGAAGGACTTTGGACAGCTTCCATTTTAGCGCCCTACACTCGGACTGATACTCCACGTATAATACTTAAATCATCCCATATCGAACATCACAGACCCTAATCTCTGGTAAAACCATGCCATTTAGGGGCATCCATAACCTCTTAACATCAATTGGGACGCGGCTTATAGCGCACTCAGTAAGGGAAAATGAAGGACTATGTTAGAAAAATTAGTGGGCATCGAACAGCGTTATGATGAACTTGAACGCCTCATTAGCGATCCCGACGCGATGGGGGATTACAGTAAAGTCGTTGAATATTCCAAAGAACGCGCCAGCCTTGAAGAAATTGTCGAACTGTACCGTACATACAAACAACAGATTCAACAGTTGGCTGAAGCCAAACAAATGTTGGACGAGGAAAGTGACCCCGAACTCAGCGCAATGGCGAAAGAAGAGGTCACAAACCTGACCGAGAGCAGCGAAGCCATCAAAGAAAAGTTGATCGTGCTTTTGCTGCCCAAAGACCCGCGTGACGACAAAAATGTTATCGTCGAAATTCGAGCTGGAACCGGTGGGGAAGAAGCCGGTCTTTTTGTTGCCGATTTATACCGCATGTATACCTATTACGCGCAAAATCGCGGCTGGAAGATCGAAGTGATTGATCAAAGTGAGACTGAAAAAGGCGGCTTTAAACAGATCACTTTTGAAGTCAAAGGCAAAGGCGCTTACAGCCGTCTGAAGTACGAAAGCGGTACACATCGGGTACAGCGCGTACCCGAAACCGAAGCTCAGGGACGTATCCACACCAGCGCTGTCACAGTCGCCGTGCTGGCGGAAGTGGATGAAGTCGATGTTCAACTGCGCCCTGAAGACCTTCACGAAGAATTTACCCGTGCCAGCGGCGCAGGTGGTCAGCACGTCCAGAAAAACTCGACAGCCGTGCGTATTGTACATATGCCTACCGGCTTAGTGGTCGAAGTACAGGATGAACGAAGCCAACTCCAGAACCGCTTACGGGCGCGACAAATTCTGGCCTCGCGTTTGTATGAGCAGGAGATGGAAAAACAACGCCTCGAACAAGAAGGGGAACGCCGCAGCCAAATTGGAACCGGTGACCGCTCCGAAAAAATCCGCACCTATAACTACCCACAAAACCGCGTAACCGACCATCGGGTAAATGTCAGCAGTTATAATTTACCCGCTGTCATGGTGGGTGATATTGATATGTTCATTGATGAGCTGGCGACCCGTGATACAGCTGAAAAGCTGGCAGAAGGCGTCCCGGATAGTGATGATTGACTCATTAGGGAAATAAAAAAGGGCGGGATCAATAACCTGCCCCTTTCTATAATTAAAGCCTAGAACCAACCACGACGGCTGTAGCGTTCTTCTTTCCACGGGTCGGCGGTGTTGGAATAGCCGTTGACTTCCCAAAAGCCGGGTTTATCGACCGCGCTAAATTCTACGGCACGCAGGAACTTGGCACTCTTCCAGAAGTAGAGCTTCGGTACAAACGTCCGCAGCGGGCCTCCATGATCGGGTTCAAGCGGTTGATCTTCGTATTTGTAAGCCAACAGCACATTGTCATCCAGCATAATTTCCAGCGGGGTGTTGGTGGTGTAGCCATAATCACAATGGGCGATGACAAATTTAGCAGTGGGTTTAACATCAAACAGTTTCATAAAGTCGCGGAAGAGAACCCCTTCCCAATTGGTGTCAAATTTGCTCCAACGGGTGACACAGTGAATATCAACTTTGACTTTGGTGGTAGGGATTTTGGTGAATTCGTCCCACGACCAGCGCTTTTCATTTTCAACTTCTCCAAACACCCGTAAATCCCACGTGGCGGGGTCAAAAGTAGGATTGGGCCCATAAGTCAAAACCGGAAACTTTTGCGTTAACGATTGACCGGGTGGCAGCCGGCCTTCGCTCTTTACTTTTTCTTCTTGTTTACGTCGATTGAGAAAATCCATTAGATCACCATCCTTAAGAAATCAAACACGTTTATGGGAGATAGGAAACCAACATTCGGCAGACATGTTCCATCATATCCGTACATCTCAAGCAGCCCGTTTGCGATTAGCATCAAGACAAGCCGCGAAACAGAATCTAAAACATCCCGCTACTATAATTCGACAATAATTAGTCTATTATAGCCCAAGGATGTTTCAACGAGATCTAAAATGGTCTAAGGAAAATCCGGTGAAAAGCTCAGAAGAAAGGATTGGTTAACAGTTCGACTTGCAGTTTCATGAGGCCGAGTGTGATTTCGTCCCCATGCCGAACCGGATAGGCTTCACGGGGTTTCATCCATACACCATTCAATTGTGTACCGTTAGCGCTGCTGTTATCAATGATCGTCACACGGTCGCCGTCAAGTTTGAAGTATAGATGTTCTCGTGAGACACCCATTTCATTTCCTTTGAACCCGCCCAGATCCACATCTGGATAGTATCCACTTTCGGGGTGAGCACGACCAACAACGACGGTTCCAGCGAGGTCAAAAATCATCTGCATCTTAAAGTCAACCAGTCGTATGGCAATTCTCCATGGGCGCGGCATACCCAAATCAATCGGTTTGATTTCAGGATCAGCCGTCAATTGTTGTACATTAGCATCGTGATCGAACTTGCGTGTTTCACCTGCCATGATTGAAGCACCTCATATAAGGACTGTCATGCCATTCCTATACTACATCAACACCTGTACAGAAGTCCATAAAAGTTCGTTGTGGTTTTCGTAAAGATATGTGAATAATCCATGTTAAATCGATAATATATCAATGGGCAATCATCAAGTGTGTAGAATGTAAGGTTCTGTTTATAATGAAGTAGCGATTGGAAACAAGTCGAGAAACGAGCGCCTGAATGACATCTCAACTCATCGAAATATTATTTGTTAGCCGAAATGGCAACGATATGGTCATGCTGCTGGACAGCCCAATGTACCACGTACAAAATATCCACGAGCCAGGTCAAGCTATGGAAATGCTCCGCGACGGACAGGTTGACGTGATTTTGTTAGAAGACGAGCTTTTTGCTAAAGACATCAACCGGATGATAAAAGAAATTAAGCGTCGTGTTCCGCTGCTGCCAGTACTTGTCCTTTCAGACAACACCGATACCGCCTATCAAACTGGATTAATGGAAGCTGGAGCCGATGACATCCTCAACGGTAAACTTTCGGCGGAGGAACTGCTTCGACGGTTGCGATTGGTAATGCGGCAGCGTCGGCAAGCTCAAGCACTGATTCAGCGAACGCAAAATTTGCAATCGATCAACATCTTGGCACGGCGAATGCACAGTGCCGTCGAACCGATTGAGCTCATTCATGACACGCTAGAGCGTGCTTGCAGTACGTTTAAGCTGTACGGTATGGCGATTGTCCTGACAGATGGTGATGCTTTCCAAATGTATGCTGGTCGAGAAGGCAGCAGCGCCAACAACGGGTTTTATCATGCAACCTTACAAATGGAAGCGTACGACCCTTTTCGGCGTGTGATCCAAAGCGGAATCGTGCAGGTTTTACAGAATATCGTTGCTGACCCCAACTATGTTCCGATACCGATTTTCCCCACTCCTGAGTCGGCTATCATTTTGCCGTTAACATTTCAAGAATATAAAATTGGTGCGTTAGGCGTATTTGGCACCAATCGTAATCCATTGAGCCACGACGACTTGTTGATCTACGAGTTATTCGCATCGCAGTTCACTGTGGCACTGAACAACGCACAGCATTACCACACACAGCGTATCAGCGCAGAATCCAGCCAGCATTTGCTGCAAGGTTGGCAGCGATTTAACAATCTTCATAATGAAGATGAGATTGCGGCTGGATTGCAGGAATTTATTGGTGACATTCCCAATATCACCCATTCGTTGGTATGGATGTACAACAGCAATCCAAATTCGATGGAAAGTGTAGTCAAGGCTTCAAATCAAGAACTGGTTACACTATTCCGGGAATTCGAATCCAACGGGCAGCTAGCCGACTTAATCCAAACCTTGGATGCGCAGGGCATGCAGCCAATGATTCAAACCCAACAGCGCAAAGGTGACCCTCTCGCGCCGATGTTTAAAGCCTTGCAGGGTCACGATATGATGATTGTACCCATTATGGACTCGGCACGATTCATTGGTGGGATTCTGGCAAGCGTGACCGACAGCACTCAGTACCGCAGCGAAGATAGTATCTATCTCGCCGCAGGTATTGCCCACGTAGCTGGTTTGGCACTAGAACGAGCCACCTTAATCCAGGAAACAACCCAGAAAAATGGTCGTTTGGAAACGCTCATTCGCGGCACTTCGCAAGGGATATTCTTTCTCGATGCAAATGGATGCATCGCCTTTTGTAACCCGCAGTTCACCGAATTGACCGGCGTTAACCCGTCGGAAGTGTTGGGACAAACACCTGACATTCTGATGGAGCGAATCGCTGTACAAAGCGATAATCCAGAAACGACTCTGAGTCAGCTGCAAGAAGCGGTTGACCGGCTGCTTAGTCCTGATCCGTCTGAACATGAGGATTATCCGATTGTCGAAATTAGCCTACTGAACCCCCCGCGAAATATTGACGTGGAATTCATGCAAATCGGTGACAGCGAAGCCGAATTGAATACATGGGCGGGGATGATCCGTGATAACGCGCGCTATAAGCAAACATTCTCCGGACAAAGCTTACTGCTTGATATGATGTCCGAGCGCATCCGCGTTCCCTATGCACAGGTACGTGGATTGATCCACACACTTCACGAACAGCACAGCCGCTTCACCCATCGCGAGCGGGCGCACTTCCTCAAACAGTTGGAAGACAGCGTCGAACGCATGGGGCATTTGTGGGATAACATCCTCGAAACCTACAATTTGCAGGCGTCCGGCTTATCACTAAGTCCCGAACAAGTGGATTTATACGAAATTGTTCAGCGCATTCTCGACAACCGGTCGTTCGCCGAGTATCGACGGCAGGTACAGGTTGAAGCGCCGGGCAACTTACCGCTGGTTGAGGTGGACGAGCTGCGAGTCGAGCAAGCCATTACCAATGTACTGTATAACGCGGTTCATTTCTCGCCGCGCGGCATGGCAATTCAGGTGAAAATGGAAACTGTGGGTGACAGTGTACAACTGAGTGTTCACGACCACGGCATCGGCATCCCACAAGAACAATTGACGAAAGTTTTCGAGCCGTTCTTTCAGGCGGCCAATAACACATCAGAAGAAGGTGTCGGGCTTGGTTTATATCTAGCACGGGAAGTTGTCTCGCGTCACGGCGGAGACATACGTGTAGAAAGCAATTCGACCAGCGGCACAACAGTGATTATGGCCTTCCCCATTCATGCCAATACCGAAGTAAAAGTCGTCTCAACGCCCCTTCAACAAGAAAGTGTTGTGCGCCGGCCAATTATTGTGAATCCGCCGCCTGTCGAACGCGGCAATGCAGGCCGTCGTGTTTCAGAGCGCCCCATGCAAACCATTATGATTATCGAAGGCCAGTCCAAGTTGGTTAATCGCCTGAATGCGATGTTGATTGATGAATATGAGGTTATCCCTTATGACTCGGCAGAAGAGGCCATTCGCGACCTCAATTCGGTACGGCTCGACCTTATTTTCCTTGACACCAACCTAACAGATGCCAACGGCCTAGACATTTGCGAACGCATTTGTAAGCGAACTGAAGTGCCGATCATCATGCTGGCTGATGAAGCATCCGAAGCCGAAAAAGTGCGGGCATTCATGATTGGTGCTGACGATTACATTTCCAACCCAATCAGCGATGAAGAATTGCTTGCGCGTATCAACGTCATATTCAAACGCCGCCGTATTCCAGATCGCACTCGCGAACCGCTTGATCTCGGAAATCTATACGTCGATTTCGCGCGGCGCGAAGTGTTCCTGAATAATAAACCCCTAGAGCTGACACGCATTGAGTACGACTTGCTGCATACGCTGGCCGTGCATCAGGGACAAGTTTTGACGCACAAACAATTACTCGAAAAAGTTTGGGGGCCGGAATATCAGGCCGAAACACAGTATTTGTGGGTCAACGTCAGCCGGCTGCGAAAGAAATTAGAACCAACACCCGATACGCCGCGATATATTCATACCCAACCGGGCGTAGGTTATGTATTCCGACCATCCTAATGCATCGGACAGATTTTTCCACACGGCGCAGACGGATAAGAAAGGCAGAGGACGATGAAGTTGTCGTCAGCAAACAGGCCAAAGGCACAAATGATAGAAAATGTTCGCGGCTAGAAAATGAGACGTGGGTGAGAGCCGATTTGTTTTGGCCGGAGGCGGCTGTGCCAGCCTGCCGATTGTCAGGCCGTCAGGTGACACAAAGCCAGAACCAATGATATATTAATTTGTGCAGCGCCGTATCTGTGTGTTAAGCTACCAGTTTGGCGCTGTCAATTTGGGGGGAGCAGCAGTGAAAGTCGGGGGATAGTTTTAACGTTAGGTGATGTCGGGATAAAGGCATGTACAAACGGTTCTCGATTTTATTGCTTTTCATAATTCTAGGGGCGCGGTTCGTACAAGCGCAGGACACATCAAAATCAATCAGCCTGAGTGTCGACGCAGGTTTTGACGGTACGTTCCGTGAAAACAGTTGGATACCCCTCTACATCCACATTAGCAATGATGGCGCGGGCTTGGAAGGTCATCTCGTCGTCCGACCGGAAACCTCGAGCAATGCAGTTCGCGATTCATACAATATTCCCATCAGTCTGCCGACAGGCTCACAAAAAACCACCTTCCTCTACATCACGGCGGAAAGCTTCGCCAGCGAAATCCGCGTTGAAATGATTACCAACGAAGGGGTTGTCGCAGCGGTTGAACCTGCGAGAATACGCTCGGTTCAATCCCGTGACCAGATTCATGTGGTGGTGACTCAATCCACCAGTGGAGCGCTCGACCTCAGCACTGTCCATGACGGCGGCTACAATGCCTATCAGGCCAATTGGGTCGTTAATAATATCCCCGACCGGGAAGCAGCCCTCGAAGCGATTAACACCTTGGTCTTTAGCGACATCGACAGCGGCACACTAAGCGCCGGACAGCAGCAAGCCATCTCGGACTGGGTGACTCAAGGAGGTCACTTGCTTGTGACTGGCGGCGTGGATTGGCAAAGCACCGCCAGTGGGCTGATAGATTTACTGCCAATGAAACCCGACAACAGCCGCACGCTGGACAACCTGACCCCGCTGGCAAAATGGCTGCACTTCAGCGGTGACCAACTCATTCAACAAACAGTCGTAGCAACCGGAACAGTGCAAGCCGGCGCACGGGTTCTCGCCAGCGACGAAAATAATACACCTCTGCTGATCCGGCGGACTTTCGGTGCGGGAACCGTCGATTATTTGACGGCCAGTCCCAGCGCCCTCCCCTTGCGTGGATGGGGTGGACTAGGCGATATGTGGTTGGCTCTGGCAAGCAGCGTTAATCCAAAACCGGGTTGGTCGTATGGCGTTGCCGATTGGGATCAAATTTCAAGTGCCGTCAATATTTTACCGGGCGTGAATCTGCTGCCAGACATCTTGCCACTCGTTGGATTTTTGGCGCTGTATATCGCCTTAATCGGTCCGTTGAATTATATTGTTTTAAATCGCATTAATCGCCGCGAATACGCGTGGGTGACAATACCCATTTTTATCGTGCTGTTTAGTGCCTTGGCGTGGACGTTTGGCTTTAATTTGCGTGGCAGCGAAGTCACACTCAGCCGCATGAGTATTGTGCAGTCATGGCCGGACTCAGACCATGCTAATGTCGAGCAAATCGTAGGTTTACTTTCACCGAGGCGAACCCAATACAGTTTAAGTAACAGCGGCGACAGCTTCCTGCGAACAATACCGCGCGCCATCGGACAAAGCGCGTTTTTCGGCGGCAACATTATTTCAAGTACCACTATCGAGCAGGCGCCCGTTTTTAGAGCAGTCGATTTCCCCGTCGATGCCAGTTTTATTGCAGGGTTTGAAAGTGAGACGACCATTACCAAACCCGACATTGGTGGTGATGTCACACTCATCACAGACGGTGATAATGGGCAGCAAATTATGCGCGGATCGGTGCGAAACAATAGTGACCTAACACTGAGTGGCGCGGCGGTGCTAGTCCGTGGACAATCTTTCCGCATTGAAAACCCGATTGCCCCGGGAGATGTTATTCCATTTGAATTCACCTTACCCGGTGAAGGTCTGCCTTCCCCCTCTCCATTGGCCTACACACCCGGCGATTACAACACCTTTAACAGTCGTTTCTACAGTTATTACAACAGCACATCGAAAAGCATCGAGGATATTCTTGGTGGGCAGCTCAGCGTCCTTAACAACTACTATGTCTATCGGAAGCTCGACGGCACGGTTGAACAGCAAGAATTTTTCCGGCGAACATTGTTCTTATCAGGGTTGATTAGCGAGCCATATAAACAACTTACCGGACGCGGCAACCACGCTTATTTGGCAGGCTGGACGGACAAAGCACCGCTTGACACAACTGTTGAAAGCAGCACGCTAAGAACCATTGATACGACGCTGCTTTTGGTTCAATTGGATGTCAAAAATACACCTCCGCAAAACGCCACCGTGATCACGGCTGATCAATTTACGTGGTTTGCGCAGAGTCGCAGTTCATTGGCTGATGTTGGCCCGCTGGACATTTCGTTCAACCCCGGTGATGAGGCCGTTCTGCGCTTTACTCCGCTGCCGGATGCCGTACTGAAGCAGGTAAACGAGCTGCGGGTATACATCGATCGCAAACAAAATACCAGCCGCAGCGTCACCCTCCAACTTTGGAATTGGGACGCATCTGAGTGGGAAGATCAAGTCACAGGCAGCGGAAACCAGATTATCATTAGCAATCCAGCCCGCTATATTGGTCCGGAAAACGCGGTACAGGTACGGGTAAGCGCCGATGCATTTGGCGGCTACCCGAGGTTAAATGATTTGAGCATCGAACAAATGGGGTTATTTGAATAAGCAGCGTCGTTATCGCTATACCTGTTGAGTAGAAAGTGATGCCCGATGGATTACATCATCGAAACGAAAGACCTGATCAAACGCTACGGAAAATTTCAGGCCGTCAACGGCGTGTCACTGGAAGTTCCGGCGGGTTCGATTTACGGGTTTGTGGGGCCCAACGGCGCAGGTAAAACCACAACGATGCGAATGTTGACCACTCTCACCCGCCCGACTTCGGGAGAAGCACGGGTCGCGGGCCATTCAGTGACGGAAGAACCCCGCGCTGTGCGGCGCGCCATTGGCTACATGCCCGACGAATTCGGTGTCTACGATGACATGCGCGTTTGGGAATATCTGGATTTTTTCGCGGCTTGCTATGATATTCCTGAAGCGAACCGCAAGAAACTCATTGACGACTTGTTAGAACTGGTCGATCTGTCACATCGCCGCGATGACATGGTCGATAAACTCAGTCGTGGTATGAAGCAGCGTCTTTCATTGGCGCGGACGCTGGCGCATGATCCGGCGGTGCTGATTCTCGACGAACCCGCATCAGGTCTTGATCCGCGCGCGCGGGTTGAAATCCGCGAACTCTTGGTCGAACTTTCAAGGATGGGTAAGACAATTTTCTTCTCGTCCCACATTCTGGCGGATGTCAGCGAAATTTGTACCCATATTGGCATCATCGAAGGTGGTCAAATGGTGGCGCAGGGAAGCATGGAGGCCATGCGCGCGCAGCTCATGCCCCACCGCGAAATTATGGTTACCGTTCGCGACAATGACACAGCCGAAAGAGTCAAAACCTTAGTGAGCAGCATTCAAGGTGTAGTCAATACTGAAATACTAGAGCCCAAAGCCGGACGGTCACGGCTGCGGATTGACTTTACCGGTGATGACGACGGTGTCTCCGCCATCAACCAAAAAATTGCCAGCGAAGGCATTGCGATTATGGGCTTCAGCGAAGAAACCAAAGACCTCGAAGCCATGTTCATGCGGGTAACGAAAGGCATCGTCACTTAAAAGTGGAACAGATCTTAGATATCAAGCGTCTTTATAGTCAGTGCAAGCAAGGATAAGTCGTAATGGTAGATGACATCGCGACCGTTCGCTTAGTTGATTCGCCGGAAGAGGCGCTTAGCCCCCGCGAACTGCGTCTTGAGCGCGGTGGGTTAATTCTGCGTTGGGGAGCGGTCATAAATGGCGTACTCACGGGCTTGGTCTTTATACTTGCTTTGTTAGGTGGTTTGCGAATCATTCCAAACCTATTCCCTACCCTGCACAATCTATTGCTTGGACGTATCCCTGTTGGTGATGATGCGGCAGCCGCTGAGGTCATCCTACTTCTGCAACTGGATATCAGTTTTCTATTGGTGGTAGCAGTCGGTTTACTGGCTCGCGAAGTGTGGGCGCTGGTCGGTGTTTGGGTGCTGGTTGTGGTGAATATCCTCTCTTTGGTGTTGATGGGATTCACACCTTCCATCATAACCATTGTGGCGGGGATATGGAGCGCCGTCATTGTCAGCAAAGACGTGAAAGCCTTTCGCATCAATCCGGTGATGCTTAAAGAACTGCGCGGACGGATGCGCGGTGTCCGGGCCTTCGTGGTGCTCAGTGTCTATTTGGGTTTGATGAGTGCCTTTTTGGCACTCCTTTACTTGATTTACGAATCGGCTAGCCAGCGTAATGGGTCAGCAGCCGCAGGCGAAGTGGGACGCATCTTGTTCATGGGCGTTGTGGGCATCGAACTGATGTTGATTATTTTTATCGCGCCGGCCTTCACAGCAGGAGCCATCACAGGCGAACGTGAACGGCTGACGTACGACTTACTGAAAACGACTCTCCTTCCCAGCCCTTCATTTGTGATCGGTAAGCTGGAATCAGCCTTAGGTTATGTGCTGCTGCTGCTGCTTTCGGCTATACCCTTACAAAGCATCGCCTTCCTTTTTGGCGGCGTAACCGAATTGGAATTGGTACTATCGCTGGTAATTCTGGCAGTAACGGCCATTGCGCTCGGCACAGTCGGCATCTATTTTTCGGCGACGGCTTCACGCACCTTAGCGGCAAGTGTACGCGCTTATACCACGACTTTGGTCGCGACCTTCGGCATTCCACTCGTATTAGCTGTGATCTTGGGATTCATCAACAATACCTTGCGTGGATTGCCTTCGACGGTTGAAGCCATCATCATTTATATCAACGACTTTTTGACCAGTCTGAATCCCATTGCCACGGCATTAGCGACGCAACAACTGTTAATCCAGCAGCGCGGCATCGGCTTCTGGACGGATACCTTACGAGATGGCACAACTATTCCGCGTGTTTCCCCTTGGATTACCCTCACGATTATTTATTTGGTGGTATCCACGATTTTGGTTGTGCTTTCAATTCAACGAACACGCAAGGTCGAGCAGTAAGCTTGAACCAATCCATGCCCGACGGTGTATTTGAAATTACACCGGAACCAAAGGCAGTCACGATGGCAACACAACTCCTCATAAGCCAGCACAGCGCCACACTAGGTCAATTAGTACGTCGTTGGGATCGTCGGCTGCGAATCCAGCAGCTTTCGCTGTGGTTGCCTCGCTCTTTGATGCCGGGACTGGTCATTGGGATCATCGTTGCCATTGTGTCACGCCTGCGCCCCTTATTACTCGGGCAGCAAATTCTGATTCTCACAGCGATGCTGTTGGGCATTGGCGTGCTGGTAATGCTGTTAGCGGTTTGGTTATGGCCGCGTCCGGCAATCGAGGCTGCGCGTCGTTTCGATGTTCAGTTTGGACTCCATGAACGCGTTTCCACGGCACTGGAGTTGATTGAAGGCCGCATTCGTGCCAACGGGGAGTTAGCCACCTTACAAATTGACGATGCCTTGGAACAAGCGCAGACCGTGAAAGCAAGCCAGCATTTACCGCTCATTTTGCACCGGCGAGAATGGATTATTGTGGTTTTAATGGCGGCCATCTTAGCGCTGGTTGCCCTGCTGCCCAATCCGCAAGCCACAGCCATCGCCGCCAATACGGCTCAGCAGGCAGCCCTGCAATCCGCCCGCGAAGAACTGCAAAAAATTACGACGGATGTGGCAGCAGACCCTTCACTAACACCGGAGGAACGAAAGCAGCTGCTCGAAGCCTTACAAGCCAGCAGCGACACACTTAAAGAACCGGACATCACACCTGAGGAAGCACTGGCAACCTTGTCAACGGCGCAGTCCGCTTTGCAATCACAGGCGGATAAAATGACCCGTCAGCAGCAGGCCGCACAATCGGCGATGAACGCTGCCAACCAGACATTGAACAGCCAGACTAACCAGAATACCGACAGCCAGCAGCAGCCAAACGGTCAACAAGGCTTGATGCAGGCCCTCAGTGACTTACAACAGAACTTATCGAATATGACCGCCGCACAGATGCAGGCCGCGGCACAAGCCTTACAGCAAGCCGCCAACCAGCTCCAGCAGACGAATCCACAGGCGGCGCAGGCCATGCAGCAAGCCGCCCAGCAGATGCAGCAAGGTAACCAAACCGGCGCACAACAGTCTTTGCAGCAGGCGACACAACAGCTTCAGCAGGATGCCCAGAATGCTCAGAATCAGCAAGATTCGGCACAGCAGATGAACCAATCCGCTCAGGACGTGCAGCAGGCGGCAAATCAGGTCAGCCAACAAAACCAGCAGAGTCAACCGCAGAATCAAGGGCAGCAGTCACAGCAACAGAATCAGCAGGGACAGCAGCTGCAGCAAAATCAGAATGGACAGCAAAGCCAACAGGGGCAGCAGTCACAGCAACAGAATCAGCAAGGACAGCAGCAGGGGCAAAACCAAAATAGCCAGCAGAACGGCCAACAACAAAATGGCCAACAGCAGTTAGGTCAGCAGCAGGGGCAGCAATCCGGCAATCAACAAGCGCAGGGACAGCAAACGGGCAATCAAGGCCAGCAGAGCGGGCAGCAAAACGGGAATCAACCCGGAGGTCAGCAAGGACAGGGGCAGAGTCAAAACCTACAGCAGGGGCAAGCCGGCCAAGGGCAGTCCTCACAACCGGGGCAAGGCATGAGTGCCAGCGGCGCGGGTGACACGCAAGGTAAAGCGGGCGACTCCAGCGGTGAAAACCAACCGGGCGGCAGTCCTGACCAGAACAACAATCCCGATGGACAAGGTGAAGGACAATTTGACCCGATTTATGCCCCGCAGCATATCGGTGGGCAAGGAACCGAACAAATGCAAATTGATCCGAATTCGTCCAATCAACCGGTACAGGAAGGCAACTTCAGCAATAATCCGACCGGTAACGCAAGCGTTCCCTACAATCAAGTGTTTAGCGATTACAGCAATCAGGCCAACCAAGCCTTACAAAACGACTACATTCCATTGGGTATGAGGGATGTAGTACGCGACTATTTTTCGTCATTAGAGCCGGGGCAAAGCGGAAACACAAATACCAGCAGCCCCTAACTTATATAGATAAATTTTCATCCATTCACGTTGATGAGGAGTCAAGATGACTGATGCTCCGGTACTCGACATAAACATCGAGCAATTTAGTAAACTGGCACAAGCCATAGAGTCTGAAGTTGGGCGAGTCATCGTCGGGCAGAAAGATGTGGTTCGGGGTGTCATCATCTGTATTTTGGCAGGTAAACACGCCCTTCTGGAAGGTGTCCCGGGATTAGGTAAGACGATACTCATCCGGTCGTTAGCAGACGCGCTGGATTTGAAGTTTGCCCGTATCCAATTTACGCCGGATTTGATGCCCGCCGATATTACCGGCACCGACATCTTGGAAGAAGATGAACATGGGCGCAAAGTCAAGCAGTTTCAAAATGGGCCAGTGTTCGCCAATCTGCTGCTGGCAGATGAAATCAACCGTGCCACCCCCAAAACCCAATCGGCGCTGCTGGAAGCGATGGCTGAGCAGTCGGTAACGGTCGCCAACCGCACCTATCATCTTGAACCGCCATTTTTCGTACTCGCGACGCAAAATCCGCTAGAGATGGAAGGCACTTATCCCCTGCCCGAAGCCCAGCTTGACCGTTTTATGTTCAAGGTCAATGTCAGCTACCCGACCAAACAGGATTTAGTCACGGTACTTGAACGAACAACCGGTACCGATGTGCCACATGCCAAGAAGGTAGCTGACGGCAAGGAAATCATCAGTATGGGCAAGTTGGCATTGAATACACCGGTCGCCAGCCATGTAAATGAGTATGCGGCGCGGCTGATTGTAGCGACGCATCCCGATGATCCAAGCGCACCAGAAAAAATCAAACAGTTTGTGCGCTATGGTGCAAGTCCACGCGGCGCGCAGGCTTTGATCATCGGCGGAAAAATTAACGCCCTCCTCGAGGGCCGCTTCAACGTATCCTTTGAGGATATCGCGGCGGTTGCACCGGCGGCACTTCGCCATCGTTTGCTCTTGAACTTCGAGGGATTGGCAGAAGGCATTTCCACCGACGATATTATCGCTGATCTACTCAAATCGGTTGTTAAGTAAAATGACCATTACCCTCTGTGAAATCACACGCGACAATTGGAAAGAATGTGCGCGTATGCGAGTCGAGCCGGATCAAGTTCGATTTGTAGCATCGAACCCATTTTCGCTGGCTCAGTCCAAATATGAGCCGGAGTGTGTGCCATTAGCGGTCTATGATGACGAGCAAATGGTCGGGTTTGTCATGTACCGCACAGAAGATTACGGACTAGCAAAAGTCTGGTTCATTGATCGTGTGATGATTGGTGAGGGTCATCAAAAAAAGGGGTATGGTCGTGCAGCGATGACTCTGCTTCTTGAACGCCTCCGTTCTCAAAAAGGATACAACGCCATTCTCATCAGTTTCGTGCCAGAGAACTCCGTTGCGCAAAAGCTGTACAGCAGTTTAGGCTTTAAAGACACGGGCGAAATCGAAGATGGTGAGTTGGTTTACCGCATCGGATTAACAGGGTGATGTCGTGACCGATCAAAAGCTGTTTGACGAAAAGACACGCCGCAAACTTGAGCAGTTGATGCTGGTGGCAACACGAGTCCGAGCGGGCGCGATGAAAGGTGAACGGCGCTCGACCAAACGCGGCACAAGCATCGAATTCGCGGATTATCGAGACTACACACGCGGCGATGACCTCCGGCGCTTGGACTGGAACATTTACGCCCGTTTGGAACGCCCATTTATCAAGCTGCTAGAAGATGAGGAAGATTTAGCCGTACATCTGCTGATTGATACCTCGGCCAGTATGGGCTGGCCTCAAGAGGGCGACAAAAATCTCAATAAATTTTTATACGCGCAGCGGCTTATGGCAGGTTTAGCCTATATTTCCCTTGCCACCAATGATCGGCTGACTCTTTCGACACTAGGCGCAGGACGCGCCGTGCAGTATGGGCCAGTACGCGGACGGGGTTACGGCTTGGCGATGTTGAATTATGTCAGCGGCTTACAAACCGAAGGCGTAGTTGATCTGAACGCCACACTGAAAAGTTATGCCTTGCGAGGTGGACGACCGGGGTTGTGCTTCGTCGTCAGCGATTTGATGAGTCCCAACGGTTTTCAAGACGGGGTAAACGCGCTGCTCGGCAAAGGCTACGAAGTCGGGTTAATCCAAGTGCTGTCACCCGACGAAGTTGTGCCGCCGATAGGTGGAGATTTGCGATTAGTCGACATCGAAACCGGACGGGCGCAAGAAGTCTCGGTTGACGGTGGCATGCGTGATTTGTATCTGAAGCGTTTTAGCGAGTGGCGCGACGGTATCCAAGCCGAATGTGTCCGGCGTGGTGTGCATTTTGTGACCATCGAAACCAGCGAGGCGTGGGAGAAGGTCATCTTGCAAAGCCTACGGCGTTTAGGCGCAGTGAAGTAAAAATGGGGATTAAACCCAAAGACGCTAAGGCGCAAGGACGCAAAGGATTATGCAACATGAAGATGTTATCAGCCGTCAAATTATTGTAGCGGCGATTGAAGTTCATAAAACTCTAGGTGGGCCGGGTTTGCTCGAAAGTGTGTATGAAGAAGCCCTCGCTTGGGAATTGGAACAACAGGGATTAAAAATTGAGAGGCAGAAATCATTGCCTATTGAATACAAAAGTGTTTTGCTGACATCACCATTACGGATTGATCTTATTGTGCAAGATTGTGTCATTGTGGAATGCAAAGCAACATCTTCATATCATCCCATTTATGAGGCTCAGCTCTTAACTTATTTACGATTAACAAAACTGAAATTAGGAATGGTAATCAATTTCGGAGAACGGCTTGTCAAAAACGGAATCAAACGAGTGGTGAATAATTTATGATAAAACTCTTTGCGTCCTTGCGCCTTTGCGTCTTTGCGTTTAATTCATAATCATGGCATTTCTCATACCTATCGCTCTCTTAGGAGCACTGTTAGCCATACCCATTGTCTTGCTGTACATGCTGCGGCTGCGACGGCGTGAAGTCGTGGTTTCCAGCACATTCTTATGGCAGCAAATTGTACGGGATAACGAAGCCAATACACCATGGCAGCGCTTGCGCCGTAATCTGCTTCTGTTCCTGCAACTGATCATTCTGGCGCTGCTGGTGCTGGCGCTCGCACGACCTTTCATCACCGTTCCAGCCGTCAGTACCGGACAAATTGAACTGCTGCTGGATGCATCCGCCAGCATGAACGCCAACGATATGCCCAATGGCGAGACGCGTTTTGACGAAGCCAAACGTCAAGCCTTGAGCATTGTCGATACACTCGGGCAAAATGACACGATGACCATTATTCGAGTAGCGAATGTCGCCGAAGTCATTGCCCCCGCAACCGGTGATCCTTCGCTGCTGCGAACAGCCATTAATAATGCGCATCCCAGCGAAGCACAGGCCGACTGGGTTGGCGCATTGACATTAGCCTCAGCCGATGCCATCAACGTCAGCGATTTCAATATGGTGGTCATTAGTGATGGTGGCTTAGGCGATGCCAGCGGTTTACCGGGTGTGCCCGGTAAAGTGCAGTACATTCCCATCGGACGATCCACTGATAATTTAGCAATTACCGCCCTTTCAACCCGTTCACTACCCGGGCAAGCGCCGGAGTTGTTCGCCGAAGTCACCAATTATGGACAGCAAGACGCGGCAGTAATTTTTGACCTGCGTGTGGATGGCAACCTTTTCAGCGCCGCAAATTACACTGTCAAAGCAGGGAGCAGCATACCGATTGTCACGACCGCGCTTCCCCAAAACTTCACCTTGCTGCAAGCCGGATTAACCACGCCGAGCGACTCCCAAGTGCCAGATTATTTAGCCGAAGACAATGCGGCATGGACAGTCTCCAGCGGCAGCGGCACCCGTCGAGCCTTGTTGATGTCCAGCGAGAATCGCTTTCTTGAGCAAGTCCTACGCAGTCTGCCTTCGATTGAAGCCTTCAAAGGGGATGTCAAACGTCCGCTGCCAGCGGATAAATTCGACCTCTATATCCTTGATGGTTGGCTGCCAACTGACGGCAAGTTACCGGATGGCGATCTGCTCATCATCAACCCGCCGAGCAGCACCTCATTATTTACGGTTGGCGAAGAAACCAAGCCGGCTGGAGCATTCACCGTTAAAAGTAACGACCCCCGCACAACATTTGTGGACTTCAAGGATGTAAACATATTGAAGTTCAAGACATTAAGCGGTGTTGATTGGGCAGAACCCTTAGTGACGACGACCACAGGCCCGTTGTTAGTTGCAGGTGAGCAGGATGGAAGACAGGTTGCAATCTTAACCTTTGATATTCACGACTCGGATTTGCCGTTGCACATTACATGGCCAATTTTGATGGCGAACTTGCTAGAGTGGTTTACACCGGGCGCCATTATTTCTGTTCCAAATGGTCTGCAAGTGGGTGCGTCACTCCCAATCCGACCACCATTTGAAGCAACCGGTGTACACGTCACACTGCCTGACGGAAGCAGCAAAGATTTGCCGATTGACCGGCAAACAGTGGTCTTCGCTGATACACACGAACCCGGACTTTATAAAATTGACATTCTCAAAGGGGATGAGATCATTCAATCAGCGTCTTTCGCAGTCAATCTATTCGCGCCGACCGAAAGTAACATCACGCCGCAGCAAACCATTTCATTGAGTGGCAATACCATCGCCGCAGCCACTCGTGATGAAGTCGGGCAGCAAGAATTCTGGCCTTGGGCAGCGCTGCTGGCGCTGTTGATTTTGATGATAGAATGGCTGGTATATCAAAGGCGAATGCAGGCACGAACCGTATTTCGTCCATTTTTCAGGCAGCCCGTGCAGGGGGTGGCGCGATGAGCTGCCAGATTCATTTTTTGCTTAAGAGTTGCCGGGCAATGCTATGACTTTTACAACCCCCATCGCGCTGGTTTTGCTCCTTTGTATCCCCCTACTCTTGTATTGGGGCTGGCCCCGGCAGGCCTACCGCCGCGCGCGTGACATCACCAGTCTAATCCTGCGCTCAGTTATCACCCTACTTTTAGTGTTAGCGCTAGCAGGTGCACAGATTGTTCAGGCCGCTAACAAATTAACGGTCATCTTCCTACTGGACGTTTCCGACAGTATGGGGCAGCAAGCTCAGGCCGATGGATTGACTTACATCCGTCAGGCGATGAGTAACATGCAGCCTGATGATCAAGCGGGTATTGTGCTTTTTGGGGGCAAAGCGCTGGTTGAACATCCCGTGAGCAGCGTCCACGAATTTGGACGTATTGAGTCTTCGCCACCTACAGGGAACACCAATCTCGAACAGGCGATCCGGTTGGCATTGGGCTTGTTTCCGGCGGACAGCGCCAAACGAATTGTTGTACTTAGTGATGGACAGCCCACCATTGGCAACGCCGACTCAGCCGCTCAATTGGCAGCAGCCACCGGTGTTGAAATTAGTTACGTCCCCTATGTGGCGATTGACAAGCCTGAAGTGCAGGTGACCAGCGTGAATGTGCCAAGCGCCATTAATGCCGGACAGCGCTTCGACCTGAACTTAACCATTAACGCCGAAGCAGCCACTCCTGCACGAGTAACCGTGCTGCAAACAGGGCAAATCATCCAGCAGCAGGATGTCCAACTGCAACAAGGGACAAACAGTTATACGCTTTCGTTGCAAGGAACGGGTGCCGGCTTTAAAGATTTTCAGGTGAAAGTTGATCCCATCAGCAATGACAATTTCTACCAGAACAATCAACTTTCAGCCTTCAGCCGCGTAATCGGGCCGCCGCGTGTCCTCTTGGTTTCGGAAACCGCTGAGGAAGTCCAATATCTGAAGCCCGCTTTGGAGCAAGCTGGACTGACAGTTGACCTAATCACACCCAACGAACTGCCCTTCACGCTGGTGGGATTAGCGCAGTATCAGAGTGTCATTCTAGCGAACGTTTCGGCTACTCATCTCTCGCCCCAGCGCATGACCGTTTTGCAAAGTTATGTGCGTGATTTAGGCGGCGGCTTATTAGCGGTCGGCGGCCCGCAAACCTATGGGCCGGGTGGTTACTTTAAGACTCCACTGGAAGACACTCTACCAGTGGAGTCGCAGATTAAAGACCAGAAGCGTATCCCGCAGCTAACCATTGCCTACGTCATTGACCGTTCAGGCAGTATGGATGCTCCCAGCCCAAGCGGAATACCCAATATTGAATTGGCGAAGGAAGCCATCATTCGCTCGGTCGATTTACTGCAACCCAATGATCGCGCAGGTGTCGTATCCTTCGATGCTGTCGGCTATTGGATCGCCCATATTCAAGATGTGCGTGATCGTGTTGCCTTGGAAAGATTGGTCGCCACGCTCCGTGCCAGCGGCGGTACGGATATTCTGGCGGGCATGACACTGGTCGCCCAAGAAATCGGCAGTGAACCCTCAGCCCGAAAACATATTATCTTGCTCACGGATGGTGGCGCGGATCCAACCGGATTGGTTGAGATTAGCAGAAAATTGTATGAAGATAACGGCGTAACCACTTCCGTCATCGCCATCGGCACTTCAGTGCCGGGTTTTCTTCAAGCGATGGCAAACGCTGGTGGAGGCAACTTCCACAGTGTCATCACTGCCGACGAGATACCCACAATCTTCACGCAGGAAACTGTGTTGGCGACCCGTTCCTACATTATCGAAAATGCTTTTGTTCCAACCCTCACCTCCAACAGCCCGATTATGAATGGCATTACCAGCGCCCCTACACTGCTGGGATATGTCGCGACCACAGCTAAACAAACCGCTGAAGTTATCTTGCGCGGCCCCGATCCCTTCAAAGACCCGTTATTAGCGTCGTGGCAGTACGGGTTGGGGCGCTCGGTAGCCTTCACCAGCGACGCCACTGCGCGTTGGGGTGCGAATTGGGTGAGTTGGTCAGATTTCGTGCGTTTCTGGGATCAAGCGGTGCGTTGGACGATCACCGAAGGTACGACCAACAATCTCGAAAGCCGCGTGGTGATGGAGGGTGAGCAAGCACGGTTGATCGTTGATGCGCGTGATAACAACGGCGCGTTCCTCAATGGCTTAAATCTCCAATTCTCATTGGTGGACCCCAATGGCAATCCTAACCTTCAGACGTTACAACAGGTCGCGCCGGGACGCTACGAAGCGACCTTCGCGCCCAATGCCGAGGGAGCTTACCTGTTATCGGTACAGGGTAATAATCCCGCTGACCAAAGCTTAAAACTCACCCAGACAACCGGATGGGTAATGAGCTACTCAGCAGAATATGACCGCAGCAAGCGCAGTGATGGCACGGCACTTCTAAAGAGTCTGGGTGACCTCACCGGCGGACGCTCATTGGTCGATGACAATGGCGCAGTCTTTAGCCACAATTTACGTGCCAATGTAGCTGGAACGTCTATCTCTCCACTGCTTTTGCTCATCGCCATGTTGCTGCTTCCCTTCGATATTGCAGTGCGGCGTTTGATCGTCACACGTACCGACTTGTTAAAATTGCGACAAGCCTTGTTTGGTCGGGTGCAAGCCGTTGAGGCGACTTCTGAGCGCATGTCCACCCTTTTGGATGCCAAACAGCGTGCCCGAACACGAACAGACGAAAGCGGGGCAGCCAACCCAATTACAGGCCTATCCTCACGGGGTGAAGGCGGGGCGGAAACTCCAACGGCGGAACGTCCAAGCCAACCTGTAGTGACTACGCCCAAAGACCCCGGTAACGTCGCAGGTGAACTGTTGAAGAAGCGCAAAGAACGAAAATAGTCAATCTCATAACATCGGTTAGAGATAATCAATTTCAATTCTGAGAAGCCTTTTGAATAATCGTGTCGCTAAAATATACATTCGATACATACACACGGTTTTCTGTAGGGGCGGTGTCTCTGACCCGCCCGTTTTGGAATGAATCAATCCTTTCAATTAGCCTCTGAGAAGTGTTTGAAAACTCGAACCGAATCGTATTGACATTTTATGCACATTTGTTCTATAATAAGGTTTGTTTCTCTCTCAAATCTCGATATTTGCTCTGAAATTTCTTATGCGAAACACAATGAACTCACTCTGTGAATCTGCTCTGAAAATAACCTGCATTGCTCCCTCCATCGCTTGCGGGGGAGGGCTGGGGTGGGGGTTCTGGATGCACTATTTTCATCTTCGGGTGTGATGTTATTTCATAGCGACTCTGCGGTTCAATGGCATTGCCTTTGTCTTTTCTTGTACCTTGCTTCTTGCTTCTGGTAACTGCATTTTCGGCGGATTCCTCCCTCACATCCGTTGCAGCGACATCCACATTTGCAACGGGGCGGACATACGGGAACAATCCGCTGCAAAAGCGTCATTTCAGCGCCATCAGCTGTGCCTCCCGCCGGCACAAATTGTCAATTCAGCGGATACACGGGAACATCTCGCCTGTCATTTCGGCGGGAAATATGCAAAAACTGCAAATTATTTAAATCATTCAATTGTCTAAATCATCAATCGTATTCATAACTAACATTAGAGTACAGGCTTCAATTCGATAAATATCCGCACTATTTCAATACATTCATAAGCCGTTACGTTTCTGAAAGGATTGAGACGAAAAACACGAATTTATAATACAATCGTTATTAAACAACACTTATGAACTGGCGGGGGAAATGAATTGATGGACGCGAAAACCCTATTTGAACAAGGGGTCGTCGCCATTCGCGATCAAAGAGACGCTGTGAAAGGCCGCGAGCTGCTCATGGAGTCTTTAAAGATCGAACCCAAAAACGAAATGGCATGGTTATGGCTGTCGCGGACAATGCCAGAACCACGGAAAAAAATTCAATGTCTGGAACGGGCGCTGAAGCTCAACCCGGGCAATGAACAGACGAAAGCGCTCATCAGCAAATTGTCGGTTGATGCCGGTGCTGGCGGCAGTACCGCAGCCGCGCCAGTCAAACCAACGCCGCCTCAAAGCAAAGCACCCGCTCCTGCCAAATCCGAAACATCAAACTGGAATTCGCTGCGTATTTCAACGGATGAAATGCAGGCGGTTGGCAGCACCATGAAACCGCAAGTCACAGCCGAGATGGAAGACATGGGGCTGACACCGGATTTAGGTGCGGTTCTAAGTGTAACCTCGACCAACGAAATGAAAATCCCGACCAAACGGGCAACCGATGAAGTGGCTGTTACCCGTACCTCAACCTCGACCAGTAATGGCTTGAAGGATTTACGAGCAGTCTATGGAGAGGAACAGGGCGAAGAAACCAAACAGGCCGCCGCCCCCAAAAAAGCCAGCCTGACCACAGCCGAAACGACCCAAATTAAGAACTATCTCAATCAAGCACAATCCCTGCTCAACAAGAACAAGATTGAGGAAGCCATCGAACAGTGGGTACGTGTACTCGAAATTGAGATTGATAACGAGGCAGCGTTGGGTAACGCCGTCCGTTATCTCTCTCGCTTGAAATATATTGATGACGCTCGTGAATTAGTCTGGAACGCCCTCAACAGCGGCACAACCCATCCATCTATTTATTTAACGGCGATTGACATTGCTAAATATCAAAAATTGGAAGGTGAAGCCGACGACTTACGCCTGAAGCTTGTTCAACTACCAGAAGCCGGCGAAAAGACGGTGATGCAAATTGTCGAGTATTTCGTCGAACACGAGCCTCAAAAAGCCTTACAAGCGCTTGATCTCGCCATTCCAGTCTATCCAAAAAGCCAAAAAATTACCTTCCGGCGCGCGCAGTTGGCCGAAGATATGGGGCTGCGCAAAGAGGCCGCGACTTATTATGAAGAAGCCGCCCAGCTTGGTACACGCAGCAAAGAAGGCCAACTGGCTGACAAAAAACTGACCGAGTTCATGCCCCATATGAGTGACAAAGAACGCGGCAGCATCGGCTTGGCAGTTCGCGAGGCGCTAGGCGTTGGTTTCCTGTATTTATTGATGGGCTTTCAAGATGCAGGCCTCAACTTAGCACTCTTGGGGCCAAGCCGCATTGGCGGCATTGTAATGAGTATCTTGGGCGCGTATTTGCTGGTCACGGCGACCTCCTCCCCGCAGCAAAAACCCATTGCTTCATGGTTCGGTGGCAGCGTTCCCGTAAAAGCACCTAAGCCAAAAGCAGAAGCTGAGAAAGAAGATGTCGTCAAAGCCATTATGGGTGAACCCGAAGAAGAAGCCACCCATCTGCCGATTATTCCAACAGCCGTCCGTGTTGTGATCGGCATCGCTGGGGCCGTGCTGCTGGCAGCGGCCTTTGTATTGGTATTCAGCACAGCCATAGGTTTGCTGCGAAACGGATCACCACAGTTTTACGTGCCGACGATTCAAGACATGATCAAAGATCAATAATGCTTTAGGGCGAAACCAAGGCCAACCAACATGCTCATTCTGCTCGACTTTTTACTCTATCTCATGGTGACATTGTTCATCATGTCGTTTGTGACCCCTACTCCGCTGACGGATAGTGGTAATGTTCGCTACCGTACGGTACCGATCATGACGATTTTGCTAATTGTGGCGAATTCCTTGATTTTCATGATTTTTCAGGGGCCAGATTTGTATCAGGGTTCGTCCCTTCTCAAAACCGATCCGGTTGAAGGCATGGCACGTCTGAACAATTATATTTCGCAGGTCTGGACAATGGGCTATCGCGGAATATTCATGCGCGACGCATTAAGTATCGGGGCTTTTTCAACTTTCACCAGCATGTTTATGCACGGCGATATGTGGCATCTCATCGGTAACATGATTTACTTGTGGGCGTTCGGTCGCCGCGTAGAAGATGCCTGTGGATCATGGCGCTTCTTAGCCTTCTATCTGATTGCCGGCATGGTCGCTGGCATTGGTGCGGAAGTCTTTAACACTGCACACAATGACATACCAAGCATTGGGGCAAGCGGCGCAATCGCAGGCGTCATGGGCGCTTATCTGGTCTTATTTCCGGGTGCGATGGTCACTTCGTTCTGGGGCATTGGGATTATTTTACGTGTGCCAGTCGTAGCCGTGTTAAAGCTAGCCGGCGTGAAATGGGTGCAGGGCGCTCCCGTTTGGCGCTGGACGATTAAATTGCCAGCCTTTCTGCTGTTGATCTTTTTCCTCGGTCAAGAATTTATATCATCCATATTCACATTCCTTCAACAACAAAATGTCGGCGGCGTAAGCCATTCCGCACATGTGTCTGGATTTTTAGCCGCACTGCTGATTTTCCTGTTCGTGCGCAAAGATTTACTGACACGGTATTTCAGTGGACGGCGCTTGTAAGTACTGCCACGACGTACAGCTGAACCCGAATTTTAGAACGAGGGCGCGTTACATCGTCCTCGTTTCATTTAGATAATCCTTCCATGAGAAGCTGTCAAGATGAGTCTAGCCAGTCAACGGTGTGCGCGGTAAACTGGTCACTCTTATTGACAACAAGCAAAGTGATGAACCGGATGGACCGAATTTCTGCTGGTGGAAACCTGACAATCGAGCATAATATTGACCACTGGCGGCTGATAAGCACCAGCAACGGGCAAGAACGCCTTCTGCTTGAAGCCCAACCCGACAAACCAATCACTTACATTGAAATCTTCGGGAGCAAACGTCGTCTTCCCAAAGGTGGCAAATTGTCGCTGGATGATGTACAGCGCATTGTGCTCGGTTGGTCTTACGAGGATGGAAGCTGGCATCTAGGTTTGTTGGTTGAACCGGAACTCGCCGAGCAGCGCGGCAGCCGTTGGTGCGAGCTCGCACGCTGGCCTGATCCAGACACCACTGTTTTTAACGACGTTGCGGCAGAAGCCGGACGTACACTTGCACGAACAGTGCAGCGTCCTTTCAACTTAATCGAGCCAGATCGAACCGGAGAAGCCGCAGCCGCATCTATCAGTGCGCCTCCGCCCCCATTACGCTCGCTTCCGCTAGAATTCGATCAATGGACTCTGACACGCCAATCCGCCCTGCAATTTATTCGGTCAGGACAATGGACACGCCAGCGTGTCATCCGCCTGATATGGTATGCCCTGTTGGTAATTGCCTACTTTGTACTGAGTATTGTGACCCTTACGGGAGTCATCGCGCTGCCGAAGCCCGAATTTTTACCGTACCTCGGCATCGTGGTTGGTGTTTTCCTGATCGGTATGATGCTGTATACATTCTATGAACTGGTTAACAGGCCAAATCGGGTTGTCATTGACAATAACGGTGTCGAGGGCAAACGCGGCGGCAGAACCGCATGGCAGGTGGCTAAAGAGAGCGTTGACTCGGTCTATGTCAGCGAAGTCGTTAACCGCAAAGGTAAAAAACACATTACCTATCACGGCGAAATTAACCTTCACTTGAAGGATGGCAGTTTCCGTAATGTGCTCGAGCAGCCCCATACGATAGAAGAAAATCAGGCCAAGCAACCAGTGGACACCCCCGAAGAAACGGTGACTCCGCTAACCTTGTACAACGCACAGACTGACCTGCAAATGGCAGGTCTCCATATCGCGCAAACCTTGGGCATCGAGTGTCAATACGATCAACGTCTCAAATAAGATTCGTTGATCGCTACTGCTAAGTTAATGCAATAAAGTGGACACAGTGTTGATAATTTAATGAATCCTCAGCTAATTGGCTGGGTATTTTGGCTTTTCCCCTTAATCTTAACTAAATTTTAAGTAAATATAGCGTGAAGTCTTGATATGCTCTTAAATATTCTATGTTCACATGGAATGTAAGATTAACTGTCATCGTCTGATGGCAGGCTAACAGTTAGGAAGCAGTTAAGATTATGAGTCAACGTCCGCTTATATTATTTACCAACGATGACGGAATCGCTTCGCCGGGCTTATGGGCAGTTGCCGGGGCATTCGCCGAAATCGGAGATATTCTGGTCGTCGCGCCGCGCGAACAGCAGTCAGGCATGGGTCGCAGTCTACCCGGAACCAGCGAAGGTCGCATATTCCCCTACGAGCTGCCCCAAAATGGTAAGGGCTATCCCTATAAAGCTTATGCGGTTGATGGCACGCCAGCACAGGCTGTGCAGCACGGCGTTTTGGAGCTGTCGGATCGTCTACCATCTTTGGTCGTGTCAGGCATCAATTACGGCGAAAACACAGGCAATGGTGTAACCATCTCCGGTACAGTTGGTGCCGCTCTTGAAGCCGCTAGTTTGGACATTCCGGCGATTGCGATCTCCCAGCAGATGCCGCAAGATTTGCATCTCAGCTACTCAACCGATGTGGATTTTACTGCGGCAGCAGGTTTTGGTCGGCAGTTTGGTGAATGGTTGATTCAAAATCCCCACCGTCCTGACGATGTGGACGTATTGAAAATCGAAGTACCCGCAAACGCCACCATGAACACTGAATGGCGGATTACACGCTTATCACGCCGACGCGTATTTTGGCCCACACGTCCAGAGCGGGTTGCGCTCTCTGATGTTGGTCGTTTGGGCTATCACTTCGACGCAGACCCGTCTCAGACAGAACCTGACTCCGATGTTTACGCCGTATTGCATGACCATGTTGTGTCCGTAACGCCCATCAGCCTCGATTTGACTTCTCGAACCGACATGTTCCGTTTAGGACAAATCTTGAGCGGCGAAGCCACCTATACACCTAAGCACAAAAAAGACCGCAAAATTCAGAAAGAGCCTGTCCCAAGCGGCGACTAATGGATGTTCAAATCACAGGCTGATACGCTCATCTTGGGTATCAGCCTGATGTTTATGAGCTAATATTCATCTTCATTCTGGCAAGCCATCTCGATAGCCGCTTCCCACGGTTCGCCCAAATCAATAATTTGCGTTTCGGCTTCGAGTAAATCCTTTATCCAGGCCCATGCTTCCTTTGGGTCGTAACGTGGATTGATGCTGACCATCACTCGTCCACTGGTACGACGGAAAAAAGGTGACTGAGCAACCGGCAAAATACAATTCAAGTTATTGACAAACTGTAACACCGAATCGTCCGCTGTCAGCCAAAACGACCACAAACCATTCTGCATGACCGCGTCCGTCATGTGAAAAGGTTTGGGACTTGGCGGTAAGCAGGGAAAACGATTGGGTTGAGGTTCAAAAGTCATATTTGCTTACCTTTTTGTAATTGTGAGGTTGATATATAGCTTAGCAATAGTAAGCTTTGTGCCAACCCCTTAATGTTGGGGGTATATGCAGCCCATAGCGGGCTGTGGTAGTCTAGATCAAAATAGTTGAAATATTGCCTTGGCAGGTACTGCGAAATGCGATTTGGTGGGCGAGTGACGACAAGTATTTTTATTTTGATTCTGACTGCGTTGTACATCGTCCCGCATGTACAAGCTCAAAACACGCCGCAGCCAAACGACGAGACAAGCCTCGACTATGGCGCACAAATCACTGGCGAAATTACTAAAGCAAACACACGCAGCGTTTATTATTTTGACGGACTGCGGGGTGAAGTCGTTGCCATTAGCGTAACGACCACCAAAGGCGACCTTGATCCCCTCTTGACTCTGATTGATGCCAACGGTCGTGTGATTGCCCAGCGTGACGATAGCAACGGGTCACGTAACATCAACATTCAGGCGCTGACCATCCCCCAAAGCCTGCGTTACTACGTTATCGTCGGGCGCTTTGGCATGAGTCTAGGCAGCACAACTGGCACATTCAAACTCAACATCGAGCGCATTGGTGTCAGCGGTGAATCCGGCAGTGCGCTGCGTTACGGTGACTCAGTCATTAACAACATCAGCAACATGACACCGCAGCTCTATTATAGTTTTCAAGCCAAACAGGGTGACATAATTGATGTCACTATGCAGCGCAATTCGGGCAATCTTGATCCCTATTTGCAAATAGTCAACAGTGATGCGCATGTCATCGCCGAAAGTGACGACATCAGCGGATCTGGGTCACTGGATGCAGGGGTCAAAGGTCTGGTCATCGAACAAACCGGCACTTATATTATCGTTGCGACGCGCTATGGCGAAGCAGCCGGCACATCAACCGGACGCTATATTCTGACGGTAGCAGAGGCGGATAACAGCGGACTCGGTAATGCGTTCCAAACAGCGGTTGCACTGAACTTTAATGACACAACCGAAGGCGAAATTACCGGAAGCAACGTTCAGAAATACTATACATTTGAAGCGAAGAAAGACGATTTGGTCAGCGTACAGATGAACCGTGTAAGCGGTACAGTGGATGCCTTTCTAGCCATCGCTGACCAAAATTTGCAAGAACTGGTCAGTGATGATGATGGAGGCGGCGGTCAAAATGCCAAAATCGACAGCTTCCGCATCCCTGAAGATGGCAAGTACTACATCATCGCGACACGGGCGGATCGAGCCGCCGGCACGACGAGTGGTAAATATAAGCTCAGTGTCCAAAGTTTGGGCAATGCCTTTGATGGCGTCCCCGAAGGAACACAGCGCATCAGTTACGGAACAACCATCACCGGACGGCTGGACGAAATAACCCCAGAAATTCAATTCGCCTTCTTTGGCACAAAAGGTGATGCCATAACCATATCATTGAACCGGGGCGACGGCGACCTTGACCCAACGCTATTCCTGCTGAACAGCAATCAAACAGTGATTAAACAGGACGATGACAGTGGCGGTGGACAAAACGCCAGAATTGCCCGTTTTGTTTTGCCTGAGAGTGGTGCCTACTACATTAAGGCGACACGTTTTAGCGGAACGGACGGTAATCCCAACACACAGGGCAGTTTCGTGCTGGTTTTAGCGAGGATCGTACAATAACCTTTACACTTTTTAGTTTTTCGCAAGACTACAATAAGATTATAGAGTGTATGAACGGGTGGAAATCAATTGTTCATACCTTGAACAAACTTGAACCACATGGTACTTTAAGCATGTACGTGAACGTCACAACGCAGGATTGAGTAGCCACAGCAAGTCTATGGAAAACCAACCTAAAACATCACAATGGCAAGATTGGGCGCTCATCGCACTGCGGTGCTTGCTGCTTGTCATCGCTGCGATTGAATTCCCCACGTTACGAACCAGTGAAGGCGCACTTTACGCCCAAAATGAAATAACCATCGCGCTTGTTATTGGCGTACTGAGTACGATCTTACTGATTATCCCGGTCATGTTTCCAACCTTAAAGATTTTGCTACCACCGATTGTGGTGGTTAGTGATTGGGTGTTGATGGCGTTGGTAATGTATATCAGCCGCGCTGATATGCTGGTGAGTGTCGCCACCGGGGGGCTGTTAATCGTTACCAGTGTGCTGCGAATACAGGCGTATTGGGGAACCGCTCAAGCTATTGGCATCGTCATCATTATGCTGTTGATTCGGCCTGAGATCGCCAAGTTAGTAAGTGTGCCGCCCGCTGGCATAACAGACAGAATGCCGGTGTTCATCGTAACCTTGTTCGGCATCATCGCTAATGGCTGGGCGTACGCCATCCAGCGACAGGTCGGCGCCCAACAAGCCCAACTTCTTGCTGAACAAAATAACCGTGAAAAACAGTTAAGCGATATGCGCGAACGCACCCGCGCCATTTATGATATGGCTGCCGTGCTCAGTTCGACCTTAAACTACGAAAAAATCCTGCAAGCCGCTATGAACGTGGGTTGGCTGGGATTACGTGACAAAAACCGCGAAATCCCCGAAAAATTAGTCAGCATGGTCTTACTATTCCGTGCAGCCGATAACGAACTGCACGTGGTTGTTAGCCGGGGTCTAACGCGTTTGGATGAACAGCGCTCAACACCGGGCTTAGACGGCGTGATGGGCGAAGCGCTCAAGCAAACCATTCCCGTTTTTGGTGATAACCCTCGTAAAGACCCTGAATTAGGTAACTTTGTGGCCTTCCAAACCATGCGTTCGGTCATGTGTGTACCGTTGCGAGCAGGTTTCGACAACTTCGGCATCACCGTTTATGGGAGCCCCTTCCCCGATGCCTTCACCGATGAGCACCTTGAACTGTTGACCGCTATTGGTTCTCAAGCCACGATTGCACTGCAAAATTCTCATCTCTATCAGAACCTGTTGGATGAACGCGACAAATTGATTGACGCGGAAGAAGAAGCGCGCAAAAAACTCGCGCGTGATTTGCACGACGGTCCGACGCAGGATGTGGCTGCTATCGCCATGCGTATGAGCATTATTCAGAAACTTCTGGAGCGCAACCCGAGCGAAGTGCCTAATGAACTGCGAAAGATCGAAGATTTGGCACGTAAGACCACCAAAGAAATCCGGCATATGCTGTTCACGCTGCGACCGTTGGTATTAGAAAATCAAGGTCTATCAGCCGCTCTAAGCCAATTGGCCGATAAATTTAAAGAGTCTTATGACCAACCGGTGACGATCAAGATTAGCCGCGAGGCCGAGCGCTACCTTGACTCTCACCAGCAAGGTGTCATTTTCTACATCATTGAAGAAGCGGCGGGGAATGCCCGCAAACACGCTCAGGCCAGCATGATTACGGTAAACGTCTATAAACAAGAAGATGTCATTCTGGTGAACATCAGCGATAATGGTGTGGGCTTCGACACAACCGAAGCCGAAAAGAAAGCGATGGATCGCGGTGGACACTTGGGCATGATCAATTTGCGTGAACGCGCCGAAATGGTCGGCGGTACACTGCGTATGGAAAGTGCGCGCGGCAAAGGGACATCAATCACAGTGGTTGTACCGATAAAAGACCATCCCGCCGAAGGTTCCAGCACAACCATGAAAGCACAGACCGCCGCTGCACGTCAGGCCAGTGGTAAAACCAGTAAATTGGAAGCCGCGGCCCTTGAACGAGTTCGGCAGCAGTCCGGCAACAAGTGAGTCCCCTACATACGCTTGTCAGGGACTCGTTTCACCCGGATGCCTACGAAATTCACTTTTTCCGCTGATAGCCTATTTTGTAGGGCGTGGATTTATCCCGCCCGTACTTGCTAACCGAGAAGTATCCAATCCCGAAGCGCCTTTAGTGCGCTTGTCGGGTGGATAGCCGGGTGGCTTTAGCCCCCGGCGATGCGAAGTAAGACGATTTTTAGTACCGGATAATGCTTACATGAGTCATTATGATCGCGCGGCAGAACGCGGCGTGCCCAGTCTGGTATGGCGTGCCGGACAGGAACGCCGTTTGCAAATGATTGCCAAATGGACACGCCTCGAAGATGCCAGAGTTTTAATTGCCGGATGCGGCGTGGGAACCTACGCCACTGAAATCCGTCACCGTTATACGGCTGATGTTGAAGCCTTCGACATTGAAGCTGACCGTGTACAGGAAGCGCGGGTTGAAACCCCTCATGCCTTAATCGCGGCAGCGGAAGCCCTCCCCTATCCTGATGATCAGTTCGATACCATCCTCTCCCATGAAGTTTTAGAACACGTGCTGGACGACCGTAAGTCCATTCACGAAATGGTACGTGTACTGAAGCCGGGTGGTCGGGTTATTATTTTTGTACCTAATCGCTGGTATCCATTTGAAACACATGGACATTATTGGCGCGGTGAATATCACTTCGGCAATACACCGCTGATTAACTATTTGCCCGATGTTCTGCGTAACCGGCTTGCTCCGCATGTCCGGGCCTATACCGCACATGGACTGCGCGGCCTATTTGATGGTTGTCCAGTAAAAGTCGTGAGCCATCAACGCATTTACGGCGGGTATGACAATATCATCGCGCGATTGGGGACAACTGGAAAGGTGATACGTGACATGCTGTATCGCATTGAAGGTACACCGCTCGACAAATTCGGTTTATCGCACCTGCTTATCATGGAAAAAACAAATTGACCGCACTTAAAGACCAATTCCTGCTCGATCCATCAGTGACATTCCTCAATCATGGCTCATTCGGAGCCTGTCCCAAGCCAGTATTTGACACCTACCAAAAAATTCAGCGTGAACTCGAATGGCAGCCGGTTGATTTCTTAGGGCGGCGGGCAGATGGCATGTTGGCGGAAGCACGGGCAGCCCTAGGCAAATACCTCAATGCTGATCCTGACGATTTAATATTCTGCATGAACGCGACACTCGGCCTGAACACCATGATTCGCTCACTCAAACTAGAACCCGGTGACGAAATCCTGACGACCAACCACGAATATGGCGCGTTGAATAACACATGGGCTTTCATTTGCCAGAAAACCGGTGCGAAATACATCAATTATCCCATGCCGCTGCCGATGACCACTCATGAAGCCTTTGTCGAACAGTTTTGGACGGGCGTCACGCCGCGTACAAAGGTCATCTTTATCAGTCATATCACATCACCGACTGCATTGATCTTCCCGGTAAAGGAAATTTGCCGTCGCGCGCGTGAAGCTGGAATCATGACCATCATTGATGGGGCGCATGTACCGGGACAAATCCCGCTGGATTTGACCGACATTGATGCCGATTTCTATTCTGGCAACCTCCACAAATGGCTGTGTGCGCCAAAAGGTGCAGCCTTTTTCCATGCCCGTAAAGACATTCAGACGATGGTTGAGCCGTTGGTCATCAGTCACGGTTGGACGAGTTCGTCCTTCATCGAGCAAAACCAATGGCAAGGAACGCGTGACATCTCAGCATTCTTGAGCGTTCCCGCGGCAATCGAATTTTTTGAAACCAATAATTGGGCCTCAGTGCGGGCAGCTTGCCATCAATTAGCGACCGAGGCGCGTAAGCAAGTCGCGACCATGACCGGTATCGCTCCAGTAACACCCGACGGAACCGAATGGTACTCACAGATGGCACTGCTTGCCCTACCCCCTGACACCGATGCAAGCGAGATTAAGAACCGCTTGTACGACGAATTTAAGATTGAAATTCCAGCAATTGATTGGAATGGGACAAAAGGTGTGCGCGTGTCCTTTCAAGGCTACAACACCTCGGACGATCTTGAACACTTACTCAGCGGTTTGCAAGCTGTCCTCGGCTTGTCCTAGATAAAAATCACTTACTCTTCTCCTACCGATTTATGCGATTGCCGAGGGAACAAGACATATTTCCCTGTAGGGGAGCACCTATGTGTGCTCCCGTATCAGATTTTAATCATTAAAGTTTCCCTCTAGCTTGGCGGCGTAAACGGTCTCGCCAACTTTTCTTCCAGATCCGCCTTCACTCTCGGCCATTCTTCATCGGTAATGCTGAAATAAACAGAGTGCCGAACACGCCCATTTGCACAAATGATATGGTTGCGAAAAATACCCTCTTGCGTCGCGCCAATACGTGCTAAGGCGTTCCGTGATTTGGTGTTCAGAGAATCCGTTTTGAACTCGACACGTAAGCAGCCCCATGTTTCGAAAGCATGACGCAGCATGAGATATTTAGCTTCCGTATTAATGACACTGCGCTGCCACGCTCTAGCCACCAGTGTCGCCCCAATTTCCACATGATGACTATGCGTATCCAAGCTCAGGAAGCGGCTGCAACCCACCACCTCATTCGTCGGTTTATAAAGGGTGGTAAACGGGAGTACGCTGCCTTCAGCTTGGAGTTTTAAGGCCAGTTCGATGAACTTGCGTAGTTCCTCCGGCGTGTCCAGCGGCGAGGGAAACCAGCGCCATACTTCTTCTTCCATCGCGAACTGAGATAATCCCGCATAATGATCCATCGAAAGCGGTTCTAACCGAACATACTGCCCTTCTAAAGTGACAGGTTCGATAACCATTGGCACAGTTGGCAACGTAAGTATTCTAGGCTGGTCACTATTGATAGACATATTCCCCCTGTATCACCACCGGAATTTGAACTTATAAACAAGGTTTAGTTTAAGTTTGTCGGCATACCATTTTCAAACACTTCATAAACCCGTTCGTCCACTCACTCCCCTATTAAGTTAGCGCCAATCGCATCAAACAGTTACAAAATGTTCTTCCAAAATGTCACCCTTTGCAACTTTACTTCTTGTAAAATGTTCATAGGGATTGTCTTCGACTGAAAACGAATTTCCCGCGCACCTTAACAACCACCAATCGTTACAAATGAGACAAAAATCATGCATTCTCAACTGCAACAACTGCAATATTTTAAACATTTGCCACATAGCCAATGTCAATGCCGCCGCCACTGCCGCCAATCGACCGTAACCAGTTCAGTTGTATTTGACTGGTGAAGGTCAACTGATAACTGTAAACTTCACAGTGAATCTGAAGAATTTGAAGAATCTTGCGAATATTCGGCAGATTACTCGCTCAAATTCGCCGCCCACACCATCTAACCTGATTCACTTTGTGCATTTTGTGAATCAAATAATAGAAAGCTCATCCGTTTCGATCAGGCTGAAACCGACTCCAACGCCAAATCATGCAAAGCAATCACGGCGCGTTCGAGATCAGACTCGGCGACCACAAACGAGATGCTGCATTCCGATGATCCCTGAGCGATAGCAATGACGTTAATCCGGTTATTGCCCATCGTCGAGAAAACGCGTCCCGCTACGCCCGGAATGCCGCTCATGCCTGCGCCAACTGCCGTGATAATCACCACGTCATCACGCACATCGACACGATCAATATCACGGGTAGCTATTTCGGCGGCAAGCTGCGTCTCGATGCTGTGCTTCACCGCGTCAGCAGTGGTATCCGTTACCAAAAAGCAGAAGCTCTGTTCTGATGAGGACTGCGAGATCATCAAAATACTGGCTCCAGCACTGGCAGTAGCGTGAAAAGTACGTCCGGCAATACCCGGCACACCAATCATGCCTTTACCGCTCACCGTGAGTAGGCTCACTTTTTTGATGCTGGTCACTGCTTTGATGACGGTGACACTGGGTTCGCCCATCTCACCAATCAACGTACCGGGGAAAGTGGGGTTAAACGTGTTTCGAACGCGAATTGGGATCGCTTTATCAAGAACCGGCTGCACCGTTTTTGGATGCAGTACCTTCGCGCCATAAAACGCCAGTTCACCGACTTCTTGATACGAAACATAAGGCAGCACACGGGCGCGTTTATCCACGCGTGGGTCGGTGGTCATCACGCCGTCCACATCCGTCCAAATTACCAATTCGTCGCTGTCGCTGCCTGCAGCGAAAATTGCACCACTATAATCGCTGCCACCACGTCCCAGTGTCGTAAGTGTGCCTGTCCGTGTCGCGCCGATAAATCCGGTGATGACGGGGGTTATGCCATCCGCTAAAGCTGGCATCAGTCTACTGTCAATACGTGACTGGGTTTCATCCCACAACGGCGTTGCATTCTGGTATCGGTCATCGGTCACAAGGAAATCGCCCGCGTCAAAAGCAGCGGCTTCTATACCGCGTGCCTTAAGGGCAGCAGCTACTAACCGGCTGCTCAAACGTTCACCATAAGCCACAATCGCATCCGAGATTCGGGCAGTTTCTTCACCAAGGATGCTCACAGCATGACAGATTTCGGTATATTCTTCTAGGAGAGATTTCGTCTGTACCAGCGCCTTTTCGCGATTTTCACCGGGAGGCACAAGAATATTGAGGGCATCATCATGGCGGTCACGAAGTTTGTTGGCCGTAGATAAATACCCCCATTTATTGCCACTGGCCGCCATTTTGACCGAGTTAAGCAGCTGGTCGGTCACGCCCGACATCGCCGACACGACGACGATCACGCGGTTACCCGCCTCGCGTGACTCTTTGACGATGCTCACCAGATTCGCAATCGCTTCTGGACTGCCTACTGATGTCCCCCCGAACTTCATGGTTATGGTCTTCATAGCGGATTTCCCCTAGTTTGTTAAATAAAAAAGCGTGTGGGGTTTCCACACGCTTCTGTTTGCACACCGTTATTGGCTGGCTCAGGACAGACGGAAAACCCCTCTTGCACTTATGTGCCGAGTAGTCATCATACCCATAGTCATCGTGCCAGCAATTCGAAGATTCACGAACGTCTCTCCTAATTTCTAATTCACAAGGTTAGCGTGTTTGCAGAAACCTGTCAAGGAAATTCTGACGATTAACCTCCGCTATTTTCGATACTTTGCGTAATAGCCTATTTGCTGCTAAATTGGGGGAGGTTACCGATAAAGTAAAGTGGTTGGATTATGCGTTTGGGAAACTACACATTTAATTCACGTTACGGTTTGATTGTTATTGGTCTTGTTTTAGTGGTGACTGCGGCTTGTACCACGAACACACCAAGTGAACAAAGCGCAGGTGTGGCGACGGATACACTTGCACCGCTGGTCACATTTACACCACGTTTTACCGCGACCCCTGTACCTTCCCGAACGCCGCTGCCAACCTTCACCCTAACCCCGTCCGACACGCCCATTTCGCCCACGCCCTCCAATACTCCGACGGCAAGCGCGACACCACCGGTAACCGGAATCGTCGCGTCGATTAATACGGTCAATGTACGCGAAGGGCCGAGCGTCAGTGCCGGGGCGATTGTAGCGCTGAAACCGGGTACTGGTGTTCAAATTCTGGCGACCAGTCCCGACAGTAAATGGTTCAACATTCGTATGGATGATGGTCGTGAAGGCTGGATCGCCGCCGAGTTGGTACGCGTGAACCCTGTGCCGACTGAATTTCCGACCGCTACACCCTCACCCAATTTGACGGCGCTGGCTCAAGGCACACTGCTGCCTACGGCTGTTCTCGGTGGCGGCACGATTACCCCGACCCCTCCGCGCTCGGTAATCACGCCAACAGAAGTTGGGAGCAGCGCAGCCGCTAGCAATACCCCTGCCTCATCAGCTATTGATGGCACACTGCCACCACTGCCCGTGATTGATGTTAACGCCATCAATCTCACCGCAACAGCGATGGCTTTACCCACCAGTACCGCAACTTTCACACCGGTTGGCGCTGATACAGCAACACCCAGTATCCCATTTGTCGGCGTGACCTTCACTCCGTCAGCAGGCGGCGTGGGTGGTGAAGGCAATACCGGTTCACAATCCGGCGTAGATGTCTTGGCCTACTGTGACAATAAGGCATTCGGACGACCTGCCCCGACTAATCTGCTAGCGGGCGCAACCATTGATGTATTCTGGAGCTGGTTTGTCAAAGACCGTGACTTGATACAACAGCATCTTGATAACGTTGTCTACGATGTAAAAGTTGACGGTAAGTCATTGGACAATTGGCGCGAATACGCGTCGTCCATCCGCAAACAAAATGATGGTAATTACTATATTTTCTGGTACGTTCCGGCTGGGCCGCTGGCATCAGGGCAGCATTCCATTACCTACAATGTGTCATGGAAAGCCCAAATCAGCGATGGCTACGATAACTACGGACCCGGCACAAACAAGCCGAGCGAATCAGGAAGCTGTACTTTCACAGTGAAATAAATAAACGCAGAAGCAAACGAGGCGGCAAACCAGTCGCCTCGCTTTTATTTAAAGCAGCATACGCCCCCGATCTTCTAACGCCTTAATGACTTCACGGTCTGCCTTGCCAAATGAAAATCTATCGAGTTCATCAGGTCTAACCCACGCCCAATCGCGTACACCGATGGCTTGGGGTTCATCGCTTAGGTAACGGCAGGTGAAAGCGTGAAGGGTTATCTTAAAATGAGTGAAGGCATGCTGGACAACTGTAAATAGTTCCCCCACTTCCACATCAATCGCCATTTCTTCGCGTAATTCACGGCGTACACATTCGGCTAACGTTTCGCCTGCTTCTTGTTTGCCACCGGGGAATTCCCACAGACCGCCCAGTAAGCCATCCAATGGTCGCTGAGCAATCAACAACTGCCCCGAGTCATTCCAAATCATCGCCGCAGCCACGTCATAGTGAGGCGTTGCAGCTTTCCGTTTTTTGACAGGCCGTTGACTTTGTGTGCCTTTGGCAAAGGCTTTACAATGTTGGCTTATGGGGCATTCCGCGCACAATGGATTACGCGGTTTACAGACGACACGGCCCAATTCCATCAGCGCTTGGTTATAATCACCGGGGCGGTTCCGATCAAGCCAATCTTCAGCCAGCTTCCACAGCGATTGTTTAACACCGGGCTGCGTCACATCGGCTTCCAAATCGGTTAGACGAGCGAATACACGGATGACGTTACCATCCAATAATGCCGCTGGCTGATCAAAAGCGATGCTAGCAATCGCACCGGCTGTATAACGCCCGATCCCCGGTAAAGCGAGCAGTCCTTCGACCGTTTGCGGAAATTGTCCCGCATCGTTTTGGGCAACCTGCTGCGCCGCTTGGTGTAAATTACGCGCACGGCTATAATAACCTAAGCCCTCCCACATCTTAAGTACATCATCCAGTGGGGCGGCAGCCAGTGCTTGAACCGTTGGAAAAGCACTCAGAAAGCGCATAAAGTAGGGTATTACTGTTTCAACCTGCGTTTGCTGGAGCATAATTTCAGACAACCAGACGCGGTAAGCATTTTGGTTTTCGCGCCACGGTAAAGCAGCGGCATGTTGGTCATACCAAGCGAGCAAATCAGTTTGAAATGACATAGCGACTCGCAGTTTTATCTCATTTGACAACGCGTTGTTTGATGATAATTTAGCACCTGTGTTCTGCCAACCTTGAAATCGCGCATCGTTCGAAGGAAAACCTTATGAAACGCATTGCTATCATGGTCATAATTGCCATTTTGATTGGGATTGTATCAACCGCATTCGCCCAAGATGCGACTGTTACACCTGTGCCTAGCCCAACCTTATCCCTATCTGATTTGGCCACACAGGTTGCAGCAAACGCAGCCGATGCCCGCCGGTCGGCTGAAGATGCGCGAACTTATGCGGCAGACGCACAATCTCAAGCGCAGAATCAATTAGCCCTATCCAATAATCTTCTTGGCCTATTTCAGAGTGTAACACAGTCGATTTTTGCGATTTTCACCATTGCCGGTCCTGCCCTCGCCATCGCAGCCGGTATTTTTGGATTTAACCGTTTGAACGCAGCCCAAAAAGAACTGACCGAAGCGCGTGTGCGTTTCGAGAAAGAAATTCAAGCGAAACAGGACGAGTTGACGACCGTTCGCAAGGAAATGGAAGAAAGCAGCGAAAAGCAGCGCCAGAATACAGCAAATGCCAATCTCGCGCTATCCCTACTGACGCTGGGCGAACGGCAGTACAGATCGCAGGATTTTCAAGGCGCGCTCAATACCTACCGCCGCGCACTTGAACTTGACCCAAACAGTCTAATCACCCACTATCGTCTAGGCTATGTATACGTTCAATCCGGCAATTTGGAACAAGCCCAATATCATTTGAACCGCGCTTTAGAAATTGAAAAAGATTTCGCACCAGCATTAGCAGCGCTCGGTTATGTTTACCGTCGTATTGGTGAAAAGATGCAGCCGGGAATTGACCGTGACCAAATCCTCAACCATGCCGAAGACTTCTTACTTCAAGGTTTGAGAAGCTCCGATAAGCTGGTCGATGATGATAACGAGTCGTGGTGGGGATCATTGGGCGGGCTATATCGCCGTCGAGGGCAGATTGATCAAGCCATTGCAGCTTATGAACGGGCATCTCAAGTCACGCCCAAATCTTCTTACGCCTTCAGCAATTTAGCCTTACTTTATTTGCAGAAGGAAAATAAAGAAAAAATGCTGAAAACCTACGTCCGTGTAGAGCAGTTGGCTTATGGTGAGGTACAGGCCGATGTCGATAATTACTGGGCCTATGCCGATTTACTCACAGCACGACTGGCCCTAAAGAAAACCGACGAGGCCGAACCCGTGTTAGCCTCGGTACTGGAAATTGCCCCGAAAGATTCCCCCTATGTCTTTGAAAGTTTGCTGGATACTTTAACCCGCCTCAAAAAGGCGTTAGGGGAAGAAGATTCTGATCATTTAGAGCCATTTATCAATCAAATTCAGGCTCGTGTCGATCTCCAAAAGGTCAGTGAGGTAACACAAAAATAGGTGCGTGTCAGGGGATGAATGCCTCTTGCAAAGCACCTGAAATGATGTATACTCGATTTCATTCAGGGCAATTAGCTCAATTGGCAGAGCACTCCTTTGACGTGGGAGGGGTTAGAGGTTCGAGTCCTCTATTGCCCATCGGATGTCAGTAACCAGCGCAGGCTGGTTTTTTAGACGGTCATGAGGGCGATTAGCTCAGCTGGTTAGAGCGCACGGTTCACATCCGTGAGGTCGGGGGTTCGAGCCCCTCATCGCCCACACCATCAAATGAGGACAATGCGTCCTCGTTTTTGATTCTGATTAGCGATTGGTGCGGTCTGGCGCTAGAATAGACCAAAATTCAACAGTTTTATTGGGAATAAACCATGACAACAGAGATGAACCCCAATCTATTTACGGAACACGCCGTCATCGCACTCGATGATATTCAACTTAGCACAGCGCTCAAGCGGGGTACGGGAAATGCCGACGGACGCCGCCGACAAGTCATGGCTGAAGTGGACGCCAAAGACTTACGCCAGCAAGGACGAGGAGCCAAGCTGCGCGCTCTAGCCGATCTACCAGATTTGCTTGAAGAGATGGAACGCAATGTCATCAAAAATGGCGGTCATGTTCTATGGGCGACTGATGCCGCCGAAGCCAATCAACACGTGCTCGATATTTGCAAGAAGCATAATCTCAAGCGTGGTGTTAAAAGTAAGAGCATGGCGACCGAAGAAATTGGTCTGCTGCCTGTACTTGAAGCCAACGGCATCCATATGGTCGAGACAGATTTGGGCGAATATATCGTTCAGGTCAATGAAAGCCACCCAAGCCACATCGTCATGCCGGTAATGCACATGACCAAAGAACAGGTGCGCGATTTATTCGTTGAAAAGTTGAATATGCCAATGACGGACGAGGCCAAAGAAATGACAGCCTTCGCCCGTAAACTCCTGCGTGAGGAATTCCTAAATGCGGATTTCGGCATGAGCGGCGGCAACTTCATGATTGCTGAAACCGGAACCGTCGCGATTGTCACCAACGAAGGCAATGGACGGCTGTCCACGGGTTTGCCTCCTGTGCACATTGCGGTGGTCGGAATCGAGAAAATTGTGCCGACATGGGAAGATTTCGCTACACTGGTGCAGCTTCTGCCGCGCAGCGCAACCGGTCACCGCATGACCACTTATGTCAATACCTTCAGCGGGCCAGCTCGTCCCGAAGAACCTGATGGACCAGAAGAGTTTTACCTAATTTTGGTGGACAACGGACGCAGTAATATTTACGGAACTGAATTTACCGAGGCGCTGGCTTGCATTCGCTGCGGAGCATGTTTGAATGCCTGTCCGATTTATCAAAATGTCGGCGGGCATACTTATGGTTCGGTATATTCGGGGCCAATTGGCGCGGTCATTACACCTTTACTTCAGGGCAAAGAAAATGCCGAACCGCTTCCCTTTGCCAGCAGCTTGTGTGGAGCCTGCAAGCAAGCCTGTCCGGTAGACATCAACATCCCGGATATGCTGCTCATGCTGCGGCGTGATCTGGAACAAGATCAGGACGCAGTTTGGAAGGTCGGGCTTAAAAGTTGGAGTTTCGGCAACACGCATCCACTACTCTACGAAATGGGTGGGAAAGCCGCCAGCCTCGCAACCCGCACTATTAGCAAAACAATGGGCGAAGACAAACTAAATAAACTGCCCTACCCGCTAAATGGTTGGACAGATTATCGCGACTTTCCTTCGTTCTCTGAGCAGTCGTTCCATGATTGGTGGCGGCAAAACCGATCTTCATAGCGACTATAGTATTCGCTGTAAGACTTATTCTATCCAAGTGGAGTTTTAGAAATCAGTAACCGAAAACGGCGCCCAAACGAACCGCGTAAACAGCTTGAAACGGTAGCAACCATCCCTGTACATGAGTGTGAGGCGGATGTCTCTGAAGGCTTGGAGGGTTTGGCTTGGCGCGAAATGAAACTGCTATTCGATGACCGGTTGGAAAGGTCGAATGTTCCAGCACGGGCGGGTGCGCTGCGTTTCGAATATGTCGGCAATCCCTTTCAATTGCTGAAGCTGCGAACCGTGCAGGCCATTTATTTTGTCCAGCAGTACAATGTTCCTCGTCCAAAAGCTTTGCTGGGTGATGAACATTTCAAGAAACTGCTGGCACAAATTATCACCGTGCGTGATTTATCGCCCAAAGATGCATTCAAAACGCTTTACATTAGTGCAGCGGGTTCCGATTCATCAGTAATGACGCGCCTTAAAGAAGAACTTGCGGCCAAAACGGGCTTAGCGATTGCCGATGAAGAAGGGGATTTGCTGATTCGCGTCCGCAAGACCAAAGATGGTGACGGATGGGAAACACTGGTACGCATCAGTCCCCGCCCACAAGCGACTCGGGCATGGCGTGTTTGCAATCGGGAAGGCGCACTCAATGCACCGGTAGCTTACGCCATGAATGTACTGTCGCAGCCGACGGACGAGGATGTTTATCTAAATATGGGCTGCGGTTCAGGCACACTGCTGATCGAACGCATGGCCTTAGGCGAAGTCAAAAGCATTGTCGGCTACGACCATGATCCAGTAGCGCTAGAATGTGCTGGAAAAAATATTGAAGCGGCGGGCTACAGCGAAATCATCAAACGTCGGCAGGGAAACATTACTGACTTGCCCCTATCAGCAAAGAGTGTTGACGTAATCACAGCCGATTTGCCGTTCGGTCAATTGGTCGGCAGCCACGACGATAACCTAACTTTGTATCCGGGCTTGCTGAATGAGGCCGCTAGACTGCTCAAACCGGACGGACGAATGGTGCTGGTTTCGCACGAAGTTCGGCTGCTCGATTCGCTTCTTGAAAATTCAGCGAACTGGAAAATCGAACAGAATTTACGCATCAGCGTTAGTGGAATGCACCCCCGTATCTGGGTCTTGAGCCGGAAACAATGACAATCTTTGCAGTTAACGAAGGGCAGTATTGATATGACTTCCTCACGCGACAAAATACTCAACAAACTCCGCGAGGCGCGTAAACCCTTTCCTGATGCTCCGCCGCGCCCAAAACAATATTTACCGGTGGCATTAGTTGACGACACATCACCCGAAGGGCTGTTGAACCAATTCTCGCGAATCGTCCAAGAACTTCATGCGGAAATCTTCATCGTAGAGGGGGATGAAGCAGCGTGTGACAAAGTAGTCGAACTCTTGAAGTCACATAACGCCACCAATATCCTAGCATGGGATTTCAAGCACATTCCGGTGAAGTATCTTGAAGCCGCCATTAAAGAGAATGGCATTACCATACACTATCCAGAAATGCACGACGAATTCCGGCAGGAAACTGTCGAAACTATTCAAGCAGCGCAAGCTGGATTAACCGGCGCGGATGCGGCGATTGCAGCGACTGGATCACTGGTAGTGACCACCGGTACGGGAAAAGGCCGCTTACCGACTGTACTCCCGCCCGCCCACATTGCCGTGATTACAATGGATCAAATCGTTCCACGCATGGAAGACTGGCTGGCACAGCAGCGGACGCAAAGATCAGATAGATTGTGGAACAGCGCCAACGTATGTTTCATCAGTGGGCCAAGTAAAACGGCTGATATTGAGATGGAACTGATTTACGGCGCGCATGGGCCGGGGATTGTTCAAGTGGTCGTGAAGAAGTAGCCGCAGTTCCAATGGACAACATCGACTTAAACGATTACGTTGCAGGCGGATACTTTGTCGCCAAACCGATTCAGCGCGAAACATGGATGTCCGTGGATCTATTGCCGGAACAGATTACCACACTTTCAAGCTGCCTCAATAAATCCAAGGTGCAAATATATTGGGGCTGGCACACTGATAATCCTAGCGAACGTATAGCTGAGCTAGGAATTAGTAACGAAAAGCTTGACAACTTTAAACGGTGGAGCGCGTCAGATGAAGTTGGATTTCCCAACGTATTCTATACGCTTCAAGTTGCACAGAGCTTTATTGCAGAATTCCTGTCGTATACAAGCGAATTCTCTGTATTTGGGGTGGGTTTACCTAAAGCGATAGTTGCAAAATTCCTAATTGATAATCAACAAAAGCTTCATCATCGGGAAACAAATACATTTAGCAATGAACTTTATGGAACAAACCTCGTCCTTTCTCACTTAGAACCTCTCAAGCCAAATGGGAATATATTAGGATTTGAGATTCTTAGCTATATGTATTCAAATCTTGATCATTCTCTATTATGCAACTATCTTGAGCGTGAGATATTCCAAATATTTGGTATTCGCCCAAATCAATATGGATTAATTCAGACCTACAAAGATGCAATGAAAATCTATGAGTGGATGTGGGAAGACGAAAATAGAGGCGAACCCGAACCTTACTATCCATGGCTGATCGTTCAATATCCAACAACATGAGTGACATGAACACGACTTCTACAACAGACATTATCGCTATCGCCAAGCAACTCGCAGCCGATTTTGCCACACGAGCAGAAGAGGCCGACAAACAGGCCAAACTGCCAGCCGAAGATGTACAAGCACTCAAAGAGTCTGGTTACCTCTTGATGAGCGTACCGCGTGAGTATGGCGGTATGGGATTACCACTCAAAGATTGTGTCGCGGCTCAACTGGAACTGGCTCAAGGCAGCACATCCAGCGCGATGGTCGCCGGAATGCAATTCCACATGTTTGGCAACGTCAGCGAAAACCGTCCGTGGCCCGAAGCAACATTTGAACGTCTCAGCCGTGAAGCGGTCGCTGGTGGGTTGTTCAATACAGCAGCCAGCGAACCCACACTTGGCAGCCCATCGCGTGGAGGCGCTTTCGCAACCACTGCTGTGCGGAATGACGCAAGTTGGGTCATAAACGGGCATAAAACTTGGACGACAGGTGGTAAACACTTAACCCATATTGTGGTGCGGCTTGATATTGAAGGCGAAGCAGGTGTAATTGTCGTACCGGGAAACACAGCCGGTGTCGAATGGGTAGAAACATGGGGTGATGGTCTAAGCCTTCGAGCCAGCGACAGTCACGATGTTTATTTTAGAGATGTAATTGTCCCAGCCGAAAACATCCTCGAACGGGGCAAGCGCGACGACAAGACACCCAACGCATGGTTTCCCATGATTATGGGTGCGGTTTATCTCGGCACAGCCATGGCGGCACGGGATGCCGTAATTAAGTTCGGACTGGAACGCATTCCAACTGCCTTAGGTAAACCCATTACGACGCTGCCCAAAATCCAGCGTCAAATAGGTGAAATTGATCTGGCGCTCATGGCAGCGCGGGCATTGATGCTCGATGTAGCGAGTCAGTGGACAGGTGATGAACGCAGCAAGGGGTTGTTCCCGCGCATCGCAGCAGCTAAACATCTCGCGACGGAAACTGCCAACATGGTGACCGATAAAGCACTGCAAATCGCAGGTGGAACCAGCTTAACTCGTGATTTACCCTTAGAGCGCTTCTTCCGTGATACACGCGCCGGATTAATGCAGCCGCCCTCCGGTGATACAGCGCTGGAGATTGTCGGGCGTGGAGCAATTGAGCAGTTGAGTTCCAGATGAGCGACAAACACGACTCTGTTGATAGCCTGCTGGCTGCTCTGCGCGAACTCCGTGCCAATTGGCTGGCAAAATCTCAGGAAGCTGACAAAAAAGGCCGGCAGCTCGGTGTCGGGAATATCCAGCAAGCCCTTTATCAGCGTGGCATCGCCGAAGGTTTACGGAGTGCGGTGGCCGATATTGAACAGCTCGTGACTAACGAGAAGCATGTAACAGACTCCTCTACAGAAATCAGTTACGCCTACGTTTCGCGCGAGGCGGCTCTAACGCTGCTCGGACAAGCAGGTATTCATATCACCGAACTTCATCAGCACGAGGACAATACCTTCAGCGCGATGCTGCCGCCCTTACAGGTGATATCGTTTCAAGAACGACTTGAAAAACTGCGTACCATCGCCGACATCACGATTTTGGCAGCAGGTAAACTCCCCAACACCAACAAAGGCTACGTCGATTTCGCCTTTAGCTCACCTTATTCACCATAACTGTGCAGCAGTTCGCAGCGCCCCAAGAAATAGCCTCGCAATTAACTGGACGACATTACCTTGATGCCGAGTTTATGTACCGTCCACGACCCGAAATGTCTCGTGAGAGAGTGGTTTTTGACTCAACGCTGCGATCACGTTTAGGGGCGCTAGGGCAAAATGATGCAGTGGTCTTTATCTGCGACAGCCAAGCCACTATTGACAGTCTGCAACCATTTGAGGCCGAGTTTCCACAAGTATTGATGACGGCAATCATCACCAATCCTCGGCCCTTTAAAGGGAAAGTTGGTAGTACACCATTTGATCTTCAATGGGAAACACCCGACCAATGGGAACAGATGCAAACCACAGATCGCTGGACGCGGATTGATACAGCGCTGCAAATCGGAAGTGGAATATCTCAATCTGGTTATTTACTGATGCCCGCTCATGATGCGGTATGGGGAAAAACCTTGCTCTCGCAACTTGAGCATTACAGTCATCACTATGCCAAGAACAATTTACCGGCTGCGGTTAGCCCCTATACCTATTACCAACATTCGGCTGTGGAAGGTGCAAATATTCCGGCTGATGTTATCCATCTCATGAATACGGCTCTGAGCCGCGATACATGGTTTCGCTGGAAAATTCGGCGCGATAGGGTACAAGCTTTCTGGGGCAAAATGAGCATGACACCATTTGGTATGTGCGGCGCAATTCGCGCGAGTAGCGAACAAACCTTGTGGGAAGATGACTTAGATATTGACCGCATCATCCGCGAATTAAACTTCGGTGTACGCTGCTTATGGGTCGATGATCCGCAGATTTATCGTCAAGCACCCCCTGTCTTCGACCGTGCAGGCGTTCGCAAAGTCATCGAGCGCACGCTTCATTATTCCCTGCATATCCCGGATGAACGGGTTGGTGGCAGCAGTTTGAATGTGCCATTAGATTGGCTCGGACGGCTGCGACAGATGATAAGCCCACGCTTTCGCGGTTACAACTCTGATGCCGAAAAGCTGATCGCCGAATGTGCCAATGAGATTGGAAAGCGCCTAGAAAATTATGGTGCATCGTGGGTGGATTGGGGAAGATATCGATATGTCGCCCGTGTTCGTGATCCAGTGGTTGAGATTTGGAGACGAAAAGTAGAATCAGAGGATTTAATATGAATTAATCGTCTGGTAGAATACCTTCAATAACCACAGATTGACAGCAGAGTTTGAGGAGTTCGGCAATGATAGAAGCAGGCGATTTGAAAACGGGCGTGACGCTCAAGTTGGATAATACGTTGTACCGCGTCACTAAAAGTCTCTATAACAAACCGGGTCGTGGCAAAGCATCCATGAACACAACCCTTATGGACATCCGCACCGGACATACCATCAACCGTGTATTCGGCGTGGAAGAACGTCTGGATAACATCTTCGTTGAAGCTGAAAAAGTGCAGTACCTTTACGGTGATGGTATGCATTTGCACTTCATGAACCCGGAAAGCTACGAACAGTATGAAGCAGGTGTCGAGTTGTTTGGTGATGACACCCGCTACCTGACCGAAAACCTTGAGTTGGAACTGCGGCTTTACGAAGGTCTGGCAATCGACTACAAGCTGCCCACCACCGTTACCCTGAAGATCGCCGAGTCCGATGTGCAAATCGCCGGTGATACCAGCGGTAAGGTCATGAAGAAGGCGACCACCGACACCGGACTCGATGTACAGGTTCCGCTGTTCGTCAACGTTGGTGACGCAATCACCGTCGATACTCGCGACGGTTCATACACCGGACGCGGTTAATCCACCCTAAACCATTTCACATTAAGAGGCATCTACCCGTTGAAGATGCCTCTTTTGATTCTATAGGTCGAATGACCGTAAGCCCTGAACTTAGGAACAATGCACAACCAGCCACAATTGATTACACTCATGTTTATAGTTCTACCGCTTTGGCTGTGGAGGATCAATTATGGCTGAACCGCGTGAATATAATCCAGAATTTTTGTATCTAACGACTATAGGCCGTAAAAGTGGTCAACCACATGAAATCGAAATTTGGTATGTTGGTCATGGCAACTGTTACTATCTCATTTCAGGTGGCAGAACCGACGCACATTGGGTTAAGAACCTCATGCACAATCCACACATCATATTCTGGGTGCAAGGACAAAAATATACAGGCACAGGCCGTGCCGTTGACCGGGCAACTGAAACTGAGTTATCGGGCATCATTGATGACTTGATGCAAGCCAAATATCGGTGGAATGATGGACTGATTGTTGAGCTTTGCGCGGAAAAAACCACATAAACAAATTTTGACGTAATGAAAAAGCAGCATTTACAGACCATACTCAATAGAACTTGATTATGTACAAACAAGGATGAGCGAAATGGGAGCAAATTTCACAAATAAAGTGGTCATCGTAACCGGCGCAGGTGGCAACATTGGTCAAGCAGTGGCGCGGCGCTTTGCTGAAGCAGGGGCTAAAGTGGTGTTGGTCGGTCGCAGCGAGAGTGAGTTATCGGCAGTCGCCCAAGAACTCGGTGGTACGGTCGGCGTAGCAGACGTGACTGATCCCGCAAGCCTTGATGCGCTGGTCAAACAGGTTGAAGGCAGTTACGGCACAATTGATATATTAGCACATACCGTGGGCGGCTACAGCGCAGGCACTCCCGTTCACGAGTCCGGACTGGATGTGTGGGACAAAATGATGACCTTAAATGCCAAGTCGGTTTATGTGAGCTGTGGGCGCATCGCAAAGCATATGGTTGACCATAAAATCAACGGACGAATCATCGCTATTCTGGCGAAAAATGCTTATAAGGGCACGAATAATCACGCGGCATATTCAGCTTCAAAAGCAGCGGCCCAACGGGTTCTGGAAAGTATGGCTGCCGAACTTGGCAAGTTGGGAATCACCGTCAATGGTATAGTACCCAGCACGATTGACACGCCTCAAAATCGCGCCGGTTCACCGAATGCAGATTACAGCAAATGGGTGAAGCCAGAAGAAATCGCAGATGCGATTCTGTTTCTCGCATCAGACGAAAGTCGAGCGATTAACGGCATTAGTTTAGACATTAGCGGCGGACTGTAAGAGAATGCATGTTAAACTGATCTAATATACAGATTCGAACGCAACACAGGAAAAAACATGGCTGCTTTAACAGTTACCATTGATCAGGGACTAAAAACCACAATTGAATCGGAACATCATACGTGGCACGCGGATGAGTTAATCGAAAATGGTGGTACAGGGGTAGCAGCTGATCCGGTTGAACAACTTTTGGGCTCAGTCGGTAGCTGCATGGCTATCACGGTACAATTATACGCACAGCGCAAACAGTGGCCGCTAGAGGGAATGGAAATTCAACTGAATTTGGAGCGTTTCAAGGCGGATCAATACCCGGCTTATCAAGGGGATGCACAGTTCGTTACCGAAATCCGTGAACACATCACTTTGTTGGGCGACCAGCTGACCGAAGAACAACGGGCACGACTGCTGGAAATATCAACGAAATGCCCGGTACGACGAGTACTGATGAACCCCACATTCTTCGTCGCGTCACACGGTGAGCCAATTACCGGAACCTAACTTCCAATACCTAAATAGGACGAACACCCCTTTTTCAGAAGGGGTGTTTTGTTTATGCTGATTGCGTTACACTCAATTCAGCAAGGGAGGATATTAAATTATGACTGAACTTAATTATTCCATTGAGCTTGATCTTAAAGAACTGAAGGCAATGGTTGAAAACCTTGTCCCCTACATTTATGAAGATACGCTTTATGGCAATATCAACACTGACTCGGCGCGTTTGACACCCGGATCGGTTCTATTAAGGCTGCGGCGTTTAGGAAACCTTCGCGGCCAGATGAGCGAATCACAAGCCGCTCAGTTCGATAAGCTGAACGCGCAAAACGAGTCAGTACGCAAAGAATGGGGTGTGGCTTACGGCAAGAAGATGATCAAAGAAGCCGAATCACGCTTGCGCGATCTCCAAACTTATGTCAAAGAGTGCAAAGAAGATCCCAAATTGTGTGCCAATGCCTATAATCCGGAAGCACTACGCCGTACAATTGTCGCGGAACTGATAGCGGCTTTACCATCTGACATCGACCAATCGGCTCTCAAGTCATCAATGGCCAGTGTTGACAGCGGTTTACGGCGCAACATCCGTGAAGTACCGTTCATTTGGGATAAAGCTTTACAATCAACCTATCCGCAAAGCTCATTTTGGTGGCTTTACGGTCGTCCTCCACAACCTGATTAAGCAGCGGCATGTGTTGAGCGCTGCATCGGAAACCAAATCGAAAGCAGCAGTTCTGTTAGTAGCAGGACTGCTGCTTATTGCGTTTCTAATTGTTACCATTGACGTCCGCCGTGAAAGTCTGTGGAACGATGAAGCGTGGACGGCTTGGGCAATTCGTTCACCGTATATACGGGATATATTGCAGCGGGTAGAGGCTGATGTGCATCCGCCGTTTTATTTTGTACTGCTCGGCGGACTAGATCGCTTTGCCGGCGATTCAGTACTTGCGTTGCGTTGGCCCTCTGCTTTATTCAGCATGATCGGATTAGCGGCAACCTACGCGCTGGGCAAGCAAATCTTTGATCGGCGCACCGGAATTATCGCGCTGGTTTTATTGGGGACAGCCAGTTTTTTCGTGTACTATGCCCGCGAAGCACGGATGTACAGCTTGCTGATGTCACTGGCTGTATTATCGACTCTATTCTATGTGCGCTGGCGAGAAAAACCCACACTTTGGCGAACAGTTCCGTACAGCTTAGCAATGGCGGCGCTGCTTTATACCCACTATGGGGGCATGTTCGTCATCGTGTCACATCTCCTTCACTCGGCATTGACGCAGTTTTTTCCACGAACGAGACTACGCACCAAATGGTTGATGATTCCCCTGCCCTACATCATCGCGGCAATTTTATATGTCCCTTGGTTACCGGTATTTTTTAGACAAATGCAGAGTAATCCAAATGGACCACTGGCAATTCCTGTGCCGACCAACTGGGCGACTGTTGCTGCACTGGTATTGATTTTGACAGGCGGGAATTGGGTACTGACCATTGCTCCTTTCGTGCTGGGTACGGCAGTACCACGTCTACGGCAGTATGGAAACACCATTTTGCTGCTGGTCATTTGGCTATTCATCACACCAGTTGGTCTGCTGGCATTAAATGCGTGGTTTGCGCCGGTGTATCAAGTCCGGTACACGATTGGGATGCTGCCTGCCGGAGCTTTACTGCTAGCATATGGATTACGCTTCATCGGTTTACCAAAGGCATTATCCTCCGAAAAAATCTCTGCCCAATTCATATCGTCCATAGGAACGTGCACGTTGCTGGCATGTTTAGCCTATGTTCAACTGACGATGTATCCAGAACTCTGGCCAGCCAAACCGCCGTGGGAAAAGACCATCCGCAGCATGATTAACGAACGTAAGCCGCTGGACGCAACCATCACCGATTTGGCTGCTTATAGTCCGGCTGCTTATTATGACCGTCAATTGGGCTTGAAACGCGGCATCGGACTGGATTTGTCGTGGAAACTTCAACCACCTGATGAAGTGCATAGGCTAGTCACAAAATTAGATACTGAGCAATCTATATGGATTGCACTCCCTGTTAATACGGCGAAGAGTTGGCAAGTGGTTGCTCAGCTTGATCAAAATCGAAGTGTGGGCTACCGAAGCGGCTTAGGCAATATGATTTTTTACCGTTTTGACCGGAGCAGCGGTAACGATTTACAATTCCAATTTGGTGAACGGGTGCGCTATGTAGGAGGTTTATTATCTGACCAAGTGTTAAGTGCACAATCAGGTAAACCCGTTTGTGTCGATATCGAGCTGCAAACACTAACCGATATTGACAACTCGTTTTCGGTAGGGCTTCATCTGGTCGATATTACAGGCAATATCAATGCAGCTCAATGGGATAAGGGATTTGAACCTCATAAGGCTAATGAGGATGTGAAACTTGCGCCTTGTTTAGATATCCCTGACCAAGTGCCCGCTGGTTCGTATCATCTCGAACTCACTTTGTACAATTGGTCAACACTTGAACGTTTGCCGGTATTCGAAACCGGAAGCAGCAAAACAGTTGGTTGGGGTGATGTGTTGATGATGCAAGCGGTTAATATCGAACCATAGACGTTCGTAATTATCGCACTTATTGGTTAAATTGAACCCAATACTATTTTATTGACAGGGCGCACGGGGTAGATATGACTGAACAAATCTCTGATGTACTGATCGTTGGTGCTGGATTAAGTGGTTTGGTCGCGGCTGGTAAAGTGGCCGAACGCGGATTAAGTGTGACGCTGGTAGATAAAGGGCGAAGTGTGGGCGGTCGGTTGGCAACACGACGCATTGGTGAGGGATTAGCTGACCACGGTGCGCAGTTCTTCACCGTCCGTTCAAGTGAATTCCAACAATGTGTTGACGAGTGGTTGGCTGAAGATCTCGTTTACGTGTGGTCGCACGGCTTTAGCGACGGCGAACGGACTCAAGAACAGTTCGATGGTTATCCGCGTTACGCAACCAAGGGCGGTATGAACGCACTGGCGAAACATCTAGCCCAACAATTAGGGAAAAAAGCTGACATTCATGTCAATGTTAAGATCACGAGCATTAGCCAGATGGGCGGAGATTGGCAGGCACAGGGCGAAAATGGGGACGTGTATTCGGCAAAGGCACTGCTCATGACCTCCCCCGTACCGCAATCACTGACATTGTTGGGTAGTATTCGCGATAAACTCAAACCCCATGATCGCAAAGCATTGGAGAGAATTACCTACCTTCCCTGTGTGGCAGGGTTATTTCGGGTTGAGGGCGAGGTAAATATTCCTGAGCCGGGGGCATTACAGCGACCGGATGCCGTTTTGAGTTGGATAGCGGATAATCAGCGGAAAGGAATTTCACCTCAAGCACGAGTTATCACCGTTCACGCAGCCGGCAGCATCAGCCAGAACTTGTGGGATTTACCTGAAGCCGACGCGTTGAGTTTTATCCAACAGGAATTTGAGCGCTATTTGGATATAAATGCACACATCGTTGAAGCCCAACTCAAACGCTGGCGTTATTCGCTGCCGACGGTTTTGCACTCCGAGCGTTATTTGATGGCACAGGGCTTGTCTGGCTTGACTTTTGCTGGCGATGGATTTGGTGAGGCACGGGTCGAAGGGGCATTCCTTTCAGGTTTGGCAGCCGGGGAAGCGGTGGCCGCACAAGTGGTTTCGGTTGTATAACATTTATGACATTTGTCGCAATTATTCCGCCGAAATGTCTGGCGGGAAGCACGGGAAGAACCGCTGAATCGACAATTTGGTGTGGCGGATGGCCCGGCTGTAAGCGCTGAAATGACGCGAATGCAGCGGAAGTCTCCCGCATGTCCACCGCGTCGCAATTATCGGTGTCGTTGCGGTGGATATGAGAGAACGAACCACCGAAAATGCAATACGAATGCAATTTGCCTGCAGAGGCGCGGAGGATGTGGGGAAAGAGTAATTTGGGTAAGTATTAATCATAGTTAGAGTGTAGCACAAAAATTCTTATTTGATCGTTCGAATATGCAAACTTTTGAGTGTTTATGAATGGGCACAGCGTATCGTGTCAACTATGAAAATTTAGGGTAAAAATACACATTAGGTTTGAATTTAACTTCGTACTTTAGGACAAGGTTTATTATGAGCGTTGTTTGTTTAGGTGAATTATTGATTGATTTCGTGGCGCTCGAACATGGTGTCGGTGTAGGCGAAGCATCGGGATTTAAGAAGGCGCCGGGTGGTGCACCTGCCAATGTGGCCGTCGCGGTGGCACGGTTAGGTCATGATAGTGCGTTTCTGGGGCAAGTTGGTGATGATCCGTTTGGTCATTATCTGGCCGATGTATTAGCCGCAGATAAGGTTGATGTCAGGGGTTTAAAATATTCTTCAGAAGCAAGAACCGCTCTGGCGTTCGTGTCTTTAAGGGCAGATGGCGAACGCAGCTTTATGTTTTACCGTCATCCCAGCGCAGACATGTTGATGCGCCCCGAAGACGTGGCGACTGACCTCCTTAAAGGAAAGCGAATTTTCCATTTTGGCTCCATCACGTTGATTAACGAACCCAGCCGATCCGCTACGCTCAAGGCGGCTGAGGCCGCGCGCGCTGCCGGACTGATGATTTCATACGACCCAAATTTAAGACTGGCATTATGGCCCGATGCTGAGGCGGCACGAGCCGGCATGTTAGCCGGATTGAATTATGCAACGGTCGTTAAGGTGAGCGAAGAAGAAGTCGAATTTCTCACTGGCAGCCACGATGTGTCATCACTGTGGCGCGATTCCATCCAAATCATCGCGGTGACGCAGGGCGCAGACGGCGCGATCATCCACACGCGAGATGGCAAACAGCAGGTCAAAGGCTTCAGTGTAAAATCCGTCGATACAACGGGCGCAGGTGATGGTTTTGTCGCAGGTCTATTGGTCGGGCTGCTGGAACACAAAGACGATTACCTGAAACACCTCGAGTCTATTGTGCGCTTTGCTAATGCGGTAGGCGCACTAACAACCACACAACTTGGCGCGATTCCAGCGCTGCCTACACGAGCGGCGTTGGAACAATTTCTGAAAGACATGCATTAAGGTAATTATGAAAACCATCCGAAAACCCTCATTTTCAGGCATTTAGGGGCAGACATTCGCCCCTATACTGAAATAAGAACGAGGATTCAACAAAGGGTTTTTCGGATGGGAATTAAACTTGACTGCCCGACTTGCGGCACGCGGATGAGATTTGATTTGCAAACTACCAGTGTCTCATGCCCTAACTGTGGTTATTCACCAAGCACGGGGATTGATGAACGGGCAGCGCAAATACGGTCTAAAGGTCAGCGTCCGAATGTCGCTATTCGGAATGTGGATCAGATCCAAGCACGTGCGCTTTCACTGTTTAATACCGCGCAAGATCATCTCTTTAACGGCGACAAGAAAGCTGCCATCGACAGTCTGCAAGACGCGCTGGATATCCAACCGGATTTGGCTGATGCGCATCTGTGGATTGCTAAGATTAGTGATGACGAAACGATTAAACGGGATCATCTGAGCAGCATTCTGGCAGTGGATGCCTCAGACGCAGAAGCCACTCGTATGATGCTGGTTTTGAATGGGCGATTGACAGCCGACCAAGCCGAAAAAGGTGAAAAAAGCAGCGGGCCGGTCATCAAGCAGTCGGACGAAGCCATCGAAACGACTATTGCGGGCACACGCTGCCCAAAATGTAAAGGCAACCTGACAACCAACGATATTACCGGACGCGTTGAATGCGGCTTTTGCGGTTATGTGGAAGGGCAAGGCGAGCGCAATACATCCAACGGCGACTCGTTATTGGCAGCATTATTGGAGCGGCGAGCGCAGCCCGTCAAGTGGGTGATTGGTGAACGCTTACTCCACTGCAAAAATTGTGGGGCAGAACGCGCTATTCCTGCAACACAACTCTCGACACGCTGCCCATTCTGCGGTTCGAATCAGGTTATTGAACAGGACGCGCTGAACTCCTTTGACCAACCAGAGGGCATCATCCCTTTTAAAGTGACAAGGGAAGAAGCCAGCAGCCTGATTAAAGAGCAGTTGAAAAGCGTGAGTGAGCGCATCAAAGGCTGGTTTGATAACAACAAGATTGCGTCGGCAACGCTGAATGGTTATTACCTGCCGTTCTGGATGTTTGACGCGACGGTCGAGGTGACACGGACGCGCATCCAAACCCAACCGACGAATCGCGGTTATGGATATACCCGCACCATGACACCGGTCGATCCCTATGTGCAAACCAAGTACAACGAAATTTTTGGCGATTTAGAAGTGTGCGGTGTGCAGTCGCCATCCAAAGAACTGACGCGCGGATTAGGCGATTACCACACTTCAGAACTGCTTGATTACTCGCCCAACCTATTGGCGAAGTATCCGGCACAGATTTATACACAGGATTTTGACGAAGCGGCGTTAGAAGCCCGCAGCCAGATTTCAGCGGCCATGCGTTATAAGTACAGCCGCCGTGAAGTGATGGAAGATGAAAAAGTGTCTATCAATGTGTTCACGAATATCCAGCAAATGAGCTTCCGACTCATTCTGGCTCCAGTATGGATTGCGCATTTAATCGAGCAGGACAAAGATCATCGCACGGCATTAGTCAACGGGCAAACTGGACAAGTCGTTTTGGGCAAAAGTGAAAAACCCCAACATAACCCGTCGTTCTAATCGAATGGTGAATCTGATTTAGGCCGATGCAATGTCGAATAGGCAAAGTAGATTCGGGTTGAATGGGCAGGCATCTAGGTTATTCAACCCCTTTGCTCTACAATTAAACCCGAACAAACAGCACCATGAGGGGGCTTCATGCGCCGAACTATTTTCGTGATTGCCAGCGTCGTCGTCAGCGGGTTTTTCCTGTGGATCGCTTTACGCGGTGTTGACTTTCAACAGGTGATGCAAAGTATCCAGCAAGCGGAAATCGGCTGGATCATTGTGTCTTTCATCGGGATTACAGCCGGTTTGTGGATGCGTGGTGTGCGGTGGCGAGGTCTGCTGGATTTCAAACCCGCGCTCATCAAAACCTGTCATATTCTCAATTTGGGTTTCTTGCTCAACTTGCTGCCCCTACGTGTAGGTGAAGTCGCACGCAGCATTCTTATCACGCGGGAAGGCGTGCCGGTGGTTACCGCAGCAACCAGCGTTGTGCTGGAACGCTTAATCGACACTTTATTGGTAGTGGTCACGCTGGTTTTATCCATCACACAGCTACCGAATACGCCACCCGAAATTACCAAACCGACAACTGTATTCGGTGTTCTAGTCGTGATCGCTTTTGCAGTCATGGTTTTTTTCGCGCGTTTCCCGAAGATTGGTCATCAGGTTTTAGAACTGGTCGAACGAATATTGCCATTCCTCAAGCGTTTGGGAATGGACAAATTATTTGACCAACTGCTGGCCGGATTGAAACCGTTGACGCATCTCAACAGCGCAATTTTCGCGATTGTATGGACGTTCATTTCATGGGCGTTTTCATTCCTGACACTTTATGCGCTGATACGCGCGCTGAACATCACCAATGCGGATGGTACGGCACTCGACGAAAGTTCGCGATTCTTACTGACGCTTTTAGGTCTGGCACTGGCTTCACTGGGTAACGCTGTACCGGTTAGTGTGGCAGGTATTGGCCCCTTCGAAGCGACCATTCTTCTGGCGGGGCAAACAGTCGGTATCCCCAAAGAAAGCGCTATTTCATTGGGCTTCCTGTTTCACGGAGTCAATATCCTCGGATACGCGGTGTGGGGAATCGTCGGATTACTGGCAACGGGTGTTTCGTTAGGGGATGTGATGAACAGCGGGCAAAAGAACGATCAAAAAATCGAAGCTCCTGAGGGTGTTTAGGACCATGCCCTTTATCGAGATTGCGACTGGCGCACGTTTGCATTATGAAGATGTTGGTCAAGGGGAAGCGTTAATCATCCTACATGGACTGCTGGGAACGGCCAAGCTGCATCTCGCAAACGTGATGGATTGGCTAAACGACCGCTATCATATCTATGGACCGTCCTTACGAGGTTATGGCGAATCAACACCTAAGCCGCGCGACTTCCCTTTAGATTTTTATCACCGTGACGCAAAAGATGTGCTGGCGTTTATGGATGCGTTCGGTATCCAATCGGCGCACATTTTAGGCTATTCGGATGGCGGCGAAACGGCGTTAGTCGCAGCGGGTTTACAACCAGAACGGTTTAAATCGGTGGCAGTCATCGGCGCGGTGGGCAACTTCACACCGGCTATCCGGCCACGTGTCCAAAGTATGTTCCCGGCAACATGGATGACAGAAGCGGACAAATCCTTGCATGACATTCCTGACGCAAATGCGTTCATCCTGCAATGGGTCAATGCTATGAAACACACAATTGATACCGGCGGCGACGTCAGCTTGAGTCTGGCAGCAAACATCACCTGTCCGGTTCTCATTATGCTTGGCGATAAGGATACGCTTAATCCGGCAGAATACGCACTCAAATTTTTGGAGCGCACACCAAATGGACGCTTAGAAATGTTTCACTGTGGGCATCCAGTACACGACGAACAGTGGGGCGAATTCCAGCGGGTGTACGGCGATTTCTTGCGAAGTTCCGGTTAAATTTGCGGCAGTATAAATGTACCATCCGCATTGGGTGGGAAGGCGAGAACCTCCGTCACCGCGTCGAGGTTTATCGTACCGTAAATGTGCGGGAATAAGTCTTTGACTTCGGGTTCTGACTGGCCTGTCTGTGGGTTAATCGGCGCTTCGAATTTCACCGGCGCGACCAGCTTATCGGTATCAATCACCAGCAGCACCAAATCGGTTTGACCACGATAAAAGGCGTTGGCAACACGCAGCACTTGAGCAACTGTTGAACAATGGATGAAACCGTCTTTTTGCAAAGTCGGTGTTTGATAAGCCCCCGATTCGAGTGCCGACTGCCAATCGTGCTGGTGGGTGATATGCAAAATGATCGCCATGAAATATGTCTCCTACAACGTGCCAGTTTCAAGGAAACGGCGCAAATCTTCCGTACGGCGGGCAATGACTTCGGCAGCATGTTCGCGAATGCGTGGGTTATGCAAATGACCTGCTTGCCAGCGACAAGAGGCGAGATGCCGCGCCGCCATAAACGCCTCAAGATAATCCACATGACGCGCTGGCAAAGGACGAACGGATGAATAGCCACTTAGCCATGCATCACGCAATTCAGGATAGCGGCTTTCAGACTTGAATAATAGCAAGGTTGGTGAGAGATCGTAAAGGTAGTAGCCCCAACTCAGATCATCGAAGTCAATGGCGGCGACACCCGTTGGTGTGAACAGAAAATTCTTCGGTAAAAAATCAGCGTGAATGATACCGAACGACTGCGGCAGTGCATCCAATTCGTTGAATACCGTTTGGACACGGGCTTCGACAGCGGCGAATACGATTTTCTGATCAGCGGTGAAAATCCGTACGCCTTCGCCGGGATTGTAAGGCGATTGTTCACCGAACAGTCCTTCCCAATCCAAACGGGGACGGGTAAAGCCGTGCGGCGGTTTAAATTGGGTGGCGAACTGGTGCAAACCTGCGATGAAGGTGGCGGCTTGATAAACCTGTTCAACAGGTATCTCGGCAGCCGTGTAAAAGTGGCCTTCAATCCAGTCAAACAGGACGCAAGGCAGCGGCGTTTCAAGCGTTTCGACCTCAGCGCCAACTAGCCATGCTCCGTTAGGGGTTGGAATGGGACGCGGAACCTGAGCGCTGGAATGCTCACGCACATACGAAAGCCAATTGATTTCGGAAAATATCCACTCGATCCGTTTGTGACCGGGACGGTGCATACGCAGCACGAAGTGTTTATCGGGCGATGGACTGACTTTAAAGACGGCGTTGTTGGCATAACTGAGCAGTTCGATTTGTGCGCCGGTTAAATCGTAGTGGTGCAAAATGGATCGGGCGGCAGCTGTGAGCTGCGCGACTTGCTGCTCATAAGTGAGGCTGGCAAAAGTCATTGAGGATACCCTCATGAGGCTGGAAAGAGGGAACAAAAAAGCTCCGAACATTCGGAGCTTTGAAGCGGGCGACGAGATTCGAACTCGTGACATCTTCCTTGGCAAGGAAGCATTCTACCGCTGAATTACGCCCGCACTATGGAAACCATTATAATCCGTCGTGACCACTTTGCAAGTGTCAATTTTTCGGCTAGTGGCTGGTTCCATTTTGGTGGGCAGCGACCTCATTGAGGCGTTGTAGAAGCCCTGCTAAATTGACTTCAGCCAGCGAATTCAAGGCCACATGCGCGCCATCACCATGCTTGCCACCTAAGCCGACACGCCAAAATCCGCCAGCTATCGCTGCTTGCATTCCAGCGACTGAATCTTCAAAGACGATGGCTTCTGAGGGGGTAACCTTCAGTTGGTCAGCAACCCACAGAAAAATGTCGGGAGCGGGCTTATTCTGGCGCACCGTATAGCCATCCGCAACCACATCAAAATAGGGTGCTAAACCGAGTTTCTTAATCACCTCACGCGCGTTTTGGCTGGATGAGCCGAGGCCAACTTTGATTCCCGCCTCATGCGCTTCTTGCATGATTTCAGCCGTGCCCGGGAAGCGATCTGCCGGAGTTAGCTTTTGCAAACTCTCGGTAAAGTAGGTGTTCTTACGCGCCATCATCTCTTGGGCTTGGGACTCGGTGATGAGCTTGCCGCCTAAAAAGACATCAAGGCTGTGGCGGCGTACCAAACCCTGCATTTGTTCGTGCTGTTCCCAGCCGAAGTTAATACCTTCGTCCTGAGCCAACCGCTTCCACGATTCGTAGTGCAAAGGCGGTGTATCTGCTAGGACGCCGTCCATATCAAAGATGAGTGCGCGAATATTCAAAGCCATAGACCATTACGAGGTTTTTCTTTGGTTGATTAGCGATATAATAGCAGACTATGCGCCAAAACAAACCACTAATCCCAACCCTTATCCTGATTTTAACGTTTTTGATCGTCGGCTGTGATCCATTGAGCAGCCAACCGACTCCGGCGGTACTCATAATTACAGCTGTACCCAGCGCCACACCTCCCCCAACTGCAACGCCCGAAGCGACCATCACACCTGTTCCGACCTTAACACCCATTGTACTGCCATCGGCAACTTCTCCAGCTTGCGATGAACCAGCAGGGCAAATGATCAAGATTGACCAATTCAAGAGTACGGTCGCCGATGAAAACCTGCGTTACCGGGTGTATGTGCCACCCTGTTACCAGAAAACGCAGAAGCGCTATCCCTATGTGATTCTCTTTCATGGCGCGGGACAAAAAGAGGACGAGTGGGAAAAACTCGGTATCCTGAAAAGCGAAGATCAGGGTTTCCAATTGGGTATCCTGCCACCGATGATTATCGTCATGCCTTACACCGGCACAATCGGCAACAACCCCTTTTTTCCACCTGATCCGGCTTATGAAACGGTTGTTTTAGATGAACTAATGCCAGCTATCGAGCGTGATTTCTGCACGTGGAATAATCGCGATCATCGAGCGCTAGGCGGGGTTTCACGCGGGGGATTCTGGGCTTACAGCATCGGAATGCGCCATCCCGACCTTTTTGGTATTCTCGGTGGACACAGTGCTTATATGACGCAGGATTTGAACGAAGTGCCGCCGGCATTTAATCCACTGGAATTAGCAAATGATTCATCGTTCCTGCCGGATGCCAAGCTGCGGATGTACATTGATAACGGCGCACAAGACCCATCCGGCACCTTGTTAGAGTTGTTTTCCAGCCGCCTGACTGAACGCGGAATCGCCCACACCTATGTTATTAATCCGGTGGGCAATCATGATGAAACCTATTGGTCAACCCACGTTTCGGAATATCTGGCGTTTTACGGACGCACTTGGCCGCGTAACGCGGGTGATTTACCAAGCTGCGCTGATCCGAGTCCGTAGTGCTCGCGTGAAAACGGAATGCTCTTGACCCCCTCATCCCCAACCCTTCTCCCCCGTAGTAACAAGGGAGAAGGGAGTCATTCCTTGCTAACGTATCGTTGACAATAGTCTTAAGGTGCTTGGGTTGCCTCAGCTGTTGATTCAGGTACGGGCGTAGAACTAAAGATGCCAGTTGCAGCTTCGCATTCGCGGATGAGATCATCAGCGGCGCTGACTACATCCTCAATTTCATCCTTCACAGCGAGTTCTCGTGATTGCCGCAAGTTGGGTAAGGCTTGTGTACATAAACCGAGCGATTTCTGCGAACGTCCCAACCAGAAATAGTAATAAGGGAACTGCGAACCCAAATCAATCGCTTTCTGTAAGTGTTTGATGGCACTCTCGTTATCATCGAGACTGCTTTGCACCCGCCCGAGATAGGCGTTGCAATCAATGCTGTCGGGGTTGGCATCCACACAGCGGTTCAACATTTCGGCAGCCTGAGAAAAATTCCCTTGTCCACGAAAATAAAGTGTTCCGAGGGCAAATAAAGCCAGCCCGTTTTTCGGATTGACTTCAATCACATCACTGAGAATGGAAATGGCATCATCAAGGTTCTTGGTTTGTATTGCGGCATCACCGCTGCTTACACCCAATGTGTAGAGAATGTTCGCCAGATCAACCGCTAGATACGGTATTTTGGGCGCAATGTCATAGGCTTCCTGATAATATTTCCTCGCTGCTTCACGGTCAAACTCGATACTCTGGGCGATGACACCCCTTACATTGAGCGCTTCAAAGCTCCCCGAATCGACATTGATGGCTTGCTCACTGGTGCTTTGAGCCAGTTCAAAATTACCGTTACTGTAATAGGCTAATGCTAAAAAGGCCAGCGCACGGGCGTTATTCGGGTCGAGTTCAAGTGAGCGTAAAGCACTGGCAATAGCTTCCCCGGCACGATCATTACGATCAAGCGCCAAAGACCGGTACGCCCATGCGTCCGACGAAAACGGATTGGCAGTCACTGCTGCTTCAGATGCGGCCAGCGCTTCTTGGTTGCGTCCTTCCATGATAAGGCCATAGGCCAACCGGTTGTGAACTGTTACATCATTGGGCAGCGCGCTGACAATGACCTCATAACTATTTACGGCGGCTTCGATACGCCCTTCGCGCCAATCATTTTCCGCCGAATTCAATTTTGCGGTTGGATTTTCGGTCGCGGTGGCCGTTGGCGCAACAACTGTTGAAACGCCGCTCTGTACACTTTGTATAACACTGCTAATCGCTTCTTGTACGGGTGGCGCAAATTCTGCCCGTCGTTTATACAGTTGGATGCCCACGACTAGAACAATCGGTGTCAATACCCATAACCACAACCAGCGCAAAGAAAGCGGACTGCGGCGCTGTCTCCCTTTTGAATAGCGCTTGGGAGTCTTTAGGTACATGAACTAACTCCCTATTGGTGTCGGAACAACAGCCGTCGGCTCAACCGTTGGAACCGCGCGGTTGGTATATTTGACGCAGTTTTCGGTGACAAGCTTCAAACCGGTTTGGATAATGGTCATGATTTGAGGTTCAGGCGGTGGTTTGAGACCTTGCGCCTCCGAAAGAAGCTGCCATGCCGAGTCACAATTCGCAGGGCCACCGATGTAATAATAAGCTAACCCTTGTTGATAGTAGCATTCGATAGCCTTTGAGTCGTTGGCTTGGCAGGCCTTGAAATCGACAATAGCATCTTCATAGTTTCGGCGGCGAAAACGCACACCGCCGCGCGCTTTATAAGCATCGGCATAGGAAGGATCAATCGTCAAGGCATCGTCACAAAAACCTTCCGCTTGATCATTTTGACCAACCTGCGTATAGGTTTCACACAAACGAAGCAGCGCTTTCGCATTTCGCGGCTGAATCGTCAGCACCTTTTCATAAGCGGCAATCGCGTCTTCCAGCCGGTTAGCGCCCTTGTACTGCCCTGCCAATTCAAAGTAAGGCGCCGTTAGATTCGGACTGATGTTAATGGCATCTTCGAGTTCTTTGATGGCTTCGTCACGCCGACCGACCAGAATAAGCGCAATCGCAAAACCACGATGGGCATCAACATTTTTAGGGTCTGCATCAACTGCTGCCTGACCGTAATCCAAGCCCTGCTGGTAGCGACCGATATCCGTATAAGCACGGGCTAACACCGCCAGCAGCGGCGAGAAGTTGTTATTAATTTCATAGCCCTTAAGCGCAAAGGGAATGGCGGATTGCGAATCATCCAACCAGACCAGCGCTTTGGCCTTCAAGGTATAAGCCCGCACATCCTGCGGCGCGACTTCAATGGCATGGTCGCCCAATTCATTAGCCAGTTCTGAATCTGCTTTGGGTCGATTTTGAGCAAGACTCGCAGGTCGATCCAGTTCAATCAGCGTACGCCCGTACTCATACAGATAATTGATGTTATCCGGTTCTTGGCTAACGGCTTGTGAATAAGCGGCGGCAGCCTCTTCCATTTTACCCTGTAAAAACAAGTCATAACCCTGTGCTGCCCATACACTGGCAAATGCCGTCGGCGTAGGCGCTAGACCAACCGCACCAAGCGCGACCATTTGGAGCTTGCCGTATTGAGCACTGACGAATACCAGAAATCCCCCGATTAGAAGGCCATAAAAGAACAAAAAACGTCCCGTCACACGGCTGCGACGGCGACTGCTAAAGAACGGTTGTGAATAATCCCGTTTGATTTGCATATTGATCGTCCTATCGAACAACTTACATCTCAAAAATAGCGGAGTGACCAAGTGGTGTCAAGATATAGCCAAGTGGGGGGAATAACGCTAAGGGCTTGCTTATTTAGGTTATGCGGGAGGCACGTAATTGGTGACACTGAACTTTACAGGGCTGCTGGTTTGCAGAGTGCCATCACTCATGGTGGCGGTAGCGACCAACTCGTGATCGCCAAGTGCTAACTGCCACCACACAACCCACGGTGAAGCATCGACTTGACCAATAACCTGATTGTCCATCCGATAGGTGACGGATTGTGTACCGGAGGGCGCGGCAACTGTTAGACGCAAGCGCTGTGTATCCGCCGGAATTAAAGGACTCAACTGAAATATAGTGTAAGGATCAGGCGCAAGCAGCCGTAAACCGGTCTTATTATCGGTGATTTGGATAGGCGCATTGTGCGGCGGTGGGCGAATACCGTTTCGTAATGCCCAATCCCGCGCTTCCTGCGGCAGTACCAGATAGACCTGTGACTGCCGTCGATCTTGAGGTGTCGAATCATCCGCTAAGTAGCCCGTTTGTTTATCAATGACGAAGGCCTGATATAAATTATCCGACTTTGTCGGAACAGTACCGTCAACAAACACCTCATCCTTTGTCAGAGGGCATTCGGGTGTTGGCAGTAAGCCGCTGGTCGCACAAACCGTTTGATGAACGATACCCGGCGGTTCCTTAAATGGAACTTCAGGCTGTCCTACCAGCACGTCCCGAATAAAGGCATTCCAGATGGGCGCTGCGCCGCTGACACCGGTTACATTAACCATGGCCTCGTTATCAGCATTGCCTACCCATACCCCAACCACCAGATTCGGTGTATAGCCAACAATCCAATTGTCGCGGAAATCAGTTGTTGTTCCGGTTTTAGCGGCAGCAGGACGACCGATATTCAAGGCACTGTTCGGACCGAAGGCTGGTATACGCGCGCCGTTATCGCTGAGAATATTGGTGATGATATAGGCCACACGTGGATCAATAACCCGAGTTGTGAGCGGCGGAGGGTGCCACTGATACAGAACCTTACTGTTATGATCGACAACTTTCAGAATAAACGTCGGCTGGACGCGATAACCACCGTTGGGAAAAATACTGTAAGCCTGTGTTAAATCCAGCAAACGCACTTCACCGCCGCCCAAGGTAATGGCGAGGTCGATGTTGGTATTTTGTGCCAGCGTCTCGACCCCGGCCCGCTTCAACAGTTCCACCAAAGTTTGCAAACCGATATGGTCAAGCGTGACGACCGCCGGAATATTAAAAGAAGAGGCTAAGGCTTCACGCGCCGAAACAGGACCGTGTTCCACTAAACCAAAGTTGGCCGGCGTATAACTTTCCAGCTTGCGTGTGATGAACGGCGTTTTGACATCTAAGAGCATTGTTGCCGCCGTCCAAGGATTAGATTTGGTGGGGTCAAAAGCCGCCGCATAGGTAAAAGGCTTCAATGCACTGCCGGGTTGGCGGAGCGCTACTGCTGCGTTGACTGCCCCGTCAATCGACTCGTCAAAGTAATCGGGGCTGCCTAACATGGTAAGTACCTGCCCATTGTAAGGATCAATCGCGACCAATGCGGCGTTGTGGGCATTAGCAGGCACTTTACCCTCGAAAACTGGATTATTGAGGGAATACAACTGCTGGCGTGCAATGGCTTCGGCGCTGTTTTGCCAGTTCAGATCAACGGTTGTCGTGACCTCAAGCCCACCGTTATAAAGGGCTTCGGGATAATCGCGCTGCAACTGCTTCCACACCGCCATGACAAAATGCGGCGCTTTAATAGGGAATGGGCTGGCTGCAAATTGCAGCGTGTCCTGTTTAGCAACTGCTGCATCTTCGCTGGTTAAATAATTATTCTTGACCATCAATTCTAAAACGGCATCGCGTCGATCTTTAGCCGCTTGAAGGTTTGTCAACGGGTCGTAAACAGCAGGGGCTTGCACAAGTCCAGCTAAAAGCGAACATTCTGACAGTGAAAGTTCTCGCGCGGATTTGCCGAAATAGGCGCGCGCCGCACCTTCGATACCGTAAGCCAGATTACCGAAATAACTCTGGTTGAGATACAAAGCCAGCACATCGTCTTTGCTATAGGCGTTTTGCAATCGCAGCGCCAGAATACTTTCCCGCAATTTTCGGCGCAGGCTGCGCTCGGCACGCTGTTCAGGGTCAAACAGAAGGTTACGCGCGACTTGCTGGGTGATGGTGCTTCCACCCGCCACAATCTCGCCGCCGCGCAAGTCAATCCAAAAGGCACGTACAATGCCTGTGATGTCAACGCCCGGATGGTTGTAGAAGTTAGCATCCTCCGTCGCGATGACGGCTTGAATACAGTGTTTGGGTATGTCGCTTAAGGGCAAGGCTGTGTTTCGCCCGCCTTCAGAGGGAAGAATTTCATAAAGAAGCTGACCGTTTCGGTCATAAATGCGGGTTGACGGTAACGCGAGTCCTGCTTGCAGCCGGTCAATTGATGGCAGATCAGCAAATAACCAGAAGTAAATGAATATGCCGCCTGCGACCAATACGGTTGTGAGGCTCAGTAGTATTTTACGGCGGCGAGAAAGATGGGCAAGTCTGCGAAAAATGAACACGGCAGTTTATTTATGATAAGTGACGCGAACGGAGCATGGAGAGGTAGCTCATGGTGAATCCAACAATAAACACACCTAACGAATTGGCTAATAAGTCACTAATGGATGGCGCACGATGCCAAACGCCAAACTGCGAAAGCTCGGTCAGGCCACCTAACGCTAGAACAATGCCCATTGTTAGGGGCAAAGCCCATTCGCGTTTGAGACAGATTGCCAGCGCCATATAAACGGCGAAAGTTAACACGCCAAATAATCCAGCATGTCCCAATGCATCACCAAATTCGGTGCTGCCAATTGTACTGGTCATCAAATGAACCAGTGGCAGGCGGTCGGATTGCGTAGTGAGAATAATGGCTAACGCTCCCCATGCCACTAAGACTAACAAGCGCAGCGGCACAAATCCAAATCGTGTTTTCATTACGTTTCCTTATTAACTGGAGTTTATCCTAACAGATTTTATACACCGCTGCCCAACGACTGCCCCACTTAAAAGCTGCGAGATAATCCACTAATATTTCTGAACATCGAGTAACAAGGTTAACCCGTTCATAAGTAAGGTGATAATCCTTCATGAGCATTTTGAACCTTTTTCAGGGCTTACAAGTAGAGATGTTTAAGATAAATTTATAGGGTTATTGTCTCGTAACCCTGCTTTCTACATATATCACGAGGGTAAGTTAACATGCCCGAATTGGAAAATGAACTCAGTGACGCACATTTTATCGAGCGAATTCGCGAAAATGATTTGGACGCACTGGGACATCTGTTTGACCGTTATTACGCTCAGGTTTATCGTTCAGCCGTTGTCATCACACAAGATAACGCAGCCGCAGAAGACATCGCCCAAGAATGTTTCTTAAAAATTCACCGTTATGCTAACCGTATCGATACCTCTCTCCCCCTTATTCCTTGGTTATACCGCGTGACCGTTAATTTAAGCTATTCATGGGTCACACGCCAAAAGAAGCGTACAATATCATTAGATGGTATGGTTGACCGTCTCATCAGTCCCAATTGGTTATCGCCTGATCATTTAGCGGAACACAGTGAGACGCAGCGACAAGTGCGCGACGCTATCGGCCAGCTCAATTTGAATCAACGTGTTGTGGTGGCGCTTCATTATTTGAGTGGATTGAGTCTCGAGGAAATAGCCGATATTCTCGATTGTCCGTTAGGTACGGTTAAGAGCCGTTTACATTACGCCCGTGAAAACCTACGTCACCAACTCGAAACAACACATTTGACCGGTGAGGTTGCACATGGATATGCGCGATAAACAGTTTGACAATTGGATCAAAAATAGTCTCAACAACGAACTCATGTTGACCAAGCAAGCGAGGGATTCCGCATGGACTCAAATTCAAATGAGAGCTGTTCAACCAACAGCTAGCTTTGCGTTCGATGACGACTTCGACAGCATCACGAGCCCGGTAACCGCCTGTGAACCGCTGCACGTCCGCATCTTACAGTGGATCGCTTACGTTTTCACCCAAGAAACCACTTACCACAAAGCGCACAACAACTCGGTACATTATTACAAAGCAAAGCCCAATTATTGCAATGGATTGACTTTACATGACCTCGAAATGATGCGGCATCGCTGGACTTGCCCTGTATAAAAGGACGAAAGTACCACTCAAATCTTAATTCATTGTCCCGTTTAAGCACCTTTCCGATGTACTGAAGTGCAGTATAATAATTATTGCAGCCAATTCGGAAAGGAGTGGAGGCGAATATGAGGTCATCAGCAATCTGATTTTGACCGCATCGCCTATTAAATATGCCCTCTCTGCCGCGAGTCATTACAGTAGACCCTACGCAAAATATTTCGCGAATCGTACGCAGCGCTACGGATTTGCTCGGTATATCAATTATTCAGGTTGATACACCCACCGGAGCTGATGCACTGGAAGAACTACGACATAGCGATGCCAATTTGATCATCATGAATTGGGAACTTGATGATGAAATTCAAGGTTTGATTCTGGCGCTTGAGGTTAAGCAGATTGCCCCTCAAACCGCCGTGCTCATCCTTGCCACTGAAGATGATCCTGAAACCGTAGATGAAGAAACCGATGGCGAGCCACCCTTTGTATATCTAAGGCGGCCAGTCGATATACACCAATTATTACGCGTCTTTATCGCCGGTTTGAAAGGCGAGAATATCATTGAGGCCGCGCGAACAGTTGCCAATAATGCGCCCACGGTTATTGATCACGGCCCGCTGCCGCCGCTCAATTTACAAAATGCCCGTGCGATTATTAAGCAGATGTTGGTAGATGTCGGCGCTATGGCGATCATCCTGTCGGCACGAAACGGCGAAGTGCTGCTGGAAGATGGCGCGCCGGGTTATCTTGACCGCGAGCTGCTGACCAAAGCCCTCATACCCACGGTGATGACCACCATCGAAATGTCACCGCTCGTCGGTGGGCAAGCCCAAACCATTCATTTTTATGATGGTGATGAAAAGGATGTATTTGTCCTATCAGTCGGCTTACATCACTTCATGTGTGTGGTATACGACGGTCAAGCCGGGGGTCGCCAATTTGGCAGCATCACCCGTTATGGCCGCCGCGCTGCCCAAGATTTGGTTGCTCTGCTCGGTGCATCAGCTTTCCTCATTCAGCCGTCAGAAACACCGCAAGCAGCTCCGACCGGGCGCAGCACGACCAGCAAGCGCAAAACCGCTACTACTGAAGTCCAAAAGGTGGAGCTTGAACTGGCCGTCAAACCGGATGAAGCGCCCTCACCCGAACCTGAGCACGTCAAACTTGATCCCATTCAAAATTTTGATCTGGGTCTGTTTGACCAGATGCTAGATGCCAGCGCCGCCGATGATATGTTTGACCTTGATCGCCTAGCCGAAATGGTCAACACCGGCAGCGGTCGTAAGGAAATCTCTTTCGACGAAGCAATCGAATTGGGTGTCTTGCCTAACTTGGATGGCGAAGGGAAAAAGTAACTATTCGCATCCACGATGTTAAAGCGGTTGGCTGAACCCCAGCCGCTTTTCTGTTGGGGGTAAAATCACATAACTCTTACCGCTAGTGAGTCCTGTATGTACTTTATAATGGATTCAGGCAAGCAAAGCCCCCGGAGAAAAGGATAAGGTTGTGACCAAACAAACCCGTTCAGCGAGCCGAGAAAAAGACCCAATGATTGGTCGCTTGCTCGGTGATTATCGACTTGATGCGTTAATGGCAACGGGTGGAATGGCGCGCATTTATCGTGGGGAAGATACACGCCTCGGTCGAACAGCCGCCATCAAAGTGCTTGCCCATGATGATGCAAATGACGATGATACGCTAACAAAACGCTTCCAGCGTGAAGCGCGCGAACTCGCCAAACTTGAACATCCAAATATCATCACGATTTACCAGTATGGCGAATTAGAAGGTCTTTACTTCCTCGCCATGAAGCTCATCAAGGGTCGCGACCTTGCCCAAGAATTCAAGCGGCTCAAGGGTGATGGCCAATCAATGGATGTCAAACGCGTGGTGCGAATATTGATGCAAGTCGCCTCTGCGCTCGATTATGCCCACGACAACAGTGTTATTCACCGCGATGTTAAGCCATCTAATATTTTAATAACTGAAGATGATACGGCTATCCTAACTGATTTTGGTCTGGTCATGCAGTCATCAACCCAAACCACGTTGGGCACAGCCTTTGGTACGCCCCGTTATATAGCACCGGAACAAGCGACAGCCTCTCATAAAGCAATGGCCCAGAGCGATATTTATTCATTAGCGGTTGTCCTATATGAACTGCTGACAGGCGAGCCGCCCTTCACGGGCGACACGCCTATGGAAATCGCGCTCAGCCACATTAGCGATCCACCACCGCCGCCGCGCAGCAAAAATCCGAAAATTCCTGTTTCCGTTGAAAATGAAATTTTAAAGGCGCTGGACAAAGAACCTGAAAATCGGCATCGTACTGCGGTTGAGTTCATGACCAACGTTCAACATGGTTATGGTATCGACACACTCGATTTGCCGCCTATCACCACCATGACCACGCGCCCACAGAATAACTTAACAGCCAAACAAATTAAGGGAAATGAAACTCCCAGACTAAAAGCCAAAACAGGCGAAAAAAGAAACACGCGCAAATTTATCTTTGCAGGCATCTTCCTCATAATTCTGATTGCGATTGTGGGCTTCGTCCTATCTTCTAGTCAAGGTACGCCGATTGAAGGTGTACCCGTCGCCTTGTTTTATAACGATTCCAGCTTTACTTTTTATAACTCCAGTGACGTAACCTTAAACGTACAAAAAGCTGAATTTATACGGGGTGTTGCGGGAACCAATGATGATTACAGCGGTGACCGTGTTCCCGGTGATGAGATTGAGTCCAAGAAGTGTTTCCGCATTACATTACAAGGCAATCAAAGCAAACCGCCTCCAGAATGTGGAACAGGCACGCCCAAGCGCGAACAGCTCAGCAATCAGCTTCGCTTTTTCTGGCGCCAAGAAACCGAAGATGGTAACGAGATAAAATCATTTGAGGTACGCTATAATGGCAATGTCATCGCCCGCTGCAACACGGTTGCACGGGGTGGTAACGATGAATGCCGTTTTACATGGCCCATGCCCAAGTAAGCTGCCTTCAACATCAATTCAATAACATTCTCAACAGGCATCTTTTATGCTCACCAATCCGCTTGTCTCGACCCAATGGCTGCAAGACCATCTACATGATACGAATTTGCGAATCGTCGACATTCGCGGTCATGTCTTGCCCGCCAGCCAACCCACGCCTCATTACTTTAATCATCAGGACGATTACGAAAAATCACATATACCCGGTGCAGTGTTCATCGATTGGGTGAACGAAATCACTGATCCGGCAGATCCTCGTCACGCACAAATTGCCAAGTCAGAACGATACGCCGAAGTGATGAGCCGTAACGGCATTGACGAAAACACCTTTGTCGTGGCTTATGATGATGCCAGCGGCATGTTTGCGGCACGTCTCTGGTGGTCGCTCAATTATTATGGACATGAAAAAGTCGTGGTACTCGATGGCGGCTGGAACAAATGGATTGCCGAAGAACGTCCAGTAACGGCTGACATCCCGAATATCTATCGGAAAACATTTGTCACACACCCAGACCGCAGCTTATATCGGAATGCTGATGATGTACTGGCCAAGTTGAACACCTCCACCAAACTCATGGATGTGCGCACGCCGGAAGAATTTCGCGGAGACTATGCCCGCGCTTCAAGAACCGGACATATCCCCGGTGCGGTTAACCAACCGCGTACCGTCCTGATTAATCCTGACGGAACAATACTGGCGCCAGACCAACTGCGCGCAAAGTTAGGTGCAATTGGCATCAACCAAGACACGCCGGAAGTCATCGTCTACTGTAATGGTGGCGTTTCAGCCAGTTATGGACTCTTGGCCTTGCAAGTGGCTGGCTTTAATAACGGTGCGGTATATGATGGCTCATGGAAAGATTGGGGTAATGACAACAGTAAGCCGCTCGAACGCTAACTAGAGGCCGCACCAAGCCCCAAAACAGTACTAATCGTTGGCATCGAAAGTTGACGAAACATATCCGCCATTTGTTCAGCGGTATAATCTGTGTCTTGCTTAAGCCACCAGCTAATCAACGAGATCATCGCCCCTGCCAGATAATTCGCCAGCACATCCAAGGGCACAAGCGGCTGACGTTCACCGATAGCCACATCGATTCTTTCGCGCAAACTGCCCGCTAAATATTCGCGGATGCCATTAACAATCGCCGCTGTTCCCTGCTGACTGAGCAGCGTTACCCGATACAAATCGCGATACTCAAACGCATGTTGGAAGGGAATCATCCTCAGCGCCATATCACCCAGCGGAATCTCAGAAGTTGGTGGCGCAATACGCGCTTTAAGATCATCAAACATTTCGCGCAAGCTGGTCATCAACAACTGATCTTTGCCATTCTTAAAGTGCAGATAAAAGGTTGCCCGTCCAAGATTGGCACGATCCGTGATATCCTGCACGGTCACGGCATCGTAACCCTTTTCGAGGATGAGAGAGATCAGCGCATCACGCAGAAGGCGGCGGGTACGCGGCCCACGCCGGTCAGGTCGTTTGGACATAACACGAATACTCGACTAATTCTATACAATTGTCTGTTAGTATACACCAAATGCAGTGGCTACAGTTCTATTTCATAATCTTAAACACACTCCGCTGCAATCCTCGATCCGACGACCACGGCGCATAAGGAGCCATCACCAATTCGCACAGCGCCAACAGCACTGTATCATAATTCACACGCCAACCCGTGAAATCTTTCCACGCTTGGTCACGGTCAGCTTTGAGTGGAACGCCATTTGCCGCAAGTTGGTCGAGCGCTTCCTCAAATTCCTCGCGCGTGATGCTGATGAAATCCGTGTAATTTGGATTGGCGTTATAAGGAATTCTAAAGAAATCTGCGATGTGCCGCAAAGCCACATAGCCAGCCCGAATGCATAACTGTGACTGCGCATTGCGTGGAACATTAACCGCCGCATGCATCAACGCCGCGCCATCCATAACTGCTCCGGCGGCAGTAATCCATGAACGATCTGGCTGCGGTGAACGGAACAAATTCAGCGCAAATAGGGACGTATGACTTTCCTCAATCTGGGCGAACCACACTTCCCACGCAGCCCACAACTCGTCTAAGGAATCGAATCCACGAATGCGATGCGCGCGCAGAATCAAGTCAACAGCCGACGGCGGCGAATTCGCACGGATTTCGAGCAGAGTCACCAGCGTTTCCCGCGCCGAAAACGCGGCATACATGGTCGGTAGGTACGAGATTACAATTGCAATCAATCCTAAACCAATGGTTGACTCGGTAAATTCTAAAATGGTAGCGAATAAGGCCATACCATTGGGCGCTACCGAATCCACTGTGAAAAAACCGAGTGTATATAATGACGAACCACTAATCTTGAATGATTCATATAGAGTGCCTTCACCTAATGCGTAAAACATCATGGTGTAGCCGATTAAGATCAAAAACAGCCAGATCACTGGCAGTAACAACAGCGTAACCGGGGCAAAAAGTGCCATAATACGATCTTGTTCAGCGTAAGTCTTGGTTCGCTTCGCCATCAAGCGGTAGACCGTCGACATTCGCCTAAACACAAAGCGCGTCAAAGCCACATTATCCCCGCGCGGCAGCACAAAACTCCGGATAGCCGACATCACCGTCCAACCAGCCAGATAACCTCCGGCTAGAAACAGAACAATCCGCAGGATGACCTCAACCCAAAATGGCATATGATTTCTCAATGAAGGTAAACGTGGAAAACGCTATTATATCGGTCAACGAAGACCCGTTCCACTGCACTTTCGGGCAGCAGACGAACCCGTTATTATTCGTCCTTCAGGAGGAACTCTTATGCTCAACCTTATTCATTATGACCAATTGACGTGGCCCGAAGTGGTTGATTTACCGCGTGATATTCCGTTTATTTTGCAGCTCGGTGACGGTTATGGATTGAGCGACATCGCACAAGCCATCAATGAACAGAAGTTATGCGTACTGCCTACTCTGCCCTATGGGTGGGCAGGCAGTGTCGCACCGGTTTCGGAAACCATGCTCAAGCGCGTGATTGACGCTATTTTTAATGGATTAAGGCAGCAGGGCTTCACAAATTTCTGGATTGTTTATTCTGGCAGCACGATTTTAGCTGCCGACGATGTCAAGCAAGTGACCAAAGGACGATCCACTGCCAACGATCCTAAGCCGCTATTTGCGACGCAACAGCGCGTCATTCTCATTCCTTGCGGACACACCGAGCAGCATGGTTATCACCTGCCTCTAAGCACTGACAGCGTAATTATCGGGGCGATAGCCGACAGCACAGTTGAAGCTATTCCTGATGAAGCCGAGACTCTGCCTACCCTTCCTTATGGTGTGAGCATGTACCATGATTCATTTGCCGGTACGCTCAATCTCGGAGGGCGAGTCTTCGAAGATTTCTTGTTGGAAGTCATTGATGGATTGGTCGCACGTGGGGCTGACCGTTTTTATCTGATGAGTGGGCACGGTGGCAACGGATCGTTTCTGCACAATGTCGTCAAATACGCGGGTGACCGTCACCATCACGTTTTTGCGGCGACTACCTTCCTCCACACCTCCGGTCACTTGGGTGCGCCGGCCATTGAACATTATCGAAAATCAGCCACTGGTGGCATGGGTCACGCCGGTGAACTTGAAACGGCTTATTTACTGCATCTTCGGCCTGAATTATGCAAAATGGAACGCGTCGTCGATGAACCGAATTTCATCAGTACGCCCAATTACTATATGGATTGGATTGAAGGCGGTGCACTGATTATGTCGGCAATGTGGGAAGACGACACCTTAACTGGTGCTTACGGGAGTGGCAGCTTGGCGACTGCCGAAAATGGAGAGCGCTGGCTCAAGGTAGCCATTGAGGAAAAAGTTGCCCACGTCCAAGAAATCCACGAACAGTCAGGGCGACGCATTCAACGGCGGGCTGAACAGTTGGCACAGGGTTTAACACCTCATAGTGTGCTCAAGAAACAAACGTGGCGATAACACAAGTTTACACAGATTTTACAAGTTATCCTCCGGAAAGTATTGACCGACGCTACGATTTGGCATATTGTAATTATATACATCGTGTCTATAATTGTAGTGAGTGTAGGGAAATATGACCACTATAACAAAACGTCCACCGGGGCCAAAAGGTCTGCCATTTTTGGGCAGCATCCGCCAAATGCTGCAAGATCGAATCGGCTTCTTGACTGCCAATCGCGATCAGTTCGGTGACATCGTTTATTTTCAACTTGGCTCGCGCCATATCTACCAACTGAATAATCCGGAATATGTGCAGTACGTGCTGGTCAAACACCCTGAACAATTCCAGAAAACCCCTGCCCTCAAACGAGCCGCTCAAGACTCTATCGGACAAGGGTTGCTGACAAGCGACGGCGAACTGCATAAACGGCAGAGGCGTTTGGTACAACCGGCATTCCATCACAAACGGATCGCCGCCTACGCCGATACGATGGTTAATTACACCGACGATATGCTGCACGAGTGCCGAGACAGCCAGCAAATCAGCCTCTTAAATGAGATGATGCACTTGACGATGCGAATTGTCGCCAAGACATTGTTTGATACCGATGTCACAGACAAGGCCGACAGTATTGGTGCAGCCATTAGCATCGGCATCGAGGCCACCGCTGACCGTGTATCGCGACCGATGCAGCTCATGGAAAAGCTGCCAACAGCCACCAACCGTAAGCGTCGTAATGCGCTGAAAGTGATTGACGAAACCATTAACCACTTCATTGACGAGCGCAAGGCATCTGATGAGGACAAAGGTGATTTGCTGTCGATGCTGCTCATGGCAGTTGATGAGCAGGACGGCGGGCAAATGACTAACAAGCAGGTCAAAGACGAAGCAATGACCTTGTTTGTGGCAGGTCATGAAACGACCGCCAACGCGCTGGCATGGACATTCTATCTTCTAGGCAAGCATCCTGAAATTGAACGGAAACTCGCTGAGGAAATTACGACGACGATCCAAGGTCGCCTGCCTGCCTTAGCAGATTTGCCCAAATTGCCCTATCTAGAAATGGTTATCAAAGAATCCATGCGCATGTATCCACCGGCATGGACAACTTCGCGCGAAGCACAAGAAGACATTGAACTCGGTGGTTACACGATCCCCAAAGGCAGCACCCTCATGATGAGTATGTACGTCATCCATCATGACGCGCGTTACTGGGAACAGCCTGATGAATTCCATCCCGAACGTTTCGCGGCAGCTAATGAGGAACATATCCCCAAGTACGCCTATTTCCCGTTTGGCGGTGGACCGCGCGTTTGCGTTGGCAACCAATTCGCCATGATGGAAGCACAATTGATATTGGCGACCATCCTTCAGCGCTATCAGCTTTCACTCGTCCCCGGTCAAGATATTAAACCGAACCCGCTGGTTACGCTGCGCCCTCAACCGGATATTCAAATGAGTCTCACCAAGCGTGAAAGCCTAAAGCAGGCCGAAACAGCATTAACATTGTCAGCCTAAAAGAGTCATCAAGTGGGCGCAGCGTGGATGCGCCCGCATATTTTATTTGGAAGCTTGCCAGCGCTGCGTGACGGATTTGCCCTCAACATAATTGTTCATGAAAGCAAACTCGACCGTCAACACAAACAATATGTAACGCTCGGCTGGCTTATACGATGAAGCGCGAATGGCTTGTTCTCGCATCGCGGGATCAATCGTTAAGGTAGCATTTCCCCGTACATAAAATTCACCGCCGCCACCGCCCGAATTTTCGACGGAACAATGCAGCGCATAGCGTGGGTCACGCTGTAAATCTTTGCCTTTGGGTGACGTCGGTTCCATAAACAAGAACAACTGCTCCCCGATAATCGGTGTCACTGGATGTACGCGCGGGCCACCATCCTCGCGAATCGTGCCGAGATAGGCTACTTCACTCGCAAAACGACTTTTACCAAAGGCCGCAAATTCAGGTGCTTGATGTGCAAACTCTGCCCAAGTGGTCATGCAATTTAACCCTTTCAATCGGAGTGTTTCACTTCCGTTTTTTAGTCTTTTTGCGGTTTTCAGCCGCGCGGAACTGGACAACACGGCTGACAAGCTCCAGTGGAAGAGGCTGGTCTAGGGGAAATTGCACCGAACCTTTTGCACCCGCATAAACCGAAAGTTCATCCTTAAACTCTTCGATGCCCTGTGGCGTAGGATAAAACCCAATATGATTCTTGTACGCGGCAAAATGAACAAGATTGCCATTCAAGTAAAAGGTTGGCATTTGATAGCTGATTTTCTCGGTCGCATCGGGTGCGGCAGCTTTGATGGTCGCACGCATGTCTTGCAGCCGTTCTTGTATGGCCTTAGGAAACGTCGCAATATACTCATCAATCGACGCGAAACCCGCTTTCTCGCTATCCATACCTGCTCCTCAGTGCCTTACCCAACCACCGGCATCGGCGCTCGAAATCATCTTGGTTCAATTTGATTTCGCTTGACCCAGTTTGAAGCCTTTGTCAGTCATCAGTTTACCACGGTTGTTGAGCAGCAAATTGCAGACACAAGCACTTCGTTCGTAGGAATACCGTCTTTGCCTTCAATCATGCGCCTGCGATAAAGAAAAAGCTGGTCAACCAGCAGCACCATTTTATTAAAGAAAACCGGTTCAAAGGGGTCAACAGCTCGTTGAACATTGGCAGCTTTGGTGGAACATCTGATGAAATTTGGTAGTTGAAGATTAACCGAACATACACCGCAGATTGACGTTTATCACGTTACTGCCAGCCATTACCAAACTAGGCAGTAAAAATGCAGAAACAATCGCAGTTTACGCAAAATTTGCCCGGTTGTGGATTAGTTTTCTTCGGACAACGACTCTGGAACATAATCACCCAATTTATGTTTCACCATTTTAGCATCTGGGCTCAGACCGATGACCCATTCCGCCATCAGGGCGACGGCTTGTTGCAAACCGGGGGTTGAACGAGGATAACCCATCGTACCGACCTTGATCGTGTACTCCTGTTGCGTTTCACGGGGTGAAACCACGAACGAAACATGCTGGTCAATCGTTGGTTCGTGGATGTAGACTTCAAATAACAGCACATTGCGCCCACGATAACCATGCAGCAAACGTACAATCGTGTCACCGAACTTCTGCTCAACACCTTCGAAACGCGCCAGCATTTCATCGAGGTTGAGTGGCGACTGAAACACAACATGAGTCATTTCAATTTCCTTGATAACAGGTACATTCGGCGCGGGTCGGTCATTACGTTGATAAGCAAAATAGTAACAGGAGCGTCCGTCACGCTGTGCCCGTCCTTCATATTTAGTGACCACCCTACCCGGCATCTCGTTTGCCCAATCAGCCGGTAATGTGTTGGTTAAACCGGGAGTATCGCGCAGCAGTTCTGCACTCATCTCGGCATATTCGATAATGTCGGTTGCAAGGTAAAGCGTCGCGCCAACCTGCATCCGGCTAACCAGCACATCAAGTGTATCGCGTTGGATTAGGCGCCTGTGCCCGTGGCGTTTCTTAAACCACGGATCAGGAAAATTAATGTGAACTTCGCTAAGGCTGTCGGGAACAAACAAATGATGCAGCGCGGTTTCCGCCATTGATTGGATGACACGCACATTCGTCAAATGCTTACGACCAATCGCGCGTTCGGCTGAGTCTAAACATTGGTTCGCGATTTCCAAGCCGATGATATTGGCGCCCGGTTTAGTCCGTGCCAGATGTTGGAGAAACTGTCCATAGCCGAAACCGATTTCCAATACAAGCGGGCGTTCCGCACCAAAAAGTGCCGTCCAATCAGTCGGCCACGGAAGGCGTAAACTACTCAATTTTTGCATCATGGATCTTTGTTTTGTGGGAAAAACGGAGGAGGTGGGATTTGAACCCACGAAGGTGTTACCCTTACCCGCGTTCCAGGCGAGCGCCTTAGGCCACTAGGCTACCCCTCCTAAAATGTTCTTAGGGATTATAGCATAAGATACCCGTTTATCCAGACAGTTTTCGGAGCAGTTTTGGGCCAGCCTTTGCCGCAGCCACTGGACGTGTAAGCTTGTCCAGAAAAGTTGTAATCTGCCAATTAAACACGTCGCCTGTCTCAAGCTGCGGCATATGTCCACACTCGGCAATTTCAGTCAGTACAGCCCCCGGTATACTGGCTTTGATTGCTTCTCGATCACCGGCAGGTGTAAACGTATCTTCGACACCCCAAAGAATTAGGGTCGGAACCAGCGGTGTCCGTTCAGATGGGATTCCGCTGCTTACTAGCATTTGCATCATACGGCTAAAGGCCGGGCCAGCTGCTTTGGAATTCGCATAAAAGCTATCAGTCAAAATCGGTTTAATATAAATGAGTTTTTGCAAAGCGCCGGGATTAGTCGCCATCTTGCCAAATTGAGCAAAAATAAGCGTAGATAATCCGGGAATTTTATCAATAATTTTAAAGAATGAGGGAAATTCTGGCACGCCACCCCCATTGATGAGAATCACCGCCGGTGCATACTTAGGGTTAGCCGCCGCAAATAATCGCACCAGCAGCGCCCCGAATGAATTGCCTACCAACACAACTTGTTCGAGTTGATGGGCATCAATAAACGCTTTGATCCAATGCAGTAAGACATCAGTGCGTTTAACAGGCAGCGCTTGACTTTGACCAAAACCGGGCAAATCCGGCGCAAGAACATGAAATGTTTCAGCCAGCAAGGGCATCACTGGCTCCCAATGCAGCTTCGCGTCACCCATACCGCCATGTATTAACAACAAAGTACGTGAATTTTCTGTACCGGATTCCCAATAATGAACATTTAATCCATCAACAAGAATATTTTTTTCTTGGGTGCTCATCCTTCAATCCCATCCGCACTATTAATAAATCCGTTTTGTAACAACCACACCTCTATTTGTTCAATATTACCTTCAGTAATCATCGAACCGCGATTAATGCCGCGCGGACTGCTTCCAGTTGGCAGCGGAGGCGGAACCTGATACGGCAGCACTTCACCAGCCTCCGCCACAACCAGAGTCGGTACCGAAAGAAAACCCGTCCACTCTAACACACGCCTGCGAGCTTCCATGTCTTTATCTATAAAAATCTCGTGGTAACTCAATGCGTGATCATCTAAAACGCGTTTTGCCACGGTGATAAAGGGGCAGCCTGTTGTGCGCGAATACATAACCAGTTGTTTTGCCATTCAATCTAACCTGTTGGTGTCATGCTTGCTTCTAAGGTCGGTAAGGATTGTTGATTTGGCTCTAAGAAACACAAAATTCCATCTGTGATTCCTTTTGCCATTTCGTCCTGTTTATCGGTCAATATGTGACGGTCGGCGAGCATAAAGCCCAATTCCAAAATCGCAGCAGGCGTTAGCGGATGAATTTCGCGGAAGGTATGATAATCGCTCATATCGAGTGTTACCCCCGGTCGGCGCGTCAAACCTGTTGCTTGTGCGTAGTAACGCGAAACACATTCAACTAATCCGTCGTCTTGCCCTAATCCGCTGCGGGCGGCGGCTCGTGCGATCAAATAACCTGTGACAACCTCGCCAAAGTTCTTGCAAGTGTTGGCATGGATAGAAACTAATGCAGCAGCTTGATACCCGTCCAAACGCGGGTCGAACTCATCCAATAAATCCACCGAATAGCCACGATCCCGCAAATTCCGCACCACTTTTTGAGAGACCGCAAACGTAATCGAAGCCTCGGTCAACCCATCCGGACAAACCGCGCCGGGATCAGGTGGAACCTGTGGCCCACGATGTCCCGACACAATACCGATCTTTCGCAGCCAATTGGGTGTCGGTATCACTGTTGGAACAGTCGTAGCCTGCCCTGTAGCCTGCGCGATACTCAGTTTTGATTTTACTTGGTCGTTAATAAACTGTGACGGTGTAGACCACGTAAATATAGTAGCCATTAGTGCCGCCGCGATGACAATGACAATGACCGACCTGAAAATGCCGCCCATGACACCCACCGTTTGGCGGCGTCGGCGCGTTTGCCGCTTCTTGACCCGCTGGATACGCTGCGCTTCCATAGCCGAATCGTAACTTTGCTTTACGTCTACAGGGTTTTGAATCGTCGCAACTTGGGTAATGCGGGCACTACGCGGGTCTTTAATCGATGCCGGAACAGGGATATCTCTTGGTGGTCGCTGTGACTCCGCTTTGGCAGCAGCAAGGCGCATAATCTCCATAAAAGCAACCGAGGCGGAAATATCGCTCTCTTCGGAAGGCGGTTGGGGATCTTGTGAATGACTGTCGTCCGTGAAATGCGGTTCGTCGGGCATAAAGCGTTCTCTACATGATTCTTTGGTTGACGTGGTGGATATCACAACATCAGGTTTTTTCGATTATATAGGCAATTGTGTGTGAGTCCTAATTATGGCGATTTTACCTCGTAGACTTGCGCGCCGTTACTGTCAAATACCAACTGGAGATAAGGGGCAGCACTCACGGGGGAACGCATCTGAACCAGATCCGTAAACGGTTTGTTCCAGCGAAACATCGTATCAATACTTTCCGGATGCGTGACGAGCTGGGGTACGATCACGTATTTTATATTGGCGCTGCGCAGTAATTCAGCGTGGGCAGGGTTAGCCGGATCTTCCCAGAAGGCACGCAAGCGGTCTTGTTCGGCAAGGCTGGCCTCATTATTTCGAAAAAACGGCTGCCAGCGGTAATACACGCTGTCCCGCTCGGCAATCACTGGAACCCAGTCACTTTCATGAGAATTATCTTTTTGCGTACCGGGAAAATTCAATACCCGTGCATCATCAGGCGTATTGTGCTTAATCCATTCCATCGCCTTTACATCCGCTGCCGAGGCAAATGTACCGTAAAAGCCAATCCGTCCTTTGCTAAACGTCAGCAGTTGAGGGCTAAATATAATACCCATAAGCACCGCTATCAATCCGAGCGTCAGCGCACCATATGACCAATTCGGGGACAGGTTACCAAACCGCTTTGCGCCAAAACGTTCCCACAGCCACAGCAAACTGAACCCTCCTAAAATCGCGTAAGGGATTATTGGCCCATGCCACGCGATGCTGAAGGGATAATCATAGCGCAGTATTGGTGCAAGCAGATTAGGCGCAAGACTTTCAAGAATTCCAAGTGTGGAAAATTCAAGTATAAAAATCAACCAACCGACTGCCAGAATTACAGGTTGACTGCGCTTTTGCAGTCCAATGACCGCGCCCAAAACAGCCGCTGGAATAACCCAAACACCATGATATAAAACAAGGACACGCCAATACGATGAATCACGTGTAAAAGGTGAAGTGATGTCACTGCCGAGCAAATCCTTGACGCTGTAAAGCCACGGCGAAATGGCGATGAGCGCAATCACAGGCATACCAACAGCTAACACCAGCCAAGTTACGATTGTTGGGCGCGGTTTACCAAACCACATGGTCACGAGCCACGGCACATAGCCGAGCATCAGGATAATCGTTGTATCGGGATGAGCTAAAACCAATGCACCAAGCATCAACCCACCGCCAACCGCATCCGCTATCGTATGGTGGCGTTGAAACCGAATCGCCAAAATAAGAAAGGCTTGGGCAAAAACCAATCCGAGAATAGTCGTATAGTGTGAGTCCATAAAAGCCGTAAGGAGGCCGATGCTCAGCAGCATGGTGAGCGCCATAGCCCTCCCCAAACGCTTGTCCTGAATTTCCGCGCCCATGTCATAGGCTAATAGGACATTGAGCAGCCCTAATATTGCACCAACACTGATTTGTACACTCTGCAACCCTTGATTGAGTTGATGGCTGAGATACGCGATCAACACCGAAAAACCGGGCGCATATAGATAGCTGATCTCAGGATGCCAAGGCGCTAACGATTGAAACCCACCGCCCAAACGTGCCATCAAACCGAGGTAACCAAAACCCTGTGCATCGGTGTCCAAAGGAACGGGCAAAATGAGTACAGGTACGAGAAATATGAGTCCCACGATGCCGAAAAACATCAAATCGCGCGGCCCCGGCCATCCCTGATCCGCGTCAGCCAATGTCTCACCTTTAGCCTCAGCACGCTTCTGCCCATAGGATAATGTGCCGAACAAGAAGATGCTGGTCATCAGTGCGAACAACAAATAATCGATGACCAAGGTATTCCAGCCAAAGAGAGATGACCAAAAAATAGACCCACCCATAACGATACCGAGTGCGAGAGCAGCCATCAAACCAATACGCGGTTGTGAACTGGGCCATGCAGGCGCAAGCATCGCACCAGCGCCAAATACGATAGCACCAAAGATGAAAATGACGAAAAGTGGCATGAATTCCTTCTATTTTGCTGGCCTATTTGACGAGCAGCAGCGAGAGCCGTTCATCAAGAAATTATTTAGCTTGACAAAGTATAATCGATGTGAGCCAGTATGCCAGCATGGGAACACCTAAAGTAACAAGACCGGTTCATTTGTAACGGATTTGTGCAACCTTTGTGGGGAGCGTAACGTACAGGCTAATTATCCGTTACAATAATTGTCTAATTCATCCACACTGAGAATAATTTATGCAGATGGCTTCCCCAATTTCATCCTCGCAAATCAACGGCCTGTCAGAAACGGAAGTCGTCGCACGGCGGGAGCGCGGGCAAGGCAACAATGTCCAGTTTCAAAGCAGCCGTACCTATGCTGATATTATCCGCGCAAACGTGTTCACCTTTATTAATCTGGTGTTGTTTGGCATCGGCGCTGTTCTGGTTGTCCTCGGATTATACAGTGATGCCTTGGCTTCGGTCGGCATTGCTTTTTGGAACACGGTCATTGGCATCGCACAAGAACTCCGTGCTAAACGAGCACTCGATAAAATAGCCCTCCTAACCCGTCCTAAAGCAACGGTTATGCGCGAAGGAAAACCCATTGTTGTTGATCCCAGCTTAATCGTTGTTGGCGATATTCTGCTGGTTAAGGCTGGCGACCAAATCGTCGTTGACGGAAAAGTGGTTAGCGAGAGCCGCGTCGATGTTGACGAATCACTGCTAACCGGCGAGTCGGACTTAATCGCGAAACACAAAGGCGATCAAGTTTTTTCAGGGACATTCTGCGTCAACGGAAGCGCTTACTACGAAGCCCAAATGGTCGGCGAGCAAAGTGTCGCCAGCAAGTTAACGGCTGGTGCGCGGGCGTATCGTGCAGAAAGGACCCCACTGCAAGTAGACATTGAGTTCATCGTTCAACTATTAGTAATGGTCACGCTGCTCATCGGAACACTTTTCGGGCTGGCAGCATTGGTCATCAGCCAGCCTTTGACCGAAAGCGCTCGAATCGCAGCCGTGATTGCCGGACTTATTCCCAATGGTCTGTTTTTCATGACCACGATTGCTTACGGCATGGGTGCAGTGCGCATGGCGGGACAAGGCGCACTTATCCAACATGCGAATGCTGTCGAGTCAATGAGCAATGTAAATGTCCTGTGTCTTGATAAAACAGGTACATTGACAGCCAACCGAATTAATCTCGTTGAGACCGTTCCATATGAAATTAGCAATGAGGAATTTCGCCGCATCCTCAGTGTTTATGCCGCCAGCGCAAATAGTGGTAACCGCACCTCAGAGGCACTGCATGAAGCGCTTAAAGGGGAAAAACAAATTTCCTTAGAGGAAGTGCCGTTTTCCTCGGAACGCAAATGGAGCGCCATAGCGTTTGATTCGCCTGAATTAAAGGGAATTTATGTTCTTGGTGCGCCTGAAATGCTGCGTCCAAACCTGCGTACTGGCACAGATGTGGGCGAAAAACTTGCCGAGTGGGAAAAGCAGGGGCTGCGTGTATTATTGTTTTCCCGGCACACCGACATTATCCCTTTACACAACAACGAAGAACCGCAGCTACCGAAGGATTTGGTGGCTTTAGGTGCGATTGCCTTTAGTGACGAGCTGCGACCAGAAGCCGAAGCGACACTTAAGCAATTCTCAAATACAGGCATCCAACTCAAAATTATTTCAGGTGACAACCCTAATACGGTTGCGGCCTTAGCCCGGCAGGCGGGGTTAAGCAAAAACATTCAGGCGATTTCGGGTCTCGATCTGGAGAATATGAGTCCGGTGCAGTTTACAGAGGCCGCCGAAAAGACCACGATATTTGGGCGTATTACACCACAGCAAAAAGAACGCCTCGTTGGTGCGCTGCGAGCCAGCGGTAAGTATGTTGCCATGATTGGCGATGGTGTGAATGATGTACTTTCACTTAAACGGGCACAAATCGGTATCGCCATGCAAAGTGGCAGCCAAGCAACTCGGGGCGTAGCGGACATCATTTTGCTCAATGACTCATTCGCGGCATTACCATCAGCCTTCAATGAGGGTCAGCGGATTGTGATGGGAATGCTTGACATCATCCGTTTGTTTCTTTCGCGGGTGATTTACCAGACATTGATTATCGTCGCCATTGCGGTCATCGGCCTTGGATTTCCGATTACACCAGTACACCAATCTTTGCTGTCATTAATTACGGTGGGGCTGCCAACACTTGGCCTAGCGGCGTGGTCACATGCCGGCAAGCCACCAAGAGGTTCACTGCGTACCGTGCTGCGCTTCGTCATACCAGCAGGCGTCTCAATAGCAACGGTCGGGGTCGCAATATATGTTGTTTACTTTGTTGCGACATTTACAAACAGCGCGGGAACAAACGTCTTCAACATCAGAAGTTTGACGCACGAGCAAGTTGTGATGTTAGAAGCAGCGCGGGGTGAGACAATATCGCAAATCATCGATACGGCACAGGGCGAAGCTTTAGCCGTTGCACGAACGATTTTAACGTCGATCACAACATTAGCGGGTTTGATCTTAATTGTGTTTGTCGAGCCACCCACCCAATTTTGGACAGGTGGCGATGAATACAGCGGCGATTGGCGACCGACAATTGTGGCAGTCGTGCTGGCAGTGGTTTACGTCGTTATCATGTTAGTGCCAAGTATTAGAAACAGCCTTGAGCTTACTGAACTAGACCGGCGTGACTGGGTCGTTATTATTTCAGTTTTGGCCCTGTGGACTGTGATACAACGATTTTTATGGCGTGCAAAAGTCTTCGACAAATTGCTGCGATTGAGTTAATCACCGGTTTAAAGGTAAACCTTCACATTCCAAAACCTTCATGGCGGCATTGTGACCGGGAACACCACTGACACAACCACCACGAGCAGCACCGGAACCACAAATAAACAGGTTGGGATACGCGGTTTCAACACCCCATGTACCAACCTGTGCCGTGTCATCCGTAAAAGGCCATGTCAGGTTGTTGTGGAATATGTTACCTTGCGGTAAGCCAAGTTCGGCTTCCAAATCCAAGGGCGTTTTGGCTTCGATACAGGGTTTACCGTCAACATCAAGTGCTAAGCAGTCCTCTAAATCATCTTCCAAATACGAATCAATAGCTTTCATGTAACTGCGAAGGACTTTTTCGCGTGTGCCAGCATTGTCGGCTTCGAAAATTTTGGCGCGCATATCGAGGCCAAAAAGGGTGATCGTTTGATAACCAGCAGCCCGAAGTTCAGGCGACAAAGTTGAGGGGTCAGTCATGGTTTGGCAGTACATTTCACCGGGCGGCTGGTCGGGAATCAATCCTTGCATAGCCTGTTGATAGCTGGCGTTCATGGCTTCATAGCCTTCGTCCATATGGAATGTGCCATTGAAAGCCTGTTCCGGAGTGTAGCCTTTGGCTTTGAGGCGGGGCAGCTTTTTCAGCACCATATTAATCTTGAAAACAGCACCTTCATCAATCTGTGAAGGCAGCGGATTATCGATTAGCAATGTGCTGAGAACACTAGGCGCTACATTCGACAGGATATATTTAGCCTGAACGGTGTGTGTCTGATCATTTTGGATGTAACTGACCGAACTTTCTGTACCAAGGTGAACGGCATCAACAGCGGCAGATGTTTTGATGTGAACACCTGCGGCTAAAGCAGCTTGTTCAAGTGCGACCGAAATTGAACCCATACCACCAATGACGACTTGCCATTCACCAGTGCCTTGACCAATGATGTGGTAAAGGTAAGTGCGGTTTTGCAAAAGTGAGGGGTCATGAGGGTGGGTTAAGACTCCAATTTTGGCGTTGGTGAAGGCTAATCCACGAACACGGTCATCATGAAGGATGCGTTCAAGGCCAATGCCAAGCGGTTCTTCGATGAGCAGATTCCATGCTTCTTGAGCATCAGTATCTTTGAACTGCGACTGCATTTCGGAGCGAGATTGTAAGGGTGATAAAAGCGTAGGCCAAACTTTTTGAGCGAAGGTTTCCATCAAACGGTTGAAGCGTTGGTAGGCCAGATATTCACTGTTATTTCCGGTGAGTTGGCGGAACGATTCAACCGTTGAACCTTCATCAACATTGCTGATGAGCAAGGCCATATGTTGACCATTACGGACAGTAGGTGTGAACGAGGCTACTGTGCGACGACGACTTTCAAACTTGAGGCCGAGATCAGTGCTGATTTGACGGGGAAAGAGGCTGAGGAGGTAAGAATAACGGGAAAGTTTGGCCTCAACACCATTGAAGGCTTGAACCGTTTGAACAGCACCACCAGTTTGAGGTTGGCGTTCGAGGACAAGTACAGAAAGGCCAGCTTTAGCGAGATAAGCGGCTGATACGAGGCCGTTATGACCACCACCAATAATCACAACATCATATTTGGATTGTTCTGTTGCCATAGCGACGACCTTATTCGATTAGCGAAGTAATAGGCAAATTGTACACGATGCTAATTTGGGCTGGCGAGTGACGGTTGTCATGTGGACTGAAAGCCTGATAAACAGGTGATAACAGGCAACATTAAGGAGGTTATTACGAATACAGTCATTAGTCGATAGTCTATCGATTAAGGCAAAAGGCGAAAGACTTAAAGCAAAAGTAGAGGGGAGCAAAAACGCAAACAGTTTTAATACAAAAGCTCAATGACTTAAAGACACCAGAAAATGGGCATTCCGGCGGCAAAACGGTTAGAGAAAGTAAATCAAATTAAAACTGAAAACCGACGTTGTTTTGAGTGAGATTTAGCACATCCATAGTAAAGATAGATTAGGCTATAATCAGGTTCATGAGGGTTCAACAACAGGAGCACGTAATGACTGAAATGATGAAAGAGTTTCCGGCGACCGTGCCTTCCTTGAAGGTGGATTTGGCCAAGCTGGGCGTAAAAACAGGCATGACGCTGGTGGTTCATACGTCATTAAAATCATTGGGTGATGTCAACGGCGGGCCGGTGGCCGTGATTTTGGCACTGGAAGAAATGCTCGGCGAAGAAGGTACGCTGGTGATGCCGACGTTTACAGCGGATAACAGCGAACCGATGAATTGGCGAAATCCGCCTGTGCCAGAGGAATGGTGGCAGCCAATCCGCGCGACGATGCCAGTTTATGATATGGCTATGACCCCAACCTACAAGATGGGCATTATTCCAGAAACGTTTCGTAAACAGGATGGCGTCATTCGCAGCAATAATCCGGATGCGTCGTTCGCAGCATGGGGCAAACATGCCCAACAAGTGACCGAGAATCATGTGTTGTATCCCCTATTCGGTGAACATTCGCCACTCGCACAAGTCTATCGGTTGGATGGTTGGGTGCTGCTGTTGGGGGTTGGACACAACAAAAATTCTTCCCTCCATTTAGCTGAAAGTCGCGCAAATATCGCACATGGCACGATTCACTTGGGTTCGCCGATGTTGATTGATGGTGTCCGGCAGTGGATGCCGTTTGACGACATTGATTGGGATGACTCGGACTTTGATGCTTTGGGAGCCGATTTTGCCAGCGAAACGGGTCTACAGCACGAGGGTAAAATTGCGAAGGCGACTGCCCTTCTCATGCCACAACGCGCATTAATCGACTATGCGATAACATGGTTTGAAAAACATCGCGGGGTGAAGGTCTAGAGAATATTAGGAATTCGCTTTGAAGTAATCTTCAAGCATCTGCTTAAGTCGCGCTACACTTAGGTCAACCCGTTCAGACTTGACATAGATCGTAATTAAAGCAAGTTCAGTGGGAGTTTGAACAAAATAAATAATCCGATAACCACCACTTTTACCTTTTGTCAGATCACTATTTCTTATTCGTGCCTTATAAACCGTATAACCCGTTCCTCTTATTTGATCGCCGGGTGTTTCTCCACTTTGAAGAAGGTTAATAAAGTTACTTACATCATCTCGGATATTAGGATATTTCTTCGTAAGATGCTTCAGATCTTTGACAAACTGCTGTCCAAAGACAATGTGAATGGGGTTATTCGGCATCGACCATATCCCACAATTGATCGATAGGATATGTTTTACCGCTTACTACTTCGTGCAACCCTTGACGGAAATTAGCTTCAAGCTGTTCTTTTGTGAGATCATCAGTGTCCTTCAACATTAGATCACCTTGAGCGTCTAATTCAGCTAATGCCAATAAATAATCATCGAGTGATTGGTATCCACGTTTACGGGCCGTTGCCTCTATACGCTGCTGTTGCTCTGGTGTCATATGTAGAACCAAATCAGTCATTTAATATCCTTTCCGTTTAGGTTTATTATATCATTAAGTCATTCGGAAATAGATCTAAGCTCAAATCAGACAAGAGCCATTTTGCTCATCTGGATTTATGCCTACCTTGTGACTGTGTATGCATTTGTTTAAGAGGACCTCATGTTGATTAGCACTGATGCCATACAAATCGCCGCAAACCGTATCCAGCCATATTTGCCACCTACGCCAGTCATTCGTTCGGATTATTACAGCCAGAAAACAGCCGCTAATATTTTCTTAAAACTCGACATTTTTCAGCCGACGCATTCATTTAAAGTACGCGGCGCGTTGAATGCCCTGTTATCGTTACCTGAAGAACAACGCCAAAAAGGAGTCATCACGGCTTCTCAGGGCAATCATGGGATGGGTGTGATTTACGCGGCGGAGCTATCAGGCGTGGGCGCAACCGTTTATCTCGGCAAGAATGCCGCGCCTAGTCGTGTACAAGCATTGGAGGCATTGGGCGGCGAGGTTGTGTTGTATGGTGACAGTTGGGACGAAGCCAACCGCCAAGCCATGAAAGTTGCAGCGAATGAGGGCAAAGCCTTCATCCACCCGTTCAACAATCCGAATGTAATGGCAGGACAAGCTACTATTTTCGTTGAGTTGATGCAGCAAATGCCAAGCATCGATTTGGTGATCGCTTCGATTGGTGGCGGCGGACTGATTTCCGGCATCATCAGCGCTGTTCAGGCTTTTTCACCTAAAACGGATGTCATTGGGGTGGAAACAATTGGTGCGGACAGCATGTACCAGAGTGTTCAGGCCGGACACATCGTGGAACTGCCAGCGATCACTTCGATTGCGACCAGTTTGGGCGCGCGGCGGACGGAACAGACTCAATTTGATATTGTTAATGAATATGCGAAAGATGTAGTGGCTATTTCCGACGAGATGGTAGTTGAATCGTTGGTCGAACTGTTGAATGAAGAAAAGTTACTGGTTGAACCGGCGGCTTCTTGTACACTTTCAGCGCTCACTCAAGGGAAAATTCAAGTCAAGCCGAACGCAAATGTGGCGGTGATTATGTGCGGGGCAAATGTGACAATGGATAATGTGTCGGAGTGGCGGAAATAACCCCACCTATAAGCGATGGAGAAACCTGTACTGACGATAGGCACGGATAAGGATCAGCCAATCGCACTCAAAAGAAAATGATTAAACGAAAGATGGGATAATGAGCAAATGGCTGACTGGGAAAAAAGCATTTCTGAAAAACCACATTATTCAATTTGTAGCGATTTTGTTTATTGTCGGATTAATCGGGATTAGCTATTTTACTCAAACTTCATTTTGTTCTAGCAACCAAGCCACCGCACCTGTTCATCCTTTATGGAAGATAGATGCATCAACCGTCAACGCAGCGATCATATGGGAATATCCCTTAACAAAAGCCGATGGATTCCTTGCAACTTCCCAATCTAGCGTTGCCTTTTTTAGAGGCACTAGCACTAGTCCATGTAATGACGACGAAACAATTATTGCCTTAAACCCAAGCACAGGAAAAGAAATCTGGCGTTATCCAGTTACATTACTCCGTGCACTATTCGGCTTTAATGATGGCTATCTAGTCAGTGCCTGCTGTTCATCTGTCGTAAGGCTTGACGAAAAAGGCGAGCGCATATGGCAATCGGCATTATTTCCAAATAAAGACCTTCAAGGAAGACTTGTACTCATTGAAAATAAAGTATATTCCTCGATAGATAATGGACACAGCTTAGATTTTGAAACAGGTTCAACCTTATCTGATCGTTTAACGCCTGAGGAACGAAACAGATTTGATCTTCAATATTTGCCACAATATGATCTGTATTTAAGATTAGATCAAGCGAAAATACTAGTATTTCGTATCTCAAGTGGCTTGCCTACGTGGGAAATACGCGAGAATTTCAAAGCAATCCCCATCATTTCAAATGATATGGTTATCACATTTGACCAATCAAATAGGGTAAAACTCATTGATATACAAACTGGATATCCATTTGGCGAAATTCAATTAGAATCAAGTGATATATCATCCCAAAGCAGCCACCAAAATCAATTTGCCACTTTAGCAGCTTATAATAAGCATATTTTTATTCTCGATAGTGACACATCAAAACTCATCGCTATAAATTTATACTAACTTCAGAGACAAAACAAAGAGCGCCGGAGCGCCCTTTCTTGAAACTTGATACTTGCGACTTGAAACTACATTAATGTGAGACCGTGAACGGCACTTCATATGGGGCTTGCAAGAAGCCGCCGCCGTTATCGACAATGACCAAGCGCATCCGGTAACTGCCGTTGACCAAACCCGGCACATAGAGGTTTTCGAGCTGACCGTTGACCACACTATTGGTGTGGGTTGAGCCGATGGTCGTCCAATCACCAAGGTTGCCGCCAATCACTTCAACTTTGTAGAACTTGCCTTGATCGGCGGTGAACTGCACCGTGCCGTAAATCGGTGTTTCGCCGGTTAAGACTTGCCCCGGCGAAGGCGAGGTAATGATGGCCGTTGTGACTACAGGCCCATATCCTCCGCTGCCGCCACCTTGCAACAAATCAGCCGTACAGGTGATGGTTGGCAGGAAGGCCAAGCCGTTATTACGGGCATAGTTTTCGGCGGATACGGCATCATCCGGCACGGGCGGCGGTGCGATGAACAACTGTGCCTGTGCGCCGATAGCGGAGGCAGCCAATTCATTCGGCACTTGGCAGTAAAGCGGTGTCGGGGGTGGAGTTTGTCCCGGTTGTACTTGGAACTGAATCAAGCTGGCGATTTCTGGTGCTAGGCGGAAGGACAAGACTTGGAAAACACCGGGGGAAACTTCAGTCAACTGCACACCATTTTGCTGCTGCTGCACGGGCTGCGGCGCAGGCGGATAAATCAAATTGCCATCCGCATCAGGAATACCTGCAGAACCATCCAAGAACCATTCGGTGATGCGGGCGCAGTCGGTTGCTGGTTCTTTCAAGCGGCGGACATCACAAATCTCACGGCGGGAAACGCCGGCAGGTGCTTGCTGCTGGTTGGGCTGAAGCTGCCCGTTGACCGCAAAATCTTTGCTCAAGAGCGCTTGATTGCCATAGATGGTATTGATAACACTGTTCCAAATGGGAGCCGCACCGGTTAAGCCGGACGAGTTGACCATCGGCGCACCGTTGCTGTTGCCGACCCATACGCCGACCGCCACATTACGGGTATAGCCAACGGTCCAGTTATCTTTAACGTCATTGGTCGTACCCGTTTTAACAGATGCGCCCAACGCACCGGTATTCAAAGGACTGTTCGCGCCCATTGCTGTGCTGCGGGCATTGTTATCCGCCAGAATGTCACTGATGATGAAAGCGATTCGCGGGTCAAGTGCCTGCTTGCCATAAGCCGGTTTGTTGACGGTTTTTTCGGTTGGAACGCCTGTCGTGCACCCATTTTCGTAGTTGTAGATGATATTGTCGCTGCTATCCAGTACGCAGAGGATGGCGGTCGTCGGTACGTATGAGCCTTGATTGGCAAAAACCGAATAGCCGTTGGTCAGGTCAAGCAGCGACACTTCACCGCCACCTAACGTCAGCGACAGGCCATATCGGCTGGCATCATCCCCTAATGAGCCTACACCAAAGCGCTGCATCAAGCCAAGCAGATAAGCTACACCATAACGTCGCAGTGTTTGCACAGCCGGAATGTTGTAACTGTTCGCCAGCGCATAACGCATGATCATCGGGCCGTGAAATACCCCGTCATAATTACGCGGGACATAGGGCGCTTGCCCATCGATACCGATCTTAGTCGGCACATCCCAAATGACATCACCGGGAGTCATCCCGTTTTCCATCGCGCCAGAGTAGTTAAAAGGCTTCATGGTGCTGCCGGGTTGACGCAGAGAAACGGCGACATTCACACGCCCGTCAATGGCATCATTGTTGTAATCAACGCTGCCGACCATCGCTAAAATTTCACCAGTTAACGGTTTCAAAACGACGACTGAAGCATTTGTCACATTTTGGGAGGCAAGCGTCGCGACTTGATTACGAGCAGCCTCTTGCGCGGCATTGTTAATATCAAGGTCAAGCGTGGTGTAAACTTTAAAACCACCGCGCGCCACATCTTTGGGGGCATAACCGATTTGCCCCATCAACGCCTCGAACTGGGCTTCGGCATAAACAGTGAAATGTGGTGCTTCCAGTGAAATGTTGCGCGGCACAAAATTCAAACCCTGTGCAAGGGCATCATTGGCCTGTGCCTGTGAAATTTTGCCAAGCGCAACCATACGCTCTAGTACCAAGCGCCAGCGGGCTTCGACTTTATCTTGAACTGTTGGATCGTTACTAAGCGGGTCAAGATCAGCCGGCGCTTGAGGTAAACCGGCTAGAAGCGCGGCCTCACCTAATGTCAGCTGGTTCGCATGTTTACCGAAAAGGGTCTGGGCAGCGGCCTCCGCCCCGTATGCCAGATTACCGTAGTAAATTTCATTGAGATACAGTTCAAGAATTTGCTCTTTGCTCATCTGTCCGGTAAGCGCCAAAGCCAAACCAATTTCATCCAGCTTGCGCTGAACACTGCGCTCGGCACGATACTCGGTATCAAACAGCACACCACGTACAAGCTGCTGCGTGATGGTACTACCGCCAGTTGAGCCTTCCGTTAATCCAGCATATTGGAGAAAAGCACGTAAGGTAGATTGCACATCAATACCGGGGTTGGTGAAGAAACTATCATCTTCAATCGATACTGTCGCGTCAATCAGGGTTTGGGGGAAGTCGGCATATTTGAGTTTGGTGCGGCGACCTTCGCCAAAGGCTTCATACAATTGGCGACCGTTACGATCCAGATAGAAGGTGCTTTGGAACTGTTGATAGTTGTTGATTTCAGAAACACGCTGTGTCAACTGCTGCTGTACGCGCGAGGCATAAGCGCCACCAATTGCCAGCGTGAGCAAAGTCGAGCCACCGCAGAAAATGACAATAAAACCAATGAGCAGGCCAATGCAACCCCGCGAACAACCTAAGCACCCTCGTTTGCGCTGGGTTTGGCGGCGCTGCAGCGGTTGCGCAGGTACGCTGCCAGCCTTCGGCGCGGGAGGGATATTGGCAGGCGGTTGAGGATAAGGCTGTTGATACTGCTGCGGCTGATTATAATCACGGTGCGGAGGCGCTGGCTCGTGGGGCATGGTGTTGTCCAAGCGCACTGCCTTGTGCTGCATCGTATTCCCGGCGTCAGACTTTCTGGGACGGGTATTAAAGTCCGGATTCGGGTCTAAACCGCCGCTGCCCGCCAGTGTTTTATTGGGATCAGGCACACCCGGCTCACGCATAATCGGCATGGTCGGCATGTTGCGGGCATCCACTGGATTTTCGGAATTCCACAGCGGTTTATCTTCCGCAGGCAAGTCGTGCTGGGTCGCATCCGTTTCGTCGCTGAATGGCAGATGAAACGGAACATCGTCATCTTCTGGTCGTTCTTCAGGCACTTCGTCAGGCAATCGGGAATCACGTTCGTCAGGCATTCAAAACTCCACAATATGGGTCGTAATGGTTCGTCAAGTTATCCTGTATGCGGATGGTCATGCAACAGGGATATCCACGTTAATACGCATCGCTGCACCTATTCTCTATAATAGCAGAATGTGGGCTTCGCAGTGCGGCGGGAACCTGACGGCAGGGATGCGGAATGTGGACGTTGAGCAAGCGTAGGTTTGCCACGCAAAACCCAGAATAGGCTATACTAAAAATATCAAGAAGTGGCTGACTCAAGTAATAGGATAACCAGACTATCCCGTTTAAGGGATGTACGTGAACGCATGATAATCGAACCTGACAAACCTCAATTTATCCCCTACCCAACTGGACTGCTGCGGTTGGCACTTCGAGCGCCGCTCACATTGTTTAGGCTGGGGCTAGGCGATGTGATGAACCTGCTGCGGCTGATGATTTTGACCACGCGCGGTCGTAAATCCGGCGAACCACGTCATGTGGCTATCGAATTTCGTCGGCACGGCAGCGTCATCTACATTATTTCTGGATGGGGAAATCGTCCCGATTGGTATAAAAACCTGCTGGCTGATCCGTTGGTCACTATTCAGTTGGGTCGCCAGCGAATGAGTGCGTTGGCGGATCGGGTGACTGATCCGGCAGAAGCGCTGCGAGCCGTTAATTTGTTCCGGCGTGACGCGCCAGCCCGCTATGACGCGGTTTTAGGACGCTTAGTAGATGATGAAGTCAACGGACGCAAATTACCCGATGTTTCACATCAATTTACAATCATCAGATTGAATATCATTGCTGATGAACCTGTACTGCCCGGCCTGCGGACGGATCGAATCTGGTTATGGCCGGCAGCTTTGATAGGATTAGTGCTGCTCGTTACTCTGCTTGGACAATCCGGTAAAAACCGACAGGAGGGAAGCTAATATGAGCGACGTGGCTGACCATGAACAACTGCTGCTGCAAGTGCGGCAGGCTTTACAGCAAGTACGACAAGCCCTCCAAAATGAAGATTACGAGCAGGCTATCAGCGGGCTGTTACAATCCACAGAACTTGCGCGAACCATGAATGATCCAGCGGCAGAAGGTCGCCATTTGGGTAACCTAGCCTTGATTTATTACCGAACCAAACGCCCTGACCTCGCCTTAGACTGCTTCAATCGGGCGCTGATATTAGCTCGCGCCGATAATGACCGTCTGACCGAAGATGGTATCCTCGGAAACATGGGCAATATTCTGCGGGAGCTTGGCCGTTTTGATGAAGCGTTGGCCTATTTAGATCAAGCGTTAATCATTGCCCAAGAAATTGGCGATACACGCGGACGCGGTATTTGGCTTTCGAATCTCGGTTTGGTCTTTGATGATCTACATCGTAATAGCGAGGCGATTGAGGTACACCGCGAATCGGTCAGCGTAGCGCGGCAAATGCGCGACCAACGCAGTCTTACCGCACGCCTAAGCAACCTCGGCAATTCGCACCTTGCACAAGGGGAATTGACCGAAGCCATAAAATGTTTTCACGAAATCGTGTCTCTATACAAGAGCTTAGGCAACAATACCGATGCAGCATTACGCTTGGGCATCATCGGCAACATCTACAATGATCTGGGTCGAAAATCTAACACCGAGTTTGAAGCCCGTTTCTATTATGAACTGGCACGGGATACCTATATCGAAACACTGCGGTTGGCGCAAGAACTCGGTGATAAAGTGGGGGAAGGTGACCTGCTAACCAGCTTGGGCACGGTCTACGGAAATATGGGCGAATATGAACTGGCCTTTAACCATTTCACAGCCGCCCAACAGATTTTTGCTGAACTGAACTTGAGCGATAGGCAGGCTTACGCCGAAGAAAATCTACGCCTAGCCCAAGACCTGATGACACAGGCACATTAAGCGGGGGCCATTAATCTAGGTCGTCGAAGTCGTCGTCATCAAAATCAAAGTCATCGGTGTCGGTATCGCCCATGAGGCGATCCAAAAACGCTTCGTCATTCTCGTAGCCGAGCGTATCAGCTAGATAATTAAATTCACAGACAATCGTCTCGAATAGATAGTTCTCTTCATAGGCATCCGGCGGATAATAGGAAATCATCGCTTCGTAGACCTGTTTGAGGTCTACATAACGCCGTTCCAGAAAGGCCAGATGCTCTGGTGTAAGTGGTTGTCGTCCCATGCTGTTCCTCCAGTAAACCTTTCTAAAGGATCAAAAACTACCCGGAACGGCACGCCAGCCTCCGCTGAGGCCGCCGTTATCGGAAATTAACACGAAAATCATACCGCGCTGCGGGAAATATACCATCTGTCCACGCTCGAAAACTTGAGCCATCGATTGTCCGCCAGCTTCATCCGTCATGGCCCAACCCAGCGCATGAACTTCAGCGAACGTCCGCCAAACCTTGCCAAAGCCGCGCACCGGTTCGAGCAGTCCGGCAGGCGGAGTTTCACCCCCGCTGTTCGGATCAACCGCCGCGTTAAAAGTATCATCATAGCGCTGAAAACGACCAGAACTAAACAATGCATAAATAGCTTGCGGGGGCCCAGCCATCCACAACATTTCTCCAAATTGATACGTCTGTGACGCACTAGCGAACGATACCATCCCTAATGGACAGCCCATTTGCGAGGCCAGCGTCGGGTCGGCATTATAAACCGTTGCGAATCCACCGCTCGGCGGCGTAGTGCAAGTTGGCATCACTGGCGGGGCAGTTGCACCTAATACCGCGCTTGGGACTGTCGGTTGTAAGGCCGGAAGCAAATCGGGCGGCAGTATTGTCGCCTTAGCTGCGAGCTGCACCAGTGCCATTAGCCCTTCATTATCAGCGGTTGGAAACGGCGTGTCGCTGGGCAGCGGCGTATTGGTCGCGGTCGGCGTTGGCGTGTCGGTGATGGTCGCGCTGGGTGTAACCGTCGGCGTGTCGGAAACCAATACCGTTGGCGAAACAGTAAATGTAACCGTCACAGTTGGACTGGGAATATCGGTCGAAGTGGCGGTGACAGGTAAAGTTGCCGTGAGAGTCGGCAAAACGGCTGCTGTCGGTAATTCACCTATAGTTTGAGGTTGATTACCCGCACAAGCAGTAAGCAACATCCCCATTATCAATACCCCACAGAACTGCATACCTATCCGTCGCATCGCCCGCTTCCTTACTCCCCCTAATACCCCCACCGCCAATAAATCCAATTTGGAGTCGATCACCCATTATTGATTTGTTAGCGCTATTATAGTGCAGAAAACTCAGCGGAAATAACCCATTATCCCATTTGGAGAATGTTACATGCCGGAACAGCAACTGACCTTCATTCACATCAGTGATACACACATCAGCCCTGACGCTGAATATGGCAAGCATCATACGCCGCACAGCACTTACGATGGCGCAAAAGCACTGGTCAAGGCTGTTAATGCCCTGCCCTTCAACGTCGATTTCATCCTCCACACCGGTGATGTGGTTTATGACCCTATTCCCGAAGCCTATATGACTGCCCACGATATTCTCAGCCAACTTGCGCGTCCGGTTTATTATTTATCCGGCAACCACGACTCAGGCGCAGATTTGCAGCGCGTTTTACTTGGACGCACTGAAATCGTTGACCCTTTCTATTACACCTTTGACGCTAACGGATTTCAAATTGTTGGCTTGGATAGCAACGGCCCAGCCGAAGTGCCGCGCGGTAATGTTATTGCCCAACAGTTGGAATGGCTCGACGCGATTTGTTCGGCACATGATGACCGTCCCCTCGTGGTGGCAGTCCATCATAATGCGCTGCCAGTCGGTTCGCCGTGGCTCGACGATTATATGCGGATTACCAATGGTGAGGCTTTGCACCAAATTTTACTGAAAGCCAAAGATCGGCTGCGTGGTGTGTTCTTTGGACATGTGCATCAAAATATTCAGATGTTGCAAGATGGCATTCTCTACACCAGCGCCGCCAGCAGTTGGAATCAGTTCAATTCATGGCACGGTTCGAGTGAAACTGTCGCCGATGGTGAAAATCCCGGTTTCAATGTGGTGAGCATAACGGCTTCTCAAACATTTATCCGGCGCTGGAATTTTCAGGTAGAGTGAATTAAAAGGTAATAAGTCAGGACGGTATATGCCGTCCATTTTATTTAATATTTCGGCAACATTTATAGGCAAGTATTGATATCCAACTATTCAAATTGTGAATTCCGGTAAAATCTGGAAATAAGTATGCTTTCAAATCACGTAAATGCGGTTTCCAACCTCCTTTTTCTATATTTAATGTGGATGTTTTTTTACTCGCGTCTGTTAATAAACTCCCTTGAATACCAGTTTGCGAAAATCAAGCCATCTGAAGAAGCACTTAAGATTTATTTAGATAGTTTGAAATTTCCTGTGAAATTGCTCTTTTACAAAGAACACCGCTTTTTGAATTACTTAATCGGTCTAAGAAAAGGAAGATCTCTATTTGCATATTTACAGAACATGACCTCAGCTGAGATTACATTCGGTTGTTTCGTGTCTGCAATTATATGTTCCTTACCAAACTTAGTAATTCTCTACACTTTTTTAAGCCCTAAATCTCCTTTTGAAATACTAAATGGTGTATTTTGGTTGGCGGTTCATATAAGTACATTCATCGCCTGCTGGCGCTTTGGAAGAAATCTCTCGAATTAAAGAGATGATTATTTAACCCTTAACTGCTCTAATCCCTCCATCCTATGCAACTTCTCCAACTTCTGCTATCGTTGCCCTTATTCCTCTACACAAATACATGGATCAATCAAGCAAATGGCAATTGATTACGTCATTGATTACAAGTGCTACCCCAAGCAAGAATTAACCACCGAAGGCATCATTGAACGCATCAAAGGACGCGCCCGTGCCGAGGCGGTCGTTAAACTGTTCCGCGATAACGGTGATAACCGGCCTGTGTCCGAAATCGGCTTCGAACTTGAACGCACCACAGCCAGCGGTGAATCTGAAACTAAAGTGGTGATGGTACAAAACCTCATCGACCAAGCCGAGGAACTGCTACCTTATCACCATTACTGTGAAGGCTGCCCCGCTAACAATGTGGGACAACCTTTTGGCTGCATTGGTCAGGTTGAATATCCAATCTCGGGGAAGGCGGAACTCTGGCTGCTCAATCAACTCCCATTGCCTGTCGAGACTTTGCCTTGGATGCTGCTGCGCCAAGGTTTACAGGAGTTCAAAGCAGCAGGTGAAGCGGTGGGTTCGATGCGCGCGGAAGGACAACCTTTCTTCCAAGAAAAAGGGACACTGGTACGTCAGTTAGGCGAGTATATCGTCAACACCAACCAGCTTTTTGAAATGCTGTTTCTTTTGGGACATATCAAGCCCTCTTATGGGGCTACACTCTTGATGTTCTTCAACGTCATCCGACGCAATATGGACGCAGATGAAATCATGAACCTAGCTCCTTCACCGGAAGATGTAACGGAGCGTTATCCAATGCAGCTTAAATCCGAACCTGATGATGAGGCAAGCATCAGGCAGTTCAAGCAGTTTTTGCGGGCATTATATCTCGCTTGGGCGCTAAATGTGCGTTTGCTATTGGATGTCTGAGCTAGTGCGCGGGGGCATCGTCGCCAAAAGCTCGGTGGCCGTTTCCCGCACTTCGGGATTTGAATCCCGCTGGCTAACATAAAAGACCAGCTCAAAGATGCGCTGGTAAGACATGTAAATACTGAGACCTTGCAAGGCAATCTTGCGCGTACCCGGATTAGGGTTGCGCAGGACTTCTTCAGCGAGTGCGGTGACGTTAAATCGGTCGTGTGCAGCCATGATAGACCCTTTATTGACTATCTAAGCAGCCGAGTTTAGCGTTTCTCAATAATTAACACTCTTTACTATATCACACCTTTGACAACTTACGGTCAATAATTGACTAAAGTACCATCAAATCTCAATGGTTGCTGTAACGTTTCATAGCAGATTGTAATAAATCATGGGGCAAGGCAAAAGCGGTTCGCCCTTTATAGCCAACTGTGGTATCCGCGGCAACTAGAGCGTTAATGACCGCCTCTTCCACTGCTTCGGCCACGCCGTCAAACAGCCAGTTCATGTGCGGATGCGGCATCATCTGGACACTTACTGGCGCATCTAGATGACCGGGAATGAGGTTGCCTGTCGAAAATGCGAGAAATAGATCGCCACTGCCATTATGTCCAACACAACCTGTACGGGCGAGGCCGATGGTCACACGCTGCGCCAAACGGCGGCACTGCCCCGGTAAAAGGGGTGCATCAGTTGCCAGAATCACAATAATAGAACCGGGCTGCTGCGGTTCATCCCAACCGGAAGGGATCAGACTGGTGGGAATTTCACGCCCGACGGGTACGCCATCCACACGCAATAATTCACGGTTGCCGAAGTTAGACTGTACCAACGCACCGATGGTGTAGCGCCCACTTGGAGTATCCACTAAGCGCGAGGACGTACCAATTCCACCTTTGAAATCGTAACAAATCATACCTGTGCCGCCACCCACGCAGCCTTCTTCAACCGCGCCGCTGTGAGCATTAGCCACCGCACTCATGACATGTTCGGGCTGAACATGAAACGCATTGATGTCATTCAGCCAACCATCGTACGTTTCAGCGACCATCGGCATAACCCATTCGTGTGCGCCGAACTGTTCGACTGAATACTTGACCAGCGTATCGCGCACAATGCCGACTTGATGGGTGTTGGTGACAGCAATTGGTGTCGTTAACATGCCGGCTTCGTCGATCCAATGGGTTCCTGTGAAATCACCATTGCCATTCAGGACGTGAAACCCCGCGAAACAATGATGATCCCATATGGGTTCTTGGCGTGGGAAGATAACAGTCACGCCAGTACGGGCAATACGCGGCTCATCGGCAATAATCGTCGCGTGCCCGACCCTTACCCCGGCTACATCAGTAATCGCGTTGTACTGTCCGGTTGGCAGCACACCGATATTGATACCCAAATCGCGTAAGCGTGGTTTTGCCATAAAATTATTCCTTTGTAGGGCATATAAGGCTATAACAGCATGTAGCGCTGCTCATTGTAATACAGTATGACAACCGGCGTTCCCGGCGCGGGTGGGCGCTGCCCTTTGAGATCATTGCGCGTGGCACGCTCAACTTTTGACAAGCGCTTGTTCGAGTCAGGCGTGCGGAAAGTATATTCGACCTTAAGGGATAAATCACCATCACTATCTGTGGAATGTGAACTTTCCAAAATCTCACCGGGGAGCATTCGTCCATGACGTTCCAAAAACTTGACGCGGCGGTACTGCTGAATGACAAAAAAGACAATCAAACCGATAATGGCGTTCCAAATCAGCGCGAAGAACAACATCCAAGTCGGCGCACTGTTGGTTCCGGTGAGTTTTGCCCCCTGCGGATTGGACGGCGCATAAACAATATCCACCCTGCCACCAATTTCTGCGCTGTTGTAAATGTCCCAATTCACTTTCTGCTCACGCAGATAATTTTTACCATTATGATTAAAGCGGAACGAGACATAATACGTGTCGCTGTCATCGCCCGAAGAAATGCGCCGGTTTGTCAATTGAGCCGTATTCCCAATCCCACTTTGATTAATAGCAAACCAGTTATACGTATCGCTGAGCGCCGTTCCTAGCATAAAAACACCGACGATAACAAATATGCTTAAAAATATGGTCAGGCAGCCAACACCAAGAAAACTGCTTCGGTTCAAAGATTTGCTGTTGCCAAACACAAAATCATAGTGCGCCTGATGCAAAATGAAGGAATCCGGATTCACTACCGATTTTGAAGTAACTGGATTGCCGGTCACGGTTCTTTCAGCACCACAATTGGGGCAGCGTAGAGCCTCTCCAACCTCGGAGCCGCAAAAGGTGCATTTCGTCGTATCTTCGCTGGTCATTAATTGGGATGGTAATTTCGAAGCGTCTTTTGATGCAGCAGGTTGTCCGGCTGCTTTAAGCCGCTGCTGCGTCAGCAAGTTTTGGGCGAGATCACGCACATCTTTATCACGGTCTTTTTGAAGGACACGCTCCAATACTTCAGCGATGATGGGAGCATCAAAGCGGCGCAGTTCGAGCAAAGCCGCTTTTCGCATATTAGGGTTCGGGTTCTTGAGGACATCCAGACCGAGTTGTTTAATATGGCTCGCATCCTGTTGATTCATTTAGTTTGCCCTTGATCAAAGTGCATTTACTTAATTTTACAGCGGATGCGGCGGTCGCTCGTTAAGTCTATTTTAACTTTTCGTAAATTTTCGACTATGAACTGCCGTACTGCTTGACGACTTGACGCGCAATCACCATACGATGCACTTCTGATGCACCGTCATAAATTCTGAAGGCACGTGCAGCTTCATACCAGCGGCTCAAAGGCAAATCACGAGAAATACCTTTTGCTCCGCAAATTTGAATGGCACGATCCAACACTTTATTGACCGACTCGGCAACAAAGACTTTACACATGGACGATTCTTGACGAGCTTCATTCCCCTGCGTCAAGAGCCACGCCGTATGCTGGATCATCAAACGTCCAGCATGGAGTTCAGTAGCCGAGTCCGCCAGCATCCACTGAATGGATTGGTGACCGCTGAGGGTGCTGCCGAAGGCCTGTCGTTCGGTGGCGTACTGTGTAGCGATTTCGAGCGCACGTTGGGCAATGCCTGTCCAACGCATACAGTGTGTCATACGAGCCGGCCCTAAACGTTTCTGCGTCAAAGCAAAGCCCTGCCCTTCCTGTCCCAAAATCGCGCTCGATGGCAGCCGCAAATCATGGAATAGAATCTCGCAGTGTCCACCGGGATCATTACCGCCCATAATCGGCACGCGTCGCACAATCTCAATGCCGGCAGCATCAATCGGCGCGAGGAACAGAGTCGCGCCTTTATGGGTCGGCACATCAGGATTAGTCACCGCCATAATAATCAGAAATGCCGCGCCATCTGCACCGCTGGTAAACCACTTATGCCCATTGATAATCCAATCACTGCCATCACGCACCGCTTGTGTTTGCAGCATATTCGGGTCAGACCCCGCACCGGGCGCTGGCTCGGTCATCGCAAAACCGGAACGTGTCTCTCCAGCTGCTAAGGGTTTCAAATACCGTTCAACTTGTTCGGGGCTGGCAAACATGTGCAGCAGATGCATATTGCCTTCATCGGGGGCTGAACAGTTCAACGCCAACGGACCAAGTGTACTGCGACCAGCAGCTTCGAATACGGGTACAATTTCTTCCAACGTTAGGCCAAGTCCACCCAATTCTTTAGGCAATTGGGGCGCAAAGATGCCTTCGGATTTGGCATTAGCACGAAGTTCGGCGAGCGCTTCGGGCGCAATACCATCAATGTACTCGTCAACATGCGCTTCATATGGAACAACTTCACGATCAACAAACTGCCGGACGCGGCGCGTAATATCCTGCACATGCGCGGGGACAGAAAAGTCCATTTTGAGCTCCAATAAATATTCTTATCAACCAGCGAGAGACAAACATGCCCCTCGCTGACAACTAGAAGTGTTTTAACCGGCTCTGCAAGTCAAATTGGGCAGGTCAATGCTCTGCCCGTTAGAAGCCACGACACGACCACCCGAGCGGGTGAAATTACCAAAGGTTTTTGAGCCAGAGCGCGGCGGAACCGGATACTCCTGTCGAAGTTCTAAGGTATAGATTTCAATCGCAACTGCGTTTGAACCGGGTGGCACATTCTGATAATTCACTGTGACTTCATCTTTACCCGGCCCGCACTGCCAACTGGCACTAAAAGGCGGCGGCAGAGCTTCGCGAGGAACTGTTACCGTGGGCGTTGTACAGGATACCTGTCCATTCACCAGCGCTTGCACAAACCATGACATCTGGAACTGCTGACCGGCGTCGAACAAATCAAAGGTCGTGTTGGTGCTGGAACTATCCTTTGTTCCGAAACCGACCACATTCAACCGGTAGCTGGTCGCACCCGGTGCAGGATCCCAATAGAAAGTATTCACACCGTAATTTAGACCATCCAACGGAGATGTCGCCTTGAAGTTGGCGCAGTCAGCGCTGCCTGTCGTATTGGGTGTGGCACTTGTAGGTACGGGGGTTGGGCGTGGCGCTATGACCACCGCGTTATTAGGCACGTTTACTTCATAATTGAGGATGTCTGGCGGAATATTTTCTAATACTTGCAGTTTATCAAGTTCGGATTTTGGAATGGGTAAAACGGCTCCAAATCTGCCATTTACATTCCCGTCATCGCCCATCGGGGCTTCGGTCATGAAACCCGCTGGAATGACCAAGTTACCCACACGTCCGGTACCGTCAATGGTCGCGATTTGAAATTTATTCTTATCAGTTGTTTGCAGCACCAGTGTCGAGCCCAACTGCACATCAACCCCATTGGCAGTAATCTGGATTTGCACATTTTTCGGCCCTTGAACCATGAGTAGCGACGGTGCATCGGCACAAGTCAATCCAGCAACCCCGGTTTTTAGCCGGAAAGCCTGCATCGGTGTCTGGGGAACATCATTGACCACCGGCAGACTATCAATATCCGATCCACTTGTCACCAATGCACGGCTAATCCAGCCGACAGCCGCTTCGTTAAAAACAACCCGCACCCATTGCTGATCATCACTTATTCCATCCGCCGTGAGTTCTGTATTGGCTGGCACACTTCCGAGCACGTTGGCGTTGCGGGTCGGCGCACTGCGAATGTTCGAGCCGGTCGTGGTGGTTACCGTAATCGGTTGGGAAGCTGCTTGTGTATCAGGCGGTGCCACGTCATTTTGCATTTCGGAGTTGCCCAACAAAATGAATCGTACCGACTGCCCCGGCAGTGAATCGGGTATATTGGCTTGCACGCTCATTACCGCCACACCCCACTCGTTGAGCTGCGTATCCAATGGTGAGGTTGATAAAGAGGCTACGCTGCTCAATCCCGCTTGGTCAGAAGGTTTGGTGAAGTAATCATCGGCTACGGCCTGTGAAAAAGTTGCCGCTACTTTGTTATATCCGTAACAGGCCGTGTTTCGTCCCAATCCGCCACAATTCGGGCCAAGCGCTTGCAGTGCTTGTTGAACCAGCGTAGGACAGTTAGCCGTGCTGCTGTCCTGTGTAAATCCGCGTTGAGTACTGAAGGCCAACACCATCAGCGTGACCAATAAACACAAAACAGTCATGTATCGTCTTTGCATATTCGCACCTATTCACACCACAAAAAAGGGCGCACTTCTCTGTGCGCCCAACTGTACAGGTATTTAGTTACTTGTGCAAACAGCGGTCATTAACCCGGTTGATAGCAGCTCAAATCTGGAAGGCCAACGGCAGCACCCGACGGATTAGCGACGACCGAACCACCATACAAGTCAAAGCCTGAAGAATAAGTAGCGATTGTCAAATTACCGGTCGTGGGCGGGACTGAAACCGTAACCGGCGGATACGGATCAGGCTCAGCGCCGTTTGAACTAAAGTTAATCGTCACACTGGTTGTTCCAGATGGCAAGCCTGAATAGTTCACCGTAAAATCCCCGAAACCACACATCCACGAAGCCGAAAAGACCGGAGGAGGTGGATTGGCAGGTGGCGGTGGAGCTGACCACTGGCGCGGAATAGTTACCGAAGGCGTACTGCATACCACCACGCCATTGTACAAAGCATCGACCGACCATGTCATTTGCGGGTCAAATCCGGCACTCGAAATGTCAAAGTTCGCGTTCGTGGACGAGGCATCGATTTCCTTAGAACCCGCACCCTGCACATTGATACGATAGCTGGTCGCGCCCGGCGCAGGATCCCAGTAAAAAGTGTTCATGCCATAATTCAGACCATCCAACGGCGATGTGGCTTTGAAGCCGTTACAATTCACGAAGGTCACTGGTTGGGTACTTCCCTGCGTACCAGCCGAATTACCGGAAGGAACCGGTGTAATAGTGGGTTCAACAAATTCCTTGTCCGGTACGTCAATCGGGTAATTGAGGACGTCAGTTGGAATACCCTCCAACCACGTTAATTCGTCTAATTCTTCCTGCGTTAACGGTCGGGGTTCACTGGGTACGCCAACCACCGTTTTGCCATCCTCACTGAGCTGTACGGTAGATGTAAACCCTACAGGAATAATGACGCCATTCACGTTGGCTTCCCCGTGAATAGTAATAACCTGCATCTTATTGCCTTCAATCGTGCGCAGCGCAATGGTTGAACCGATGCGAATGTTGGCTCCATTAGCGGTAATATCCACCGCTACTCGATCTGGCCCCTGCACAACTAAGGCATCCGGCGCTGAATTGCACGACGGCGCACCGATACCCGTCTTAAAATAGAAGGCTTGCATCGGTGTCTTACTGTCGCTGGAAAATACCGGTAAGCTGTCTAAATCGCCCTCGCTCGTGACAAGTGACCGGTTGATCCAGCCCGGCGCTTTGTCGTTAAAGACCACACGCAGCCAATCTTTTGTCGGGTTAATGGCATCAGCACTCAAAACGCTGCCGGTTCCCACGCTGCCAATAACGTTAGAATTGGTCGTAGGAAGACTGCGAATATTGGATTCGTTTTTCGTGGTTAACCCAATGGGGTCTGCGGCGGGAGATACCGCTTGATCGGCAGGTACAGCGTTATCAACACTCACGTCACCAAGCAGAATAAAGGACACGGCTTTCCCCGGCAGTGTATCGGGTATGTTGGCTTGCACACTCATGACTGCCACCCCCCATTCTTTGAGCTGCTCATTGAGGGCGACGGTATCAATTGACTGAAGCAGTTTCAAAGCAGATTGATCAGACGGTTTACTGAAAAAGTTATCCGCCACCTCCCCGCTGAATGCTGCGTTCACGCGGTTGAAACCATAACAAACGCTGTTGCGTTCCAAACCGCCGCAGCTGTTGCCCACTGCTTCTAGAGCCTGCGTAACCAGCGCGGGACAATTTCCACCTGTACCCTGTGTAAACCCTCGCTGGGGACTGAAGGCTAATCCTACTAAGGTGACTGCGAAACATAAGATTGTTACTAATTGTCTTTGCATCATCACACCTACTAAAAAAAGACGCACTTCACATGTGCGTCTTTTTATCATACCAAAAGTTACCTAACTCTGACCTTACGATTTAACAACTCATGTCAGGTAAGGGCATCGTTACCCCGCTGGGATTGGCCACCACCGAACCATTCGTCAGTGAATAGCCAAATGGCGGATAACTGGAAAAATCAAAATTGCCCGGGTCAGGTGGGACACTGGCAATGGCTGGAGAACCGGGTGTTACCGATGCGCCGCTGGCGTTATAGTTGATGGTCACGCTGGTCGTTCCGGCTGGCAGCCCACCATAATTCACCGTAAATGAACTGGTACCACACGACCACGAAGCAGAAAATGACGGTAAGCCGGGCGAACCGGGTGGTGGTACAGTCGGCGGCGGCGGGGCAGCCCATTGGCGCGGAATCGTGACCGATTGGCTGCTGCACGCAACGACGCCGTTATACAGCGCATCCACCGACCATGTGAGCTGCGGGTTAAATCCGGCGCTCGATATGTCAAAGTTGACGGTTGTGGTAGGTGCTGTCACTTCCTTAGATCCCGCGCCCTGCACATTGACTCGGTAGCTGGTCGCACCCGGCGCGGCATCCCAATAGAAGGTATTCATGCCATAATTCAGCCCATCCAGCGGCGAAGTTGCCTTAAACGGTTTGCAATCTACCTGCGGTTTCGGCTGTCCTGCGCCGCTGCTGTTCGAACCGTTAATCGGTATCGTAACCTGAGCCTTAGGCTCCACATCGGGAACAATAATGGGATAATTGAGTACATCAACCGGTATCCCTTCCAACCACTGCAAATCGTCCAATTCTTGCTGTGTCAGCTGGCGCGGCAAACTCGGTTGACCGACAATTGATTTCCCATCATCACTTAGTTGTACCGTCGTCAGATACCCGATAGGGATAATCACACCGTTCACTTTCGCCTGACCGTGAACAGTAATAATTTGCATTTTATTCCCCTCAACCAATCGCAGCGCAATCGTGGAGCTAATGCGAATAGACGCTCCGTTAGCAGTAATGTCCACAGCCACTTTATCAGGGTCTTGAACGACCAGAACATCAGGGGATTTGTTACAAGCAGGCGCACCGATACCCGTCTTAAAGTAAAACGCCTGCATAGGTGTCAAACTGTTGTTTGCAAAAACCGGAAGGCTGTCCAAATCACCCTCACTGGTAATCAGCGAGCGGTTAATCCAACCCGGCGTTTTATCATTAAACACGACACGCAGCCAGTCTTTGCTGGGGTTAATGGCATCGGCACTTAACGCACTGCCACCTGCGACGCTGCCGATCACATTTGAGTTCGTCGTCGGCAAGGTTCGGATATTCGATTGGTTAACCGTGGTTACAGCGATTGGATTCTCTGCCGGCGCAACCGCTTGATCGGCTGGCACAGCATTATCGACACTTACATCACCTAACAGGATAAAGGAAATGGCCTGCCCCGGCAGCGAATTGGGTATGTTGGCCTGCACACTCATAACCGCCACACCCCACTCGTTAAGCGCGTTGTTTAACGCGGCAGTGTCAATCGATTGCAATGATTTCAGGTTCGTCTGGTCAGAGGGCTTACTGAAGAAATCATCGTTGACGGCTTCACTAAACGTGGCGTTTACGCGATTGAACCCATAACAGGCACTATTGCGTCCTAATCCAGCACAGTTGTTTCCGACAGCTACCAGAGCTTGTTTCACTAAGGTCGGGCACGAATTTGACCCATCTTGTGTCAACCCGCGCTGAAGAGTAACAGTCAAAAGGAATACTGCAACCGCAACTGATATGATCAGAGACAGCTTACGCATAATATCTTTCCTTGTTAGTGTGTCGCGAAATCACTTTCTATTGTAGCGCAGCTTCCAAAAAGAATATGATGGCAGTTATGTGATTAGCGACCTTAGGTTGCTCAACACTAACAGGTCAGTGTTCCCGGCAGCGCCACAGTCACACCCGATGGCATTGCTTTAATTGATCCGGCGGTAATCGTACCGATGCTGGTCGAACTAAACAGCACGGTTCCCGGATCAGGCGGTACAGAACCCGTAACGGGAGAAGCCACAACGCCACCTGCAACAATGGTGTAAGAGACAACGACGCTCGACGTACCTACCGGCGTACCGGAGTAATCAACCCTAAAATTCATAGCGCTGTTACACGACCAAGATGCAAGAAATGTAGGTGGTGGTACGGTTGGTGTAGAAGTCGCCGCAGTAGTGACGCTTGAACTTCCTCCGGCAGCCGGAACACCCCTCGGCACCGTATAGCGCGAAGAAATGCAAGCAACCGCATTGTCATAAAGTGCCTGTACTTCCCACGCAAACTTGAATCCGTATCCGGTAGTCTGAATGGTAATGTCTGCCGTCAAACTAGTTGGCGTGCCACGGCTGTCGAATGAACGCACCAACGCTCCCTTGGCCTCATCCATGCCGTAGATATTGACACGGTAACCGGTTGCGCCGGCTGCGCCATCCCAATAAAACGTATTCCGCCCATAATTCAGTCCATCCAACGGCGAAGTAGCACGGAAAGTGCTGCAATCAACTCCAGTCGGGAAAGTAGGTGGGCCGGGCGGTCGCTGCCCGTTGCCGGGAAAAAACGGCGGTAACTGCGGTACCGAGGGTACACCCGTATCCACTCCACAGGGGATAATTAAGCGCTGCCCCACGAAAATGCGCTCGGCGTTGGTGATGCCATTAGCCGCCATAATTGCGCCCATGCTTGTCTTGTAACGCAAACTGATGCGATACAAATTTTCGCCCGCGCTGACCACATGAGTGATATTCGTGCCAACCGGACACTCTCCCAGAACCGGTACAGGCGTTGGAGGCGGCACGTCTGTAACAATCGGCGTGGGTTCCGTTTGGACGACCAAATCGGCGCGCGTCAAACCAAGCCGGTCAAGAATGACCTGTGCTGTTTGCCCCTGTTCTAATTCGGACACCGTAGCAGATCGAGGCTGTGTCCATTGGCAGTTCGTCCCTAGAGTTTGGTCGTTCGCCTGCCCATCATCACCTAAATTCTGGGGTGCACTCAAACAATGCGTAGTGGTTGATCCAGCCGGAACCACCACTTCATCGTTCGTTCCCTTGCCGACAGTCGCCAGACCTTCTAAGGTCGTAAGCTGCATAGTCCTGCCGTCAGGCAGAATTTGTAGCGTAATGAGTGACCCCATCTCAATGTCTGCGCCGTTCGCCGTCAGGTTTACCTTCAAATGCTGCGGACTTTGAATGGTCAAAACGGATGGTGTTTGAGCACAATCCAGATTATTTCCGGTTCGAGTGCGAAGATAGAACGACTGCATGGGCGAATCGCTGTTGAGTTTGACAGTTGGCAGTTTATCCAATGTTGGATTTGGGTTGACCACATCGCGGTTGACCCAACCACCGCCGCTCTCGGTTCTGAGGCGAATCGCCGCGCCGTCCTGACTGATGGCATCGGCATCAACGACCGTGCCAGCGGCAAGGCCGCCAATGACATCGCTCGTAGGCTGCGCACCACTTCGCAGTTCCGCTGCCGACTGCAAAATTACCGTTACGGCCTCTACATTATCAGAACTGGCCTCTACCGCATTCTCAATTTCACTATCGCCTAAAAGTAGAAATGTAACCGCTTGCCCCGGCAGTGTATCCGGCACATTAGCTTGCACGTTCAACACGGCAATTCCCCACTGCCCTAGTCCTAAATCAAGCGGTGCGGTTTGAATGCTTTGTACAAGGGCTAAATCGCTGCGGTCAGAAGGTCGCGTGAAAAAATTCGAATCGACACTCTGGTTAAATGTAGCCGACAATTTATTGAACCCATAACAGGCGCTGTTATGCCCTAAATCCGAGCAGTTGTTGCCAACCTGTGAAAGAGCCAATTCGACCAGCGCCGGACAAGCCGGATTACTGGTTTGCGCCTGCGCGGGTTGCAGCAGCACGCTTAAGCCCATCACCATCAATACCATAACCGCCAATCGCCGCAACGACATAACGCACTCCATCCACCTAAGGCTGGTTGTCAAAAGCTACACTAGGCATTATATAACAATTTTCTAACGCCGCCAGAACCACACAACAAAAAAGCCCATCGTTTAGATGAGCTTCTGTTTGAATGTGCCAAGGCCCGGACTTGAACCGGGGACCCACGCATTTTCAGTGCGTTGCTCTACCAACTGAGCTACCTTGGCTGACCCGCTTTTCAGCGTGGGGGTAGTATAGCCGAGCCGGTTTTAATCTGCAAGACTCGCTTTATGTGATCTACATCAATCGATAACAACGCCTACTAAACAAAATAGGGAAAAGACCTCGCTTTTCCCTATTCCATGAACCCTGTTATTTCGGTTAACGACTGAATTAACGGCGGGGATCAATCACCGTTGCGTCAACCCGTCCGTAACCGTAGAACGGATCGCGTCCACGATTGCCATTGGGATGATCCGCCAATGCCCGCAAAGCGGCTTCGACCAAAATTGGAGACATTCTGCCTCCAGCCGCGCCGATATATTGTGCCGCAACTCCAGCCACATGCGGGGTCGCCATGCTCGTTCCTGCTGCCCATGAATAACCGCCCGGAATGTCGCTGAAAACGTAGTCAAACACAAAGCATGGACGGGTCAGACCGGCAACCGTACAAGTTTTGGTCGGATCAGTATCGTAGTATTCGTCAGTACCGCCCGGTGCAGAGAAATCAATGTGGCCTCTGCCGAAGTTGCTGTAATAAGCAGGCAGATCGAGGTTCGTATTGGGATTGACTCCCCAACCAATCGGTGCTGTAGCGCTCACGGACAAAATGCCAATCGCATCTGAAGGTAAATGGATGTAATTCGGATTACTGAAGTCAAAGCCATCATTACCTGCTGCCGCAATCACCGTAGTACCTCTAAGGTTGGCATATATCGCTGCATAGCTATAAGCTAGCATCAGGTTCTTAATATCTTTGGCGGTATAGCAATCACCAAATTCATCGCAACCACCATGAATATTCAGCGGGCCGCTGCCGAGGCTCATATTGATGACATCCGCCCCGTGATCAGCCGCATAACGCATACCATCCAAAATCCATGCGTCGTCGCCATAACCCAAGCAGCGTGAAAGCACATCAACGGGCATAATTTGGGCTTTTGGCGCAACACCAATTGTTCCGATGCCATTATCAGCCGCCGCGATGATGCCTGCTACATGGGTACCGTGATTAAAGTAGAAACCCGGTTCTGGCTGCCACGGTTCGATGCCACCGTTGCAGTCTTCGGCGAACGAAGTACCCAGATCAGCACGAACATTCGGCGCCAGATCAGGATGCGTTGCGTCTACACCCTCGTCCAAAACGGCGACTAACGCACCCTGCCCGCGACGGCCTTGGCTCCATGCGTTCTGAGCATCAACTGCTGTAATACCCCAATCCAAATCATAATACGGATCATCATCATGAGAATTCGGCGGCCCCGGAACACGATTCGCGGTCGCAAAATCCGGCCCAAGCTGCATCAAAGGCTTAGGGTTCTTTATGCGCATCACCGGAGCAACAGCCAGCGCACTATTGATGCTCGCGGGGAAATTCGGATCGCTCGACGATACAACCATCAAACCCATATTCGACAAATTGCGGAGAACCCGTCCACCGGACTTGGAGATTTGACTCAAGGTTGTAGAGCTAACAGTTGTCTGACTTTGAGAGATAACGATGTATTTTCGCGGGCGATTTTGAGCCGCCGCAGTCGACACCGAAAATACCGCCGTTACTAAGGTCAGCAGAACCGTTAATATCACCAAACGTTTCATGAGGGCAGCACCTTTCACAATAATTAAGATTTTCTCATTCAACACTCACTTTACATTTTTCACAGTATATCAAGCCGCAAAATTTTCGCCATTACGATTTTGTCATATTGAAACTATGAAGTTTGCAAAATCGCCTATAATATACCGATACACAAAAATATTTCGTTTTTATTTAGTTTTCCTTATCATATTTGTTATAGGTTCATTAGGAGAAAATTTAGGGGAAATCATCCAGAAATGGCAGCCGCAGCCCATTACCAAATGAACAAAATCATCGTCTTAGGAGTAAAAGATTTTTATAGAAAATTTTTTTAGAAAACGGATTATCCAGACCACAAAAGCTTAGACACGCCGTGAAGCCATCAAGGTATATTGCACCGTATCGTATGCAGCGGAAAGCGGCATTGAAACAGCGATGACCTGCTGGCGATAATTCGAAGTCATTGGCATAACGACCGAACTTCCACATTTCAAAGTGGGCTTTTCGGCTGCTCCCCAGCGCACATTATCGGCCCCATTACCCGAACAAACCAGTGTCAGGGTAAATTCCTCATATTGGGGGTTAGTGACCAGTGCCGGCGCTGTGACCAATATCAGATCATTGGCGCTGCCGCTGACCGAAGTAACACTATCGTTCAAACTGCCCCATCCATTTTCACCGATGGATAACTTCACAGCACCATTATTAGGATCAAAAGGCATAACGTCCGGTAAATTTTTACAGTCTCCTGCAAGTGCTGTCACACTTTCCGCCACCCATTGGACTTGACCGTTATGGATGACCTGATACCAGCCAATACCGGTTTTGCCGCTCACGCTCAGCGCTGTGCCATAAGCTAATGCATCAACCACTGCATAATTCAAACCCGGCCCGTTACGAAGGTTAACGCTCGCCCCTGTTTTACTGGACACCGAACATGGCGCAAATGAATTGTTGGTGACAGCGGCGGCCACCGGCGGTTGATACGGCACAACGATTGGGGACTGCACCGGCGCTTTGATAACAGATTGCTGTTCGCTCGTGAGGATATTCGTCCGTGCCACCTGCATCGAAAGAATGCCCTGTAAGTTTGTGTTGTTTGATTTGATAGCGACTTGATAATGTTGGCTGCCGGGGCCAACCGTCAGCACCGCATTCTGAATGGCACTGCTCGATACTGTCGCCATGACACTGCCCCGTTCATCACGCAGTTCAGCCGTATAACTGAGATCGTTTGTTATTGGCATCAGGCTCACTTGAATCGGCAGTTGGGCATCAGCCGTAAAGTCATACACTTGCGAAGCCGCCATTAATGGGAAGGACACCATTGTCGGGCTGTCCGGTTGCAGCAGCATGTTGACACTGTCTGCCCGTCCCGATTGGCAGCCTGCCACCACAAGAACAACCACCATCAGGGTAATAAATATCGAATGTTTGCCAAATTTCTCCTTCATGGTGATGGCCTTTATCTAAAAATGGGTTAGTACTAAGGTACTTTTGTCCTAGCATAACCAATCAACCGCTACCTATCCTGATGCAAACCGTATTCCAACCCTACGATTGCTATACTGTCAGACTATGACAACTAGTAATTTCTTAAATTTTTGAATAGGGCATAACAATCACAGGTCGCGAAACAAAAAACCGCACTTTGCAGCGCGGTTCTAATGTTTCATAAGGGAAATACGTCTGATTAATTTGCGGTTGCGGTCGCCGCTGCCAGACGTGCAGCATACTGGCGCTTGTAATATTCCAAGTATTCACCGCTCTTGATCTTACGCCACCAACCTTCATTCTCACGATACCAGCGCACGGTGTTTTCGACCGCCGCATCAAAGTTAACGCTGTCGTACTGGCGTTTCCAGCCCAGCGCCTTGAGCTTATCGGCATTCATAGCGTAACGTCGATCATGTCCTTCGCGGTCAGGTACATATTTGAGCAGCGTTTCCGGCTTGTTGAGGTGCTTAAGCATCAAACGGATAACATCAATATTGGTTTGTTGATTTTCACCGGCGATATTATACGCCTCACCTGACTGACCCTTAAGCAGCGCGGTTTCGATACCACCGGCATGATCTTCAACATGCAGCCAGTCGCGCACTTGCATACCATTACCATAAACGGGCAGCGGACGGTCATCAATCGCTTCCGAGATAAAGAAAGGCATCAGCTTTTCAGGATATTGATACGGACCAAACGTATTGCTGCCGCGCGTCACAATCGTGTTCATGCCGTAAGTCACGTGATAAGCACGTACCATCAAGTCGCCGCCGGCTTTGCTAGCCGAGTATGGACTGTTCGGCTTGAACGGATCATCTTCCAATGAGAAATGGTCACCTTCAATGTCGCCGTAGACTTCATCAGTCGAAACATGCAAAAAGCGTTCGATACCGTGCTTCTGCGCCGACTCCAGCAGGATATGGACACCTACCGTATTCGAATTGATGAACGCGTCCGGCGAGAGGATGCTGCGGTCAACATGCGACTCCGCCGCGAAGTTCACCACCGTGTCTACATTGTGGGTTTCGTAAGCGCTCATTACCGCTTCACGGTCAGCAATATCACCTTGCACAAATTGAAAATTTGATGCTCCGCTAACCGGCGCAAGGTTATCCATATTGCCCGCATAAGTTAGCTTGTCGTAAGCGATGATATTAAATTCAGGATGACTTTTCGTCATACGACGGACGAAACAACTGCCAATGAAACCTGCCCCGCCGGTAACCAGAATATTTTTCATAGGGTTGATGCTCCTTCTAATAAGGGCAAGCCGTTCGCCCACCCTTACAACAAATCTGTATGTCAGGCAATTTACCCTAGTGGACTTGCTTCCACCTTGCTAACACTTTCAGGCGCTGCCTTAGCCGCAGCTTCAGCAGCTTTGGTGATCGGCGCAAGCACGTATTTTTCGACCGCTTCCGCCACACCGTCCTCATCATTGGTCTTGGTGGTAACATTTGCCACAGACTTGACATGGGCATTCGCGTTACCCATCGCCACGCCTAAACCCGCCACTTCCAGCATTTCGATGTCATTTTCACCGTCGCCAATCGTCATCGTTTGGCTGGCTGGAATCCCCATCTCTTTAAGCAGCACCTTGAGCGCCGTACCTTTAGAAGCGTTCGTCGGCAGCAGTTCCAATTCGTCAGGAATACCTGCCGACATTAGCCGCGCACCGCTGCCGATTTGCATGCTCAACTGCCAGCGCAGTGCTTGAATACGCCGTGCATCACCCGGATAGAAAGCGATAATCTTGTTCACCGGCGTGGTATCAAGAATGTTCTGTAACGGGCCAACCGCTTCCGGCATCGGCTCATGGAAGTGGGTAGTCAACTCTGCCATACGCTGTGTCATCTTGCGAACCAGAATACGTGTGCCGCTGTACACACCAAGGACATAATCACGTTCCTCAGCGTAAGTAATCACCTGTCGTGCCAGTGTCTTATCAATCACCTGCTGGCTGTGAACGGTTCCATCGCTGTTGAAGGTAATCGTGCCTTGGTTGTAAATGCCGGGTGTATTTGTACCCAACCGCTTGATAATTTCCCGCGATGAAAAAAACGTCTTGCCGGTGGCGATGATGACCTTCACACCATGTCCCATCACGGCCTTAAGGGTCTTTTCGGTGCGCTCGGTCATTTCATGGTTGGTATTAAGGAGGGTGCCATCAAGATCAATGGCGACGAGTTTAATAGGTTGCGTTGGAAGTGTTTCAGTCATAGTACTCACAAATGGTTAGTGCATTGGTTGCACAGGACTTACAAAAATATACGGGTATTGTAGGTAGGGCTTTGCCGCTGCCAAGCCCCATCAATCATCCCTGTATTATAGACTAGACCACCCACAAATTACTGTGGTCGCCGATATTCATCTTGAGTGATTTGGGTTTGGAATCTGTCCGGCGGACAGTCGCATGTCGCCCAACCAGACTGTCTTGCATACGTGTGCCGATGTCAGCCAACGAACTGTTTTCCAGTACAATGCTGCGCTCGATTTCACAATTTTGAATGCGAACATCATGATAAATACTGGTAAACGGGCCGATGTAGCTGTTTTCGATGACCGTATTTTCGCCGATAATCGTCGGGCCGCGCACCACACTGTTAATGATCTTCGCGCCTTTTTCGACCGTCACACGTCGATCAATTTCCGAATTTTCAACCGTAACCCCAGCCGCTACTGCGGGAATGAGTTCTTCCAGCACGAGGCTGTTGGCTTCCAGCATATCCGTCGGCTTACCAGTATCAATCCACCAGCCTTTATGCACATGTGGGAAAACACGATGCCCCGCATCCACCAGCCATTGAATCGCGTCGGTAATTTCCAGTTCACCGCGCTTGGATGGTTTGATGCTGTTGACGGCTTCCCAAATGTGCGGATCAAACATATAGATTCCGACCAGCGCCAGATTGCTCGGTGGATTCTTGGGCTTCTCGATAAGCTGCTCGATACTGCCATCTGGTCGTAGCTTGGCAACACCGTAAGCCGTTGGGTTTTCGACTTCTTTGAGCACGATTTGGCTGTTCCAATCACTCTTGGCGAAGTCACTAATCAGTTGACCGATACCCCCTTGGATTACATTATCACCGAGGAACATCACGAAGCGGTCGTCACCGAGGAAATCACGTGAAATCTTGACGGCATGAGCCAGACCATCCGGACTTAATTGAGGAATATAGGTGATCTTAACCCCTTGCTTGCTGCCATCACCGATAAGTTCTTGAATTTGTGGCCCTGTTTGTCCGATGACGATTCCAATTTCGTCCACGCCTGCATCGCGTATAGACTCGATTACCCGCACCAGTACGGGCTTGTTGGCAACCGGAATCAACTGCTTGGCGTTTGTGTACGTCAGTGGATAAAGCCGCGTTCCCTTGCCACCGCTGAGGATCAGTCCCTTCATGTAGTTCGTACCTCAATGTCTGTAACAGACGTGGGTAGAGATGTGACCAAGCACCTCCCTACTAAATTCATATTCACTATTATTAGCCTATGCGACCTTGCAAGAGGCCAAAGATGATGATGATCGCCACGACGATCAGTAAGCCCCATACCCAGCGTGTTCCGCCCGTCATCGGCGGCAGCGCTTGGGGCGAAGGCGCGTTCTTGGGCAGCTTTTCCCATGCCTCTAGCGCCTCAGGGTCAGGCGGTAATTCAGGGTTCGACATGATGTTTAACAGCCTGTGTTCGAGGGCTGTAATAACGCTTGAGCCAACCACACAACCCATCTAAACCGGGGAACAACACCCGTTCAGTGATATTAATCAAGTCCAGCTTGTCGCGCACTTCCCACTTAAGCGAGGCGGGAATAATAATGCGCTGGTAAAGATCAGGCTTGTCCATCAACCATTGGTCGAGGATGGCGGTCGGGCTGGACATGGTTGAAAAAAGCGCATATTGGTTGGTAATACGGTCATCCAACGCCGGTGGATCGAAAAAGATGGCAAACGGTTCTTCTGAAAGTTGGTCAAACTTTTGCAATGTTTTGGATACGCGGCTCAACATATCCACTTGAAAGAAATTCGCGGATTCTTCACGCAGTACAGCTCGTACTTTGGTCGGCATCCACTGTTGAATCTTGCGCACATCTACGCACCAGATCGCGCCATCCACCACAATCTTTTCAAGGTTAATTGTAGCGAAGTGCATGGCGACGTAAGCTGAATTTGTCCAATCCAACAAACGCGTCGGCAAACCATGATGCTGTGCCACTGCTAACCAATTCCATATTGAGTCGCCGGGGCTGGTATCACGATGAGCATATTTTTTGAAGTTACGCAGCAGCGCTTGTTCCAGTTGTGCGTAAGGGCCGCCCAGCCGGATCAGACTGCTTTTAAGATCATAATCAATATCCGAAAGCCCACGAAAAGCGAACGGTGTCCGGTAACGACCTAAATCTTGATTCCATGCGTTATTGAAAATAACCTCATTCAGCTCGGCCCATGTAGTAACGCGAATGTCTTTAGGGGTTTGCATCGCCTACTTGTACTCGCTGCCTACACTCTCTTTAGGAGCATTGCTGAGGACTGCGCCGAGAATACGAACATGCACCCGTTCCAACGCTTCACGGGCGCGGACGGTATGTTCGCGTCGCGTATGCCCTGCCCGTACCACTAACAAAACACCATCTAGTTTTGCGCCAAGCAGCGCGGCATCCGTCGCCGCCAGTACAGGTGGCGCGTCGAAAAGCACATAATTCGCACGGGCTTTCAACACACCAATCAGGGCGCTCATCCGCTGGCTGCTCAAAATATCCGCTGGATTAGGCGGCAGTGGCCCGCTGGGCAGCACTTGTAATCCCTCAATATCTGTATTCACCAGCGGCGGCGAGGACATTGCACCGTCCTCAATCATCATCGTCGTCAAGCCGCGATCATTAGGAATAGCCCAGATTTCATGCTGCGCCGGTTTCCGCAGATCACTATCCACCAGAATGGTTTTGTTACCGCTTTGGGCAAAAGTGACGGCCAGATTCGCCAACACGATACTTTTCTCATCACTCTGAGCCGTCGAGGTAATCAACAGGGTGTGCAGCGGGTTCTCAACGCTGCTAAACATCAAATTCGTTCGCAGGCTTCGGAACGCTTCAGCAGCGGCAGTACGCGGATCAGTCAAAGTGATCAAGTTAACATTGGGCATATTCATAACCTATTCGTGTGCAGAGTGCGCGGGATACATTTTGTCCCGCATTGACCAATAGGGAACTTTATCTACAGTCTCGAAAGTTCTTAGAAAACTGAGCCTTGCTCCCTCCCTCGTTTACGGGGGAGGGTTGGGGTGGGGGTTTCTATTTTCTTTCAAGAAGTTTCGCTCAACCTTCCCTCAAAAAATTTAATTCTATTCTGGAATAGTCGCCAACACCGGAATTTCCATCATCCGTTCCAAATCTTCACGGCGGCGCACCACACTGCTTTCCAGATACTCCAGTACAAAAATGATAATCGCGCCGACGATGATACCCAAAACAGCCCCGGCAGCAGCATTGATCGTGGGGCGTGGATGGTCAAGGCTGTAAGTTGGGTCGTCTTGAAGCAGTGCGTTCACTTGGTCAGCCCGCTGCACCTTTTGATTTTCAGCATTTCGAAACTGCACAAGCTGTTCACCATAGGCTTTAGCGACACGATTTGCCATTTCGCCATCTGGCAAATCCACCGAGATTTTGATCGAAATAGTCAGTTGATCGGCTACCGCTTTAACAACGCTATATAAAGCACCGGGTGTCATATCAAGTTGAAGCTGGTCAATAACTTTAGCAGCCGTATAGGTGCTGTTCAGCAAAAGGCTGTATTGGCTCAGCATATCCTTGCTGGAAATCGTCAAGCCGTTATCGCTGCGCGCAGGCTGAATCAACACCGTTTGGATCGACCGGTAAATCGGTTGTTGATTTTTACTCAGAAAATAAGCGGCTCCACCAGCCAGCAGCGCTAGCAGCACAACAATCCAAGCCCTTCGCACGAAAATACGCCCGTAGTCAAGTAAATTCATATCTTCAGCGACTCCTCAGCCTCGATCACCTTATTCAGACCCAATAATACATTTTAACAAGGAACTGTAGGGGAGCACCTATGTGTGCTCCCGCATTAATCACTCCCCAATCGCTATGGGAAGGTTTTTTCACCCAAATTCATCAAACGTCATTATCGCGTCCGAACGGAGCGATTGTACCACGTCCCGCCGCATCCTGTAGAGCGCGTTCCCGCCGATTAATCAGCGCTGCTCACCAAAACATGACTTCTTCTTGGCAAAATGACGACCACTTTGGTATGAAAACTCGAACCAAAATCGCTTTACAAATATGAACTTATGTTCTAAAATGAGATGGGGTTTTCTCTTAGGTAGCACCACAATAAACGGTGGAGACAAAATTTTACGCCTTTCATCGTATAAAGACGGTTTACAAAAGGTCTTTAAAGTCCCCTCTCTGCTTGCGGAGAGGGGGTTTAGGGGTGAGGTTTCTCTGGTAAATCTGCTCCACCACTTAATGTAGTCCTACCTTCTCTTAAAGTCTCGTTTTCTTGGCGCTTATGCCAATATCCCGCTGGATGACGGTTTACCAGAAATGACTGATAACTACTTGCAACTACAGCAGCGGCAGACCCAAATTGCACAGCGGCGGATTGCTCGGCTAAATCCACTGCAAATCTGTCATTTCGGCGCCGTTCTCTCTCACACCCGCCGAAACAAAATGTCAATTCGGTGGCTCCAGCCGGGCCTCCCGCCGGACAATTCAGCGGATAATCTGCGAAATTTGCGAATAAAATGCAGCAACAATTGCAATATTTGCAACAGTTTAGACTTTCAAGCGGTAAAAATTTAGCCACCACCAAGGTCGATTTTCTGGAAATGGGTATCCGAAAACTGTGATGCAATCGTCGCTAATGAGATTTTTTCAGTGGGATGAACATAATCCGGCGCGATCTCAGCAAGGGGAAACACAACATGAGCAAAGCGCACGATATCAGGGTCAGGGATATGCCACGGCTTCTCGCCATAATCAAAAACCGCCTCATTCCACAACGAAATGTCGAGGTCAATTGTGCGCGGCGCATTCTTGTTATTCGGGTCACGCACCCGCTTCAGCTCTCGCTCAATCCAATCCAAAACCGTGTGTTTCATCGTAACAGCATTGAGCTGTGTTTCAACTTTAAGGGCAAGATTCAGGAAATCGGCTTGATCGCTGAAGCCTTGCGGCGGTGTTCGATAAGCTTGAGACACGGCCAAAATCGTGCAGTGCTGCCCTATCAACTCAATTGCCTGTCTCAGATTGGTTTCGGCGTCAATATTTGAGCCAAGGGAAATATAAGCGGTGGACAAGTTACTGGAAGTCATCGCGCGTTCGCTCAATCACGACACCAACGCTGTCAGCAAAACGCAGCGCACCGGGCTTATGAACCCGCACTTGCACCCATTCGGCGTTGTGTACGACCACCGCAATACGGGCGATTTCCGCAGCCAGCTTTTCGACGAGGTTATAAGTAGAGGCTTCGACATGACTAATGATCGCTTTGGTCACAGTCCGATAATTGAAAGTATCATCCGGGTTATCCGTTTCACCCGCCAGATGCATATCTGTACGAATCCGTAGACTGACGACAACATCCTGTTTATCTTTGCGCTCATGCGGGCTAAACCCGATGATGCAGCGCAGCCGCAAATTATCAATTTCAATCACATCTGATGAGGTTGCCACAATCACCGCTCCTATTTGGGATTGAAGTAAGTGTAACAAACCACGAGCCATCTGGACTATACACAAGTTATAGAACAGATGTTAAGTAACAGATATGAAAATGCCTAGTGTTTGATGATTGTGATTTAGTTTTAACATCAAACAACCTATAATGCGGTTATTCAATAGTTAGACAAAAGGGGTACAATATGTATTCTAAGCGAGTTGCCGTTCACGGCGTAAATCAACCTATGGTTGAAACTGATATCGACAACAAAATGAAATCGGAAGATTTCATGCGGATTTTTGAGTTGGGCTTGCCCCCGGTAGATGGAGAACGCATTGAACAGGCGACTACCGAAATATTGACCGCAGTCGGTGAAGACCCTAACCGTGAAGGACTCCTCAACACCCCACGCCGCGTCGCCAAAATGTACTCCGAGCTTCTCAGTGGCTATCGGACAGATCCTATTAAGCTCATCAATAACGCCATTTTTGACGTGGAATATGATGACATGGTTATTGTCAAAGATATTGAGTTCAGCAGTTTATGTGAACATCATATGCTGCCCTTTATCGGACATGCCCACGTGGCCTATATTCCGCGCGGCAAAGTCATTGGACTTTCCAAAATTCCACGTATCGTCGACATGTTCGCCAGTCGCTTACAGGTTCAAGAACGAATGACCCGCCAGATCGCCAACTTCATCAACGAAGTGCTTGATCCGATAGGTGTGGCGGTCGTGGTTGACGGCAAGCATATGTGTTCAATGATGCGCGGTGTGAAGAAGCACGACTCAAGCATGACCACCAGCACCATGATCGGTGCCTTCCGCTCCAACCAATCCACACGCAACGAGTTCATGGCTCATCTGGGACGCGTTCAAATCAATTCCGGTTTCTAAACTTTAGTCATATAAAAAAAGCAGACATCTCGTATGAGGTGTCTGCTTTACTAAAAGTTGCTTAACGCTTACACACTGGATACGAGGCGTGCCCTTACATCAGTTACTACTTTGTTCAAGACTTCATAGGGTTGTGCGCCGCTGACCAGATACTTACCCGCAAAAATCATAGCCGGAACCCCTTGTAATCCAAGCGCCTGTGCTTGGGTAATATCCGCTACAACCTGATGCAGATAATTCGGGGTTTCAAGTGCATTAACAAAAGCGTCCCTTTCAAGTCCAACCCTTTCGGCCACATCAAGCAGTACATCCTGTTGGTCAATTGCTCGACCATACTGCCAATAAGCGCGAAACATCGCATCATGATATGCTTTGCCCACGCCCTGTTCTTCGGCGTATTTCATTCCAATGTGGGCGGCACGGCTGTCAACGTCCAGTGGACCATGAGTCAGCTTAATCCCATAATGTTCCTGTGCCAGTGCGTCTAATTGAGGCCGCGCGGCCAAAATACGCTGGCGATAGGTTTCAGGCATAGGTGGTGACCCTTTTGGACGCAGTTCATAAGAATGCCAAACAATCTCAATCTTTTGCTCTGCTTCCAGTTTGTCTAGACTTGTCGAGGCGAGAAAACACCACGGACAAACAAAATCCGACCAGACATCCACGCGAACGGATGCATCCGTCATTCACACTTCCTTTAAATTGATTGTCAAACGATTATCTGATGACCAAACAACTTGAACGCTTATTCGTCAATTGGCGCTTTGAAATCGTAGATGCCGTCACGAATCGCCCAGCGCTGATTGGTACGACTGCTGACCAATGTGTCTCCGTCCCGTACCAATTCATCACCGGAACCCGGCGCCACAAATAACGAGTCTGAATTAAGGTTATTGGGTGACGAGCCGACAGCAGTATTCAAGGTGAAAACGCTGGGCGTGTAATGCAGCCCTGAAAGCTGTAACAACCCGTCCAAACCCGCGAGCAGCTTCGATGGAAGATGATTTTTGAGCGCACCTACACGGAAGAACGATACCGGCATACTACGCTGAGTGGTGAAGCCCGCACCGGCCAACCGTTGGCGCATATAAATTGGGTGGAAGTCGAAGTTCAATTCCACGAATTCGACCGGTTGTAAATCATTCGGATCCCACGATTGCTGCCCGCGTGAATAACGATACATGGCCTTGATATTGCGCTTATTGGCGTATTCCAATATCAACTTGCCGCCGGGAACCATCACACGGCGCACCTGTCGTAGGGCGACATTAACATCCGCAATATGATGTATCACCCGAATGATAGTCGCGCCATCAAACACGCCTGCACGGAACGGAAGCTGATAAGCATCTGCCGCCACGTAAATAAAACGATTGCTATCCCCGAACTTTTCTTGTGCATATTGAAGCTGTGAGAAGGAGTAATCCACAAGCACAACTTGCTCATACATCTGATATTCGCTGGTCAGCCTGCCAAAACCAGCACCAAGCTCCAACAAACGATGTCCGCGTTTCGGCAGCAGGCGGCGGAGTGCAATTCGTTCAACTTGATCTTCGTAGTTCCGTCCTTTGCCTTCCCAAAACTCGGTTCGGTAATTGGAGCCTTCATAATCACAGATGGGAGGCCGGATATCGGGCTTGGTCATACAATCCTCTTCTACCAGACGAACGCGTACATTGCTGTGGTCATACATGCCTTATTATATGCCAAACCCGCAGATGACTGAGAGTCCTCCTATGGTAAATTCTCATGAATTCCAGAGATTCACCTGTGAAATATCATTAAATTATAACAGTTAACCGCCCGGAGTCGCCACAATTCCCAGATCACCACCACCCGGTACAGGGGTAGGTGCAGTCGCATCCGTTCCGGTCGACTGACCATTCTGATCCGTACCATTTTGGGGCGGTGCTTGCCCATCGCTCGTTGTGGGCGACTGTCCCGCAGCTTGCTTACTGGGGCTATTTGCCGTTTCAGCATAGTCACCATTAAAACTGGCTGGTACAACTCCGGCGTTTTGAAGATTGGTAACGGTTTGAGTATTCATGGAGGCAGGCGTGCTGCCATTCTGATACAGTTCAGGGCGAATTAGCGCATCCAATAAGGGTATGCCCCCTATCGGTACAATGCCGGTATTGGTCGGCAAATTGTCATTCGGTATCGGCGCTGTCGAGAGCGTGTAGTTTGTACCAGCCGTTGTTGAATATCCCGGCCAAGGATGCTGGCTGTAGGGCGTTTCAGCCATCAGATTAGGTGCATTACCACTGAGAAGCTGGCTAGCGAACGGCCCGACCTGATCAAAATTATCGGGCAAATTACCCAATGCACGAACCAACGGCTCGAACAGCAGACGCAGATTCTCTACTGGATCATGAATTTGAGTCTGGTTCAACGGAATGACGGCCCGCACATTCAGGTCAACTGGAACATCCAGACTGACCGTTGCGGCCTGCTGCACGGGAAGATCAAAGCCTAATGATACGGGTAAACGTGTTCCGGCTGGCAAAGTCAAGTTGACCGATGCACCCGTCACCGTTAACCCCGGCGCGACAATGTTGGCGGAAACAGTCAGTGGCACCGGTTGAGTCAGGGTAACAACCGTTTCGGGCACATTAATGGGGATGGAGGTGTCTAACTGCGCCTGCGCCCGATCAACATGAATGGTGTCATGTACGGGAATTGTCCAATCGATAGTAGCGTTGTTCAGCCCGACGAAACTGCTGTGCAAGCCTTCTATCAGTGGTTGGGCGATGTTTTTCTTGATATCAAAAATGGTTAAGCCAAGCACGAGCAGCACAACGACCAAGATAATGTTCACAATAAACGAAAAGACGATCATAAAGCGCCAGAAATATTTTCCGATTGCCTTCAAAGCGCGCATAGGTGGCTCCTTCGCCGGGTAGTGTCTTAATACATTTCTCACTATACAACGCGCTTATACTAACGAGCAAATGATTTTCTAAGCTTCAAGGTTTCAATTCGTTACAGCCCATCGTGAAAATGTTCACTGGACAATTGGAGAGCGCTGTTTAAGATAAAGTCTGATTTTGGTTCTAATTACGGATATAGATTTCATTATGGCACTCAAACATTTGTCAAAGCTGGTCTTTAATCATGCTGATGCTTGGGGCATCACACTGATCATTGGCATGGTCGCGTTAGTCGTTCACCCCCCATTTAAACTAGAGTTGGTTGGCGTTCCCTTGGTTTTGTCGTTTTGCTACTGGCTAGGCTTCGCAGTAAACGATTACTTCGATGCCCCATTTGACGGCCAAGATGCTAAAAAAGGACGTAGAAATTTTTTTGTAGAAATTCGCTTATCGCGCGTTCACGCTGCCTTGATATTCGGTGTGATTAGCCTCGTGTTGGCAGTTGTGTTTGCACAATTTGGTCTAAGAGGATTTATCGTCGTTGTATTCGGTTTATCGGCCATTTGGGCTTACTCCGCGCCACCGCTGCGACTCAAAAGCCGCCCCGGTTTCGATCTATTAATGCATATGATTTTTGTGCAGACCTTTCCATTTATCGCCTGTATTGTGCTGATCGGATTTGAATGGACTCATCTTGATACGGCACTGATTTCGGTATTTATGCTGACCTCGCTTTCAGCCCAACTCGAGCAGCAACTTCGGGATTACGCGGTTGATCTGGCAACAGACCGGAACTTTACGACAACGGTTGGCGCACCGACCAGCGCTTTTTTATTGAAGCTCACTTCAGGCACATTGATCGCGCTGTTTAGTTATTACATTTTGACGGGAATCATCCCCATCAATTTACTGCCTTTCGGGTTACTATTTTTGCCAATGCTCCTGCACCGCTTTTTCAGGGGAGCGCTGGCGGCCCGACCGGAAATGCTCGGACGTATTATGTTGATCGCTGCCCTGCTCTACGCCGGTTACGTCAGCACCAACGGGTTATTCGGGTTGAGGTAAACTGACGCTGGAGGAAATTGTCAAAGCGCGTCGCTGTCCCATCTTCTAAATTGGATGGGAGCAAATCGCATTAGGCGGCTCACATACCGTCTCTGCGAAAATGGCATTTTGTGATGATAAAACTTACCCGTTAACTACGAAGTGGCACTCACAGCGATCTGATTTGGCCACACCCAAATGTCAAAGCGCCTCAATAGAAATCAACCAATTTCCTAAAATTTGACCCGCGCCCATAAATCTCTTGCTGCAACACGACATCTATTGAATAATACGAAGATGGCGTGTACAGACGAAAGAAAGGATAAGACATGGGATTAATCGCCGGTATTTTGCTCGTTCTGCTCAGTTTTGCGCACAATATCTATGGTGAAAGAAAACAAATTCACGACCTAAAAGCCCTGACGAACGATCCTATCATGATTGGGTCGCTGCGTGTCATGATATTCCAAGGTGGCGTCTTGCTGCTGGCAGTCGGCATCATCCAGATTCTGATTGGACTGGGTGCAATTGAATTGGTCGGGATCGCGCGGTTCTTTCCAGTGGGCATTGTATTGCTAGACTTCGTCACATTTCTGGCGGTCACCGCTTTATTTCACCGCGAGTTGTTCCGCATTACTATTCCACAAATCATCCTCTTTGTGCTGATTATCGTGCTGCTGTTGGTATCTATTTCCGGCTAATTGACAAGGTCAAGCACTCTCGGCATGTCATTCACATCTTGAAGGGTTAGTCCCGCGCTGTTTGATAGCCCTATAACCCTTTAATAGTTTCCGGGAAAATGCAGGCCATCATTCCCCAATATTTTTCTACCCTCGCTATCAAATGGTTGAGGTGCTGGCGCAAGGAGCATCAGGTTAACTCATGAAGTTCGATGATTTTGTTAGTGGGGAAATTGGCTGCACTACAACGTCAACAATTCCTAATAAATCAAAAATCCCCATCAAACAGTGGGGATTTTTATTAGAAAGATTTGCCAGCGACAAATCCCTACAAAGTTGTACGGGTTACAGCAGACCCGCATCGTGGCGAAGAGCATCGGCCTTGTCGGTGCGTTCCCACGGAATGTCGAGGTCATTGCGACCAAAGTGACCGTATGCGGCGACCTGCTTGTAAATCGGACGGCGCAAATCCAAATCACGGATAATCGCCGCTGGACGCATGTCGAAGTGTTTGTGAATGAGCGCCACGATTTGCTCTTCCGAAATCACACCTGTGCCGAAGGTTTCAACGGCCAAAGAGGTCGGCTGGGCTACACCGATGGCATACGACACCTGAACTTCAAAGCGAGTCGCTAAACCAGCGGCGACCACATTTTTGGCTACGTAACGTGCCATGTAAGCGGCGCTGCGATCAACCTTCGTCGGGTCTTTACCGGAGAACGCGCCACCACCGTGACGAGCGACACCGCCGTAAGTATCAACAATGATCTTACGTCCGGTCAAACCAGCGTCACCGAGTGGGCCGCCGGTCACAAATCGTCCGGTAGGATTGACGAAAATACGGGTGTGTGAGTCCAACAGCTCGGCGGGAACAACCGGTTTGATAATCTTTTCAACGACAGTTGCGTGAATTTCTTTATTGGTAATTTCAGGCGCGTGCTGTGTGGAAATAACGATAGTATCAATACGCTTGGGTTTGCCATAAGCATATTCAACCGTGACTTGGCTTTTGGCATCAGGACGCAGCCACTTGACTTCACCACTCTTGCGCGCCTCAGCCAAACGGCGAGTCAACTTGTGCGAGAGTGAGATAGTCAGCGGCATGAATTCGTCTGTTTCATCGCAAGCAAACCCGATCATCATCCCTTGATCGCCTGCGCCAGTCGCGGCGATTTCAGCTTCGCTCATCGTTCCTTCGCGGGCTTCCAACGCTTTGTCAACACCTTGAGCAATGTCAGATGACTGCTCTTTAATCGAGACAATAACGGCGCAGGTGTTGGCATCAAAGCCGTAGGCGCTGTCAGTGTAACCAATCTCGGTCACGGTTTTGCGAACCAGTTTTTCAATATCCACATACGCTTGGGTTGTGATCTCGCCCATGACCAAGACCAATCCGGTGGTGGTGGCGGTTTCGCAAGCCACACGGGCGTTGGGGTCCTGTTCGAAGATCGCATCCAAGACCGAGTCTGAAATCTGGTCACACATTTTGTCGGGATGCCCCTCAGAGACCGACTCCGATGTGAAGAAATAGTGGGGCGAAGTCATAAATGTAGTGTTGCTAACTGAAACATGTTCCTTAGTCGTCATATACCCTTTCCTCCAAAACAAAAAAACGCCTCTCTGGAACAGAAGAGGCGTGATTGACCGTAACCGGGCTGCTCATCTTCCAGAGGTTTACTCTGACGGATTTGGCACCTTCCCAATGCTTCGGGGGTTGCCGCGACTTCGTAGGGCCGTTTCCCTCCGTCGCTCTTGATGTGTGCTTTTGAGGCACGTTCAAGCTATAAAATTGTCGAACTAGAATCACTATAACACGCTATAAATGTTAAATCAAGTTGGGATTGAATGAACTGACAAAGATCACGCAAAACACAGTCGTTAATTCAAGCGTGCATTGGCTTCGTGCAACCGTTGATAGCGTCCATGTCCAAAGATCAAATCTTGATGCCGTCCACGCTCAACCACCTGCCCCTGATCCAAGACCAAGATTTGGCTGGCATTCTTAATGGTTGAAAGGCGATGAGCAATCACAATCGACGTGCGCCCTTTCATCAACTCGTTAAGTGCTTCCTGAATTTCGGCCTCGGTTTCAGTATCAACGGCTGAAGTGGCCTCATCCAAAATAAGAATCGGTGCATTCTTCAGTACGGCACGGGCAATCGCCAAACGCTGCTTCTGTCCGCCGGAAAGTTTCACACCCCGTTCACCAATATGGGTTTCATAACCTTCGGGCAGTGCCATAATAAAATCATGAGCGCGAGCCGCCTTTGCCGCCGAGATAATTTCATCATCGCTGGCTTGAAGATTACTATAACGCAGGTTGTCGCGTATCGAGCCGTTGAAGAGGAAAACGTCTTGTAAAACCATGCTGATGTTCGAGCGCAGCGACCGAATGGTCATATCGCGAACATCAATGCCGTCGATGGTGATGATTCCACTGGCGGCATCATAGAAACGGGGTAATAAACTGGCGATGGTCGTTTTGCCCGCGCCGGTTGGCCCAACCAGCGCTAACGTCTGACCGGGTGTGATTGTAAACGAGATATTCTTGAGTGTCGCCACATGTTGGTTGTAGTCGAAACTGACATTCGTAAACTCGACTTCTCCTTTAAGGCGGCCAACATCACGTGCATTGGGCAGATCGCTCACATCCGGTTTGATGTCCAGCACTTCGACCACATGCTGAGCGCCCGTCAGCGCCACATGCAGCATTTCATTCATCTGTGCCATCAAGGTAATGGGCTGATAGAAAATATTCAGGTAGAGGAAGAACGCCACCAAATCTTCAACTGCCAGCTTACCGTTCAGCGCCGCCTGACCGCCAAATAACACGATGATAACCAAGCCCATCGCCGTCAAAAATTCAATTGAGGGTGAGAGGATAGCTTGATTTTTGAGTCCCCAGAGGTGAATACGGGTCATATCCGTTGAATAGTTATTGACCCGCTGATGCTCCTGCGGCTCCTGTGTGAACAGTTGGATTTCCTTGATGCCCACCAAGTTATCCTGCACAATGCCGCTAAGGATGCCCAAGCGACGAGACGAATCTTTTAGAGCGTCACGCATCCGTTTGCCGAAGAACAAGTTGCTAAATAGCAAGATAGGCATCGGCAGCATGGTGAGTAAGGCTAAAGTCGGATTCAGGCTGAACAGAATGATTCCAACACCAACCAAGAGCAGAACGTTCACGCACATATCAGGAATATAGTGCGCGATTAACGGTTCAAGATCACGGGTATCGGACACGACACGTTTGAGCAGCTCACCCGTTTGGCGATCAGCAAAAAAACGCGCCGAGAGATGTTGCAGATGGTCATAAACTGCCACGCGCAAATCACTCACAAAGCTGTAGGCCATCACGTGCGCAATATACAAGTAGAGATAGCGACAAACGGCGCGAATGACAAACACGGCGAATAAAATCAGCGCCAGTTGAATGATACGATTAACCGCGTCGCTGCCAGCGTCAACCCGAATATTTTGGATCAGTTCGCGCACCAGCCATGGATTAATGAGGTTGACGGCGGTAATGGCGGCTGCCGAGAAAATGACGACCAACATATGCCCACGATACTTTCGTAGGTAGGGGAACAAACGCCGGAATGCATACATGAGGAAACTAACCTGAAGACTCATTGACTAGGATATATGTAGCTTACTCAAGGTCGAGTTAGTCCATATAATGCCAATGTTAAATCTTTCAGATGAAGATTAAGCATTAAGACTGCGCTCATTTATAGCGTTTCGAGATGATCTTTCAGCCATGTGGCATAAACTTCTCGCAGTTTTTGGGTGGTTATTCCCGGTTTGCCATCACCAAGCGTGATGCCGTCAATCTCGACAACCGGAACAATACCGCGACTGCTGCCACTGATAAAAGCTTCGTTGAATTGGGTAATATCTTCAACGTTGACGGCTTCTCGCTTAACAGGCAGAACAGCAGGAGCGACCTCAAAAATGATTTGTTGGGCAATCCCCGGCAGCACACCCTCACCTGCCGTTCGCAATTCTCCATTGAGGATGGCATAAAAGTTGCTGCTCGTTCCTTCGAGGATGTTACCGGCATCATCTAGGAGCAATCCAGTGAAAATACCTGACGGCAAAGCCACCGAATCGCGGTCGTGCATCCAACCGGTTGTCTTAGCAACTGGATTTTCCCGTGAAACATTCGGCAGTGTAATCGCGCGAACACCATCCCGATAAATTTCGGCAGGATGTCCATTAAAAGGTTCAATCGACAAAATAATATGGTCGGAGGTATCTCGTGGGACGGAAATGCGATAACGCACATCTTTATAGCCCGACTGCTCAATCATCCGATGCAGGCCTTTACGCAGCGCAGGACGGTCAATCTTCAGCGGAATGTTGACTCTTCGAGCCGAATCTTCTAACCGGTTGAGGTGGGCATCTAATTTCAAGACCTTGCCACCGTCAAAGGTATTTGCCAGTGTATACACACCGTCATGCGGCTCGTACTGGACTGCATCTGCTAATGAATCAGCCGTGTAAGTTACAGGTTGCAAGCCAACAGGGGTTAAAACATTAATCACGCAAGGTGACACGATTTTTTCATCCATTTCAATGGACTATGTAGACATCAGGGGCGATGATTATAGCCTAAACTTAACGAACAGAACGCAAACTGAATCTTGACCCTGCCCATTGATGGTGCTAAAGTATATCCATCATGTGCCTGTAGCTCAGCGGATAGAGCATCTGCCTACGGAGCAGAGGGCCGGGGGTTCGAATCTCTCCAGGCACACTTAATCAGAGTTTATTCAAACGAGAACCAGATTTATACTGGTTTTTTGTTTTCCGACTCCACCATTCTTACCCCCGCCTCTAATTCGATCCGCTAACTGATGCAAATTTCCATACTGGGCAGGTAGCCGTGACCCACTTCAGCTCATCCATTTCACCGCTTCAACAAAGCGTCGGCACTTTGCTCATCTTGCCCGATATAGGCATTCAGTTTTGTTTTCACGACATCTCGGGTTTTTACCCACTGCTCATCAGTTAGTTTGATGTCTGTCATCAGACTATTTTACGTCTTATCTTCAAATGCCAACACAACCTCGTCCATTCGTGTTCTTCGATGACTGTTGGTATGATCACCGAAGGATAAGGTAATCCATACTTTACTGACGCAGTTGCATTTGACAATACTACCGATGAACTAGGGGGTATACATGGCCTTAGAAACGATCTACACAATGGATACATCTAGCATCAAAATTGGTCACGGAGCGACGCGCGAAGTCGGTTTTGATCTGGTCAACCTCGGTGTAAAACGGGTAATGGTTGTGACTGACCCGAATCTTGTTGACTCGGAAAGTGTCCATTTGGTATGTTCATCGGCCCGTGTACAAGGCGTTGACGTAGAGCTGTATCATCAGGTACGCGTTGAACCGACTGACCAATCCTTTAAAGAAGCGATTGCGTTGGCGGCCCAAGGCAAATTCGATGGATTCGTTGCCGTAGGTGGCGGCTCAGTCATGGATACCGCTAAAGCCGCGAACCTGTATGCGACTTATCCGGCAGACTTCTTAGATTATGTGAACCTTCCAATTGGAAAAGGCAAGCCGGTTCCCGGTCGCCTTAAGCCGCTGATTGCTATTCCCACCACTGCAGGAACGGGCAGTGAAACCACTGGAGTGGCAATCTTTGATTTAGTAGAGAAACATATCAAAACGGGCATCGCCCATCGCGCTCTGCGCCCAACTTTGGGCATCATCGATGCGAACAACACACGCACGCTACCGCCAATGGTTGCTGCTTGTTCTGGTTTGGACATTTTGTGCCACGCAGTCGAATCTTTAACAGCCTTACCTTATTCCCAACGCCCTGCGCCTGAAAATCCGGGGTTGCGTCCGGCATACCAAGGAGCGAACCCAATCAGCGACATTTGGACAACGAAGGCGATTGAGATCGTTGCCAAATACTTGCTGCGTGCGATGCGTGATGCGGATGATATTGAGGCACGTGAACAACTCCTTCTGGCGGCCTCCTTTGCCGGAATCGGCTTTGGCAATTCGGGTGTACATCTGCCGCATGGGATGTCCTACCCTGTAGCGGGCATGGTGCGTGATTACTATCCTGAAGGCTACGTCGTCGATCATCCTATGATCCCGCATGGGATGTCCGTCATCCTGAATGCACCGGCTGTGTTCCGTTTCACCGCACAGGCGAATCCCGAACGTCATCTGTATGCGGCAGGTTTGATGGGTGTTGATGTGAAAGAGGCGGCTGAAGCCGATGCAGGTCATATCCTCGCTAACGCAATCATCACTATCATGAAGGATACCGGAATGCCTAACGGATTGAGTGCTGTTGGATATGATGACCGGGATGTTGAGGCCTTGGCGGACGGTACGCTGCCACAACATCGGGTTACAAAGCTATCACCACGTCCAGCCGACAAAGCAACCCTCATGCAGCTATTTCGCGACGCGATGTGTTATTGGTAAGGTTTAACTGACGTAAGTGATATTCAACAGTACGCGGATGCCAAGTGCAAAGGCAATAGCAAAACAGAGCTATATCGACTCTAGCCCCGTGTAAGCCTGATCATATGAGTCATTTGACTGGTGTGTAATGGGAGTATCGTTAGACTCTCTCCAAGCACACAAATAAAAGAGCCTACTTGATAGGCTCTTTTCATTTTACGGTGTCATCGACCTATTCATAACGCAGCACACTGGTCACGTGTTCACTGACAGCGGTACGGGCACTCAAAATGGTGGCCAGCCAACCGATGAACACGGCTGCGACCAACAGCGCAATCGCTACCGGAGTGGCATCCGGCGGAATAATCTGCGAGAGATTGGTTCCCAAAGCGGTAATGATATTGATTCCCAAAGCGCTTAACCCGATACCCAGCAGACTTCCCAGCAAACTGACGAGCGTGTTCTCCAGCAGCATCACCAACAGCACCCGACGCCCTTTTAAGCCGACCGCTTTCAAAATACCAATTTGTCGTCTGCGTTCAAGTGTGGCTAAGGCAACTGTGTTTGCCATGATAACCGCCGCCGCGCCTAACGACAGCAATCCAACGAGAATCGGAATCGCGCTCATCTGGTTAATAAAGCGACCGATGACATTATCAATAAAGGTGATGTCAATCGAATAGACCAGTGGAATAGAGTTAATTGCTAGCAGCACCTTATTTAGGGACTCGGCATTAACCTGTACTACCGTGAACGGCACGGACGAAGTGCCGCTACCGACAACCCCACTGGGGATTTGCATTTCTCCACCCGTCATACCACTGAAACTGAAGGAATTTTCGGTCGCGGCTTGGGTAAGCCCAATCACCTCAAACTCGATGACTTTTCCATTAATGTCAACGCCGAGCTGTGTACCGACATGAATATTCAGGGGTTGCAAACGCGTCAAATTTTCAAGGACAGCAACCGGCTTGCCAACATCATCAGCCGTCAAAGCACGGCCTGCGATCAATGCCCCGGTTGAAATACTCGTGCTGGTTGTTTCGCGTGAACCAATCCGCAAGCTGTAATCACCAAACTCCACTGTGTTCCGGTTACCACGACCCGGTTGACTTGGCACCTGTACAGTTTCAGGCGCTTGTACCGCCTGACCATCAACTGTTCGAATAACACCGAAACCACTTTGATAACGGGTGCGTGAGACAACCCCGTCCTGTTTGGATAACACATTGTCAATCAACGGATTAGCAATGTTGGCCGGCAGCACTGGAAATACCATCACATTACCGCCGAGTTGTTCGCTGAGCGTAAATTGGATAAGCTGGCGGATACCTGCACCGAAAAAGGCGATGCTGCTCAAAGCGAACATCCCCGCCCCTAAAGCTAACAAGGTCGTGGCCGTGCGTGTGCGATGGGTCGTCAAATTACGCAGTGCCAGACGCAAGTCGATGCTGCCGAATGCGGGAAGTTTGCCAATGATCCAGACGATTACCCACAATAGGCCAATCAGAATGCCTAGAATCAGCAGCGTTCCAGCGACACCGATAATACCAACAGTGAAAGGGTTGGGAGCTACCCCACTGGCAACACTAAAGGCCGGTTTCAACATTTGCCCCGCGATCAATCCCAACGCCAGCACAACCAGCAAAATCATGCCAATAGATTGTAAGCAGCCTAAGCGCGGCACACTATTCTCGTTTGGACGTAAAATGTTTGCCGGACGCACCTTCACTGCGATTAATACCGGAATGATTCCAAATACGACAGTTATCAACAGACCCACCACCGCACCAAACCCGATGGCTTCCGGATAAACACGCCATGTCAACTGTTGTTGAATAAGTGCCTGACCATAGGCGTTCGCCAAACCGCTCAACAGCACACCAAAGACGCCACCGAGGAGACTCCCCGCAAATCCCAGCAGAACAGCTTCTGCCATAAACATGGCAGCCACCTGCCGCCCTTTGAGTCCAAATGTCTTGAGCGCAGCAATCTCGTCCGTGCGCCGGCGCATCAAAACCAGCATGGTATTCATGATGCCTACACCGCCGATCAACAGCGCGCCCAAGCCCAGCACCACGATAAAACTGCCTAAAATATCGGCTATTTGTTGGTTTTGCTTGATAAGTTCGGTAACAGTTTGCGTCTGATAGTAATGACCAGTTTGCAACAAATTGTCGAGCTGGTTTCTGGCTGTTTCGATAGCATCAGGCGACGTATCTTGTAACGCAACTGTGATGGTCGTCACACCTTTTTGTACCGACAGATCGGCTTTCAACGCCTCATCGAAATAAGCAAATCCAAAAAAGGCGGCGAACAGATTACGAAGTCCGGCTTCGGCGCTCGCGGGGACAATTCCACGTACGATGAATTCGTCTTCTGTTCCACTCACGCGAACCTTATCACCCAGTTTGATGTTCTGGTTCTGTGCCATGTTATCGCTGATGACAATCTCATTTCCGCCTTGAAACAATTCACCCAAAGGCACACCTACGGGATCAACCGCCCGAATATCAGCCGTTGCAGGATAAGTCTTAGGGTTAATGAAATAGCTGGTGATGAACTGGGGCCGCCCAACAGAGCTAAAATCCACCGCAGTCACTTGCAGATTACTGGCTGTAGTCGAAGCTGATATAGTTGCGCCATGCTCTTTGGCCCACGTTTGAACTTTACTGATATCGGCTTCGGTAAACCCAACCTCACTATCCGAACCACCGAAATTGAATCCGCCACTGCCGCCCATTTCAAGCGAAATGTCGCCATGATTACTCGAGCGGACATTACTGGTCAATGAATCAGCAATGGCTAACCCCAAACTACGCAGCGCAACGACCGTTGCCACGCCTGCGGCTACTGAAAATAACGCAAATGTTGACCAGCGTCGGCTGCGCCACAAGTTGCGAAAAGCATATCGAATATAAAAGGCGATTTGAGTCATTGCTGATTCCTATCCTGTGTAATGCTGCTATTGTGCCATTACGCACGACAGACCGGAAGGTTGCTCCTAAACCAAAATAAAACGCGCCCAATAATTACATGGACGCGTCCGAAATGTCAAACAAAGTTATGACGATGCCAACAGCGAACCCAACCCCTTTCCTGCTGCCACCGCTGCCGCGAACAACGATCCAAAATAGATCGTCGTGCCGACCATCGCTACATAACCCAACAGCACGAATAGGCCATCCCGCTGTAACATCCCCGCCGCCAAGCACAGGATTGCAACTGCGGGAAGTGTGTTGGAAAAGGGAATCAAGCCAAGCGGAGCCATCAAGAGCAAAGCACATCCTACCAGCAGAAACCCGTTCAAACGGTTAACAGTCGCGCCGTGTGTCAATGCCAATAAGCGAGGTCGTACCAATTTATCCAAGCGCGTAAATAAGTTGGCCCCACGCTCCAACGCCGGAATTAAATGAATACGTTCGATGGTGCGGTTCATGAGCCGCGCCGGTAGCCACGGCACACGATTCAATGCCACGCCGATTCCGATCAAGGTGATGACCAAGCCAAACACAGTGCTGACACCCGGAATTGAAACGGGCAGCAAAAACGGAATCGTCAGAAACATACAAAACACCAATAAACCCTGTTCACCGATCAGTTCGAGTAATTCTCGTAAACTGATACGTTCCTGAGTAATGGCGCTAGTCATCTGGCGTAAGGTTTCGCCCAAACTCTTTTCCGGGTTATGTAACGGAACCGACATTAAATATTCCTCCTAAAGGGATAGGTGCTGCTGCAAATAAAAGAACCGGGATTGATCCCGGCTCTTCTTGTACACATATTCCCGAGGAATGTCTTACCGAATAGGAAGTTTCTAACCGTTTACTTAGGCAGCTTCGCCCGTTGCGGCGGCTTCTTTCTTCTCGGCTTGACGTTCTTTCCACAGGTGGTAAGCCGGTGGCGCAACTGAAATCAGCACAATCAGCCCAATAATAGGCAGCAAATACTTATCGATGTTTTCCGCGCCAATCACGGCAGCAAGGAAGTAACCGGCAACTGTCACGCCGACAGCCCAGAAAAATCCACCAACCAAGTTGAATGTAACGAAGCGCTTATATTCCATCTCGCCGATACCCGCGACAATCGGCGCAAAGGTACGGACGATAGGAACAAAGCGTGCCAACACGATGGCCTTGCCACCATGCTTCTCATAAAATTCCTGCGCCTTAATCAGGTTTTTCTTATCGAACAGACGTGAATTTTCTCGCTGGAACAACCGGCGACCAACACGCCGACCAAACGTATAGCCCACGCTGTCACCAATGACTGCGGCAGCAAAACATCCGATGACCAACACCGGAAGCGAGAAAAACGGCTCATTAGCAGGTAAGTTGAGTTTGATTAGCAGCTCCTTACCCGCCTCGGAAGCTAAAAATCCAGCGGTAAACAAAAGGCTATCACCCGGCAAAAAGAAACCAATCAATAACCCTGATTCGGCAAAGATGATGCCGAAAATCAGCAAATAGCCGATTATTGGCCCTTTAGAGATGATAAATTCAATCATGTGCTTCTTATTCCTTACTTATGTTTCGCATTTCGACTGCACACCTATTCAACAGCCTGTAATTCAAGCAGATTTACCTTGCGAAAGGCTATCAAAGGGCTCTCATACTATAAATGGGTTTTGATTTCGACAAGACTTAAGTTTGCGTTTACAGCCAAATCTCAAGTTCGATTTCGTCGTGAATGGGGATATTATCTTCGCCAATTAAGGGGATGTTAGGCTTATGTTCGCGCGCGACATCAATAGCGCCTTGATGCACAGCTACCAAACGAAATCCGCGCCGTTGATAAAACCCTAAGGCCGACAAATTATCATTACTGGTAATCAACCATACGCGCTGGCAGGCAGCCTGTGACGCTTGTTGCATCACAGCCTGAATAAGCGCTGTTCCTACACCAATACGCACAATCAAACTGTCCAATGAGACAATTTCGCATTTATCGTTTTCAAGATGGTAAGTCACCAAACCTACCAGTTGTTCATCCCAGATAGCAACAAATGCCGGCAGCGTATCAGCGTAATGGATACGTTCGCGACTAATAATCTGCGCCGAACCCCAATGTGCCTCCAAAAAAGCGGCAATCAACGGGCGTTCGTGCGCTTCAACACGACGAACCTCAAAGTGAAGCTTAATCGTCAAAATAATCCGTTACAACTTATGTTACCCCGTAGATTGCCCATTATACCTAGATAATCAAAGGGCGGGTCATAACAAATTGTTACGGAAAATCACCGCGTTACGTCACTCTTTTTCGAATGGAACGCCGTCTGCTTTCGGTGGATGGGCTTTGCCAATCAAGCCTGCTAGAACAACAATCGTTACAAAATAAGGAACCATTTGTAAAAACTGTGCTGGAATCGGTACACCTAAAAATTGAAAGCGTTGACCGAGCGCTTCCGAAAAGCCAAACAACAACCCGCCAGCCGCCGCGCCAAAAGGTGTCCAATTGCCGAAAATCATAGCGGCCAGCGCGATAAACCCTTTGCCAGCCGTCATCTGGTCATCGAACGCACCCGTCGTCTCTAGCGTGAACCATGCTCCAGCTAACCCGGCGATCATGCCGCTAATAATCACATTCGTCCACCGGTTGCGATTAACATTAATTCCCAGCGTATCTGCCGCATGTGGATTTTCGCCAACCGCCCGTCTTCGTAATCCCCAGCGCGTATAGTAAAGGACGATATGACTGACGATCACCAAAATAATCATGCTGTAAAAAATTGGTTTGCCGTCAAAGAGCGCGGTACCAACGACCGGTATGTTAATCAGTCCCGGTATGGGCAGCGGTGCAAGGGTACTGCGTGTCGCTTCTGAACTCACCAGAACCTCACGCCGCAAATAGCTGGTCAAACCAATTGCCAGAATGTTGATGACCGTTCCGCTGACAACTTGATTCGTCTTAAAGGTAATCGATAACCAAGCATGGAGCGCCGCCATTGCCGCGCCGGCAATCACAGCCGAAATCACAGCAATTAACTGGGCTGTTGCAAGATCCATGGTCGCGGCGAGCAAGCTGTAAATCACAAAACCGATGCAAGCCCCAGCCAACATCATGCCTTCAATCGCGATATTGGTAACGCCCGAACTTTCGGCCCACAAACCTGCCAGCGCCCCCATGATAATGGGCGTAGACAGACGAAAACTCTCGGTAAACATGACCGTGATATTGGTTTTGCTGCCCGCCGCGATAATCACTAGCATCAACGGAATCAAGAGCAGTCCGTTAATCAATAACCACCAGAACTTATAGCGGCTCAGTGCGGGCATAGGCAGCAGCACGAATAATCCGCCGGCGATGTAGAGAAGTGATACCACAATTGAAAAGCCCAATGTTGGCACAGGTATACCTTCGTTGCCAGTTGCATCAACCGTCAATAAAGTTGTGATGTTCGGCCCAACATTGCGCGGGACGGAGATCAAGACCCATGCGCCTAACACTATAAACAGCACCGCAAAAACGCCCATACGCGTAATCTTGATGCGGTCACGCCAGCTTTCCACCTCTGGCACGGTTGAGTTCATAGTCGGTGACGAAGTCGCCATGCTTTAGCCTCCCCAGCCTTTGGCGGCGAACAGCGTGCGCTCTTTTTCTTCCGCACTGGCTTCGGGTACGCGCCACAAGAAACGGATAATCGCATCTGCCGCGATAAACATAATAATCAACGCTTGAATAATCTTGACTAAATCAATCGAAATTTCGGCGCGAGTCTGCATCAATCCGCCACCCGAAATCAACGCTCCCCACAACAAACCGGCCGCAATCATATTGCGCGGGTTATTTCGTGCCAGCAGCGCAACCGCTATCGCGTCAAAGCCGACGCCGCCGAAAAAGCCCGGTGTCATGTTGAAATGCACACCTGCGATTTCGATGCCGCCTGCTAAGCCCGCTAACGCGCCGCTTAAGGCCATTGCTAGCACCGTATTCCAGCGGACGTTCATACCTGCATAACGCGCCGCATCAGGATTAGCGCCGACTGTTCGCAGTTCAAAACCGGGCGTTGTGCGGTCAAGGAACCATTCCGTAAACCATACCGCCCCCACCATCAACACCAACCCGACATGAAGCTGACCATTCACACTCACCCAAGCGAGGAAAAAACCCAACACGAATACCAGAATGCCATATACAATCGGTCGAATTGCCAGCGTTGGTTTCTCGCGGATCGCATCGCGTTTCTGCCACAGACCGAACAGCAGCACCAATACCGCCGCCAGCACAAACCATAATGGCGAAATCTGATTAAATGTTGGCAGTTTTGCGGAATCAACAATATATGGTGTGCGCGGCACGCTGGCACTTGTATCCAGCAAAATGATCGGATTCGTCGATTTAATCAGCCAGTCAACCAGCAGAATGGCAATGAAGTTCAACATAATGGTGTTGATGACTTCATGTGCTCCAGTATAGGCTTTGAGCAAACCGGGTATCGCTCCCCACAGCATACCCCCGATAATACCCATAACGATGCACAAGCCGATGTGCAGCACAGGCGATAAATCAGCAAACAATGGCGAGAAACCGACCCACGCAGTTAAGATACCACCTGCGTATAACTGCCCTTCCGCACCGATGTTAAACAAACCAGCTTTGAAGCCTAAGGCCACCGCCAAACCTGCGATGATGAACGGGATCGACCGCACAATCATGCTTTCCAGTGTAGACGGATAAAAAAGTAGTGCTTTTTCACCCAACTTCATATATACGGCGTCAATTTTGTTGTCATCACTCGGATCATCCGGTGTCTTATTCTCTGCCAGAATCGTGCCAGTAAAGCCTGATTGCGTGTCAATCAACATCTGATTGTTCGGGCGTAAAATGATGTATTTGTTTTGCAGGATTCCGCTTAGTTCATTGGCGAGTGCGTTCTTGACATCCGTATCAACAAACAACTTGCGATCAAACAGCACTTTGACAATCCGAAGTTGTTCCGAAAGCGCCGTCAAATCGCTAATGCCCAGCTTTTGCAGGTTGTCAACCATCTTCGCCCAATCCCGCACCTTGGTCATATCCAGTGCCGAGAACACAGCAATGTCCTGCGCGGCAGGGGACGTGCTGCTCAACTCCTGTGAGGACAGCACATCTAATTGTTCTAACCAGCGCTGCATCTTGACGAAGCCGTTAACCTGAATGAGCTTAAGCTGGGCCAACACATCAGCATCGCTCATACTGCTGACCGCTGGTACTTTGTCATTGATCTCACTGCGTTCATCCGCTGTAAGACTGTCTTTCGCAGCAACATTTTCGACCAGTGCATTAGCATCAGCCCTTTGCAGCTTGCCTAATCCTTCCAGCAAACTACGCAGTCCCAGCAGTTTTTCATCACCAAACGCAGCAATTTCAGGAATAGCCGACCCAAGTTCTTTCCATTGGTCATCTGTTAGGTCAGGATGTCGATCCAGAATCTGGGCATAACGGGTCACATTAGTGACTCCTGCCGCCGCCGTTTCATCAATCACCCGTGCTGCAATGGTCAGTTGGCGGGATGTCAGCTTATCTGAAGCAGCAATATACTGTTTCGCTAGATTTAAATCGTCACTGTGCAAGGTGTTACTGAGCGTGACCCCAACCGAACCTTCCAGCAAACCGTTATAGGCTGTGCCCGTCGTGTTCAGCACTTGGCCCACGTCCACATGTCCCTGAACCAGCAGTTCAGTGATGAGGATAAATAGCATACTGACGATCAAGGCCGTAATCACCGCAAACAGCGGCACCAGCGCGGGCGAAATTCGCGACCACTGCTTGGCAAGTGGGCTAAGAGCCTTTGGCGCGCGCATACTAGCTTCAGTCATGGGTCGCTACCTTTTCTGTTTTCTCGCGCTTCACACCAGCCATCAACAGACCAACCGTTTCGCGTGTAGCATCTTCAATGGGGAGCGTTTCAATAATTTTTCCGGCATACATCACCGCAATCCGGTCAGACAATGAAAAAATTTCATCTAATTCGGTTGAAATGAGCAGCACCGCCATCCCAGAATCACGCATACTAACAATTTGTTTGTGAATAAATTCAATCGAACCAACATCTAGTCCGCGCGTGGGCTGCGCGGCAACTAGCAGACGGTTATCGCGTGAAAACTCGCGGGCAATAATCACCTTTTGTTGATTACCACCCGATAAATTACCAATGTTGGTATAAATGCTCGGTGTTCGCACATCGTATTTCTTCACCAATTCGCGGGCGTGTTCATCTTTAGCCTTTTCATTCGCCAGAATTCCGGCACTGTACGGCCCGATATAATAACTTTGCAGCACCAGATTGTCTTTGATGGGAAACGTCGCCACCATGCCATTCTTCTGGCGGTCTTCAGGAACATGGGCAACGCCAGCTTCGGTCACTTCGCGAGGATTAGCGTGTGTGAGATCTTTGTACTGGATGATGATATGACCACTTTCCACCGTTCGCAGTCCGGTAATGGCTTCTACCAATTCCGTCTGACCATTACCTTGCACACCTGCCACGCCAAGAATTTCGCCGCCGCGCACTTCAAGCGAAAGATGATTGACGGCTAACAGCTTACGGTCATCGCGCACACACAAATCTTTGATCGACAGGACTTCCTCGCCCAGCGTGGATTCACCTTTATCGACTTCCAGCAGTACGCTGCGCCCAACCATCATCGAGGCCAGCGACTCCTCCGTCGAGGTCTTGGGGTCGGCCTCACCAGCCACTTTCCCCAAGCGCAGAACCGTTATCTGGTCACAAATTTCCAGCACCTCTTTTAGTTTGTGCGAGATGAAAATAATACTCACACCCCGCGAAAGCAGTGTTCGCATGATTTCGAACAAGCCTTCGGTTTCTTGCGGGGTTAACACCGCGCTCGGCTCATCCAAAATCAAAATGTCACATTTGCGATACAACGCCTTGATGATTTCGACACGCTGCTGAACACCAACCGGCAAATCTTGAATCAGAGCATCAGGGTCAACTTCCAACCCATATTGCTTTGAGATGTCGACAATCCGCTGGCGGGCTGCTCGCCGATTCAAAAATCCGCCAATGCTCAAGGATTCATTCCCCAACATAATGTTATCAGTCACGCTGAGGATTGGGACTAATTGGAAGTGCTGGTGAACCATCCCGATACCCGCAGCAATGGCATCGTTGGCATTCTTGACCGTAATCACCTGCCCATTGACCAATATTTCGCCTTCATCAGGTGCGTATAGCCCATAAATAAGGTTCATCAGTGTCGATTTTCCGGCTCCGTTTTCACCGAGCAAACCTAACACTTGCCCTTTTAGCAATTTGATGTTGATGTGATCATTTGCCAGCACGCCGGGGAAGCGCTTTGTTAGCCCGCGCACCTCCAATGCAACTGGTGGAGAATCAGCCATATCAGCCTCATATTTCTAATCGATCATTTGAAATGGGCGAAGTATAACGACAATTTGTGAAGTTGGAAACAAGCTTAATATTTGCCACTTTGACCGACAAAGTTTGTGTCTGGTTTGTTACCAAACTGTTCCCTAACGAATGATCAACTTCTTCGTAGAATTGCACCCTTATTAAGTTTGCGCCGCACGCTCGAAAAAGTTACAAAATGTTCTTCCAAAATGTCACCCTAACGACCTCATTCTCTGCTACTCTAAATAAGGTGACTAATGGATCAAAATGATGTCAAATCAGATTTTGTCACGTCTTTGTAACGCTTTTCTAAAACTCTCCGCATTGAACTCTGTGTTCTTTGTGTCTTTGTGGTAAAAATGCATTTGTATTTCGTTTTTGCATTTTCGGCGGATTGCTCCCTCATATCCGCCATGCAGTTGCCACAATTGCAACGCGGTGGACACACGGGAGACATTCGCTGCACTTGCGCCATTTCAGCGCCATCAGCCGGGCATCCCGCCGACACAAATTGTCAATTCAGCGGTAAAATGGACATCCATGCATAGGCTGCACAGCACTTGCGCTTCTATGCCCGCCTGTTATGCTTGAGTCGGTTGCTGAATGACGACGAAAGGACACACTCATGACACAAGACCGTGCCGCTGTACTCGCGGAGATCGCGGCTCAAGTCCGCGCTTGTAAAGCCTGTCGCCTGTGGGAAGGTACTACCAACGGCGTACCGGGGGCGGGTGATCCCAATGCTGAGATTATGTTTATTGGTGAAGGTCCGGGCTTTAACGAAGATAAAAAAGGACTGCCCTTTGTCGGTCGTTCGGGTAATTATTTAGAAAAGATGCTCAAGCTGATTAACCTGAACCGCAATCAGGTGTTTATCGCCAACGTGGTTAAACATCGCCCACCTGATAACCGCGATCCGTTACCGGATGAGATGGCTGCCTGCAAGCCCTATCTCGACCGCCAAATTGAGGTGATTGATCCATTGGTCATCGTTACGCTGGGGCGCTTTAGCATGGCGCGCTACTTCCCCAACGGCAAAATCACCCAAATTCATGGCAAGCCTAAATACGAAGATGGACGCGCTTACTATCCGCTGTTTCATCCGGCAGCCGTCTTGCGTAACCCAACTTTGGAACCGCAAATGGAAGCAGACTTTAAAAAGATATTGGACGTTATTGCAGAGGTCAAAACGCAGCGGGGCGCTTCCGCTAAACCGGACAAACCAGATACCAATAACAATAAAAACGAGCCTCCACCCGGCCCGCCCAAGCAACTATCGCTCTTTTAGTGTGTAGGTAATCGCGCTCACATATGGCTGATGAACTCGATTAGACGGTTCAAATCTTCTTCTGCGGGATGTGGAATAAATGAATTACCGATAGGTGACGTTAACATCTTGGTAACTGTATCGGTCAACTCTTCGTTCTCGCTCCAATTGATGGTCATGTATAACCGCATCCCGTTTTTTAGGCCGATGCGCACACCGTGATGATAGCCCATCTCAGCTTTATTAACGTGGGTGATGAAAGTGCTGGGAATGACAGCCGGTTGATATTGGCGGCGCGTCTGCGGGTGCAGCAAAAGCCGGTAATTCGTGACCAGTACGTTTACCGGCGGAGTCGTCGGAACCCAACCGGAAGAAGTGCGCCTTAAAATCGCTACGTGATAGCGTCCCAATTTGCATTCGCCCGGCAGCAGCAGCGCATTTTCATCCCACACAATTTGTTCCTTCAACCAAGAAATGACATATTACAAATTATAGCGCTGCCTACGTGCCAAAACGAATCGGTATTTAGGCTGAACTTACCTGTCAACTTATAGCAATCGGGGAGAGATACGCGGCTTAACCGGGGAGATTAACATCTTATCAATATCGCGAACCAGTTTGCTGCCTTGGCTCCAATCGACCAGCAGATGCAAGCACCGGTTATCGCCCAACCGTATTAAGATACCGTCGCGTCCCGCCAACGAAACGTTCCACACGCGCTTGATTTCCGCAGGCGCAATCGTTTCGTAATCCTGCGGATATACACCCAATTCAGGGAATACCATCAGGCGACGGTTGGTGACGATAGCCTGTAACCAGAAACCCGTCCCTGTCCATTCTTCGTTTGTCCATTCGACATACTGAACCTTGTAGCACCCATATTGGAACTCGCCCGGTTCAAGAAAACTGTTATTCATAAACAAGTCCTATATAATGTCAGATTAACAGTGGTTTTGTTAAAAACAAGCATAACTAAATTGGACTTTCTCGTTATCCCCAGTAAATGGGGGCTTAAATCGGCATATACTTAAATCTGGTAAACCTATTTCTTAACCACCCAGTTCGTAACAAAGGGTGATATATCAATTTACAAACACTTGCCATTATAGGTTGAAAACCTTGCAAGCGGTTTGCTAAGTACATTTTACACAGTTTTAAAAATTTGGTAATTCCTGACAGCGCCGTTACACTAGACGTAACACTCAACCGGAGAGGAAAAGACATGGGGCTTGACGCTAGTGTAATGTGTACCTGTTATAAAATCGGCAAAACCACACCCTGCCCTTTTCCTGCTGATTTTTATATTGACGAAGATGGATTTCCGGCAGTCCATATTTACGCTGGCGATGATGTTGCCAAATCTGATGACTTTGATGCTTGGTTAGCCACCTGCTGCCAACACCCTTATATGGATATGGCTGCTCTCTATATTGCCGACTGGAACGAATATCGCGCCTTTGTAGACGCTTTGGAACAAGTGGGTTGGGATCATTTCCTAACACTGCGCCAGCAGCTCCCGTCCGAAAATCACGGCACAACACCGGCTGCTGAGTCAGCAAAAGCACTTGCTGAGCTTGCTTTCTTCAAGACGCAAAATGGGGTTTCCAAAAACTTCCTTGTCAACTCGGATACCAAAGAGATTATTCAAGCCACTGCTCAAAGTGAAGAAGGGTTGTTCAGTTGGGACGGACGCACCGGTTTGCGTCTGGGCTTTGACGAATTGGGTTTTTTCATTCGCGATGTCTGGGATTTGAACCGTGAACTTTTCCGCGCCATGCGTATCGAACAACAGCAGCTTGCTTCTGAAGAACTTGACCGTGCCGACCAATTCGAATTCACTGATCTGGATACCGGCAAAAAATTTATCTCGACCACACCCGTGCGTGTATTCAAGCGCGCCGAATTTGGTACGACACAGGAATATCCTCGTCTGATGCATGTCGAAAAACGCGTAGTTGACACTGATTATTTTGACTATATTCTCCAACCGCTCACCGATATATTGACGGTCTCGGTCGAAACGGGCAACCCTGTCCGTTGGAGCTAGAATTTAGTCCGTCCCATTCAATTTGGAACAAATTTTATCCGTTTTTCGTAGGAGAGATGATACGTATCGCAGTTGAGAATTCATGGAGAACATCCCACAATGATGCAGCGCTTTCGTGAACCGGTAAATGGCTTTACACATCTAACAGGTGCTGTTTTCTCAACCGGCGCAATGCTCTGGTTAATATTCATCACCCGAAATAACCCGGTAAAACTACTGTCCGCCTTGATATATGGTGTAAGCCTCATCACGTTATACTGCGCCAGCGCCGTCTATCATTTGTCGCATGGCTCAGATAGAAAACTATTGTGGTTGGAACGCATTGACCACGCCGCAATCTACCTGTTGATCGCGGGCAGTTACACACCAATATGTGTGACCGTCATTACAGGAGAATGGCGCTGGATTTTGCTGGTATTGGTGTGGATCTTAGCCATAATCGGCATTGTCTACAAACTTTTATTTTTGACAAAACCCGGAGTATTCTCTCTTCTCTATTACATGCTTATGGCTTCTGTGGTGTTCATCGCCCCGCCCGCTGTAATCGCAATGATCCCCGATGAAGCCGTCATCTTTCTGGTGGTAAGCGGTGTCATCTTTGCGATTGGCGCTGTGGTCTTTGGTTTAGAAAAACCCAACCTCCATCCCCTTATTGGATACCACGAACTCTGGCATCTGTTCGTGATGACCGGCAGCACATTGCATTTCATCGCCGTAATCATTTGCCTCAGATAGATCAGACTCCGTCAGCGAGCTACAAGCACACCCATATCTTTGGTAATATCCATCGTACCAGTACGATTAAACTCGACTTCAACAAAGGTTTTAAATGCGCGCGAACGCTCAGCGCTTAGTTGAATAGGAAACGATAATATGTAATCAATCAAGGGCTTGGCTTCGGTCAAGACGATGGCATCATCGTAGCGATGCAATTCGACATGCTCGAATGCGTTTTGCAATTGGTCGGCTGCATTCTCTAGAGTGTAACCTTTAGCCGCCACAAACCCTTCGAGATATTCACCGGGCTGAAAACCAAAACGCGCCAGCAAATTATGGATTTCCTGTAAGTGGCGTTCACCGTTGGTTGCTGTAAAAACGGTGCCACCGGGTTTTAGTACACGCCTCATTTCGCGAATAGCCTTAGCGCGGTCAGGTACGTGATACAGCATGTGATTAGCGATTACTGCGTCAAAGATTTGGTCAGGAAAATCAATGGCTTGAATATCAGTCTGTGCAAAATGAAAGGGTCTGGATAGCTTGGCTAAATTTTGGTGCTGTTCCTCTACCATCCCCGCTGAAAAATCTGATAAGGTAATATCCCACCCTGCCGGAATATGCTGCCTATTTTTCAACCATAGCCATCCCGCGCCTGCCCCCAACTCAAGTATTTGCGCATTGGCTGGCAAATCTTTATAAAGGTCGAACTGCCATTCAAACCAACCATAAGGATTACGACTGTAATCTGCATGGAGGCGTGCTCGCGCTTGTAAACGTGTCGCGTCTTTGTACTGCTCGTTCTTAAGGTAATCAGGGTCAGGTGCGGTCATTGTCGCTCCTTCACTTCAGAACAATTTATACTCGGAAGCACGGGTTTGCATTTTAGTCTTTGCCGACACACGCTACTATACTTACACAAGTTTCGATTTTGGTTAAGGAGTAAAAATGACTTCATTCATTCAGACTCAAAAGCGCGAAAATATTTTTGAGATCATTTTAAATCGACCTGAAAAACGCAATGCCATTACATGGTCAATGATGATGGAACTGGATGCCGCTATCGATGAGGCTGAAAAAATAGCAGATGTTCGCGCCGTCCTTATGCGCGGCGAAGGGACGGGTTTCTCAGCGGGCATTGATGTCACGTCATTTGCTGAATCATCGGCCCATTTTGGGGAAAATTGGCGTGACAATCTCTTTCCTTTGACTGCCGCGTACCAGAGCGTGACCAATAAGATTGAACATTGCAGCTTACCCACCATCGCCCTTTTACATGGCTATTGTTTAGGACTCGGATTCGAAATTGCTCTAGCCTGCGACTTTAGAATCGCGGCTGAAGGTACAAAGATTGGCTTACCGGAAACGCGCTTGGGCATCATTCCTGATGTCGGCGGGACAACTCGTTTAACACGTTTGGTAGGTGTTGCCCGCGCCAAAGAATACATTATGACCGGCAAAACCATCAACTTACATGATGCCGAACGATTTAGCATTCTAAACGCTGTCGTTTCAGAGGACGAGTTATCGGCAAAAGGCAAACTTATGGTGAATGAATTGGCACAAGCCGCCCCTTTAGCAGTCAGTTATGCCAAACGTGTCATTGATAACATCGGCGACAGCCAACGTGGACTACAACTTGAAGGCTGGGCACAAAGTATCCTCATCCGCACTCAAGATTTCGAAGCAGGTATTGAGGCCATGTTAACCAAACAAGCACCGAAATGGAAAGGCAAATAAAGCACCGGAAAAAGCAATAGGGAAATGAGCAGACTTGTTATCTAGCAGGTAATGGGTTTATCATTCTGCGCGGTGGGGGGACAAAAGGTAATGATAATTGGAGTACGTTTATGGTTGATCCGAAGAATATTCATGAGCCACCAATTGATCCGTTGGCTGATACCAACCCCTCGATCAGCATACGGAAGGTACAGTTGGATCCATCGTCCACAACTGCACCATGGCGGCGGATGGTTGGGTTACTCAGCTTAATCGGAGCCGCAATACTCACCCTAGCGACCACTATTCTGCTCATGATGCCCAGCCCACAAAAGCAGATACCACCGACTTCACTTGCACCCACCGCTGATAACGCTATTGGTGCAACTGTCATTCCAACCAATACACTCGTACAGGCAACACCTGTGCCAGTATTCGTTCCCGATGGCGCGCCAACTATTAGCCCTGATATGGTTGTTTCCCTGCTTCAGGCGACACCACAAAACTTGGACATCAGCAATCCGCTCATTGTCCAGCGTGACAACCTCAGTCCATTTACATTTATTAAGCAAGATCGTCCTCGCAGCGAGGTCATTCAGTATACGGCTGCCACAGGCGATACCATTTACACCATTGCAGAACGGTTTAAACTCGCGCCGGAAACAATTGCATGGTCGAACAATCGGCGTTTTGCTCTGGTGCTGCGCCCCGGTGATGTTCTAAACATTCCGCCGATAGATGGCGTTTATTTGCAAGTGGTTGGCACAAAAACAATTAAAGAGTGGGCGGAAGCTTACAAGGTCAATGATCCTTATGCCGTCATTGACTCGGAATACAATGATCTTTCGGGCGCAACACCCGACACGGTACCGCTTAGTGGTTCATATATCTTTATTCCCGGCGGTAAAGGGGAGGATATTACGTGGAATCCCGGTGTAACTGTTGATAACTCGGGTGATACGGCACGTCAGGGCTTTGTCACAGGATTTGCTCCGGGCGATCCGGGAAGCTGCGGCAACGTGCAAAATCCCGGCGGCGGCGCAGCATGGATCAACCCGCTGCCCAACGGCACCTATGTACGCGGTTTTTCGACTATTCACACAGGTGTTGACCGTGCAGCCCCTCCCGGTACGGCTGTCCGTGCAGCTAATAGCGGCGCAGTGATTTTCGCCGGATGGAATTCATGGGGTTATGGCAACTTAATCGTGCTGGCACACGGCCCATTCCTTACCCTCTACGGACACCTAAGTTCAATCGCAGTACGCTGCGGTCAACTCATTCCAGCGGGTTCAGTCATTGGTGGTGTTGGCAGTACCGGCAATTCATCCGGCCCACATTTGCATTTTGAAATTCGCTACGGTGAAACACCGCAAGACCCGTGCGCTACCCTGCCCGATGTGTGTTACTAAAACAGGATGCAGTGCCATATCTTCCTGTAACAATTGAAGACTGAAGAAAGCTTGTCTGAGGTGCAAATATGGCATCAAGACATGATACAATAGCATAAGGTTTTTGAGGGCGGGCTGAGATTTCAGACTCGCCTTTTGTTTAATTGAATGTAGAACCGAATCATGCTAACGGTATCCGAAGTCTTAAAGTTAGATCAGTTTTCTGGTGCGCAGCTCGTCGCAGGTCAAAAAGGGCTGGATAAAGCAATTGCGTGGGTACACGTTGCCAGTGTACCGGATGCTCCGCGTTGGATGCGCGGCGGCGAGTTGGTTTTGACCACCGGACATAACATTCCAGTCAACCCTGAGGAACAGCGTCTATATATCCAGCAAATGGCTGAAAAAGGCGTCGTTGGCCTAGTCCTCAGCGTCGGACGCTACATTGACCATGCCTCCGATGATTTGCGTGAATTGGCTGACCAAAAAGATTTCCCACTCATTGAAATTTCTTATCAACAGCCGTTCATCGACATGGTGAAAGCCGCTAATGAACGCATTGCTGAAGAAAATATGGCGATGGTCACGGGTGCACTCGACATCCAACAGCGTTTAACGCAATTGGTACTCGATGGCGGCGATCTCAAACAGCTTGCGTCACGCATGGCTGGTTTGCTCGGTCAATCCATCAGTATCGAAAACGAGCGCTTTGAAATTCTCGCCAGCGCAAATGTTGCGGCAGTCGATGAAGCACGACGTTTTACCGTCAGCGAAGGCCGCACCGATCCACGCTTGGTGTCGGCGCTCGAAGAACGTGGTATTCTGCCGGAAATTCGGCAAACTCTACGACCAGTGTATATCCCACAGATGCCAGATGTCGGGTTGGAACTCGAACGCATTCTCGCGCCTATTGTTGTTCACGGCGATATTTACGGCTACGTGTGGATAATCGCTGACGACCGTCCATTAACCGAATTGGATAGCATCGCTATCAATATCGGCGCGACTGTGGCCGCTCTCATGATGCTTTATCAAGAGTCGGTGCAAAGTGCCGAAGCGTCGCTTAAAGGCAATTTGCTCTCCCAATTGATCCAAAGTGAATCGGGGCGTGAAGTCATTCTCAGCGACCAAGCACTGCGTTATGGCCTCGATTTATCGGGCAAGTACGTCATGTTGGTTATAGAAACTAGCGAACGCAACACACAGCGAATGCTTCAACTTTACCGGCGTGTGAATCGCTTAGCGGGACTGCACGGTTGGCGAGCAGTTGTCGGTCAATTCGCTGGCGAAGTCGTCATCCTTACGCAAGCCGATCAAGCTGTGCATCAGATGATTAGCCAAATACAGGCCGAGGTGAACGGCAGTCTAAATTTCCGTGTCGGAGTGAGTGGAACACAACAAGGTGCAGATGATGTTCGCACAGCTCACCATCAATGCCGGGAATTACTGCATATCACACGTCGTTTACATAACGAAAGCAGTGCCGTGTTTTTCGACGATTTAGGCTATATTCACACGCTCTATCGGGCGGGTAAAGACACGCTAACCACCAATTTATATGTTCCAATTTTACGACGGCTCTTAGAAGCAGGCGAAACCGATCTCTTTGATACCCTCGAAGGGTATCTTGATGCGGGTGGCAATGGGGTTCAAACCGCCGAAACCTTACATATTCATCGCAGCACCCTCAATTATCGGCTTGACCGGCTTAAAACGCTGTATGAAGTTGATCTCGGCGATCCACTCACACGCATGAACTTACAGGTCGCGCTGAAACTGCTTAGGCTTTTTGAGGTAGAGTAAACAAATAGACCTATTGCTAACAAGTGGTAATTAAATTTGGACAATGCAAATTGGTTAGTCAGACAAGCTATGATCTCTTTCCTATGCGGATTGGTTCCCGCAGTCGTATTGTCTTTGATTACGCTAGTATCACTAAGAGTTACAAAATACTCAAATCAGCCCATAGACAGCTCAATATGGTCGATTCGTAAAGTTTTTGGGTATTCGCTTTTTGGGTTCGGCATTCTTATGTTTTTGTTTCTTGTATTTATCGTAGACAAAAATTGCCGTGCTCCTATTTGCAGTTAAATAAGATTTGCTGTTAAAACCGCACCGCGTTCAATTCTTTTTCCCGTGATTTCCAGTCGGGCATATACTGGCTCATCATCGCTTTGAATTCTTTCCCGTGATTGAATACCCGCAAGTGTACCAACTCATGCACCACCACATACTCAGCGAGATGTGGTGCAACCCATGTTAGGCGTGTACTCAGCGTGATATTCTCACGGCTGGAACACGAACCCCACTTGCGCCTCATATCTCGGAAACTGATGCGCTTAGGTTGCAATTCCATGCGTTCTGCCCATATATTGACCATCGCAATGATTTGTTCACGGCTGGTTTGTTCGGCTGGAATGGGTGGTGGTTCAGTGCCCAATTTTTGTAAGGCACTATGAATGAACTCGGTCACTTTGGGATTATCAGGACGCATCCAACGGGGGATATAAACCTCAAAACCACCGGGAACAGGACGCATCATCAAACTGCGGCGATGTTGACGACGAATGGTGATATTTAAGTCTGAGGGGATGGTCGGGGCAGATGCTTCGCCCCGACCGAGTAACTTTTTTAGTGAGGGACGCAAACTCATTTAGCGACGACAGACTCGCTGTTGACGTTGAGATGTTCGATGCTGTCCATGACCTCGTTAAACTGGTGGAAATAAAGCTGTTGTTTAGCGTCGCTCATGGCTACTGGCGGGTTGGGATGCACTTCGACCATCAAACCATCCGCACCGCTGGCTTTGGCTACACGGGCAAGCGGCACGGCAATATCACGCCGACCGGCTGAGTGCGAAATATCGACGATGATCGGCAAGTGACTTTCCAACTTCATGACCGCTACGCCGCCAATATCGAGGGTGTTACGGGTGGCTTTTTCAAAGGTACGGATACCACGCTCAATTAAGATGACGTTAGGATTACCACTGCTGACAATATACTCAGCAGCATACAGGAATTCTTCCAAGGTTGCAGATAAACCGCGTTTGAGGATAACAGGCTGGCGTACCTGCCCCATTGCCTTGAGCAAGAAGCTGTTCTGCATGTTGCGCGCGCCAACCCAGAAAATATCGACGTAATCCGACATCATCGGAATCTGGCTAGCATCCATAATTTCGCTGGTGATGAACATGTTGTACTTGTTCGCCACCTGACGGGCAATCTTCAAACCGGGTTCGCCCATACCTTGATAGTCATAAGGTGAGGTACGGGGCTTAAAGACCATACCGCGCAAAATCTTAACACCGCGCTTGGCAAGGACAGCGGCGGTTTCGTCCATTTCTTCGTAGCTTTCAACCGCGCACGGGCCGCTAATAATCGCAAAGCCGCCATCTCCAATTTTGGTCACGCCATCTGGCAGAGTAATGATGGTACGCTCGTCGGCTGTTTTGCGCTGAACCAATATTTTGGCCTTAGACTCTTTTTCTTCTAAGGCTAATGATGCCCGAAATATTTCTTTAAAAAGTGCTTTTACCGTCTCGTTACTAAAAGGACCTTTATTATTTTGTTCGAGCGCGGTCAACATCTGCGATTCTCGTTGAGGATCGTAAAATGTTGTCCCTGCTTGCTGTTGAAGCTTACCAATATCTGAAGCTAGAACCGCCCGTTTGTTCAAGAGTTCCAAAATTTGTAAGTTAATTACATCAACTTGCGACCGCAATTCTTGTATGCTGCTATCTGCCATAATTCCTTTTCCAATCCATATTTATGCAAATTCCCGTTAATTATACTGCCTAGCAAGAAGCGTGACGAGTTTGAAGTTCGGTGAAAATAGCATAGTTAACAAATATCGCAAAATGCGTTGTAATGACACTTTACCCAACTTATAATTCTAGGCTTTCGTTTAACCTTTCTTAAAGATTGTTGAGTAATTGTTGTGACCATAACTATCGTGCTTGATCGTGAGCCAACGGCTGACTTTCAAGCGAAGTGCCTTGATGTGACCTACCAATGGGAAGGTGGAAAACTACCATATCCCGAAGCGCGTCATATGCTTTCACTTCTGACGCAAGATGCCAGTATACGTGGACATTTAGCTGACCAAGGACGTGTCGAACAGATCATCGGCTACATGGAAGTCGTAAGAGGCAACCTGAACGTCAGCATTCACCATTTTGAACGGGCACGAGCGGCTTACAACCAAGTCAAGAATACAAATCGGGCAGCGATTTGCGACATGAACATTGGCGAGTCTTATCGCAATAAGGGAGACTTCAAGCGCGCACTCACCCTATATGGTAAAGCCTATGAAGCCTTTAATGCCGAAAAAGATATTGAAAACCAAGCCTTTGCATTAACTTATCGCGGGCAAGCATGGCTGAGTATGAAACGCTTGGATGCAGCCCAAACTGATCTGGTTGCCGGTGCGCTGCTAGCTGAACAAATACCGGTGGATGTTGATGACCGCACAGTCTTACTTTGTGAAGTCAATCTGGCGCTCACACGCCTATACATCCAACGAGAGCGTTATGGGATGGCGTGGGAAACAGCCATTAAAGCCTATGAAATATCACAACGAACACCGCAAGCCTTTGAAAAAGGTTACTCGTACCGAGCGCTGGCAGAAATCATCAGTGCAGCAGGTGTTCCCCCAATGGATAAACGCTTTGTCAACGCTGCCAATCACTATTTTCAGGCAGCCAATGACGCGTTCCAAGAAATCCATGCAGAGGGTGAAATCGCACGAACGATGTTTGCTCATGCTATCAGCCTTGCACGAAATGGCCGCAAAATGGCCGCTGCCCGCAAGCTCCAACTGGCAATGATCATTTTCACACGCTTGGGCATGGTAGACGACGCAGCCCGTGCCGCCGAAATGCAGTTGGAAGTGTTATAAGTTCAGTCCAGCAAAATACTCGGCATTAAATGCTTCCCAATGTGACACCGCCATCGACGACAAATGTCTGCCCGGTGGCAAATGAAGACGCACCTGAGGCCAAATAGATCGCAATACCGGCGATGTCATCCGGCTGTCCAATACGTCCGGCAGGTGTGCGGCGCAGAATTTCAGTCAGAAGATCATCATTCGCCCAAATGGCACTAGCGAACTTGGTCTGTACCAATCCCGGCGCAATAGCATTTACCTGAATATTGTCGCCAGCCAATTCTATCGCTAAGGTCTGTGTCAAGCTGATAATGGCGGCCTTGGTCATGCTGTAGATACCCTGCATCCGTCCCGGTCGTATGCCATTGATCGAGGCGACATTGATAATCTTGCCTCCCCCTTGGGCTTTCATATGCTTGACTACTGCCTGTGTCAGCCACATATTGCCCATAATGTTGACTTCAATGGTTTTCTGCCAAAGGCTGTCCTCGGCCTCCAACAACGTCCCAAAATGGGGATTGGTCGCGGCATTATTCACCAGAATATCGACGCGACCAAAGGCATTAATAGTCGCTTGTACGAGGGTCTGTAGAGCATCTTTTTGTCCATTGTGAGCAGGTACAGCCAAAGCCGTACCACCTTTTTTGGTGATAGCCTGCGCAACCGCCTCCAGACCTTCTTGTTTCCGGCTGCTAATGACCACCTTCGCGCCAGCCTCGGCGTATCGTTCGGCAATGGCTTGACCGATACCCCGTGACGCACCGGTCACAATGGCTACTTTTCCGGTTAAGTCAAATAAATTCGACATATTTCGATCCTTCACATAAAGATTTTCTATCAAAGCCCTATTCTGACTGCAACCTCGCGTACTCGCAAATCTGCTAGACTGAAACTAAGGTATTAAAGGGTGGCTTCACAATCAACTTTACGCAACGATTAAACCGCTTGTAGGAAAGAATTGTTATGTCACCATGCACCGAACCGTTATAGAATGTTCAATAGAATGAAGCTTCAACAAAACAATGCTGTTGGGGTTTGAGTTCCCCAACAAATTGCCAATTGGGGCAATATTGCAGATGATGTAGAGAGGGAAATGGTATGCAAGGCTCAGCACTTCTCCTATTTGTGGTTTTTGCGTTGGTACTTGCGGGCATGTATATATCCATTCGACGGGCATGGTTCCCACCGGGGGTCACGGCTACAGTGGGTGTCGTGGTCAGCATGATTGTCATGGTGTTGATTTCGTTGGCTCAAAATAACTTGCCTATTCAAGCCGTTATCGTCGGAATACTGCTCGGCGGCATATTTAGCGGCGTGACTTTAGCCGCCGCTTGGTACTTCCATTCGCAGGAACTGCGTGCCCACTACGCCGAGAACGAATCCTACCCTCAAGATGAGTCAGCCGGCTAAACAAACAAAAAGCGATCAAATAACAACTTGATCGCTTTCAACATTGAAACTCGTCCGATACTACTTTTACTTTTTCGGAATACTGGCCAATACAGGCAAGCCAACTGCCTCGATTTGATCACGCCTATACACAAATGGATCAAGATATTCCCACAGGAAGGCTAGACCCATCCCCCCTAACAATCCCAGCGCTATCCGAATAAAAGGCGCAAAACGGTTGGCGATTGGTGGCGGAGCGGCTGTAATCACAGGCGAATCAAGGAATGTGACCTGCGCGGGTTGCCCACCCAACTGCGGAAAATAATTTTGGGCTTGGGTTTTCATCACATCTATTGCAGCCTGTGTGATAGACGCTAATGCTTTTTCATCGGGATAGCTCATAATCAACTGACCGATGCTGCGTTTATTATCCGCCGCCACTCCAAAACCAGTCGCGTTTAGGTCTGGTACTTTTTTGATAATCTCGTCCTCAAAGCTGCTGCTCCGCACCCAATCGGTGAGCGCATTGACTGCTAACTCGGAAGCCAGCCAAACATCCTGATAATCGCCATCACGAGGGGTCACGTTCGAAGCGGATTGCGCAGCCGTATAGCGCAGAGTGACAGTATATCCACCACCCGCAGTCGAGCGTTCACGCAGCCATTGTGGAATAGTAAACGCGGCGACAATCACAACCGGAATAAGCACTAACCACCAGCGCCGGAGTAAAACTCGAAAAAAGAGTATCAATTCCATGTTTCTAAATGACCTTTAAGTTCCGTCAAATTCGTGCGCATTTATTTTACACCAACCAAACCGGCTTCCTGAAACTTTGACCATTCATTATCGACAAAGCTTGTAATTTGCTTGTTGAATACTTGAGTATCGAAGCGCAAAGCGTGGGTTCGAATCTCAGACGGATTGTAGCGGGAATCGTCAAATGACTGCATGACGTTTAGCAGACTATCGACCGTCAATTCGCTAAACAGTTCACCTGTCTTGCCGGGAATCACCGTATCCAATGCACCGCCGCCACCATAAGCAATAACAGGACGACCTGCGGCCTGCGCCTGAACCGGAGTAATGCCGAAGTCCTCAAAGCCGGGAAATAAAAATGCTTTGCATCGCGCCATCAATCCCGGCAGTGTTTCGTCCGGCACATAACCCAAAAACTCAACCGTTGGCCCTGCCAGCGCCTTTAGCCGTTCCATATCGCGGCCTTTGCCACCGATCTTGAGCTTCACACCCAAACGGGTCGCAGCTTGAACTGCCAAATCAATCCGTTTATAAGGAATAAGTCGGGAGACAATCAGGTAATAATCTTCAACTTGATCCTGCGCGACAGGCTGAAAGCGAGTGGTATCAACTGGTGGGAAGATAATCACCGAGTCGCGATTGTAATAGGTTTTGATGCGCTGCTGGATATCGCTAGAGATAGATATAAAGTGATTGACTCGTTGGGCAGCAGCGTAATCCCAACGCTTCATACCAGCAATGAGAGGACGCAAAGCTGCAAGCACCGGTTTACCTAAGCCTTCTCGGGCAATATAACTTTCCAACTGCCAGATATAACGGGTGGGCGCAAGACAGTAACAAATGTGAAGGGTATTTGCGCCATGCTGGAAACCGTGACAAAAACCGCTTTTATTACTCAGTACCACATCGTAATCCGATAAATCCAGCCCGCCCCAGCCAATTGGATAAAGCGGCAAGTACGGCTGGTGATGATTATGAATACCCGGCAGTTTATCAAGCCACAGCGTATGAATATCCCAATTGCGGTAATGGGCTGGCATCAATTCTGGCGCGTAGATACTGGTGTAAAGCGGTGAAGATGGATAGAGCTTGACCAGCGCATCCAGTACGTCTTCCGCGCCGCCGATTTGATTGAGCCAATCGTGAACGAGCGCCAATTTCACGAGTTTGTCTCAGCGGCAAGGTGTCGTAAGGGCGCAAATGATTGACGATGTTCATCACAGGCACCAAACTCATGTAAAGCAGCAGCATGTTTGGCAGTGCCATAGCCCTTGTGCTGACCGAAAAAATACTTCGGGTAATGTTTATCCAATTGGCGCATGTAATCATCTCGCCAAACTTTTGCCAAGACGCTGGCGGAAGCAATACTTAAAGAAAGTGTGTCACCACGGACGATACTGCGATAGGGAATGTGTTCAGAATCAAGCCATTTGATCGAGTCAAGTAAGAGATAATCCGGTTGAAGTTTTGTTTCTTTTATAGCCCGTTCCATGGCAAGGCGTGTAGCAGGAACTATACCAAACGCATCAATTTCGCCGCTGGTAGCACTGCCGATCCCCCACGCGACAGATGTTTCTTTGATACATTCGACTAAACTTTCGCGCTGGCGTGGAGTCATCTGTTTACTGTCACGCACGCCTTTAAGCACAGTCTGCAAATCGAGGCGATCATTGGGCAGGCAAACAGCTCCGGCAACAACTGGCCCGGCCCATGTACCGCGTCCAACTTCATCCACGCCGAAGACCTGCCTGTAGCCTGCGATCCAGCACCCTTCCTCAAACTGAAGGCCAGCGGTCATATTAGCTCGTCTCTCTTTTGGCATAGACTCCCCAAAACCAATTCCGGCGAATTTGCCAGATTTCGACCAAGAGATTAAGCGAATCGCCCACAATACGCATCCGGCTGTCCGCATCAAAATACCATGTAATCGGCACTTGCTTGATCTTATAACCGCGTTTCTTGGCAACGAACAAAAGCTCGATGTCAAAGCCGATTCCGATCATTTGCTGCACACGAAAAAGATCTTCAGCGGCCTCACGAGTAAACATTTTAAACCCGCACTGCGTATCTTCGAAACCGTTGACCGCGGTGAGTTTAATAATTAAGTTGTTGATACGACCAATAAAGTGCCGGAACGGCGGCTCATTGACACGTTTTGCACCAACTCCTTCACGGCTAGCGATTATCACATCAGCGTCACCGCTGGCTGGTGGCAAGAACTGAACAATATCCTCAATTCGCATTGACAGATCAGCGTCACAGATAAAGCGATAGTCCCCTTTGGCGACCAGCATCCCCTCCTTTACCGCCAACCCTTTACCCCGAACTGCCGCTTCGATCACCCGTACATAAGGATGGTCAATGGCAAATGCTTTGGAAACTTCAACAGTGCGATCCATGCTGCCATTTTCGACAATGATAACTTCAGCTTCATAAGGTTGTGTTTTAAGGAAGGCGTCAATCTTTTCGAGGCTAGGCGGTAAGCGGAATTCTTCATTATGCGTCGGAATCACAATCGACAGCAGCGGCGGTTTATGTTGGTTCAATTGTCCTATCGTCCTTACGATGCATTGAGTAACGGCGCTTTGGTCATTGGGGCGGCCAGAGCATCGATTCGAGTATATCAACTGGTACGGTACGCATTTTCTGAATCTGACCTCGTTTGCGCCACATGCGTGGTAACTGCCACAAACCAGCCCACATCCCACGCAAGCGCGCCCTCGCCGCTGCGCCACGCCATGCACGCAGTGCTTCAAGCGCCAATTTCAGTTGTGACTGCAGCACTTTCCCGCCATATTTGCGCCAGAGTGCTGCCGGATAATTTTTAACAAGGACAAAAATCAAATTGCGACCGTCGTAGTAGCTGGCTGTTACGCCTCCTCCAGTTGCCGACAAATGATGGTACACGATGGCTTTTGGCGTGTAAAGACAGCGCCAACCTGTAAGCTGCGCTCGCCACGCCAAATCTATATCCTCGAGGGAAAAGAAAAAATCATCGTCCAGCAGGCCAATTCTGTCGAGTAAGGTTTTGCGGTAAACGGATGAGCCACCACAAGCACTAAAGACGTACTCCTCTTGATCAAATTGGCCTGTATCCTGCTGCCAAACACCCCGGTTACCTGCGCGTCCATCGACAGTGAAATAGTCACCCGCCGTGTGAATATGGTCGCGCTTGTCGAACAAGAGCATTTTGCTGGCGACAATGCCGATTTCGGGGTGGCGTTCGAAAGCCTCAACTACCGCTGCCGCCCATCCCTCATCGACTTCAGTATCGTTGTTGAGCAGCGCGATATAGTCACCAGCTGCCGCACGTATGCCCGCGTTACATGCGCCGGTGAAGCCTTCGTTTTTCGTCAGTTGGACGAGCTTAACTTGTGGGTATTGACTTCGAAGTAACGCTTGAGAGACATCAACTGAGGCATTGTCGGCAATGATGACTTCAATATTGGGATAGGTTTGTCGTCCCAACGCATCAAGACAGGTAGGTAAAAATTTCGCTCCATTCCAATTGGGAATGACGATGGAGAGAAGTGCTGGGTACTGAGTACTGAGTGCTGAGTTTTCCAAAGGGAGATTTTTCTTAGTTATTCAGGATTTGAGGGGTTAAAATTAATGTTTTAGAGATGCCAATGCTCTATCGACAAAAGCAGGTGGATGATATTTTAGCTCATGTACTTCTTCAGGAGTAAACCATTGGGCGCGACGTTCGCCATAAGATGACATCTCAGATTGAATTGTGCCGCCGACAACCTTTCCCCAAAAGGCAAAACTAACACTGTGCCATGACCCATCCGGCTTAATATTTTCGTAAATGCCTAGAAATTCACTACATTCGACTTGCAAGCCTGTTTCCTCAGCAAACTCACGAATGGCGGCTTGTTGTAAGGTCTCGCCGAATTCAACGCCACCACCGGGGATATGCCACTGTATCGGGCCAACATCTGTATTAAAGTGTGGCACCAGTAAAATTTTGCCATCCTCGATTACCACAACACATGCCCGTAACCGGATTGATGACGCCCCACTCACTGCGTTAAACCCTCTTTAGCGAGGAAATCATCAACGGCTTCTTGCCACGGACGCAGGGTGATACCGATATGCTTTCCGGCTAAATTGGTCATGCTGGCATAGGCGGGCGGCAGAGAAGCACGCGGCCATTCAGCAGCGCTGATTTTCTCGGCAGGTGTATCTTTGAAACCAGCTTTGTTGAGGAAGTAACGGGCGAATTCATAACGCGAACAAGCTCCCTCATTCACGAAATGATAAATGCCGTAACGTCCGGTGATGATCAGCTTACTAATGGCTTCTGCCAAATCGTCATTATAAGTTGGGTTGCCGATTTCGTCGCTGACGACTCGCAAGCGTTTGCCTGCCTGTGCCGCGTTCAAAATCGCCTGAATAAAATTCTTGCCGCCGTGTGCGAAAAGCCACGCTGTGCGAACAATATAATGCTTCGGGTTGATGTTGACCAGCGACCGTTCGCCAACCCACTTACTGTAACCATAGGGGTTGATGGGATTGGTAATGTCATATTCCCGATAGGCACGGCCTGCGATACCGTCAAACACTTCATTGCTGCTGATGTACAGAACTGACGCACCGATGTTTGCAGCGGCTAACGCGACATGCTGCGTACCAAAACCATTAATGGCAATGGCTTTCTCAGGGTCTTTGGCGCAACCATCAACATCCGTCCATGCGGCAGGATGAATAATCGCGTCGGGGCGTAAATTATCAACAAAATCGCGAGTGGCTTCAAAGTCACCAATGTCCAAGCGCGAGACATTATCGCCAACAATATCCGCGCCAATCACCTCATGTCCGCTAGCCGCCAATACCGTCAACAGTTTGCTGCCCAACCGTCCAGCCGCGCCGGTCACTAAGATTTTCATAGTTAGTGTACACTCCAATAGTCAAAGACTGCCTGTAAATCTGCTTCCCAATTGGCCGTCGGATCAACACTGCCTTCTGCATCCCCATGTTCTTCACCGGCAATCCTGAAGTATCCCGCGCCCGGAATACCACTCTGCTTGCCAACCACGACTGCCGGTAAAATCGGTCGTCCAGCATCACGCTCGATCATGCCAATTTCATCCAGCAGTTTGACGATTTGAGGCGAGTGATAATGAAGATATGCTGTCTTCAACTGCGCGCACAGTTCGGAGTAAGTAATAAGCTGCCCCTGCCGTGCAGTTTCGACCATGACCTCACGCATTTCGTCGCGCAAGGTACGCCATTGGGCTTCAGCGAGCGGTTTCCGTGCCATCGTTATCGCATCACAAAGGTAATAGAATTCGAGTCGATACGAATATCTGAGAGATTATAAACCCCGCCGCTGACATCCAAAGTGGCGACTTGCAGCAGTTCATTGGCTTTGGCAGCAATATCCTGCACCCGTTGACCGAGTTCACCGCTGGGTAAGCCATACAATGTACCACCAACATCAACGCCCACCACATTGAACTGACGATGAGACGCATCCAGCTTCAGGGCCACGCCAACAGTTTGGGCTGAGCCTAGTTCCGGCACGGTGACATCAGCGTATACAATTCCGCCATCCGGCTGTAAATCAACCTTCACATTCCGATATTGCGGATTAGTGTTTGAACAGAAAGTTGTTCGTTGAACACACAGATTCATGAGATCATTCTCAGAAAAGGAAACGGTTGCGGCTGCACTACCGTTAATTGTACCTGTTTGGACGTTACCTGCCGGCAGGACTTGTGAGCCGGACGAACCCAAATTAACGACCGCTTGCGGTGGATTTACCGGATTTTCTAATTGAACGGGTGGTGTATTCGGCTGACCGGCAAACACCTGTGCCGTGCTGCCTTCAGGCTTAAATCCGGCAACCAAAAGTGCCAAATTGGGCGACCGTAGGAAAATAAACACGACACCCACAGCCAGAACCACAACAATCAAGAGTGCTGAGACTAAACAACCACATATCCCTATTGGCACACCTCGACGAGGCGAACGTCTTACTCGCAAATGAACCTCCGCCTAATTAAGTTTGTACCCTCAACATTGTACATGAGTATAAAGTGATTTCAATTGGCTGAAGTCGCACGCCGCTTCAACAGCGTGTAATATGATAGTGAAAATTGGAGGTGATGATGAAAAAGATAAGCGTCATCTTTTGTGTGTTATGGTTATCAATCGGACTAACAACGGCGCAAAATAATTCCACACAAGGCGCTGCTGGTTTAGGCGACTCATATTTCCCTGACTTGGGCAATGGCGGCTATGATGCTGAACATTACACCCTCGATTTGACATGGGACGACATCACCAACAAGCTAGATGGAACGGTCACGATACGGGCTAAGGCCTATAACGACCTCACGCGCTTCAACCTTGACTTCGAGGGTTTTACGATTTCCAATATCCTCGTCGAAGGCAAAAATGCAGACTATACCCGTGAGGGGCGAGAACTCGAAATCACCCCCACGATCCGACTCAAACAGGACGAAACGTTTGAGATCGTTGTTAGTTACAGCGGTGTTCCGGGGGACAACGTAGCCGGATATTATGATGTATTTGCGCGCGGTTGGACACGTTACCCGAATGGGGTTTATGTCGCGAGTGAACCGGACGGAGCGGCTTATTGGTATCCGGTCAATGATCATCCGTTGGATAAGGCCACTTACACTTTTAAAATCACCGTGCCGGATGCTTATGTGGTAGCGGCGAACGGTCAGCAGCAGCAAGTGGTGGATAACCCTGACCCGACCACGACTTATACATGGGAAACCCGTGATGAAATGGCCAGTTATTTGGCGACGGTGAACATCGCCAAATTCAAGCGAGTAACCACCGTCGGGCCACATGAACTACCGATCCGTCATTACTTTCCGGCAGATCAGGCAGACAGTTTAACCAAAACGTTTGCTGATTTCCCGGATATGATTGCCTATTACGAAACGGTTTTCGGCGCTTATCCCTTCGAAGCGGCAGGCGCTGTCGTTGCCGATACCAGACTCAGTTTTGCTCTGGAAACCCAAACACTCATCTTATTCGGGAAGGATGTTCTGGTCGGGCAAACGGACGCTGAAACGGTCATCGCCCACGAATTGGCACATCAATGGTTTGGTGACAGTGTAAGCCTGACCCAATGGAAAGATGTGTGGCTGAACGAAGGATTTGCGACCTATGCCAGTATGCTGTGGTTGGAACATTCCAAAGGCCAAAATGCGCTCGTCCGGCAGATGAACACCTACTACACCATCATTGCTAGCCAAGGGACACGCTATGTTCCACCGGGAGCGCCTCCTAAAGAGGATTTATTCAACGAAGGTGTATATCTAAGGGGCGCATGGACTTTACACGCGCTGCGGCTAAAAGTCGGTGATGAACTTTTCTTCAAGATCATGAACACCTATTATGACCGCTTCAAATATGGAAACACATCTACGACTGATTTCATCAGCCTAGCTACGGAAATTAGCGGCGAAGATTTACAGCCTTTTTTAAACCAATGGTTGTTTGATGAAACTGTACCGGCAAAGCCAGATCAAACCTTTAAGCCCTAATATCGGGTTAGAGGGCGCAAAGCCTTGCGCCCCTACAAAGCGATTATCCAACAGTAACTCTGATTACCTTAAAGTCACCTATGGAGAGGCTTACAAGTTTTTGGGCATTAAAGTTCAATCTTGAACGTGTGAGAAGTGTCGCCAGTATTCTCAGTAGCTATGCGAAATGGAGTCAACCATGCGTAAAATACTGAAATGCTTACTGGCGACTTTTTGTTTGAGCATCATACTCACTTTGAGTCTTAATCCCATATTTGCCCAAGATGCTACCCCGACTACTCCGCTTTCACCTAAGGAGATTGCTACCGTGTTTGCATATGACCAGAATGCCCCGCTGGAGATTAAAGATGTAGGCAGCGAAACGCGCGGCGATGTCATCATCCGTGATATTACGTTCACCAGCCCCGGCACCGAGCAGCCGATAAGCGCCTACCTGATTGTGCCAACGGCCAGCGGTACAGATTACGCAGGGGTGCTTTATGTTCACTGGTATGAACCGAAAGCCAAGACCTCGAACCGCACCCAATTTGTGGATGAGGCGGTCAAGATGGCTGAAAAAGGTACGGTTTCGCTGTTGGTATCCACCATGTGGTCAGACCCCAAATGGTTCAATGTGCGAAAGCAAGACGGCGATTATCAAGACGTAATTCATCAGGTGGTGGCGCTGCGACGTGGATTGGATGTACTCCTTTCACAACCGGGGGTAAATCCCAAACGGATTGCTTATGTTGGACATGATTTCGGGGCGATGTACGGCTCGGTGATGGCGGCGACCGAAACACGGGTGCAATCGTATGTGTTGATTGCGGGAACGCCACGTTTCTACGACTGGTTTGTCTTCAACAACGCACTTGAGGGCGATAAGTTGGTGGCTTACCAAGCCCAAATTGGTTCGGTTGATCCCCTGAAAATGATTTCGACAGTTAAAGACGCGGCGTTCTTCTTCCAATTTGGTGAAGATGACGGTTATGTGCCACGCGAAACAGCGATTGAGTTTTATATGGCTGCACCGGAACCCAAACGACTTGCCACCTATACTTCCGATCACGATATGGAACATGACATCATTCAAACGGACCGGATGGATTGGTTGAGTGACCGGTTGAAGTTGAATTGATTCAGATTTTGCAAAATCCGAATCGCTGACAAGCTTTTCATCAGCGGTTCTAAGGGAGCAAACTGCCGAATGTTCACAAAATTCTTCAATTTCTTCAGATTCAGAGGCAGCTTTAGGCTGTTAGCTATCAGTCACCAGTCTAGAGTAGACGCAGGATTGGCGGCACTGGCGGCGGCATTGACATTGGCAGGGTAGCAAATGTTATAAATATTGCAGTTGTTGCAGTTGAGAATGGGTTATTTTTGTCTCGTTTGCAACAATTGGTGATTGTTAAGATGCGCGGTCGGGATGAATCCCCCTACGTCCATATTTATGATATTCGATTTGTGAATGGAAAGGGTTACCATTTGGAAGAACATTTTGTAACTCTTTCTGAGGTTTGGCGCTAACTTTGGAGGCGAGGTTTTGAGCCGATTGGTTGTTCAACCGTTTGGAAACGGTTAGTGGCACAAACCGAAAGTAAACCGGAATAATAGTACTGAGTTCTGAGTGCCGAGTACTGAGAAAATGCAGAGATAAAGCCAAGCGATTTGAGGCGTGGAATAAGTTGGTTTTAGAAACGAAATCCGGTTCTCATTCCATTTACCACAGCCGTTTAAAGTGATAAAATGCGTCTCCGCTAACACAGGGAGTTGGGTTTTGAACTTCGTCTATTACTCCGAGAAAACTGTGTCACAATGTATGCTGGCACTGAATGAACGACTGCATCAAAAAAGTGGAAAATTGGACGGTTGGGTCGAAAAAAGCGGGAACTTCTCGATTAGTACGACGACGACTGTATTACGGCGATTTTCACGATCTACGCGCTTGAGTGGACACGTATCCAAAGAGAACGGCGTGACGGTTGTTCGTGGCTACGTATCCGACGGGGCTGATCCGCAAAACCGGTACATTATATACGGAATACTGCTGGTGTTGGGCGTGGTGTTAGCCCTTGCGGGTTATTTGCTGATCGGGCTGGCGATTATTGCAGTCATTTTGCCGCTGAATATTCCGCTGGAAGGCGATTACATCAACAGCAGTACGCTGACGGGTGAAGTCCAACGGACGCTAAAAGCAAAGGCCAGTTTGCCAGCAGCACTACGAAAGGCTGCAAGTAAAAAAACGGATAAAAGAGATGGCGCACGGTCTGCCAGTTCGGGTGGGAAAACCTACAGGTAAGTGACTAAGAATAGCAATCACATCCGACGATAAAAACAAATCGCCAAGCTCGCCAAGAGAAAAGAGAACGCCAAGTCAATTTTGACGATCAGAGTTCAAAGACGCGCTGCACTTCAGGATGGTTATATTCTGCTCCACCCGTCATGACCAATAGGTTATCCAAAATGTGGACTTCCCGGCGTCCATGTGTATGCCCGCACAGCACAGTGAGAGTCTTTTGGGGATAATCGCGCATGACATTAATCAGCGCATCCCCGGCTGCTTTGGATGCAAAATGCGGCAGCCAATCGTCATCATAACTTTGACCTTCATGCCAGCAAGCCTCCGCAAAAGGTGGTACATGCGTCAAGAAGAAAACGTGGTCATAACGGCTAAAGGCTTTTGGCAGCCAGTTATCCACATGACGCGCAGCAGAATCCCCTAACTGGTTGAGCAAATCCAAACGCCGGTCTTTCGTCATGCCCACAAAGTCGCGAATCGCCAGATAGTCGTTGAGCATGACAGTCGATGATTGGTAATCACCATAGCGTCCATCAGCCCAACCATCATGACCGATTAACCCTACATTCGGCGCTAACTCAACAATGCCGCTTTCATTCAACCAATGCAAGGTTGACGAACCAGCAGTTAATTCATGAACCAAACTGTACACATCCTGAATCGAAGCGCCATAGAAATCGTGGTTGCCCAACACGAAATAAATCGGATATGGAAGTCGCGCTTCAAACTGCTGGAAGGTGTATTGCAGACGCGGTGCTTCGGAAATATCGCCTGAAATAAGAATGCAATCCGGATTGCAGCTCTTAACCTGTTGGTAGAATTTCTCAAGCTGCATAGGTCGAAGAAAATTGAGATGAATGTCAGTCAGCCATGCTGCGCGTGTCATAGATTATGCTCGGCTCGCAAACGCTTCAGAAAAGCAGCACAGCCTTTGGTGACGAGGTCATACGTACGATCATACTGTCCGTCGTACCACGGATCAGGCACTTCCTCATAAGCGACTGTCCCGGCTTTATAGGCATCTGCCAAAAATAACTCGACGACGGCTGTGCTTTCCCCGGCGCGGCGCTTCAAATAACTTAAATGACCCCGATCCATCGCTAACAGATAATCGAAATTTTGACTGTCGGCAGCCGTAATCTGGCGAGCGGGGCGCAAAGCGTCATGCTCGATATGATGCTTACGCAGGACTCCAACCGTCCCATTATGAACGGTGTTACCCACTTCTTCTGAACTAACACCAGCCGAATCGACACTCATCTGGTCGCTCAACCCTGCTTTCGCGACCATATCTTTGAGCACATATTCTGCCATCGGCGAACGGCAAATATTACCCGTACAAACCATCAGCACTTTAATCACAGAAGCCTCACTTCATGTTTGAGTCGTTGTTGAATTGTAATTGATGGGCGTTATTATAGGGTAGAGTAACATCCAAGCGAAGTACCCCTAACCCCAACCCTTTCCCCATGGTAATAGAGGAAGGGAGCAAGACAAGAATTTTAGGGAAAATTACATCGCAGTTATAAAAGTATCCTCGCTTCGCTTATTACATGACAGAGGGGAGCAAAGGCAAATCATATCTGTTGACGATAGCAAAGGCCGACGACAGAAGGCGAGCGATACCACGTATGCGCCAGCGCGGAAAGATCGGTTAACACTTGAAGCAGCACATCACAAAACTGCGTATCAGCGGATTCTTGTGCCAGTTTAGCTGCTGACTCGAAATCTTCGGAGGCGGCTTTTAAGAGCAGCGGCCAAAAATCTTCAGCGACCACATAAGCTGCGGGCGCTCCGGGTTCTGCCGCGTCATAACGGTCATCCAAGCTGCGTATTTCGTCGGTGATATTGAGCGGTATCCATTCAGGCGAACCCTGAGCCGGCAAATTTTCCGAGTCGAGAATGGAGCTGCTGTCGAGATGCCGCACCCGCGCTAACAGCTGCAGCGCTGCCGCCGTATAGGTTACAGATTGGTCGTAATGGGCAACAAGGTAGCAGTTGTATACAGATAAAAATAGGGTACTGCGTTTAACAGCGGCCGATTCGGCTTCGGGATACATTTCCAGCAAATAGTCATCGGACAAGTCGCCTAGGGGTATTCGTGCCGGATCTGTGATAGTTGGCGCGCTGCGGCGCGAGAGCCACGCCGGCGAGCGTTTGAGGCGCGACAATCGCGGCAGTAAATCCTCGATCTTGAAGGTATCCGGTGAAGGACGCAGTGCGGAACGCGTTTCTAGACGGGTAAAGGCCGTCACGATGGGCCGTCTGCTCCAGATTTCTTGTAGCTGAAGCAAATCGACCACATCCAGACTAATCTGCATTCTAAGCCTCTAGCGCCATGGGACGTGCTACACGCACGTTTCGTTCGCCTAAGTCAGAAAGCGCGGCAAACGCATACTCGCGCACGTCTTCGCTTTGCTCGACCATCAGCAGTTCAATTAAGGGGCGGATTGCCCGACTATCCTGACTCCAACCCAAGGCGCGGGCTACATATTGGCGCACGTAAGCGTCAGTATCCTTCAGGCTTTCGATTAAGCCATCAATGGCGGCAGCATCTACCACCCAACACAGCGCACGGGCCGCATATCGCCGGACATATTGGTTCTCATCGTTGAGCGCAACCAGCAAAGGCTGTACCGCTTCGTGCCCGCCAACCCAACCGAGCGCGGTAGCAGCATGAACCCGTACATCCTTATCTTCGTCCATTAACAGCGCGATGAGCGGATCAATGGCTTTGTCCCCGAACTGAATAAAATCCATCACCACGGATTTGCGTACTGCGGGATCAGGATCAACCAACTGCTCCTGTAACTTGCGGAAATCAGCCGTGTGACGGGGAACGGAACCCGCAGGTTGACCACTGTTCTGGGCGCGCAGCACCAAGGCACGGTTGAGGTAATGCTGGGCATTTTTATAATTCTTATCAATCGAGAGGATGCGCTGTAAGTCATTGATGACCTGCATCAAATTGGGATTGTCGCTCAACATTTCGCGCATACAGCGGAAGTACAACTGCTCGATTTCACCGACCAGTGAACGCGGAATATTGCTTCCACGTTTGGGTTTAAACCAGCCAAAAATACGGTCGAGCAAAATGACGACGATCAGAACAATGACCGCCAATTGAAGCGGATGCGTCACGACATGATCCGGCACGAGTAGCGTGGCTGTTACGGCGGCCCCTACACATAAGATAAATATAACGTTTAACAAACGGCGCATAACCATCTCCTGCGATTCAGGTCATCCAACGGGAGAATGCAAACTCAGGCAACCGGCTGAGAGTCATCATCCGATTCGGTAACGGCATCGGCCATTTCATCTACAGGTTCATTTAATGACTCTGCCGATTGTTCGACCGCATCATGCATATCCTTAATGCTCTCATCAATGGTCATCGGAACATCTGAAATTTCCGGTTTTTCATCCGCGTTCAGAAGTGCATCCGGTGCAGTCGAGGATTCATGCCCGACCATGGTGATCTTGCCATCAATGAACGCCCCTTCCTCGGTGGTCAGCGCTGTTGCCCGAATATCGCCCCATACGCGTCCGGTTCGCAAAACCTGCACTTTTTTGCCGGAAATGTTGCCGCGCACCGCACCGGCTATCGATATATTACGGGCGTTGATGTCGGCTTTAATTTTGGCGGTTTCCCCGACCAAAATGTTGCCGTTAATTTCGAGTGTGCCGCTAAACGTACCATCCAAACGCACATTGGCGTTACTCTGGAAAGTGCCTTCTAGAACGCTGTTCGGTCCGAGTACAGTATCAAAGCCGACTGCGGGCGGGGGTAAAGACGGTTTTGTAATTTGCACTGGCTCAACAGCAGGTGGCAAATTGGTCTCGACTTGACGACGGTTTCCAAAAAATGACATGCACTGACTCCATCTCAAAACGGTTGTGGAGAATATCTTATCTACACTATACAGCCAGTTTTATCCTGTTTCAACCATACAACCATTGGTAAGATTGTGGATATTTGCACAAATTCGTTAAGTTTGTATCATTAGAATGGGATTACACTACATGTATACGACACCATTAACAGTAGGATTTACCATTCCGTGATATGCGACGTGTGTTTTTGTAATACCCGTCAAGTCATATTGCTCCTCGCAAACAGTATTTTCGTTTCTATTCAACAGGCTCAAAATCAGATGAAGAGGACACTGCGTTTCTCATGAATTTTCCACGCGTGGCGACCCTGACCCTTACCAATGAAAATGCGAATTTTCGTCACCTTGTTTTTGATGTCCTGTGGTTCGGTCTGGCCTTTCCGGCAATCGACCGTTTCCGTGATGTTTACGCCATTCGTTTGGGAGCTGATGCTGGCCAATTGACGTTGATTGCCTCGTTACCGGCGCTGGTGCTGCTGTTTATGTCGTCGATTGCCGCCCGTTGGATGAGACGTTATGCCAGTTCGCACGACTCCATTCGCATTCCGGGAATTATCTTTCGGCTGATGTTTTTGTTTCCGGCGCTAACCGCCTTTGTGCCATCGAACTTGCAACTACCGTGGTTGGTTATGTCGTTCGTACTGCCCGCTGTTGGTCAGGGCATATCAGCGGTTGGTTTCGTGGTAATGATGCGTGAAGCAGTTTCGGGGAAATCTATTCCTTCGCTATCTGGCCGGCGCACCATGACTATGAATGTGTCGGTGGCCATCAGTGGATTAGCAATGGGTTTCTGGCTCGAAAGAGCGCCTTTCCCGATGAATTATCAAGTGATGTTCGTGGTCGCATTTCTGCTTTCGCTGGCGAGTTGGTGGCATGTGGAGCAGGTAAAGCCTATTCCTGAATTGGTTGCGCCTCCGCCACCCTCAGGAACGAAAGTGAATCCTTGGAAGTCGTCTAATTTTCAATTGGTGGCCGTTGTTATTGCCCTTTCATTTGTAACCTTCACGGCTATTCGTCCTCTTATCTCCTTATATATGGTCAACCATTTACATGCTGATGAATGGTTCTTGAGCAATTTTGGACTGGTCGAGCTGGTGGCAGGAGCACTCATTGCGGCGGTTACGGGCGCTATTATCGACCGAATTGGCAATCGGGCGATGATCGCCATCGGTCTTATCGGCACAGGTGTTGCAGCCGTTATCATTGCTGTAGCTCAAACACTCCCGGTAACGCTGATTTCGGCGGCGGTTGGTGGTGCAGCATGGACGATTGTTGCTATCGGTCAATTTTCGTATTTTAGTGAAATGACACCCCACGAAAACAAAGAAGCCTATACAACGGCTTATCACCAAGTTGTCTTCACGGCGATGTTTATTGGTCCGATGCTCGGTAACTTGTTGAATACTGAAAGTATCCCCATCGTTACAGCGTTGTTTATCGGTGCGGGGTTCCGTGTACTGGCAGGCATATTGACGCAAGTTCATCCACGTCAACTGTTCAACCGCAGCTTACAACCGGCTTATACGCCCGACAGTCCTTAAGCGTTTTGGAGTACCGGTTTAGTCGAGGGTGTTAAGGTTACTTCCGGTGTTTCGGTCGCAGCCGGGGTGTGGGACGCAGCCAAAGTCGGTGTAATGGTAGGTGTCAGGGACGGCGGTAAGGTTGGCGTAATCGTCGGCGTACGGGTGATGGTCGGTGTTTTGGAAGGCGTTAAAGTCGGTAATGGTGTGACCGTCGGCGGCGGTTTTTGGGTCGGGGTTACAGTTGGTGTTGGATTTTTGGCCGCGATGACGCTTTCATGCATATAGGCAATGTCCACCCTTCGTGTTTCCGGCTTCCAGTCGATGATATACCATTCGCTATCAGGGGCGGCGCGTCCCTCGACACACACCGGATCATTCATAAAAAATGACGTGAGAATCCCACCTGATTCACTGGGCGCACTGCGCACACGGGCATTGGGGACAATCACGATAAATGGTTCGCATGGGGGAAAGGGTGTCGTCGTCGGACGCACAGTGGGAATGCCTGTCTGGATATAAACTGCGGTCGCTGTTGAAACAATCGCCGCATTTTGAGTTGCCTCGATAATGCCGCGTCCGCCGCTGCGCAGGAAACTCTGGATGCCCAACCAGACATAGTAGATGCCGAACACCAGCGCGACTCCAACCAGAAAGATTAGCCATGCTGGCACACTATCTCGTCCTCGCCGTCCGGTTGGCCTTCTACCCAATGTCATCCTGCCGCCCTAAATCCTCGTTTCAAAGGGTGTTTGTACCAATAATAGGGTTGCAACGCCAGCCTATTCTTTGATTCGTTGGGTAATCGTCAGGTTAATCTGAGAGGAAAATCAAATTTTAGCGGGCCAGAAGCCGGTTGATTTGTTCGAACATGCGCTCAATATTAAACGGTTTGGATACAAATCCGTCAGCGCCGACTTCGGCGGCCTGCGCGATATTTTCGTCATCGTCCATCGCTGTCATCAGCAGTACGGGAATATGCTGTGTGATGGGTGATCTTTTGAGTTGATTACAAACGGAATATCCACTCAACCCCGGCATGTTGACGTCCATGAGGATAATGTCAGGCAGATGGGCAGCAGCCATTTCGAGGGCTTTTGCACCGCTGTTCGCCAATAAAACGCTGTGACGGGCATTTTCCATGTGGGCTTGCAGCAGTTCCCGGTTCATATAATCATCATCCACGATCAAAATTGTCATCATCAATGCCCAATTTCTTTGATAATTTTGCCAAAAGCCGCTAGACCTAATTGTATTACTAACCGGCTCTACACAGCAATTAGGATTTGTCTTTTACCCTATTCCACGATAGAATAGCCTATGTGGCACAACCTACTCCTGATGAAACGCTGCTTGGCCTGCTCATGGATCATCCACAGCATGGCTATGAACTGCTAGAAACCTTTGAGGACAGCGGTGCTTTAGGTCGTGTCTGGCATCTCAGTACCAGCCAGCTTTATGCCGTACTGAAAAGGCTGCAAACACAACGATTTATCACTGGTGAAGAAGCTTATTCAGACGATGCGCCGCCGCGTATGGTCTATTCGATTACGGAAGTGGGTAAAGCCTGTGTGCGGGAATGGTTGGCGGAAGAGCAACCCTCTTCAAGTGTGCGGCGCATTCGCGTAGAATTTCTCAGCCGCTTACATATCGCCCGTATTTTAGGATTATCGCAAACCGATATCATCCGCCACCAAAAAACGACCTGTGACCACAAATATGAGCAGCTTATCGACCAGCGCGAACCCGAAAATGACAGCATTGGGAACGTGGCGCTGGAACTCGAAATTGCCCAAATGCAGGCCATACTTGGATGGATCGCTCAATTGGAAGTGATGTTCACCGAGATTAAAGGGAGTCCATATGTCCCGTAGGGTTTTCGCAATTGTTATGACCGCTGCATTTTTCGTGTTATCTGTCGTTGGCATTACAAATGCTCAATCCCAAACCCTGACGGTTTTCGCGGCTTCATCGTTAATGGATGCCTTTAGCGAAATAGGGAAAACTTTCGAAGCCGCACACAGCGGTGTTTCCGTTGTCTTTAACTTTGGTAGTTCAGCAACCCTCGCGACACAATTGTTAGAAGGTGCTCCTGCTGATATTTTTGCCAGCGCCAATGCCAAGCAAATGCAGGTGGCGGTGGACGGCAAACGAACTGCTGGCAAGCCCAGAACCTTCGCTAAGAACCGGCTGATTCTGATTGTTCCGGCGGACAATCCAGCGAATATTCACACGCTGCATGATCTGGCGAATTCTGGTGTTAAACTGGTCATCGCCGCACCTAAAGTTCCTGTGCGCGATTATACCGACGCTATGATCGCCAAACTGGTGATTGATCCGGCTTATGGCAACGCCTACAAAACCAGTTTCATGGCAAATGTCGTCTCGGAAGAAGACAATGTGCGTCAAGTGTCCGCCAAAGTCGCCTTAGGCGAAGCCGATGCCGGTTTGGTTTACAAGTCAGATGTGACACCGGATATTGCCGATAAAGTCATCGCCATTCAAATTCCAGATGCCATCAACACCTTGGCGGCCTATCCGATTACTGTGACCGACAACGCCGCTGATGCTAAGCTGGCGGGCGAGTTCGTGGACTATGTCCTGTCGGACGAAGGCCAAGAGATTCTGGTCAAGTGGAACTTCATTTCGTACCATATTCCCGCTTTGGCTACGACAATCTCCCTGCCCACAGATGGCACACTCTCGGTTGATGGGCAGGTATTGAACCCGTTGAGTATGACCCCTGATTCAATCAAGGCCAATTTCGCCTCACAAACGATTGATGTCACCTATAAGAATGGCGAAGATACGGTCAAAGCATCATTCACAGGTGTCAAACTGTGGGACATTCTCGGCGCGGCTCAACCCAACTACAACACCGATGTCAAGAACGACAAGCTAAGCATGTATGTGGTGGCAACAGGCAGCGATGGCTATCAAGCGGTCATCGCACTAGGTGAAATTGACCCTGACTTCGGCAGCCAGAATATTTTGGTGGCTTACGAACAAGATGGCAAAGCGTTGGACGGCTTGCGTCTGGTTGTGCCGGGAGATGCACACGACGGGCGATACGTCAGCGGCTTGGTCAATCTGAGCCTGAGAGATGCGCCGACTGCCGGAACCTAAAGGGGTTCGTCTTCTGTTATGATACTGAGCACCGCAGCTTTCTCCGGTGCTTTTTTATTGAGGAAAGCCCCGTGTAACAATTTGCCCACACAATTGACTGATCGAGACGAGTACCAGAGGGAGGAATTATGCTGCGGATAGAAGGCAAAGTTGACAAACCGATGAGCCTGAGTCTTGAAGACTTGCGCGACCAATTCCAAGCCTATACGGTGGACACGAGTTATGCCAATGACGAGCGAATAGCCCAATCTTCGTTCACGGGGGCGCGTTTATGGGACATTTTGCAACATGCGGATGTCCTGATGAATTCCGAGAATCCCGAATTGATGCGGGTCATGGCGCGGTCGGTAGATCATTTCCGCTGCGTCGTCAAATGGCATGAATTCGCGCCAGATGGTGACAATAAACTCATTTTGGTGGGCTACCTCCAAAACGGCCAACCGATTCACGGCAAACACGGTCCGCTGCGGTTGGTCGTGCCGGGTGACGCGCACGGTTTGCGCTATATCGGAAACCTTGCGACACTAAGTGTGCTTAATGACCGTGCTACGGATGAATAAGTTCCCTTTATGCCGCCTAAAACGCTGTCCAAACATTTGAGCCGGATCATCAGTAAGGGTTTGACCGGTAGGCTGATGCTTTTCATCATCGCGATGGTCGGCTTACTGTTTTTGATTCTGCCAATTATGGCACTTATCATCCGTGCCATCCAAACCCAAGCATGGCAAGAAATGGCCGGCGGCAGTCTTCTTCCAGCAATCCTCTTAAGTTTGTTGACAACCACCATCACCCTTATCCTCACGATCCTTATCGGGACACCCCTCGCTTATTTTCTTGCCCGCCACCAATTCAGAGGGAAGCGATTGTTGAGTGTTTTAATTGAACTGCCGGTCGTGCTGCCGCCAGCCGTCGCCGGTTTGGGATTGCTGGTGGCTTTTGGGCGGCGCGGATTATTCGGCCCGATGTTGGAATCAGTTGGCGTTAGTTTGCCGTTCAGCACGGCTGCGGTAATTTTGGCGCAGACCTTTGTAGCCGCCCCCTTTTATATCCGTGCCGCACAGGTAGCCTTCGCGACTGTTGAACCGGAAATCGAGGCCGCGGGACGGGTTGATGGCGCAGATGGGCTTGTCCTGTTCAGGGAGATTACGCTCCCCCTTTCCAGCCGCGCACTAGGAGCAGGTTTGGCACTTAGTTGGGCGCGCTCACTGGGCGAATTCGGTGCAACTATCTTGTTTGCAGGCAGCTTGCAAGGTATCACCCAAACGATGCCGCTTCTGATCTATAAAGAATTTGAGCGGAATATCAATGCGGCGATTTGGGCGGGTCTGCTGCTCATCACCCTTGCTTTGGGCGCGCTGCTCCTTTCGCGTTATCTCAATAAATCAGAACTTATCTAAATAACAGATGAAAATATTTGCCTACCGTCGCATGATTTGATTTGTTTATTTGCGTGTAAGGTCTGCAACGTAGGCTAAATTCGCAATTCTTATCATGGAGATTTGAGGCACTTATATGACTGTTCAGCCGTCAAGGCGAACTTACGCCATAACACTGTTTTTGATTCTGCTCATTTGTTACGGCTATTTTCTACCTAAATGGGCGGATTGGGGCGCGAATTCGCGTGCCGACATGGTTTACGCTTTTGGAGATCACGGTACGCTCATCATTGATGATTATCACACCAACACGGGTGATCTAGCCTGCTTTCCCGGTCCGTTTAAGGCTGACCCTAACGACCTATTAGGCGGGGACTGCACCGGTCACTTCTACAGTGATAAGTCGCTTGGCCCGTCACTCCTTGCGCTGCCGTTCTATATGGTGTTTAAAGCGGTCGCAGCCCTGCCCCCTATTCAAAAATTCATCGCCAGCGGTAAAGGCATCGGCAGTATGAGTGATACGCTCAACCCTGATGGCAAGGGCATTCGACCCGACGCGGTTTACCAATATATGGCGCTGGCTTTTATGACTTTCTTTGCCTCAGCGGTGCCATCGGCCTTTTTGGGTGTGATTGTGTTTTTGATGTCGGCGCGTTTCGCTAAAAAAGACAGCTATGCGTTCCTGTTAGCGCTGGCATTTGGCTTAGCGACGATGGCCTTCCCCTACAGCAACGCACTCTATCAACATCAGCTGGCTTCTTTCGGCGCGTTCACCGGATTCTATTTACTGTGGCGCGTCATTTACGAAAAAGCGAGTCTGCGCTGGTTGTGGGTGGTTGGCGTTTTATTCAGTTTTGCCGCGATCACCGAATATCCAATTGTTCCGGCGCTTGGCATTCTCTTTCTGTGGGCGCTGTGGCGTATGCCTAACCGCATCGCTCTGTACCGGGTGGTTATCGGCGCGATACCGTTGTTCATCGCTTTCGCTGCTTTTAATTATGCGGCATTTCACACCATCATTCCGGTTGGCTACGAATACTCAACCAATTGGCAAGGGGAACATCAATCCGGTTTCCTCAGTTTGCAGCTCCCTTCAGTGGATAATTTAGTGCGTTTGTATGGCCTGACCTTCAGCCCGATACGCGGAATCTTCATTACGTCGCCCTTCTTGCTGCTCGCCATTTGGGGCTATTACTTGATGTGGAAAGAACTCAAAGACAAACGCGGGGCGGTCATTACCATTGGTTTGTTTATTGCGTTCTTCTTGTTTTACAACTCATCAAGCGTGATGTGGTGGGGCGGCTTCACGATTGGCCCCCGTTACCTCGTGCCAATGCTGCCGTTCTTTGTGCTGCCCATCATTTTCGTGTTCAACCGGCTGCTAGATAAGCGTTGGGGGCAAATTCTGGTCGGTGTATTGGTGGCGTTCTCGGCGTTCAGCATTTGGGCAATGAATATTGCCGGTCAGACATGGCCCGATGTGGGTGTGTCGCCGACAACCTTCGCCACCATGACGGCATCCAATACACTGGTGAATTACTCGCTGCCGCTGCTGCAACAAGGCAATGTCGCCCGCAACTATGCGATGATTTTGGGTCTGCCGGGTTTGGTCAGTATTATTCCCTTATTCGTTTTACTCGTCGCTGTTTACCTGATCGTCCCGCGTCTGCTTAACCGGCGCGAGGCACACCATCAACTTCAAAATCAAGGTTTGAAAAACGCTATCGGAGGAACACGTTGACCACCGCATTTGACCTCAACAATCCGCGAAACACCCGTTGGATTGCGCTCGGACTTTTTATCTTAGCTGTCGTCAGCCGACTGCCGTTCCAGAGTGTGTATCTGTATCACGGTGATTCGGTCAATATGGCCTTCGGTATGATGCATTATGATGTGCTCAACGGTGCGCCGCAGTTCCCCGGTTATATTGTTTATATTGTTATCGCCAATGCGCTTAACGGGATTTTCAACGATCCACAGCGCACCATGCTGGCAATCAGTATTGTCAGTACAGGCTTGGCCGCTGTTGCCATGTTTTATCTGGCGAAAGAAATGTTCAACTCTACCACCGGCATTATCGCCAGTCTGTTCCTAATTAGCAGTCCACTTTTCTGGTTCTATGGAGAAATCGCGCTGCCACACGCGCTCGACCTGTTTGCCATTACTTTATCGGCTTGGCTGCTGTATCGAATCATGTTGGGCCATACCCGCCTCTTATGGGTGACGACCGTATTTCTGGCACTGGTCGGCGGCTTTCGCCAGCAAGATTTGTTATTCCTCGCGCCCATAATCATTTTTGCCTGCTATCGTATAGGCATTTGGCGGATAATCGGTGCGCTCATTCTGGGCGCGTTGGTATCGCTGGCGTGGTTTATTCCCTTGATGGCGCTGAGCGGTGGAATCCGTGCTTATCTGGATGGTTCGTCAGCTTTTTCGGCCAGTTTCTTCACCACCACGTCATTACTAGATGGCGCGGGCGGTTTCGGGCTGAAACGGAATATCGTCAATAAATTGATTCCCTATACCCTTTATACGTGGTCATTGGCGGCGCTGCCGGCGCTTTATTGGCTGCCGCAAATCCCCGCAAATTTCCGCCGATGGCTGACCAGTCGCAAAGTATGGTTCCTATTATTGTGGATCGCTCCAGCAGTGTTGTTCTATGCTTTCATTCATATGGGACAGCAGGGCTTAGTCTTTGTGTTTTTCCCTGCTCTACTGCTCATCAGCGCAGAAGGACTTCATCGGCTGTTCAAGACGCGCCCTACGGTCTTGCGCGCTGCTACCGCTGTCATTGTCCTGTTTAGTGCTGCCGTGTTCATCATCGGGCCAACGTACCCGCTCGGCAAAAATAGCTTCAAGGTGCTAACCTACAGCACACTGCGTGAGCACGACACCCTACTAGAGAACCAATACAACTACGTTAAGTCGAATTTCAAACCGGACAATACGCTGCTCTTAGCCAGCAGTTGGCGCTTCACCCAGTATTATTTGCCGGACTATAAATTTATCCGCTTTACCGTTGGCTCGAAATTCGAGGTTGACGAGGGACAAGCCAAAGAGGCTGATTTCGTCAATCAACCTGTTAGCGCCGGTGATGTCGGCCTAGTCAGTGGTAAAGATTGGCAAATTGTCCTTGTAGATGAAGAGCTAGACGAATTCGCCACTAACCCTGATGCGCTGATTAAGACTACTACGCCCGATGGTTACATCCTCGCCTATCTACCCATGAAAGCTGATGAACGCTACCTTACTGATGGCAAAACATTCACCGCTAGCAACCAAACTGCCAACGCTGGCTAAAGACTGCTGCACATAGAGGAAACAAAAACAGAGAGGTCATTGAACCTCTCTGTTCATTTGGGGACTAAGGTTAAGTCTATGCTTGCGGGATTGAGAAGACGAAGCGCGCGCCACCCATCCGAGAGGTTTCATACCGAATCTTGCCGCCATGTGCCATCACCATGCGGTCTACGATTGCCAAACCTAAACCAGTTCCGTTTGACTTACCCATCGTCACAAACGGTTGGAACAGGGTATCAATGATTTTTTCCGGCACTCCCGGCCCATCATCTTCCACCACAAAGCGGATCATGTTGCCGACGGCTTCGACACGCAGTTCAACTTGACTGCCGCCCTGTGTCTCGATGGCATCAACCGAGTTATTGACCAGATTTTGGAATACCCGCACGAAACGCTGGGCATCAACGCTGATGGTAAAGTCTTTAGCCGAGTCATAAGTAATGATAATCTTGGTGTCACGCGCCAGCCCCGGCGGATTGAGCAGATCGGCCACGTAAGTCATAAACGTTTCGACGCTTGTCAGCGATTTATTGACACCTGCATCACCTGATGTGTAATCCAACACTTCCTGAGCCATAGACGAAAACACTTCGATATACTTGATAATCTGTCCGGCGAATTCGAAGCGTTCTTCGTGCGTAAGATCGGTTTCTTGGAGCAAGCCGGCATAGCCCATCACGTTTGAAAGCGGCTTTCGCATATCGTGAATAAGACTGCCGACCGTCTGCCCCACAATCGTCAGCCGTTCATTCTGGCTGAGCTTGTCTTTGGTGGCTTGCAGTTCTTTGAGCGTTTTTTCCAATTCTGCTTTTTCGTGGGCGAGTTTAGCGACCAAACGCGCTACGTAGATAAAGAGCGCCGTATTTTGCGTCAATGTCGTCAGCAAGTTAATGTCGCTCGCCTGAAAGCGATTATCTTCCCGTTCATAGATTAGCAGCAGGGACCCCAACAACTCGTCATTGAAGCGTAACGGCGCGCATATCACGCGATCCGATTCAAATAACTGTGCCTGATCGTAGGCATAGAGTGTGCTGAGTGCTAACTCGCGCAGCCGTCCGCCCCAAAAATCGGCAGTGCTCTTGTTTCCAAAGTGGCTGACCGGAGTGATATTGGACTTCTCCGAGTCCCACAGGTAAATAACGCCTGCGTCCGCCTGCACAATCCGGTTTGTTTCCATCAGCACAAACTGAACAATTTCTTCCTGAGCCACGCCCTGCGCAAATTTTGAACCCAGTTCATAGATGAGGTTGAGTTCATCGTAACGCGCGAGTACCTCATCTGCCATTTCGTCACGACGCTGGGCTTCCTGCGCAAGCTGTGATAACGAGGTGGCGAAGAAGGTCAACGTGCGCTGCAAAATCGGATCAGCGCCACTGCAATACACGGCCACCGAGCCAACAGGTTGATTATTCACATAAATTATTTCGCGGTATTCAGGGAGTACGTCATCATTGCTTGCGCCATATACAAGCTGGTCAGCAGCATCAAAAACCGCGACCGCATTTTCCAATCCGAAAATAGCCTCAAATTTCATAACCAGATTTTTGAGGTCGTTGGAAGTCAAATTCAAGTTCATAGCAGCTTTTATCGCGATAGATTGCATGTTTTGCTCATCGTAAATCGAAAATGATGCGAAAATGATTTCGTTCTATATTTCACTATTATAATAGAAAGTGAAATACGGGTAAACTACAAACCCCAAATTTGGCTGAGTTGGTTCATTAAACGGGCGGGGTTAAATGGTTTAGTCATAAAATCATTGGCTCCAATGGCCTGTGCCCGCTGACGGTCATTACTGTTGCCGCGTGCTGTTAATATTACGACATATGGACTGTAGTCCGCAATTCTCCGCACACGCTGGCAAACGTCATACCCATTTAATTTAGGCAGCAGTACATCAAGCAATATCAATCCCGGACGTTCCTCGTTTGCCATTCGCACGGCTTCTTCGCCGTCTTCAGCCAACAGCACTTCCAGTCCATCCACTCGCATCCGTTGAAGAATATGGGTGAGCAAAACGCGAGTCATATCTTCGTCGTCAACGATCAGAACTTTTTTTAAATTGTTCAGTTGATCCATCTCGCTCTCATCACAGGCTTAAGTTGTTATTCTTACTTCTAGTATAAGCCTTCTTTACCAAATTGACGCAAAAATAATGTACTGATTAATAGACAAACCGTCAAAAACGTAAAGATGTTACAGCTTTCAAGATGAGTGTTGTATTAATTCAAAAAACACTCCCATGACAGAAGTATCTATCATGGGAGTGTTCAAAAGGCGTCGAATCGAAATGTGGGCGTGTTTGCGACTACATGTTGCCAATGACGGCGGTGGCGAACTCGCTGGTTTTGACTTCCTTCGCGCCGTCCATCTGGCGGGCAAAGTCATAAGTCACAACCTTTTGATCAAGGGTTTTCTCGTAAGCTGAAGTGACCATATCTGCCGCTTCTTGCCAGCCGATGTGTTCCAACATCATGACGCCGCTGAACAGCAGTGAACCGGGATTCACCTTGTCCAAGTTGGTGTACTTGGGCGCAGTACCATGTGTGGCCTCGAACAGCGCCACTTCATCACCAATGTTAGCGCCGGGGGCGATACCTACGCCGCCGACTTCGGCTGCAATCGCATCGCTCAAATAGTCACCATTCAAATTAGGCGTTGCCAGAACATCAAATTCACTGGGACGCAGCAGCATCTTCTGGAAGCTGATGTCCGCAATCGTATCCTGAATCAGAATCTTGCCTTCTGGAACCTTGCCACCATGATTCTTTTCGACATCCGCCCACGAAATGGTTTCATTGGGGAATTCTTGCGCGGCGACTTCATAACCCCACTTCTGGAATGCGCCTTCGGTGAACTTCTGAATGTTGCCTTTATGAACAAGTGTCACACTCTTGCGTTTGTGGTCAATGGCATATTGGATGGCTGCACGAACCAAACGTTTGCTGCCGAAAGCGCTGATGGGTTTGATGCCCAAACCGGCGTCTTCAAAAAAGTTCGCGCCCAGTTCTTCGCGCAGGAACTTCGCCAGCTTCTTATTTTCAGGCGTACCGGCTTCGTATTCGATACCGGCGTATACATCTTCAGTGTTCTCGCGGAAGATGACCACATCGACTTCTTCAGGGTGCTTCAAGGGGCTAGGTACACCACGATACCAGCGTACTGGCCGGACACAGCTGTACAGATCCAAAACCTGACGCAGAGTGACATTCAAGCTGCGGAAACCACCACCAACAGGTGTGGTTAGCGGCCCTTTAATGCCAACGTTATATTCACGAAGCGCGTCAAAAGTTTCTTCCGGCATATAGTTGCCATCGTAAATACCCGCCGCTTTTTCACCGCAATAAATTTCCATCCATGAAATTTTGCGCTTGCCACCATAGCTTTTTTCAACAGCCGCATCCCAAATCCGCTTGCTGGCGGTCATGATGTCATAGCCAATACCGTCGCCCTCAATAAACATTAATATTGGGTTGTCCGGCACGTTCAGCTTGCCGTTCTCAACGGTAATTTTCTGCCCTTCCTGAGGAACAACGATCTTGTCGAATGCCATAAGTCCAAAATCTCCTTAACCTGACTAATGGGTAATAGAAAACGGGAGGATTATACGCGCATCACAGCATTTCATCTATCGCCATTTTTCCAAACGTCCAACTGGTGCTACACTACAGACCGTTCATTAACATGGATGTCGAAAGCATCCTATTGCAGAGTGGAGCAATTCGAGTATGGCCCCTATCATACAAGTTGCAATCGGAATCCTTTTCGTATTTAGCATTATCAGCCTTCTCGTCACGCAGATGAATACCTTCATCGGCAATCTGCTAAACTGGCGGGCGAAAAACCTCAAAGAAGGCGTGATTTTGCTCGTCAGCGATAAAGAAATGCAGGCCAAAATTCTGGCGCATCCGCTCATCAAGCTGGTTGATGCACGGCTTCAGTCTCTGGCGTTAGCCGAGCCGGTTCCTTCAGCCGACCCCAACAAAGGCATGGAGGCTAATTACGAGGACATCATTAACGCCCCCACAACCAAAGTCTCGAATATCGAACCGAGCACCTTTGTCGAAGCCCTGATTAGTATTCTTTCTTCACAGGGCGGCACCGCGATTTTTGATCTGGTTGAGCAAGGCATAGATGCACTGCCCAATGATGATCTCAAACTGCGGTTGCGCCAGCAGCTACGCGACCTAAAAAGTTTTAGCAACACGGATACGACTCAGTTGCGCCAAACGATTATGCAGCTTCCGGACGGTGACCATCGCAATCTGCTCTCATATGCTCTCGAAAGTGCCGAGGACGCGCTTGGGCGTGCTTCTATCAAATCTGGTCAAATGATTCCGTTGTTGGAAGGCATTAACAAAATCGGGGATCAACTCTTCCGTGACGCGCTCAAGACCATCTTGACGACCGCCCAGAGTTTGGATGATGCTCGCAATAAACTTGAGAGTTGGTTCAATGACGGCATGGGGCGCGCCAGTGATCTTTACCGTACTAAAATTGCTTATGTTTCATTTTTTATCGGCTTGTTGATTGCGGTTGTCCTCAATATAGACACTTTGCATCTCGCCAAGTCATTGTGGAATGACCAGACTTTGCGCGAGTCGGTGGCAGCCGTTGCCAACAACGCCGTTCAAAATAATACGCTGGCAATACCAACAGCCGCAGCGCCTTCTGACAATTCACAGCAAGTGCCATCGGCTTCCGCAGCACCCGACGCAGCCGAAGCAACGGCGCAATCAGCGACGGCTCTGCAAAAAACACTAACCGATTTACTTTCGCTCAACCTGCCTATCGGCTGGGAATACGTCAATGTAAACGACGAGCTTAAGCAGGATTGTGTCAAAGCCTTTGGAACAGCCACCGCGAGCGATGTCGACATTGAAAGCTGTGTCCAAAACAGTATTCAATCTCAAATTGACAGCGGTCTGGGTGATCCGCGTGATAACACCCGCAACTTCTGGACACTGCTGCCGGGAAGCGGCAACTGGCTGACCAATCTTATCTGGAAGATTATCGGACTTGTCGTAACGGCTATCGCTGCCGCACAAGGCGCGCCTTTCTGGTTCGACCTGCTCAAACGTCTGACAGGTGGTGGTCAAAACGCACAGGCCGCACCTGTCATCAATGTAGCTGCACCGCCAGCTCCGGTAGTGAATATCGCTGCGCCTGCGCCGGTGGTGCAACCGCCGCCCGAACCGGAAACCATTTACCGCAACGCTGACATCCTCATGCCAGATGACACCAGCGTCGGCTAACTAAAAATCAAACGGGAGCAGCGCTGCTCCCGTTTTTAATGTCGAACTGACCGTTACCTAATTTTTGCCAATGACCGAAGACCAGTAGGCGTTCGGTTCAAGTGACCACACAATCCGTGAAGCTGGACTGTAACAAATGCGATAGGTCTGCCCCGCATGTGCCTGCTTATAAGCTGAGCCAGATATCTTCAGTCTGCCTAAGCGAGCGAACTTGCCATAGCGAGAACTGTCGCTGCTTTCATGCGTGAACCCTATCTTAACAAGCTCATCGTCTTCGACCAGCGCCACGCCTGACAGTAAATCGCGCAGACTTTTGCTGGCGCCATAAATTAAGACCAGCAGCACAACTATCAGAAACACAGGCAAAAGTGGTGGTAATGGCTGACCGATCAAGTTAGGCAGCACTGTTAGCACAAATATAAGTGCTGCCATAAAAAAGATCACCGGAATAAACCGACTTGCCAGCCACATCTTTTGGTAAGCGGTGAGTGGTACAGCCGTATCAACAGCAGCAGTAGACATCTTTCTCCCTCGTATCAACTATAGCGATATGAAAGCCACTACAGCATCCAGCAAACAGTCTGCAATATGATTAATGTCCACAAAACACAAATTATCGACTAGCCAATGGCCTTATTACCCAACTCACTGCCCATCTTGAGGAGCGCGTCACGCATATCAGCAGTCCGTGCCTCGGCGTAAATTCGCAGCAGGGGTTCCGTTCCACTGGGACGAATCAACAACCAGCTGTGATCGGCTAAATAGAACTTTACGCCGTCCAATGTTTCGACCTTGACTATACTTTCTCCGCCAACTTGTTTGGGCGCGGCATCGACCAGCATTTTGACCATTTGCTTTTTCGGAACTTGATGTGCCAAGCGCACGTCAATCCGGTCATAAAGCGCAGGACCAAACGTCACCTGCAAATCCGCGACAATTTCATGCAGCGGCGCGCGTTTTTCGGCCATCACTTCCAACAGCAGCAAACCCATCAGGATTCCGTCACCTTCGGGGATATGACCTCGAACACTGATGCCGCCGCTTTCCTCACCACCAATTAGAACATCTTTCTTGCCCATCAAATCCGCGATGTGGTTGAAACCGACCGGTGTTTCGTGCAAGGTTAGCCCATGCTTTTCGCAAATGCTGTCAATCATCAACGTTGTCGAAACTGTTTTAACCACATCACCGCGCTGACCTTTACCTTCTACCAACTGCCGCAGCGTCAGGGCAAACACGGTATGCGGGTCGATAAAATTCCCTAATGCGTCAATCGCGCCGATCCGGTCAGCATCGCCGTCGGTTGCCAAACCTACATTAGCTTGATTTTGTTGTACCGCTGCGACAAGTTCCTTAAGGTAACGGGCAATCGGTTCAGGATGGATGCCACCGAAACCCGGATTGAGCTTGTCGCGTATCGAGGTCACATGTCCACGTGAACGGGAGAGAATGCTCGGAAATGCGCCGCGACCTGCGCCCCACATGGCGTCAACCACGATGTTTAATTCCGCCGCCGAAATCTTATCCAGATCAACCAGCGTTCCCAGATGTTGATAATACGTCCACGACGGATCAAAAGTGCGGATCAGTTCTTTGTCAACCGCCTTTTGATAGTCCATCAAGTTCGGGCCGCGTGCTTCACGCTCCATGACTAAGAGCGCTTCTTCGACTTGGGCGCAGTCCTCAGCCACTGCACTGCCACCATAGGCCGCCTTCAGTTTAAAACCGTTGTAGCGGGGTGGATTATGACTAGCGGTGATGACGATACCGGCGTTTGCCCCTTTGGCCTTCACGTTGTAAGAGACTGCCGGCGTAGGGGAGTCGTTTCGTGTCAGCCACGCCACAATACTATTGCCCGCCATCACCCGCGCTGCCTCCGCCGCAAACCGGTCAGAAAGGAAGCGCGTGTCATAACCGATGACCACTTCCGGTAGACTGCTGCCACTGTGGTTTAAGTTGACCCAATCTGCCACAGCCTGAGCGATTAACCGCAAATTTTCAAACGTAAACGTATCGGCGATGACTGCTCGCCAACCGTCGGTTCCAAAACGAATCATTGTTCATCCTGACAATTATTTAGTTAGAAAAAAGTGATTTGATTCTACCATGCTTGAACCAAAGAATGGCAGTTCAGCTTTAAAAAACGCTCACCCTGCTCAAACACCCTAATTATTCGGGGATAACCCGATCTGTGATTTCATATAATTGAATATGAATGCCTTTAGACTCGATTTAAGGAACATGAGATGAATTATTTACCGTCACCTCTGGCGCGTATCCTTCAATTAGCTATCCCTTTCGAGCTGCAAAACCCTGACTTGAATGCAGCCGATTGCGCCCGATATATCAATGATGTAGACCATCCCAGAGAAACCTTTTTCAGCACCCATACAATTGCGGCCTCGGCTGTTCAATCGCTTGAAGATGAACATCATTACTACATCACGATTGAGCACCAGTATCGCGAAGCGTCCGGTTGGTATACCAGCGCTCGCTTAGATGGCGAATTGATACGCGGTGCAAATGCCAATTCCACCATTGCCATAGGCAAAGCACGGATTAGTCACGTCATTATCCGGCGCACGACACTCTTCATCTTGCTTGGTCTTGGTGCGATTGCGTTATTTGGCGGCATTCCAACCGCTTATTTTCTTGTCTGGCTCGTTCCCATTATCTGTTTCGCGATTGCTGCCTACCAGCTCTGGATGGGCATCTCGGACCGCAACAGCTTACTTTCGGCAGTAGACTACTTGATGACTTACGCGCACTCACTCGCCGCCCACCCATATGAGACAAAAGCCGAGCCATCCACTGACTTGCCTTTGACACCGGCAGCCGCTCTAAACGCCACCGCAAAATAAAAAAGGGGCTGTGCTTGTTCAGCCGCCCCTTCAACCATTAGCGTGCAGTTACAGACTAGCCGTGTATGTCGAGGCCAGCCTTTCCCATCACTTCCGCGATCTTCTCATCCGTCAAATTGATGTCATTGAAGATACTGTAAGGCAAATCATGCTGCTTGACGTAAGCAGGCATATTCTTCAACGTTTCCCGCACATCTTCCGGTTTCAGTTGATCCAACCGGATACCGGCTGATTGAATCGTGTCGCGAATCGGTGCAATATCCTGACCATGTAAGGCCGCCGCAATCAGTATGCCGGGGCCGACCAAATCGGCATACGGAATCCCATAACCACTGGCGGTTTTCCCTTCAATGGCATACGAAAAATACTGCTCGCTGCCTTCTTGTGGACGGTTGTGATTCAGTTGATTGGTCAGCGCCACTTCGGTACACATCAAGTCCAGCAAATTCCGCAGCGACTCGACCTTCCCCTGTCCGACGCCTTGGGCGATCTTGAAAGCTTGCTGGGCAATACCAGCTGCCAAACCTGCCGCCCACGGTTGAAAGCGTGTTTCCTGCGTCGTCTTGTTACGTTCGGCAGCATAACGCCAATCCAGCAAACCGGTGACGATGCTCAATAATTCACATATGCCCGTGCCGCGCAAATTGGCCGGCGCGCTGCTAATGATGTCCCAATCAATGATGATCGATTCGGCTGGGCCGGTCGTCACGTAATGAACGGTGCCGCCTTCACGCACAGCGACCAGCGCCGTAAAAAATCCATCGACACTGAGTGCAGTGGGTACAGTAACAACAGGCAGTTTATTGACCCAACCGATGTATTTGGCACAGTCCGAAACCAAGCCACCGCCGACAGCATATATCACCTCAACTTGGGGTGGCAAATCCGCTGCCAATGACTTGAAAAAGTCGTGATCGGCCTTATGTGGTTCTGCCTGTATCACAAGCGGCAAATTGATATACTTGCCTGCGACATCCCACGAATTTGCACCCGTCAGCAAAGCCGTTGGCCGAGTTTCCGTTATCGACTTCAAATCACGAATTTCAATCCGTGGTAAATGCCAAATCGTTTCCATGTGGCGCTCCGTGCGGAATAGATAAGGTCAGAACTCCCCCTACTATAGACTGAAACGCCTTATTTTTCCAACCGCCATCCACAAGCGTATGCCACGTGGATACAATCCGCCGCTTTTAGTCATAAAACGCGGGCAATTTCTTCAGGGTTGCCCACTGGTCACCGTCATGACCAAAGACCACCAGCGCCGCCTTTTCCCGCTCTTCCAAATCCATAAGCTTTTTCGTGCTGGCAATCATTTCCTCAAGGTTGTCATCTACAGGTCGAAGCTGGCGTTCCAGCGTATAAGCCTCTTGGTTCGGGACGGCATCAATCGCCAGAATGACCACGCCTGTGTTCGGCAGTGTCACCATAACCGATTGATGACCTTTGGCATGTCCATCGGTTTGGACGACGCGCAAACCGGGGAATAATTCGGTGTCGCCATCCAAAAAGCGGAAGTGTAAATCTGGATTGCCCCACTGATTTTTGGTGCGCTCAAAACGCGGATTGGTTTGAGCGTTTTCGTAATGGCTTCGTTGGACTAAAAACTCAGCCTGCTTAAATGAGTCAAGTCGGCCTGCGTGGTCGCCGTCAAAGTGCGTCGCAATCACATATTGAATGTCTTCCGGTTGAATGCCGATGCTCCCCAACTGCTCCACCACATTCTGACTCAATTGTGGCATCACCACTCCCGGCGGCGGTTGTACCATGTCCGGCAAACCGCTATCGATCAACACATTTCGTCCATCATTCAACTGCACCAGATAACACACGAAGGGCGTATTACGTTCCGGACTAAAGGCCACCTGCATCAGATAAAGCCGCTTCACATCAGTCATGGTTGACAACCTTTCTTTTCCCAAAAGAGGAATACATAAGTCTAAGAGCTAGCGCATAAATTGTTCGACCGGTTCATTTTGGGCGGCTTCCAAGATTTTTTCAGCCACCATTTCAGCACTGTCTACAGGTGGCATCCCAGCGCCGCTGCCCGGAGGAAAGTTTGGACGTATCGCCGGATTGCTAATCATGGCATTTTTGCCAAAGTCGGTGGATGTGCGTCCCGGATGCATCAGGCACACACGGATGTTGTCCGCAGCCAGTTCTGCACGCGCTGTAAGCGTCAGCCCGTTGAGCGCATATTTGGTCGATGCATAAGCGCCGATGTTGGGAATTGCCATTTTTGACACGTTGGAACTGATATTGATAATTAGTCCACCGCCCTGTTCACGCATGATTGGGATGACAGCTTGCATGGCATACAGCACGCCGAACAGATTCAATTCGATGATCTGCTGATACTGCTCCACGTTGATGTGTTCGATAGGCGCGTAAACCGATTGTCCGGCGTTATTGATCAGAACATCAATCCTTCCGAAGTGCGCTTTGGTCTGTTCCACCAGTGCCTTCACCGATTCCTGATTGCGCATATCGGTTGGAATAGTGATGGCTGTACCGCCTGCTGCCGAGATTGCATCCTT
>WGMX01000048.1 GCA_016124855.1 Anaerolineaceae bacterium | reverse complement strand
GGACAGTTAGGCGGTTTCATTGGTCGCAAGCATGACGGCGAACCCGGTGTCAAAGTCTTATGGCGTGGTTGGCTCTCTTTTCAATCTATTTTCTCTGCTTGGCTTATTTTTCACCCCCTTCCAGATGTGGGTAATGTATAGCCCTCAGGGCGAAGGACTTCCAATACAACAATTCTTTTCTTTTGAAAGTCTTATCAGGAAAGGGTACAAGCCTTGCGCCCCTAGATTAATGTGTTTTTGAGATCAAAAGCTATTGGACAAATCGAAATTTGGTGTCAGCCACCGATTTGACGCTGCAACCACGCTACGATGAGATCAATTAGATCAGGACGATTGCGGAGGATGTCGGTTCCGCGTCCGGCGCTGGCGAAGGGCTGCAACAGAACTTCTCCCCGATTGAGTGGCTGCAATGCTTGAACAGCCGGATAAGAGATGGAATCATCCTGACTGGCAACCATGAGAACTGTTCGGGGACTAAACGCGCCCATTGCTTGCTGCATGGCAGGACTATTTGAGGGACTGAGCAGCACAGCGGTATCACAGAGTTTATCGGCGGAGCAGCCGATTAATGTGGTATCTGCGCCATCTAGTGCGCCGATGACACCCAAACGTGCGGGATCGGCATCACCACTGGTAAGCGCTTGGAGCATGACGGTGAAATCGGCCTGTTGATTTGTCTGACGCAGCGGCATGACCAGCACTGTGAAATTGGCATCGAAAATACGGAACGGTAAATCGCCCCATGCGTTAACATCCGAGCCGAGCATGAGGATGCCGGGACGACGTACCCCATCACTTTTTTGAAAGAACAGACCATTGAGGAGCGTGCCATCCTGTGCTGTGATAGCGACAGGCTGTCCTAAGCTATTGGCGGCGGGTGTGCCAATGAGGGCAGGCGGAACGACACTGTCAGGCGCGAGGGCGGCAACGGTGGCGTTGCTGGTGGCGACGACATCGTCAAAGGAAATGTTTGTGGGCTGTACGAAGTTTAGGGTAGGACTGGCTTCGATGGTTGGGCCGCTGATGAGCATTGTAGGTGTGAGTGTGGGCGGAGGTAGGAGGGTATCACAAGCGGTGAAGCAGATGCAAGTTACAAGTAGCAAGTTGAACCCCCACCCCGACCTTACATCAGCTACCTTCGCAGGCTCATTCGCTGATCGCCCGTAAATGAGAGAGTGAGTAAAGGCGAATGATCGAATTTTATTCTTCAGTGGCAAATGCATCAATCCTGTTGGTTCAATTTTCAAGTGAAGGGCGGGCGAAGACAATCATGCGTTCGCAGCCATCTTCATAAGGGTCAAGTTCGGGACTGCCATAGACAGCCTCGACAGTAAAGCCACTCAATTGTAAAAGCAGGCGCACTTCACTATAGAAGAAGTAGCGAAAGATAACGGGCGCGACCGTGCGCTTGACTGTTCCATCCCCACCGACTTCATCATAGATCCAATTTATGCGAAGCAGTTGATCGGTACGGTCGAGGGTGCTGACCGAATACTGCATGACCAGATGACCGGTGTCAGGTTCGAGGAAAGTTTTCTCGAAAATCATGGCATCGCTATCTTGAGCGGCAAAGGCATCTGCGGGATTAGGCAAGTCGAGGACGAGCAGACCATCATCAGTGATGAGTTTACGCAAGCGCTCTAAGACTTTTAGCTGCTGTTGTTGATCGTGAAAGTGCATGAGCCCGTTATAGGGCACTAATACCAGCGGATATTTGTGATCCGTTTTGTATTTGAGTACATCGTCCTGAATGAAGGTAAGGTGTTTTTTGAGGACTGGCTGCTCATCCGCCAAGCGACGACCGCGATCCAACATGGCAGGTTCGATGTCGATGCCGTGAACTTCATAGCCAGCTTTAGCAAGATGAAACATGACGCGGCCTGTGCCTGCACCAACCTCGAAAATTGGCCCACCGTATTCTGTGGCGAGTTCGCTGTACATGAGCAAGTCGTCAGTTTTATCCTGATGTTCCGCATCGTAGTAACGGGCGATGGTGACATAAAAGCTCATGAGATTTTCCTATCGCGGTTTAAAAAGGCTTCGACTGCTTGAACGTGGGCATCGGCTGCCCACAACGGCGGAAAGAGATCACGCTCGGTTTTTAGTGCTGTTTCGTAAGGCTGATTTAGCCCTGCTTGGAGAAGTGCTTTGATGCCGTGAATAACGGGTAAAGGATGCTGCGTGATTTGCTGCGCGAAAGTTAGTGCATGGTTCAAGGCTGAACCAGTTTCGACGATATGATTGACCAAACCGCTGGCTAAAAGTTCGGAGGCTTGAAGTACACGAGCCGTTAGAAGCATATCCATTGCTTTCGCATATCCAACTAGGCGGAGTAAGCGTTGGCCTGATCCCCAACCGGGAATGAGCGCCATTTTGGCTTGCACAAAACCCATTCGTGTTTGTTGATCGGCAATGCGCAAATCACAGGCTAAGGCGAGTTCACTGCCCCCACCTAAGGCATATCCGTTTATTGCGGCGATAACTGGCACGGGCAGGCGTTCCAGTGCAAGCAGTGCGTCACCCATGAGTGTAATCATCATGCGGGCATCATCGGCGGTGGAATATTGGTGAAGTTCAACCAGATCACCACCGCTGCAAAAGGACTCGTGACCTGTACCCGTAACAATGACCGCCCGAATATTGGAGTCCGTGGATAAGTCAGTGACAGCTTTGGAGAAGGCGCGCATCGTCGCCAGATCCAGTGCGTTGCGCTGTGCGGGACGGTTAATGGTTAAGACGGTGATGTGGTCGCTGCGATGATCGACCAAAAGTGTGTTTGTCATAACGGGTAGTGTAACGATGGAGAGGTCAGTTGACGAGGGTCGAAATGTCCTTATTGGCTTAAATTTGTCGCAAAAACAATCCGATAGTAAGACTCGGTATTTTAAGGACTATTTGACGACTAACCTATAGGGCTAGTCGATAACCCACCGACAGAGGGATGTTTAAAAATTCGTCTACACCTATAGTGGTAGTAGAAATGATTAGCAGTTGTTAGCCAAGCTACGGTTAACATGGGGAGGTTTGAAACAGCGAATCTCCCACTAATATCAAGGGAGATTCAGCTTATGATTTGGACGATTATCACCATACTTTTTGTACTCTGGCTGCTGGGTTTGCTGGCAAATATTGGCGGCGCGGTTATCCATGTGCTGCTGGTGCTGGCGGTGGTCGGATTGATTTACAATTTGGTGACCCGCAATCGTACGCCGCAAGTTTAAATGGATTTGGGCGGCAGCCAATAAACAAAAACTTAATTAAGCAGCGCGTTGTCCATAGAAGGACAACGCGCTGCTTTTATTTCCGGTGATTACGGGTCGATTGAGGGAGCAATTTGCCAAAGCTAACCCTCTTTGCTACAATGCCGCACGATTTGGGGCATAACTTGTGGATACCATCGGGGGCGCACAGCAAAACAGGGGAGTTGCGTTTTGCTTTGCGCCGTCTTTGTGTATCGCCATCGACAACTTATAGGGGTTTTCGAAGAGGGATTTGATGCGACGCACCGCAACGTGGATATTTTTATTAGGGATGCTGTTCGGAGGATCGTTGGTTTATGCACAAGGGGGTTTGTTGACCAGCCTTGCACATGATGCCAAGTTCCGCGATGGGCCGGGTACGGATTATTTTGTGCTAGGCATTGTGAAGGCAGGAACAACGATTTTACTTGACGGACAAGCACCGGGCGGCGGTTGGGTTCGTGGTATTACCCCGGATGGCAAGGTTGGCTGGGTTATCAATTCGGCAGTGAGCGCCAGCGCCGACCAACTTGATGAGCTGCCGAAGGTGTGGACGGATGTTCCGTTTACATTGGGTGCGCCATCGGGCAACGGTGGTGTTGAGTCAGTATCCGCAGCAGCACCGGCGGCAAATCCAACAGCCGCACCTGAAGCTGCTGCCCCTGCTCAAGCGCCTGTGAACAGCGCTGGTTTAGCGAACGGTTTGGAAGTCAAGGTTGGCAGTAATGTCAATATGCGCGACAACCCAAACGGCGCGATCATCGCACGGGCAAAAGCGAATGAGAAGCTAGTCGTTGATGGTCGTAACGCCACTCAAGACTGGATACGCGGTACACTCCCTAGCGGCGCGAAGGGTTGGATTGCAGTACGGTATGTCGTCATCACCGCGAATGAGGTTGCTCATTTGCCTGTGGTCGAGGGCGGCGCGAGTGGGGCAGCAGCGAGTGCTGCTGCTGCTTCAACAACGACAACAGACAATAGTGCGGCTGCAGCACCTGCATCAGCGCCGATTGTGCCGGTGAACAGCACAACGCCCATTCGCGGGTTTAGCTACGGCGGGCATGTCGAGGGATTTGGCGACGGAACGGTGAACGCGATGCATTTAGCCGGTATGAGCTGGGCAAAGCGGCAGTGGCGTTATATCGCCGGACAAAATCCGGGTGATGTGGCGGGGATTATCAATGATGCTCATGCGAAGGGATTCCGAATCTTAATCGGGATTGTAGGCCAAGTGAGCGATGTCAATAACGGTGGTTACTTCGATCAATATGCATCGTTTGTGGGCGGGGTAGCGGCCTTGGGTGCAGATGCTATCGAAGTGTGGAATGAGATGAACATCGACCGTGAATGGCCCGCTGGAAGCATTGATCCCGGTAAATATACCGATTTACTGCGGCGTTCATATGGTGCGATTAAAGGGGCAAACGCCGGCACATTGGTGATTAGTGGCGCGCCTGCTCCAACCGGTTATTTTGGTGGATGTGGTGCTGGCGGCTGCGACGATAACGCTTATATCGCAGGTATGGCGGCGGCAGGTGCAGCGAATTATATGGACTGCGTCGGCCTTCATTATAATGAGGGCATCGTCGGACCGAACCAAACCAGCGGCGATCCACGCGGTAACAGCGGCTACTATACCCGTTATTTCTGGGGGATGGTTAACACCTATTCTAAAGCCTTTCGGGGCGCGCGACCGCTGTGCTTTACCGAGCTGGGCTTTTTGACGCCTGAAGGTTATCCACCGCTGCCGGGTGCTTTTGGTTGGGCCGAAAATGTGACGGTGGGCCAGCAAGCGTCGTGGATTAAACAGGCTGTGAATCTTTCTCGCAGCAGCGGCAAGGTGAAACTGCTCATCATTTGGAATGTTGACTTTACAAACTATGGTGATGACCCGATGGCGGGTTATGCAATTATTCGTCCCGGTGGGGCTTGCCCCGCCTGCGAGGCGCTGGCAAATTAACAAATGAGTTCGTGTTCTATCTGGTTAGTATGTGTATGAAATTAACGGACGGCATATATGCCGTCCCTACGAAAACAGGGCGATGAGCCTCATATTACGAGATAGGGTAAAAGACGCGAATTTACCTGATCGAGAAGAAGCTAGAGGCCGATAACGACAAGGCCGACAGCCATGAAGGACTATTGAATGGCAGATAACGACATTAAGAAGACCGATACTAATCCTGTGCCTACAGTTGATACACAGGATGACACGCCACCCCCGTTCCGGCGTGTAGAAGCGGGGGAAGTTCCTCAGGAGAGGCTAACTGAAACCGTTGAGGAAGATTATGTCTTACAGTCTGAACCTGTACGACGCGGTGGCTGCGGCTGCTGGATTCCGGCAATTCTCACGTTGTTATTGGTAGGGGTGCTGGCAATTATCGGGGCGATTTTGCCACCGATCAATTTACCACAGCGGTTATTTGGCATTTCGTTGTTTGGCCCAAATTATACGATGCTCAGCGCACAGGCAAACGCGGTTGCAAATAATGGATTGGCTTTAATCGCTGATCCGGCGACGGTCGGTACTGATTATGGCGTGGTGTTAGCATCCGTGCCTGTGAACGCAACAAGTACCGATAGTGAAGCTGTAGCGAAGGCGCTGGCGGCTGTTCCTCCAACACTGGCGCGGCAAAGTCCGGTCTACAGCATTGAGACAACTGGCAAGCAACCGCAATCGGTCACACTGAATGTGACGATTCCAGCGGGCACGAACCCTGACTCGTTGGATATGTACGGATGGGATGCTAAGACAACTTCATGGCGTTTTGTGCCATCGCAGATTAATACATCGGGCGCTTTGACGATGATTGCGACGGTCAATAAAGTGCCTGACCAAGTCGCCCTGTTTAGCGCGGTCAGCCAAGTGCAGCCGACGGTTTTGGTAGCAGTGGATGCCACTCAGGTGCTTTCGGATGAAGCGGGAAAGCTGGCAAATATTGTGGCTCCCGGTGGTTTAACCCCAACCTTAGACGGCAAATTGACAGGCAGCCTCGCACCGGGATACGACGCGAGTAAGGGGTATCTGGTGATGCCAGTTATCCGCAATTACACCGACCCTCGCGCGGTTGATACCAACACGATTATGACTATTTTAGGGAACAGCACCTTACGCAGCCAACATGCGGCACAGATTACTGGTTTCGCAACCAATAACGCGTTCAAGGGTGTGTTCGTTGACTACCAAGATGTGCCTGCTGATTTGCGCGAGTCATACAGTGCGTTCATCACTGAGTTGGGTACGATGCTGCATGAACAAGGTTTGAACCTCGGCGTTGTCGTTCCTGCGGCGGTAAATAACAACGGCAAGTGGGAAACGGGCGCGTACAATTGGCAGGCCATTGGCGCCGCGGCTAATTATGTCGAGATTAATCTACCGCTCGACCCAATGGCTTTTGCGCCGGGCAATGACCGTCCGGTCGAGGCGATGCTGCGCTGGGCAAAAGGCGAAATGAGCCGGTCAGAAATCTTGTTGGGGCTTTCAGCGCTGTCTGTGAAGCAGCAAGACAGCAGTTATACCAATGTAGGATATGCTGACGCGCTTTCGGCATTGGGCAGCGTGAAGATTGAAGCGGCGAAATCACAAACCGGTTCAATTGTTCCCGGCAGTCAAATCCAAGCGAGCCTTGATGGTTTTCACGCTTCTTCGGGATTAGATACAACCAGCCAAACCCCATTTATAGATTATTTGGGGCAGGATAATCAGCCAGTTTCACGCATTTGGCTGACAACTGCGGATGCGCTGCGCTCTAGAATGGATTGGTCATTTACATTTGGGTTAGCCGGTGTGGCTTTCAGCGACTTGCTGACTACAGGCGTGGCTGATGGCGTTTACGCAACGATTTTGAATTACAAACTTCAACAGCCGCCAACCGAGGGTCAGACCGAATTGGCTTTGCGCTGGCGGATTCAAGGTGCGAACGGCACGGTCGATGAAGTCACTACAGGTTTGAATGATTCTCTGGTGGCGACGATTGACGCGCCTGATGGTAATTATGCCATCAACGTGGATGTGGTTGGTGGGCAATCTGCCAGTCCGCGTACTGGTGTTGAAGTGGCGCTGTTCGCCCCTACATTGACCCCAACGCCACTGCCAACGCCAACTCCAACGCCAGTTCCAACTAACCCGCCACCTGCTGCTGTTGTGCCCGTCGCACCGGCTGCACCTTCAGGTTCAACCGGTGGAGCCGTACGTCCCGGCGCAGGGAGTATCGCGGTCGGCAATTTTGAATACGGTGGACATGTTACAAATCCCGCCAGTGACGCAGCGGCGAGTGCTATGCGCCGCGCGGGCATGACTTGGATGAAGATTCAATTCCGTTATGGGCCGGGTACAGGGCCGGGTGCAGTTGCCGGACAGATCAATGACGCTAAGTCACGCGGTTTCAAGATTTTGGTCGGGCTTGTCGGCTACCCAAATGATCTGGCGGCGGGTGGCGATGGCTACATTCAGCAGTTCGCCCAATTCGCGGGTGGTGTGGCAGGACTTGGGCCGGATGCAATCGAAGTTTGGAACGAACCCAATCTTGACCGTGAATGGCCTGCGGGTCAAATTAGCGGCGCGAATTATGCTAAAGTTTTACGCGCTGCATACAGTGCTATAAAAGGCGCGAATGCTGGCGTAATGGTGATCAGCGCTGCACCTGCACCGACCGGCGCAGAAGCGGCTTTCCCCGGCAAGGTTCTCAATGATGATAACTGGATTCGACAGTTGATTGATGCGGGTGGATTGAATGCGATGGACTGCCTCGGCGCTCATTACAACGAGGGTATTGTCTCGCCGTCACAAAACAGCGGCGATCCACGTGATAACTACTACACGCGCTATTTAGGCGCCATGTTGGATACCTATTGGGGGTTGGTTGGCGGTCAAAAGCCGATTTGCTGGACCGAACTCGGATATTTGACCCCAGAGGGTTACGGGGCTCTTGATCCATTCTTTGGATGGGCGGCGAATACCACAGTTGCCCAACAGGCGGCATGGCTGGCACAAGCAGCGGCTATTTCATCACAGAGTGGTAAGGTGCGGCTGATGATTGTATGGAACGTGGATTTTAGCCAATATGGTTCCGACCCGATGGGTGGCTACGCGATGATTCGACCCGGTGGAGGCTGCCCGGCTTGCGACGCAATGGCGGGAGCGCGTTAGGTTTTAGTTGGTTAGGGGTCGAGTTAGAGGTTGAGCAGTCGGATATGATATTGAATATCCGACATTGTAAACCGGATTGATTGAAACGAAGGATAAAACATATGGCATCAGTACAAAACAGCCTGCAACGCACCCGTTTACGCAAACAACTTCGGGGATTTGTCATCCTGTGGTTGGGTATCACGTTTATGATGGGGGCGTGTACCTTCTTTGCGATCTTCTGGGTGTTAGGTGAAACAGGATTAGTTGGCGGCGCGAGTGGTCGCAATTTCGCACTACCGACCAGCTTACCGACTCAATCAGTGGCGATTGTGCCGACTGCGCTGCCGACTCAGGCTGAACAACCAACCAATGAACCGACAACCGAGGCGGCTGTAGTCGCCCAAGCAGCGACCGTGACGGAAGCCCCGACTCAAGGTCCAACCAACACACCGCTGCCTGTGAGCAATAAGAGCTTCCAGCCGGGTATTCAGGTGCAGTACAGCCTCGATTTGAACCCCAAGAATGAAGATAACTGGATGCGTGAAGTGTCGCAGAAGTTGAATTTGAGGTGGTTCAAGCATCAGGTACGGTGGGAAGATATTGAAACCGAGAAAGGCAAGTTTGACTGGTCGATTCTGGATATGGTAATGACTTCCAAGAATCAGTTTGGCTTGAATATCATGATGTCGATTGTGACATCACCGAAGTGGGCGCGTGAATCAGGAGCGAATTTAGATAAACACGGCCCGCCCGCAAATAACGCCGATTACGTCAACTTTGTGAGCGAAATCCTCAAACGCTATCCGCAGCAGGTGCAAGCGATTGAGGTTTGGAATGAAGAAAATATTGACCGCGAATGGTCATCGACGAAGGGGTTGAAGGCCGAGAATTATGTATCGCTGTTGAAGGATACATATACGGCTGTCAAGGCGATTGATCCCGGCGTGGTTGTTATTAGCGGTGCGCTGTCGCCAACCGGTTTTAATGATGGCGTGGGGGCATGGGATGATTATATTTATCTCGACCAGTTGATCAGTGCCGGTTTGCTAAATTACGTGGACTGCGTGGGTGTTCACCACAACGGGTATAACATCGGGCCGGATGTGCCGTGGGACAATGTGCCACCTAATCCTAATGCAAGTTTTAGAGGACCATTTGATAATCCTCATCACAGTTGGAGTTTTTACAGCACATTGCAAACTTACGCTAAGAAAGTGGCGTTAGCCGGTGGTCAACAAAAGTTGTGCATTACCGAGTTTGGTTGGGCGTCCACTGAAGATTTGGGCGGCTTCCCGAAAGGCTTTGAGTTTGCTAACGATAACTCGCTGCAAGATCAAGCTGATTATATTGTTCAGGCGCTGGATTTGATGAAACAGTGGGGCTTCGTACAATTGGCGTTCATCTGGAACTTTAACTACGGTCCGCAAGCCGGTTGGGCGACGGATAACGACAATGTGCCGTACTCGATTATCGGTAAAGACTGGAAGTTCCGTCCGGCTTACGATGCGATTATCAAGTGGAGCCAAGACCAAGCCAAGTCGCAGTGATGGCGTAGGGAAGGCGAACAGCGATTTTGACAGGTTCGCTGTTAGGATAGGTTTTATTTTCTTGTGGGGCGCACGAACAGGTGCGCCCCTGTAGTTTAGGCGTTTTCATGATTTCAAAGCCAACAGAACGCGGCATGATTATCAGCGCGTTCGCCATCTTCGCTGCCAGTGTGTTGTTGATTGTGCTGGGAATAGTTTATGACCGCGGCGTTAGCCGTGATCCGTTTCGGGCTGACGCGATTCAAAATCCACGATTTACGTCGCTTACTTATGGAATCCAAACCTTTTTATGGTGGGATAAAAGTAAAGCTCAATTGTCTATGGATTGGGCGCGGTTGATGGTTTTTAGCCATGTCAAACAGATTTTCGCATGGAAAGACATTGAACCTGCTCGTGGTGATTTTCACTTTGATAGGGCGGATGAACTTTTAAATGAGTTGGAGGGCAAGGGGCTAAAGGTCGTGGCGCGGTTGGGGGACAGCCCTGATTGGGCAATTACTAAAGCGAATGGTAAAAAAGGCGTCGACTTTCTGGACGCACCACCTGATGATTTGAATGATTGGGCGACTTTTTGCGGCGCACTCGGCAGCCGTTATAAAGGTCGAATTGCGGCTTATCAGGTGTGGAATGAGCCGAATCTTGACCGCGAGTGGGGGCATCGTCCACCGAATGCAGGGGGTTATGTTGGATTGTTGAAGGTATGCAGCGAGGCGATTCATGCGGCTGATCCGCAGGCGATTGTCATTTCAGCGGGTTTGTCGCCGACGGGTACATGGACAGAAACGGTCACGCCAGATGATACATTTTTCCAACAAATGTATGATGCGGGCTTCCAGCAATATGCAGATGTGGCAGGCGTGAACGCGCCGGGGTATAACTTCCCACCAGAAACTAGCCCTGACCAAGCTGAGGCGCTAGGCGGTCATCGTTTTGGCACTTTCCGGCGAGTGGAAGATATGCGGAAGATTATGGTCAAGAATGGTGATGCGGCTCGTCAAATGGCGATCCTCGAAATGGGATGGACGCAAGACCCTATTCATGAAGCGTATGCATGGTTCGCCGTGACAGAGAAACAACAAGCCGATTATTTTGTGCGAGCGTATCAATATGCTGCTGATCATTGGCGACCGTGGATGGGCTTGATGTCCGCAATTTATCTGCCTAATCCGGCGTGGGATGAAAATAACGAAGAGTTCTGGTGGAGCGTGACGCTGGGTGAAGGGCGGACGTTTATGGGATTAGCAAACATGGCAAAATACTGCGGCACACGCACCATTCCAGCGCGTGACCCCGGCAGCCCGGAGGCGATGGGACTTGCAACCGTTGTTCCTTGCTCTTAGTTATTTCGCGCACCTCGTCGCTACTGTTATCTGGATTGGTGGATTGATTTCACTGACGGTGTTTGTGTGGCCCGAAACCAAGCGGGTACTAGTGGATAGCCCGGCGATCTATGACTTTTTAGCACGGCTGCGGAAACGATTTGTGCCTTTGACCAACTTCAGTTTGGTGGTGTTGGTTTTTACGGGTTTCGTGCAGATGAGTGCCAACAAGTATTATGATGGCGTGTTGAAGCTGGACAACGATTGGAGCAGGCTGCTGCTGTTTAAACATGTTGCGATTTTTGGCATGGTGATTTGTGGATTGGTGCTGCAATACAGCGTGACCCCGGCCCTTGAACGGGCGAGTATACTGCGTGAACGGGGCAAGGGAGATGCGGCTGAGTGGGAGAAGCTGCGAAAACGTGAGATCCGTCTGACATGGGTCAATGTGAGTTTAGGTTTGGCTGTATTGGGCTTCACGGCTTTGATGACCGCGCTATAATCAATACTTCTCGCGGCTGAAATTTAAATACTCGCGTTAATACCCTGTGATTAACTGCCGTCGCCTTGGTGCTAACGATCATGAGGAGCTATTTTTGTCTAGTCGATTAGGCTACTTGCTAGCCGTTATGCTGCTTTTACTCGGTGCTGCTATACGTCTGCATACACTGACTGCTTTGCCTGCTGGTTTTAACAATGCTGAAATCACGGATGTTCGGGTGACTGAACGGGTGCGGCAGGGCGGTATCGAAGTGTTTTATGATCTCGGTAATGGTGAAGGGCGCGAAGGTCTGTACAATATGATACAGGCGGTCTTTACCTCGGTGTTTGGCAACGGCTTATTTGGTTACAAATTACTTTCGTTATGGGCAGGGATGTTGGTGCTGGCAGTGGTTTACGCCTTTGCACAGCGCTTATTCGGGCCGGTCGTTGGTGTTGCGGCGCTGGCATTATTAAGCGTCAACATGTGGATGATCATCCTCAGCCATCAATTACTGCGTGAAACATTAGTGCCGCTGATGGTTGCATTAATGCTGCTGATTTTAGCACGTACCTTAGCCATCTATCGTGGTATTCACGCTGGCGTACCGGATACGGCGGTTTTTGCGTTGTTGGGCGTACTATTGGGTTTAGGTGTTTATGTTCACCCCGTGCATTTATTGATCGTGCTGTTTAGCATGATCGCGATTGCGGTTCGGTTATTTTCGAAAGACCGCCTTACCAAGCAAAACATTAGTTATTTGCTGTTTAGTCTGCTGGTGATGATTATTCTTGCCACACCGTATGTGATCTCGACGATACGATTACCGAATCTGAGTGGTGCGGTACGTGTGTTTGGCAATTACACCATTGCAGCGAATCCACCCTTAACGGCGATTGGGGATTCGGTGGGTGCATTATTGTTTGTCGGAGACGCTAATCCCGCACGTAATTTACCGGGGCGTCCGTTAATTGATCTGGTGAGTGGTTTGTTGGTATTCGTTGGTGTGCTTACTGCGGCACGGCAGTGGCGTAATTCGCGTTACAGACTGGTGCTTATTGCCAGCGTTGTTTTACTTCCGGCGGCTATTTTTAGCCCAACAACGCCCAATTTTCTTGCCTTTACCCCACTCTTACCGCTGGTGGCTGTTTATTTTGGTCTGGGCATCAACACAATTTATAGAAGTGTTGTCCCATCCGCCCGATTGATTGTGATACTGGCGGCGATTATTTTGTTGGCATTTAATCTCGGTTGGTCGGTGGGCGATTTGTTCACCAATTGGCCTGCTGCACCGGGTGTTAATAGAGCTTATCATGTTCGCGCAGGACATCTGGCGCAGTACCTTGATCAGACTGCTGAACGAATCCCAACTGTCGTGTGTGATTCGCAAGGTTTAATTGAAAATCAGGATGCATTTAGTGCTACGGATTTGACATTATTGATGATGAATCGCAAAGATGCTCCGCTGCGTTTTGCTGATTGTGGCAGCGGGATGATTTTTGTGAATGGCGGTGACCGGCAGCAGATTGTGATGCCTGATCCGCAAACACTGACTATGATGCCCGCCTATTTGCATCGCTGGTTGAATCAAGGTACGCAAGTAACAGGCGTACCACCTGATTCGGTTGTTACGCTCGATGTGTCTACCGCATTAGCAAATGTGGTCGGGCGATTTACGACCACTGCGCCTGCGGGTTATGCACCTGATGCAGCGGGTGGTTCAGGGTTAGCCGTGCCGCCGGTACGTTTTGGCGGTAATTTGTCTTTCCTCGGCTATGAGAAAGATGGCGATCAAGTGTATGCACCGGGTGGCATTTATACATCCGTCACTTATTGGCGCGTGGACGGAATGGTTCCGCCGGATTTGCGATTTTTTACGCATATTTTGGCTGATCCGGCGAGCGCACCGGCTACGCAGAATGACACGATTAGTGTTGATGTGGGGCAGCTTCACAACCGCGATGTGTTCATTCAAGTGACATTTGTGCCGCTGCCGCGCGCTATGCCAGCCGGCATGTACGGCATCTCGGTTGGTGCGTACACGTCTAGTGATGATACGCGTATGCCGGTTTTCTTCAATGATACGCCGCGTGGAAACCGTCTGTTTATCGGGCAGATTACGGTGAAATAAGCCATGTCAAGAAACCTGTGAATTGAAATCTCTCGCATAACCCTATAATGAGATTCATAACTTCGATAGGTTATGTGAGTTAAGTGACATGTCCTCTAAATATGACATTGTTGTGCCTACAATTGGTAAAGTTGCCCCACTCAAAGATTTATTTATTTTCGATTTGGAAAACTTGCATTTCTTGGTGGGTAAATCTGATACCATTTGGCGAACCGGTAGTTACGAACGAGCACTTCTCATACCGACTATCGTCGCGATCATTGTTCTAGTAATCGGGGTGCTTCAATCAGGCGTATTCTTCGAAGCATTTTTATGTGCTCTAGCTATTTTTAGTCTGGGGCTTATCTCATGTTGGGTTCCCTATCGCAACCGATTACTCAGCCGAGAAGGTAAGCTGATACAAGGTCGTATCATTGAGACAGACGAGTACAAGAAAGAAGTTGGAAGTACACCAATCGTCCCAATAGGGCCAGTCCGCGTTTGGCGCGTGCATTACGGATGGGGAAATTAGTGCGCTATGTGCTTTCCGAATACCGGGCGATGATAGCAAAGTCATTAGTACACGGCGGAAAGCCATCCGCAACGATATAGTAAATAAAATGATTATAGACGGGACACCGATTCTTGTGCTGTATCGTAACCCACAGCATTTCAAAGTCCTCTAGATATAGTTTTGAGTAATACCCTATTTTCGCTGATGGGCATCAGCTATAATATCCTATTCCCATTCAAATTCATTTGAGAAATGCCCATGTCCCTCCGTAAGAATAACTACTATCTTCTCAGCCTCGGCTGCTCCAAAAATACTGTCGATAGCGAGAGCATCGGTCAAGTGCTGGCACAAAACGGTATGCGCGGGGTCGAAAACCCGAATCGCGCCGAAGTACTGATCGTCAACACCTGTGGTTTTATTGATGCTGCCAAGCAGGAAAGTATCAATGCACTGCGCGAGTTGGTTGATGGTAAGCGGGATGGACAAATGGTGATTGCGGCGGGCTGCCTGTCACAGCGTTATGGCAGTAATCTGGTGCAGGAAGTGCCGGGTTTAGATGGTGTCATCGGTACGCGACGGTGGATGGACATCTTTGATTTGGTGGGACGACTGCGCGACCGCAAACATCCCGAACCTCTGTATCATCTTCCGACAGATGCCAAAGTCGTGGGATTGGACGAGCGCGGTGTACTGCGGACAAGTGTGCAAGGTTCAAGCGCTTATATCAAGATTGCGGATGGCTGCCGCCGTCCGTGTGCTTTCTGTGCTATTCCCAAGATAAAAGGCACAGCCGTCAGCCGCCCGATGGAATCGATTGTGCGCGAAGCTGTCCATTTACAGGAGCAGGGCATCAAAGAAATTTTGTTGATTGCGCAAGACTCAACTGATTATGGTTATGACCTCGGCCTCAAAGATGGGTTGGCTCATCTGCTGGATGCCATTGTGGACGCCGCGCCGGGTATTCCTTGGATACGGGTGATGTACGCTTATCCGGGTTATGTGACACCGGGTTTGATGGAAACGATGGCGAAGCACGAGCAAGTGCTGCCTTATCTGGATATTCCACTACAACATGGTCACCGTGATACGCTGCTGCGAATGAAGCGTCCGGCGAAGATTGAGTGGGTCTACGATACGATTGGCAAGCTTCGAACGGCAATGCCCGAATTATGCGTCCGTACAACGTTTATTGTCGGGTATCCGGGCGAAACAGACGCGGAATTTGAGGGTTTGATGCAGTTCGTGCGTGATTTGCAATTTGACCGTGTCGGTGCATTTAAATATTCGTATGAGATTGGTACGCCGAGCGCCAAGCTTCCGAACCAAGTCCCTGATGATGTCAAGCAAGAGCGCTATGAGCGATTAATGGAACTGCAACAGGGCATAAGCCTTGCTAAAAACCAGTTGATGGTGGGTAAAACAATTGATGTGTTGGTTGAAGGTCATGGCATCAGTGAAGATGAGGATGGAAACGATACGGGTGAGACGTTGAGCTTGGGGCGCAGCTATCGTGACGCGCCGGAAATTGATGGCTATGTAATTACTGAGGGTGAACTGCCTGTTGGTGAAATTGTTCCGGTGCGAGTGACTGGCGCCACAACTTATGATTTGATTGCAACAGCAGATACACGCGCCCCATTTGTTATTCAACCCGGTAAAGCTTACGGAGAAGGTATGATTAGTCTCGACAGCATATCGGAATAATTCATAATCCTTGCATTGATTCACCTATTGATAGGTTCATGGAATGGACATAATATGGAATATTGAACGTGGTGGAAATGGATGCAATGGATTATACCCTCGAATGGAACGTGCTAAGACGCATCTTGGTACTTCATGTATCGGGCGATATTAGTATCGAAGAGTTGGCGCGATTTAATCAAGATATGCATCATTATCTTGATGAGGGAACCGGTTTTGTACATCTGGTTTCAATTGGCGACAATATACGTCGTGTGCCCACTAATTTGATGCTTATAAAAGAGAACCTCACTTACCTTCAACATCCAAAAATGGGATGGACGATGATTGTGCAGGAAAAGCCTAATCCGCTGACAGGCTTTATTGTGTCCGTGGCTTCTCAAGCCACCGGCATGAAACTGCGTCAAGTTAAAAACTTAGATGAAAGTTTAGAAGTGCTGAAACGCCTCGATTCATCCTTTTGAATTATTGTTTTCATTGATGTGACAACCTTTTCAATTGAACTTGGGATGCTCACAAAATGAAAATAAAACGAATTTTTTCTCTTATTTCCCCGCATTTTTACAAAGTTAACGAATCTCAACTCACCATCTCAATTATCCATCCTACAATAATGTTTGTATAACAGAATTCTAATCAACCTGCTAGTAATAAGTTGATGTATTTTGTAATTCTGGTTAATGAAAATGGACTCTCAAAACGGACCGCTCTACGTGGCCTAACGATGACGACAGTTAATGAGGAGATATGGTATGGGTTACGAGATTTCATGGTATGTTCCGGGACGTGTTGTAAAAGCAGTCTTTAGCGGTGATATTAATCTTCAAGAGGCGGAAGCCGCGAGTGAACTAACTGCCCAATTTATCCAGAGTGGCGAACCGCCCATGGTTCACTTATTGGCAGATACCACTAAACTTGAGCGTTTTCCGACTAATTTGAATCTGCTTAACCGCAGCGCCTCCAAGCATCTGTGGCAGCCTAAGCTCGGTTGGACGATTGTCATCAGTACAAACTCGACGACACGCTTTATTAGCGGCATCATCACCCAAGTCGCTCGGGTACGGTTTCGTATGTTCCCGACCTACAGCGATGGTCTGAATTTTCTTGCAGATCAAGATTCGACACTGCGAGAAGTTATCGCCAATATGCCAGCCGTAATCAGTGAATAACTTCCGTTATAAAGCGGCGGCCTAACCAAGAATAGACGACATTCACGGGCTACATGGTCAGAACACATTGTGATTATTAGTCTATCTATTAAAGCGAATTGGACATGTGAGAGCAGTTCGACAAAGGGATAAGCATATGAGTCTACAAACCGAAATCACCAAAGCAACCATCGAGAGCGTGCGCAGCAGCCTAATGCGCCATATGCCACAAAGCCCACAACGTAATTACTATTTGTGGGGCATTAGCAATGAAAACCCGTATCGCAACGATTTTCTTCAGATGATTGGTGTCAACCAACTGATCAATCTATCCTGCCAGATGATTGGCGATTTGATTGAACCTGAAGATCAACAAACCGTTGCCCAATATTGCGGGCGCATCAATGCTTATTTCATGTACGAGATTATCTCGGACAACTTGGCGAACGGGCTTTCCGCACTTTGCGTGATTGATGAAAATGCATCGATCCGCCGCGATATTTTGCATGTGTTCAACCATGTAATGGTGTCGCGCTTGAAGGGCGAGCATAACAATACGGCTGAACTGATGCGTCCGGTTGAAAGCTTAACCCAAACCATTTCATCATTCGCGCAGAGTATTACACCTCGTAAACATCAGGCGTGCATCAATGCCTATCTGTCTCAGCGCCCAGACATTACGCAGCAGGAGATCGAATACGGCGTTTGGCCCATATTAGTCGCCAATATCGAGTCGTGTTATGAACTCGCCGAGTATATGAGCCATTTTCAAGTGGGCGAATTATTATCGCAAGGGTTCATTGAGCGGTATCAAGGGGTTACGCGGACAATACAGGTTGATCACGGCCTGCCGCTAAATGAACTGGTGCGTATGGGCACGCACACTGTTTCAGTAGTGCCTGTTTTGGCGTATTTTGCCGGCGTTTTGACCGAGATTATTCGTGTTGAACCAAAACTTCATTCGATCATTCAAGACGGTACGCTGGCAGATGCGTTAACAACGTCCGCCGTGATTGTTCGGTTGGTCAATGATGTGGGAATGCTGCTGACACTTTCGCAGAATGAGCGAAAGACTGTTTCGGTGGGGCTGCAACAACACTATCAGAATCATGCTGCTGACATTGATGCCATCGACCATTTGTTGATGAGTACGCCGGACGAGTACACGATGCTTACCCGTTTGCAAAAAGATTTGCTGCACGGGGAGTTTAATATTTGTTTACATAATCTGGCATATACCAACTCGGTCACAGAATCGCTCACGCTATTAGAAAACAACATCGCTAACCTATCCGAGCTGTTTTATCGGTCACAGACTCACCTTCATGATCTGCTGGCATCTATTGACCGGCGCATGACCAACAGGACACTGAGTAATCTGATTGCTGGTTTCGTGCGTTTCCATGAAATGATTTATGCCGAGCCGTATAACTCAAACATCGGTGAATATGTCGCTTGAGTTGAGCTTTGACTATGTAAGGTTGTGAGTTTAAGAGGAATTTGGAAATGCCATACGAAGTTTCATGGTATATCGAACGGCGCGTCGTCAGCACGGTGTTGACAGGTGATTTGAGTCTTAGAGACGCAGAATCGGCCAGTTTGTTGACATCAGAATTTATCCTTAAGGGACAACCGCCGCTGGTGCATTTAATAGCAGACACAACAAATTTGGGCAAATTTCCAACAAACCTGTCATTGTTAAATGGCGAGGCTTCTCATCATCTGCGCAACCCATTGCTGGGTTGGATGATTGTGATTAGTTCGAGTACAGCGACTCGATTTGTGAGTTCGATCATGACACAGGTGGCACGTGTACGGTTCCGCATGTTCGCTACATGGGATCAAAGTATCGATTTTCTGCTCAATCAAGACGAGACATTACGGGAATTGATGCCCACAAAAACGGATCCGGCATAGCGAATTGGATTTCGCCGGACTGCAGTTCGCTTAGGACAACAGAGTTGCGTTCATAAAATTCGATACGAAGCTTTCAAGCGCGAATACTGACTCTCGACGTTTAGGTTTTATTTGCCCAGTGGCAATTCGTTTTTTTATTACACTTGAGCAGGATGCATGAGAATGAGTTTTCAACAATGCCTTACCGAGACCACTTTAGAAAAAATTAAGTGTAGTCTGATAAAGGATATGCCAAGTGGCATACAGCGGGACTTTTATTTGTGGGGCATTTCCGACGAAAATCCAAATCGTCATGATTTTTTGCAGCTCGTCGGTATGAATCAGGTTATCAACCTGACCACACATATTCTCGAACCGATGATTGGGGCTAAAGACTGGCAAAAAATCGCGGAATACAGCGGCCTCATTCATGCCTATTTCATGTACGAGCTGGTATCGGATGACCTAGCGGTTGGGTTGTCCCTTATGCCGACTCATGACACATCCCTGATTATGCGTAAAGATATATTGCATAGTTTTAACGGGGTCATGGTCAAGCGGTTAAGCGGCGTCCCTAACCACAGCAGCGAGCTGTTAACGTTTATCCAACAGGCGACTTTGAAAATTTCGGGTTACAGCCAGCCGACTACACGCGAAAAATATGTGGCTCAATTCCAAAAATTTATGAAGGCACATCCAGAAATCGCATCTAACGGCATCAATTTCGAGTTGTGGCCGATTTTGATCGCAAATATCGAGTCTTGTAAAGCGCTGCTTGAAGCAACCGAACATTTGCAAACAGGGCCAGTCATTCATCAAGGTTTTATCAACCGGTACGCCTCCGTATCCCAGTCATTGGAGGCCCACATTAATATGACACTGGAGGAGTTGACAAATATTGGAACCCATACCGTATCGGTTATTCCAGTGTTGGCCTATTTTATCGGGATTATGAATGAAGTCATTGATCCACAGCCGGAGTTAAAAGGGGTAGTCGAAGATGGGTTATTGGAAGATGCCCTCGCAACGGCAGCAACCATTATCCGCATTTTAAACGATATGGGTGTAGTGGCAACCTATTCAACAGGCAAGCGAACTTCGCTCATTCATACGTTGTGGAAGTCATTTGAAAGCAAACCTCCCCATATCCAAACGATGTCACAATTGCTGTGCCATGTAGGCAACAAGACAGAGGCGATGACGCGCTTCCAGAAAGATATTTTGCACGGCGAGTTCAATATCTGTTTACACAACCTAGCATTTACCGAGTCGATTGAATATGGTATTTCGATATTCAATGAGAACCTAACTTATTTTGCACAAGCGTATCGCCACTCACAAATGCATTTGAGGGACGTGCTGACGGCACTTGACCGCCGTCTTGGATCCAATCGGGTGAGCAGCTTAATTTCGGGATTTATCAATTTCCACGAACAGATTTATACCCACCGATTCGATACAACGGCGGGGGAGTATGTCGCTTAGGCAATCGGAACGATAACCACCAAGCACGCCCAACAAGAGCACGCCAACTTTTGAAGAGGAAAGCCCGTTAGCGCTTTCCTCTTTTTATTTTCGGACAGCGACGGCAAGACCGTCCCCAACGGCGATGACGAAGGCTTCAAAGCGAGTGTCTTTTGCCAGTGCAGCGTTGAATTCTTGCACAAAGCGATCATCTTCATTTTCGGGGGTAAGAACACGTCCGCTGCGGAAGGCATTATGGGCGGCAACTAAACCACCGGGACGGAGATTTTCGGCTGCCCAATTTAAATAATCCTGATAATGTGGTCGGTCAGCATCAATAAAAACCATGTCAAAAGGGTTGCGGGCGGATAGTTTCGCTAACGATGTTTGGGCATCGCCTTCAATGACCTCCACACGGGACTCTAGACCGGCGCGTTCAAAGTTGCCGCGGGCAACAGCGGCATGTTTAGCGCTTTTTTCCAGCGTATAGAGTTTGCCAGTAGCGGGCAAGGCTCGTGCTAACCAGACGGCGCTATAACCCGCCAATGTTCCAATTTCAACAATTTGTTTGGCACCAGAAATATGAACCAGCATTTGGAGCAAGCGACCTTCAAAGCCGCGTATACTGATGGCCGGTAATTCATTGAGGGCAGCTTCGGCTTGAATTGACCGCAAGACATCATCTTCGTTCACAAACGTTTCGGTCACGTAAACATCGAGTTGGGCGCGGAGGGTATCGTTCAACGTGTCAGCCATTTATGATGCTCCTTGTTTTAGGTGGTAGATTTTCCAAACTGTGGTTTCGCATAGGTCAGGATGAGATGGGTGAGTACCCCAAAGACCAGACCCCAAAAAGGCGCGCCGACATTAAAGAGCGTGAAACTGGCGGCTGTACACATGAAGGCTACTAAGGCTCCTTCGCGACCGTAAGGATCGGCCATAGAGGCAGATAATGATGAAGCAATGGCTCCTGTAAGCGCGAGGCCAGAAATGGTGTGAATGAGGGGCATTGGTAGACCCGCGAACAATGTGATGAGGGTCGCGCCAAAAATGCCGGTTATGGTATACCAGAAGCCGGTCGCAACACCTGCCGAATAGCGTTTGTCGCGGTCAGGGTGCGCTTCGGGATTGGTGACCATCGCGGCAGTGATGGCGGCCAAAGTAAGACCATGTCCACCGAAGGGTGCCGTCAAGAGTGACCCAACCCCTGTGACGATCAGCGCTTTGTTAATGGGGACTTCGTAGCCCGCGTTTCGTAAGACGGCTTGACCGGGCGCGTCTTGACCGGTGAGGGCTAAGGTAAACAAGGGGATGGCGAGACTCAGCAGCGCGCCAACGCTAAAGGTTGGTGCAGTTAATATGGGCGCAGCAAGGCTGAGCTGCATCCCCTCCAGATGAATTTCCTGTCTGCGGGCCGCGATGATTAGTCCAACGACGAGAGCGCCGATGGTCGGTGCGCGGAAGCCCAAGCGCCGCATCAGGAAAAAGACGACCAACATCATCAAGACGATCACCGGACTCTGGGGAAATGACTTAAACATGTCTAAACCAAAGTTGATGAGTACGCCTGCCAGCATACCCATAACAATGGGCTGTGGAATAAGGCGCATCATGCGTCCAAACATACCTGAAAATCCGAGCAGGATTATGGCGATGGCCGCGATGATATAGGCACCGATGGCTTCGCTAAATGGATATTGAACGAGGGTGTCGGCGAGGAGAACGATACCGGGAGTTGACCATGCGGCGATGACCGGTTGACGAAACCAGAGACTCATGACGATGCTGCATAAGCCGCTGCCGATGGTGATGACCAGCACCCACGAAGAAAGGTGGGCATTATCCACATTGGATTTGGTGGCGGCCTGAAAAACCAAGACCAGCGAAGAAGCGTAACCGACCACAACTACAAGTAGGCCGGACAAGACTGCCGACGAGGTTAAAGCGCGCGGCAGGTCACGAATGTTTTGGATGACTGATGTCACTATTAGATCCCCTTTGATGGAGAGAGGCGATTGTGCCAGTATAGTGTTATAAGGATGGCAATTGTAAGGCCGTTTAAGACCGCAAAATAAGGTGCAAGTTACAAGTTGTAAGAGGCAAGTAGTCGGCAGTTATCGGCTACCCGTCTCCAGCCAATCAGGGATTGTCCTCAGAAATTGGTAGAGAATACGTATCGCCAAGAAGGCTATTCGTCCGTTTCGCTGTGGAGGGCGACTTTTTTCTCGACAGGATGATCGCGGCGGAGGGCGAATTGGTCGAGGTCGCGGACAACGTATGTGTTGGGGAAAACTTGTCGGGCTTCGTCGATGATATCCCGTTCACGGTAACGGCGCGAAACGTGGGTCAGCAGTAAGGTTTTTACACCGTTTTCGAGAGCGAGTGTGGCGGCTTCGCGGGCCGTGATGTGACCGAAAGCGCGAGCTTCCTCGACATTCTCATTGAGGAATGTGGCTTCGATGACCAGTGCGTCGGCATCTTGGACAAACTCGGTGACGTTATCGGTGCGGGAAGTGTCACCGATGTGAACCAGTTTGACTCCGCGAATGGTTTCGCCCAGCACCATATCGGGCTGAATGATGCGGCCATCCTTGAGGGTGACGGTTTCGCCTTTGACGAGGCGGGCGCGTTCTGGCCCGACGGGCAGATTGAGGGTTTCGGCTTTATCGGTGAGGAAAGGACGGCGTGATTTCTCTTGAAAGATGAAACCGAAATTGCCCTGACCGCGATGGGTGACTGGAAAAGCCGACACGGTGAAATCCTTGGCTTCCATGAGCTTAGTGGGCCTAAGTTCGATAAGGTGGATTTTGATAGGTAGACGTTCGTAATCTAAGACTACGCCGTATAGCAGCTTTTGTACTCGGTCGAGGGTGGGCTTGCCTCCCCAAATTTCGATTTCGGACATCTCTTCCCAACTGGCAAAGGTCGAGATTAGACCGCCCAAGCCGAGTATGTGGTCAAGGTGGGAGTGGGTGAGCAGAATGCGGTTGAGGCGTTTGAAGCCTACTCCACTACGGAGGATTTGACGCTGTGTGCCTTCGCCACAATCCACCAAGAAACGGTGTTCACCCGCCAGCACAATCTGGGCAGGGAGGCCGCGATGAATGGATGGTGCTGAGGCGGATGTTCCGAGAAAGACAATTTCAAACATTCGTAGTTTTAGCTTTTAGTCGTTGGCTGATAGAAGGGAGCTAGTTTACAGGTTAGGGAGGGCTTTTGGCAATTAGCGATTGCCTTTGGCTTGATACAAACTTGCAATTCTTCCGCCGAAATGACAGGCGGGAAGCCGGGGAGAAAGCGCTGAATTGACATTTTTGTGCAGCGGGAAGTTCGGCTGATGGCGCTGAAATGACACGAGTGCGGCGGATTGCTCCCTTATGTCCACCGCGTTGCAATTGTTGTGCCGTTGCAGTGGTGGTGAGGGAGAAATCCGCCGAAAATGCAAATACGATTTAACCAGAAGACACAAAGAAAAGAAATGTAATTGAACCGCAGATATACGGAATAGATTTTCAGAAACCTCGATTAGAGAAAAATCAACCCTTATTTTAGCACATAAGTTCTGGTAAAGTCAATGCTGGGATGTGACCAATAGCGAAAAGATAAGGCGGTGGCTGAAACACATCGTACCCGTAATACAAAGCAAAAATGTAATTGAAGCGCAGAGGAGGTACAAGAGATGACGTTTCGACGGATGGATCATGTGGGGATTATCGTCAATGATCTTGAGGCAGCTAAGACGTTTTTCCTCGATTTGGGCTTTGAAGTGATGGGCGAGGAATTCGGGTTTAAGGGTGAATGGATTGATAGGCTAGTCGGTCTGAAAAATGTTCATACGGAGGCTGTGATGATTAAGCTGCCGGGTGGAGGGGCCAATCTGGAGCTGATCAAATACCATACGCCGCCCGCTGAAAACAACAGTCCTTTACCGTTGTCCAATTCCATCGGTATCGGGCATATCGCCTTTGAGGTTGAGGATATTGAAACGATTGTTGAGAAGATTAAGTCCAAGGGGATGGAACTGGTGGGCGAAATTCAGAACTATGAAAACATGTATAAATTATGCTTCATTCGCGGGCCTGAAGGGATTATTTTGGATTTAGCCGAAGCGATCAAATGATGGAAGAGGAGGGAGAAGCGGAAGTCAATTCAGTACCCCTAACCCCAACCCTTCCCCCATAGCAACAGCTGAGGGGGCGACAGTAGACAAAAGGACGGTTCATTTGGCAAACTTTCGGTTACCAAGCCAGAAAGAGAGACCAAATGAACCGACGGAAACTATATCAGTGGGTGCGGAAAACAAGCAAGGGATGGGAAGGTGTCAGTC
>WGMX01000043.1 GCA_016124855.1 Anaerolineaceae bacterium | reverse complement strand
TTTGGTATTTGCTATACTGGTTCATAACAACGGCCTCCGGTTCCTAGGTTCTTTTTCTAACCCTAACTTTACCGCTGACCGTTGTTTTTTCCCTCATTCTCTTTTCCCTTTTGCGCGAAATTCACACAAAGTGTTACATTTTGGTAACCCATTCGCCTCAATAATCCCGTATACTGGAACTATCATCCGGCGTTAAACTGCGGTGACTTTGAGGTATAAAACTCTCTTTATGTTTCCGCATTTGCTCCCTTGCCCTGTTACTACGGGCTAACACCAGAATGAGCCTGCGAACGTTGGTGAAGTAAGGTCGGGGTTAGGGATATGATTTACACCTTCAGCGAATTTCCCCCTTACATTCGCCAGTGCATATGCACAATTTGCACGCGGCGGACATACGGGAATAATCCGCTGCACTTGTGCCATTTCAGCGGCATCAGCCGTGCCACCCGCCGGTCAATAATGTCGATTCAGCGGTTTTTCCTGTGCTTCCCGCCGGTCATTTCGGCGGAAAATATGCGAAATATGCAAAAACTGCAACAAATCATATTTGGAGCTAAACGATGACCATCACTGTCGGCCTCGTCGGTGAACAAACCTCCACCGTTACTGAAACCCTCATCGCTACATCCTTTGGGAGCGGTAGCATCCCTGTCTACGCGACCCCTGCAATGGTCGCCCTCATGGAAGCTGCATCAGTTGCTGCCATCAACCACTTACTCAAACCCGACCAAACCAGCGTTGGCACATTCATATCCGTCAAGCATCTCGCCGCCTCAGCCCTCGGTCAAACCGTTCGCGCCCGCGCTCAAGTCTCCGAAGTAAACGACCGTCAAATCACCTTCACCGTTCAAGCATGGGACTCTAAGCAGCTTATCGGGGAAGGCACACATACCCGCTTCATCGTAGACATCGAGCGCTTCATGAAACGCTTATCATCCTGATAATTACAATTTAACTCATCGCGACTCTTCTCTATAATCAACCCCTTCAGGCAGCACAAGCAACCTCGCCCAATCGAGCTGCCGTGTGGAGATGAGCATCGTGTTTCAGAATCTCTTCAAACGCAAACAATCTCAAAAGCGCCGTGTCGCCATAATCGGCCTCGATTGCGCTGCCCCTCAACTCGTCTTTGAGCGTTGGGCCGACGAACTTCCAAACCTCACTGCCCTTCGTAACTCCGGTTTATATGGGGAACTGGAGAGTGTCATTCCAGCCATTACCGTTCCCGCGTGGTCTTGTATGATGTCCAGCAAAGATCCCGGTACACTCGGTGTTTATGGCTTCCGCAATCGCAAAGATCATTCCTACAATGGCCTAACCGTCGCTAACTCCGATGCCATCCATGAACCGCGTCTCTGGGATATTCTCTCGAAACACGACAAGCACAGCATCGTTCTTGGCGTACCCGGCACTTATCCGCCCTCGCCCATCAAAGGCGAAATGGTAAGCTGCTTCCTCACCCCGTCCACCGAAAGCGAATACACCTATCCGTCCTCGCTCAAACAAGACATTGCCTCTTGGGTCAGAAACTACATGACCGATGTCAAAGGCTTCCGCACCGAAAACAAGCAGTGGCTGCTTGATCAACTGCGCGAGATGACACGGAAGCGTTTTGAAGTTGCTCGTCAGCTTCTCACCACTCGCCCTTCTTGGGATTTTTTCATGATGGTCGAAATCGGTGTTGACCGGATGCACCACGCTTTCTGGAAAGACATGGACTCTACCCACCGTGACCATGATCCAAACAGCCCCTTCAAAGAAGCTATTCGTGAGTATTACCACCTCATCGACCACGAAATCGGGACGTTGCTCCCCTTATTTGATTCTGACACTTCCGTATTTGTGGTTTCCGATCACGGTGCGAAAAAGATGGATGGAGGAATCTGCATCAACGAGTGGCTGATTCGCGAAGGTTATCTCGTCCTTACTGAGCCACCTGACACGTCAAAAGGTGTAGTCAAATTTGAAGAGTTGAAGGTTGACTGGGGCAAAACCCGCGTGTGGGGTGACGGCGGCTATTACGGTCGCCTGTTTATCAACCTCAAGGACCGCGAACCGCAAGGAACAGTCGAACCAGCCGGCTTTGACTCATTACGCGCCGAACTCATCCAAAAACTGGAAGCGCTTGGCGATGAAAACGGTCAGCCCATCGATACACGCTGCTTCACCCCCGAAGCCATCTATCAAAATAGTCGCGGTGTAGCGCCTGATATATTGGTCTATTTTGGTAATCTTGCTTGGCGCTCCATTGGCACCGTCGGCTGGAACAGCATCCACGTTTTTGAAAATGATACTGGCCCCGATGATGCTAACCACGCTCAGCAAGGCATGTTCATTTACCACGATCCCCGGCATGATTTCGGTGGACAGTGTCTTGAAGGGTTAAAACTGATGCAAATCGCACCCACTGTTCTACAGTTATTCGATATTCCAGTGCCATTTGACATGCAAAAACCAGCTATCGAAACCGTGCAGAAGGTTTGACACGCCCTTTTCACCTGATAAACTCATACGAAGACAAAATAATCCATCCTCTAAAGGAATTATTTCGATGAGTAAATACTTTATGGGTGTTGATACCAGCACCACGGCTTCAAAAGCGCTTGTTGTCGATGAACAAGGCAATGTCATGGTGGTAAAAGGCAATCCACACGAGCTTTCGACACCCCGTCCGTTGTGGTCAGAACAAGACCCCGAAAATTGGTGGCAAGCCGCCAGCAAATCGATCCGTGAAGTTGTAGAAGTGGTTGGCGCAGAAAATATTGCGGCGATTGGCCTTACTGGGCAAATGCACGGCCTCACTTCGCTGGATAAAGATGGCAAACCCGTGCGTCCCGCAATCCTTTGGAATGACCAGCGCAGTTCACCACAGTGCGCTTCCGTAACCGAAAAAGTGGGGGCCAAAAAGGTCTATCAAATTGTTGGTACTCGCTTGCTTGCCGGCTTTACCGCACCTAAAATCCTGTGGGTACATGAAAACGAGCCAGAAAACTATGCGCGCATCGCACACGTCTTGCTCCCCAAAGATTATATTCGTTTTCGCCTAAGCGGAGCCTTCGTTTGCGACGTTGCGGATGCATCGGGCTTTGGTTGTATGGATGTCGGCAATCGTACATGGTCGGACGAAATGCTAGCGGCTTTCGATATTCCCCGCGCCATCTTGCCGGATCTTTGTGAATCCCAAGAAGTCAGCGCCTATGTCAACGAAGCTGGGGCTGCGGCAACCGGACTCAAAGTGGGAACACCCATTGTCGGTGGCGCAGGTGACCAGCCTGCCAGTGGTGTCGGTAATGGTATTGTTTCGAAGAACCTAGCCAGCCTAACAGTCGGCACATCTGGTGTGGCATATGCCTTTAATAGCCAATATGCCCCAGAACCTGATGGTCGTTTGCACACATTCTGCGGCCCAATACCCGGCACTTGGTTTCACATGGGCGTGATGCTCAGCGCGGCAGGCGGCCTTCGCTGGCTTCACGACGAACTCACACCCGACCTCAGCTATGATGACCTCAATAAACAGGCTGAATCTGTTCCCCGTGGTTCCCTTGGGCTGCTATTTGCCCCTTACCTCACCGGCGAACGCAACCCCCACCCCGACCCTTTCGCTCGCGGCGCATTCGTGGGCTTAACCCTCCGTCATGGTCTTTCCCACATGATTCGCTCAGTGATGGAAGGCGTATCTTTCGGGATGCGTGACCAACTCGAACTGCTGCGGTCGCTTGGTGCAAATCCTTCTGAGGCCGTAATCGCGGGCGGCCTCGTAAACAGTCCCATCTGGCTGCAACTCACCACCGACATCATGGGCATTCCACTTTACACTGTGAACACAGGTGAAAGTAGTGCCTTCGGCGCGGCGATATTGGCAGTGGTCGGTAGTGGCACTTATGCTGATGTTCCAACCGCCTGCGCCAACATGATTCGCCGTGAAAATACAATCCAACCTGACTCGCAGGGCGCCGCCGAATATGAACGGCTCTATCCATCCTTTCAGGCACTCTATCCCGCTCTGAAAGACACCTACGCGGCTCTTGCTCAATTTGATGCTTAATTTAAGACGAGGATAACCGTCACCCCACGCTGCCGATTATCCTCGTTAAAAATAGCATCCGCCGTAATTCTAACTGTTGTCTTTATTCCTCGGTTTGGTCGAAGGTCAACGCTGTCAAGCGATCAATCGACTTTTGCAACGCCGGAAACAAGTCCACATAGACTTCCTTATATAGCCGATCATAGATTGAATGGGTTTTTTCATCAGGCAAAAAGCTTTTGTCGGTATTCGTCATCGAATCTGCGGCAGCACGCACATTCGAATACCATCCGACAGCCGCAGCCGCCAGTATGCCCGCGCCGAGATTCGTGGCTTCCGTAGTGCTAGCACGGGTCACTTTCGCGCCCGTTACATCCGCCACAATCTGACACCACAACGCGCTCCTCGAACCACCGCCCATGAGGATATACTCGTCGAGAGGATGCCCTGTAGCTTTGGCTACGCCCTCCATCGCCAAACGATGTTCGTATGCAATGCCCTCCAAGATAGCGCGGTAAAAATGTTCACGTCGATGAGCACCGGTCCATCCGATGGTAATACCCGTTGCTGCTGGATCCCAATAAGGCGGCATAACCGCATTCCAATAAGGAACAAGCATCAACCCCAGTGAACCGGGAGGCAGCTTGCTCGCCGCAACTTCTAACAATTCCTCGGCGGAAAGCGGCAGTTTCAAATTACCTACGTCCGGCCCAAATTGGTCAACAAACCAGCTTACTGTAAATGTTCCACCACCCAACACCTCTTCGGGAACAAATGCCCCTTCAATGGGTGAGCACATAGTTCGAAAATACTTGCTAACGACATATTTTTCGGCAAATGCCCCTGAAACTACTGCCGTACCCAAATTAAGATAAGCTTTCCCCGGTACAGTAATATTTGACCCCAGACCGGCGCTTTGCCCATCACCAGCACCGCCAATGACCGGTGTTCCCGCTAACAAACCGGTTTGTTCCGCAGCTTTATTCGTTACTTCCCCGATTATGCTCCCCGATGGATATATTTTGACAAACTTCTCCAGATCAATATTCAGCGACTTGAGCAAATCGGTCGCCCAATCCCCCCGCCGCATATCCAATAAACCCATCGGGTCAGCGCAAGGCGTGCTGGTAGCCCACTGTCCGGTAAGTCGATAAACCAAAAAGGCATGGACATCAAGAATTTTGTAAGCCCGTTCAAACACCTGCGGTTCATGCTCCAGCAGCCATACCAGTTTCGGAAGCGACTGCTTGGTGGATGGCCCTTTACCAGTGATGTCTTGAATAACATCATTTCCAATTTTTTGATCGAGTTCATTCACTTGCAATCGAGAACGGTCGTCCAACCACAAAATAGCGTTGCGGATAGGTTGGCAGTGTTCGTCAACTGGCACAAAAGTCTCCCGTTGATGGGTTATACAAACTGCCGCCACACGATTGACGGCAATTTGCGATGTCAGCTTACGCAATACCTCACACAATGATGTCCACCAATCGTCGGCGCGCTGTTCATACCAATTCGGCTGTGGCGAAAACATTTCAAATATTGCACGGCTTTGAGCAACCATCTTTCCGTGTTTGTCCCAAGCAATCGCTTTAACAGCAGTTGTACTACTATCAATCCCGACAACGAGATCTCTATTCACCCGAATAATCCTTTTGTAAGTATAATTTGATCGCAACAGATGCCCATTAAACGGGTCTTTTATCGTGTTTCAAGCAAGAAAACAGATGAAGTCAAGGACGCTGTCAGCTTGCTTGACAGGTTTCTATACGTCACCTACAATTTGGCCAATTGTGAATTTACCTCACCTTTGTGAAAAAATAACTATATTGGCATATTAAGGTAAAACAATGGCGATTATTACAATCGTCGGTGCAGGTGTGATGGGTTCGGCGCTCACATTCCCGGCTGCAGATAACGGCAACGACGTTCGGCTGGTCGGTACTCACCTCGACGATGCAATCATCAACAGCATTAAGACTGATCACTTTCATCCCCGTTTACGTCGTCCCCTGCATTCGTCGGTAAAGGCCTATTTCTACACTGAAATTGCCGAAGCAATGCAAGGGGCTGACATTGTTGGCCTCGGAGTAAACTCGCAAGGTGTGCATTGGGCTGCCGACGCAATAGCTCCACATCTCCGCGTGGGCCAAACCATCCTCATGGTCACCAAAGGTATGGAAAGTGTCGAAGGGTCCCTCAAAATTCTACCGGATGTATTACACGACCTATTGCCTGCTACTATCCGGGACAAAGTGAATTATGCAGCTATTGGTGGTCCCTCAATCGCAGGCGAATTAGCAGCACGGCGCGATACATCCGTCGTGTTTGTTTCACGCAATGCTGATGTTCTTCCCAAACTCCGCTCCTATTTTTCAACTGATTACTATCATATCTGGACATCAACCGACCTCATCGGTGTAGAGGTATGCGTGGCAATGAAGAACCCTTACGCATTAGCCGTCGGGTTAGCAGCCGGAGTACTAGAGAGGCAAGGTGAAGATATAGCCAATGCTAAAATGCATAACTACGCAGCCGCTATCTTTGCCCAAGGTTTAGCCGAGACAGCCATATTGGTGCAAAAACTCGGTGGCGGGCTAGAAACGGTATTCAGCTTACCCGGCGCTGGCGATTTGTATGTGACAACACAAGGTGGGCGCAATTCGCGAATGGGTCGCTTGCTCGGCATTGGTATGCCCTACAGTGACGCAGTTGAAGAAATGCCCGGTGAAACCATTGAAGGGGTTGATGCAGTCGTCGCGATTATGCCCGCAATTGACGCGATGATCGCACACGGTGATTTACAGGCGGATGGGTTTCCACTACTCCGCGAACTGCACCGGATTGTAACCCGCAACGCCAGTATCGATTTCGATTTCACCAGCTTCTTTAGCAAACTACCCTTTACGCCGCCTGAAAGTACACGCATCAAATAATTTAGATTGGATGTAATGATAGACGAAGTATGGCTATTTAACGGCACAAATGCTCAATTCCCAAGCGGCATTTTTTCGTCGAGAGAACGCGCAGAGGAATGGATTCAAAAACATCGTTTAAGCGGGATTCTCACAAAATATCCTGTTGATATTAGTGTGTATGATTGGGCTATTGAGAATGGTTTGTTCAGGGTAAAAGATGAGGAAAAGAAAACAGCGAATTTTATTCAACGGTTTTCTTCAGCAAGCCAAGAACACTACCATTATGAAAATGGTGAGCAATAAATCCTAGGAATTGGATCAAGGACATATATCTACAACAGTCAACGGGCCGATTTTGCCAGACGTTATCCGGTGTTTATTGTCGCCAGAGCAGGAACTGAGGGACGCAAATCTAGATGCGCCCCAAAATGACTATCCACTCAACGGTTATTTGGTTATTCTTTTTTCTTCTTACCAGCCATCAAGTTACCAAATTGACTCTGCATACTGCCCATATCAGGCTTAGTGGTCTGGGTTGTCTGTTGATGCTGTACCGGAGGCGCAGGGGGTTGATAACTTTGGTGTGAGGATTGACCGCCTCCCAATAAGCTGCTGACCAAACTTCCGACATCCATATTACCTTGTCCAACATCGCCAGCGAGCAGACCGCCGACAATATTCTCTAAGCTGTTAGCGTGATTTTGCTGCCCCCCATCACTCAACAAATCCAGAATCGCACCTAGCATACTGCCGGTTGACCCCATATTATGATTACCGCCGAGCAGGCTGCCGACGAGGCTGCCCATATTCATGCCACCCTGTCCACCTTGCAGTTGTCCATTCCCACCGAGTAAGCCACCTACCATCCCCATGATGTCATCTGTAATCCCCGGTTGATTGCCGTGTTGCCCGCTGCCACCAAGCAAATCACCTAAGAGGCTGCCCATATTCATACCACTCTGTCCACCTTGCAGTTGTCCACTCCCACCGAGTAAGCCACCTACCATCCCCATGATGTCATCCGTAATCCCCGGTTGATTGCCGTGTTGTCCGCTGCCTGCGTTCAACACACCACCTAATAATCCCATAATATCCGACCCCATGCCCTTGCTCATACCGCGCATTCCAGCCGGAGCACTACCTGTTCCTACCTCTGCTTGACGTTGTTGTTCCACTTGAACCAACGTCTGCACAACTTTTTGAGCTTCGTCGCCGGACAAATTATATTTTTGCTGAATAGCTTGTACAATTTGTTGATCCATCTCTACCTCCAATGATGTTAACGGAATGAAATATTCACAGCCAGTATAACCCCAGTGATATGTTGCAATTATTAAGGTAACATTGGTAAAAGCTGATGATCACACCATTTTCGTATCGATTGGGGAATCTAGCACGAAGACATACCCGGAACCATCGTCACATTTGACTTTGCTGTCCCTGTTTTCCAGCTTAGCCTTTTTCGAACCGCCTTATTTCGTGATGAAATTAATACATCATTGGCATAATTCCGTAACTTTTTATACGGAGCACCCATAATACGGGTGAAAGATGTTCTGCCCGGATGTTTACATCCCTCGATTGCGGGCTGTCCCAGTGTGATAACGGACAATCTGAACTTGAGCAATGATTGTCCGTATCCGAACGTTGGTGATGTAGGATTAAGGATAGGTTCTTTCTTCGTCATAATTATTCCAACATCATCATGTCGAAGATATGGCGATTATCACGCTTAACACAAAACAGTTGGCAACCCGCTTGCAATAGAACTCTATGTGTCCAACCGTCATTCCAACCGCTATATGGAATGAACTTGACCGAACACAATCCGAAGCTCAGTAGATGTCGAACGGGGAACAGCACAAATAAATGTGTTGAATGAAAACTGGTGTAATATGCTGGAACAGTCGCTAAAGTGGTAGCAACGACTCTATCCAAATGTTCGGAGGCCGGCGGTTAAATCACGGACAAAGTCTTAATCTGGATGACACTCTAGTATTGAATGAAGAGTACAATTCGATATTCAAAGCGCCACAAACATACAAAAAAGGGCTTGCTGGCAGCAAACCCTCACAACATGCAAACGGATTGGTTTTACTCAATCGGCTCTTTGTAGATGATGTAACGCCCCATGTCATCACCTTTGGCGATGCAGGTGGACAGGTCAATCTTGAACTCGCGTCCGCCGGAGACCCAGCGCAAGCCTTCTTGCAACAAACCCTGACCCACGTAACAAACCGCTTTATCCGATTTGCGTCCCCAACACATCGGGCAGCGCTCCAATGTATAAATAATCCGGTCGTCGCCTTCTTCACGTACATTACTGATCTGGTCGCTGAACTGGCTGAAGATGTTGGCCATCGCTGGCACACCGACCTTCAGTTTGGCACTCAGTGGCAGCACCTTGAAGGCCAAGTCGCCCACACCTGCCAGCGCACCGAAGCCGCGCAAGGCATCCGCAAACAGGGTACGACCGACGCGCAAGGCCAAACCACGACCGCCACGCGGCCCGTACATTTCTTCCAGCGCCACACATAAGGCGGTGAAGTCGGCGAAATCAAATACTTTATCCAAGTTATCCGGCGGATAATTGCCGATCAAATTGTCCAAGTCAGCCAAATGAAGAACGGCGTTAAGACCATTCTTACCCATGACCTCTTCCATCGCATCGAGGAAGATACGAGCGAATTTATTGGGATAGTAATAACCACTTTTTGCAGGTGGCATTCGGCGTGCTCCTTCAGTCGGATTGAGAAAGGTCGCGCATCATTATGACGCAAAGTTTTGTATTGGCAAGTTCACAACACGAACAGTTGTAAAGTAAATCGCAATACACTTCAGTTACGATTTTAACGCAATCTGCTGGTTCTGTGCATTGTCGTTTGCAAAAATCGGTACGGGAAAATGATCTGACTGATTGGATTTCGATGTCAACAAACGCCCCTGCATACTCCAAGGCCCTGTCCATGTAATCTCAACGTCGGCAATTTTACCCTTCCAGTCGGCTGTATCCTCAAAAAATACCAGTTTATTCTGGGGGGTGCGGCCTCGCCAACGACCTTTAGTAGACTCCTCAACCAAAACCGGAACAATCTTGCCTAACTTGCGGGCATTGATCTCGGCTAGAATACCCGCCTGCATATCATCAATTGTTTCATGCCGGCGGCGCTTCTCCTCATCCGACACATCATCCGGCATTGTACGTGCACTCAGCGTGTGCGGGCGTGGCGAATAACGAGCCAAATGGACTTTATCCAGCTTGAGTTCTGCTAGCAAATCATACGTGTGCTGATACTGTTCGTCTGTCTCGCCGGGGAATCCCACAATAATATCTGTATGGATAGCGACATCGGGAATTCGTGAGCGGATGTTAGCAACCAATTTGCGATATTGGTCAACCGTGTAGCCGCGCTTCATGTTTTGCAGAACCACATCATCACCTGCTTGTACCGGCACTTCAATAACCGGCATCAAATGCGGCAGTTCGGCAACCGTATCGAGGATTTTATCCGTCATCCAATTGGGATGGCTGGTCAGAAAGCGAATGCGCTCAAGCCCTGTGTCTTCCGTAACGCGATGAACCATACGAAGCAAATCCGCTAAATCAGGGCCATCGGCAATATCTTTGCCATAACGATCTACAATTTGACCGAGCAAAGTAATCTCGCGCACACCTTGAACCGCGAGGCTGCGAACATGCGCCACAATTTCACCGACGCTGCGGCTGCGTTCAACCCCACGCCGACGCGGGATAATGCAAAATGAGCAAGCATGAGAACAACCGTAAACAATCGGCACATGAGCGCTAATTAAGCTGTTCTGTTCATGAGCAGGCAAGAGGATTTCACCATCTTGAAGGGCATCCCGCTCATCACGTTCTTGCTGTTCAAGTTGGAGCACTTCCGCTTCGGTCATGCGGCGGTGCAAAAAATCGACCATCGGCTGAGGGTCACTCGGTGACATGAACACATCGACGTATGGCAAACGCTTACGCAAGCGCAGTGAATCTTGCACACCAACAAGGCAGCCCATCACGGCGATAATACGATCAGGCTTTTCCTGTTTGAGCACATTAAATTCACCGAGGCGGCTGAAGGCTTTGTCTTCCGCTGACTGGCGCACAACACAGGTGTTGACGACCATAATATCGGCTTCGTGCGAGCTGTCAGTGGCGCGATGTCCGAGTTTTTCGAGTTCAGAGGCCAGATGTTGGCTGTCTGCCGTGTTCATCTGACACCCCATACTTTCGAGGTAATACTTCATTAGGGTGTACCGGATAATATGATTTTGAACAATTGGTATTGTAACGGAAGGGTTAACATGCGTCAATTACGGCAGCATGTTTCAAATCACACGCTGCAAGATTTCACAATACCAATTGACTAAGTTTCACAGGGAACAGGTTCAATAGATAGTCCGCGCAATTCACCGGAATGCGTTAGTTTGACTAGGACAAGGTTATCTTCAAGCGAGACATAATCGGTGATGTCCGCATTGAGCGGCTCAGACGATTGCAATGTTCCGAGATGCCAACCATTGACATAAACCTGTGTACCAACTGGCGCACGATCTAGATGCAGAGCGAAACGCAGACAGACATCACCAATCGGTTCAAGATCAAAAGTATGGCGCAAATTGAGTGTCCCTGAAACCGCAATCAGGTCACGAGGATAATCGGCAAGTTGAGGCAAAATTCCCCATGACGATTCATCGAGTTCGGATGCGCCGTAAGCCGCGTCTATGACTTCAGTTGGAAAGTAACGCCAATTGGTTTCGAGTGAAATAGTCTGCTGCATGGTCAATCACGGGAGATATTCAACGATGAGCAGACTATAGCACGAAGCCAAGAAACCATCGAGGATTAGCTGGAATATACTTCAACTTATTACGGCTCGGAGGCCACATTTAGTTCTCGGAATGTAAGCCGACGTTATTGCCTTTGGTATCATATGAGTAAATAATCAGTGCAATTCATATGAATCTTTAGCAAACTACTAGGAAAGTCCATATGAGCAATCTGACCACAGGCCTATTTGCGTAGTAACTATACATCGGTCACAATAGTTTACGGTGAAATTACAGGCGAAGATGAGGTTTTATGATGCGGCACACGGTCTTATTCTATAACCCAATCAGCACATCAAAGGGAAAACAACGTCTACCGCTATCGTTGTTAGCTATATCTGCCGTCATTTCCAACGATTACGATGTGGAATTCATTGACGGTAATTTGGTTGATGATCCAGCCTCAATGATTATCGAACGGGTTAAGGCGACGAAGGCCCGTTTACTAGCGGTTACGTGTATGCCGGGGCCACAGCTTCGCCAAGCCGTGCCGGTATGTAAACAAGTGAAAGCTGCCCTGCCCGACTTAACCATCGTTTGGGGCGGTTACTTCCCCACTCAGCACTATGAAGTCGTTCTTAAAAGTGGCTATGTCGATTACACGATTGGTGGACAAGGTGAAGCACCTTTCCGCCAATTGGTCGACCGGTTACACACAGGCGGATCTATCGAAGATATACCCTCATTAGCCTATGCTAATAATGGCGAAATTTGCGTCAACGACCGTGCGCCCAATGTGCCAATGGATAACCTGCCATGGTTCCCATATGACAAAATTGATGTTAGTCGCTATGTAGGCAGCAGCTACCTCGGAACCCGCGTCCTGAACCACAATACCAGTTTTGGATGTCCATTTGCCTGTAACTTCTGTGCGGTTGTGGCTCTGGCAAACCGTCGCTGGCTGCCAGAAAGTGCCAAACGTATCGCCGACATCGTGAGCCATCTACAAGATAACTGGCATATCAACGGCCTAGAGTTTCACGACATGGATTTCTTTGTACGCGAAGACCGAACAGCCGAGTTTTCTGAACGGATTACTGGCAAGGGTATAAACTGGTGGGGTCTGGGACGCGTCGATACGCTGATGAGTTATAGTGACGACACATGGGAAAAAATGAAGCGTAGCGGCGCAAAAATGATCTTCATGGGGGCGGAAAGTGGCGACGACGAAACATTAAAACGTATGAACAAAGGCGGTAAATCTGGAACAGCCCAAACCTTAGCCTTGGTCGAACGGATGAAGCATTACGGGATTGTGCCAGAACTCTCGTTCGTGATGGGAAATCCACCCGACCCACGGGCCGATATTGAATCAACAATCAGTTTCATCCGCAAAATTAAGCAGATTAACCCCGCGACGGAGTTAGTCCTCTACATTTACACACCTGTGCCGCAAGAAGGCAGCATCCTATTAGACGAAGCAACCAAACTCGGCTTCCGCTTCCCAACCACACTCGACGAATGGGCAAGCCCGGAATGGGCGAAGTTTTCCATGCGGCGTGACCCAAGTACCCCGTGGTTCAAGGACAGCACCCGCCGTCGGGTACGCAACTTCGAGTCAGTCATTAATGCCTACTATCCCACCGTAACGGATATGCGCCTTCAAGGGCAATGGCGGCAGGCATTACGAGCATTGAGCGGATGGCGCTACAAAATGGAATACTACCAATGGCCTTATGAACTCAAGGCGCTGCAACGGGTCATTCATTATCGCAGACCCGAAACAACTGGATTTTAGTAGTATTCTTCTGGATATATTGGGTGCAAGTTTGAAGACGCACTGTAATTGTGCGCCTCTTTTATGCTCAGAATCGACAAAATAATAAAGATTAAGCCGATTGCAGGCCGTTTTGGGCTGTGCTATACTCGAACTATTAATTTGTTCAATTCCTCACAATAAACATCCGCAGGGGTTTTGGTAATGAAATCGATATACCGTCTTGCCCTACCTTTATTTGGATTACTGCTAGGTGCGTGTGGCACTGTCGCGACACCCGTCTGGTCAGAGCAGGCACAGGGCACACAATCAGCGCTGGTGGCAACAGCCAACCATCTGACCGAAATCGCACCAACAGCGACCGCCACGCCGGTTCCGACAGAAACACCAACCGGTGCGCCAACAGCAACACCTATTCCGGCAACACCAACTGAAGTGCCGACAGAAGTACCAACAGCTACCGTTGAACCGCCAACCGCCGTTCCACAACAGGCCACTTCAGGTGAAGTGACCGGTGATCCTGAAAAGGGCAAAGAATATTTCAACATGGTTCGACCAGAGGTTGATTTCGCCTGCGCGACTTGCCATCACTATGACACAGAAGCCCAACTCATCGGCCCCGGTTTGCTCAATGTCAGTGTACGCGCGGCAAGTCGTGTTCCGGGAGAGTCGGCTTATGAATATATTCACACTTCAATTGTGAACCCCGGTGCGTTTGTTGTTCCGGGATATCCTGATGGATTGATGCCTAAAACATACAAGGATGTATGGACAGAAGAACAGATTAACGATATCATCGCCTACCTGTTTACGTTAAAAGGCTAAATTATTGTCGGGCACATAGTCATGTGCCGCACCAAGTTTGTCTAGGTTTGCAATTAGCACGGGCCAAAGTGGTCCGTGCTATTTTGTTTGAAGTGCTGAGGTCATATCGAAAAGTACCCATATAATGCGAGTACGATCCACTTGAAAGCGGCTGATTTCCGTCGCAGAAGCAAGCCTTCCACAATCGGCAGTCTCATCCTGCCGTACCACCCACCAAACTGTACTCCCTGCATCCGAAACTGGAATATTACAGAAATTAGGAGAGAGTGTCTCGGCTGGATGAGTACTGATGTAGGGCAAAATCCGAGTTTGGTACGGGTCTTGAAAAGCGACTATCGTTGTATCATCCTCCAGATGGTCAGCTACTTCAAAAACACCACCCTTAGTTTCATAAGGGAGCGTCAAGGTCAAGTGAAAAAGAAGCAGTAAACATCCTACTGACAAAGGCAATAATAATTCACGCGGGTAGCGTACCGCTTTAGCGCTAAGCAGTTTCGCGACGTAAAGGCCAACAAGATAAATGACATTGATCTGCATAAATAGATAGAACTTGATGTTGCCCGTTTGCCACCACCATCCACTGACACCATTGGCAATAACCGTTACTAGGCAAATCCACAGAACATACTGGGGAACTAAATCACCTGTACGCGTGACTTTATAAAAAGCCCGAATAAAAACAACGATAAGCAACAACCCAAAGATAGCGATAGGGATAAGCTGCCAAAATGGTGTTACACCAAGCAGGGGAACAAGTATCCAACTTGAAAGCAGTGTGTAGATTACGGTCGGCAATGTATTTAGGCCGAAAGAAACGCCCCACGTAGCTTGTCCTGCTTCAGCACTGCGAAAGTAGCGTAGAAACCACTCGATAAAGGTAGGAGTTGGCAAACCTTGTTGAGCAAAACTGCCGTTGACTGAGAGCCACGCCAAAACATACAACAATATCGTGGGTAAGAGACTAAAACTGGCATATAAAATAACCTGCTTCCAGTTGATCGACATTGAGGCCGATTTGCGAAATGCACCAATCATCAACGACAGACCGATTAAGCCTGCTAATTCAACATTGATTTGATGGGATAGTAGAGTCAGAGCCGCACTGATGCCGAGGATCATTACCCGCCTAGTTGACGGTAAGCGTAAAAAGCGCACGTAACTCCACATCAGAAGCGCAACCGCGACATAGCCCAAGCTGTAAATATCGGGATCACTGCTGTAATGCCAGAAGCCGTAGCTAAAACAGAGGGATAAGCCGCAAATCACTGACAACCAACGACGCTGTGTTAATTCCTCTAAGCCAAGATAAAGTAATGCAACTGTTAGACCACCTAAAAGTGCTTGTGCAATACGCATCGCCTGCCAAGCACGGATACTGGTTAAGCCATAGACCCATTCACCGGGCTTCAAACCTAAGAGATGCTGGCTGTGCCAACTTTCAAAGCCATTATGGGCTTCAAGATAAGTGAGGTTATTAACGGCATCCGGTGTGTAATGGCGCGTCGGCAACACAGCGATATATAGGCTGGTTAACAGCCACAACAATATAAAGAGTCGAGATTTTGGCCACGATCCCATTCAAGGAGTCTCCATGTTTGGTGGCAGTTACAGATTGTTGCGCTTAAGCCGCACCGTTTCGCCTTCAAGATCGAACTCGTGTGGCAGTACAGGTAACTTGTAACTGACAGAGGCCGTCACAGGTAAGGCAAAGTAAACCGCAGTACCAATACCGACTTTACTCTTAATTTGGAGCAGGCCACCATGCGCTTCGATGACTTGCTTGGCTACATAAAGCCCCTGCCCTGTTCCGGGAACATGGAGTATATCACCGTCAGTGGTTCGAGGTGTACCTCGATAAAAGCGAGTTGTAAGGTGTGGAATTTCTTCGCGAACAATCCCCACGCCGTTATCACGAACGCGCATCAATGCCCGACCATCGGACTCGCCGTTAATTTCGAGCGTGAGTTTGCCACCGGGAAGCGTGTATTTGATGGCATTATCGACAAGATTGCCAATTGCCCACCGGAGGCGACGTTCATCACCAAGGATAAATAAACCACGCTCTTCAATAAGAACTTCGAGCGATAGATTGGCTGCCGTTGCAATTTGTCGCCATTCATTAGCAATTACCCAAACCAGAGTATCCAGATAAAGAGGATGCTGTGCTTCGCGCATCTGCGGGGCGTCGGGCATCGTCAGTTCACGCATCTCGAAAATAATCTTTTGAAGCGCAGCTGAATGACGACCCAAATCATGAGCAACTTCACTCATCGGGGAGGGTAACACCCCCATCTGAGGAGCGCTTTGGGGTGAGAGCTGCACTTCGTTGGATAAACGCTTTAACATGGCTTCATGGATCTGCGCACGACGCACTTCACGGGTGATATCGCGTAATACGACCAACGTGCCCACACGCTCATCGGATATGTTGAACAATGCAGCAGCCTGAGCGCTAACCATATGTCCATCAAACTCCAACCGACGCGGATCACCAAGCGTGTATAAGCCGGGGGCAAGTGGATGCACAGCCGATTTCGATGGTGTGGAAAAATCGCGCAGGCCGAGTTTATCTTCCGGCTGTGTGCCGAGCAATACACGTGCCTTTTCGTTCATGACCACAATTTGTCCATTTTGATCATGGACAACCACCCCATCAGGCATGGACTCTAAAACCGAGAGCAGGTATTCGCTTTCACGACGCTGACGACGCAAAGAAGCTCGTAAAGCATCCTGCCGTTCTTGAACATAGTCAGCATATTGATCAAGGGCGTGACCCGCAGCGGCGATTTCGTTAGTGGGTTGCATTCCAGTACGAACAAAAGAATTTCCGGCTGTAAGGGATTCAGCAGCCGAAGTTACTACACCTGCCGGATGAATAACATAGAAATAGGTGGCAATAAATAATGCAATCACAGCAGCTCCGGCTACAGCAGCCAATGTCAGGCCGCCTAACTGCTGACCGGTTTGGGCAATTGTCGGAACACTATCCGGTAAAAATAGCGCAATTACGCCAATAGGCTGTGAGCCAAATTGAAAAGATGAATAGGCGGCTTGATAAGCCTGATTGTTGAGTTGAATAGAACGCAAGGTCAACTGATCAGGGACAGCTAAGGTTTGATTAAAGACATCTGCCGACAAAGTAAGCTGAGAAGCTGTCGAATCGACGGGATGCGTGGTGGTCTGAAGCAGACCACCATCCGAGCCATAAAGGGCAAGGTCAGCCATGCTATCCGTTTTCAAATCGGCTAAGACATTGTCCAATGTGCGGCCAACGAGGACAATACCCACAAGTTGTTTTGCATCCATCAATGGAACAGCCGTATAAAGCAGTAATCCTGATGGTGTACGTAGTAAACCGGCTGCTCCAACACTGTGTTCATCCAAAACGGCTCGAACAACTGACTGAATATGAAGATCAGTATCCGTACTGACCGTGTAAGCAACATTGGACTGCTGCTCAACCCGTAACACACCAGTGACTTCGACAGCCTGTTCATCTGTAACGATGATGCTGTCTAGATTAGCAAGACGAGCCGAACTTTCCAATATAGGATGCAATTCCGCTGCTGCTCGCGTACGGACAGCATCAGCCACGCCGCGCGTGAAGGCCACCCGCTGTGCTTCGAGCCGCATTTGCTCGTAAAGTTCATTTGAACGATTACGCAGTCCATCCCCGGTTTGGACTAGTAAATTGATTTGAGGTGCACCCGCCGCCTGCGTCAACCTTTGCCCTAATGCATATGCTCCTGCCATTACAGCAATTATCGTTGCGATAAATAGGGGTAGTACAAGCCGCCAACGCAGCGAGATATAACGAGGCTGAAATGAGCCAACCGTCATTTAGACTCCTGAAAGTGCGTGATAAAGTTTACAAACCCATTATAGGCCAGTTCATCAATTTCGAAATTGGAAATAAGTCGTGGTATTCAACATGAACGATAACCGCGCGACTCAAAAGTTAAGGGGTCCACAGTGACGTCGTTGATCCGGGTTTCGTAGTGTACGTGTGGGCCGCTGCTATGCCCCGTGCTGCCACTAAACGCGATCACTGCCCCCTTATTCACAAACTGACCCTTTTTTACGTTGAACGACGTGTTATGTCCGTAATAAGTGATGAAATGGTCACTGTGAATGACGACGAGATTACCATATCCGTAGATATTCCATTCCGCCCAATCGACAAAACCACTTTGTGTCGCCCTTACAGGTGTGCCCGGTGGAACAGCTATATCAATCCCTGTATGACCGATGAAATAGCGCTGGGTGAGCAAACCTGAAACCGGCAGCCCCGAAGGCGCGCATTCTGTACCGGGGGCAACCGTAACCATCAAAGTAATGGTCGGGATAATGACCACAGCTGTCGGTGCATTTACAGTTGCAGAAAAAGCAAGCACAGTAGCAACCAATTCGTTGGTAGGTGTAACAGTAGGCACAGGGCTAGCTGTTGGAATAGTTGTGCGCGTCGGAACCGGTGTACGCGTTGAAGTTGGAGTCTGCGACGGTTGAAACACGGGAATAAGGGTTGTCGTTGCAATAGGAGTCACGGTCAATGTCGGTGAAGGGGTAGAAGTCATTACTTCAAAGCGCGTGTTACCGGTTTGCGGCAAATAGGCTCCAACTGGCGGGATACCTTGCCCTAGGACTTGTAATGGAGCGATACCGTAGTCAGGTTGGCCATATTGAAGGTAAGGAATAATAGCAGGATCAACCTGAGCAAATGGCGCAATGGGAGTCCAATCCAAAGTAGAAGATGTTGGGAACGGAGACAACAAAAACATCTGCTGTGAAGGGGGTTGGCTGCCAAATCTCATAGCTGCATATCCCACAATCAATATGACCCCTACAGCAGCAGTGAGGATGAGCCAACGGGTAAGACGGTTGAAGGGAGTGTTTGGACGCATATGCTGGATTGTACAGCAACTCGGCAGGACGCGCGGGTATTTCATCGTGTTAATCAAGATTTTCAAGGTTTTACAGGTTGTTAGTCTGTTCTTAGCAAAGGCTGAATGTGGTTATGTAATACTAGGATCGAAAGAATAAACGTTTCAAAAAAGATAATAGGAATGGAAAGCGGAGCCATGGCGACTAATCACGAGTTAACCGGACGCGCCGACATTCATATGCACACCAATGCCAGCGATGGACTGCCGACAGCCAAGCAGCTTCTCGACAGTGTAGCAAAGCGCAATCACTTGGATGTTATAGCAATCACTGACCATGACGTATTAGAGTCAAGCCTCTGGGCTTATGAGCAGCGCTCCAAATATGCCTTCGATATTATCCCCGGTGTGGAAGTCACTGCACGAAACGGTCATGTATTGGGGTTATGGGTCACAATGCCTATTCCGATGCACTTGTCCGTAATCGAAACGGTCATGGCTATTCATGAGCAAGGTGGCATAGCAATTCTGGCACATCCGGGGGAGCTGTTGATTAACGGGGGACAAGTGCTGCGTTACCTCCGCAATCCAGAGGTGTTATTAGATTGGAATCTAGATGGTGTCGAAGTTTTCAACGCGGGTGCCATGACACCCGGTAATAATGTGCTGGCGCAGCGGATTATGCGTGGACTCGACATTCCGCTGGTTGGGAACAGCGATGCTCACACCTTAAGCGCTATTGGACGTGGATTAACACGGTTCAAAGGGCGCAGTGCAGCCGACTTCCGCAACGCGTTGGCGCAACACCAAACCGTAGCAGAAGGCATACGATGGCAAATAACCGACTACTTAAAGCTCTCAGTCAAATCAATTCCGATCAGGCGGAACAAATCTATGGTTCCGAATTCGCTCTCGACCTACCCAACCGCTTAGGCAGTGGCAGCCCCATAAACCGAGTCGCAATTTTTGCCGAGTCATTCTTACCGAAAGTCGATGGGGTTTCAAAAACTGCTTATTTAACCACACGCTACTTACAAGAAATGGGGCGCGAAGTATTGGTCTTTGCACCTGACATCGCGCCAACCCATATTGGCCCCTCAAAAGTCGTACCGATGCCTAGCCTCGGCGTGCGTGTCGCACCTGAAACACGCATTGCCCTGCCCAACTTGATGATTAACCAACATTTGGACGAATTTCAGCCGGATTTAATCCATCTATTCAGTCCGGCGCTGCTTTCAGTCAGTGGGATGCTGGCAGGGAGACGACGACATATTCCGGTGATCGCGAATTACCAGACTGATATTCCGGCGTATGCCAATCACTACGGATTGTCGTTATTTTCGCGCCCTAGCCGCAATTGGCTGCGATTTATCCATAACGGATGTCATTTGACCCTTGCACCATCGACATACACCATCAATCAACTTCATAAATGGGGTTACAAGCGGCTGCGGCGTTGGGGACGGGGTGTTAACAGCAACGGTTTTAGTCCAGAGCATCGCAGGGCTGAGTGGCGCGAGAAACTGCTCAATGGACGCGATTCTTCTAACTTGGTGGTGATTTACGTTGGCAGGCTGGCAAACGAAAAGCGGATTGATCTGTTATTGGAAGTCGCACGGACTCCGGGAATCGCATTGACAATTATCGGTGACGGGGCTTTGAGGAGCGAGTTAGAAGCGCGATTCGCGGGAACCGGAACGTACTTTATGGGCTATCTTTTTGGTGACAAATTAGCGCAGGCTTATGCCAGCGCAGACGTGTTTATATTTCCTAGCCCATCGGAAACATTTGGTCAAGTGGTACAGGAAGCAATGGCTTCAGGACTGCCCGCTGTAGTGGTTAATCAAGGCGGTGTGGTTGACCTAGTAGAAGACGGAGAAACAGGGTACATTTGTGAGCCAGACGAACGATCATTTGCAGAGGCCGTTCAGAAGTTAAGAGATTTCCCTGATATTCGCGTTCGTATGTCCTATCAGGCGCGGTGCTATGCTGAGGCTCACCCGTGGAGTGCGATTATGGCACAGCTTGAAGGGTATTACGCCGAAGCACTGCGCATAAGCCAGCGAGCAAATCGGGTGCAGCGGGCGAGCCGTTTTACGCTACCCATCAAAATTTAAATTAGAAGTTAACCGCCAAGGCATCATGAACGAAATGCGATTTTCAAAGCTGGTATCAAAGGCGTAGCGTATTCAGTTCCCAAAAAGAACTGTTTTAAGTTTCTTCAATATACACGTTGGAATAAAACAGACAATATGACTGAAAACAAAAAAACATTAGCTCTGGTCTCGCACGATGGTAAGAAAGCAGATATGGTAGCGTTTGCGCTGTCGCACAAAGATGTACTGCTTAAATATGATCTGGTAGCCACCAAAACGACGGGACAACTGCTCATCGAAAAATGCGGATTAGAGGTACGGCAAATGCTTTCGGGGCCGTTAGGCGGTGATGCTCAAATCGCAGGGCAAGTGGCGGAGGGCAAAATAGAGGCTGTGTTCTTTTTTGTTGACCCGCTGACAGCTAATCCCCATGACCCTGACATTCAGGGCTTGCTGCGAATTTGTAACGTACATAACGTTCCTCTAGCGACAAACACGGCAACGGCAAAGTACATTATTTCGACCCAAGCATTATAAAGTTAGTAGTCAACAGGTCACAGTCCAATTCACTTGAATTGGTCTTTGTTGGTCGAGATACCATTCGTCCGAAGGTTTGAAAACTCGAACAGATTCGCGTTGACAACACCAAAACTTTTGTTCTATAATTAAGTGTGTTTTTCTCTCAAAATCTCTGTGGCTAGGCTGAAAAACTTATGCTCTGTGCCTCTGAGTCATTGTGTCTCCGTGTTAAAAATGTCTTGGCGTTCTTTGCGGTTCAAAATGTATCGCAACTACAGCAGCGGCATAGGCAAATTGCACAGCGGCGGCATCAGCCGGGCCATCCGCTGCAAAAGTGTCGTTTCAGTGGCATTGAGCGAGCCACCCGCCGACATAAAATGTCAATTCAGCGCCGAGCTCTCGTAAATCCACCGGACAATTCAGCGGATAATCGTCAAAAATTGTGCAATTTGTGAATAATTTGCATTTGGATTCGCAAAAAACCATTCCGAATTGAGGTTAAACTTCAAAAGGTTTCAATTCAAATCGAGTTCTGTACAGCGCTTTCTACGATGCTGATTTGGTGGGTATCGCAATTAACCTCGGTTTGAAGGCCGTAAGGTAAAACGAGCATAGGGTCGGTATGACCAAAATCCATGTTGGTGATGATGGGTAGGTCAACAAGTCCTTCTTCTTCCACCACAATTTTGAGCACGGCTTCATCATATTCGGGAAAACGTTCGGGTGGGATATTCCCACCGGGGCGACCGACTAAAATTCCAGAAAGATGCTTAAAAACGCCCACAGCCGCTAAAGGACGCAGCATACGAGTGACTTGTTCAGGCGACGGTGATTCCTCAGACGTTTCGATAAACAGAACTGCGTCGTGCCAATCGGACGCTGGCGGGAAATAATCTGTGCCGCGCAGCCAATCCATGACTTCCAAACAGCCACCCATCAGCCGTCCCTGTCTAATGCCCTGCCCTTGCAACCAGCGCCAGCCGGTTGTCGGACTTAATTGACGTTTGCGATTTTGGTTTTCTGGATCGGACCAATCGAGAAATTCGACTGTCCAGCCACCGGAATTAGGATAAAGTTGTCCAATGGGTTCAGTCGAAAAAAGGGTGCGACGAACGTAATCGATCATATAAGGAAACATGCCTGCATTTTCGGCAAAGCCTGCCATAAAAGATGGGCCATAAAACGAGGTTAGGCCGGCTTTCCAGCACGCAAAGTGTGTCACCGTTGTGTCGGAGTACCCCATAAAAATTTTGGGGTTATTGCGGATGACATCAAGATCGATATACGGCAATATACGGAGTGAATCATCACCACCAATCATTGAAAAAATGGCTTTTATGTCGGGGTCGGCAAAGGCTTGCATAAGATCATCAGCACGGGCTTGAGGATTACGACTAATCCAGTCGGGATCACGAAGCGCATGAGGTGTTTCAACAACCGTCACCCCAAACTCATCCTGTAATTGGCGTTTGCCTGCTTGATAGCGATGTGGCATTAAACCCGCCCCACCCCACGAGAGAGTAATGGCAGCAACCTTATCGCCGGGTTTGAGTTTTGATGGTTTTAGCATGAAGTTGTTCGACTCTATATTGATTCTTTGGTGCGTAGGCGGGCCTATTATAGAAATTCGGACGGAGAGAAAAAATCAGACCCCTTCCCCGAAGTAACAGGGAAAGGGGTAAACCAAAATAGGTTGCGGCAATTAGGCTTTTGCCAACGAGAGTTCAAAGTCGCGCATGGCATCGTGAAGCATATCCGTTCCAGTAATCGATGTATTCGGTGAAGTGACGACAGCAAGATCCGCTGATAAGCGATCACTCATATCGCGTCCGGTCGTGGATTGCGCTAGGGCTAAGGCGGTCGCGGCACAGGCAATGGCATAGCGCGGTTGACGACCATCAAGCTGCGTATCGGTAAACGTATAACTGTTGTACATACGCTGGGTGAGACGCTGTGCTTGAAAAAGTATCTTCAACTGTTCTACCTGTTTTTCTTTCATCTTCGGGAGCTTTTCCGCAATAAACTCTTCGGGTGTTTGCCCCGCAAAAATGGCAGGTAGATATTGATCGCGCAATATAAACGGTTCAACATTGAAGGGTGTAACGAGGTCTTCATAAATACGATCTAGATCACTCGCGGCGTTGTCTAAGGCACGACGTAAGGCGCCTTTCCACATGGTATCTTTGCCATTCTCGATACCGCCCATAAACCATTGACTCAAACCGGGTTGATCGCCCCAACTGCTGCGCTCAACAATTTTTACAGTCTGCTGTGGTTTTGAATTCAAGAACACTTGGTCGAGCGTGGTTAATTCATAGCCTGCCTTGTTGGCTTCATGCTGAACCAACCAATAAAGGAATTGTTCTTCACCCGCATAGTGATGTCCGAACGTTTCTCCGGCAGTTGCTAACAGAAGCAGCGAACCAACACTTTTACGAGCTGGTGACAGTGCATTATGCGCCCAATGGCCTGCACCGCCCAGATTATGAACTTTAAAGGAAAGCTCAGCGGAAAGCGGATCATGACGTGCAAAAACTACAATGCTTTTACCATCGGGTAGTTCAACACGATATGGACCTGCGCCACCTCCTTGAGGCAATCCAACAAGCTGTTTGCTGGTTAACAGTGTATAACCAATCCCTGCGTCAGCGAGAAATTGCAGGGTTTCGGTATCAACGGCCATTTCGGGCAACCAGAACCCAAACGGCTTACGACCAAAATGGCGTTCAAATGCTGCGATACCCCAAATAATCTGTGTTCGTTTATCGCGTTTTCGTGAGAGCGGAAGAATGACATGATTATGAGCAGTCGCCAAGGCGTTTCCGGCAGGCGGATGAGCGGCGACCGACTGCTGATCACCCTCGATAATTTTTTGGTAGGTTTCAGGTGCTTTTTGCTCTAGCCACTTCATTAAGCCTTCACTGACGCTAAAGCTGATGTGATTGAAGTTGCCAATATCTGCATTAGCGGCATAGGATGTAGCATTGATGCGCTCATTCCAATTCTTATAGGGGGCTGCATCGGCTTCTTCACCGATTTCGTAAGTCAGCGGATTTCCGCGCGGCGGTTGGCTGAAATGGCTATATACGACAAGCGCTGTACGTTCAATTTTGGACACAATAAGACTCCTAATAATTCATCTGATGAGCAGCATACAATAAGCCACATATCATCAATTAGGTAATGCTACCCACCTTTATATTGTTTTATGAAATAAATCTGAGTGCTGTCGTGTCAAGACCACAGCACTCAAAATCTTACAATTCTATTTTTTCTTGTAACCGATTTGCGTGTTACTGGGTACAGATTTGTTGGCGTAGGATGAAAAATCTTCCAAGCGCAAATCCGTTCCTAGAATGCAACTATGACCAACACTATACCCTGCAGGAATATGGGTATTCTTGCCGACACAGGTGATGCCGAGCTCGCCCATATCCTGAATTTTACCAACGCGCGCGTTATGTCCCACCACAACAATCTTATCGAGGATGCAGCGTTCGACCACTGCACCGGCTTCGATGTAGGTATCAGTAAGAATAATTGATTCACGCACGACGGCATTCGGCCCAACATAGACACCGGGCGAAAGAACTGAGTTTTCGACGACTGCCCCTTCAGAGATCACTGAACCATCAGTAATCAGGCTGTTTTTGACTGTCGCACCCGTTTGAATATGAACAGGCGGGCGTTCTTCGCTCAAAGTATGAATAACCCAAGTTCGGTCATTCAGATTGAGTGAAGGTGGTGAACCAATCAAATCCATATGGGCTTCCCAATAGGCATCAATTGTTCCCACGTCAATCCAATAGCCGCCATAGGGATAGGCATAGACACGCATGTTTTCGATGACCATACGCGGGATGATGTCCTTGCCGAAGTCATGATTCGAACCCTTGCGCTTTTGGTCATCGGCAAGCATTTGTTCAAGGACGGCGTAGCTAAAGATATACACGCCCATGCTGGCGAGGTTGGAAGGTGGATTCGGGGGCTTCTCTACAAATTCACGAACGCGATAGTCGTCATCGACATCGAGGATGCCATAGCGACTGGCCTCATCCATCGGCACGCGGATGGTACAAATGGTGGCATCGGCTTTTTTCTCGCGATGGAACTGCAAGAGCACATCATAATCCATCTCGTAAATGTGATCACCAGAGAGGATGATGACATAATCTGGCCGACCACGACGCACAAAGCTAATGTTTTGGGCAACCGCATCGGCTGTACCTGCATACCAATCGGTATCATTACGACCTTTATACGGTTGTAGAATCTGGACGCCGCCTGTAAACGAGCGATCCAAATCCCAAGGACGACCCCGTCCGATATGATCATTTAGACTATGTGGACGATACTGCGTGAGAACAAGCACATCAAAAATATTCGAATTGACACAGTTGCTCAAAGTAAAGTCAATAATTCGGTATTTCCCTGCAAACGGGACGGCAGGTTTTGCCCGTTTAGCGGTAAGGGTATATAAGCGAGTCCCTTCCCCACCAGCAAGGATTACGGCTTTGATTTTCACAGTGGCACTACCTCCTACGATTAATGATAGCGTTCCGATATAAGTCTACATACTGATAAGCACTATTCTCCCAACTCACATCTGTTTGCATAGCGCGACGCTGCATTCGCTGCCAAGCATCGTGGTTATTATGATAGGTGCGATTTGCCCAACGCAGTGTTCCTAAGACCGCGTCCGGTGTTTCCCAGTTAAACACAAAACCAACACCACGATCCGCAGCGCCATTGTCATAATTCTGGACGGTGTCGGCTAGACCACCTGTTTCACGAACGAGGGGAAGTGCACCATAGCGCATGGCGTTCATTTGACCAATGCCACAGGGTTCAAAATGGCTGGGCATGAGGAATACATCGCAACCGGCATAAATACGTTGGGCAAGCGCGGCATTATAGCCTTGATAAATTTTGGCTTTTTGGGGATAAGCTTGTCCTAAACGCCAAAATTCGTAATCGATATTGGGATCGCCCGTGCCGAGTAATACGAATTGAACGTCGGTGTCATAAAGTATTTGCCACAAGGCGGGCAAAGCCAAGTCGAAACCTTTTTGAGCGACCAAACGACTAACCACACCGATAATCATTACATCATCACGAACGGGAAGCCCTGCATCTTCCTGTAGCTGGTGTTTATTCGGGGGACGCTTTTCGGCAAAATTATCCGCATTAAAGTTGGATACCAAAAGCTTGTCTGTTTCGGGATTCCACAAATCAATATCAATGCCATTGAGTATGCCGACCAAATCTCCAGCGCGGGTTCGCACAAGATTATCAAGACCGTAACCCATATAGGGATACTGTATTTCGGTGGCGTAACGAGGGCTAACCGTCGAGACTTTGTCGGAATAGGCGATGGCAATTGCCATTAAATTGTCGGTTAATCCCCTCCAAAGTAAATCTTGATGGTTGCGACCGGGAATACCTAACTGCCAGAGCCAACCGCCGACATTATCGCCTTGATAGGCCATATTGTGGATGCTGAGGACTGTAGCAACCTGCCCCCAAACGGGATCAAATTTAGCAATTGCGACAAGAAAGGGAATTAATCCTGTGTGCCAGTCGTTTACGTGAAAAACATCAGGGAACCACCCTTCGCGCTGGCGCAGTTCCCACGCGACGGCCATAGCGACTTGACTAAAAAAGATGAAGCGCGGAGAATCCCACGACCATTCAGTATAGACAGCAGAATCTTCTCCAAAAAACGGCCACCCCTTCACCAAATAAACCGGTACACCATCTTGGATAGTTTTGAAGACGTGGACATCGGTTACCCCCGTTGCACGAGGAAACGAAAAGTGAAAGCTGTGGGTGATATTAAATTTACTGTCATCAATGAAGCCATAGTGAGGAATTAAGACACGTGCATCAACATCAAGTTTGCGTAATGCGGCGGGCAGTGACCCCATTACATCAGCCATACCCCCAACTTTGGCAAAAGGCGCTGCTTCAGCACCGACAAATAGAACATTCATATTCAAAAGTGTTTCTCCAGTTTTGTGGTGCATATAACGGTTTTCATCATCATCATTGCACCTGCTTTCCCATCATTCCAACGCTGCAAACCAGCGGTAATCTAGCTCAGGGAACAGCTTATCTAGCTCATAGTAGTGTTCAGCTAATGCACGATCTGGTGCCCCGCTGTCCAAGCTCTCAACTAGTTTATCAAATCGTTCAAGGTGCTGGTTAAAACGTTGAATGGCATATTCACGCGCTTGTCCCGTCGTCACTAAGAACGGCCAATCTGAACTCTGTAATAATAACAATTCGCGCGCGATTTGGTTTAGCAAGGTTCGTTGATCATCGCTTGGATGTGGGAAACGGGCGACCAGATTTTCCATACGCACTTCGGAATCGTGAATAGATGGCCACATCCAATGGGTTTCAATGTTATCCCACGTAAAGTGGGTACCATTGCTGCCCCACGAACTTTCGGGAATATTTAATACCTCTTGCGGCGGATGACGTTGGATAAAGTCACTCGCGGTCGTCAGTTCGACGTCTTTAATAGACGCAAGATAACGGAGAACTTTTCCCAGCCATGTGATACCTTCATACCACCAATGACCAAATAACTCGGTATCGTAGTTCGATGCAATCAGCCCATATTCCCCGGTTTGCTGATTGTATTCTCGTAACAAGTCCCCCACCAAATGAGCGAAATGCTCGGCATGTTGGTCAATTTTAAAGGCTGCCCAATCGGGATGGTAGTAATCTTTGTCACCTAATTCCGCTTTGACACCAGTGACACGCCAGTAGCGCATTCCACTTGTCCCCGCGCGTTTGTGAAACTCGCGATAGTCAAAATCACCGGGGTAACCATTTTCGGCGCTCCATACCTGCATACCGGTCTTATTATTACGTCCGATAACAGCCACATTCGAATGTTCTTCCCCATCACTTCCGGCGATAGTTTCCGTCACGTAATAAGGCTTAAAGGTAGTCGCGGGACGATCAGGCATTTGAAGAGTCGGACTAGCTGGAATGACATAGCGGCGCTTGATGTAGCCATATGGACCGATAACTTCGCCCGCAGCAACGCCCACTGGTTGCCCACCTGTTATCGCGTTGGTTTCACTAAAAAACAGCCGAAGGTTGTTTTGCTCAAGGAATGTTTCCAAACCGGCACGGGTATGACCGTCTTCAGTAACATATGCGGGACGATACGCACATTCAGGCAACCAAATGGCATTTGGCCTACGCCCGAAAAGCCGCTCATAACTTTGAATGCCGATTTTGATCTGTGCATTAATTGAACTATCCCGCGAGAGAAGCGGCAAATAAGCGTGAGTGGCGGCGCAAGTAATGATTTCGATTAAGCCTTCATCCTGTAGGCGTCGAAAAGCACCTATAATGTCCCTGTTAAACCGGTTATGAAAAGCAGCTTTAATGATTTCCAAGTTCTTTTGATAGTGAACGGCTAAGGCGAGCAAATTTGAGTCTGCAGTTTCAGGCGACTCAAAATAGGCCCTGTCAAGTGAAGCAGCGTCAATTTTCTGATCAAGGAATTGGTCAAGATGATCTAGCACATCAGGGTCATTCAACTGCTCGGCAAGTACGGGTGTGATACCGAGTGTTAAACGGAAATATACACCCTGTTCTTTAAGATCATATAACGTCTGTAATAAAGGAATATAAGTGTCTACAGCGGCTTCATGTATCCATTCTTCACCATGCGGCCAACGCCCTGCCAAACGTGCGTAAGGTAGATGACTGTGCAGGACGAACGTGAATGCTCCTAAAGCTGGCAAGTAATAATCTCCACGTGAGAAAGGATATTTATTATTCAGTCTGAATTGTAACGATTAGGCAGGGGATGGGCAAATACTTATCCGTGATGGGATTTGAGTAGAGTATAAGAAAGTTTCAAAAATTGCCCGGGACTCAGCCCTGTTTTTGCGCGGAAATTGATTATCGGTGTTTACTAGAAACAGCAAAAAGCGGAGTTCCGGCTATAATAAATTTCGACTTCTTTGCAAATTGCTTTCGTCTGAAACTTAACAGGAAGCCAAGTATTTATGTCACATAAAACAGGTGAGGCGCCACGACCCGAATACGTACTGGAAGAAAATAAGTCATTTTCGCAGTCGCTTATCTGGAAGTTGCAGCGTCAGTATTACATCGACCAAGGCGTAGATGCATGGAGCAAGCTGTATATTCCCTTCGGCATTACTACCAATCCCGTGATTGCAATGGCATACAGCCGTGTCATTTACGGATACATACGCGATTGGCTCGCTCAAATTGACATCAGTGAACCTGTTTATATCGTGGAAATCGGGGCAGGTTCGGGACGGTTGGGCTACAACATTCTTAATCAACTGGAAGAATTTTATAGTTCATCAGCAGTCAAACACGTTCCTTACCAGTATGTTTTGACTGATCTGGCAAAAAAGAATGTCGAATTTTGGAAAACGCACCCCCAATTAGAGCCTTATGTTGAAGCCGGAAAGGTAGATTTTGCGCGCTTTGATTTAGCGAACGATACAGAACTCACGTTGGAACATTCCGGCAAAAAACTGGTCAGTGGAACACTTAAAAATCCCGTGATTGTGATTGCAAATTACACATGGGATACACTCCCGGCGGATTTGTTTTATGTAGAAGATGGACAGTTGTTTGAAGTCCAAACATCCCTTGTGACGGAACAGCCCGAAACCAATTTATCTGATCCCGAACTCATTAAACGTATCGACGTTGTGTACGACCGTTTTCCCACCACTACAGATTTTTACCACGATCCACAGATGCGGGCTCTCTTAGAGATGTATCGCCAACAGTTACAAGATTCAATGTTGATTTTCCCTTATAACGCGTTGCAATGTATACACCGATTGCAGCAATTGTCTAACAATAGAATGATGCTTCTGACAGCGGATAAAGGCGATCATCGAATTGAAGATTTAGTTAGCAGTGACATCCCACAGATGGCTTTACACGACAACGGTTTTTCAATCCAATTTAACTATCATGCCATTACGAAGTTTTTTGAACATCAGCATGGCACAGTGCTTACAACAACTCATAGTTTTAATTCGATCAATATTCTAGTGTGCTTGTTAGGCGACTCTGAATTCGCAGAAACACGTCATAGCTATCATGATTACATTGAACGCATTAACCCGGCAGACTTCTATACCGTATTAATGGAATTTCCAAATCAGTCGGCGATGACACTGGAGAACTTGTTGGCTTATGTTCGTCTAAAATCTTATGATTCGCACGCATTTATCGTGGTTTATAACAAGTTATTAACATTGATCGCCGAACAATATACAGTGGCTAATGCATACAATCTACAACTTGTGCTACGAGGAGTATGGGACAATTATTACCATTTGGGAGAACAGTATAATCTTCCTGTTAAGATAGCGACCATATTACAAAAGGTCAAGGACTATAAGAGTGCCCTAGGATTTTATATGTATGCTATTCAACTATACGGAACAAGTACACATATCCGTATGAGCATGGTCATTTGCCACATGGGTTTAGGAAACCGCCAAATGGCGCTGGATTTGATCAGTCCGTTGGCAATAGAACTTCCTGAAAATGAGGATGTGAAAATAATCAAAGAACAAATAGAGGCCATGCCCGAACCGCCGCAGAACGCCAATTAGTTGAGCTGCTGGAGCGGAAGCACCATTGTAAATACGCTCCCTTGCCCTACTTCACTTTGTACTGATAAATAGCCCCCATGCGATTCGGCAACAGTGCGGGCAACAAATAAGCCTTGCCCTAAACCACGCGGGTCCAGCAGCTTGCCGCTGCGGGTGCGAGGCTCACCACGATAAAAGCGTTCAAACACATGAGGCAAATCGCGTTTAGAGATGCCTACCCCGGTATCAACAACTTGGATTGCAACCTGATTATCACCGCTTAAACCAACGATGATAATAATATGACCATTAGGCTCGGTATAACGAATGCTGTTTTGCAATAGGTGTCCTAGCGCCCAACGCAAACGTTGATCATCTCCAGTTAGATGGATACGATCAATATCCTTTATCATAATTTTGACATCAAGCTTGGCCTTTTTGACTTCAGGCTTCATTCCCCGCTCAACCTGCCAAACGAGGTCTTCGATGTTTAATGGATCGCGACGAACCGAAAAGGCAGTCGCACTCATTTCACCGATGTCCAGTAATTCGACAATCATCCGGTCTAAGATGTCAACATTGCGGCTAAGTGTTTCTAAGAACTTGCGGTTTGGCGGCTTATCCTGCGGCTGTCCCATGATAACGTCGCTCATCCCTTTGATGACGGCCATAGGTGTACGCAGTTCATGAGAAATGGCTGTTACAAAGCTGTCCTTGAGACGATCTGCCAAAGCGTCGCGCGTCACATCTCGCAAAACCATCATCGTGCCAATACGTTTGCCTTGACTATCAGCAACAGCCGCTACCTGCGCGCCAATTATCATATTATTAATTTGAATGCGAGCCGGTTCGCCCAATGGAGCAAGTTCTGATTCGAGACGCACAACATCACGGAATGCATTAAATAAGGTTCCGAGTTCGCTCGTCCAGAAGTCTTTGCGGCTACCAATTAATTTCTTGGCGGCGGCATTTTCAATCAGAACGCGTCCTTCGGTGTCTTGAACGATAATACCTTCATCGAGAGCATGGATGATGGCATTCAGCCGTTCAATTTCAACATCGCGATTTTTAGTTCCAGTTTCAGTCTCGCTATTTGATGAATCGGACGGTGATCCGTTAGCGGACGGGGGTTCAGAGCCTTTTCGCAGGCCCTGATATAAACGGCTAAACAGTTGGGAAGTAGCACTTCCAAGATGATCAACGCGCCGAATGACACCGCTTAGTTCTTGTGGATCACTACTCATAGCGATTGATTGACTCCGGATTGATCTAAACTCTTATTTTGGATAATTTTGTTTAGCGTAGATTGCAATACATCAAAGGCGGGCAAGGGTTTGTTAATAACGGCATCTACACCATCACGAGTCTGAAATTCGAGTTTTTCGGAATCAGTAAGCGAAAATGCTGTCATCAACACCAACGGAATATTTTTTAATGCGGGAATGGTTCGCATCCGATTCGCAACCTCGTTACCCTTTTTCCCGGGCATCCGGATATCCATCAAGGCAAAATCAGGAATATCGCCTGCATAAGAACCCGACTCAATATTATCTAACCAATCCCACACCTTTTGCCCACTTGGAAATGGGAGTGGTTTATGCCCCCACGCTTCAAAAACCATTGCTAACAAACTCAGTATATCGGTTTCGTCTTCCGCAATCAGCCAAATCAAGACAACCTCTTATATAACAACATCGTTATTCTATATAGCTATCAGTATACTCGTTGTACGCAAATTACGCTTAGAAAAATCTCAACTTTGTACAAGTCAGGTTCTGAAAATACAGGTATAATCAAAAAGATTGGTTTGTTACGGCGCTGGCAAAAGGAGCCTACTTTGTCTACTTGGATGGTTGTTGAGGACGAGCCCGATATTTACGAAGTTTTATTGGCAATGTTTGAAATGTGGGGTATCGAAGGCGTGGCGTTCGTCGATGGGGAAGAAGCCGTTTCATGGATTGATGACGTTGATGAAGGGCGATTCAAAGGCGAACTGCCTGAGCTGGCACTGCTCGATATTCGGCTGCCCGGTAACATCAATGGTGACGAGGTCGCTGTTCGACTACGTAAAAGTCCCATTTTGGGACAAGTCGCAATTGTGTTCGCAACGGCCTACAGGATGAGTACTGAAGAGTATAACGAGATCATGAAAAAGACGGATGCAGATCGTCTGATGTATAAGCCGCTGCCGCGTTTCAATGAACTTCAAAAAGTGCTGGATGAAGTACTAACAGCTCGACGTGCACGAATCTCCGCTCAAAAGCGTCAGTAAGGTACAACTCGCCAATGGAAAATATTGCTCCTGTTCGTGCGTTAAACCGCCGGTCAACCCAACTGCTGCAAATGGCATTTATTGTAGTGGCAATTGGTGTACTGCTGGCTGTCGTCGGGGCATTACTGATTACAATTCTGCTCATTCCCAAGATTCACCCTCTATTCTGGTTATATGACCTGAGCTCAAAAGGCCTGTTAGCGGGCGGCATCTTCGTGGTTCTCGTGGCGATTGTCATTGCGATACGGGCATTGACACGACGCAAAGAAAATGATCTCGCCATGCTAACCGGAGATGTTTTGAACCAGAGTAATTATTTTGATGGACGGTACTCCTATATTCGCAACATCAATCGCTCAGGATTGGGTTATATCGACGCGGTTTTGCTTGGGCCACCGGGCGCGCTGGTTTTTCGTATACTGAACAACAGCGGCAATTTCGCGAATGAAGGAGCCAATTGGCTCAAACAAAATAAACAAGGTGAGTGGCTGCCCTTTGCTACCAACCCCACTAAAGAAGCTGTAGATGATATCCAGCATTTGCGAGATTATTTGACAAAGCACCGGCTAGAAAGCGTTCCCGTATTTGGTGTCATCGTTTTTACAGCGGGGCCAAGCGCTGTAACGATTTCCGAAAAAGATGCTATCGTGCCTATCACCCATCTGCATTCCATTCTACAAAACCTCAGCGGGCAATTTCTTGCAAAAAAAGACCGCATTCCACAGGAGACCGTAACGGCAACGCGCCGACTGCTCCTTGAATAGGACATATCGCTATGCCGAGTGAACTCCTGCTGGCTCCAGTAGGTGCTGGTAAGACCGAATACGCACTGAACCAACTACAAAATGTCATAAATCACCATCCTTTTGCGCCGGTTTGGGTACTTTCGCCCGGAAGGCGGCAAGAAGACGCGCTGCGTCAACGGCTTGTCGACAGCACCCAAGAACGACGCATTTATTTCAATATCACTTTTTTCAGCTTTTACACCCTTTATGCGCGTTTACTGGATATGGTCGGGAAGCCCCAACGTGAACTCGATGAGACAGCGCGGTTACGGCTCATTCAGGGGTTATTGATAGAGCTTCAAAGCCAAAATCAGCTTACCATTTTTCACAAGATTGCTGACAAATCCGGATTCGCAAGGATTGTGGCCGATTTCATCTATGAACTTAAGCAAAATGTGATATTTCCAGAACATTTTGAAGAAGCTGCTATGCGCGGAACGGATAAAGACCGTGATTTAGCCATCATTTACACCAGTTATCAATCAATGCTGCGAAAGAACAACCTAATCGACCGCGAAGGCGAAGGTTGGCTGGCACTTGAAGAAGTCAAACAACGTGATGACATCGGGAAGAATGTCGTTCATTTGCTGGTAGACGGTTTTGACCAATTCAACCCATTACAGGCACAACTACTGGCATTGTTAGCACGTCGTGCCCAACAAACCGTTATTACGCTGCCTCAAGTTCATGGGAGAGAGAAGACAGTTGGAAGACGGTTTACCGAGGCTAAACACCGTTTAATATCAGCGTTCGAGCAAGCAGGGCAAATTTTAGTGACACATGAACTGCCAGCATTGGCTGATTCGAGGCGGAATGAGGGATTGACTCATCTTATTCAATACAGCTTTAGCACTTCCGTCCCGAAATTACAAGCTCATGAGTCGTTGAAGCTCATAGAAGCACCTGACCCCAAAACTGAAGCATCAGCAGTTATGCGCCAAGTTAAACGGCTGTTATTAGACGGGGTTTCGCCAGACGAAATCCTCATCGCCGTACGGGATTGGACACTATATGCTCCGCATTTTGATCGTGCCGCACAACGGTATGGAATTCCAACCGTGCTGCATGATGGTGACACATTGGCTAATAACCCGGCAGTCATCGCCCTACTCAATCTCTTAGAACTCGCCCGCAATGATTTCCGGCGGCGCGATGTGTTAGATGTGATGCGGTCACCTTATTTTGCCGTGCCCGGAATGGGTGATGATATCATCAATCAATTGGATGTCCTTAGCCAAGAACAGCAAGTCATAAAAGGACGGCAAGACTGGTTCGATGCTATACAAGCATCGTCGGTGTCCATAACCGATGAAGATGGCGAAATGCATCCGGCATTCTTGACAGCATTAGAAAGCAGCCGTTTAGGCCATACTTTAGCAAACTTCTTTGAAGCTGTAAGTCCTCCTCAAACAAGCAGCATTCATAACTTTATCGAGTGGATTGAGACGCTAATTGGCGACGATACGATAACAGAACCGGATGAAGATGCAATCGCACCCGAAATACCAGCTAATTCACTGCGAATGATCGAACAAATCCGACTGACAAATGAGACATTCATTGCGCGCGATTTACAGGCTATATACAGCATCAAAAAAGTACTTCGGGGAATGCTGACTACTCAAAACTTAATCGCCGTTTTAAAACTCGAACCAGTGGACAACATCTCATGGCAAGTATTTCTGAGGGATTTTAGGAGTGCCGTTGGTTCAGCGTCCTTTACCAACAATACCAATCGTTCGGGAAAAGTTCTAATCACATCGGTAACAGACGCGCGCGGTTTGCCACATGAGCATGTGTTTATACCGGGTTTATCTGAAGGTATCTTCCCCCGCCCCACACCTGAAGATCCAATTTATCTTGATAGTGAACGGGAAGCACTGACGCAGGCGGGCATTTTCCTTGAAACACAGTCCGAGCGAGCAGCCGACGACGGATTATTCTATGAACTGATTGGTTTACCGCGGAAGTGTCTCACTCTGTCACGACCAACAATACAAAACGGTGCGATTTGGCCTGAAAGCCATTTGTGGCGAGCAGTCAAAGCTGCTTTTAAGGATTCGGATGACATTATAGAACGTTATAAAATCCAGATAGGCAGTGTGACTAAAGCAGAAGATGTCGCTCACCGCAGCGAAGCGGCTTTGGCGGTTGCAAGTGCGTTTAACCAAAGTACGCTTGATACACAAACAACCGAACTTTACAACTGGCTCGTCACGCATCATAGACAACATTGGCAGCATATTTGGCACACACGAAACATTGAATATCATCGAATGATGAGCCACAAACTCGACAACTACAGTGGACGGTTGACAGACCCTCGACTGCTCGATTGGATAGCAGCGGAACTGGGAGACAAGCGCATCTGGAGCGCAAGTCAATTTAATGATTATGGGGTGTGCGGCTTTCATTATTTCGCGAAACGGCTGCTCAAACTTGAAGCCGTAGATGAGCCGGAAGTTGGCATGGATGCTCCACAACGCGGCACTGTCGTTCATGCCATTTTGGAGGAGACTTACCGAGAACTCACTCGACGCAGAGTAATTATTAACTCTGAGTATATGGAAACAGCCATCACAATCTTACATGATGTCGCGACAAGAATTTTACCTTCTGCTCCACAATCATTTGGATTCCGTCCGTCTGTACTGTGGGAACAGGAGCAAATAACTTTAATGCGAAAATTAGAGGCGCTGGTTCGTGCCGATTTTTCCGATGATTCGCCCTTAGGAAAGTTATATAAGGGTGAGAATCGCAGGCCATATTTACAGGAAATGCCTGTGAGTGGCGACGATTCTGAGACTCTGCAACTTCAGCTTGGCGGAAGCATCGTCAACGTGACGGGTTACATCGACCGCATCGATCGGATTGGTGAACATGCATTTGTTGTGGATTACAAAACGGGCAGCACTACTATCCCTACCCGTGAAATGACCGACGGACGAAATTTCCAGATGATGCTGTATCTCTTAGCAGGACAGGCCATTTTGGAAAAGAGGCTTCAAGTAGATGTAGCCGCACCCAACCAAATTATTGGTGGCACTTTCTGGCATCTGAATCGCAAGACTAGCGGCGATATTCATCTCGATAAGCCTGAAGATGAGGAAGCGCTAGAAAAGGCACAAGTGCAGCTCAGTGAACATATACAACAAGGACGTGCCGGGAATTTCGTGAGCGTGCCTAACCGCAAAGATGATGGAGACTGTTCTCATTACTGTGATTTTACGAAGTTTTGTCGGGTGAGCATCATGAACCGGCGGAAACAAGTATGAGCAACGAACAACGACAGTTAACACCTGACCAACATACCGCTATTCATGAGCACACGCGCAATTTAATTGTGGTCGCGGGAGCTGGTTCAGGCAAGACATTCGTGCTGGTCGAACGCTATTTGACCTTACTCGATAATAATCCCACATGGCCCCTAAACGCGGTTGTGGCGATTACGTTCACGAAGAAAGCCGCACAAGAAATGCGGGATCGGGTGCGAAAGGCACTCGAACAGCGTTTAAACAGCTCAACCACACCCGCTTCAGAAGCGGTATGGGCAGCGCGCATGGCTGCGATGGAAAGTGCGCGTATTGATACGATTCACGGACTGTGCGCCTCAATTTTGAGGGCGAACGCTGCAGAAGTAGGAATTGATCCCGGTTTTGAAGTTTTAGACGAAGTTGATGCACGAATAATCCTCGATAACTGCATTGATGATGTACTCGAAAGCGTGGTGCATGAAGGTCGAACAGCGGTAAGACTTTTCACCGAATATGATGCAAAGATTATACGCGACACTTTGTTGCAACGGATTGCGGAGGATATTCCAAACCTGCCAGAAAATGTTATGGATCATTGGCAGCAATTACGGGAAAGCAATGCTTCTCAAATGATAATGGAACTGCGCAATAATCCGACGTATGTCACGACTTCTCAATGGCGACCTGAAAATGGTTGGCCCATAGGGAATGACAAGATTCTCGACGTTTGGTTAGCGTGCCATCCGTTAATTGCGACGTTGAATACAAGCAAAGATAGCAAGACATGTCTTGATACATTAGAAAAGCTAGAGCGGGCGATCAATTTACAAGGCGGTAAAGCAGACATTTGGGGTGATAAAGTAACCCTTGAAGGTGCTAAAGCGTCACTAAAACTGCTGCGTGAAATGGTGCGAGAAACTTTAGCTTTCATTGGGGAGCCACTTGGTGAAATCGACCGCAAAGCGGCAGAAATGCTGCCGTTATGGGTCGAGCTTATTCGGCAAGCGCAACAAACATACCGTTCACGAAAACAAGAAGAAGGACTACTCGATTTCAATGATTTAGAGCTTTTGACGCGAGATTTATTGGTTAATAACCCAACAGTGCGCGAACGGTATCGAGGAACAGAATTCAAGCATCTTCTGGTTGACGAGTTCCAAGATACGAATTCAACTCAATGGGAAATCGTGCGCGGATTGGCAAAGATTGAACAAGGTGGCAGCCTATTTGTGGTCGGCGATCCCAAACAAAGCATTTACCAATTTAGGGGCGCTGATGTCAGTGTATTCGAACAGGTCAAAGACCAAATAACGGAAAGCGGCGGAGTTGATGTACCTCTAGCGTTTTCATTCCGCTCACATCAGTCGTTGGTTGATGGCTTTAACCATCTATTCGGGCAAATTTTAGTACGCGAAGCGAACAGCCCAGCGAGAAATTATGAGGTCGAACTAGGTAAGCTGATGGAGGCCAAACGGTTAGGAGCTCCATCTGGAGAAGTGCCGATAGAAGTGGTTTACCTCAGTAAGCCGGAGACAGAAGACCAACTAAATGCTGAAGGCATGAGACGCTGGGAAGCCTATGAACTGGCAAATCAATTAAAGCGTATTGTCGAGGAGGAAAAACGTCTAATTTATGACAAGGAACAGCGGATTACCCGCCCGTTAAATTACGGCGACATAGCAATCCTTTACCAATCCACAAGTAATATTCTCGTGTATGAAGATGTGTTCAAGACGGCGCAACTGCCCTTCGTGACGATTGCAGGACGCGGTTATTACAGCAGACAGGAAGTGTGGGATTTACTCAATCTGTTGACAGCACTGCATAATCCCGGTGACAATCTGGCACTGGCATCAGCGCTGCGTTCACCACTGTTTGGGTTAAGCGACGATGCATTGTTGACCCTCCGCTTGCAGCGCGACCCACATAATGAGCGCACGCGACTACCTTTGTACGAAGCGCTAAGTTATCTAAATAATATCGCCGTTCATGAGCAAGCACACGTTGACTTTGCACGTCAGAGTTTGGGTCGATTGCGCGCTATAGTGGGACGTGTTTCGATTGCAGATTTGCTGCAAGCGGCACTTGATGAAACCGGTTATTTAGCAACACTCACCGGATTACCAGACGGCGCACGACGACGTGAAAATGTCGAAAAACTGATTCACAAGGCACTTGAGAGCCGGCAAGTAACTTTGGGTGCATTCTCACAGTACTTGAGAGACTTGACCGCCCGCGAAGTGCGTGAAGGTGAAGCACTGCTCGATGTTAAAAACAGCGTAGCATTGATGACAGTTCACGCAAGCAAGGGGCTGGAATATCCGCTGGTGGTGCTAGTAGACATTGGCTGGCACAGAGGCTCTTATGGTGGCGACACTGTTATGGTTGACCCAAAGTTCGGCTTAGTCTGTAAAGTCTATGATGCGGTTGAGAACAAGATGATCAGTGGATACGCGCATAAACAAGCTGAGCGACTACAACATCTGCGTGACATCGCTGAACGTAAACGACTTTTATATGTGGCGGCAACTCGAGCACAAGATTATCTGCTTTTGAGCGGTGTGAGACAAAATCGAAAAGATACATGGATGAGTTGGATAGATTTAGCACTCGAAATCAATGAAGAATTGACTGTAGGCAGCAGGGTCATCGAACAGGTCTGGGGCAAGTTTAGGATCACTGTCCCTGAACGACCACCCGAAGACAATAGATTTAATCCGACAAATCTAGACACTGAAAATGGTTGGACACATCCATCAGTTGTGGCGCTCACTCCCCTACCCGGTGACAACCAAGCACCGCTGATCGCAGATTTACCCATCAACATCAGTTCTACAGTCCGGCATATCACTTCTACGCAAATTGCTGATGCGGGCGGTGCATCGTTTGATTCCACTTATCGACAGCGGTTCCGACGAAGTGTTCTACACGATGCGCCATTAATGATTGAACAAATCAGGTTACGAAGCAGGCATGATGTCTCACAACGAATCATCGGTGAAATGGTACATAAAGTACTGGGGTGGTGGCAGTTCGGTGAGGATCACAGTGATTTTGATGATCGGCTTGATAGTTACGCATGGGAGTTGGGTGTCGTTGATGAAGGTCAACGTAAATACGCAATTCAAGAAGCCCATGAACTGCTCGATAAGATAAGGAAAAACCAAGTCTATAGGTGGCTGACTGCGGCTCAGCAACTTTACCGCGAAATCCCTTTCGTGTATCGCACTGACAAACGCATCATTCATGGTGTTCTGGATGTACTCTTGCAGCGACCAGATGGTAGTTGGGTGATACTGGATTATAAGACAAGTCACGTGAAAGGTTACAAACGGGGAGCAGATCAAAAGTTGTTGAGCAACCATGCCCTACGCTATTATTTACAAGTCGGCGTATATGCGGCGGCTGTTCAGGAGCAACTTGGCGGAATTGTGCCGGATACTTATATCTATTATATTCGGTACGGGCAATTTGTGCGTGTTGATAAGCATGAATGGTCTGACGCTCTTAACAGGCTCGAAGCAACGATTGGTGATTTATTGATAGAACAGGCTGATTAATTATGTTGCAACGACTTGGCATGGAACTTCCGGAGTGGGCACGTACTGGACACCCCCATATTCGTTATGAACTGGGACAGGTCAAACGCGTTTCGAGACGTGTGAAATATGGACAAGCCGTTGGATTTTCCTTATTGATTGTCCTGCTGTTCGTAGGTGGATATTTCATCGGCACAAATTTCTTGCAAAGTGTGCCGGGACAAAGCCTGACGGAAAGTGCAATGGCAATCCTATTTTGGCCAACATTTATCCTGCAAATTATTCTGCAATTCGCGGCCATGACATTGACCGTAAACACGGTTAGTGAGCAGAAACGCCGACTGACATGGGATAATCTGCGAGCAACCGAAGGCGGCGCGGGCGTAGCACTGCGGGCAAAATGGGCAAGCGTCTATTATCGACTACGTCTGCTGCTGGGACTGGTAGTGATTATCCGGGTCGGATTAGTGTTGGGCATTCTATATGATTTGACAGCCTTTCAAGGGCGCTACATTGATTTGCTGATTAATAACATTACACCGGAAGTTTCACCGATTGTGGGGGCACTGCTTTTAGCGTTTCTGATGACAGCGGCGCTGCTGCTGCCATTAACGGCGGTTGGAATGCAGGCTGCAATCGGTTTGTTGATTGCTGTAAATATTCAACAACGCGTTTATAACGTGATGACTCAACTTATCATTATCATAGTACGGTTATTAGTAATTGTCGGTTTGACTTTGGCCACAACACAATTTATCAACAACCAAATTACACTGGGCGATGCGCCTGCATGGCTCCTCACGGGGGCATACGCGGCGATTGGCGATTGGGGACTGCGATTCTTACACGTCGGATTTTACAGCGAAATATGGGCAACAATCCCTTACACCATATTTTTTGGCATTGCTTTATTGATTTTTGCGCTGGCACAATCGTTGGTCACAGAATGGATTTTGGCATTTAGTATCCGCCGCGCGGAACGAATTGGCTAGCATCGTCGTCTTTGTGTCAGGCAATCGACGGATAATCGTTAGGTCTTCGGTTGGATGTGAAAATCAAAACTGCACCTATAATTAATAATGCGATTCAGGAAGCAAGGGGGTTTTATGAAAACATTCTGGCGTACAATTCTATTCGGTTTGCTGGCAACTGGACTTGGATTAATGGTTCTGTCACAGTCGAACCGCGCACTTGCCCAAGAAACGTCTATTCCGGCAAGTGAACTTGAACCTACAATACTGATCAAATGGATGCAACTACTATATGACCGGGTCGAGGCCGAAAAAGTTTCTGCACCAGCCGCATCACGACTTTATGCCTATGCCGGTATTACCGCATATCAATCCGTTCTACCGGGTATGGCCGACGGAATTTCAATGTCGGGACAGCTCACATCATTGCCTGATATGCCGCAAATTGAAGATGGCAAAGTATATGATTGGGTAACAGTAGCAAACGGAGCATTATCTAGCATCATAAGCGGCCTATTCCCAAAGACTGCCAGCGATACTCAAAAAGCGGTACAAAATCTACGCGACAGCGAAGCCAAGACACGTCAAAGCACAATCGATCCGGCGATTGTCAAACAATCATTGGAATATGGGGACACTGTTGCCAAAACCATTCTGGAGTGGGCAGGCACAGACAATTTCGCTGAAACACGCACATTGAAATGGCAAATTCCAGCCGGAGATCCTTCGTTATGGATTCCCACTGCGAAAGATATGAAGCCTGTTGAACCATTCTGGGGGCAAATCCGTCCATTTGCACTGTATTCAGCGGATGCTTGTGCAGTTCAGCCAAACTTGACGTTTGACTCGAAAAAAGGATCATCCTTTTATATGCAAGCACTTGAGGTCAAAACCACAGGGGATAACCTCACGAATGAGCAAAAGGATATAGCCCGTTTCTGGGTCGATACACCGGGACAAACTGGTACACCGGCAGGGCATTGGGTCCTCATTGAAAACCAGATTACTACGGTATTGGACTTAAAGTTGGAACGTGCTTCGATGATGTATGCATTAGTGGGTATTTCCTTAGGGGATTCGTTCATTTCGGCGTGGTCGCTCAAATATCAGATTAACTTGATACGCCCTGTCAGCTACATACAAGAATATATCGATCCTAACTGGCAGTCCTTCATCGCGTCACCGGGATTTCCTGAATACCCGTCAGGACACTCGGTAACCTCAGAGGCTGCGGCAGAAGTCTTGACACGTATGTTTGGTACCGTGGCCTTTACGGATCGCTCCGGTCAAAAGCATAATCTTGGAGCGCGCTCGTTTACATCATTTGAAGCGGCAGCAACCGAAGCAGCTATCTCACGTTTGTACGGCGGTATCCATTATCGAGCCGCGATTGAAAATGGGATGAAGCAAGGACGCTGTATCGGGGACAATGTGGTAGATTACATTTCGTTGCGATCACAACCACAAGGGGAATAAGCTCCGAAAACAGATAACAAAAAAGGGGATGCGATGTGTATCGTATCCCCTTTTTTATTACAAGTGCGACAAAATTAGGTAGAAACAACCGAATTGTCGCCACTAAATGGATTTGGCACATATTTATCAGCGTGCCAGTCGTTATGCCACTCGGAACCATTGACCAAATAGCGGAATTGATATTCCTTCTCTTTGGGCAGTTCAAGTGTCACGGTAAATTGACCGTTCTTCTTGAGCTTCTTCATCTCTGTGGCTTGTTCATCCCAGTTGTTAAAATCGCCAACAAGGTAAGCGGTTTCTGCCTTCACCGACTCTGGCAGCGTGAATGTGACTTTGCAAACGGGCTTGCTCTTGAGGGGTTGCTTTTTCAGCATGGACATTTCTTCCTCCACTACAAACTAGTGACTTGCATTTGGGAAATTATTCACCAGTGCAGATTGTATCATAGGCTATTTCATGGTAAAGGGTGTAATTTAAATAATATTTTGATGCGAAGAACGTTAAATTTTACCAAAAAAGTTGCTGTAATAGAGGCGATTCTGTTATTCTTCGTAACGTGAAAGCCATGTATAATGTCGGCATCACAACCCATTCGAAGGCAAAATCAGGAGACACTATTAATGGTTAAACCTGTCACGCGGATTAACGTGATACCTAATTTACCAGAACCTTTACGACGGCTTCAGGAACTGGCGTTCAATATGCGCTGGGCTTGGGATCACGAAACTATTGCTTTGTTCCGGCGGCTTGACCGTGATCTATGGGAAACTACAGGTCACAATCCAGTCTGGATGCTGGGACTTATCAGCCAAGAAAAACTGCAAGCGGCAAGTGAAGACCCTGCATTCATGGCAAACCTCAGTGCAGTTTGCGAGTCATTCGATGCTTATATGAGTGATAAAGGCACTTGGTACAAAGGGCATTACGGCAAGCTTAAGAGGCCAACTATAGCCTATTTTTCGATGGAATTCGGAATTACAGAATGTCTACAAAGTTATTCCGGAGGTTTGGGCATTCTGAGTGGTGACCATCTTAAAAGTGCCAGCGACTTAGACCTACCCCTAGTCGGTGTCGGATTGCTGTATCAAGAAGGATATTTTCAGCAGTATCTAAATGCCGATGGATACCAGCAAGAACTTTATCCGATTAATGACTACTCGATTTTGCCAGTAATACTGCAACGCAAGCCAGATGGTACACCGATCAAGATCTCGGTACCCATGCCGGGGCGAGAGCTTTATGCCCAAATCTGGAAGGTACAAGTTGGGCGTGTGCCGCTGTTTTTGCTGGACTCAAATGTACCAGAAAATACCCGACAGGAAGATCGTATTCTGACTGACCGGTTGTATGGCGGTGATAAGCGTACCCGAATCCGACAGGAAATCTTGATGGGTATTGGTGGTATTCGCTTATTGGAAGCACTTGATTTGCGACCCTCGATATGCCATATGAATGAAGGACACTCGGCATTTCTAGCTTTAGAACGCATCCGACAGGTGATGGTTGAGAAGAAGCTGAACTTCTATCAGGCAAAAGAAATTATGGCAGCAAGCCATATCTTTACCACACATACACCTGTCCCAGCAGGTTTGGAACGCTTCGGATTCGACCTAATCGATGAACACTTCACTGATTACTATCGCAGTCTTGGACTTTCACGGGACGAATTCCTGAACATCGGGCGTGAAAACATGGGGACTTATGAATTGTATTCGATGGCCGTAATGGCCCTTAATCTCTCGGCAGGTTCAAACGGTGTTGCTAAACTGCATGGGGAAGTCTCACGCAATATGTGGCAGTGGTTGTATCCTAACGTGCCGGAACATGAAGTTCCTGTAGATTCAGTGACGAACGGCATCCATGTTCAAACATGGGTCAGCCGTGAAATGGCAACACTGCTCGACCGCTATCTCGACCCGGCGTGGCGCAGTGATGAAGAACGACCTGATGTTTGGGAAAAGATAGATACGATTCCAGATGCAGAACTGTGGCGCACACACGAACGACGGCGAGAGCGATTGGTAGCATTCACCCGCACACGATTAGGTTCACAGCTAGAGAAGCGAGGTGCATCACTAAGCGAAATTGAGGCGGCAGATGAAGTACTCAATCCCGATGCACTGACGATTGGATTTGCACGACGCTTCGCCACATATAAGCGAGCAACGCTATTGTTCCGCAATCCTGAACGGTTGAAGAAAATCCTCAATAACCCGGAATTTCCGGTGCAGATCATTTTCGCAGGTAAAGCCCATCCACACGATACTGGCGGCAAAGACCTTATTCGTCAAATTGTAAACATGGCGCGTGAAGAAGGCTTCCGCCATAGGATTGTGTTCCTCGAAAACTACGATATGAACATCGCACGACATTTAGTTCAAGGTGTCGATGTGTGGCTGAACACGCCTCAACGTCCGAAAGAAGCCAGCGGTACGAGCGGGATGAAAGTCATTTATAACGGTGGTCTTAATTGCAGTATTCTGGATGGTTGGTGGGCGGAAGCCTATAGCAACGATGTCGGTTGGGCCATTGGTAACGGCGAAGAGTATCCTGAAACCGAATGGGAACATCAAAATTACGTCGAAAGCGAAGCACTTTATAACCTGCTCGAACAGGACATCATACCCCTGTATTACACGCGTGGCCGCGACGGACTACCGCGCGAGTGGATTAGCCGGGTTAAAAAGTCTATCAAGACGTTAGCACCAGTCTTTAACACCCGACGCATGGTTCAGGAATATGCCACCAAGTTCTATTTTCCGAACTACAAAACTGTTATGGCTATGACCGAAGACAATATGAAGGAAGGTCTGGCATATACGAATTGGCGCAGCAAGCTTAGTGGTGCTTGGAAATTCGTAAAGATACGCGATGTGAAAATATCTCAGACGCAAATCAAGGTGGGATCAAATATCGAAGTGTCAGCGATGATCGACCTCGGTCAATTGACCCCTGAGGAAGTGCGGGTGCAGGTCTATTACGGCAAGCTGACTACGCTGGGAACAATCGGAGAACAGGCTGAGGCAGTGGATATGAAGGCCAGCGGTGTAAACGGTGATGGAAGTTGTAAGTTCACAGCAAAAGTCACTTATGACACCAGCGGTGAACGGGGACTTTCAGTACGGGTAATGCCGTATCATCCTTATCTGCATACATCGTTCCTTCCGGGTATGATTACTTGGGCAGGATAGCTGACTAAAGCAAACAAAGCGGTCAATTGTAATCGGGCGGTCAACTATGAAGATGACCGCCCGTATTTTTTATCCACGAAGGAGTCGTGGAATATCACGAATTTTCGGTGCTTGACCTGCAAGCAGTGTTTGCACCCGGAACATACGACCGGCTAACCAAATCATCAGAGCATCTAATGCAATTAACAGCCCTAAACTAAGCGCAATTTGCCATGCAGGAACCATTGTAATGGAGATTCGCATAACCATTGACAAAGGTGCCGTAACTGGAATCAGGCTGAGGATGACTGGCAAAGGCGAATCAGGTGATGTGGTAAACAGGCTGATGAAATAGAGTGGAATCGCTGCCGGCAAGGTAAAGAACACGGCGAACTGCGGTCCTTCTTGCATAGAGGCTGAAATCGCGCCAACCATGCCGTAGGCCGCCGCAAAGAAGAGATAACCAAAAACAAAGTAAAGCAAGAAAAGCAGCACTTGCACAGGCGTTAAATTTAAGTTGATAAGACCCACAAGCGCGGTAAGCCCACTGCCTGCCGCTAAGCGCCCTAACCAGACAATAGCCACGAGCCACACAACAATTTGCAGAAATCCAAGTAAACCCATCGCGAGGATTTTGCCGGCAAGTAATTGTGTCGGACGCATAGAGGAGATTAGAATTTCGATCAATCGGGTTTCTTTTTCCTCGATGACTGTTTGCATCATATATCCGTTGGTTGTAAACACTGCCAACATGAGCAAAATCGCAAACAGGTAGGCCACCAAAAAGTCTGCACCAAAATTGGTTTGGGTTTTGCCTGAGGCATCGCGCTGGAGATTAATCTCACGCATGTTGACTGGATCAACAAGCCGACTGAACAAATTCCGGTCAATGCCCTGTGAGAGATTCCCTAACAAGAGCCGACGCACTGGATCAGAACTCATTTGTCCAAGGTTCAGGCGCGGCATAACGAGTGTCACATCACCCGTTTTGAGATAATCAGATGCAATTATGTAGTATAGGTCAATCTTGCCGGCAGCTAAATCAGCTTGAGCTGATGGTTCATCGTTATAGCGAGTCAAGCGACTCTTAAGATCGCCCGGATCCGAAAATTGACCGGTTAAGTCAATATAACCTGCCCGTGCAATGCCTTTGAATATTTCGGCAGTCGACGCTAGTGCCTCGGATGCACCGCTAGGCGCAGTCGGGTTCGCTGAGGCCTGATTGCGACTATTTATGGTATTGATGGCCTGATAGCCGAAGTACAAAACAAAGGCGATAAGCGGAATTCCAAAGGTTGTAAAGAGATAGCCCCGGCGGCGAAAATTACGGCGAAATTCGTAGAGAAACACGTGCGCGATGTGTCTAAACATGGTTGGTACTCCCTGAGTCGCGGGTTACGGAAACACCCATTTCGGGAGACGACCAAATGACACGCAGCACTTCGCGAAAGCCAATACGCTTGCCATAAAGCAGCAATCCCCAACGGAATACCCGCGCTGATGCCCAAATGACAAAGAAACTGGTCAGCAGTAATATGATGAGGCTTAACCCAAGCTGCCAGATAGGCACACTTCCGAAACCCATACGCAACAAAATAGTCATCGGTGCGGTAAATGGAATCAGTGTTAACGCTAAAGCTAACGATGAATTTGGATCATTGATAAGCGTGGTGAGGAAGAAAAACGGGATGACTAATATCAAGGACAATATTGAAGCAAACTGGCGACTTTCCTGTTCTGAGCCAACAATCGCACCGATACCTGCCATCAAACTGGCAAGCAGGAAATAACTGACTAGAAAAAAAATTACAAACACGACCATCATATCGACGGGAAAGCTGATTCCATTAAGAAACGGAAATTGTTGACCGACGCGAACTAGCAGCGCCCCAGCCACGCCCCATATGATGAGCTGCGTCAATCCTAGCGCGCCAAGACCGATAATTTTACCCATCAACATTTGTGTAGGTGTAACACTTGTGATAAGGATTTCCATTATGCGATTGGCTCGTTCTTCGACAATTCCCCCCATCAAAAAGCCGCTGGTTACGTTAGACGACATGAGAAATACAAACGAAAAAATTAATGGGATAAAAATCAAGGCTGGCAAATTGGCTTCGGTAAGACTACGCCCAGAATCTACAGGGTGTATTGTGAGCGTAACCGGGTCTTGGATGCGTTCTAGCGGGAATGTGTTTTCCAAACCTCGGCTAAGGTTGGCTAACAGAAAAGAGGCCAGTTCATCTTTTAGCGACTCGGAAATACTGTCGTAGCTGTAACTGCGAACTTCGCCTGTATTGAGATAGTTCTTCGGCAAGACGAAATAGGCATATATCGATTTGGAGTCTAAGGCAGCACGAGCAGAAGGCTCATCGGTAAAGGCTACAAAGTCCCCGGGTTTATCCGGCAAGGCTACAGGGTTAGCAAGCAAGCCTGAAAGGTCAACGTAACCAAATTTGCTTTCGGCACCAACATTATTTTCACTGTTGGACATAACCAGAAAAACAACACCCCAGACAATGAATGTAAAAATTGGAACACCAAACACGGCAAATAAGAATGACCGGCGTTTGAGGTTATAAAGATATTCGCGGCGGGCAACCAACCAGACCTTTTTCATGCTAAGGCACTTCCTTCCACAACACGGATAAAAATGTCGTTGAGGCTAGGAACAGCCATCTCAAAGCGTTCAATGTGGGTATCTGGTGAGGTAGCAATAGCAGCTAACACACTATCCGTTGAGGTTTGCGGAGACAGGTGCAGCAGCACAGCTTTACGACCATTTTGAAGGGGTTCAACACTTTCCACACCGGGTAACGCAGCCCAGTTGCCTTTGCCTTCAACTATAATGGCATGAAGGGCATACTGTTGGCGAATATCTTCGACCGCACCATAAAGTTTCTGCTGCCCATGGCTAATCATGAGCAAACGATCGCACATCTCTTCGACCTGTGACATTTGATGGGTACTCATGACAACAGTACCTCCTCGTTCCTTAAAACTGAACAGAAGGTCTTTCAGAACTAGCGAGTTTACTGGATCAAGACCCGAGAACGGCTCATCAACAATAATTAATTCTGGTTCATGAAGGACGGTGACTGCGAACTGAATCTTCTGCTGCATCCCCTTGCTTAGTTCGCTGACTTTCTTTTTCGCTTGATCCGCCATACCCAAACGATCCAACAAGTCCAAGCTGCGTTTTTGCGCTATGCTGCTAGACAGCCCTTTTAGCGTACCTAGGTAAACCATCATTTCGAGGACTTTAACGTTACGATATAGACCGCGTTCCTCAGGAAGATAACCGATTCGATCCTTAGTGGCTTCCGTTAAAGGTGCGCCGAGAACGAGAATTTGCCCTGTATCGGGTTTGAGAATGTCTAAAATCATGCGCATGGTCGTTGACTTCCCCGCACCATTTGGGCCAAGCATCGCGAAAATCTCACCACGATGGACTTCAAATGACAGATTATCTACTGCCCGGAAAGTGCCGTAACTTTTACTAATCTCCCTAACGCAGATGGCAGCGTTCGAATTCATAAAACCTCCTCAGAGAAAGATCAAGTATCTTTCCCACGATTCAATATTACGCAAATGAGATGGCCGCGTTGCAAAGGCCATTGTACTATAGCGTTTCCATATAATTGAGGTATTTGTAGGTGAAATTGCTTGTTTGCAACGTGATAGCATGTTAGAATCAAAGTTAGTAGATCAAATACTTACGCACACTAATTCTGTGTGACAAGTCATATGCTGTGCCAATGATTAATTGGGATTGAAATACGCAGTCAATTATCGAAAAATAGGTGTTGAGCGAAAAACTCAATACAAAGGTTATTGCACCATTCTTGAACGTGGTGTTAAAATAAAAATATAGTTGAGATGATTTCGCTTCAATAAATTAATTATTTCGCTGCTTACACATTCACGAGAACTTAGAAAACTCGAACGCCTCGGAGGATTGCATGAAGAAGCATATTCTGGTCGTGGACGATGAAATCGGTGCGCTGACGCTGATTGGCATCATGCTGGAGCGCGGCGGTTTCGGTGTCCTTAAGGCTAAGGATGCGCGCTCCGCACTCGGCGTGTTAGATCAAAACACACCCGACATGATTATATTAGACGTGATGATGCCGGGTATGGACGGTATTGAATTGTGCCGTGTGGTTCGTGAACGCGCAGATACCAAAAGCACGCCGGTGTTGATTCTTTCAGCACGTGGCGATGCTGAAAGCATCATGCGCGGGATTGAGGCCGGCGCAAATGACTATCTGCCCAAGCCTATTTTGCATCATGACCTTGTGGCTAAGGTGCGGATTATGCTGGAACAGGTTGACGGCGCAGCCTAATTCATCACAAAGAATCGACAATAAAAGCGCACTTAAGCAGTGCGTTTTGATTTGAAGTTAGGTAAGCAAAAATCGCCCCATACTACTGATAGTATAGGGCGATTTTGATTATCTTGCTTTAGCAAAGTGTAGGGTTATTGGGTAACCGGAACATATTTCCCAACAAAGGCCAGCGCAACCTCAGCCACTTCTTTCCAGCCATGATCAATTGTGAGTGAGTGACCCCGATCCGGAATTTCCTGAATTTCGGTAATGGATTTATTCTTTTCCTGCTGTTTGAAGGATGCGTGAGACATTGCCCAAGGAACGGTATGGTCATATTCACCTGAAAGAATGAGCAGCGGACCACGATCCGGATTCGTGGTATTTACACTCGCTTCTGTCCACGGATTAAAGTTAGCCGTTGCCGCTTGGAAAATTGGCACACCCGAACCAGCAACTGAATATTTCTCGTATAGTTCGTGGGCTTCGGCTTCATCAACTACATTGGCAAAGGAGTAACGGAATTGTTCAAAAGTCAAAGGAACGGCACGCGTATAGTTCAACGGATTGCCCAAAACCGCCGATGAGGACTTCAGCGCTGAAAGTGGCAGCGGCAGAACCCCACGGAAAGGCGCCGGGTCAATGGCGACGGTAACTGCTGAAACGCCTTCACCCGCTAGCTTCTGAGCGATAAGGCCGCCGAAAGAATGCCCGATAACGGCAGGTTTTAACCGGAGTTGACTAATCGCATCGATGTAATATTCAACGACTTGATTAATGTGCTTGTGTGCAAAGACTTCCGGGTCTTTTTTAGCTTCTTCGACCGTTTCAGGGTCATCCGGCCAGCCGGGGGCTATGGTTGTATATCCTTGTTCTTCAAAGAACGAGCCCCAATTTTCCCAACTGCTGGCGAGAAGCCATAAACCATGTACAAAAACAATCGGTTGCAAACCAGAGGCATTGGCACGTTCAATATCTTGCAGTTCATGAGCGGTGAGCGAGGTCATTTTATTTTTCTCCCCTATATAGATGCTTCTGGCACTGGTTATTTATCTTAAGAAGTGTCAGGTGATTATTTGCAGGTATAGGTAGAGTACGACCGGTTAGCTACGGTGTCATGAGAGATTCTACTTATTTTTGAAAGTTGCGACGGACGACGCGTGTCGCCCGGCAACGAGTTTATTAAAGCTTACCGTATAGTGAGCGATAAATGCTATAAAAGCCATAGATACGCTGGACGTAAGTGCGTGTGCTATCAATTGTAATTGCTGTCATAAATTGATCAGGATCACCTCCGGAAAGATCTAGCCAATTCATGGCACGCCCCGGACCTGCATTATAGCCTGCGAGCGCAGCCTGTACGTTACCATCAAAGCGCTGGAGATTTTCTGCAAGGAAGAAGGCACCAAACTCTATGCCAACGTAGGGACGAAACAGGTCAGAGTTTTGATAGTTAGGCCAATTGAGTTGTTCAGCAATATACTGGGCGGTCGCAGGAATAACCTGTGTTAAGCCCTTCTCCCCCGCAGCAGCAGTAGCATAGGTATTAAATAGACTTTCATGACGAATCAACGAGAGCAAAAGCAGCGGATCAACTTTTTGACGCTGGCTCACATCTATAATGACTGAACTATAGTATGCAGGATAACGCAAACGGGCGAGATAAGCCGGCGCTTCGAGTGTGCCTACTTTGGCGGCACGAATCACGTTCGCGGAAGCCAACACCGAGGGGTAATAGGCCTCAATCCCCCGCAGGAATATTGCCAACTGGTAAGAGGCTAATCCATCATTTTCATTATCATCGATTACATCACCAAACTCGACCTCAGCTTCAGCATTGGCGCCAACTGTCCACAATTCATTACCTCGAATGAGGCGCGCATCAGTTTGAAGTTTGGGAGAAAGCGGCCAAAGTGCGCCATCTTGTTTAATTGCAAACTGCTGACGCATCCAATTTTCGGCTTCGGTAATCTGGGCGGCATCATCAAATTGGAAGGTGTAACCAGTTGGCTTTGCAAAGGAGTCGCGTCCGGCCAAAATGTCGCTAGCTCGCGCACTAAAATAGCTATCCGGTGAGGCTGCGGTCGCCAGTTGATACGCTTGTTTGGCGGTATCTTGATCGCCACGCGAACCCGCCAATTTACCAACCCAGAAATATGCAGCGGCTTGATCATCCCCTGTCGTGGTGGTGGCTAGACGAGCATAGAGACGTTCCGCACCGACCGGGTCACCCATTTTTGAAGCGGCAGAAGCGGCAAGAAACAGTCCACTTCGCGCTTGTTCGGAATTGGGATAGGCATCCGCCAAGCGCTCAAAAACTTTGCGAGACTCACCGGGATTGTCGTTCGTACCGTAAAGATAGCCGACGCGCCACAAGGCTTCGGCGGCTTCCGGTAAATAGTTATAGGTATCCGCAATTTTGAAATAGGTGTCAATTGCGCCGGGAATGTCGTTACCCAGAAATTTGGTTCGCCCCTGCTCTAGTAACGCCGCACCAAATAAGGGGTCAGATTTGTAGCTATCAACAATGATTTGGAAAGCGACATTTGCAGCCGAGTTATTGCCGATTTCACGATACGCACGACCGACTAACAAATGCAAATTGGCTGGTATTGACGAAAGCGGATTCTGGGTGGTAAAGCGCGTAAACGAGTCGATGGCATCTTGATAATCGCCATAGTTATAACTGACCTGACCACGCTGGTAATCATCGACATCCCGTTTGGCAGCCAGCAGGAGCTTCATGGCTCTATAGGCTTCAGGTGTGGTGGGATAGGTATCAAATATCTTTTGCATACGATCTAATCCGAGTTCATTAGCGCCACCATCAATGAGGGTTTGGGCAGCATGAAACTCGATATTCGCGCGATACGGATTGTTTTTGGCGACGGCGAGAATGGCTTCGTATTGGGCGAGTGCATCCTGCGGCTTTGCAGAGGCGATTAAAACTTGTGCGACTTTTTCCCGCAGCGCTAAAAGTGGAACCAGACTTCGTCCGGTATCAGTGGCTGCTTTATAGCTGGCAAGGGCGGCATCCTTTTGACCGAGTGCAAGCTGAGCATCGGCGATGCGTTCGTCGACATAGCTATCAATCATGCCGGGACGTTGAGATAGGTAGTACTTAAAATCATCAATCGCAGGCTGCCATTGAGACAGTCCGAGGTAAGCATCTCCGCGTAAGAAATAGGCCTGTACATTACGCGGATCGTTGGGGAACTGGGTGATGAAGTTGGTCAGAGCATTAACGGCATCCTGAAAGAGACCTTCTTTGAGGGCGGCACGTCCTAATCCATATCCAGCAGAAGCGCCAACGGTGGGCGAGGCGCTGGCATTGGCGATGACAGCCTGATACGCAGCAACCGCTTTCTCGTAGTAGCCATTGGTCAGATATTGGTTGGCAAGTTGAATGGCGACTTCAGGCGGAACCGTCGGACTAGGCGGGATGGTGGGTGTGGGTGGAATCGGTGACGGGCCATCCGTCGCGGGCGGTGGTGTAGCCGTAACATAGATGACAGCGGGCTGTTGCTCGGTTAAGGTACAGGCGGAGAGGAGGAAAGTTGCAAGCAGCAAGTTACGGGTTACAAGGCGGAAAAAGGGCTGAGTCCTGAGTATTGAGTGCTGAGAAAACCAATGCGAAATCAAACGGACGACATATATGTCGTCCCTACGCAGATTGGTTATTTTTCGGGCTAAGTGTTGGGTTTTGAGGGGCATTGGCAAGTAACCGAGCATGGTGATTGGACAGATATTTCACAGGGCGATTATGGCGGTGGGATGTGGTGATGTCAATAGCTCTACCTGACGCTATGCCGACGGTGGTTGCAGTTCACCGGAAAGCCACGGCATCCCAAAACCGATGACCAAATGACCCGATTCGGCTAAGGCTTTACCGAGTTCATCGGTGTTGGAAAACGTCCACCAATGATCAGCAGAGGGGAGAATGGCAACCTTAAAGTCATTCACGACGAGTGTACCTAAATCACATTGAACGAAGCTTGGATGAGATGAGGGTAAGCGCGGGGCAGATTGGTCGGTACGAGTGAGCGTGACACGAAAACGGGATGGGTTACGGGATGCCCATGAGGTATCGGTATAAGCAAGCAATTGGTACTCGATAAAGGCGGTAAGAACCTCACCCCCTAGCCCCCTCTCCGTGTACAGAGAGGGGGAATCAGAGGAAGTATTTTCAGAAGCGAGGTTTAATGGTTTTGTAAATCGGAAGAGGCCACCCGCCCACTGTGAAGGGTGTTCTTCGAGGGTAAAGCCCGCAGCAGTGAAGGCCTGCCCGACAACGGTGAGCAGCAAGAGGCGAAAGTATTCTTGAGGCGTTTGGGAGATAGAGGTCATTAGTCGGTAGTCTTTAGTCGATAGAAAATCTTAAGCGGCGAAAATGGTTAGCTCTGCCGCTGCTGTTGCTGCTGATGGTGTCTGGCTATTGGCGAAAATTCGCCCTAAAGGACACTTCGTAGTCGGATTCTTCAGATTCGGAATCCATTTTGATGTAAAAATTGAATCAATTGCCATTGTTAACCTTGTGAAACGGTTTCTTCGAGCGCTTGAATCAGATTCAAAAACATTTGATTTGTTGGCGTTGGAACGCCGTATTTTGCACCGAGGGCGCAGATTGTACCGCCAAACAGATCGATTTCGGTTTTTTTACCGGCTTCAATATCCTGAAGCATTGATGATTTGAAGGCAGATGGCATATAGCGAATTCGATCCTCACACCACGGCAAAAGTCCTTCCACATTTTGTATGCCGACCTTTTGGGCCACTAAGATGGCTTCTTGCATGAGTTCTAGAGCAATGTCGCGTGCCTTCTGGCTGCGCTGAAATGCTCCATAGGTCGCACGCAGCACAGCGGAGGCTTGATTAATGCCGACATTCAAGACGAATTTACACCACTGAGAAAATAAAATGTCATCCGGTATTTCGTAGTCGATGTTGGCACGGTCAAAAAAGCGGCGTACTGCTTCTACTCTTGGCGTAAGACCAGATGCTTTGGCTTCTCCAAAAACGATGCGCCCTACTCCATCGAAGGTGATAGCGTTACCGACGCGAGTGCTGCCATGACCGATAAAATAGGAATGCAGGACTTTATTCCAACCATAACGTTCGGCAATTATTTCTTCGCTGGTGATGCCGTTGAGCAAAGCAAGCATAATGGTTTCATCATGAACAACGTTTTCTACAGCCTTAACTGCCTCCGGGAGCGCATCGGCTTTGGTGGCGATAAGAATGAGATCGGCCTTAGGTTGACCGCGTTCGGGCAACACATAGTTAAAGTCTTGACGGACACCGTTGAGTAAGATGCCATCGGCTTTATAGCGTTCCAAGCGGGACCCATCGATCAAGACACGTACGCAATTCGGGTCGTACTGCTGGAGTTTAGCTGCGTAAATCGTCCCGATTGCCCCCAAGCCAATCACGATGGTGTTTTTGATGTCCTTCATTGCAGTGGATGCTCCGTTTGATTAATAACCTATGCGTTATTAAAAACAAAACTGAAGTCCACCTCAACACCCATATAGACCACATACCGTTTTATGGCGGCATTGGCGGCGGCATTGGCAATACTGCTGTTGTTGTGATTGTTGCAGTTGAGAATTAGTCGTTTTTATCACATATGCAACGATTGGTTGTTAAACTACAGAGACGATGTATGTCTGGTATCAGGATAGCATAAAGCGAAAGCGAATGGGTTACCAAAATGTAACTCTTTCGTGACCAATTTACTAACCAAAATGAGGGAGCTAGGATGGATAAAAGGTAGAGAAATGGTTAGAAAGTGGTTAATGGGTGAAATTAAGCAATCAGAACCCCCACCTAACCTCCCCCGCAAGCGAGGGAGGAACAAATCAGCGCACAAAGATGTTAATGTTTATTCTCGCGTTAACAGTTTTTCGACATCGGCGGGAGTGGAAACGGGATTGGCACAGACGAAATGGCGGCAGACATAGACTGTTGGTTGATTGTTACGAAGCGTACGGTAACTAAGAAGCGGGATGGTGGCTTCGTCGGGAACATCAACGGGTGAAAGCGCGGTGATAATGTTGGGGCGATAAGGTTTGCGGACACTGTCTAAGAGCGATTTGGTCGCGGAATCAGATGGTGCGCCAACGACAGCCACTTCAGCCAAGCCGGTAACGAGCATATCGACTGCGCCGAGCGACTCACCAAAAGCCTGTGGATACTGGCGCATAGCTTCGGTAAGCAGCGCGAGGGTACGACGGGCGGCTTGGTCGTAGCGTTCGTCAGCGGTGTAGGCAGCTAGACGAATGAGGTTTTTTGCCATCATTGCATTACCCGACGGAACAGCATTATCCTGCATGTTACGTGGACGGGCGATGAGAGTTTCGTGGTCGTCAGCGGTATCAAAGAAACCACCGTCTTGCGCGGCGAAATGTTCCAGAGCGGAATCAGTTAAAGTGCGAGCCGCGATAAACCAGCGTTCATCAAAGGTAGTCTGGTAAAGTTCGAGCAGACCATCTATCAGGCAACCATAATCTTCGAGGGTGGCTTTAATACGTTGATTCGTGACACCACTTTTGTGCGTTCGAAGCAGGCGACCATCAGCGGATTCCATGTTACCGAGGATAAATTCGGCGTTTTTGACAGCCGCAACTTGATAATCAGCGCGATCAAGAACACGAGCGGCTTCAGCAAGGCTGGCAAGCATCATACCGTTCCACGCAGTGAGAATTTTGTCATCCAAACCGGGGTGAACACGCTGGATACGAGCGGCGTAAAGTTTGTCTTTGATGGCAGCAAGTTTGGTGCGAAGTTCATCCACAGAGAGATTGAGGCGTTCGGCAACCACTTCGTCATCGTTCGGCACATTGAGAATATTTTGGCCTTCAAAATTACCGCGCTGGGTCACGCCCCAATATTCAATGGCAATAGGCGCATCATCACCGAGTAATGCTTGAAGTTCAGCAATACTCCAGATAAAGAACAAACCCTCTTCACCTTCGCTATCAGCGTCGGTGGTGCTGTAGAAGGCACCCTCATGAGTGGTCATTTCTCGGAGAATGTAGTCAACAATTTCGATGGCGATCTGTTTGAAAAAGCTGTCACCCGTGAGTTGGTAGGCATGAAGATAGACACGGCTGAGCTGGGCGTTGTCGTAAAGCATTTTCTCGAAGTGAGGGACAAGCCAGCGCGAATCGACACTATAACGATGGAATCCACCGCCAATTTGGTCGTAAATACCGCCGTGCGCCATCTGACGCAGGGTAAAGGTCACCTGCTCTAAGGGTTCAGGATAACCCGTGCGGAGATGGGAACGAAGTAGAAATTCGAGATTCATGGGTTGGGGGAATTTGGGTGCGCCACCAAATCCGCCATGCGTTTCATCAAAGTTTTGACCGATTTTCTGGTAAGCCTGTGTGAGCAAATCGGCTGTTAGAGCGCTTTGTTCGCCACCGATGCCGAGAAATTCACGGTTGAGGGCTTCAGTCAGATGACCCGCCGATTCCTCCACTTGGTCACGGCGGTTTTGATAGGCTTCGGCTACACCTGCTAACACCTGACGAAAGGCGGGCATTCCGTGACGAGGTTCGGGCGGGTAATAAGTTCCGCCATAAAAGGGACGACCATCGGGTGTGAGAAATACGGTCATGGGCCAGCCACCATGTCCGCTGAGGGCTTGGACAGCCTGCATATAGATGTCGTCCACATCGGGGCGTTCTTCACGATCCACTTTGATGTTGATGAAAAGTTCGTTCATCAGATTAGCCGTAACAGGCTTTTCAAAGCTCTCGTGTGCCATGACGTGACACCAATGGCAAGAACTGTAGCCTACGCTAAGAAGAATCGGTTTATTTTCGGCGCGGGCGCGTTGGAAGGCTTCGTCACCCCATGGATACCAATCCACAGGATTATCAGCGTGCTGAAGGAGATAGGGACTGGTTTCGTATTGGAGGCGGTTGGGCATATAGTCCTCAGTCGCCAGTTAACAGTCGTCAGACAAAGACTGTTGGAGGCGAGATAGTTGATGAAGTTGTGGGAAGAATTTTAACACAGAGGCTCAGAGGCACGAAGGCACAGAGAAATACAAATTGAACCGCCAAGACGCGGAGAACGCCAAGATAATAGAGAGGAAAAGCATCAAAAGTTGCGTACAATATTTTTATAAGCACTTATAAGGATCAATCTGTGCAACCTTATTCGGATTATGAAATCGCGCAATGGCGAATCGAACACCGGCAAAATCGAAAGACACAATTTCAGGCATCGCTGTTCATTTTGATCACGGCGATATTTGTTTCAGTCATCGGCGGTTCAGCCAGTGTATGCTCAGTCCCTATAGCTCTTTTAGCATTGATTTGCGCCATTATACTAAGGATTAATCTCTATTACTCAGCACCTGAAAATGCCCCCAGTGCAAATGAAATTAACCAAGAAATCGCATGGTTATTTGGGGAAGATCAGGATAATTTTTCAGCCGTGCAAATGCGCGCTTTAGCCCAAGATCGAATTCGAAAACGAGGGCTTCGGCAGTGGCGCTTCTTGGGTCATCTTCTTCTATTTGTTCCGATTAATGGAGGTATCTGCTTAATCGCGCTTCAAACGATTATTTTCCCTATGAGAGATGCAAATATTGTATTTGGTATCCTCACATTACTCATCGTTGGTGCATGGCTTGTTATATTGATCGCAGATTTTCAAGGGACGTTTCCTAGCATACAGGAAATTGAAAGCCAAGAAATCAACTTTGGAAAAACACTTCATTTCGAGTTGGCAAAGTTACAACCCAAAAAACTGAAGCAAAAAGAAAAGCTGAAGCGCGGGAAGTACTATCAGGTTGGGGATGATGGGGAGTTGGAAGAAGTTGAGGACGAGGAAATCTTAGTCCAAGAAAAGCCAAAACGCGCGATGCGAGATGATGGCTAAGGTGTGAATATCCGTATAATGAAATGGGCAACCATGTCTACAAAAGTGAGTGAATGAGCCGATGAAGATTTTTATCAGCTATGCACATGACGATACATCACGCATATTGGAATTCCAACGTGCGCTGGAAATCCATGAGGTGTGGTTTGATCACCGTCTATCCGTTGGTCAAGAGTGGTGGAATGAGATTGAACGACAAATCGGGGCGAGTCACTGCTTTGTGCTGCTGCTTTCGCCCAAATCACTGGAATCCGAATACTGCCAAAAAGAGCTGGACTTGGCTATCAAACTGGACAAGCCGATTGCGCCAGTGATGATCGAGGAGATGGCGATTCCGGAGCGGCTGAGTAAATTTCAGGTCATCAATATGGTTGGCGATTTGACACTGGAAAGCACCGTCAAACTTCTTAACGGGTTGTTTGAAATCGAGCGAGACGTTTTTAATCCACTGAAGTCGAGCCGAAACAGTGTCAAAAAAGAATTTAAGACCAAGTTAGCGATTTCTGATTTGTACTTCGCGACCACGAATACTCGAAAGAAACGGATGTATGAGCAAATCTTGAATACCGAACTACAGACCACATCGATTCATCTGGATGATATTCAGCATGTGGATGCCGGTGAAGTAGCCTTAGACAAAGTACAAAAGGCTTACGAAATCCTGAAAAAACCAGTTTTTGTTGATCATTCGTCATTAGCAGTACGGGCATGGGGTGGATTCCCCGGTGGCTTAACGACCTGCTTTTATGTACCGGTTGGGCTCAATAATATCTGTAAAATGCTGCAACCGTTTGAAGATAAGTATGCTGATTCAATTTCTGTGATTGCATTTAATGATGGCAGTTTGAGACGTAAATTTGTAAGCAGTGTACCGGGTCGTATTGCTGAGACACCGCGTGGAGATGGGTATAGTTGGAACAACATTTTTATTCCGGCTGGATTTGATAAGACGTTGGGGGAAATGACCGAGGAAGAAGTGCTATCGCTTTCGAGCAGACGGCGGGCAATGATTGAGTTCATGCGATTTTTGCAAGCGAACTACGATTTTCAATAGATTATAGGTGCCCCGTCCTCACCCCTAAATAGCGTTGTCCGGTACTAAGAAATGTGTTACGTTGTTTCGCTAGGGGCGGGGCTAAAGCCTCCTAGCTTATCACCAGACAAGTGTACTAAAGGCGCTTCAAAGACAATATTCTCTCAGTTAGCAGCACGGGAGGAATAAATCCCTCACCAACAAGGCAGATATTCGGAAAAATCAGTACCGGACCAACCTTAAATCTCATCTACATTACATAGAGATGAGACTTCAAAATCATTCTGTCTCTGTCAATTGTTTGAATCAAAAACAAAACTCAAAGATATTAAAGGCGGTACCGGAGGACCAGTACCGCCTGAACAGAGGGGGAAGGAAGCGGGAGGAGTTGACTTAGAAATCCTTTTGCCAACTGAAGGTGTAAACTTTGCCTTCTGAGTCGGGGGGTGTGGTTACCCAGAACCAACCGGACTGCGAGTAGTTGAGTGTGTAGCCATTGGATTTGGCGATGGTGAAATCCTTGGTGGTGTTTTTGGCAATCGCTGCGTCAATGGTGTCACGTGAGACATCGAGAACCTGAGTAGCACTTTCGGAAGCGCTGCTCCATGCTAACAACTGCACACCACTAATAATGGTTTCAGTGGTCGGCAGACCTTCCGAGTCAACAGCAGCAATGTCTTCATGGGTGTTGAATACCGCTACTGGAGCGCCAGCATCGTAAGCATTGATACGCCCATCATTAAATGACGGTACAGGGGGCGTGTCGGTTGAGGTATCGGCGGCCTGAACCGCTACAACTCCCGTTACGAGAACAAACGAGAGCACCATACTGAGACCTAATTTCTTCTTGGACATGATTCTTTACTCCTAAACTTCTACGATGTTAAGCGGTGTGTTTGATCACCATGAACACCAGTATGCCGCCGCGATATGGAGAATTTTTGGAGATCCACTGAACACGGGGTGAATTTTGGTTTAGGGGAAAATGAGCTAGCGATTTCGAAATTGTAACCACTACCGAAAGTTGATTCGTAATATTGAAACATTTTATGACGACTGAGAGACTAGGTATCAGGATGCAGTTTTACTGGAAATCAAGGAGTGTAGAAAATGGAAATCGATCTGAGCACATTAGAAGTCGTCCATAACCCGGCGCAGAAACGCTTTGAGATTCAACTTGGCGATCAAATCGCGATGGTGAAATATGTTCTGGGTTCAAGTGAGATCATCTTCACGCATACGGAAGTACCGGAAGAATTTGAGGGGCATGGAATTGCGAGTAAGATGGCTAAGACTGCTGTTGAATATGCGAAGGCACAGGGATTAAGGATACGACCGATTTGCCCCTACATAGCGGCGTACATTAAACGGCATCCCGAATATCATTCGATAACAGCGGGATACTGAGGGCGTCACAAGTTTCAAGTGAAAAAGGTACAAGTTAAAGCAATAATCAAAAGGCGACTTGTTGTGAGTCGCCTTGTTTTAATGGCTATTCAAAATTGCAAGATAACGGGGTTAGAAATCCTTCTTCCAGATAAAGGTGTAAACCTGACCTTCATGGTTCGTAGGGGATGTAATCGACGGATAGCGATCCTGCGAGTCATTGAGCGAATATCCGTTTTCCTTGCTAATCGATCTGTTCGCTTGTTTCATGGTGCCATCGTTCACACAACGTGAAAGCCAATAAAATACGTCAGTGGTAATCAGCAAAAATCGCGACGTTCATTTCCTTAGTCTGCGGGCTTCTTTAGTAAAGTGCTATCAAAGAAATCGATCATGCGGCGGGCGTATTCCTCAGGAGCGGCGGTTGGGCCGTCACAGTGGGTCGCGCCGGGGATTTCCCAAAGTTGGGCATTTAAACCCGCTGCCTGCTGATAAAGGCGGATATGCGCTTTCTCATTACCAAGCTCACCAGCGAAGAGCATCACCGGACGTGGAGCGATTTTACCAATGGTAAGTCTAACCGATGGCGGCGCAGCCATACCCAAATGAAGTTCCACTAAGCGGTCAACAAACCAATCATAGCGAAGTTTGAGCGCACCTATCGCGTCATCTGCTGGCGGCAAATCCTCCACTGAAACCATCGCTGGCCCATCGGCTAATACGGCTTGAATCTGCGGATACTTTGCCGCAGCTCGTAATGCAATTTGCCCACCGATGGAGCAACCGATGACACCTATAGACTGCGTTTTATCGTGCAGAAAATCTAACGCACCACCAACATCGGCGACATCTCGCCAGCCGAAAGTGCGCTGCGAACCGTCACTTTCCCCTGCTCCACGTTCGTCATATAGGAGTGCGCCGTATCCCTGTTCCACAAGATGAGATGCCTGAAATAACAACTGTGTGCGATCCTGAAAATACCCATGCAGGAAGATAATGACGGTGCCGTTTTTTGGAGGAATGTACCAGCCTCGTAGTGTGAGATTATCGCCAACAAGAAAGGAAACATCGTGTGTATCCGGTGGCAAATTCGTGGGACGTGTGATTGTGTTATGCGAGGGACGAACGTAAATATAGGCTTCGACATTGGCAAGCACAAAGAGTGTAACTAATGGCAGGACGAAAATGACTATAAGAAAGAAAGTTAAAAGGCGAAACCAATAGCGGCGACCTCGTTTGGTACGAGGCGGCTTTACCATGTCAAGAGATTAGGGGTGGTTCCAGTTGAGGCCGTGTCGGGATTCCAAATGGACGCTAACCAATCATGCATTTCATTCTTAACGGCATGAGTCAGACGCACTCCTGCTTCAAATCCAGCGGGAGAAAAGGCATACAAACAAGCAAACTGGCGGCGAATGGTACAAATGAGATAATCTTTCTCCCAACGGGATTCGCCCCAGAGAAAGGCTACACCATCTTGTTCACGGTGCAAAAGCTGCAACCAATGCGCGCAATCAACGGGAGTAAGGTCGTTCATACGAAAGCGGAAGGTTAACATTGAGCCAAGCGTATAGGCTAACTGGAACTGATGCGAATCAGACATGGCCTCAATCAAGAGGGATGCAGTTCCATCAGGCGCCGCCAAGTTACCCAAGAGCGGTTGATGCGCCGCGTGAGCGGGCTTCTTCTTAAAGAGTGTCATCAGGGGTAAGGCTGGATAACGATTGATCAGTTCAGCAGCTAAATCTACTTTACCAGCAAAGTGCTGCTGCAAAAGCCACGGCGCGTTAGCAGTAGAACGACTAATGGTCGCAGGACGTGACGGATCATCTACTGACAGTCCGGGGAGTGCAGCACGCGCGGCAATCGTTAAGTCATCGGCAACATCTTTTTTTTTGGTTTCGCGTGGCATGGTCTTTCTTCTCCCTACAGTATCTGTCATACTTATCTCAGCTTATAACAGGCTTGTACAAAGTGCAAATAGAGATTTACCCCCATAATCAAGGGAATTACGTCGATTGTAATACCAAAAAGATGCGGCGCTCATGCAGTTCTAACACGGCATGACTATTCTAGTGAAATAGAGGTGAAAGATGGAACAATCTGAACTACAAAACACAATAACAAGTGAAACAAGAAGTTCTAAATTAAAAATCCCACGATGGATATGGGTTGCTATTTGGTTGGCACTAATTATTTGGGCATTCGCGCGGGTACAAGATATGGTTGGCACTGCAACGGGTAATAACCCCGTTGCAGTGCCATACTCATTCTTCAGAGACGAGGTTGCCAACGGGAATGTTGAAAGCGTAGTATTTCAAAACGATCAGATTGTAGGATTATTCGCAAACCCTATTCGCTATCCAATGGAAGGCTCTCCTGAACTACGGCAAGGAACGCTTCAGGGTACTTACAATTATTTTGTGACAATATTGCCCCCTATTCCTGACAACGGTTTGATGGAACTATTGGTATCAAAAGGGGTTTCAGTTACAAGTAAGTCGACAACCGTTTCCCCCATAATCTATGTGCTGGTCAACTTTGGACCACTTGTATTGATAGTTATTATTATCGTGTGGTTAATGCGTCGCAAAAATCAGTCAATTAACTATTAATTATGAACAGATATTTGATAGGTCATATCCTTATAGAGTCCTTATCAAATAACTGTATTCAAATTAATACCTGCACCTATGCACCAAACTCTGTTAGTATTTTACTTATTAAATTTTATCAGTGTCTTCATGATAATTTTTATTACTAACTTTGCGTCGAATTGACTGAAGGAACAGAATAAGTCAAATAAGGCATTAATAATCAACAGCAGAATTCGTAAAGAAAATTGAGGTATACTAATGCAGCCTCCCGGACAAGATAAACAACCCAACAATCAGACACCAGACCCCCGATTTAAGATCCCAAGATGGGTATGGCCGGTCATTTGGATAGTACTGATTATATGGGCGTTCACCCGTGTGCAAGATATGGTCAGTACGGCGACAGGTGAACAGCCTGTGAATATCCCCTACTCGCTTTTTCACCAGCAAGTTGAGAATAAAAACGTCAAAGACGTGGTTATCCAAGGGTCACAAGCACGAGGTACATTCGTAACTGGACTCGATACCCTTCCCGATAATACGAAACTGGGAACCAGAGACAAAGTTGATGCCAATGGACAAACACTTGATGAGGACGGGCAACTAACTAGAGTTAGCGGTAAGCCAGCAGCACAAGTTCCTATAACTTATTCAACCTTTGTGACTCAGTTGCTGCCAATTGAAGATCCAACGCTGGCGACGCTGCTAGTACAAAATGGTGTGAAAGTAACCTCACAGAGCAACGATAGTTCTCCACTGTTGTATATTCTGATTCAGTTCGCTCCGTTCATATTAATTCTGGGCTTCTTCTTGTGGTCAGCGCGGCGAGCGCAAGGTCAGATGGGGAATGTGTTTGGCTTCGGACGAACACAAGCCAGAGAATATACCGTCGAGCGCCCACAAGTAACTTTTGGTGATGTGGCGGGACAAGATGCCGCCAAAGCCGAATTGGTCGAAATTGTGGACTTCCTTAAAGAGCCGGATAAGTACATTGCGCTCGGCGCACGTATTCCGCGTGGTGTGCTGCTGGTTGGCCCTCCGGGTACTGGTAAAACACTGATGGCACGAGCGGTAGCAGGTGAGGCGAGTGTGGCATTCTTCAGCATCTCGGCTTCAGAGTTTGTCGAAATGTTCGTGGGCGTGGGTGCAAGCCGTGTACGTGATTTGTTCAAACGGGCGAAGGATGCTGCGCCAAGCATCGTATTTGTCGACGAAATTGATGCGGTTGGACGTCAACGTGGTACGGGTATGGGCGGCGGTAATGATGAACGTGAGCAAACACTCAACCAAATGCTTTCGGAAATGGATGGGTTTGACCAAACTGAAAGCGTAATCGTTATGGCGGCAACCAACCGTCCAGATGTACTTGACCCTGCTCTACTACGTCCGGGACGGTTCGACCGGCAGGTGACGGTTGGATTACCTGACCGTACAGGGCGCGAGAATATCTTGAAAATTCACACCAAAGGCAAGCCGCTGGATAGTGATGTGAATCTCAGCGATATGGCAAAAGCGACGATTGGTTTCTCTGGTGCTGATCTTTCGAACCTTGCGAATGAAGCGGCTTTGACAGCAGCACGACGGAACGTGAAGCGCATCAGCCAGCGAGATTTTCTGAATGCCTTTGATCGAATTGTGCTGGGGACTGAAAGCCCTCCCCTCTCAAATGAGCAAGAACGACGTGTAGTGGCGTATCACGAAGGCGGTCACGCCATTGTAGGTGCATTGACACCACACGCCAATCCGGTATTCAAGGTGACGATTGTGCCGCGTGGTCAAGCACTGGGTGTAACGGCTTCTTTGCCGGATGATGATCGACGAAACTACTCGAAAGAGTTCTTGATTGCCCAAATCTACATGTTGTTGGGTGGTCGGGCAGCGGAAGAAGTGGCGATTGGTGAGATTACAACCGGTGCATCCAACGACTTGCGGCGTGTGACAGACATCGCACATCGGATGGTGGCGGAGTTTGGCATGAGCGAGAATATTGGGCCATTGAACTTTGGCGATAATGAACGACAGCCGTTCTTGGGATACTCGCTGGCACAAGGTCGAAATTACAGCGAAGCGACATCGGGCCGAATTGATGCGGAGGTGCGACATATTGTGGATGAAGCCTATGCACACACTTTGGAACTCATCCGCAATAATAAGGATAAGCTGGATATACTGGCAAAGGAGCTACTGGAAAACGAAATTGTAGAAGGCAAGCGAGTCTACGAAATTGCGGGAACGCTGCCCGCGCCAGAAGTAGAAGACCCAACTCTTCCTCCCACTCCACAACAAGGGATTATCGCCGGGCCAGCATAGCTCTGGTATCAAAAGTGATTAATTCAAAAACGCTCCAAATGATTTGGGGCGTTTTTGATTCGGATGCAACGCAGAAGATCATCAATGCGTATAGCATATAAATGGCAATTCGAGACAGGTAAAATGACAAATGGTTATTTAACGTTTCTGGATTACTTAGAACTGCTGCGGCGGATCGAACGGCGGTTGGCATCTGGCAGTTGGTTCCTGCTGCATGTCATCCTCTTCGGCGCTGGTACGGCTATTGTTGGAACCGCGGCATGGTCGCCTTATTACGATCCCAATCGACAGTACTTTATTAATCCAGTCATTGGACATTGGATTACGCTGTGGAGTGGGGTTTTGCTGGCGCACGGGTTATGGAGTTTTTGGCAATCCGGCTCGCGTACAGGGCGACGTGATGGCGTTATCGAAAGCGAAATGCGTGAACGGTTACAAACCGATGATATCTATTTGAGTGACCGACCAAAAGATTTGTTCCGATTACACGGCTTGTTGAATGACGACATCCAAAAACGCGCTAACATGATTCCGACCCTGCTGCTTTTTGTGTTCATCAACGCATGTATCTGGATTCCATGGACTATCTCCGGTGAAGCCGATTCATCTTTCGCATGGATGACCGCCCCAATTTTGGCTGTCCCTGCACTGGCAAGTATTGTGTAGGTTCTTTGGAGAAGTTCGCGGAATGAAGTCCGGCTGCGGAAACAACTCGAACAATACTTTAGCAGCGAACAGCCTGAAGAGGCGCGTAATGTTGAACCCGCCACGCGCCTAAGTAATGACTATGACGAAATGATTACAATGGACGAGTACATGATGAAACGCAAACGTACCTGATGTGGAAAGCATATTGCGGAAAGTAGGTGATTATGCAAAACCATAACCAATCTCATGTGGAGTGGGTTACGGCTTACACCGCGCAAAATTTACCAGAGGCTTATATCGTGGCGGGACGATTAAAGAATGCGGGCATTGCCCATTTCATCAAACCCGATTCATTGGGGCAAGTTTACGGTTTCACAGTCGGTATTCACAGTGGGGTTGAGATTTTGGTCGATGAAGCGGATTATGATCGGGCAACTGCGGTTTTGAATGGATAATAGGGTATTCATTCGGGGCGCAAAGCCTTGCGCCCCTAGACATACTACAACTATACGGCTGCTACACCGGCATGTGCCGCCTTATGAGCATTGATGATCGGTTGAGCCACTTGAGGCGGGACTTGCTCATAGTGACTGAACTTCATGGTATATACCCCACGGGCGGCTGAAATGGAACGCAGCACATTGCCATAGCGCATCATTTCGCTGTAGGGAACCTGTGCCGTAATCTTACCTTTGTGGCCTTCGGTATCCATGCCTTGAACGCGACCACGACGGGTGTTCAAATCACCCATGACATCTCCCATCACGGCTTCTGGCACGGTTATTTCTACATCCATGACCGGCTCCATTAATACAGGATTAGCCGCTTCAAAAACCTTTTTGAAGGCTTCACGTCCCGCGATTTGGAAGGCGATATCTTTAGAGTCTACCGGATGTTCTTTACCGTCGAATACAACTGCTTTGACATCGACAATTGGATAGCCGGCGATGACCCCTTCATCCAATACCGAGTGAATACCTTTTTCGATTGATGGAATGAAACTGGCCGAAATTGAGCCGCCGACAATTTTAGTCTGGTATACAAAACCACCGCCGGGATTGGGTTCAAGGCGCAAATGCACTTCACCGAACTGCCCTGCTCCACCGCTTTGTTTCTTGTGACGATGGAAGTCCGAGCCTTCTTTGGTAATGGTTTCTTTATAAGGCACTTTTGGCACGGCGACATCCATGCCGACACCGAGTTTAGCGGCACGGCTAATGGCTAGGTTGACGTGCGCTTCGCCCATACCTTCGACAATAGTTTGCTTAACGTCGGCATCTTGCCGCCACTGTAAAGTTGGATCAGACTGCGCAAGGCTGGTGAGAATTGTTCCCATTTTGGCGCTGTCAGCCTGAGTCTTGGGAGAAACTGCCACGGCAAATAATGGCTCAGGAAAATCAGGTTTGGTGATGCGGATAGGATTAGCGCGACTGCTAAAGGTATCACCAGTCTTGGTGTCATTCAATTTAGCGACTACGCCAATATCGCCAGCATGAAGCATCTGAACAGACATTTGCTCCTTACCACGCATGACTAACATATTGTTAAAACGTTCTTCAACGTTGCGCACAGGGTTAAAATAGCGTCCATCAGATTGCATCGAACCTGAGAATATACGGAAATAATTGAGTGTGCCAACAAAACGGTCATTGGTGGTTTTGAAAACATAAGCCGCTGTTGGGCCCTCATCGGTTTGTGGTGCTAAGAGAAACTGCTTCTCGCCTGATTCATCAAGATACTGTACACGGCGCTGTGAGGGTGGTGAGACATAGACCACTAAGGCTTCCATCAGCGGTACAGTGCCCACGTTCTTTGCGCCGGAAGTTACAAAAACAGGTACGGTTTTGAGATATGCATCACGGGCGGCCTTACGCATACCATCGCGGATTTCGTCGTTGGTTAGCGTATTTTCGGCAAAATATTTTTCCATGTAGGCATCGTCAGCTTCGGCAGCGGCCTCGACCAAAACTGTACGCGCAGCTTCGGCGGCTTCTTGCATGTCGGCAGGCAAATCAGACCGGTCTTTACCCGTGTCGTAGTAGGCTTTCATGGTTAAAAGGTTGACGACACCCTTAAAATCGACCTGCGAACCGATTGGGATCATCACCGGGATGAATTTGTATTCGGGGAAACTTTGCTTGAGATTATCCAATGTGCGCTGGTAATCCGCGTTATCGCGATCAAGTTTGTTAATGGTCACGATAATGGGCTGCTGGTAAGCCTCAGCATATTCCCACGCGAGTTCTGTGCCCACTTCGACGCCGGCAACCGCGTCTACGACGACAATGACTGAGTCGGCAACACGGATAGCATTCTTGATTTCACCTTGAAAATCGGTCATGCCGGGAGCGTCGAGCACATTAATTTTAATGTCTTCAAATTCTATGGGAACTAAGGAGGTGGATAGGGAAACGCCGCGTTCTTTTTCGTCGTCGTCCCAATCGGAAACTGTGTTCTTCTCCTCGACCCTGCCCATACGGGAAATGGCGCTGGTATTGAAGAGCAGGGCTTCGACAAGTGTAGTCTTACCAGCGCCCTGATGGCCTACGAAAGCAACGTTCCTCAACTTTTCAGTGACGTACTCTTTCATAAACAGTCTCCTTATATTTTTAAAAAACGATCAGTGGATCACATTAGTCCTCAGCAAAAAGCCGTTTAATGGGCGGGACTGCGACCTCTGAGTCTATTTCGGTGACCTTCTCATCCCTTCTTGGTTCTTTGTAGACGAATTAGCCCTGCCACAAAATGCTGTTTACTGTATGACAAGATTTTAAGGCGGGGTTAAGAAGTTGTCAAAGAACAGAGATCATAGAAAACTCCGTTCAAATTACACTGCCTTTTTGAACGGAAATAGGAGAGCATAGAGGAGCCAACTGTATAGACCGTTTTCAGCAAGCATGTTATAGTGGACACTCTATTTGACAAGGGCGAAGGGAAACACTGTGAAAATTCTAGTTGCCTATGCAAGCGCACATGGAACCACTGGTGAAGTCGCAGAATTTATATCTAGCACTTTGGCTGTCTATGGGGCTGACGCTATCCATAAGTCCGTCGAGTCTGTTGAGAGCGTAAAAGAGTATGACGCCTTCGTTTTGGGAACAGCCATACATGAAGGCATCTGGCTGCGAAATATGCTGCTGTTCATCGACAAATTTGGAGCAGAATTAGCGCAGAAGCCCGTGTATTTCTTCGTTAGCTGCATCCGTATCGTAGAAGCGGACGGATACGAACATGTCATGAAGAATTATATGGATACAAAAACTCTGGAAAAGCTGAAGGTCAAAAATGTGAATGCATTTGGCGGCGCCATCCAACTGAATGAAATTGACTGGAATGAGCGTTGGACACTGGGACTGCGTTACGATGGTACAAATTTGCAGTCGCGGCTGAACGCTGATTATCGGGACTGGTATGCAATCGGCGCATGGACGACCAGTATCGCTAAAGATTTGAATATTAAGCCCGTTACAAGTCCGTAGTGAAATAGCAGAGACGGCTTTCGCGGAGCCGTCTCTACCATTCCACACAGGAGGACACACTGGAAATTAGCAAATTGTAGGAATGCCCCGCTCGCTCGATGAGCAAGGCATTATGCAAAACTTCATCCTTATGAATTCCACGGCGTTGGACCCGATATTCCGAAATAAGCCCCAATCGCTGTCAGATCGCGAATATCGACAATTCCATCATGATTTAGGTCAGCGCCGGCCACCACAGTCGTCGTATCAAAGTTGGCAGCAACTAGCGCAGCGTCGGTCAGATCAATTTTGTTATCCTGATTGGTATCCCCACCGATCAACGTAACTGACGGTAAAACAAGCGTTTGCCCCTCATTCAAGATGAATGTGGTTTGGCTAGAAAGATAACCTCCAACACTTGCATCAACCCGATAGGTGCCGGGCACAAGATTGGCAAATGTAAAATGCCCTGTACTATCGGTTGTGGTCTGTAATCCACTGCCATCCGACAAGGTGAGCATCACGACAATTCCTCCTGCATCAGGCCGCAGCGGCAGACCTATTTGCCCTGTAACCTGCGTGACTGCCACTTCAGTCGGTTGTATTTGAACCGTCGGTTGAGCAGTGGCGACTACCATATTTGGTACCACAACAGGACTTTCGGCAGTCGCTCCGACATTGGATGGAGGCGGCAACGTCCCTAATGGAGAACCCGGCTGACTAATAGGGGTTGATACCGCAGCATTCACATCCGTTGGGATGATGGTGGCCGGCATTTCAAAAGCGGTGGTCGGTTGGATTTCCGGCTGACCTCCAGCCACAATTGGTGCGGCCTGTTGTTGAACCGATTGAGACTGTACATTTGGCACTGACTGCGATTGATCAACAACAACGGCTGAGTCCGCTGGTTGAACCACCTCCGTTGGGACTGTCACAGATGAAGCGACCACTTCAGTCGGCACAACAACCGATTGGACTTCTGCAGGTGGAACACCAGTCGGTATAACAACCGGCTGGACTTCCACTTGAGGCTCTATGGTAGGCACGACCACCGGTGGAATGTCGGTTGGCACCACGACAGGTTGAGAAGGTTGGTCAACAGGCACACTCACGATTTCAGTTGGTGTGGGTATATCAACGGTTGCAGTTGGCTGCGCGGATGGATCGGTACTATCGGCGGTAATGATGACCATCCCTGCCGATAGGAATAAGATGCCACATACAGCGACTATCATATAAGGCGGAAAGCGTTTCACGATTATGCCTCCCGACAGTTATTTATTGCCGGCTAAGGTGTAGTGGACGCGCATACGCGAGTACATCCCTATACTCAGCGTAAGTAAAATGACCCCAACAACCAAAAAGACGATAGCAGCAATGGAAACCAAATTATCAGTTCGGTTCACGGTGGCCACTGGAATTACACCGGGATTGGCTGTGTCATTGGAGCTAACCACATTTAAGTCCGGATTACTAAACATATCGACAGCTGCGGCATCATTGGAGACTGCGGATTCAACAGGTGCGGCATTTGCTACTTCAACCGTCGGGACTAATACCGGCGCGGTATTGTTGGCAACAAGCGGCGTTCCATTTACTGCGCCCTGCACTTCGGCTGTTAACTGATTCACTTTTTCAGCAACGAGATGCCCATCCACCTGTTTAAATTCAGGCGCAACAAAATTTGCGCTCAATGACGTGAGTGCAACGGGCGCATCTTTGAGGGCATGTAGTGTAAACGTACCTAATACGCCATCGCCATCAACCGGCTTGGCAGGCTGCATCAGGGTAATTGCATATTCAATTGTGCCAGCGGCGGGATCAGCCACATTGCGCAGGGCAAAACCCGGTTCGTTGGCAAAGAAGGCACCCGGAGTCACCGCCTTGTTATCGCTCTGGACAACTTCAAAGGCCTGTGGGTCATAGCTGAGTTTGAAACTACCACCGTAAACTCCAACGGCTCCGACTACATTTACGGTTACCGTAACGGTTTCGCCGGCGGTAACCTGTTCTTTGTCTGGATTTAGCTGCAATTGTGGCGCATTGTCTTGTGCGCCAACTGTCAACAAACTTATGGCAAAAGATAAAACTAAAACGATTGTGAGAATCAGTTTGTGTGTGTACTTCATGATGTGTGTATCCTTTACAAAGCAGTTGGTCGGTAACGATTAATTATGCGGATAGGCCGCGAACCTATCCGCATAATGGAATTCAATTTACTTGATGATGACTGGTGACTTCAGGCCGAAGTTACCACCGACAATTGCGAGGTCACGAATGTTGACCACTCCGTCACCATTCACATCAGCCGTCGCAGGCGCAGGATTAACCGGAATATCGAAGTTGGCGCCGATTAAGCTGGCATCGGTAACTGAGATGTCACCATTGTTGTCGGTGTCGCCGCCGGGAAGTGTTAGGGAACCAAGATCAACATTTTGCCCATCGGTTGTAATGACAACCACTTTACCGATACGAAGGTAAAGGTTGGCAATCGCAGTAATACCAAATGTACCCTTAGGAATATTGTTAAAGGTATATGATCCGTCAGCGCCGGTTGTCACAGTGGCGATCACTGAACCCTTGTCGGTCACCAACTGAACGGTGATATTGGAATTGTCAGGGTAGTTTTGATAAGCCATCTTGCCAGAGATTGTGGCCGTTCCAACACTTGGTTCGGTGGTGGTTTCGGGTGTCGGCGGCACTACTGTTGGCGGAACCATCGTAGGAGGTTCGGCTGTAGGAGGCACGGCAGTTGGTGGAACAGTTGTGGCAGGATTTGATGTCGCAACCGGCGCACCGTTAAAACTACCATTCACGACATCAAGTGCGACCTCCTTACCATTGGCATCAACACCCATCGCGGTACAGGTTACACTGGATTGTCCACCTTGCTTGACTGTGAAGCCAAGTTTGAAGGCGATACCATTTCCAGCAAAGACCGTTGCTGGTTGTAGACGGCTTGCACCTACTACCCAACTTCCGTCAGCCTGATAACCCTTATCAGCGAAAAAGCTGTTGCTGCTGTTGAATACGTCGCCATCACTGAGCGTAGTCCCTTGAAGTATATTCGGGTCGACCTTGCACGTGGTTTGAAGACCGTAGATGTTTTGGACATTATAAAGTCCCAAATCGACACTAATAGTGGAATTTGCAGCCGCACTCGCCGGATTAACATTCACTACCAATGAAGGCTTGGTAGGCGGCACGGTCGTCGGTGGAACATTAGTAGGTGGAACCGCTGTGGGAGGAACCGGAGTTGTTACAACACCACCATCCGCGTACCGATAGAACCATGTAATCCAACGTTTACCGGGTGGGGAAATATCATAGTCGATTGGTTTACAATTCGTACAATTGGTTTGCGTGTAACGAGCCTCTTTGTTTTGATAGAAATTTAGAACGACGTTATCATATTGGTAGGGAACGCAGTCTAAACCAGCAGCAGTGCAGCTTGGATTCAAATCGCCCCATCGATCCATGTAACCCTTATAATCAGTGCGACCGTCCCCATTTGCATCGACGGGTATGTACTGATTGCCAACAACACCTACAAATTCGTGAATATGAAGTGTGTAACCAACGAAAATGGAAAAGATGGATCCATCGTAGTGGCAATTCATATCAGTCTGCGAGCAAAAGAACTGCCAATGGGCGGGATTAGCCGGATCAACGTTTCCAATAGGATCATAGGAACGCACTTGGAAGCGTGTTTCACCGCCCGCATGTCCCCACCACTCGGCCAAGGGTTCTGACGGCGGATATGCTGGAAGATTGGTAATTAGTGGATGGCAGCGAATTTCGTCACGGGATTCGGGTCGATCTAATGGAAAGTATAAAGTATCGGCGGGCAGGGAAATCGGAACATCCTGTACATCGTGGTTACAATTTATGTCATTGGGCTGGGTCGTAAACAGTCTGCCCATATCCATCCAACCACCGTAGCGAACAATGCCACACGTTGAGGGGACATTTCCGTTTACACAAAGACGGGCTTCCAAACTAAAGGAGTGGTAGCGAACAGGCATATCTGCTGCGCCAAAAATTGAGTGAACTTGAATGCGAAAGTCTTTTACACAGTTGCCGTCCGGACATGGTTGGTCACGACGCACAATCCAGACGTAGCCTTCGTGCTTCAAGTCGTTTTCCATCTGATGATTGGCCATGTAAGTCGTATTTTGTTCATACGCTGTAGCGGCTTTGAAGGTTTGCCACGGGTAAGAAATTTCCATACCGGGACTGCCAAACCACGCGCCGGGTACACCAAAAATGTCATTTACATAATTGGGGTCATCGTTGTGTTGGTGGTTGTAATGGCACTTTGCCACGACATTGACTAAACTATGCCATTTGGTGGGGTCTTCCTCATCCGGTTGACAGGGACGATCATATACTCCGGCATTCACATCGGCTTTCACCTGATTTAATACGGTGAGGTTGATACCAGTTTCTGTACCCTGATTACTTCCTACACCAAACCCGCCCGACGGCGCGGCGGCGGAAACCGAATAAGAGTACGAAAACAGTATCATGGCGAGGAACAAAACTGATACCACGCTGACCATGGAATACAGAAGTGGTTTTTGACGATTTCGAACTTTGAAATTCCACATAGATTATTCTCCTAACATTTACAATTGGTCATCCCCTCGTGACCGTGACGTACATACCATAACGGTAGGGCGGGTATAAAACAACTGCTCAACGTAGGCTATAAGTCCCAATAAAGCGTAATTTAGGAATGAAGTACTGGCATGAAATTTACACAACCATTACCTAATCTAAATTCTTTCTAACCAAAAAATAACCTTTCTAACCGTGCTGTAACTTACAACATCCGTGGCAACAGTTAAGAAAAACTAAAAACACGTAAATAATTAAGGAAGTACATTGACTGAGCAAACGCAATCATGATAATCTTAATTTATCGTTGAGTAAGGAGATTATCCAAGATGCTGTACATGCCCCGTGAAGAAGGTCAAGGTCTCGTAGAATACGCTTTGATTTTGGTTCTGGTTGCCGTTGTGGTTATCGTCATTCTCGCCCTGCTCGGCCCGGCCATCGGTAACATTTTCTCGAACTTGGTCAAGAACCTGTAATCACTATTCCCATTCATTAACGTCTTTTTTGAAAGGCCGCGCGTTATGTGCGGCCTTTCGCGTTTATAGTTGAAAACGCAAATTGAATCTCAAAGATGTTGACGTCTGAACCATGTTGGCGAATTAGAGATTAATGAGGGAAACAAAATGAAAAATGAACCTTATGGACAGCCGTTTCATTGGAGTTGGCGACAGCTTGTTATCGCGATCATCATTATCCTAGTTCTTATATTGTTGGTTTTGGGGTTCATAACCCCCAGCAGCTTTCCGATGCAAGGTAACATCATTCGGAATTTGTGAAGGTCATTCTTAATCAAATTTACACACATCAATTCCTTCTATATAGCCTCAAACATCCCCTTCTGATACAATCGCGGGCATTCCAATTACAACAGTAGACAGGTTCATTTATGACCCACAAAGACTTTTTGTTTCGCGGGGAGATGGCTGAGCTTGACCCGGACGTGGCTGAACTGATCCGGCACGAGACAGCACGACAAGCCCAATATATCATTTTGATTCCTTCTGAGAGCACTGTGCCAGAAGCGGTACGAGAAGCCCTGAGTTCGGCCTTCCATAATATTTACGCGGAAGGGTATCCGCTGGATGAAACGCGGACGATGACACAGGCAGAAATTCTCGATTACAACACACGACTACCCGAGTATCGCCGTCAAGCGGATAAGCGTTATTACAAAGGCACTGAATACGCCAACATCGTTGAGTCATTGGCACGGCGGCGGGCAGCTGAACTCTTCGCTACCCCTCAATACAAACCAGAACAACTCTTTGTGAATGTGCAGGCACTTTCCGGCGCGCCAGCGAATAATGCGGTTTACAGCGCCCTGCTGAATGTCGGCGATACCGTTATGGGTATGGATTTGTTGGCTGGTGGACATTTAACACATGGCAGCCCAGTAAACCGCAGCGGCAAGAATTATAAGATCGTCAGCTATGGTGTCGATCCAGTGACAGAAAAGCTCGACTACGACAAAATTATGGAACTGGCTTTGGAACATAAGCCGAAAATGATTATTGGCGGTTATACCAGCTATCCGTATGCACCGGATTGGCAGGCCTTCCGGAAAATTGCAGACGCGGTTGGCGCGTATTTAATGGCTGATGTATCCCACGTTTCCGGATTGATTATTGCAGGCGATTTCCCGAATCCCGTGGGTATTGCGGACGTGGTGACATTCACTACACATAAGACGCTAGCTGGCCCTCGTGGTGCAGTGATTATCACCCACAAGTCAGCACTTTCGGGCAAGATTGACCGCGCGGTATTCCCCGGCGAACAAGGCGGCCCCCATGTAAACAGCATCGCCGCACTGGCGGTATCACTACGGTTAGCGGCAAGTGACCAATTCAAAGAGCTGCAACATCAAACAGTGCGAAACGCGGCGAAGTTGGCACAAAAACTCGAATCACGTGGGCTGCGTGTGGCTTACGGTGGCACGAATACTCACCTGCTATTAGTTGATTGCAAGAGTGTGGTTGGTGCCGATGGCACAACACTGAGCGGAGATATGGCAGCACGCATACTCGATTTGTGCGGTATTGTGCTGAACCGCAACACGATTCCGGGCGATCCAGCAGCCTTACGGGCTTCAGGCATTCGTATCGGTACGCCTTGGATCACGCAGCGCGGATTTGGTGATGCAGAAATTGACAAACTGGGCAACCTCATTGCTGATGTGCTGCAAGCGTGTGTTCCGTTCAGTTATGGTGGTAAGAAAGGGCCAGAACCGCGCGCCAAAATTGATTTCGACGTGTTCCAGAAAGCTAAGTTGGATGTGCGCGAACTCACCCACAGCGTGGGAATTGACACCGAAGTCCAAGCGGATGATTATCCGCACTTCTTCTATCTCGACTCGGTTCAAGAGGATGCCGGTTGGATTACGTTTGCGATTCAGGGCGCACAAGCTACTTCTTTCTTAAACACAGCGCTAACCAGTGATGTGCTAGCGCTTAAATCGGGCGAGCAGCAGGCCACTTACCTTCTTGAGGCAAACGGGAGTGTCATGAGTCGGGGCGTTGTCGAAGCAGTCGATGATGGTTACAGGCTGCATGTCGAGGAAAACGCAGGACGTGCAGCGGCGTGGCTGCGAGGGCTATCTGACGGGTTTATGTTGTTCGACAAAACTGATCCGTATGCGAAAGTACCGGGGCCGGTGGATGTGATGGTGGAAGGCGCAACTGATATGGGCGCCTTGCGGATTAACACCAAGAACGATTGGTCAATAGACTTTACAGGTTATGCGGCCAAGTCATACTTTGTGGGCATCAATGGTGACCAATACGCCGGGCCAAAAGATGACCGTCTGCCATTGTTCCAGTGGGAAGAGCCGAAACGCGACCGTTTACTGACAACCACACTCCACGCGCTTCACAAAGAACTCGGCGCGAAGATGGTCGAGTTCGCGGGATACGATATGCCAGTGTGGTATACGTCGGTGACAGAAGAACATCAGGCTGTGCGCACGGGCGCGGGTGTATTTGATGTCACACACATGGGTGTGCTAGGAGTGAAAGGCGTAGGGGCAGCGGCGTTTCTCGATGTGATGACAACCAACGAGGTTGAGAAGTTAGCTGTTGGCGAGTCGCATTATACATACCTGCTGGACGAGAATGGCATCCCTTATGACGATTTGATGATTTACCGACTCGGTCAAGAAGATTTCTTGGTGGTCGTCAACGCGTCCAACAATGACAAAAATCTGGCCTATCTGCTTGACGCTCAGGCAGGAAAAATCCGGTTTGGCGATGGGGCAAATGGCAAGCGTCTGCCGACGGGCGCGAAACAATGTGTCATCGTTGATTATCGCACGGGTGCGGGCGCAGAAGGCCGTGTCGATGTCGCGTTACAGGGGCCAAAGAGCACCGAGATTTTGTTGCTTTTGGGTGGGAGCGAGAGCGACAAAGCGAAGGTCAAAAAGTTAGCGTGGGCTGATGTAACGCAGGTGACGTTAGGTGGTTATGATCTGATTGTTTCAAGAACGGGTTACACAGGCGAGCGTACGGCTTACGAACTATTCGTTCACCCTGATAAAGCTCCGCAACTGTTCGGTGAATTAATTGCTAATGGGGCAACTCCATGTGGACTAGCCGCGCGTGACAGCTTGCGAACAGAGGCTGGGTTACCGCTTTACGGGCATGAACTGGCAGGGCCGTTGAGTCTAAATCCAGCGGATGCGGGATTCGGAAATTACGTCAAATTGTGGAAACCTTACTTTGTCGGCAAGTTGGCGTTTATCGCACATGAGATTAAGCGCGAGGCAGAAGTTACGCGTTTCCGGTTGGACAATAAGGGCGCGCGTCCGGCCCACCAAGGTGATCCCGTGGTCGACAAGAAAGGCAAGGTCATCGGTGTGGTGACCAGTTGCAGTATTGACCGTGACGGTTTCCAATCCGGTCAGGTGTATCTGCTGGACGACTATAGCAAAGACGGTACAGCGGTTGGTGTATTCGCAGGCTCAGCACGGGCAAAAAACGGTAAAGCGCCGGGAGAATTGTCATTAGGTGATAAGTTCCCGACACCTGAACCGGCAACGATTTTGACCCGCTTTCCGAAGGCTAAGAAGTCTTGATTTGTTTCGGGCGCAGGACTGTGCGCCCCTACACATCGTTCATTAAAAATCAGGCAGCATCAACATGGGTTAAGCTCGACAAATCTCTAACAATAAGCGGACGTGTGTCCGCTTTTTCTCATTACTTACTAAGCGATAGTATTTACAATACTGACCTTCTACCGTTTATAAGAGCTATAGGACAATTAGAATGAGCAAAGCTGCAACCAAAGTCGTTAAGCCACCTCCCCCAAGCGGTTGGCGACAGTTTTTGTCACCGGGGTATTTGCTGATCGCAGCCGGGGTGCTTATATTGGCATTTATACTGGTGGTGATTATCCGTAACACGATTGCGGAACAAAACCCACCGGGAGACCTGAGCATTCCAGACACGAGCATCAGTTATCCGAATCAGGGACAAACCCATATTGAGATTGGTGCGGCGCATCCGGCTTACAATTCAAACCCGCCGACTTCGGGATGGCATTATGTTGATCCAGCTCCGTGGGGGATTTATGACAGGCAAATCCCTGACGAAGTGCTTGTTCACAACCTTGAGCATGGTGGTATCTGGCTTTCATACAAAGACCCAACTAATCAAGATATTATCAACCAACTCAAGGACATCGCAGGGCGCTTCCCAACCCATATGATTGTTGAACCCCGTCCGCAAAATGACAGTCCGGTTGCGGTCGCAGCATGGGGACATCTGCTGACGATGGATAAGGTGGATGCAGATGTGATTTACGCATTTATCCGGCGCTACCGCAAAAATGGTCCGGAGAATGTCGGGTGAGGAAGTCGTTAGCCATTCGTATGTAGTCGTTGGTGTAAAGAGGTGCGAAAGTGCCTCTTTTTGATTCGGATAATTCACTCGATTCACAGGTTGTGGAGATTAGAGCCAAATCGCCGGATGCTCAAGCATCCGTCTGAGTAAAGAAAGGGCGCTGAAGCGCACAAGTTAGTCATGGCAGTGGCGGCGGCGATGGTGGCAATAGGACACCCCGGGTTCAAAGCGGAATATGCGGCACGACAAGCGGCAGCAAAAGCGGCGAAAAATGTTGCAGTTGTTGCAAATGTTGTTGTTGAGAAACGGCGATTTTTGTAACATTTACAACATTTGATGGATGTTAAGCTGCGTACCCCTAACCCCCTGCCCCTTGCCCCGTAGTAACAGGGCAAGAGGAGCAATACAGTCGCTCGGTAAATAGTGTATTCGATTTGAGGAAGGAATGGGTTACATTTTGGAAGAACATTTTGTAACTTTTGCGCGAGGTTGGCGTTAACCGAATTGAGAGACAAAGCGGGCAGTTATTGTTGGCAAAAGGTTAGTAAATGGTATGCCGACAAACCTAAAGTAAACTTAATTTGTAATAAAATTGGTAAATGTCCAAAGCGGACAAAGCTAACTAAATAAATCGTCCATTGCAATGCTGCGAGGCTAGCATAGTCACAATGGCACTCATGCAGACAAATGTAACAAGCTATTCACTTACGCGGCTTTTCCTTAAACTTGATAACTACTGGATTATCTCATTGAAGGCGCTTAATTTAATTGCAATATTTTAATTATGTCGATAAACTTTCTAATAGAATAAAAATGGACGGCAAAACGCTATGAAGCGCATCTTCATTTCCTATCGACGAAGCGACAGTAGCACAATTACGGGACGTATCTATGATCGTCTAGTATTGGCTTTTGGAGAGGAAAGAGTTTTTAAAGATGTCGATGATATTCCATTGGGGCAAGACTTCCGCAAAACACTTGAGGATGAAGTTTCCAAATGTGATGTTCTGCTCGTTATTATAGGCAAACAGTGGGCTAACGTTGTTGACAGTGATGGGAATCGACGACTTAACGACCCCAATGATTTCGTGAGCATTGAGGTCGCGGTAGGATTGATGCGTCCCAATGTGTTGGTTGTGCCATGTCTGGTGAATGGTGCGACCTTGCCTACCCCAGAAGAATTACCACCTGATCTACAAGATTTGCGGTTTCGTAACGCGGCAACGGTGCGCGATGATCCCGATTTTAAGCATGATATGGTTCGTCTGATTGAGCACCTTAAAAAGGCTGAAGCTTATCGGCATGGCTCGACCAACAAAGGAAATTATCGCTCTGCTGCAAGCGCTTCTGCCAGACTCGCCTTCATAGTGTTAGGAATTACAGTGCTGCTCATCGCCATCACTTTAGGTGCAATTCTACCCCGTTTGTCGTCCAGCGTTACATCAACGGTCACAGCCACATCAACGGTTACGGAAACGCCTTTAGCTACCGTCATATCCGAACCTTCGGCTACATTTATTCCAGAACCGATGCCTACACCTACAATTGTTGAACGAATGGCAACCACCAAAGATGGTGCCCGTGTATGGGCGCATCCCGCGGCAGTGCGGGGAGACAAATTCTTCACGCTGCCTGTCGGAATAACGGTAATCCTCATTGGTGATCCGGTGAAAGGGCCGATCATCTTTGATTCGGATGCTCAAGGCGATTGGTATCATGTTCGTTCGACTGATGGGACCTTCGAACCGGGCTGGATTTGGAGCGAGCGGGTTATTATTCAGCCGGATTAGAATCCTTGCAGCAATCTGTTTAGATCGAAAATGAATCCAATTGGAAATATTTGGGTCAAAGTCCCAGATTACAAATTCACCGCTCGATACGTGTTTATCTGGATACACCTTTGAACGGGGATGATTTCAGGTTCAACCATCATTTTGATTTTCGAGTCTTTTGGTTGCGTTCGACGATGTTGATTACACGGTCGTGGCGGGCGAAAAGGACGAGGGTATCCCCTCCGCGAACGGCAACATCACCTTTCGGTTCGACTTCGAAAGTGTCATCGTGACCATGCAGCACAATATCCATATTATTGGCATCTTGCAATGAACCGATTGTGCCGCCATCTAAAAACGAACCCGGTTCAACTTTAAGACGAATCATGCTGTATTCCACACCGCCAATATGCATAGTTTGAGTGATCTCCACGCCAACGGCGGCTCCGGCAAATACCGGCGCGGCTAAATCGGAAGCACTGTGAACGGCATTTACGCCCATGAACTGTTTCATTTGTTTCGAATAGGTATCGTCCCACATACGGGCGACAATCCGCACGTCAGGATTCATATCACGAGCGCGCATGATGACTTCGAGGTTGATCTGATCGCTAGACGTACAAGCGACGAAAGCTTGAGCGTAGCGCAGACCTGCTTGCTCTAACGCCTGTGGGTTGCGTCCGTCCTTGTTGATAACGGGAACGCCTAATTTAGCTAGTTCATCATCAGTATCTGCCTTGAGCTTTTGGTCAATGGCAACGACATCAAAGCCCATGCCTACAAGGGCACGCGTTACCCGCAAACCGACATGACCGACACCAAGAATGATGACATGATTGCGATACGTTGAAGCCACTGCTTCCTCCCATGCATTGCGCCGTTCACTGCGATCAAAGAAAAGACGGACAAAATCAGCCGCACCACGACCCACGATAAAGATTGCCAAGACAGGCACGACGTACCAAAATATGATGAGATAAAGCTGCGTCGGCACTTCATCCACAGGTGGTGGTTGCAAAACCATCATTTCGAGGATGTAATAGGGTAAGTGTTGATAGGGAACGCGGATATAGCCTGCCAAAACCATCAATTCGCCGTAGAGCCAACCGCCGCCAAACAACAGGAGCAAGAATGCCAATATCGGGAGGCGAAATTCACTCCATAAGGCGACAGTGTCGCGATAAAGGGCGCGTGTAACACGCCATACTCGAGTTCGGCGGCGGCGACCCTGTGGGAGAACGAGACGTGCAGAAGGCATATTTAGTCTTTGGTCAGTCGTTGATCGTCATTAGTTACAAGAGACACGTTACAAGCTGCAAGTTACCCAATAAAGGATACAGCAAAATACGGTTACATGACATGTAATCATTACGAAGTATCCGACTAAGGAATGATGGAGCATCGACCGTTTTTCGCATATGATATGAAATAGTTTTGCGAGTCTAACCCCCTCATCCCAACCCTTCTCCCCCGAACTCAAGGGAGAAGGGCTTTAATACATTAGTCCGAGCAACAAGGGATGTAAAAGACATTGAGGTAGATTTGCAACGGCCATTTTTAATTTGGGAAGTTATCAAATGGATTCATTGATTGGAAAACGGCTGGGTCAATACGAGATTCTCTCCAAACTTGGCTCAGGCGGCATGGCAAATGTGTACCGCGCAAGGCAAATGTCGGTTGATCGAGATGTGGCAGTTAAGGTTATCCGTACCGATTTGACCGAGGATGCCGCTTTTATGGAGCGTTTTGCCCGCGAGGCACGGACTATCGCGTCGTTGAGCCATTTGCATATCTTAAAGGTTTTCGATTACGGGCAGCAAGATGGCATCGCCTATCTGGTAATGGAGCTGCTGGAAGGTGGCAGCCTCAATACACTGATCCAAAAGACAGGTGCGCTTTCGCTGGCAACGAGTGCCCGTATCCTTAAGCAAATTTCTGGCGCGCTGGATTACGCACATGACAAGGGTATCGTTCACCGCGATCTAAAATCGGATAATGTGCTCCTGGATACGGCGGAGAATGCTTATCTGACGGATTTCGGCATCGCACGGCTGCTGAATGATACATCCAAGATGACGCAAACCGGCACGATTATGGGAACGCCGGCCTACATGGCTCCTGAACTGTGGACGGGAAAAGCAGCCGATAAGCAAGCTGATATTTACGCGCTGGGCGTGATTGTATACGAGATGATTACGGGCAAGACACCGTTTAACGGGGATACGCCATTTGTCGTCATGTATCAACATTTGAACGAACAGCCGAACGTCGACGATTTACAGGTTGAACTTTCAGACGAGGTTCAAGATGTCCTGCTGAAAGCGATGGCGAAAAAGGCGGAAGATCGTTATCAATCGGCTGGGGAGCTAGCGAATGCTTTTGAAGGCGCACTTGGCAGAACGACCGAAACCCAGCAGGGTGTTTCGACGAAAACGCATATAGAAGATAGTGATGCAGCCATTGGCTCATCCACAGAAAAGTTGAATGTATCCCCGTTACCCACTGAGGCTAATAAACCAACGGTCGCCGAAAAGTTGACTACGATTCCACCGACTGCGGCAACAGCGCCGCCAAAATCGCTAAGCCGATTGGGTTGGATTATATCCGCCGTTATCGCGATAGTGGCTGTTGTCGTTTTATTGGTGTACCCACAAATCCAAGGCCAACAGGCTGATGTGGTAAACACGGCACAAGCGATGGCTGCCACACAAACTGAAGCAGCGCGACCAACCGCTACCGCTACGGCTTCCATAACGCCCAGTATCACACCTACGACAAGTCCAACGGAAACAACCGAACCACTAGACGAATTAGCTGATTCGCTGAGATTCGATACTTATACCAACGAGGCCATGAATATCGCCTTCCGGTATCCAGCGGGTTGGGATGTCAAGGTCGTGCAGGGGGTGAGCATCTTTGTGACCAAGAATTTCAGCAAACTTGATTTTTCCAACCCCACAAAAGGCATCACCGGCGCGCCATATGTTCAAATCGTGGTTGGTGATGCAGAAACGTTGGGGGCGTTGGATCTGAAAAAAGCCGAAACACCTGAAGATGCCCTGCTCACCTATTTAGGCTTAGACCGCGTAACCAATCTTGACCGCGTACAAGGAACACGCTTTCCGGCAGCCACAACACGACGGGCTAAGCCTGAACTTGGGATGGTAAGACATGTCTACAGCCTGATCTTAGGGGAAAATCGATTCGCAATGGCGATGCTGCAAACTGGCCCACGTGTTTCGGAAGCCTACAATGACCGCGTGATGCTGCCATTAGTGCGTTCGATTGATAATTATGTGCAGATTACAGCAACGGCTGCCGCATCGCCTACGCCAGAGCCAACTGTATTTTTCGCAACCCCTAGCACGTTTGCCACTGAAACTATTCGTGGTATCGGGCTTCAAATCAGCTACCCACAAGGTTGGAGCGCAATAAGTGACGATACATTCGCGTCAATTATGCCACCTGAAAATGTCAAACAACTGGATAAGTTTTCGCTCGATGACTTTAACCGTCCATATGGTGTATTCATGCGTTTTGATGGTGAAGGATTTATCACTGTGCAAGGGGATGTCGGCATCGAAACGCTGTTTGCAGACAACTATGGGAGCGCCACAATTGATGCCAAGCAGGTTTATGATGCACCTTATCCAACTGTCTACGCACGAGCAGGCGATAAACCCGTTTTTGGCATCGCTGTACGGGGTTGGATCGCATTGGTCAAAGTACGTGATAACCTTTATATCAGTATTTACGCACACGCAGGCGCTGGACGCGAAGATGCATTTTTAAGTGGAGTCTTACTGCCGATGCTCAAATCACTTAAAAATGTAGGTGTTACACCAAGTATAGAATCGACAGCTGTACCCACAGTTCCGCAAAGCAGCGGTGGCTTGATCAGCTAGGGTTGCAAATCCAGAATGCCGGATTGCTCGGCTTCCGTAAGTGAAATGGTGCGCGGATTGGTATTCAGGTCAGCAGCAACAGCGGCCATGTGTTCGGGGGCAAAGAAGTCATTAGCAATGGATTCGGCAAACGAATCTAACTGATCGAGGAGTGCAAAATCGAGCGCGTTTTGGTTTTCGGAAGCAGCATCGATTTGCGTTAAAGCGCCACCTCGCAAATCTTCCTCATTTGCTTGAGGTTCCAGTACCAACGTCTCGTAATCCTCTAATTCCTCGTCATATTCGGGCAAGGGACGAAACTGAGATGCCAAATCGTCCGGGTCAAATCCGGGATAATTTTGCCAGAACGATTCGAGGGCATTCCATACGCGGATGCGCTCCGAGGGTTTACGAATGGCACGCTCCGCCATCGAACGAATGAAATGATATTTCTCGGCAGCGGTTTGTAAATGCAGTGCTTCTTGAGCTTCTCGCTGGTAATCATCCAGCGGATACCAATCGGGCGCAAAACCAGATTGTCGAATACGAGACAGCCAATCTAACGCGGCTGCCCATTGGTCATGGTCGGCTGCGTCTTGATAATGTTGAATGGCGGTCATGACATCAAACTGTACATTTTGAACCAGCGCCATGACTTTCCAAGCATCAAGACGTTCAAGCTGATGCTCGACCGCGTTCAATATCATTTCAATATTATCGAGAAAATGGCGGCCTGAATCCAGATGGGCGCTGTTGTAATCTAACATCGGGCGGAGATCAGGCGGCAAATCACGGGCGTTGGGAATGGTCGCTTTTTTAATACACAACGGTGCAATCGGCTTTTTGAGTTCCAACGCCAAGCGGATTTCGGTGCGCACATAATCTTCATCGTCGGCGTTCTGAATACGTTCCTGTAATGTCTTGATCCAATTGGAGCCGATGACCGCCACCAACAGATCACATTCGCGCACTTTGTCCCGGATGAAGTCGGCAAAGGGTGTGAACGGAGGGATGGTGTCAAAATCCATGAAGACGCTATCACGTCCATATTTCCACGCGAACCAATCGCGAATACGTTCTACAAAGTCCGGGTTATCGGCGCGGCGATAGCTGATGAAGATTTTGCGTTTGGGTGAAGCGGTGGTATCAACCATAACATCCAGCTATTTCAATCGAGATTACATCTATCTATTGTAATGCTGAATTGGGGATTATGCCGCTGGTACAAAGATAAGGGCGCTGGTGAGCGCCCTTTTAATTTCTACTGTACAGCATCTTTCTTGCTGGATTTTGTTTCTTCTGCCCATTCGGGAATGGGGCGGCAGCAGAGGACTAACTGCTTGGCGGCGCGAACCTCATCTAGCCGCGAGACGGGCGCGTTGTGCGGCGCACCGGTCAGCAGTTCGGGATTCTCTTTGGCTTCTGCTGCAATTTTCTTCATCACGTCGATAAATTCATCGAGCGTGGCTTTGTCCTCGGTTTCGGTCGGCTCGATCATGAGCGCTTCGGGGACAATCAACGGGAAGTAGTTGGTTGGCGGATGAATACCATAATCAATCAGACGCTTGGAAATATCCAAGGCATGGATGTTGTCCGCGCCTTCAAAATGCCCTTCCAGCACAAATTCATGGGCGTTGATCCGATCATAGGGAACGTGATAGGTGTCACGCAATTTGACACGGATGTAGTTGGCGTTCAAAACAGCATGACGGGTGATGTCTTTTATGCCCTGATCCCCGTGAATGCGGATGTAAGTATAGGCGCGGACGTGCATCCCGAAGTTGCCGTGGAAGGCTTTCATGCGCCCGATGGACTTTTCCGGCATGTGCCAACCATAGAGCGGGGCATCCTCTTCGTCTTTGGCTTCCTCGACAATTTTGACAATCGGGCCGGGTAGGAAAGGAACGAGCTTTTCGCCTACACCGACAGGGCCGCTGCCGGGGCCGCCGCCACCATGCGGCGTAGAGAAGGTTTTGTGTAAGTTGTAGTGCATGACATCAAAACCGAGTTCGCCCGGCTTGACCGCGCCGAGCAAGGCGTTCATGTTCGCGCCATCCATGTACATCAAGCCGCCGCAGTCATGAACGGCATTGATAACATCAATGATTTTGCTCTCGAACAAGCCAAGCGTGTTGGGAACGGTAATCATCATACCAGCAACGGTGTCATCACAATGTTCGCGCAGTGCGGCAAGATCAACATCGCCCTTTTCATCAGCGGGCAGTTCGACGGCAGTGAAGCCAGCCATGGTGACAGTGGCGGGATTGGTGCCATGGGCACTGTTGGGGATAAGAATCTTGGTACGCTTTGTATCGCCACGATCAACATGATACTTGCGGATCATCAGAATACCAGCCAGTTCCCCCTGTGCGCCGGCTGCGGGAGTCAGGCTAACCGCTTTAAAGCCGCTGATTTCTGCCAACCACGATTGCAGGTTATACATCAAGGACAACGCGCCCTGAGAACCTTCCGCATCGTTCAGGGGATGCAGGTGGGCAAAACCGGGTAAACGCGCCATGTCTTCGTTGAGCTTGGGGTTGTACTTCATGGTGCATGACCCCAAGGGATAAAAGCCTTTGTCAATCGAAAAGTTCAGATTGCTCAAACGGGTGAAATGACGCACAACCTGTAATTCGCTGACTTCGGGGAAGTCCAGATTGTCACGCATTAATCCGGTTGGGAGCGGAGATTCGGGTACGTCACAATCCGGCAACAAGACACCACGTCGTCCGGCTGCCCCGAGATCGTAAATAAGTGGTTCGGTCATGCTGTCACTTCCTTTAAGGCTTCAACCAACGCGTCAATTTCGTCCTTGCTGTTGGTTTCGGTCACACAGACCAACATATTGTCTTTAAGATGCGGGTAATCGAGTCCTAAATCATAACCACCGATGATACCCTTCTCGATGAGCTTGTCATTAATCTCGGCGACAGGCTTGGGGCATTTGACGACAAATTCGTGGAAGAATGGTTTACTGGTATCGACCGTGAAACCCTTCACTTCAGCGATTTGTTTAGCGGCATAATGCGCTTTGTGATAGCAGAGTTCAGCAACTTTCCGCATTCCATATTTACCCATAAGTGACATATAGATGCAGGCGGTGAGGGACATCAAACCCTGATTGGTGCAAATATTACTGGTGGCTTTTTCACGGCGGATATCCTGTTCGCGCGGACGCAAGGTCATGACGTAAGCACGACGACCTTCTTTATCAACGGTTTCGCCGATGATTCGTCCGGCAATCTTGCGCACGTATTCTGTACGAACAGCGAAAAAGCCAAGATATGGCCCGCCGAAATTCAACGCAATACCCAACGGCTGACCTTCGCCAACAACTATATCCGCGCCCAGTTCACCCGGTGACTTCAGCAAACCGAGGGCGGTTGGATTGACGACCATGACCAGCAGCGCCCCAGCTTGATGTACCTTTTCAGCCAATTTCGAAAAATCATCAATTTGACCGAAGAAATTGGGATAGGACACCGCAACCATCGCCGTATTTTCATCTAACATTTCGAGGAGATCTGCAATATCAGCACGTCCACTGTCACCGACAAACTTGGTGTTTGTTCCCTGATGATAGGTTCGAACGACTGCCCGATACTGCGGATTAATCGCCGGACTGAGAATAACCTTGTTGCGTTTGTGCCGTCCAACTTCCAAGGCAACAGTCACGGCTTCTGCCAAGCTGGTCGCCCCATCGTAGTGACTGGCGTTGGCGGCATCCATGCCGGTCAGGGCACACATCATGCTCTGATATTCGTAAATGGCTTGAAGCGTTCCCTGACTGACTTCTGGCTGATAGGGGGTATAAGCCGTCAAGAATTCACCACGCAGGACAAGATGGCTGATCGCTGAAGGGATAAAGTGATGATACGCCCCTGCCCCGCGAAAAATGGCAAAGTCAGCGGCATGTTCATTGGCATCCGCCAAAGCGGATAACTCGGCAGTGACTTCCATTTCACTTAAGGGTTTGGGCAGGTCTAACTTGGGAAAGCGGTGGCTAGACGGTACGGCCTCGAAAAGGTCTTCAATAGTCGTCACGCCAATGGCAGACAACATTTGCTGCCGTTCGAGATCGGTATGCGGTGTATAACTCATGGTATTCCTAATGATGTCCAGTAGACGGAAAGCAATACAGGATTACTAACGATTCTTGCAGAATTCGATATAAGCGGCAGAATCCATCAAGCTGTCGGCTTCGGCAGCATCTTTGACTTTAATTTTGATAAGCCAACCTTTTTCATAAGGGTCGGTATTGATGGTTTCGGGGCTGTCTTCCAACGATGAATTTATATCGGTCACGGTGCCGCCTATCGGCATAAAAATATCGGATGCGGCTTTGACGGACTCGACGACACCAAAGGTTTTGCCCTTTTCAAGAGCTGCGCCAACATCAGGAAATTCAACATAAACGATATCGTTCAGGGCATCCTGCGCGTAATCGCTAATGCCAATGGTAGCGGTGTCGCCTTCAAGCTTCACCCATTCATCATTTTTGGTATATTTCAAATTGGACGGGGTTTTTAATTCAGCCATGTTACGAGTCTCCTCAATTATGAACAAAAAGAGCGCACAGCCTCGATTGCTGTACGCTCTGTTAGTCTACTTCCAGAGAGATCAACCTGCGAATCCTTGAACCTGAGAGTTTCATCACCGGACTAGCATCATTCGGTCATTTGCCCCTTCGGTGTTCCTTATGAGTACAGGAACTCTCTTCACAGGCTGGTATTTTATTGTCAAACTTCATTGTACCGGAGGCCTATGCGATACGCAACAGAAGAGAGTCAGAAGTTAGAAGTTGCAAGAGACAAGTTAAGACAAAAGCAATTGAACTCTCAAGATGCAGAGGACGCAAAGATCAGGCAGAGTGTACGAAGCATTATGTCTCAACGCCTGCGGGAAGCCATTCGAAAAATGCCTGCCTCGCGGGGCTGCTCAGGGCTAAATTAAGGCCAATATGTCCGGTAGCATCCCCAACGACTGTGGGACGTAACAAGAGTAACCCATCCGGTTTAAGGCCGACAGCCAAGTAAGCCTGAGCAGTGCCAATTTGACGGGTGGTTTGCAGACCTTCTACGGCATTCAAACGTCCCAAAACACGCGAAAGCTCCTGAAAACGGGGACGTACTGCAATTTCCAATGGGCCGTAGCTGGCGGAAAAAGCGACATAACCCCCTTCCCGCTGTACGGTGACATAGGGTTTGGCGGCTAATGGTTCTTCAGATGTAAATTGAATCGAGCCGGCGTGCTTATCATATGTCACCACATCGAGCAGTTGGAAATTTCGCATATCAGATTGCTCCAATATTCACAAGCACCAAAAAAGAGAGTATAACATACCCTATAAACAAAATTAATAAACGATTTACTCTCAGCAATTTTTTACTGATAGACGTTAAAATGCTTGTCGCAGAAAACTATTGAGCTTAAGAGGTAACGAAGATGTCCGATAATACCGCACAACAACCCTCCCCCACAAATTCTCGCCTTGTACTGCTTGGCACGTTGGTGGTCGGCATAGTCGCTACATTTGTTGTCGTTTATGCCTTGACCAATCGTCCACGCAACACGGCGACACCTATCGTAGATTTATCACAAAATTTTGATGGTGTGCAGGTGATAAATCCACCAAAACAGGTGCAAGATTTTACGCTGATTAACCAAAATGAAAAACTGATTAGCTTGAGTGACTTTCGTGGCAAGATGGTGCTGATGTTTTTCGGTTTTACCAACTGCACGGATGTTTGTCCGGTGACGCTGCTTCAATTCAAACAAATCCGACAGAAACTTGGGGATAAAGCGTCTAATGCGGCATTTTTATTCATCAGTGTTGATCCTAAACGGGATACAGCAGCGGTCATCGGTGATTATCTCAAGCGGTTTGATGAGACGATTACCGGATTGGTTGGCGATGCGAAAGTCTTCGAGAACATCAAAAATGACTACGATTTGGAATTCGTCGAAGTGCCTAACGCAGACGGAACATCAAGTACTGCTTATGCCATTTCGCACACCCCGAATCCGTTTCTGATTGATGCAAGCGGTAAGCTGGTGGCAAAATATGCTTATGGCACCGATATCAACCTGATCGTCACAGATATGACCAGCCGCATGGGCGCGTAATTAATGGCGCGGAATACGGGGCAAAATGCTGGTTACAACCTCATAGTTGATTGTACCTAGCTGCTTGGCGATAGCCTCAGCGGTAAGGTGTTCATCGCCTTGCTGACCCAGTAATACAACTTCATCACCCACGCTAACACCGGGAATGTCCGTCACATTGATGGCGGTCTTTTCCATACTGACGCGACCAATGACGGAAGCGCGCTGACCATGTACCAGCACTTCTCGCCATGTGTTGGGTGCACGGCGAAAGCCATCAGCATAACCGACTGGCAAAATGGCGATGCGTTCTTCGGACTGTGTGTAGTAAGTCCGTCCATAGCCGACAGGATGGTTAGGTGGCAGCGTCTTGACCTGTGCCACAACCGTTCGCCACGATAAAACCGGACGAAACTCCGGCGGAAGCGGTACGGTTGGTGACGGAACCAGCCCGTACATCGCCAAACCTACGCGCACCATATTAAAGTGATTTTCTTTTGAAGCCAGCGTCGCGGCAGAGTTGGCGGCATGGGTGTATTTGAAAGTAAAGCCGGAAGCCCGCAGCGGTTTGAGCAAATCTTTGAATGTTTTGAGTTGGAAGGCTGTATAATCAGCATCTTCATCGGCTGAGGCAAAGTGGGTAAACACCCCTTCGACATCCAGTGACTTCAGATTCAAAATGTGGCGAAACAAATTCATGGCATCTTTGGGCATGACACCCAAACGCCCCATGCCGGTATCAATCTTGACATGAACTGATAGACGTTCACCCAATTCGCGGGCAGCACGGTCAAAGGTACGTGCCATGTCCAAATCATAGATGGTGATGGTTAAATGTTGGCGAATGGCCTGACGAATGGCACTGAGTGGTGTGTAATTCAGCACCAAAATGGGGGCATCTAAACCGGCCTCGCGGAGTTCAAGCGCTTCATTGACTGAACTCACGGCTAAATACTCTGCACCGTTTAAGAGTGCGGTTCGAGCAACTGCAATTGCACCGTGACCATAGGCATCCGCTTTGACCACCGCCATTAATGTTACTGAGTCACCGACCCAATTTTTGACACCACGCACATTTGTGGCAAGCGCGTCCAAATCGAGCGACACCCAATTTAAATGGGAAGGCTGTGCTAAAACGGCGGTTTCGCTGAGCGCGTCTTGACGGGTGAGTTGCGCTTGATCTTTTTCATCCCTCAATAATTCACTGACAACGAGTTCCATCCTTGCGGATTTGCCACCCGTCACGAGGACAATATCATGTTCATCTAGACCATAACGATCACGGATGGCTTGCACCGCGTCCTGAATACTATAGGTCATGGTCACCTGACGGGGATGCATACTACTATCGAGCGCGGCACGACCGGCTAAGGCCGCTTCCGTACCTTCGGTAATGAGTACATCAATTACTTCGGCTGCGCGCTGCCCGATCATCCGATGGGCTTGCCCGACCTGACCCCCAAGGTGATCCATATCGCCCATTACGAATACAACACGCTGCGGCACATCAACCGATTGTTGAGCCTTTATCGTCAGCAGCCAATCTAAGGCAGCTAACATGGATTGCGGCGTGGCGGAATGGGTGTCATCTACAATCAAACTATTGCGAAGACCGTTCAACGGATTCATACGTCCGGGGAGGTACGGTAAGTCGATCAGGGTGCGAAGGCCTTCTTCTAAAGAGACATCATAATGAAGGCCGACACATAAACCCGCTAATGCAACACCGATCTGGTGTTTACCCAACCACGGTATCCAGCGCCCGACGTGACGTTCTGCCCCATAGCGTAAATCAAAGCCAGTTTTATCAACACTATTCAAAACATTGTAAGCAATAACATCCGCACCAAAACTTTCTACACCAAAGGTCAAGGCACGGGCGCGGGTCGCGCTCATTAACATCTGTGATGAGTCATCATCAGCATTCAAAACTGCCAAACTGGTCGGTGATAAACGATCTAGCAATAATCTATTTTCGGCTACAACTTCTTCAATGCTGGCAAAACCATCCCCAACGCCGGAACCGAGACTTGGCAGAACAACCACATCTGGCTGAACAACTTGAACAAATTCACTCATCATGCCCGGTCGGGTGACATTGAGTTCCAGCACAACGAATTGATGTTCTGGTGTTAAAGAAGCTAGCGTAGCAGGCAATACTAAACGACCCGGCAGATCATTGTCAGTGCTGTGCAGGACGCTATATTGAGAAGACAATACGCGGCTAATGGCTTCGACTGCCAGCGATTTCCCAGCCGTGCCCGCGACACAGACGACCTGCGTGCCCACTTTGTGGAGCATGTAACGGGTCCAGTTCATCAAAGCGGCTTCAGTATCACGCACCAAGATGACGGATATTTCCTGTGTATCAAAGTCCGGTGGGTGTGTACATAAGATGCCGGTTACACCGCGTTCTACTGCTTCGCGCATGAACTGGTGGGTGTCGCCACGTTCCGTTTTGAGCGCAACAAATAGCTGCGACTCGGCAGCATGACGCGGATCAAAACACAGACTTGTGAAGAGGTGGGCCGCCGGTTCACCAAATAGTTGCCCGTTTGAAGACTCAAGAATATCGTAGAGACTTATCAAAATTCAGTATCCTGACCGGGAAAGATATCACTTTAGGCTCATATGTTATAATAGCATGGTCTTTAAAGGAAACATACTTAAATGTCATTCGAGTTTGAAATAATTAAGACGCAAGGCCGCGCCCGCGCTGGAATATTACATACTCCTCACGGGGATATTCCCACGCCAGTTTTTGCTCCAGTGGGAACACAAGCGACTGTCAAAGCAGTTCCTCCACGTGACCTGCACGAACTGAAAGCCTCTTTGGTTTTAGCGAATACTTATCATCTGCATTTGCGCCCCGGTTCCGAGTTGGTGCGTGAAATGGGTGGGCTGCATCAATTCATGCAATGGCCGGGGCCGATGTTAACGGACTCGGGTGGATTCCAAGTCTTTAGTCTGGCAGAAATTAACAAGATTGATGACGAAGGCGTAACCTTCCGCAGTCATCTCGATGGCAGTAAGCACCGGCTGACTCCTGAGCGTTCGATGGAAATTCAGCAAAATCTAGGCGCGGATATCATCATGTGCTTTGACCAATGCCCTACCCCTAAAGATCGGGCAGTGGTCGAACGGGCAGTTGAACGCACCAGCCGCTGGGCTGTCCGCTGCAGGGAAGCACATCCCTCAGATGAGCGGCAGGCACTCTTTGGAATTGTTCAGGGCGGCATCTTTGAGGATTTGCGAACACAATCGGCATCATTTTTGAGCGGGCTTGACTTCCCCGGCTATGCCATCGGCGGTTTAGCTGTTGGCGAAACCAAAACTGAAATGTACACTGCACTGGGTTTTACCGAGCCAATGCTGCCAAAAGATAAACCACGCTATTTGATGGGTGTTGGCGAACCGGATGATTTAGTCAACAGTGTTGCGCTGGGAGTGGATATTTTCGACTGTGTTATTCCGACACGGTTGGCACGGCACGGAGCAGCGTTTACACCGACGGGGCGAGTCAATATGCGAAACGCGGTACATACAACCGATCCTGCGCCCGTTGATCCTGATTGCGATTGTTACTGCTGCAAGAATTTTACCCGTGCCTATATTCGACACCTGCTCAGAGCTGAGGAAATTCTTGGGGCTTACCTGCTGAGTATTCACAATATCCGATTCCTAATCCGGCATATGGAAGCCATGCGGGAAGCGATTATCAACGGTGATTTATCAGCATATACTGATGAATTTATGGGGCGATACCGTAATGCAATCGGAGTAAAATGACCGTATGTTGCGGCCAAAGCACACTCTCGTCATGGTCACATTCGCACTGGTAAGCTGTAGTTCACCGGTTGCTCCTGCTTCGACACCGACTCATGGCGCAGTCACGCTGCATTTGTATGCGACCACCGCCACGATTCCGCTGCTTAACGATCTCACCAGTCAGTATGCCGAAACGCATCCCAATGTCAGCTTTGAAACAACTACCGGTAGTTTCCAGACGGTATTGAATGAGTTTAGCAAGGGCAAGGAAGGCTATCTGTTCTCTAGTCACCTGCCCGACGACAGTTCACTGCTGGCTTGGCCGATAGGACAGGACGGCATCGCCTTGATTACACATCCTAAAAATCCAATAGATGGATTGACCAGTGAGCAGCTTCGGAGCGTGTACTTAGGGCATGTTGCCCGATGGAGCGAAATCGGTGGCAATGATACGCCCGTAACCATAATCAGCCGTGAAGACGGCAGCAGTACCCGCGCCGAATTTGAAAAGCTGCTTCTCGGTGAACGGTTGACCACACAATCCGCTCAAATCGCGCCATCCAGTGCGGCAATGATGAGCAGCGTATCCGCTTTAACGGGAAGCATCGGTTATGTGTCGATGAGTTATGTCAACTCAAGTGTGAAAGCCATAGCAGTTGACGGCATTCTTCCGACCCCTGCGACTGTTTACGACAATACGTACCCGCTGCGTTCTAACCTATACATCGTTGGCATGACAGAACCCCAAAACGTCTACCGCGATTTTGTAGGTTGGATTCAAGGGCCAGACGGTCAACGTATTGTTGGCTTGCGCTATGCGCCGCTGCCTACGCCTTTACATTCAGGAACGTGAACAACAGCGTGTAAAGCAAAACCACCACAAGCAGCCACAACAGACTAAAAGCTAAATCTCGATACATGCGAATCCGTCCGCGACGCTTTTCCATTTCCATTTCGGGACTGCGGATACGATGAAGGGCAGTCGCCGCATTGAAGTTACCGGGGTTTACTCGCAACACGTTATCCAAGCAAATCGAACTCTGGTCAAGAGACTCGACCGCCACACTCATCCACAGCCATGCATCCTCAAAGTCATTATCCTCACGGATCAATTCCCGCAGGATGCTGATGGCTTCATGGCGATGATCAGATTTGACCAGTTCGATGGCATCCATCAAACGATCAATGCGTGAATCGGCTTCGGCATTTGCCATAGGCTAATCTAACTGAACTCCAGTAAACAAATCGTGTTCATCCACTCGATTAGCGCTCGGTACTGGATGAATACGTGTCAGACTCTGCTTATTCATGAAGTTCCGTCGAACCCACATGGGCAGACGAGGCATTCCGCCGCCAAGTTGGCTGTCGTGGCAGGCACTGGCTTCGTCCCACGCCTCGAGATAATTTTTGACATCAATCCGCGTATGGATAGGCTCCATATTGTCCAAAATCGCCAGCATATCAAAGTCTTTGTTGCGCCCGAGATGACGCGGGTCTTCGCCGCGCAAGCGTACCCGCAACAAGTTGATACGGAACATCAACGCCGGAAAAGCCGAATAGTATAACTTCTGCGGTTGATAGGGTTCTTGTCCCGTCTCATAAGTGGGATCACCCGCCAGTTTGAAAGCATCGGTGGTAGCCCGTTGAATGGCGATGTGGTCGGGATGTCCATATCCGCCATACTTGTTAAAGGTAATTACCACCTGCGGTTTGACCTTGCGAATGACTTCAACCACACGTTTGGCAACGGCATCACGCGGGGCCTGCCACAAAGAAGCCGGGTCTTTAGTGGTTTCGGAATACATCATTCCACTGTCACGGTAACCAAACTTGAACACTTCTTTGAAACCTAATTTCTCGGAAGCGCAGTCCAATTCGGCTATTCGCAGTTCCGCGACCGAGTTATAGCCAACCAGCTTTTCGGGTGCGACGGTACCGACATCGCCGTTGGTCGCACAGATATAGTAAACATCCGCCCCTTCAGCAACGTAACGCGCAATCAACCCGCCTGAACCAAAACTTTCATCGTCAGGGTGCGCTAATGACAACAATACGCGGCGGTTTGCCATGAATCCCTCCAAAGCGTATATAACAGCTCGACTCAAGATGAGAATTAGACGACGATTGACCTACGCAATCATACATCACAGTTGGATAAGTACGAAATAGCCCTGTGCAATCTAAAATCTGACACGTATACTCCACCGCCGTGTTTTAAATCGGATTGCGTGAGGTTATTAATGAGTATGCGCCGAACAATCGGTTTTGCATTGACAACTTTATTGGCTGCCTTTGTTCTGGTGGGTTTACCCGGTGTGGCATTAAGCCGTGTCAATCTGCTACAGGTGACGCTGCCGGGAACGAATACGCCGAAGCCCACCGTTTTTGATTTTGCCACCAATACACCTGCCGGGCCAACATCCACGCCCAGCCGCACACCTACTGCGACGAATACGCCGACGGCCACGGCTACGGCCAGCTTTACGCCTACAGCAACTCCAACGGCGACGGATACCCCTTCGCCCACGCCTACGCCTAATGGCCCGTTCAGCTACCCAGAGAATATCAACCCATTGACCGGACAGGAATATCCAAGTCAGGCCGCAAAAGAGCGGCGCAATCTGATCGTCAAGATTTCAAACTACCCGCCGATCGTGCGTCCTCAAACTGGAGTCAACCAAGCAGATATGGTATGGGAGTATGAAACTGAAGGCGGCGTGACCCGATTCGCGGCAATTTTCCGCAATAACGCGCCGGATCATGTGGGATCCGTACGCAGCGCGCGACTGATTGATCTGGAACTTGTGCCGATGTATAACGCGCTTCTGGCATATTCCGGTACAAGCGCCCCAATCCAAAAACTGATCCTGTCGTCCGATTTTGTGTATCAGACGTTCTCGCCATTGAAGGGTGACAACTGCGAGGATGCGGGTTTCTGCCGCTTCCCCAAAGGCGATTTGCCATTTGAACATACGCTGTTCCTCGACACCAATCTGATATGGGCAAAGGCAACCCGCCGCAATGTGAACACAGGTTACAAAGCGCGAGGCTTGGCATTTAATCCAACACCGGATGCGGGCGGACAACCTGCCGCCGAAGCCTACATTGATTGGTACGGACAAGCCGATGCTCGCTGGCAGTATGACGAAGCAACGGGTCATTATTTGCGCTTCTCGGATGGTGTACCACACATGGATGCCAGGGACGGTAAACAATTGTGGGCGGATGACCTGATCATTCTGGAAGTGCCGCACAACGATCATCCTGATATTTTTGACCCCGGTGTGAAGTATCTTTCCATCCAGATTGAACTTTGGGATCAAGGACGCGCTTATCTACTGCGTGATGGTCAGGTTTTCCAAGGATACTGGCGACGCAAGGACAAAGAACCGGGTTCAGCTTTACAACTGGTTTATGGCAACAATATACCGATGATGGTCAAACCGGGGCGGAGTTGGGTATCGGTTGTGCGTGGCTTTGGCGATGTGTTCATCAACACTACAAAAGCGGATATGGTCGGTACGGCGACCGCCATTGCTAATCAGGCAACACCCACGATTGACGCGAATGCACTCGACAGCAGTGACTCAGCGGGATAAATCGTAGAGGAACACTAAAAAATAAAGCGCTCTTAGTGAGCGCTTTATTTTTTCAACCTCGTAAATTCACAGAAAAACTCATCCCAAACTCGCAATAAATGTTTGCCAATCAATTGAGGTCGTGACATGGGGTTTAAGCGCCTCGAGATAGGCTAGCGCTTCATTAATGTTTTTATAAAATACAGAAGTGCCTTTTTCGGCAGTCGCAAACTTTGAGAAGATGCCGACGACCATACTCGAAACCACGTCCTCACTAAAAGCAGAACCACCACCGTAATTTGGATGGTGGGTCAAGCTGCCTAATTTTTGGATGATGCCCACATCGATTATACGCCCCTGCCGCAAGTCAGAGAGAAAATACAGTGGATGCGGCGACATATTCAGACGTTTACGGAGATCATCAATGTAAACAGTCTCAGGTTGGGTTTGACTGTTAGCCGTTTTGTGCCACTTCACAAATATCAATTCGTCCGTAACCTGTCGCAAGTCGTAAAATGAGCCGTAGCGCATTTATCGCATCCTGTCTTAGATGTTTGGATTGATAGTCTCATTTTAAGAACATTCAAACCTGATTCAGACAGGAAATGTTCTTAATCTTTGCTAGATTTTTTTGGCAACTTGCCACAATCGTGTCCATATGAATTATCACACGGGCAGTAGAATCTGGCTTCGATGGAGACACAGTTTTGCGTTATTTACGAGATTGCCGTTTTTTACTACGGTGTCCCCGGTTCCGAATTATCATGACTGTTGTGTTGTGTACGCACCTTAACCATTTTGAACTGCTTTCCTCCAGCTACCGCGATAATCGTTTTCACGTCGACTTCGTTTGGTAATAATCCAAGTTCCTGTAAAGTCCAGATGGTTGTTAGGCGACCATTCAAATTAGGCCACTGATCTTTTGCCCAGCGGTATCGTTCGCGGCTAAACTGCCAAATGGATTCAGGCAGATGTTGGGGTTCAAAGGCGTTATACTGCGCCCAAATTTCATCATGGGGCGTGAGTGGGAACAAGATATCTAACATCGCCTGCTGAACCATGAATTCGTCACGTCCATAGTCGAGATCAACCCAGTTGCGGTGATAGTTAAAGATAAATGTAAAAATGCCGTAGTGTGAATAGTACTCAATTTGATCAAGCAAGTGATCGCGTTCAGCATAGGCTTTTTCATAGGTCAATTCGAGGTCACTGCTTGGCTCTTTAACACGCTCATCATGACCATTATCTGAATGACCATTTACCAGCGCTGGATTCACATTGTGTAAATATCTGACCAACTGAATAATGCGTTCAGGGTCTACATTGAACTTTGCAATCGCTCTTGTGTTAATTAAGTCTTGGAGAGCATCTGAAATACCCCGCTGACGTGCTTGATCGTGCGCGCGATGCACACCATTCAGGTAGTCAGGCTGGGCAGTGCCCGCGGGAAACGGGAGCGTCTGCGGCCCTTCATTCCTAGATTTGAGACTGCCATGAGCGATGTAGATTTGAAACAAAGTAATAATGGCACCTGCAAGTGCAATAATGAGGAGCGCATCCGTTTTCTGGGTAATCAGTACAATCGCCATAATGTAACTGGCGACCATGCCACGCAGTCCGGCAAAACGTAATGACCGGGCTTCGGGTGAACCGGGTTCGATACCGCGTGCCTGAAGGGCGTCATTTCGCACAAAAAATACACTGGTACTGGTAATGACAAAAGCACTGACAAAGCCGAAGGCATAATAGGATTCAACCACTACAACTTCACGGATGATGGGAATTAATACGGCTGCGGCACCCCATATCACGGCAATGCCGATCCGATCATCGGCAAAGAAGCTGGGTAAACGACCAAGGCGGGCAGCATTGGCCGCGACGGCAGCACCGCCGACATAACCACCTCCTTGAGCCAACAACAAGATAATTGCCAGCAGAACACCCGCAATAAATAAGAAGGTTTCCCCACGCGTGCCATTTGTCGCCGCGTTCACCGTCCTTGCAAAAGAAATGTCATGGGCAAGCAAGTCAATATAGTCATCTCTGGACATGGTTGAGAGTTCATCGGTCTCAGGATGCTCATTACCGCCTAATTCGGCTGCTGCGCGATCCTGAAGCAGTTGGTCATATATTTCGGTCGCTTCAAGGCGATCTGTATCGGTGATGACAACTTCGTCTGGTTTAACACCACGTCCAAAAGTCTGTGCGGCAACAATTTCATATTCAATCAACAGAGTGCTATAGCCTTCGGTAGCCGGAATTTTCCACTGCTGTGCCGCATATAGCTGAATAACACCGGTACCAATCAAAAAAACAGCGGCAAGCGTTAACGCCGTGTTGATCACTTTCCACTTCGGACGAGCAGCGTGTTTACCACTGGCTGGAATAACTTCGTATCCCGAAAACCCAAGCATCGCACTGGACATTGAGCGAAAGAATAACTGGAAGAAAATCACACTGCCGATTACGGGAATATCTTGCTGGGCGCGAATGACATGCTGCACAACGCCCGTCGCTTGTAAGCGATTAACAATGCCGTCGGTAAAGAAAGCCCATTCTGGATTACCCGCAGCAGAGGTTCCCACAAACGATAGTGCCACAAGGGTAAAAATCGTGAATGCGCCGCCCCCGATCAAGAACAATGGAACAGCGCGCTTCGGACCCAAGGCAACCAGAACAGCCATAATGAAGAAGGCGAATGCCTCTGCCAGAACAATTCGATAGGCTGCCATTTCTGGATAGAGCAGCATTGTCACATCGGCGGCAGAAATTGAGCTAATAATGATGGTGAGTATGGCATCCAAGAAGAAGAAGCTAGTTCCGATCCATGAGAGGGGACGCAGCCGGGGTGGACCAATCGCTTCAACCAATGGTCCACTACCGCCGGCATTCGGGCGTAAATAGGCCCCAGCTTTGTATGCGGGTACTATGCCGAGAAACAAGAGGATTGATAAGGCGATGAACGCAAGAATTGCAATTTGATGCTGTCCCGCAGCACCATGAATCGCCAATAAAGTCTGATAGGCCGCGACACTAAAAGCGTCCGCTGCAATCTCAAAGATCAACGCCAAGACGCCCAATCCAGTACCGCCTAAAAGAAGACCTTCTACCAATAAACGTGGTAATTTACGATCTGCATCAGCGCGTTCATCTTTGGAAATGTAACTCTTAAACATACAAGTATCCTTATAAACATGAAATCGAGCCTACAGGCTCAATTTATACCGTAAAACTCATCCGTGTGGGTGAGGCGTAGCCTATTTAAACGTCGTCCCACTTATACATACGGGCTAACTTGTGTCGGATTGAATGAATTTTAGCTTTTTTAGAGAACTTAGCGGGCTGGTTTGCTAATTTCTAATCTAAGGTCAATGTAATATATACGCCAGTGAGTTAGTCTAACACTTGCAGCATATACTCTTACCTCGTATAATAGAACGTTTGTACTTCCTCTTCCGCATGTGTTGAATACAGTCGATAGGCAGACCCATGACACAAGATAAGATTGTAGTGCGCGGTGCGCGCGAACATAATCTGAAGAATATTGATGTCGAGATTCCCCGTAACAAATTGGTGGTTATCACCGGGCTTTCGGGTTCCGGCAAGTCATCCTTAGCATTTGATACCATTTTTGCTGAAGGACAGCGCCGGTATGTGGAAAGCCTGAGCGCTTATGCCCGCCAGTTCCTCGGCCAGATGGAAAAACCAGACGTTGACCAGATTGAGGGCTTGAGTCCGGCAGTATCCATTGACCAAAGAGGCGTTAGCCAAAATCCACGCTCGACGGTTGGCACCGTCACTGAAATATATGACTACTTACGTCTGCTCTATGCCCGTATCGGTGTGCCACACTGCCCTATCTGTGGTGCGAAGGTCGAAGCGCAGAGCGCGCAACAAATCGTGGATGAAGTCCAAAAACTGGATGACGGGACACGTATCCAAGTACTTGCACCGATCATTAAAGGACGCAAAGGCACACACGAAAAAGTCTTTGAAGATGTTCGTAAGGGCGGTTTCGCGCGAGTTCGGGTCGATGGAGAACTGCGCGAACTGAGCGATGACATCTCTATTGACCGCTACGTCATCCATAACATAGAAGTCGTGGTTGACCGTCTCATTGTTCGCAAATACGACGACCCCAGTAGTGAGGAAGCACGCGGCGCGGAAAGTCGCTTAACCGATGCTATCGAAACGGCGCTCGAAATCGGCGAAGGGGTTGTCATCATTAACAACCTGAGCAACACGCCGGCGACCGATACGCTATACAGTGAACTGTTGGCCTGTGTGAATGGACATGGAAGCATTCCCGAAATCGAACCCCGCAGCTTCAGCTTCAATACCCCTAAAGGCGCTTGTCCGGATTGTCAGGGTCTCGGTTTCCGCTTGGAGTTCGATCCTGAATTGGTCGTGCCAAATCCCGATTTGAGTCTGGCGCAGGGCGCGGTCAATGGCAACGGCTGGAACTTCGAAGATGATACCAGTTGGGGTTCGGGCATCATGCGCGGGTTGGCAGATGTCTATAAATTTAAGATGGATACGCCGTGGCGCAGTCTTTCTGAAGAAGCCAAGCGTATCATTCTGTACGGTACAAATGGGCAAAAAGTCCGGCTGCGCTACGCTAATGCACGCGGTGACTACCGTGAATATACTACCGCTTTTGAAGGCGTGATTAACAATATGGCTCGCCGCTATCGGGAAACCCAATCCGACGGGATGCGCGAAGCGTTCGAAGCTTATATGGCAAAAGTGCCGTGCCAGACCTGCGGTGGCAAGCGCTTGCGTCCTGAAGCGCTAGCAGTCACCGTCATTGACACTTCAATTTATGATGTCACACTGCTGCCCGTTGGTGAACTTCTAAAATGGGTAAACGGACTGCGCGGCATTGATGGTCAGCAAGCTAAGCTCAATGAGCGTGATCAGCAAATCGCCTACCAGATTCTTAAGGAAATTGAAGCGCGTGTAGGCTTCTTGAACAACGTTGGCTTGAACTATCTGAGTTTGTCACGCTCGGCAGGTTCGCTGAGCGGTGGTGAGGCACAGCGCATTCGATTAGCAACGCAAATCGGCAGCCGCTTAACCGGTGTCCTTTATGTACTGGATGAACCCTCAATCGGTTTGCATCAGCGTGATAACGCCAAGTTGATTAGTACACTGGTCGAAATGCGTGATCTCGGTAATACCCTGCTCGTGGTTGAACATGACGAAGAAACCATGCGTATGGCTGACTGGTTGATTGACCTTGGGCCGGGTGCGGGTGAATACGGCGGGCGCATCATGGCAGAAGGTACGCCCAAGCAAGTCATGAAAGTCAAAGACAGTCTGACCGGTGCGTATCTTTCCGGTCGGCTGCGGATTGACATACCCGAGCAGCGACGTCCCGGTAACGGCAAATCTATCACTGTTAAAGGGGCGCGAGAAAATAATCTCAAGAACATTGATGTGGATATTCCATTGGGCAAGATGGTGTGTTTGACGGGAGTCAGCGGCAGCGGTAAAAGCACGTTGATGACTGACATCATCTACAACCGAGTGGCGCAGGTGATTAACGGCAGCAAGGAACGTCCCGGCCTACATGACACAATTGAAGGCATCGACCAAGTCGATAAAATCATCAATATTGATCAAAGTCCCATCGGGCGCACTCCGCGCAGCAACCCCGGTACATACACCAAGATGTTTGATGCTATTCGCAGTCTGTTCACTGAACTGCCTGAAAGCAAAATTCGGGGTTATACCGCCGGACGCTTCAGCTTCAATGTTAAGGGCGGACGCTGTGAAAACTGCGAAGGTCAAGGTCAGCTTAAAATTGAGATGCAGTTCCTACCCGACATCTATGTCGAGTGCGATGTGTGTCATGGTACACGCTTCAACCGTGAAACGTTGCAGGTGAAGTACAAGGGCAAGAGCATCGCTGATGTACTGGATATGACTGTGACCGAAGGTTTGGAATTCTTCGAGAACATTCCGGTGATTAAGACTAAACTGGATACACTACAAGCAGTCGGACTGGGTTATATCCGCATCGGTCAGCCTGCGACCACACTGAGCGGTGGTGAAGCACAACGCATCAAACTCAGCCGTGAATTATCCAAACGGGCGACAGGGCAAACTCTCTATATTCTGGATGAGCCTTCGACTGGTTTACATGCTGCTGACGTTAAACGGCTAATCGAAGTTTTGCAGCAGTTGGTCGATAATGGCAACACGGTGCTGGTGATCGAGCATAATCTTGACATCATCAAAGTGGCCGATTGGCTAATTGATCTTGGCCCTGAGGGAGGAGATGCGGGCGGTCAGGTTATCGCCATAGGTACGCCGGAAGATGTCGCGCAAATCGATAACAGTTATACCGGGCAATTTCTCAAACCTTATCTGGCTCAACCCGAACCGGCATAGCAACGATTATCTTAAGGCGAGTATGAAACTCGCCTTATTATGTCAACATAATATTCCAAAAACCTATTCGATCTGCACAGAATAATAACTCCGCAATAGCACGCGCCACATCTAATTCTTATTGAATTTGACTCATCGTTGTTCAAGATAACCTTATTGGCAATGACCCGAATTCCATCGTTCCAATGATAACTAAACGAGGAAAACGGCAGATGTATCACGGTCATAATCTGTCAAGGCAATTGCAATCTGAGCTTATGTATCAGAAATTCAGTAGATGTCCTACCAACCGAATGCTCAGATAGGCGATAATAAAGATGAGCGTTTTGTTAGTTTGGGCGATTTATACGATAAAACATTGTTAAATTTACCCAATTTTAGGAATTTTTAAGTATACTTCTATAGGCTTTCAGCTATACTAAACAGTATAGAGAGCTTTCTTTTAGATAGTTTTGCAAGAACCGGAATTCCCCGGTCTGAGGAGAGTATATGGTCGTATCAATGAACCACAGCCAATTGCAGCACTCATTGGAACTGGCCCCGAGCGCCTACGAAAATGCTTTGACGCAGTATGATCGAGCTGTCAGCAAACTGACTTTAGACGAAAATGTAGTGGAATATATGCGCTGGCCGCAGCGAGAATTTACGGTTAACTTTCCGGTTCGCCATGAAAATGGCAAGATTGAGATGTTTACCGGTTATCGGGTTCATCACAGCACAGTGATGGGGCCGTGCAAAGGTGGCATCCGTTACAGCACGAATGTGACATTAAATGAAGTTCGTGCACTGGCCATGCTGATGACTTGGAAATGTTCACTGGTCGGGCTGCCCTACGGTGGAGCAAAAGGTGGTGTGCTGGTAGACCCCAAATCACTGACCCTGAGGGAACGGGAAAGTCTTACACGCCGTTATGCCTCGGAATTACTGCCACTCATTAGTCCCCATTCGGATATTCCTGCCCCTGATATGGGAACTGGCCCACAGGAAATGGCATGGATTATGGACACCTATAGTATGACTGTGGGTTACGCGGCCCGTGCAGTCGTGACAGGCAAGCCCATTAATATTGGCGGCAGTCAAGGTCGTAATGAAGCAACAGGCCGAGGGGTCATCATAACGATGGTGGAAGCACTCGACCGGATGGGCATGATTAACAACAGCGATGTCAAAGTTGTTATCCAAGGTTTTGGGAATGTCGGCTCACATGCGGCGATGCATGCTTACGAATTAGGCTTCAAGGTCATCGGCATTAGCGATATTGACGGTGGACTGCATAATCCAAACGGCATTGATATTCCGGCGGCTCGTGCGTGGATGGATGAGCACAAAACACTGGCCGGATTTAGAGGCGGCGATACAGTTACCAATTCGGAGCTGCTTACGCTCCCTTGCGATGTCTTAATCCCCGCTGCAATGGAAGGCCAAATTACCGAGCATAACGCCTCACACCTACGAACCAAACTCATCGTCGAGGGTGCGAATGGCCCGACGACCACTGAAGCCGACGATATTATCAATGATCGTGGTATCGTCCTCGTGCCAGATATTTTGGCCAACGCAGGCGGTGTGATTGTTTCTTATTTCGAATGGGTACAAGGTTTGCAGGAATTCTTCTGGGATAAAGAAGAAGTTTTCCGCCAACTGGAACGGATTTTAGTTCGCAGTTATGACGCGACCGTCGCAACCGCTGAAAAGCACAATGTCGATTTGCGAACGGCTGCACAGATGACCGCTATCCAACGGGTGGGTGATGCGCTGCTGACTCGTGGCTTCTACCCCTAAGATTTCGACTACCTTCGGATAATCAATCAGCGGGCGTGCTTTCGGGTACGTCCGTTTTATTTGTGGGATATTCTCCCGTAATTATCTTTTTCTAATCATTCACCGATACAATAGGATTACGATCTCATTACACAATGGAATATCGATGGATTTTTTCAACGAACTGAAACGTCGGGCCGCTGGACACCCCCCCACCCGTTATCCAAACCGTCCCGAACCCAATGCACTCAAAGATGCTCTGGATGCTGGTCAACGCCTTAAACGAGCCGAAAATTACGCCGCTGCGATTGAAGCCCTAACTTCTGCCATGCAGCTTGCGGTTAGCTCGGGGGATGCCAGCTCAATGGCGATCGTCGCCCTTAATCAAGCTGAGATTTATGGCTATTTACACCGTTACGATGAAGCGACCGCGTTACTGGAAAGGACTTTCCAGACGGCGCAAGAAACCCGCCAGCGGATACAAATGGCCTATATTCTCATTGGTCAGGGAACCTTGGCGCAAAAACAAGACGACTGGAAATTGGCACAAACCAAGTATGACAGCGCGGTAGAAATGGCACGTACTGTTCGCTCGTCAGGTGCCGAAGGTCGCGCACTTGGTTATCTTGCGGAAGTTTATCTCCATGAAAACAATGCCAGCTATGCGGTTCGCTTGCTGCGAGAAGCGCTCCCCAAGCTTAACCAAGCGAGTGATCTTGAACTCAGCAGTTTATTTGTCGGTCGTTTGGGCCAAGCATTGATTATCAGTGGACAGGAAGTCGAAGGTCAGCAGCTTCTGGAACGGGCGCTCAGGCTTGCCAAGCAAACCGGTTATAAACGCTACGAACGCCAATGGAGCGTTGCTCTAGCTGAACGCGCATTGAACAATGGTCAAAGTCAAGAAGCATTCCAATATCTTGAAGAAAGTCTGGCGTTATTTGACATTAAAGATCAGGCAGGCGATTACATAAATGCCTTAACGCTCATCGTCAAAACCTGTCTCAATCTTCAGCAATATGACGACGCGCTTGAATATGCTAAACGGGCTGCAAATGTTGCATCTGACATACCGCAAGACGAACGGGCTGCGCTTCAGGCTGACACGCTGATGGGAATCACGCTAACTGCCAAAAAAGATTACGCAAAAGCAATTACCCATCTCAACCGAGCTGCCCACGTGATTACGCAAAACAACGTTCAACCCGTCACATTTACCGAAACGGACGTGGTTCGCAATCTGGCCGCCGCCCACGTGGAACTTGGCGAAGAAGAAAGTGCTGTCATGGCCTATCGCAAAGCCATTGCGCGCGCCGAACAAAATGACAACCAAATTGAAGCTGCCCAAGCGTCCCGTGATTTGGGACTATTTTTTGCTAGCCGCCAAAAAATGAGCGACGCCATTCGCGAGTGGTCATCTGCGCTCACGATTTATGAAGCTGAACGCCAAACATCACAAGTGGCCCGCCTGTACTGCGATCTGGCGGCTGCACGCAAATTTATCGGGCAAGGTCAACGCGCATTGAAGGACTACGAAGAGGCATTAATGCTCCTCAGTAACCTCAAAGAAGATTGGGAAACGCGCGGTCTCGTCCTTGCCAATGCGGCAACGGCCTATGCCGACCAAGGGGATATGGACTCTGCTGACTCGTTCTTCAATGAAGCGATTGCCATTGCCCGCAGAATGAATAATGAAACCGCTGAAGCGACACGTCGTGGCAATTATGGTTGGTTTTTATTGGCGACAGGCCGGCATGAACAAGCGCTGTCGATGTTGGAATACGCTTTGCGTCTCAGCAAAAACCTCGGACTAAATTTACAAGCTGCCATCCAGACTGACAATTTGGGTTTAGCGTACGACAATTTAGGAAATTATGAAAAAGGACTAACCTATCATCAAGAAGCGGCAGCATTGGTCGAACCCCTGAACAAACCCCACTGGCAGCATGTGATTAATCTCAGCCGCGCCGCGAGTTTGAACGGCTTACATCGCGCCGATGAAGCTCAAGTGATTTACGAAGTGGTCTTAGAGCAAGGACGAGCAAATAACGATGTGGAATTAACTATTCGTGCATTGACAGGCTTATCACAAATATCATTGGAATTAGAAAAACCTGCCGATTGCGGCGTGTGGTTGGAAGAGGCGGTAACACTTGCACGGAAGGCCGATATGCGTCGTCTTCAAGCCGAAGCATTGGCAGTATATAGTCAGCAGCAGGCTGCACTAGGTAATCCTGAGCAAGCTGGCAGCCTTTGGTACGATGCGCAAAAATTATTCACGATTTTGCGGGCGCCGCAGGCCACTATTAAGCCAGCTTGGTTGAATATGAATAATTAAGATTAAGCCTCTGTACGAAACGGGCGCTCGATCACTGCACCTTCGGGGGAAACAAGGCTGAGAACTTTACTACCATGAGCACGTTCCAAGCGAACCCACAGTTGTTCGATTAAACCCTGACGTTGATTCTCGGTTAAACTATCGTCATGAAATGCCGTTTCAATTTGTTCGATTGCCGAGATTTCCATTGGTGTAGGAGTGAACCAAGCCATAATTTCGCCCTCGCTATAATCAGATAATCAACTCTGTCTTAATCTTATATGGATGTTTTCATTTCAATCGTTAAGATTGCAGCAATTTACCAAAATTAATTAAAACTTCACAAATTGTAACTTTTGGCCTAGATCATCAGCCGAAACAGCCTCAAAATATGGTGTCTGAACCATCAATCATTATCAATCGAATCGATCACTAACATGGCAAAATTCTGGTTTATCTCTGCCCCTCTTCATGGCCATCTTGATTGGGGCGGATTCCTTAAGACGGCACAAGCATTAAGACAACGGAATCACGATGTCTTATGGCTTAGCGAATTGCCCATTGCGAACACTGTCGCTGCCTCTGGAATAAGATTCCAGCCGCTAAAACGGACTGGCTGGCTATGGCCTCCGCCGCCTGCTCCTGACTTGACCAGCGTCCCGCCTGCCCAAGCGGTCATGCTCCGTTACCAACGAGCGCTGGATACATGGATGAGTGAGGACTTGGTGGGCGAGGCGGCACAGTGCATGTTGGATATGGCTGGCGAAATCGGCAAACCGGATCTCATCGTTACCGATCCATTTTTGACTGCTGCCGCGCTGGCTGCGGAAGCCTTAAGCATCCCTTTAGCGGTTTGTGGATGGCCTGCCCAACGCGAACTCAATGATGATTATCTGTTTCCAGTTCAAAAAACATTGGGGAATACCAGCCGCGAGCGCATCACCCGCTTGAGTGAGCGCTTCAATCTTAATGGCGTAAACTTTTCCAGCGGGCCGACACCTTCGATCATCAGCCCGCACTTACATATTAGCTACTTCAGTGATTATTGGTATCAAGCCGACAGCGAAAATATACTGCCACAAACTTTATTCGTTGGCGGCATCCCAACTGCGCCAACCGATACCCCACCGACATGGCTAACCGATATTCCAACGAATCAACCTTTAGCGTTAATCACCCTCGGCAGTGTATTTACTGGCGATTTGGGTTTCTTCGCATGGGCAGCACAAGCCGTTGCACGGTTACGATACGTTCCGATAGTGGTCATCGGACGAAATCCCATCGAGCCGGACAAAAAGGCTGAACTTAAAGCTGCCTTGCCGCCCAACACACGTTTACTCAATTGGATTCCTTTTGACCATGTGCTGCCGCGCACACGATTGATGATTCATCACGGCGGTATGGGAACAACCCACGCGGCAGTCATTCACGGCATCCCACAAATGGCTGTGCCACACGCCGCCGATCAGAGAGGCAACGCCCGCCGCATCGCACAGGCTAAAGTCGGCTTCAATCTCACGGCGCATGAAGTACGACACGGCGCATTATTAGAAGGCGCAACCGCGCTTACTAAAGATGCCACTGTGCAAGCGACTGCCCGCCAACTTGCCGCCGATTTCGCCGCGCTAGGCGGAGCCGAAAAAGCCGCCGAGGCGCTGGAACGTATCTTACAAAACCCAACATTACGTTTCTTATAACTTCACTCAGGTGTTGCGTGTTAGAATCAAAGAATAAATTAGGAGATTCGCCATGCAATTCCTCAAAAATTTTCGTTCAAAAACTACCGTCGAAAATCAAAAACCTGTTGATAATCAAGCTGAAACATTTGATCTGACTTGGGCAAAGACCCTTCATCTTTTTCAAATCATATCTGGTGTGGGTGAGATTAGCTTCCGTTTAACTCACCCCAAAACAGGCAAACCGTTGAAGCCACACGAAGGGTTAAACGCAACTTTTGCGGAATGGAAACAAATCCAGTCGAGATGGGATCAAGAGCGCTATTTGTTTAGTTTTATGCTCAGTGGTCTCGGCAAATCGATGAATGCATGGCAAGTAGCCAATATTTTGACCGCAGCACGTCAGCCGGACAAAGCCCTCCAATTATTGCAGGAAAATCCACAACCCATAACAGATACGAAAGATTATGTTCCTCATTGCTGTTCCTTCGCGAACGCCTATGTAGGTCTGCAAGAAGCTAATCTCGCTTTGGAGTGGGCAAGAAAGGCATTTAATGCCGCCCCGACTAATTCAAGTATCAGGGCTTTATACGCAGACGCGCTACGCTTAACAGGCGAATGTGAGGAACCTGAAGAGATATATGCAGAACTCATAAAATCAGCGCGCCTAACAGGACAGGATGACAATGAACAAATTACAACCATGTTCTTACGGCTATTAGCACGCGATACCGGAAAAATTGCTTCACCTGTTCTTGCCATCCAACTAGCTGACATGATGATTGATAAAACGCAGGCAGACGAATTCTGGAAATTGGGAGAAGCGGAATTTTATGCTAGCCCTTATTTTCGTATGCACCATGCCTACCACATGCTGAATTCAGGGCAAACCGAACGCGCTTTAGCAAAATTGGTTGCACTTGTTCAAGAAATGCCGTGGCTGCGTGAAGCCAGCCTTAATCTTGACATTCTGCTTAAACAGATTGATCCCAGCGCCAAGAAGTTCATGCCTGAATTTCAAAACCAACTTCGCCAGAGAATAAGCGAAAAAGGTTGGACAACTGAAGGTATGCATCCATTACAAGTTGATGTAAAAGGAATTGGAACACAAACTACTTCCGTCCCACCATAATCACATAATGATGGTCAAAAGTCGCATCAACCGTCCCCGCCGCGTGAGGATTAAGCCATTCCCGTGCGGCTTCCGGCGCTTGCACCAACATCACCTGTAAACGGTCAATGACATCATCCGTTTGCCCCTGCACTTTCGCCCACTGAACCATATTCGAATCGGGTTTATGTGCCAATTCAGAGGCTTCATCCTGCAATCCCGCATCTAAAAACATCCCCTGCCACTCGTATCCGGCATACATCCGGTGATGACTCGGATCACGAAGCCGCTCAAAAGCATCCACATAACGGGCTGCCCGTTCATCATCGGGGACAGTGTTATCTTCCAAAACGAATACCCCACCCGGTTTCAAAACCCGCGCAGCTTCTTGAACAAACTGCCAGCAGTTAGGGAAGTGATGTGGGGCAATCCGTGAAGTCACCAGATCAAATGTGTTTGATGCAAACGGCAGCTGCTCAGCGTCGCCGACTGTGAACGCAACATTTGTCCTGCCTTTGCCAAGAATGAATGTGCGTGCCGCCTCCAACATCTTTGGTGTCAAATCAAGCGCGATCACCTGCCCGACCAACGGAGCAAACTTCAAGGCCGTATGACCGCCGCCCGTCGCAATATCCAGCACCAACCAATCAGGATGCGGCTGTGCCAACTCCACTAGACGTTCCAAATCATCGCCACTGGCATGACCTTTGCTTTCCACATAGCCCTGAGCAAACTGTCCAAATCGTTCTTGAGCCTGCGCCTTAACGTCTGAATCCGACATTATTCCTAATCCCCTTGCCTTTATTCATGATTGCCACCATGATAACGCTGGTTAGAATTTGAACAACAAAAATAAACTCGAATTTCGCCACTTATGGTTTCATCCGCCGATCTTAAAACCCGCGCCCTTGAATTGGGCTTCAATCTGGTTGGCATCACACATGCCGAGCCATCACCCTACCTCGACCACTATTTCCAATGGGTAGAAGCGGAAATGCACGGCACGATGGGTTATATGGCACGTCCTGACCGTCAAGCCCGACGGCGTGATTTAAATGTCATCTTACCCGGTGTCAAATCATTAATCGTCGTCGGCTTGGATTATGCATCTGCGGCTGTACCCGACGAACTGCTGCATGATCCGTCGCGAGGGCGCATTGCAGCTTATGCATGGGGCTTGGATTATCACGACATTCTCACGCCGCGTCTGGAGACTCTCGCTGCATGGCTGCAAGCGGACAGCCGACAAGCCACCAACCAGCGAGTTTACGTGGATACAGGCGCATTACTCGAACGCGGTCATGCTCATCAAGCCGGATTAGGCTTCAGCGGCAAAAATACCATGCTGATCCATCCGCTGCGAGGCAGCACCTTTTTTCTCGGCGAAATTCTCACTGATCTTGAATTTGACACTTACGACTCACCGGGGCGCGAAACTTACTGCGGAACATGCACGCGATGTCTAAATGCCTGCCCAACCAAAGCCTTTCCACGTCCACACGTCTTGGATGCGCGGCGCTGCATCAGTTATTTGACGATTGAACACAAAGGCGACATCGATGCCGATTTACGTTCCTTAATGGGGAATTGGGTCTATGGCTGCGATGTTTGTCAGGATGTTTGCCCATTTCAAAGATTCGCTGTGCCGAGCAAGGAAATTGCTTTTTATCCGCCGGATTTGAACCACGTTGCCCCTCACATTGTGGACTTACTGGCGCTAGACGATGCTACCTTCCATCAGCGATACTATGGCAGTCCCATTTACCGTATCAAACGCGAACGGTTGGTACGTAATGCCTGTATCGCAGCGGCCAACTGGGGACATGACACAGCGGTTCTCCCACTGCAAACCTTAATAAGTGATTCCAGCCCTTTAGTTCGAACACATGCTGCTTGGGCGCTGCACCAGATTTTGGGAGAAGATTCGCGTCGATTTTTGCAGAATAAGCTGCTGCGTGAAACGGATGCCCACGTTCGAGAAGAAATTCAGTCGCTTCTTGAAACGGGCGAATAAATATTAACGACTGGGTAACGATTACTTTTACATGTGTCTGTTAAACAAATTACCGCCTTTTCCGCGCGCCTTTTGGCTGCTCATCGCCTGTTTTTTCTTTAACCGTATTGGCGCATCCTTGATTTGGCCGTTTATCACACTTTACATCCGCGAACAAACCAGCAGTCCGCTTATTGCGATTGGCTATCTGACCAAGCTAAACCTTTTTTCGTCCTCTATCAGCCTCAACATTCCGGTTGCCCTAACGACCATCACTACGCTTCTCTCACTTCAGGCACTTTCCAGCGTCATCGGCACTTCGGCAATTAGTACGCTAATGGACCAATTCGGTCGTAAAAACATCATGATTATCGGGCTGGTAGGGTTCAGCGTGCTGCTGGTGGTCATGAGTCGTGCTAACCAGCTCTGGCAGTGGACCATAATTGTGCCCCTATATGGGATCCTTCAGCCGGTCTTTTATATCGGCGTGTACGCTATGATCGCTGACATCGTCAAACCGGATGAGCGTACCAGTGCCTTCGCTATGATTCGCACCGCCTCCAATCTCGCAATTGCCGTCGGGCCGGCGGTTTTCGGTGTACTGATCGTTCAGGCACATACATTTGCTTACTTCATCAGCATCGCCATCAATCTGATTGTGTTAATCCCGCTCATTTTTGTTATTCGAGAAACACTCCCTCAAGAAACCTTCACTACACGTATCAGCATCGGTTATGGAGCCATCTTCCGTGACCGTCCGTTTGTGACTTTCATTGCCGTTTTCACGTTGATTGAAATAGCGACTGCGCTGGTTTTTAATCTGCTCTCGGTCTACATCAAAGAAAACTTCAATATTCCAGAAAACCAGTTTGGTCAAATTCTGGCGATTAATGCATTGATGGTGGTTTTCTTCCAATTCGGCGTCACCCGTATCACCCGGCGTTATCGTCCCCTGTTCATCATGTCGCTCGGCAGTGCCATTTATGCCCTTGGGCTTATCGGCTACGCGGCCTCAAGCCTTTTACCGCATTTCATGGTGTCGATGGTCATTATGACATTTGGCGAATTGATGGTGTCGCCTACGAGCAACGCACTGGTCGCTAATATGGCTCCCCCTGACAAACGCGCCCGATATATGGGCATCTATTCACTAACCTACACCTTCGGCACGGGTGTTGGGCCAGTTGCAGGCGGAGTCCTCAGCGACTCGTTTGGGCCACCAGCTATCTGGTACGGTGGTGCATTTACGGCGTTCTTAGCAGCCGTCGGCTTCTGGTGGATGCTCCGAGCTGAACCGGATACCCATGCCTTAACGGCTACAGCCCGTCCTGTGCCAGAGACACCTACAATTTCCTAACCATTGAGCAATGTTCGAAGGGCACATTTTCCCTCAATTCCGTTAGGAAAGTCATACAAAAAGAGTTACCAAAATGTAACCCGAACCGTATCGATTTATGCTACCATGGTTTCATCCATTAGGATCATGTCTCAGAGTTTTATAGCAATCTCTGTGCTTTTTCAATGGGTTCAGTTCTTTTTGCATTTTCAGCGGATTGTTCTCATGTTACCGCTGCAACGATACAAAACCGACTACGTGGCGTAATTACGGCAGTAAACCGCTACGCTCAGCGGCATCAGGCGGATCATCTGCCTGCAATTTCTGTTGATTCAGTGGCATCTGCCGAGTATCTCGCCTGTCATTTCAGCGGATAGTATTAAAATATCGCCATATGGCGAAAGATTATGTTCTTTTACGTTGTCCATATACCGTAGGGGGTATACACTATCCCCGAAAATGTGATTAATCAGGGACTCGCTGTCTCTACTTTTTTCAAGGAGAAACATGATGGAACGCAAGACTTTTCAGGTACCCAACATTGGCTGCGATGGCTGTGTCAAGACTATCAAGAACGAAGTCAGCCAGATTAACGGGGTTAAGCAGGTTGACGGTGTAGTCGCCAGCAAGACTGTTACTGTCGAGTGGGACTCACCCGCTACATGGGATCAGATCGAATCCACACTCAAAGAAATTGAATATCCACCTGCAACATTGATTAGTCTCTAAATGACTGTCAAAAAGTAATTCATGTGGGGAGAAGGCAGACCTTTTCCCTACATCATTATGTAATCAATCCTCTTAGATTCCAATCGCCTTCCGAACCGCATTTTCTAAAGCTAACTCCGGCACTTTCCCATATCCTTTATAGATAACCGTATTGTCCGGCTTGAGGATCAAGAAGATCGGATTGCCGCGTAAGCCCAAGGAGTCAAATAGGCTCTTGCCGTCCGTATCAATATTCAAATATTGAAAGCTCATCTGAGCGCTGTAGCGTTTTTCCAGACTCTGCACAATCGGCTGCATGACCATACAGTTGGGACATTCATCCGAATAGAAGTCGATAAATGTCAGCTTTGAACTTTCTTGCAGCGTCTCGCCTGTCAAAGGGGAGCAGGAGGTAATCAGGCTAACGATTATCCCTATGAACAAGCACAAAACGCAATTCGACATACGTATTGTTAATCCTCGTCAGTTTCTCCGTCGATGATGTCATAAACCGCATCCAGCAGATCATCCGCACTTTCCAACGCGCCAAGGCCAGCCTCGTCGTTGGATTGCATCAAAGCGGACGCAGCTTCTAACAGTTTGGCTGCGGCCTGCGCGACTAATGACGCGACATCTTGATACTCATGTTCGGCAATGAGATTATCAATAATATTGGTCGCTTCACGGGTTGTGGCTAGAGCCTGTTCGAGCCGTTTGGACGCTTCGCCGGATGTGTTCATCATAACTTGCCTCGTTCAAGTATCCGAATATATGTCTGATATCTTTCCACATCTCTGGTTATAAGACCAGAGTATGTAGGCGGTCAGGAGAACTGTCTACAGGATGCATGTTGAGCGCGCAGGTGATGACAATAAGACACCGGAGTTGTTACGTGGTGGATCTAGGTGGCTAATCGCGTTTGGAAGCTAGCCAACGGACTTGAGCTGTTCAGTAGCAACTGCTGTAGGAAGTCGAACACAAAATGCACTGCCTTCGCCCAGATGGCTCTGCACACCGATTGAGCCATCATGACGTTCAAGAATGGTTTTGGTAATACTGAGCCCTAAACCGAAACCCCCGCTGTGCGTGCCTCTAGCACTATCAGCACGATAGAAGCGCTCAAATATGTGCGGCAAATCGTCTTCTGAAATACCGATGCCGTTGTCTCGTATCCAAATGACAACATGATTTGCGTCCAGAGTAGTAGATACTGTAATTTCACCCCCACTGGGCGTATAACGAATTGCATTCACTACCAAATTTGATAGCGCTAGTGTCAGTTCATCAGTGTTTGCAAGCACATTAGGTAAATCCACCCCAGAATCAAAATGAATCTGTGCCCCGGCTGCGTCAGCTAATGCCTGATTACGATCAATCACATTAGTAATAAGTTCGTTGACATTTAGGCTAAATAAGTCACCTAGCTCATCTTTCTCGAGGCGCATTAAAGTCAGCATACTTTCTACCATTTCAGTCAGTCGTTCCGTCTGCTGCATCAACGAATCTAGGCGAATGGAATGCTGCCCTGCTAATTCTTTGCGCAAAAGATACTGTGTGACTTTCATTGACGTCAAAGGGGTGCGCAGATCATGCGACATATGGCTAATAAAACGCTGTAAGAGCTGCACGCGTTCCCGCTCGATGGTCAGTTCCAAAGTCTGTTTTTCGATTTGCTTGCGCGCTGTGATGTCATATAACAGCACCAAACGGCCCACCCATTCGTCACGACGGTTACGGACGGGTGTAATCTGCAATTCGTAAAACGATCCTTCTTTCGTCATCTCGAGTTCAGTCTTTAGTTCTTTCGAATCTTGCAGTGTTCCCAAAACAGCGAACTGCTGAGGTAGAACATCAAGCGCTAATTTACCGATGATCTCATTTTCTTTAAGTTTAAGAATTTTTTCTGCCGTGCTATTCATCCCGGCAATTCGCCCTTTGAGATCAATCAGGATGATACTGCTCTGGACATTTTTAAAAATCAAGTCATATGCAACGGGTACAATGTCCATAAAGCGGTACTGCTTCATCGCCAGCAGCATGACAATACCCGAAAAGGCCATAATCAAAATAGTTGGATCAAAGGGTGCTAGCGGATTAATTCCAATAAAATGAAACAGGTAGGTTAGCATCGGGGCGACCGAAGCTAAAATGACCATCCAAGCCTGACCGCGAAAAAAGGTTTGTGACCGAATAACTGAGCGGAACAGAAGCAGCCAGCTACCAGTCAATATCAAATAACTGTAACCCAGCCAAATCCAAAAAAATGGACCATACGCCATCACATGGCCCATGACCAGATCACCTTCATAGACAAATTCATATGAACGGTAAAGCAGAGAGTGATATTCAGCAAATAAGGCCAAACATAAGGTAACTAGTGGAATAATCGCTAACAGAAACACATTTGTCCGTTTCAGCCAGCGTCCTCGATTGCTGTACTGAATAGCAAAAATACCCCAGAAGAAAACAAAACCGGTTGTGCCAATATAAATTACACGATCCATTGCCAGCTTTAAAACAGGTGAAACAAACGCTATTTCTAGGCCAGCCCCAATTGCGAAAATCGCACAGAAGAGCATGGTCATTGACCAAGCTGTCGCACCGGGCGCGGGGCGCAAAGTCCACGTGCGAATGGAAAGCAGCAGCATTAAGGCAGCAACCAGCACATAAACTGGAATTATTAACGAGAATTGGAATAACATTCGTCGATGATCCTCTGACAATGTCGTTTAGGCTGCCAAGAGACAATCATGGATTTTAATTGAGCAACAAGTGTTGTATTAAAATAGTGTATCATGCCTCCATTTATCTAAGCCTTAACTCTATTTGTCGATAAATCCAAGTGTAAGATTTTGTTATGTGTAACATTCAGTCCTGACTATAACAGGGTCGAGACGTATTGCCTTTCTATTTGTGTTTGTGAAGGTAATCTGCGAAGGAAAACAACTTTGCATCCCCGCCGTAATCATCATAAAATCAGCGACAGGTTCGTCAACTCATAAAATATGCGCACAATTGAATACAAACATAATATTTTGACTTAACCAACAATTGGAGAAAAATCATATGACCCTCGATTTATTTGATTTAACGGGCAAAGTCGCTGTTGTGACTGGCGCAACGGGGGTACTGTGCTCCGAGATGTGTCGTGGGCTGGCACAAGCCGGCGCAACAGTGGTTGCAATCGCCCGTAATTTGGATAACATCAACACGCTCGTCACCCAATTACAAGATAGCAATGGCACGGCATCTGGTCTTAGCGCCGATGTGTTGGACAAGACCGCCTTGCATCAAGCCGCCGAGCAAATAATCGCTCAATATGGACGTATTGACATTCTGATTAACGGCGCAGGCGGAAATCGCGCTGATGCCAGTTCGATGCCGGGGCAGCGAAGTTTCTTTGACTTACCCGAAGAAGCGATGCAGTGGGTCTTCAATTTGAACTTTACGGGAGCGGTCATCGCTTCTCAAGTATTTGGCAAAGTGATGACTGAGCAACAGTCGGGTGTCATTTTGAACATTTCCTCAATGGCTTCTTATCAGCCGATGACACGTGTAATTGCGTATTCTGCGGCAAAGGCGGCCATAAACAATTTCACTCATTGGTTAGCGGTTTATATGGCGAAAGAACACAGCACATCAATTCGGGTTAATGCAATTGCGCCGGGGTTTTTCCTCGGTAATCAGAACCGCTACCTCCTCATCGATAAAGATAGCGGCAATCTAACAGAACGGGGACGGCTTATTATTGAGCATACGCCAATGAACCGTTTTGGCGAACCACAGGACCTCGTTGGTACGATGTTGTGGCTAGTTAGCGATGCATCGCGTTTTGTGACGGGTATTGTTGTTCCAGTGGATGGCGGATTCATGGCATACAAAGGAGTCTAATCATGAAAATGACCATGCGTTGGTTTGGCGAAAGTGATCGTGTGCGCCTACAAGACATTGCTCAAATTCCGATCATGCGAGGAATCGTCGGCACATTTGAAGGTAAGAGCGACACAGTTGTCTGGTCAGAGGCGGATTTTCGAGGTTTGAGACAGCAGGTAGAGGATGTTGGCTTAACTCTTGATGTGATTGAAAGCATTCCGGTCGCCGAGTCAATCAAAAAAGGTACGGCTGACCGCGACTCCTTAATTGATATTTTCTGCCAAAGCGTTCGCAATATGGGACGTGCGGGAATTCCCGTGTTGTGCTACAACTTCATGCCTGTGTTCGACTGGATGCGAACTAATTTGCAGGTACATTTTGCTGATGCTTCGTTTGGTACCGCTTACGAACATCAAGCGATGCTCGACTATGATCTCTCTAAAGGGCTTGAAGCGCGGGTAGCATGGGCGCGGGGTTATTCTGGAGATGAAATACGGGTGATTTTAGACGAGTATAAAGCTATTGATGAGGATGCTCTGTTCGAGAACTTCTCCTACTTTCTGCGGCGAGTCATTCCGGTTGCCGAAGAAGCAGACGTAAAGTTGGCTTTGCACCCCGACGATCCTCCATGGTCGATTTTTGGGTTGCCACGCATTGTGCGTGACGCGGCTACTATCGAGCGCATATTGTCCATTGTGGACAGCCCAAATAACGGTTTGACCTTCTGCACAGGATCGTTAGGATCAGCAGCCGGTAATAAATTACCAGCCATGATTCACCAATTTGCGGATCGAATCAATTTTGTGCATCTGCGCAATGTGGAATTGACCGGCGACAAAAGTTTCGTTGAAGTGGCACATAGTTCACCAAGGGGAAATGTCGATGTGCCAGCGATCATCCAAGCGTTAATCGACATCGGATACACTGGCCCGATACGTCCTGATCATGGACGCATGATTTGGGGCGAAACTGGTCGCATCGGCTATGGTCTGTATGATCGTGCGTTAGCGGCGATGTATTTACACGGCGTTTGGCAAGGTCTGCGCTACGCAGATGGAAAAGAATCGTAGCGAGCTACCTTCCTTAAAATTTTTCTTTGTAAAGAAGACAATCATGGCTTCTAGCGATGACATACTCAAGCTTCTTAAAGTTCAATACCCTATCATTCAAGCACCTATGGTGGGCGTATCCACACCTGAGCTTGCGGCAGCAGTATCCAACGCAGGGGCGCTCGGTTCGATTGGTCTAGGAGCCAGTTCTGTGCAGCAGGCGCAGAACATGATTCAGGAAACACGGTCCCTGACAGACAAACCTTTTAATGTCAACCTATTTTGTCATCGTCCGGCAGTTGCTGATCCGATACGGGAGGCTGCGTGGCTTGCATACCTATCACCCTTCTTCGCGGAATTTGATGTCAAACCACCAGCATCAATTAGTGAAAGTTATCGCAGTTTTGTAGCTGATGAGAACATGCTAGAAATGCTCTTGCATGAGCGACCTGCGGTGGTAAGCTTTCATTTCGGCTTACCGCCGGTCGAATGGATCAGCAGTTTACGCAAAGCTGGTATCGTCATATTGGCCTGTGCAACCAGTCTAAAAGAAGCGGGTATGATTGAGGCAGCGAGTGTTGATGCGGTGATTGCTCAAGGTATCGAGGCTGGCGGTCATCGCGGTGTTTTCGATGCCAAAGAAGATCAGCAGATTGGTACATTTGCCCTTGTCCAGCTCATTGCACGGAGTTCGCATCTGCCAGTGATTGCGGCAGGTGGCATAATGAATGGTCAAGGTATCGAGGCGGCCATGAAGTTGGGTGCGGCAGCGGTACAGCTCGGCACAGCTTTCATCTTGTGCCCTGAATCGGCTGCTAACACCCAATTTCGAGCAGCGCTGCAAAGTGAACGGGCATATCACACGCAAATATCCTCAGTGATTTCCGGTCGTCCGGCACGCGGCATGATCAACCGATTATTCACAGACATCGATTCAACAGGAGCACCAGCTTTACCCGATTATCCAATCACCTACGATGCAACTAAGGCACTACATGCAGCCGCCAGTAATAAAGGAAACTTTGACTTTGCAGTACAATGGGCCGGTCAGGGTGCGCCCCTCGCGCGTGCGCTGCCGGCATCCAAATTGATTCAAACGCTTGTAGCTGAATGGCACGCAGAAGGTGGTTGATAACTGAGCACCATCAACCACTCACGATCAAATTTTCTTCCCACATAGGCAAACGCTGTTACTCACGACAAATACCTTGTTATGCGGAACACTATCGCACCTACCATTCACGCGAACGGCTCAACCTTGCTGTGCTATTGCTAAATACGAATTATTTTGACAGAGCATATTCCACTACTTGATCAAGCCTCATTTTCCGTCCTGCTTCCCAAGCTGCCACCAGTTCTATCTCGTCGAGTTGGGCGCGGAGGCTAGCAACGCCCCGCTCGTTGAAGTGGCGCTGAAACACCAGTACAGGGGCAGCGATGGTTTCACGTAATTTCTCAGCTGCGCCGAAGATTCGCGCCGAGCGCAGGAGGTATGGCAACTTGTTCTCCGACTGCTGCCCCTGTAATGCACAAAAACACGCGAAGACTTCAAGTGTGTGAGCAATCTGCCAGCGCTCGTCCATTTCCCACAAAATAGTCAGGCTTTCGGTCAACTGCGCCTGTGCAAGGCGATAATCCCCCTGATCCAGCGCCACCATCGCCAGTTGAGCCAGTAGAGTCGACATAACCCACCGATTGTCCTCCACGCGTTGCAGAGCCAGCCCTTCCTCCCAAGATGCACCTGCCTGTGCTAATTGCCCCTGTGAATAGGCGAGATTCCCAAAAAAGAGAAAGGTGGTGGCGATGCCACTTCTGTACCCAACTTCGCGGCACAGCGCCATGCTCTCGTTCAGATAGATACTTGCCCGTTCGAAATCACGGCGCGTCACAAATAACATTCCGTGGTCGGCCAGCGCATCAGCATATGCTTCGGTATCGCCAAGTTCTCGAAACAACGCCAAGCTTTTTTCACTGATCGGCAGCGCAGCGTCTTCGTTCCCTTGCCATATCATAAATATCGCAAGCCAATTCAGCAGTCGTGCCTGACGCACACAGTCAGCCCCTGAGGGTACTTCGTATGTCCCGTTGATCGTGGTCTCCAGCACACGCTTGAGCCAAGCAATCCCCTCACTTAAGTACCCTTGCAACCGCCAGAAATCAGCCAACGCCAGCGCCAAGCGCAGTTCCGTTTCGCGGCTTATCTGCGTGTGACTCCATGCTAATGCCGCCCGGAAGTTATCATGCTCAAGCTCAAGATGATCCCACCACAACGCGACCTGCGCTCCAGTTATTCCTAACGGAACGGCTTCTGCCAACGTCAGGTAATAGGTGGCATGCTGCCCCTGAAGTACCTCCAGTTCCCCACTCGCAATCAATTGCCCCAGCGCATATTCACGAATCGTTTCCAGCATGGTGAAGCGCAGCTCGCCCCCAGAAATGTGTTCCCTCATGATGAGGTTTTTGTCCAGCAGCAATGCAATGCCGTCGAGCAGATTCAGGTTCAGGTTGTCCATACAAATCTCTTCAACCGCTTCCAATGTCCAGCCGCCCACGAACACACCCAGCCGCCGGAACAGCGTTTGCTCGTCCACATTCAGGAGTTGGTAGCTCCATTCAATCGCGTTGTTCAGGGTGCGATGGCGTGGTTCAAGGTCACGCATCCCATCCGTTTGGAGCATCAGATGGCCGTGCAGTCGTTCTAGCAACGCCACCGGTGGCAGCAGTTTGATCTGTGCTGAGATCAACTCAATCGCCAATGGCAGGCCATCCAAGCGGGCGCAGATGGCAGCAACAGTCGATGCATTTTGCTGCGTGAGTACAAAATCTGGCTTGACTGCCTGTGCCCGTTCGATGAAAAGAGTCACAGCCGAATATTGAGTAACCCCTTCCACATCCGGCAGATGAGCAAGATCGGGCAGCGCCAACGGAGCTATTGGAATCTGCCGCTCCGGTCTGATACGCAGTGGAGCGCGGCTGGTCGCCAGAACCTTGAGCCATAAGCATATGCTCAGTAGTTCCGAAATCTGCGGTGCTGCGAGAAGGATTTGCTCGAAATTGTCCAACACCAGCAGCAACTGCTTGTCGCGTAGAAACGTTTTTAGACGTTGCAGCGAGGACTGCGGCCCTATGTCCTGAACGCCGAGCGTATTGGCAATGGTCGTTGACACGAGCGCTGCATCGCTGATTGAGGCCAGCGCGACGAAGAAAACACCATCAGCAAACTCATCCAATACATCAATGGCGACCTGAAGCGCGAGGCGAGTCTTACCGATGCCGGGAGGACCCACTAGCGAAAGTAAGCGCGTCTGTGGCTGAAGCATACGCTTGCGAACAGCAGCAACATCAGCCTCACGCCCAATGAGCGGCATATGGTATGCAGGTAGGTTGGAAGGGGGATGAAAGGGAGTACCCCAAGGCGCAGCGTCAACAGCGACCTCCCCTCTGGCGAAACGGATGAAGGCTCGATGCTGGTCGGCAGGAATGTTAAGACATTCGGCGAGTAGTTCAGCGATCTGGTGAGAAGGACGGCGCTGGTCAGCTTCGAATTTGTACAATGCGCTGACCGTACAGCCGATCTGCTGTGCCAAGTCTTCCTGCGTGAAGTCCAAAGCTTTGCGCCGCTGCTTCAGCCACTGACCAAACGAGGATTTGGCGACCATGCCACTCTCTTTAGTTATAAATTCGCCTAGTATAACGCATTCGATGCGAATTTGTGTGGGTTTTTGTCCACTGGACGGGTTCTTATGCTGATCCCGTCATGCTTCAATAGAACTATCGCTCACTTAAGTTTCAGTCAAATTTTACGAAAGGGATTGTCCATGAAAAGGAACTGGATTCGCCTACTTATCTTGCTCGTCGTGCCGCTTGTCGTTAGCAGCACGGTACTCGCGCAAGACGCTACTGAGGAACCATCTCATGGAGCCACAGCCATACAACCACAGACTGTCGCCTATGGCGAAGTAAACGGCGTAAAGTTGATCCTTGACGTATACCAACCTGCTGCCAGTGATACGTCGCTGCCCGCAGTCGTCGTGATTCATGGTGGTGCCGGGAAGTTCGGTGATCGCAGCGTTGAGGCTGATCGCGCTCAGGGGCTTGCCGCGAACGGTTACGTCGTTTTTAATATCGATTACCGTCTCCTGCAAGATGACGGTAGCAATGTCTGGCCTGCTCAACTCGAAGATGCCCAGCTTGCCGTACGCTGGATACGTGCCAACGCTGCTCGTTATCATGTCGATCCTGACCGCATTTGTTCGCTCGGTCACTCCTTCGGCGGTCAGTTGGCAGCACTGCTCGGGGAGCGCGATACTCAACGAGACAGTAATCTGACATTCGGAGAATATTCCAGCAAAGTCGCCTGTGTGGCATCTATCGCTGGTGGGCTGGACGCAATGCATCCATATCTCGATGAAGTGGTTGAAGTTCAGATGGCACTCTACGGAGGGGCACCAAGCCAGACTCCGGCCATTCACCTAGATGCCTCGCCATTAGCTCAGGTCAGTGCCGATACCGTACCTTTCCTGATTTTTCATGGCGCAGATGACGAGAATACATCCGTCGAGGAGTCGCGGGATATGGTCGATGCGCTGCACAGAGCAGGCGTGGAAGTGGTCTATGTGGAATATCCTCACGCAACCCATTTTTACTGGATCAGCTTCTTTGAAATCAAAGGCTCCTGGAATACGGTGGCACTAGAGACACTCGCCTTTCTAGGACGGCATCTTGCAGCCCCGGCGAGCTAAGTAACAAAGTCGCGTCACATTTGTGCCGAGATCGTGCTTAATAGTTAGCGCGATCTCAGCACTGATCAATTATAAGCTCTTGTTATTAAATATCGCTTTTCGCTTTGAAAACCAGTTTCTTCAACGACTATGCACGAGATTTCATCCAGAGTAGGATGCTCATTACCCGCTCGACTTCTGGATTTTCGCCCAATCATCGCGCAGGGTAACTGTGCGGTTGAAAACCAACTTATCTGCCGTTGTATCAGGATCAACACAGAAATAGCCGAGGCGCTCAAACTGATAACCTGTTCCTGCTTTTGCACCCGCCAAACCGGGTTCCACTTTGGCTGTGGATAACACTTCCAGCGAATTCGGATTGATATAGGCGGTGAAATCCTTACCATCGCTGTCATCGTTCGGGTTAGGCCTGTCAAACAGGTTATTGTACAACCGCACCTCAGCATCTAATGCCTGCGCCGCCGATACCCAATGGATGGTGGCCTTCACCTTGCGTCCATCAGGAGCATCGCCTCCCCGCGTCGCCGGGTCATAGGTACAGCGGAGTTCTGTGATGTTTCCCTGCTCGTCTTTGATAACTTCCTCACACTTGATGAAAAATCCGTAGCGCAGACGGACTTCACGCCCCGGCGAAAGACGATAAAATTTATTCGCCGGAACTTCCATAAAGTCGTCTTGCTCAATATACAACTCACGGGAGAAGGGAACTTTCCGGCTTCCGGCATTGGGGTCTTCAGGATTGTTGATGGCATCCAGTTCTTCAACCTGACCCGCAGGGTAATTCGTCAATACAACCTTCAAAGGCTTGAGTACGGACATCACCCGAAGGGCACTTTTGTTCAAATCCTGCCGAACACAATATTCCAGCATTGCGATTTCGGCAGTACTATTGCTCTTCGCCACCCCCAACATGTCACAAAAATTGCGAATGGCTTCTGGTGTATATCCACGCCGGCGCAAACCAGAAAGGCTAGGCATTCGCGGATCGTCCCAACCTTTAACATGCCCTTCTTGCACCAAGCGGATAAGCTTGCGCTTGCTCAAGACTGTGTAATTTAGGTTCAGCCGTGCGAATTCAATCTGTTGAGGATGATAAATGCCTAATTGATCGAGCACCCAATCATATAATGGCCGGTGATCTTCGAATTCCAGTGTACAAATCGAATGAGTTACGCCTTCAATTGAATCCGATTGACCATGAGCGTAATCGTACATCGGGTATATGCACCATTTGTCACCCGTCCGGGGATGGTCGGCGTGCAGTATACGGTATAAAACTGGATCACGCAGGTTCAAATTAGGCGATGCCATGTCAATTTTTGCCCGCAGAACCCGCGTACCATCGGGAAATTCACCTTTCCTCATCTGCTCAAATAAATCCAAGTTCTCTTGGACGGAGCGATTACGGTAAGGGCTTTCTTTACCCGGTTGGGTCAATGTCCCGCGATATTCGCGGATTTGCTGAGCGTCCAAATCATCGACATAGGCTTTGCCATCTTTGATCAGATGAACTGCCCATTGATAAAGCTGCTCAAAGTAGTCAGAGGCATAGAACAAACGATCTTCCCAATCGTATCCTAACCAGCGCACATCGTTAATGATTGAGTCGATATATTCCTGCTCTTCCTTGGCCGGGTTTGTATCGTCAAAACGCAGATTGCATTTACCGTTGTAATCCATGGCGAGGCCAAAGTTCAGACAAATCGATTTGGCATGACCGATATGCAGATAGCCATTCGGCTCAGGGGGAAAACGCGTTTGGACGCGTCCGCCAAATTTTCCAGTTTTGATGTCCTCGTCAATGATCTCGCGGATGAAATTCGTACGCCCAGATTCACCCTGCGATTCTGGAGATGTATTGTCTACATTCTTAGGGTTGGCATCATTGCTTGGCATCATCTACTCTTGTCCTTCATGACCGATGGAATCCGCATCCATCAATACGGTTAAATGGAGAAACCATTCTAACTTATTCACAGAGCATCCGAGAATAGCACATTTCGTGGTTCATCACACTTTTGAAGTCATTAAAGACATTGGTTCGATGAAAGTTAGTGAGCAAATTTCGTTCAATATGTCCAAAATTCTTGAGCGGCTAAATATAGATTCCGCACCTCTACTAACGTTCGCTAGATCGCGAGTAACTGCCTAAGCGTAACTGTAAATTGTTCACGCATACGCAACGCATCCGAATAATTCATCAACCGCTGTCGAGATATCAAACTGAAGGTCAGTTTTCCGCTGACAGTAGCAACACCAATTATGGTTTCATCCAGAAAAAAATTGAGCATCGGCCCATAGATACACTCCAATTCCAACTGGCCATATTTCTTGGGAAAGTTCAAGTAGCCAAGATTGGACAGCGAGAAATCATAATCCGCCCTGCCACCGCTCTCAGGCAGTCGTAAAGGTGTATCCATTTGGAGCAAACCACGAAGCATGTTATGGAATCTTACAATTGGGATGAGTAGGGAATCATCATTAGTCCCTGCAGCGAGGTTCGAGTTGAACTCCTGAGCCATCTCCCAGAAATCACGTGTAGAAGAACAGTCCAGAGTGATTCGAATGCCTGAATTGATATAGTTACCAACTTGGTCATCTATGTGTTGTGTCAAACGGGTACGCACTGATACAGGTGAAGATACAGACCGCAGCGCACGCCCTGACGGATCAAGCCTCGCATAAATATTCAAGAAAGCAGTGCATAGCGCTGAGTGAACGGTTACCTCATGCCGCCGACAAAGACCGATGAGTGCAGAAGTCTCTGCTTCAGAGAGTGACCAAGGCACAACATACGGTGCGCGGGAGCCGACAAGTTGGGATGATGTCGCTTCACTTGGCGCATTGGGTAGTGAATCTTTTTCATAAATGTCGTATGACGGTAATAACTGATCAAGGGGTGGTCAATCTTCTATTGGGATAACGACTTCATCAGGATGAGCAATATAGTGAAGTATATCGCGAAGAATAAAGCCAACTGATAGTCCATCGGCAATGCTGTGATCTATCATCAACACAATATCACTGTAGCCATTTTGGTTTTTCAGCAAGATACGAAGTTGAGGAGATGTACGGTTGTCAAAAGGTATATTTAGATACTCAACAAGTGCATCGCTCCATTCACGTTCAATTAGAATTACAGGAATCTTTTCTGAGCTTATCGTTTCGTACCATTCAACACCTTCATTAATGACCACGCGAGCCGCTAAAAACGAATACTTCTGGCACACTTTGTCGATTGAGAGGCGCACTTCAGAAATCGTGATTTCTCCTTTGATGTGCGCGTTCATTGCAAAAACATTCGCATAAAATTTGCCAAAGGCGAAACCCGCTGATTCAACGGGAGTGAGTTGTCTTCTCATCGTATTTTCTATTTCCAATTAAGCTGGCTTGAAGGCGAAAAAATTGCGTGAATACTACATTTATCTAAATTATAGCAAGATTAGCACGAGCGCGAGTCCCTCCCTTTTGCAAAATCGAAGAAGAAGCTAACCTCAAAAATGACCGTTGCTGATAATATTGAGAAACGTGAAAAACTTTGACGTAGATATGGGTTAAAAAACAGCATAGCGCAAATCATACGCTATGCTGCCACCGCTTACATTTCCAATTTATACTTAATCACCCAACAGATGTTTGTCCCTCAATCGCGATTTGTTGGAAACCACAAATACTTTATAATGAGGCACTGATTTGTCCTAGCTATTGGTATTTTGGAGTTATGATATGCGATATTGAAACCCACCGTCCTTAAGAGTCAACTAGACGCAAAACTGCAATCAAGGCTTTCGAGTCAATGTTATGACAGGAATAATCCGTGAAGTCTTTTGTTTATAGCCCGTGAAGCCGGGGTTAATTGACTCCATTTTTTCATACAATTCAGTACGCTCGGGTTCTGATGGTACCGCGGCAATGGCGGGGAACTCTTCCGTACCCACTTCTACAGAAACTTCAGGATGAACGAGTAGGTTACGATACCAATCAGGATTTGTATCCGCGCCGCCCTTTGATGCTATGATGACATACCGGCTGTCATCAACAAAATATGCCACCGGATTGACTCGTTCTAAACCGCTTTTTGCCCCGTGGGTATGCAACAAAAGCAAATCCGTGTTCTCAAAGTAACCGCCTACTTTCCCCTTATTTGCACGAAATTCTTCGATAATTGCCTTATTCCTGTCGCTCATGTGATTGCTCCCTAGGTTTTGAGATTGTGATACGATGATGCAGTAATACGATGCCTTGAATATCGTCATCCCTTACCTAACTCGCCTATAGATGCTTCACTCCTCTTAGGCGAAGGCTGTTGCTCACGACCAATCCCCTTCAGCAAAGAAACTCCTCGTCTTCGTCGTTTCAATCTCGCACTGCTGCCACATATTGATTTCACCATAACAGTTCCCGCAGCAGCAAGCAATTCTTCACAACATACAGAACAAGAGAATGCTGACGAACCGCACACTAATGCGCGGTCTTTTGGCATTCCCTCAAATGACGGAGACAAATAATGAGCAAGCAAAACTCAAAGAAACCAGCATTACCAGGCAGCACTGTGACGATGGGGTTAGACATCGGCTACGGGGTTGTGAAGGCAGTCACCGCCGATCAGGTGGTGATGTTTCCATCAGTCATGGGTCACGCCCGTGAAATCAAATTTCAACAGGAAGAAATGGCGCGGCGGCATCCAGGCGACCAGATGACCGATGAGGATGGAGATTGGTTTGTCGGTGATCTGGCACTGGCACAGCTTCCACCCGGCGAACTGCTGCGACTGCGTGGAAGAACTGCCAATGAGTCCACGATGGGTAATGCGTTCCGGCTGCGACTTGCGAAGGTAGCGATTGGGAAGGTTATGCAGGGCATGTGGAACCGTGACATCGTGCATATCCGCATCGCTACGGGTCTCCCGACGGATCACATGCGGGATGCAGCGCAGTTGAAGGCTTCGCTCATTGGTCAGCATCTCATCAAAACCGATACCGCCGAACTCATCGCCAATGTGTCCGAGGTGATGGTCATGCCGCAGCCTTACGGCACGATCTACGCCAACACCCTGATGGAAAGCGGGGAGATCAACCGCCAGCATACCTACCGGAGAACGGGTGTCTGTGATGTGGGAACGTACACGGTTGACCTGGCACTCGATGACGAAGGTGAGTTTGTGGACGCGGAAAGCGGCAGTGTCGAGAGCGGGGTGTATACGGCACAGGAGCGCATTTCAGCGGCGCTGGAACGCGACTACCGCGAGAAGATGCCCTTCAAGATCGTCGAGGAGGTGCTGCGAACCGGGATCTTCCACGCCAATGGGCAGCCAGTGGATTACAGGGAGATTGTCGAAGAAGCTCTCGCCCCACTTCGCAGCGCGACCCTGAACCTGATGAGCGAGAAGTGGCAGCGCGGGACGACGGTGGATGTGGTTTACCTGTCCGGCGGCGGTGCGGAACTGGTAGTCAAGGATGTACGCGAAGCCTATCCACAGACCGCGCTGGTGCAGGACGCGCAGCTTGCCAACGCACGCGGGTATCTGAACTATGCCCGATTTATCGCTCGTCAATCATAGCGGTGTCGGGGTGATGGGGTGTCGGTCAGATGCGGACACGATTCGGACTGATTCGGACACCCTGTAAAGGAGCAAAGAGCATGGCAAAGCAAAAACGAGCAACGGCGACGGTGAAGATGACCTACACCGAGGACAGTGACCTGATCGCCTGGTGGAACAGCATCCCGCGTGGCAGCCGCAACGCGGTCATGAAAGACATGATGCGCGTGTATATCGACCACAATCGGGGCGGCTATCGTCCGATCATCCCTAGAAACATTCCGCAGCCGTTTGATCCGGGGCGCTTTACGCAGGTGTGTGACGACACGGCATGGATACGCACCGCCCTGATGGACTTGCCGGGTTATGTAGAGCGGGTCATCCAGCATGTCGTTGCCAATGGCGGGGTGCAATCCAGCAACCGTTCATCTACCGTGCAGAGTGTCTTACAGGGCAAGGAAGTTTCCAATGAGGATGCGACGCGGCGCGAAAACCGCATGAAGAAAGCGAAGTGGTAGTCATGTCCTACACACAACACAAAGCAGCGCATGGCTGTGCCATGCACGTCGCAGCGTCGAGGCGCTGCGACTTCGGGCGACGGGAGCGGGGAATCTGTGTCCAAAATGAACCCTTTCTCCCCGTCGCCAGCCAGCTAAATACGCTGGCTCCTCAAGCGCCGGAGGGCTGGATGCAGCGGCTGTCGCCCCTGCATGAGTGCGGCGGTGCAGAGATGCCGCCGCACTCGTGGACGCGGTTCGCCGCGCCCACCGAACGCACCCGTGATCGGGATGCGTTCAAAATCCGCATCACCTTCGTTCAGCCGATTTTTATGGCAAAAGAGAGAGAACAGGCACGATGAATCATCGTCAGACGATCACCGAAATCAGCAAACGCCTGCCGCGTCTGAAACGGCGCGATGTGGCGGAAGTGCTGGAAGTCATGACGGAGTTGTGGCTTGAGGAACTAGCACAGCCCGGTCAGACCGTGACAGTTGCTGATCTGGGCAAGCTGCTGGTCGAGGTGCAGACCTTTCGCAGCGGGGGCGCAGTAGGACGGCGCACCGTCAAGAGGGTGTATGTGCGTTTCCGCCCAACCGGGAAATTCCGTCAGGTGGTGCTGGATGCTTATACAAAGGAAGGAACAGGTAAATGAAGAAGAAGCCCAATCCGTACAGCGAACGGATGACTGTCAACCTGACTCCCGACCAGATGCGGCGGCTGGAAGAACTTAGGAATGTCCGCAGCCGTGTCGGTAATTTCGTCAGCAAGAACGACCTGCTGCGCGATGCAGTGAACCTGTATCTGGCAGCGCAGGAAGATTTGCCGGGTTCGCGTCGTGCCATTGCCAAAGGGGTCGAATCAAAGGTAGACGCACTGGATAGCAAAGTCGAAGCGTTGACCACTATGCTGCAAGGGTTCATTGAGCGGATCACGCGCAAACGCGAGGGGTAGCTGTGATGGATCGAAAGCAAATGTGTGTTGCCAACCTTCAGTACAAAAAGCCATCCGATGATGGCGCGAAACAGTCCAAGAACCTGCTGCGTTATCTGACCTACCGTGAAAGTCGGGACGAAGCAGCGCGGCACGTCGCCGGACGCGAACGCTGGGTCGATCACGGGATGGGCTGCTCAGTAGCCGAAATCGCGCAGCGCTGTGACGACCTCAAGAGCGAGCATGTGCTGACCTTCAGCCTGGTCTGCAACCCCAACCCGGATTTGATGGCGATGGTCGCGCCAGAAAACCGTGAGCAGTTTGTCCGTGAACTGACCGAAAGCATGGTCAATGGGTTCTTCGATGAGCGCGGCTTGGATACCGGGATCGAATACTCATACGTCCTACATCACCGATTGACGGACGATCCGCAAGCGCCAGGCTTGCATGACCCGCATACACACATTGTACTGCCGGGAACGGTGTATGACGAGGAACATGGGCAGCGCGTGCCGCTGTTCTTCAGCCGCAATCGCAAGGTGAACCACATCGACCTGCTGCATGATGTCACCGAGCGAACGATGGCGGAGCAGGTGGAGCGCTATGTCGGTCCCGACTGGGAGCAGCGTTATGACAAGTTAGCCGCCATTCGTGAGCAAGAACGCCAGATTATCGACGACGAACCGCATGGCATGATGGTCGATGACAAGGGCGAAAGCTGGGATATCTGGTGTGGCACACGGCGCACCGACGAACAGCAAACCGCCGTTGGCTTTTATCGCTGGTATGCAGCCGCGACTGAGGACGACCCGGATGCGCTCCGGCTGGAATTTCGTCCGCTGGCGGCAGGGCTACCGCATGAACAGGCAGCCTTTTTCGCGCAGGTGCTGGCACAGGCGATGAACGGCGACATGGACAAACTCAAAGAACTGGCAGGATTGCTGAATGGGATGAATGCTGAACAACGCACGGCGTTGATCGAGGAAATCGGGGGATTTGAGCAGTCAACAAGGAATATATCGCCCGATTTTGAACTTTAGCCGAGAAAGCACACAGGGGAGAAGAGCGCCTACCGTCGCCAAACGTGTGCGCTCCAAACCCCTGTGTACCAACCTAAAAGGAATATATCGAGTATGACACAGAACGACGTTGTGAACAAGACAGACACGTTAGGCACGCCGGATGCTGGGAGACGCGAGTTCCTGAACACGCTCTATACAGGCAGTCCCGACAATCTTTATCTCGAACTGCGCTGCATTCACCCAACCACTGGTGAGGCGCGTTCGCTGTGGGGGCGCATGGGGAACAAACGTGAATTGTCAGAGGCGCTCAAGCAGGCAGAGGTGCTTAACCGCGAGGGGTATGGTGTGTACTTCGCGCCCTGTCTGCGTAAAGGGAAGCAGGGCAAGGCGGAAGCTGCCGCGTTGGTTCCGGCACTGTGGGTGGACATCGACTGTGATGGCGATGCCCACCAGCGCGACCAGAACTTAACACGTCTCAGAGACTTCAACTCCGCGCCATCCTTTATCCTCGACAGTGGGGGCGGCTGGCATGGTTACTGGCTGCTGGATGAGCTGTTCCACCTTCAGAGCGACGCTGACCGTCAGAAAATCGCAGGCATTCTGCGCGGACTGTTCGCAGCATTAGGCGGCGATCCCGAATACGTGAAAACGGTGGCGGGGATTATGCGCCTGCCTGATTCGGTGAATACCAAACCTGAACGCGGTGGTGTTATGGTCACTGTGGTCGAGTGCTACCCGGAACGGCGTTATACGCTGGATTCGTTCGCATGGTTAGAGAGTCAGCACCATACACCGAGTTTCGACGGCTTAAAAGTGGTAACTTTGAATGGGAATGGACACCACCCGCTGCCACCGCGCACTGAAAGTTATCTGGCATCCGGCGCTATGAATGGCAGTCGCAACACTGAACTGTTCGCGGCAGCCTGCCAGCTTCGGGATGCGGGCTACAGCCAATCCGACGCGGAGCGCGAACTCATCCCCCGCCATCTTGCCAGCGGCAGCAGTGAACGGGAGGCGCTGGCGACCATCCAGAGTGTCTACAGCCGTCCGCCTCGTGATCCCATCGCAGAGATACGACAAAACGCCCACCAACAGGTGGAGCAACTCGTCAGCCGCTTTGGGCAGCCGGAGACAGAACGTGAACGCCCAACGATGGAACAGATCAGTGCCGCTGTGACCGCCTGCGCTCACCTCAACGCCGTTGAGTGGGCAGCCGAGCGCCAGCGCCTCAAGGTGTTATGTGGCGATGGGCTGAAAATCGCTGACTTAGACCGGCTCTATCGAGAAGCGAAGCGCGAATTAGACCGCGCTGCCTTTGCCGCCGCACCAGCGACGGAACGGTATCTCATGGATGATGCGTGTACGGTCTTTGAAAAACAAACCGAACGCGGTACGAACCGCCAGACCGTTGCTGGATGGGTCGGGCGCGTGCTGGAGCGTATTTCCCGCATGGATGATGATGGGCAGGTTGAACATCTGACTATGTTAGAACTGACCTGTGGCGAAGAAACACTGACACTGCCTGTGCCGAGTGAGCTATTTGGCGATCCCAACGCTTTGCAGCGATTTATCGCCGGACATGCGGGGGAAAACTTCACCGTTCGCGCTGGAATGATTCGTCACCTTGCACCGGCGATTCTGGCACTGTCGGGGACATATCCCCGCCGCAAGACTTACCGTTTCATGGGCTGGACGGAGATCAACGGTAAGTGGGTTTATGTTTCACCGGAGATGAGTGTAAGTGCCGATGGGCGGTTAGGTGAGCCGCCAGAGGTCGAGCTTGAAATGCGCCTGCGGGATTACCGCTTATGCGGTGCAAACTGGCAAGACAGTTTGGAAGCGTTCAAGGCAGCGATTGCCACACTTCCGAATCATCTTGCACCGTCCTTGATCGCGTTCGCTATGCTCCCCATCGTACAGCGCTTCTTTCCCGCAGCGGCGACCCGTCCGGCGGTACATCTGGTGGGGACATCGGGCAGCGGTAAATCCGAAATCGCCTCACTGCTGACCAGTTTCTACGGGCAGTTCACCCGTGATACCCCGCCGGGTCAGTGGGGCGATACCATCAATACCGTTGAGACGTTGGGTTACGCGCTGGCGGATACTCTATACTGGGTCGATGATTACAAGACCATCTATGCCGACGAACGCACCTTCACCCGCTTTTTGCAGAGCTATTCGCGGGGTATGGGACGTGGCAGGTTGACCCGCGAAGCCAAACTGCGGCACGAGCGTCCCTGTCGCGGACTGCTGCTGTCCACTGGCGAGACAACACTGGAGGGCGAAGCTTCGATCCTGTCGCGTATGTTGGTGCTGGAAATCCCACCTTGGGAGCAGCGTGATCCGGCTGGCGCGGCGCTATCACTACTGGAAGCGGTACGTGACCAGCTTCCCGGTTTCACCGCGAAGTTTATCCAGTGGATTGCTGTACAGGCGGATGAGGGAACACTGGCGAAGGAACTGGCAAGTCGTTTTGAGTCGAATGTAAAGGGCTACCGCGACAGCCTCACGAGTAAGCTAGGGCGACAGGCGAACACCGGACGCATGGTGCAAAACTGGGCGGTGCTGGTCACGACCTACCAGATGCTCAGGCAGTTCATGATGGAATTGGACTGTGGCGAGATGTTACCCTCATGGCAAGACAGTATCGTAGAAACAGTGAAGGCGGTGCAGCAGGAGCGTGCCGGTCAGGTGTTCATTGACACACTGGGGCAGCTTCTCGCCAGCGGCGAATTGATGCTGGCGAGGGATATGCAGCAGCCGGAAGAACCTCGACCCGGAACCACCATTGTCGGTTATCTCGATGACCGCTACGTGTATTTGCTGCCGGATGTCGCGCATCGCGCAGTGCTACGGGTGCAGCCGCTCAAGTTCAACACGCCTGCGATTGGGGCGCAGTTGAAGGAAGATGGCTGGCTCATTCCCGGTACAAACAACCTGACGGTGCAACGCCGCATCCGGGGTATTTCTACGCGACTATGGCAGTTAAAAACTGATTTTCTGGGCTGTGACGATTGTGACGGATGCTGTTGGCGAATCGACGTAGGATGGATTGTGAGCGAAAATAGGACTGAGAGAGAGCCTATTTTGTGTCTCAACCTGACCCGAGGAGGTTTAGCAGCATGACCCTACACCGGCGCTATATTCCCGATGTG